>CACPDB010000019.1 GCA_902632605.1 uncultured SAR86 cluster bacterium | reverse complement strand
TGCAAATCCAATTTTGCATAATGGTGGACAAATTGTATTGATGAAAGAGTTTGATCCAGGAAAAGCCTTGGAAATAATTAATAATCCAGATTTTGGAATTACACATTTTTTTGCTGTGCCTGCTCCTTTTCAATTTATGATGCAACATCCAAACTTTGCTACAACAGATTTTTCCAGAATTGAAGGAGCCGGTGTAGGCGGAGCACCATGTGCTGAAATCATCATAGAAACATGGCAAAACAAGGGTGTAGAACTATGGCAAGGTTGGGGAATGACAGAAACTAGTCCTGGTGGAATTGGATTATCTGGAGATGATGCTGCAAGAAAAATTGGCTCGGCAGGAAAACCTTTGTTACATACAGAAGTTAAAATAGTCGATGAAAAGGGTAATGAAGTTAATCAAGGCGAAGTAGGAGAAATACTTATTAAAGGTCCAAATATTACACCGGGATATTGGAATAATGAGGAGGCTACTAAAAACTCTTTTGTGGACGGCTGGCTAAAGACAGGAGATGCTGCTCAAATGGATGATGAGGGTTTTATTTACATTGTTGACCGTCAAAAGGATATGTATATCTCTGGCGGTGAAAATGTGTATCCGGCTGAAGTAGAAAATGTGCTTTATCAATTACCTCAAATTGCTGAAGCTGCAATCATAGGCATACCTGATGATAAATGGGGAGAAGTTGGCCTTGCTTTTATTGCTCTAAAGCCTAATGAGAATTTATCTGATGAAGATATCATTAATCATTGTCTTAAAAACTTAGCAAAATTCAAAATACCAAAAAGTGTGGAGTTCATCGAAGCTTTACCGAGAAACGCTACGGGGAAAGTTTTGAAAAGGACTTTAAGAGAACAAAAACTTGGAAAATCAGCTCCAGCAATATCCTAAATGTCAGATAGATCAGAGCTCATAGAACTTCATAATAGATTATCTAAAACTCTGGATGAAGAAAGGGGAGTTGCAAGAGAGAAGAGATACGAAAAAGGATACAGAACAGCTAGAGAAAATCTTGATGATTTAGTGGATGTAGATTCCTTTGTAGAATATGGCCAGCTTGCTATTGCAGCGCAAAAAAGTAGAAGAGAACTTGAGGAGCTAAGAACTGAAACAGCTGCTGATGGAATAATTACTGGATTTGGTAAAATTAACAGTGAGATCTTAGATAATAAAAAAGCTCTTTCTGCAATAATCATCAATGACTATTCAGTCTTAGCAGGAACTCAAGGTTATTATCATCACAAAAAATTAGATAGGATTTGCGAGACAGCCGAAAAACAAAATTTACCCGTCGTAATGTATACAGAAGGAGGCGGAGGTAGGCCAGGCGATACGGATGTACATGTTCAATTTGCAGGATTAAATATTCCTTCTTTTAGTAATTGGGCAAAATTAAAAGGAAAAAGCCTAAGAATCGCTGTCAATAATGGATATTGCTTCGCTGGGAACGCTGCATTATTTGGAACAGCTGATTTTTGCATTTCTACAAAAAACTCTTGGTTGGGAATGGCAGGACCTGCAATGATAGAAGGTGGAGGACTTGGCAAGGTAAATCCGAAAGATATTGGTCCAGCTGAAGAACAAGAAAAATTAGGTGTTATCGATTACCTTGCAGAGGACGAAGCAGATGCAACAAGATTTGCGAAGAAATTACTTTCTTACTTTCAGGGAGATCTTATTAAATGGGAATGTAAGGATCAGTCAATTTTAAGAAGCCTCATTCCAGAAAATAGAAGGATGGCTTATTCAGTCAGAGATATTATAGAAACCATTGCTGATAAAGATTCTTTTCTGGAAGTCAGAAAAATTTATGGTCGAAGTGTAATTACTGGGTTTATGAGATTAGAGGGTAAACCAGTAGCACTTATTGCAAATGATTGTCAGCATTTGGGCGGAGCTGTGGATGCAACTTCAGCCGAAAAAGCTGGACAGTTTATTTCAATTTGTAATGAACACAATCTTCCAATAGTTTCTCTAGCAGATACTCCTGGGTTTATGGTTGGCGTTGATAGTGAAAGAGAAGGAGCTGTAAGGAAAATGGGTAGTCTATTCAACGCAGGTGCAAATATCTCAGTTCCTTTGGTAGCAATCTTCTTAAGAAAAGGTTATGGACTGGGCGCAATGGCTATGGTCGGAGGAAGTTTTTACATACCCATTTTTACCGCTTCTTGGCCAACAGGAGAATTCGGAGGAATGGGCCTAGAAGGAGCAGTAAAACTCGGTTATAAAAAAGAACTGGAAGCTATTGAAGATGAAAAGGAAAGAGAAGAATTATTCAACAAGCTTGTTCAAAAAATGTATGACGCTGGAAGGGCTCTAGAGGCAGCCACGCAATTGGAGATAGATGCAGTTATCGACCCAGCTGACACTAGGTCGATAATTTTGAAAGCTTTGGAAACTAGTTAAATTTTTCCCTCAGTTAGGGAGTTCTCATTACTTCGGCAGAAGTACATTTATCAATTGAAGCAGACTTCAACTTTTCAACTGCTAATTTTAACTTTCTGTACTCTGAAACCTCAGGATTTAATCCTGTGGATTTAACACCCACAAAACTGGTGCCTAAAGTTGGATCATGCATTTCCAGACCGTATGATGCGTAACTGGTTGATCTGGATGAATTTTCTATTACTTTTTCAGCAACACTATCAATTAAAGCCGAATGTCTTATTCTTTCAGCTTGAAGTTCAGCACAACCTAAAGCAGAAGCATCTACTTCCCAATGATAAGTTTCAGCATTAACTTGTCCTTTTCCTCCAGCATCTTCAACAAAACTATCTAATAGATACTTAGTAGCAGCTATGTTGTTCTGCATAAATGGAGTACTTGAACAACCTACTAAAGCTATTAAAACAGATATAGATATCAGCTTAG
>CACPDB010000018.1 GCA_902632605.1 uncultured SAR86 cluster bacterium | reverse complement strand
ATTAGAGCCAGACCAGCTTTATCTAGTTTTGGTATCTGGATGCTTGGCCCAGCATTACTTGAATTTGCGTCTGAAGAACAAAAAAAGAAATACATTCCTGAAATTGTTAAAGGTGAAATTAGATGGTGCCAAGGTTATAGCGAACCTGGATCTGGTTCGGATCTTGCCAGTTTGAAAACCAAAGCCGAAGATAATGGAGATCATTTCGTGGTAAACGGTCAAAAAGTTTGGACTTCTTATGCTGATGACTGCGATATGATTTTTACTTTAGTAAGAACAGGTCCACAAGAACCTAAACATGATGGAATTAGTTTTTTACTCATTGACATGGATCAACCTGGAGTAACTACTAAGCCGATTAAACTTATCTCAGGAAAATCTCCCTTTTGTGAAACTTTTTTTGATAATGCGATTGTTCCAAAAGAAAATTTGGTTAGCGAATTAAACAAAGGTTGGGATGTTGCAAAAAGACTTCTTCAGCATGAAAGAAATATGATTGCTGGAATGGGTCTTGGAGGCGGAGGTTCAGCTAAAAAGAAAAAAGATCAAACAATTTCATCTGGAATGGCAACCATGGCGAAGACATATGTTGGAGAAGAAGAAGGAAAATTAGCAAATCCTGGATTGAGACAAAAAATTGCATCTTTTGACATTAACTCGCACGCATTTTCTCTTACCATGAGAAGAGCAAGCGAAGAAAGCAAGTCTTCTAATTCTGGGCCAAGTCCAGCTTCATCAATGTTCAAGTATTATGGTAGTGAAAGTAATAAACTCAGATATGAGTTAATGCTTGAGGCAATGGGCACTAAAGCTCTTGGTTGGGAAGGAGAAGGCTTTGGTCCCGCAGAACTTGCAATTACCAGAGAGTGGCTTAGAACCAAGGCTAATTCAATTGAAGGCGGAACTTCAGAAGTCCAGCTTAATATTATTGCTAAACGAGTCTTGGATCTGCCTCAATAATAAATATTTCTTTGGGAGAAAAAAATGTCATTAGTTTTAAATGAGGAGCAAGTCTTTCTTAAAGATAGTGCTAAAAAATTCGCATCAGACAAGACACCTACTACTCACTTTCGTGAAGTTAGGGATAGTGAAATCGATAACTGCTATGACGATAAAATTTGGCAGGAAATGGTGTCGCTTGGTTGGACCGGTATTTTAGTCCCTGAAGAATTTGGAGGGTCAAATTTTGGAGTAGCTGGGATATCTTCTATTTTAGAAGAGCTTGGTAGAACTCTCACTCCTTCGCCTTTATTTTCTACGGCCGTAGTAGGCGTAAGTTTAATAAAGCATGCATCGGATGATGTAAAAAAAGATACTCTTACAAAGGTTGTTCAAGATGGTCTCAGACTTTGCTTTGCCATCGAAGAAAGCAATCATCATGATCCTGTTAAAATTTCTTGTGAAGCAAAAAAAGACGGAGGTAATTTCATTATTTCAGGAGAAAAGTCCTTTGTAATTGATGGCGGTTTTGCAGATAAAGTCATCGTTGCCTGTAGAACTTCAGGAGAAGTTGGTGCTAAGAATGGCCTCTCTCTTTTTGTCTTGGATTCTGATACTAAGGGTTTAACCATTACGCCTACTAAGATGGTAGATTCTAGAAACGCAGCAAATATGAAATTTGAAAATGTAAAAGTATCTTCAGATATGTTAATTGGCAAAGAAGATGATGCCTATGAAATTATTGAATCGGTTCTGGATATTTCAAGAGCTGCAATTTCTGCAGAAATGTTAGGTAGCGCTCTTCAAGCTTATGAAATTACTCTTGATTATTTGAAAGAAAGAGAACAATTCGGTTCAAAAATCGGTTCCTTTCAAGCCCTCCAACACAGAGCTGCGATTATGTTTTCTGAATTAGAACTATGCAAATCATGCGTTATTGAATCTATTACTTCCTTTGACGAGGGAGGAAATGATTCTGAGAGATTAGCAAGTCTATCGAAAGCTAAGGTTGGAGAAGTATTTCATTTAATCTCTAACGAATCAGTCCAAATGCATGGTGGAATAGGTGTCACAGATGAGTATGATATTGGACTTTACCTAAAACGAGCTAGAGTAGCTGAACAAATTTTTGGAGATTCTAATTTTCATAAAAATAGATATGCTGAATTAACAGGCTATTAAAGTTAAGTCGTGCATGACAATAAAACAGAAAAACTTCTTAAAATTATTTCTGAATTAAGAGATCCTTTCTCTGGATGCGAGTGGACTAAATCTCAAACTTCAAAAACACTCCTCCCTTTTATAATCGAAGAGGCAAAAGAAGTTCATGATGCTTTTGAAAAAGAAGATAATGAAAATCTCAAAGAAGAATTAGGCGATCTTCTTTTGCAAATAGTTCTCCAGAGTAGAATAGCTGAAGAAAATAAACTATTTTCTTTTTACGAAGTAATTGATAACTTATGTGAAAAGCTAATTAGACGACATCCATATGTTTTCCAGGATAAAAGACCTCATACAATAGAAGAACAAAGAGAAGCATATTTTAAGATTAAAGAGCTTGAGAAGAGAAAGTGAAGTTTATATTTGAAAATTTAATAGGGATAATTTCTATCACCATTTTGGTGTTTAACACAGTTATCTTGTCATGTTTGTTGATACCCTTAGGAATAATTAAATTTTTCTTACCAATCACTTCGCTAAAAGTATTATTTACTAAATTTATTATAAAAATAGGTGAATTATGGATTTTCACTAACAAGATTTGGGTAAAGGCTTTACATAATCCTAAATGGCAAATTATTGGTAAAGAAAATATCAAGTCCGATGGCTGGACAATAGCAACTTCAAATCATCAATCATTTGCAGACATATTTCTTCTGCAGGATATCACTAATAGAAAAATGCCCATGCTTAAGTTCTTTATGAAATATGTTCTGATTTACGTTCCAATTATAGGTCTTTCCTGGTGGGCTTTAGATATGCCTTTTTTGAAGAGATATACAAAAAAACAACTAGAAAAAAATCCCAAGCTTGCTGGAAAGGATGTGAGAGAAATGAAAAGAGCTTTGAAACACTACGCTCTTTATCCTGTAACTGTTTTTAGTTTTGCTGAAGGAACAAGATTTACTCTTAAAAAACATCATAACCAAAACAGTCCTTTCAAAAATCTTCTGAGGCCTAAAGAAGGTGGCTTGGCTACAGCGTTAAGTCTGGTAAACAAGATTGATTCTCTTATTGATTTTACAATCAAGTTTGATTCAAAAAAAAGAAGTTTTTGGGACTATCTATGTGGAAGAATGAATTCAGCTAAGATTATAATTAAGGAAATAAAAATCCCAGAAAAATTTCTCAATGAAAATTTATTAGACAATCATCCTCTGAGGTCAGAATTCAAGGAATGGGTAAATTCATTATGGCTGGAAAAAGATCTTTTGCTCAGTAATAGAGACTAAATCTATGTTGTTCAAATTAAATAAATTTCTTGTTCTTTTAATTTACTTTCTGGCTTCGCTCAATCTCCAAAGTGAAGAATCGTTGGGGGTAAAGAATGAATATGAACCGGTTGTAAACGAAATCATAGAAATTCTGGACCAAAATCACTTTAAAAAGGATATTGAAATAAATGAACAAAAAGTTATTGATAATTTTTTGGTGAATTTAGATAAAGAAAAAATTGTATTTACTGCTGTAGAGTCCAACTCATATAAAGCTAGATTCAAGAATATTTACAATCTAGATGA
>CACPDB010000017.1 GCA_902632605.1 uncultured SAR86 cluster bacterium | reverse complement strand
AAAAATATTGGAATCCAATGAGGTAGAAAATAAATACATCAGAGCCCTTATTAAAACCAAAGGTTCTGAAAAGCTTGCCAATATAAAAACAGGTGATTTTGTAGAAATTTCATTCTCTGAAAACAAAATACCTAAAGAAATATTTGTTACCAGAAACGGATTAAAAGGGGTTTTAGCAGAATTTAAAGACAAAACTTTCTTCATAAAAAACCATCAAAGAATACCAGAGGTAATTGAAAGATTTGCTTCAGTGACTATTGATGAATCTTTATATCAATCTGCACTGAAAGAAGGAATTTCCGATAGTGTAATTATGGATTTAGTATTTATATTTGGCTGGGATATAGATTTTGTTTTTGATATCAGATCGGGGGACAGTTTTGAAATTCTCTATGAAGAGTATTTTTACAAGGGAGAAAAAATTAAAAATGGGGATATTAAAGCTGCAAGATTCAAAAGAGGAAAAAAGATATTTTCAGCAATAAGATTTTTTTCTGATGTTTCAGGTACAAAAGAGTATTTTTCAACTAGAGGAGAAAACGTCAAAAAAGCTTTTTTAAGAACTCCTGTTGAATTTTCTTACATCAGTTCTCGTTACAATCTCAAAAGAAAACATCCTGTTCTCAATAAAATAAGAGCTCATACTGGAGTAGATTATGCAGCGCCTACAGGAACTCCAGTAAGGTCAACTAGTTCGGGGACAGTGTCTTTTATTGGGAACAAAGGTGGTTATGGAAAGCTTATAGAAATAAAACATTCTGAAGACTACTCTACCCGCTATGCTCATTTGTCTAAATTCAACTCAAGATTGAGTAATGGTTCAAAGGTTGAACAAGGCGAAACTATCGGATACGTTGGTCAAACAGGATTAGCAACTGGACCACACTTACACTATGAATTTAGAGTTGGAGGGAATCACACTAATCCTTTGACAGTGAAGCTACCGGATGCGAAACCAATTTCGGAAGTTGAAAAAAAAGAATTTTTTGACCATGCCATAAAAATGATAAATCGACTTGATGAGTTATTCCTAAAATTTTATGCCGAAGTCTGATTTATACATTGGAGTTCTCTCCGGAACTTCAGCAGATTCTATTGATGCTTTATTAGTGGATTTTTCAAATTCCATTAAAGTGATTGATCGTTTTTCAAAAAAAATACCTAAAGCAGTTAAAAATAAAATATTTGAACTTGTGCTCAATAAAAAAAATCCCAACTCAGCTAATGAACAAAATGAATTAGATTACATTCTTGGTGAGCTTATAAGTAAATGCGTTAATGAATTAATAAAAAAAACCAACATAGATAAGAAAATGGTCAAAGCCATTGGAAGTCATGGGCAGACCATAAAACATAGCTCTTCGAGAAAAAAACCTTTCAGTTTACAAATTGGTAATCCAGAATTAGTAAGAAAGCTTACAGGCATCAAGGTAGTTTATGGATTCCGACAAAGCGACATAGCAAACGGCGGTATGGGTGCTCCCTTAACTCCAGCTTTTCACAATGAATATATGTCTCAAGCAAAAATTAATCGTGCAATTGTAAATATTGGTGGAATAACGAATGTAACTTTGTTGCCCGCTAAGGGAAAGATTCTTGGATGGGACATTGGGCCTGGTAATTGCTTCATAGACCAAGCCGTAAAAAATCTTTCTAATGGAAAGAAGCAATTTGATAACAAGGGAGTCCTGGCAAAAAAAGGAAATCCAGAAATATTGGAAAATACCATCAAGAAATTTCTTAATACGAGTTACTTTAAAAAACCAATTCCTAAAAGTCAGTCGGTTGAAAATTATGATTTAAGAAAATTAAGATTTGATCCACTAGAACTAAAAAAGTTAAAAGATGAGGATTTAATTTCAGGTTTAACTGAGATTACCTTTCAATCGATTTTAAGAGACCTACAGAAATACTGTAATAAAAAATATGAGATTTACTTTTGTGGTGGTGGAACAAAAAATAATTATTTAATGGATAGGTTTAAAGAACTAAATATAGAAAATATGCAATTCTTTAAAACTTCAGATTTAGGAATAGACCCACTTGATGTGGAGGCTATGACTTTTGCTTGGTTAGCAAAAAAAAGATTAGAAAAACAAAAAATTAAGCTGACCAGCGTTACTGGAGCTAAACCTTGCTTAATGGGTAAAGTAATAAACTAAATTGAAAAAGAAGCTCCGCAACCACAGGTTGTAGTTGCATTTGGATTTTCAATGACGAATTTGGATCCTTCTAAATTTTCCACGTAATCTAAGGTTGATCCAAAAAGATATTGGATACTTAGGGAATCAATCAATACCGATACCTCGTCTTCTCTTAACACCGTATCATCATCTTCAGCATTATCATCTAATTTAAAACCATATTGAAAACCTGAACAGCCGCCACCGGTTACAAAAACTCTTAGGTGAAGATTTTTTTTGTTTTCTTCAGCTATTAGGTTTTTAACCTTTAAAACTGCATTTTCAGTAATGTTAAGTTCTTTTGGAACAAACTTTTCAACCATATCAACTACTCATTATATCCAAACATTGTATTGCTTGGCTTGCGGCGCCTTTTAAAAGGTTATCAATTGCCGAATTGATTACAATTGTATTACTTTGGAAAGCATATGAAATGGATATATCGCAATAGAATGTATTAATTACATCTTTTATTTCAGCAATTTCTCCCTTTTTTTTGATCCTTACTAATTTATGCTTCTCATAATAATCCTCATACAATTCATTGAGGTTTAAATCATTTCGGATGACTTCACAATAAAGCGTCACGTATTCTCCTCTGAAAAGTGGTAAAAGATGTGGGATGAAAATGATCTCATGATCAAGATTGAATTCCATTTTTAAGAAATCTTTTATTTCTGGCTGGTGTCTATGAAAATCAACATTATAAGATTTAAAATTTTCTTTGAGATCCTCTTCAAGACCATTTTCTACGGAAGATTTACCAGCCCCACTTATCCCAGATTTAGCATCCAAAATAATTTTTGAATTTTTTTGTAAGTATGGAATAACTGGAAGCAATCCCAGTATGGAAGCCGTTGGATAACATCCAGGTACTGCGACTAGGTTTGCTGCTTTAATTTTTTCTGCAGAATGTTCAGGTAAGCCATAAATGGCTTGAGGCAAAAGATCATCTGCCCTATGTTTGCTGTCATAAGTTTCATGCCAAAGTTTTCCACTTGATAGTCTAAAATCTGCTGATAGATCTATAACTTTTACCCCTTTTTTTAAAATCTCTGGAACATAGTCCATTGAGTAGTCATGTTTGGTCGCAAAAAAAACATAATCAAGATTGTCAGGCATTTGATCTATAGGTTGTAACACTAATTTACTATTCGTTTTAGAAAAAACTTCTTTATATTCTTTTCCTTCATGTGAAAAGGAAGAAACAAAAGCAAGACGTAAATCTTCCCTAGATTCAATGATTGAAGCAAGCTCTTCTCCCACATAGCCTGTAGCTCCCACTATTCCAATATTTAAAGACATTTTTTTATTTTTAATTTAGCAAACACATTATACTTTATTGCATGATTAAGGATGACAACCTAATTCTATCTATCGCCGGACACGATCCCACGGGTGGAGCCGGTATTCAAGTTGATGCGCAAATTGCAAATCATCATGGCAAGCATTGTCTCTCAATTCTTACTTGTGAGACTGTTCAAAATTTGAAAAGTTTTGAAAAAATAATTCCTCAAGATGAAAAATATATTCAAAGATCTTTCAACAGACTTACAGAAAATTTTTC
>CACPDB010000016.1 GCA_902632605.1 uncultured SAR86 cluster bacterium | reverse complement strand
AATTTTTTTAAATAAATTCATTTTAGTAGATCTTGACTACACATTATGCAAAAACGAAACTTCCCCGACGTCAATTGAAAAGTTTAATTATAAGAATTTAGATATTGAAATAAATTTAGACATTAAAGAAAAACTGATGCAGCATAATATTGAAGGCTATAAAACTATCATTTTTTCATCAAGAGGAATAAGAGCCCATATTTATTCAAAAGAATGGTTGCTTAAAAATGAAATAAACTATGATGCTTTTTTTCATCTAGGATTTACAAGTTTAAAACTTATCCCCATATTGATGTCTATTATTTTCTTGAAAAACTTTGTTTTGATAGATGATTTATCAGATATTAAAGATGGCAAACTTGTTAAATCTATTATCTATAATCATGTGGAATTACTGGCAGAAAAAAATTTTTTTAAATGGGAAAATCCGCAAAAATAAAATATGAAATTAATTAATCATTTAATTTATCAGTTAATTCTTATTTTTTATTTACTTAAGAAATTTCCCTTTTTATTATTTTTTAAAAAATATAAAAAAAAATCCAATAATGTAGTTTGGATATTTCCTCAATTTCCCTTTGGAATAGTTAAGTACTTTGGTTCTGCCGCTATATTTCAGGATATGGCTTTAGTTTTTTCGCTTCTAAATGAACTCGACGACATTAGATTTATTATTGGGCCGAAGATCGGAAAATTAAAAAAGATCAATTTTTTTTATTCCTTTACAGATAAATACAATCCTTTTTCATTTGAGTCCAATTCAAGATTTTTATCAGAGACGATTTCATTACTTGAGTCGCAAGAATGCAGAATCTTCCCAAAGTTAAATGAATTAGCGTTGTGGGAAGATAAAGCATTTATGTATGAAATGTTTGAGAGATATCAAATTCCTTTTCCTAAGACCAAAATTATCAAACCCTTGAGCGAAGAGTCATATTTATTGAGTGCTGTAAATGATTTCAACTACCCATTTTTATTAAAAGAGCACTTTGGCAATCATTCAAAGGGTATTTACCATATTTCTGATTTATCTGAATTTAAGACTGCTCTAAGCAAACTCAAAGAAAAAAAAGTTACAACTGTGGCTGTTCAAGAACTAATTGATAATGATTCGGATTTTAGAATTATTGTCATTGGCGATAAAGTCTTTCAGACCTATAAGAGAGATAAGGGCAACTCTGAATCATGGACTACTACTTCAACATCTAATGGTTCAATTATTGATTTTTCTCCATTGAAAAAAGATCTGGAAGAAAAATTTATCCAATTTACAGATTTATTAAACCTATCAAATGCTGCTTACGATGCCTCTATCATCAACGATGAGATTATCATTTATGAGGTAAGTTCTTCTTATTTAACAAATCCAGAACCGCCAGAAAGTTTTAAAAACAAACCTTACATCGATTTTAAAAATAGATATTTAGAATTTGCAAAGTCTAGGGTAGATATTGTTTTTTTTCTAAGACACCAATGGGTAAAAGAACAATTAAAAGGGTATATATCTGAAAAAGATTCAGAAGAAATAATGAAATCAAGCAAATATAAAAATAAAAGATTTATTCGTACAGATAAATCTATCCATAGCAGATGTGCAACACATAATGTTAATCGTTGGAATTGGATAGCAGAGGCAGGAACGAAAGGAAGAAGTTACTCGGAATTAAATTTAAATAATTCAATTTACAGACAGAACATTAAGGGAAAGGACAACGATCATAGTATAGATGTAGACATAACATATGATATTGAAAATGGCTGGATTAAAGAAAAATGAAATATATTTTTAATTTAGTTTTCCTATCATTAAAAATACATACTATCTAATAAAGAGCACACTGAGGTTAAAACAAAAATCTAAAAAATTGATAGAATATGTTTTTTAAAAAAAATTGAATAAACAATTAAATTAGGAGAAATAAATGGGTAATGCTTACATTGTTGGTGCCGTTAGAACACCAGGTGGTAAAAAAGATGGAAAATTAAAAAATTGGCATCCTTCAGATTTAGGCGCTTTAGTTTTAGATGAGTTAGTAGAGAGAACAGGGGCTAAAGGAGAAATGATTGATGACGTTATTTTCGGATGTGTAAGTCAATCAGGTGCTCAAGCAGGTAATGTTGCTAGAAATGCAGTCTTAAGCTCAAAACTTCCAGAATCCGTTCCCGGTACGTCTGTAGACAGACAATGTGGCTCATCACAACAAGCAATTCACTTTGCAGCTCAAGCTGTAATGTCTGAAACACAAGATATTGTAATTGCTGGAGGCGTAGAAGTAATGAGTCAGGTGCCTATTGGTTCAAATATTATTGACAGTTTTAAAGAAGGGCATGGTCAACCATTTAATGGGAAAGGAATGACAGCAAGATATCCTGGAGTTCAATTCAGCCAATTCGCTGGAGCAGAAATGATGGCGAAAAAATGGAATTTCTCTCGAAATGATTTAGATTCATTTGCTTATGAAAGTCACAGAAAAGCAATCGCGGCTACCGAATCTGGATTTTTTGACAAAGAAATTGTTCCTGTTGAGGGCGATTTACCTTCTGGAGAGAAAGAAATGGTATCAGTAGACGAAGGCATCCGTTTTGATGCATCCTTGGAAAGTTTATCAGGCTTAAAAACATTGTCTGAAGATGGTGTTTTAACTGCAGGTAGCTCAAGCCAAATTTGTGATGGTGCAGCAGCTATCATGATAGTAAATGATGCCGGATTAAAGAAATTAAATATTAAACCTAGAGCAAAAGTAGTTTCTTTAGCATTAGCTGGAGATGATCCTGTCATAATGCTAACTGGACCAATCCCTGCTTCTAAAACAGTTCTAACTAAGGCAAATTTATCAATCAATGATATTGATATTTATGAAGTCAACGAAGCTTTCGCTCCTGTCCCTTTAGCTTGGGCTCATGAATTAAAGGCAGATAAAGAAAAGCTTAATGTAAATGGTGGGGCTATGGCACTTGGACACCCGCTTGGAGGTACAGGAGCTAAGTTAATGACTACTTTGCTTCATGAATTGGAAAGAAGAGAGGGCAAGTATGGTCTTCAAGCAATCTGTGAAGGAGGCGGAACTGCTAATGCAATGATCATTGAAAGAATGAGTTAGGGCCCAATAGTTTTTTGAAAGTTTTTAAATAGATTAAGTTTCAATAGCTGAACTGAATGCACCGGTCTTGAAAAAATACTGCCACCTTTACGCATACTCACCTTAACTAACTCTGATTAACTGAAACCTTTATAGATACTAGGTTTCTCTTAACTTCCTTTCACATTCGCTTATTCCCGGTAACTCTCTTAAATAGTCTTTTTTAGATTCATTGGTTACTTTTTGGTTACTTTTTTTTCTTAAAACAGATTAATGTTTTTAGTCTGTGCCTAACAAAATAACGAACTTCGAATCACCCACAATAGAAGTTGCTACACAGTACCTTTACAATATAGAGCATGAGAATTTTTTTTGTATTAAGTTTCTTTGCCTTTCTTCTTTCATGTACTGAATCTGAGGCATATCAAGAAACTCCAATTGTCGACTCTAATACATACTTATCTTGTAATGGTAGAGAAAATAAAACATTCGCTTATAAGCTTGAATATGTTGAAGGTTATGACTCTAGATTCATGAAAGCCACGGAGCCAGAAAAATTAGAAGAATTAGATAAAAAAAATCCAAATTTACCAAAAAAAACTTTTTTAGTTTTAACTGGAGATACTCCTCCAAAAATATATGAATACGAACCTATATACTTAGCTGAGGGAAATGATGGAAAAATTTTTGAAAGTTCTTTATATCCTCCACGTTTTGTTAAAGTATTTAACAGAACTCAATATTTTGGAAATCATCAAAATTATTTAGCTTATTATT
>CACPDB010000015.1 GCA_902632605.1 uncultured SAR86 cluster bacterium | reverse complement strand
ATGGGAGCAATAATGTATTCGGGAATCTACTTTGCTACCGATTTATTAAACGAAAAATATGGCAGAAAAGAGGCAAATACAGCAGTTATTATTGGTGCAGTAGCAAATGTGATTATAATGTTTACCCTTGTTCTGAGTACTTATTATTTGCCTTCAGAAATTGCTACCTCAGCTAATGAAGTTCATCAGGCAATATCTACGCTAGCTTTGTATTCTCCAATATTTGTAATAGGTTCAATTACTGCATACTTAATTAGTCAAACTTTTGATGTCTGGGTTTTTCATAAAATTAAAACTTTAACTGGTGGAAAATATCTTTGGCTGAGAAATAATGTATCAACGCTTAGTTCTCAAGCTCTTGATACTTTTATCTATACTTTCGTATGGGTTTTAGCTGGACAAATGTCATTCAAGGTAGCTTTAGGTATTGCTTTAACAAAATACGTTTTTAAGTTTTTTATAGCAATAGTAGATACAATATTTATTTATTTCGTGAGAAACTTTAATCCGAAGGATTTACAAGCGACAAATGGATAAAATTTCGTCAATAAACATCATTCATTCCTCAACTAGGGACTATAAGGAAACTTTAAAAAGGTGTGAAAAAACTCTTGAGGAAAATAATGTTGATATAAAACACATTGTTCCAAATAAATCACAGAGAGATTTAAAAAAATTGGATCCATCAGAAGATCTAATTTTAGTAATTGGCGGAGATGGTACGATGATAGGAGCAATAAGAGATCTGTGTCATTTGGACACACCATTCTTGGGAGTAAACATAGGAAAGCTAGGTTTTTTAACAGATCTTCAATTAGGTTCTCTAGAACTTGAATTGCCTAAAATTTTAAAAGGCAATTATCAAGAAGAATCAAGAAATCTTTTGGAAGTATCTAATAAAAATAGGGTATTTCTTTCAGTAAATGAAGTTGTTCTTCACTCAGGAGAACTTGCAAAAATGACAAGCTTTTCTATTTTTAAAAATAATAAATTAATTGCTAATCATAAATCAGATGGCCTAATTGTCTCTTCTGCTACTGGATCGACTGCTTATATGTATTCTGGTGGCGGACCAGTCTTATATCCTACACTAGATGTTTTTGCTATTATGCCGATGTTTTCGCACAGTTCGTCTACTAGACCACTAATAATTCCAGCTGAAGATGAATTGGAGCTCAAATATGAACATGATGAAAAAGCAAAAGTTATTCTTGATGGCCATAATGAATTTGATTTAAATTCCGGAGATTCTCTGAAAATAAAAAATAGTTCAAGAAGATATCGTTTAATTCATCCAACAGACTATGATTACTTTGAAGCATGTAGGTCTAAACTTTATTGGGGTCTTCCAATTGTTAAATAAATCAAAGAAATTATTCTTACTTTTATTTATTGCTAACTCTTTTTCGCAAGTTAGCGATTATGAGCAGTATCTTCAATTTTTACCGGATTCCGTTAGGGCATCAGTCGAATCAAGACTCTCATCAGATACTGAAAATACTTCCGAATATAATGAATTAAATACCATCAGAAGAAACAATTTCTTAGAAATGGAAGAAAGATCCGTCGAATATGATGAATTTGATAATGAGATCCCATTTTTTTTTGGATATGACCTCTTTGATATAGAAACTTCATTTGATTCTTCAGGTATCATTGCAGCTCCTAGAGAATATGTCTTAGGTCCGGGTGACGAATTAACAATAAGTTTTTCAGGTAGC
Source organism: uncultured SAR86 cluster bacterium (assembly GCA_902632605.1). Classification (GTDB taxonomy): domain Bacteria; phylum Pseudomonadota; class Gammaproteobacteria; order Magnimaribacterales; family AG-339-G14; genus MEDG-81. Next base: position 2,366 of record CACPDB010000015.1, on the reverse strand, counting down.
ATTCAGGCCATCAAAAAAGTTTCTATAAATCGTGAGGGTAATGTTTTCTTAAAGGAATTAGGAACCATTGCTTTTAGCGGACTAACCTTTGATGAAGCTTCAGAAAAATTAAAAAATGTAACTCAGGCTTCGTTAATAGGAACAGAAGTCGAAATTTCTTTGAGCAGGCTCAGAACAATACAGGTCTTTGTACTGGGAAATTCAAAGAGACCCGGTTCTTATAATTTTTCCCCTCTATCTTCAATTTCAAGCATTCTTTTTAATACCAAAGGCCCTACTGAAAATGGCTCCTTAAGAAACATATCTCTTAAAAGAGCAAATAAAGAAATAGGCACTTTAGATATGTATGAATTATTAATTAATGCAAACACTTCAAACGACTTAAGAATTCAATCTGGAGATGCATTACTTATAAACCCCGTCGGCGATAGAGTAAAAATTTGGGGAAATGTCAATAGACCGGCTATTTATGAAATTAAGGAAGGTGAAACTTTTGAGGATGTTTTGAATTTTGCATCTGGCCTATCAAGTAAAGCGGATAAAAATAAGATCACGCTCAGTAGATTGAGCGATCGAGGAGAGAGAGAGTTTTCTGATTTCTCCTTGAAAGATATTAATTCTATAGAATTAAGGGATTCTGACGAAATCTTTATTCACGATCTATCTGGCAAGTTATCAAATAATATTCGCATAGAAGGTTTTTTAAGCAATACCGGAGTTTATTCTTTTATTGAGAATTCTAAAATTTTAAATTTCATAGATGATAGTGACTTGACTGATAAAACTTACTTGCCTTTTAGCATTATTTCTAGAAGAGATGACAACGGTTCAAGAGAATTCATTCCCACTGATCTCAATCTAAAAACTAGGGAGGAATTTGATGTAAAACCTAATGATTTTATCTACGTATTTTCTCAATACGATATAGATTTTATAAATTCAGCTTTATTAGCAGATGCATTGGGACTTTTATCGGAAGAAGATAAAATAAAGATTGATGTTTTTTACGCAGAGGAAAAGAGAAAAAATGCAGTCTCACAAAATAACGCAGATCCTGTAACTTCTCTTGATCAATCAGATTCTTTTCAAAGAAAGTCAACAAAAACCGAAGAAGAAAAAAGAGAAGAATTCAATCTTAAAAGAAAAAATTTAGTTAAATTCATCCCAGATGATAGATATCCTTGTAAATCTCTAAAGTATGTAGCTAAATTTAACGCGTCAACGCTTGTTTCAAACCTCAAAAGCTTAAAATTTTCAACTTCAGAAACTAATATTTCTGATCGTTTAGGTTTAAATGAGGGCTGTCCTAAAATCTTTGAAGACAATCCAGACTTGCTTATCGTTGCTTTAGAAAATGCTTCTCTTGTGAGCGGGGAAATAAGAAAACCTGGATTTTATCCAATAACAAATAATATTAATTTAAAGAATCTAACTTCTTTTGCTGGTGGAGCAACGAATTTAGGAAAATCTGGAAATTATGAAATTTTTTACTCTGAAAAAGATATTCAGAAAATTAATTATGATGAATCGGAAAATATCACTATTTCCTCCTCATTTCCAAAATCAATTGTTTTGCAACAAGATCCAGATAAACAAGAAACTTTCTCAGTCTCGGTAAGTGGTTTTATTAAAAATCCAGGCACTTACTCTATTTCTAAAGGCGAAAAGCTAAGTTCTCTCATAGAAAGAGCAGGGGGATATGAAAAAAATGCTTACCCTTACGGGGGAGTATTTACAAGATCTTCTGTAGCCAAAAGAGAAAAAGAGGCCTTCAATAGAGCAGCTGATCAATTAGAGGAAGGCATTGCTACTTCTTTAACAAGCGGAGCAATTACAAATACAGGTAATCCCCAGCTTGCTCTTTCAGTAATTTCCAATCTAATTACTAGGCTAAAAGACATCTCGCCTGTAGGTCGAATTGTTACTGAGATGTCTTTGGAAAAATTGAAAAAAAATCCTGAAGTAGATATTGTCTTAAATTCTGGTGATAGGATTTATATTCCCTCAGAAAAATCCACTATTACTGTAACCGGAGAAGTTTTAGCTCCAACAAGTTTCGTCTATTCAAAAAATCTTCGGGTTAATGATTATATTAAACTAGCTGGAGGTATGGCAGACTCCGCAGATAAAAAAGGAATTTTTGTGATTCTTCCTAATGGTCAAGCAGTCAAAAACTTAGATTCATGGCGAATTGGTAGAAGTAAAATTGAACCAGGATCTACCATCATAGTTCCGAGAGATTCTACTCCATTTAATGCGATTTCAATTTTTAGAATTTTTACACCAATTCTTGCTAACTTTGCTACTGCAGCAGCAGCTATAAGTGCGATTGATAACTAAATTGATAAAATTTTTAGAAGATTTTA
>CACPDB010000014.1 GCA_902632605.1 uncultured SAR86 cluster bacterium | reverse complement strand
TTATGCAAAAAGCTGGTGGAATTGGCTTGGCTGCACCTCAAATAGGAATATCTATCCAGTTAGCGGTCATAAAATTGGAAAGCGATTCAAAAAGATACGATAACTTAGAAAATTCTGAAGAATTTGTCATATTTAATCCAAAACTAGAAGTAATTGACGAACAAAAACAAGGCTTTTGGGAAGGTTGTTTAAGTGTTCCTGGTTTAAGAGGTTATGTTGAAAGGCCACGGAAGCTTAAAATTAATTACTTCGATGAAAATGCTGATAAAAAAGAAGTAATAGTTGAAGATTTTTTAGCAACAGTATTCCAGCATGAACTTGACCATTTATTTGGTTTTTTGTACGTAGATAGACTTAATTCTTCAAAGGACTTAGTTTTTGAAGAAGAATTAACTAATATAGCAAAAGAAAAACTTTTAGACTAAATTATGCTGAAATATTTTTTACTAATCTTTCTGTCTTTAAATATGCTTTCTTTTGAAATACTACCTAAAAAAAATATTGATATAGATACCTGGCGTTTTGTAAAAGATCAGGTAATGGGCGGTAAATCCGATGGTTCCATGGCATTAAAAGAATCTGCGAATGATAATTTTGATTTTATCTCTGCAAAAGGAAATGTTTCTACAGATGGCGGAGGATTTCTTATGTTCAGAAAAGAAATTGATGCAAATAACTTAAGTGACTTTTCAAGAGTAAAATTCAAGGCAAGAGGAAATAACGAAAAATATTTTATCCATATAAAAACTAAAGGATCGTTCTTTCCTTGGGTGAGATATCTAGGCGAGTTCGAAGTCACTAATGAATGGCAAGATTTTGAAATTGAATTTACTGAATTCATTCGATACAGTAATAAAAGTCCAAAAAAAAGGAATCTTAACCCTAAAAAAATAAAACTTATTGGTGTTGAAGCTTCTGGCAGGGATTTTGATATGGACATTGATATAGCTTCGATGAGTTTTTCTAAATAAATAGGTCAAAAAGATGATTACCAAAGCAGATGATTATCCAATTCACCAACTACCTCATCCTGTTTCAGAAGTTGGTACAGAAAGAAATTTTTATGACCGTTATTTTTTTAATGGGTACTCCAAAGAAAAAGATTTTTATTTCGCTGCTGTACTATGTTTGTATCCTAACTTGAATATTATGGATGCTTCCTTCACTTTAGCATTTGATGGAAAGCAGCATAATATTAGATCTTCAAGAATTTTAGGTCTTGAGAGACTTGATACAAAAGTGGGTCCTATAGAAGTTAAAGTTCTTGAGCCTCTAGAAAAGCTTTCCGTTGAACTTTCAACAAATGATTCAGATATTACAGCAAAGCTAGAATTCACTAAAAGATTTGAACCTATGCAAGAGCCAAATATGACTCTTTTTAATGGCCCTAGAAAAATTATGGATACTTGTAGATTAACCCAGCATGGAAATTGGTCTGGAGAAATTAAAATAAAAGATGAAGTTATCAAAGTATCGCCCAAAGAATTTATTGGAACTAGAGACAGATCTTGGGGGGTTAGGCCTGTTGGTGCCGGCGATAGTCAGCCTATGGTGCCTTTTGAAATGCCCCAATTTTTTTGGCTTTGGGCTCCCGTTCATTTTGATGAGTTAGCGACACATATTTACTTCATTGATAACGAAAAAGGAGAAGCTGACAATGCTTTCGCAAAAATTCAATTCAATGACGGAAAAGAACAATCTAATTTTGTTTCGCATCAGAAGTCTATTTCTTACAAGTCTAAAACTAGAAGAGTTGAATCGTTATCTTTGAGCTTAAAAACTTCACAAGAGGATTTATTTGAATTTCAAATTATGCCTAAAGTGAATATGTTTATGTGTGGTTTGGGGTACATGCACCCTGATTGGGGTCATGGTCAATTCAAAGGAGAACTGGAAACTCACTACGACATCTATGATTTAAATGATGATCCTCAAGATCCGCCATTTCTTCACATTCAATCTTTGTGCGAAGTTAAGCTTAAGACTCCAAAAAAAGAGCTTCAAGGTCGTGGTGTTTTAGAACAATTATTTTTAGGACCTCACGAGCCTAGTGGGTTTAAGGACCTTTTCGATAAACCTTAAATAATGCCCGTTTCTGCTGAAAAAAATTTTCATAAAAAATTATCAATTTTTAAAAACTGGCTTGAAACGAAAGAGCGCTATAAGAAACAAAATATTTCCGTCCAGCCGCACGAATCTTCAGAAGCTAGCGGTTTTTCAAACGAAACTTTTTCATGCAAAGTATTTGGGAAAAATATTAATGAAGACATTGTCTTAAGAATTAAGCCGTCTGGCTTTCAAGTATTTCCTGAATATGATCTCGGTTTGCAAGTTGAAATTATGGAGCAGTTAAAAAAATTAAGCTTCCCTGTACCAGAAATTTTATTTTACGAACAAAATAATGAAATTATTGGATCAGAATTTTATGTAATGAAACATGTCAAAGGAGAGGCGCCTTCGGATAATCCTCCCTACCATATGGATCCTGATGGCATGATGGGGAAAGCTTCTCCGGAACAAATTAGATCAGTTTGGTTAGGTTGGTTAGAAAACTTAGTATCTTTTCATAAAATAAATTATGAGGATTTAGAATTAACTTTAATTGATAAAAGAAAAAACGAAAGCTCTCACCTAAAGTCTGACCTTCAATACTACAAATCATTTATGGAATGGGGTTTGGATGGAGAAGCAAACGCATTTCTAGAAGAGGTTTTTCAATGGTTATCTGAAAACCTCCCTTCCAATCAAAATCCAAAAAAACTTTGCTGGGGAGACTCAAGAATAGGAAATGTCCTCTTCGAGGACTTTCAGGTAAAGAGTTTGCTTGACTGGGAGATGGCAACCATTGGAGATCCATTGTGCGATTTAGCTTGGGGACTTACAACCGATGATGTCAGTAGCCATGGATTAAATATTGAAAAGCTTTCTGGCTCAATTTCAAATCAAGAGGCAATCAAATTGTGGGAAAATAATACTGGCTATTCAGCCGATAATTTCTTTTATTATCGAATTTTATGCCTATTTAAATTTTCTGTAATAATGATTAGAGTTGCAAAAAAATTAATTCATAATGAAATAATGCCCTTAGACAGTGACTTCCACGTAAATAATCATGTATCAAATTACTTAAGACAGGAATTTAATGAAAAAAATTAGAATAGAAAAACACATTAAATGTTCAGCCGATTCGCTTTGGGAGCTTTTTTCAGACGTAACAAGATCCGATTGGGTCCCTTTTGCAAATGAAATTATTCTTGAAAATGACATAAGAACTTTCAAAATGGATGGCGTTGGAGAAATTAGGGAAAAAATCATTGAAAAGGATCAAGCTAATAAATCTTTGACTTATAGCGTCATAAAGTCTCCTACACCTTTGAATCACCATTTAGCTAAAGTTACAGTTTTTGAAGATAATAACTTTTCAAAACTAGTTTGGACTTCTGAGGTTGAACCAGATGAATTTGAAAAATTAATATCAGACGGAATGGAATCATCTATCGAGATGATAAAAAAGATACTTGAATAACCTACAATCCGAAAAAGATTTTTTATATATGAAATTGGCTTTGGACGAGGCCAAATTGGCTTATTCAAAAAAAGAAGTTCCGGTTGGAGCGATTTTAGTCAAAGATGATGAAGTAATTTCTCGTTCGCATAACCAATCTATAATCAAAAATGATCCTTCTGGTCATGCAGAAATGAACGTACTAAGAGATGCAGCAAAGAAAATGGATAATTATAGACTCAGTGGAATGAGTCTCTATGTTACTTTAGAGCCCTGTTTAATGTGTTATGGAGCATGCATTCATGCTCGAATAGATAGATTAATTTTTGCAACAGAAGACCAAAAATCAGGAGTAGTCATTAATAATTTAAATCTACAAGAGCAAAATTTCTTTAACCATAAAATTTCAATTTCAAGTGGAATCCTTGCCGCCGAAAGTTCTGAATTATTAAAGAAATTTTTTCAAGAAAGGAGAAATTAAATTTTAAATTCAGTCCAAACCGGCGCATGATCGGAGGGCTTCTCCATACCTCTAATCTCGTAATCTATTTCAGATTCAATTGCCATATTTAAAAGAGGTTTTGTTACCCACAGATGATCAATTCGCAAACCCCTTTTTGGATTGTCATCAAACCCTCTACTGCGATAATCAAACCAACTGAACTTATCATTAGAATCTGGGAAAAATTTTCTGTAAGAATCAAAAAATCCCCAAGTCTTTATTTTTTCTAACCATTCTCTTTCTTCAGGCAGGAAACTACACTTTCCGGTAGCTAGCCATCTTTTTCTATTTTTTTCTCCAATACCTATATCAATATCTTCCGGAGAAATATTTAGGTCTCCCAAGATTATAATATTATCTTCAGGAGTAAAATTTTCATCTAAATAAACCATTAGATCCTTAAAAAATTTTTCTTTATACGGAAATTTTTTTGGATGATCTCTGCTTTCTCCCTGAGGAAAGTACCCATTGATAATAGTAACTTCTTGAGAAGAAAATTTATGTCTTGATGAAATCAACCTACATTGAGCGTCTTCTTCATCTGTGGGGAAGCCTATTTGAAAATCTAAAGGTTCAGATTTATAAAGAGTTGAGACTCCGTAATGTCCTTTTTGTCCATTAATTATGGCTTTGTAACCTAATTCATTTATGCTTTCCATAGGATAATTTTCATTGTCTACTTTTGTCTCTTGTAGGCAGATAATATCTGGTGAGTGCTTATCAATT
>CACPDB010000013.1 GCA_902632605.1 uncultured SAR86 cluster bacterium | reverse complement strand
TAAGGAAGAAATTCAAATTAAAAAAAATTCTGAAATTGTAGATTTGTATCAAGAAGCAAATGGCGCGTTTATTAAAACCAAAGAGAGAGTAATTGGCTCGGATGCTGTAATCGGTGCAGATGGAATACATTCAATTGTGAGAAAAAAGCTTTGGGGAGAAGATCAAGCCAGATATACAGGGCATGTTGCATGGCGAATGCTAGTTCCTGTAGAAGAAATATCTTCAAAATTCATACAGCCAAATACCAAAGTCTGGCTGGGTCCCAAGAAGCACTTTGTACAATATTTGGTTAAAGGCGGAAATTTTTTAAATTGTGTATGTCTTGTAGAACAAAATGACTGGACGAACGAGGATTGGTCTGAGAAGGGTGATATTTCTGAACTTAAGCATACTTTTTCCGACTGGCATCCTGAAATTCAAAATATCTTAGAAAGCACAAAACCCGATAGCTTATACAAGTGGGGTTTACATGATAGGGCGCCGATGAATAAATGGAGTAAGGGAAGATTTAGTTTACTTGGAGATGCTGCTCATCCAATGTTACCGTTTGTTGCTCAAGGAGCTGCCATGGCTATTGAGGATGGTATTGTTTTAGCTTCAAGTCTTTCTTCTTTTGACAGTATTGAATTAGGACTTATTGATTACGAGAATAAAAGAAAGTTTAGAACAGCAAAGGCACAAAAAACTGCTTCCAGAAATGCAATAATTTTTCATCTTTCGGATTTCTATGCTCCTTTTAGAAACTTAGTTATGAAATTTTTTATAAAAAAAACTATGGACAGTTTTTATAAATACGATGCTATCTCAAAATAAAATTTTAACCAGGACAAAAATATGAAATATAGAAACTTTAAACCTTTTGAATCAGTAAGTGCTTTAACCTTAGGCGGAGGCGGAATAGGAAACGTATGGGGGAAAACAACTAGAAAAGAGGCGGTTGACACTGTTCTATATGCTATCGATTCTGGTATTAACCATCTTGATATGGCTCCAATGTATGGTAGAGGAGAGGCCGAGCTGGTCGTTGGAGAAGCGCTAAAAGATAGAGATTTATCTAAATTGAAGATTACAACAAAATGTCAGTTGGGCACTCTTCCTCATAATAAGGTTTATGACAAACTCAATGATTCGCTTATGGAAAGTTTCGAGAGAATGAAAATTGATAAAGTGAACTTATTTCTTTTGCACTCTCAATTGATAAAAGATGACTATCAATTACCTATTTTAAATGATTTAAGAGATTCAATTACAACTTCTTTATCTTGTTATTACGATTCCGTGATTCCAGCATTTGAAAGATTGAAGTCTGAAGGAAAAATAGATAACTGGGGGATAGGTTTAGGTGAAGAAGGAGCTTTAATTTCTGCAATCAATCATGAAAAACAACCTGAAGCTATGCAATGTGCTGTGAACGTAATGAATTCTATTGGAGCTATAGGCTATATCAATAAAAAACCTAATCCAAATAGAATTCTAAAAGAGTGTCAGGACAAAGAGATTCCTATTTTGGCCATCAGAGCAGCTCAAGCAGGAGCATTAACCTCACGAATGGATCGAGAACCTCATCCCTCAGGAAGAGACAAATCTGATTTTGATGACTATAAGAAAGCAGAAACTTTTAGAGACCTAGCAAAAGAGTGGGGAGAATCTCCTGCTTCTCTAGCTCATCGTTATGCTCTTTCAATACAAAAAGTAAGCTCAGTGATTTTGGGAGTGAAGAATACCCAAGAGTTAAAAGAATGCCTTGAAACTGAAAAAATGAATGAGTTAAATGAAAAACAAATTAAAGAATTAGAGAATTTATTTACTTAATTTGTACATGGAGAATATCCAAAAATAACTTCCATCTTTTTCTAGATACATTTCATCTTTTAATAAATCTATATTAGCTATCAAGCGCTTTGAGAAAGGCACTTCTTTTTCTAAAATCTTTTCCCACTTATCTGGAAAAGATGTTTGCATGGTATTTTCAATTTCATGAATATTTGAGAAAGAGGTTGTACAGATATTTAAACAGCCACCTTCTTTAAGATGTTCAGGACTACCTTCCACAACCCTCACAATCAAATTTGATCCAGTATCGTCCGCTTTGGGAACTTCAGTTGGAAACCATCCAGTTACTTCAGCGATATTTTTTGATACTCCAGAAACGTCACAACAGATTAAATCGTAGTTACTGGTCACGTTTTTGAATAAATCGGATTCGATAATATTTATCGAAACTTCGTTTCGCTTTGCGTTAAGTCTTGTTAGTTCTAAGTGCTTATCATAGATGTCACAAGCATCAACTTCTGCAGCTCCATTTTTTGCAAAATAAATCGCAAGAGGACCTATGCCGCATCCCATGTCCAATACTTTTTTGTTTTTGAAATCAGCTTTAAGAGCACATTCTTCGCTTATTAGGGTAGGACGAAATGCATCTTCAGAAGTCTCGAGTTCTATGTTGTGAAAGTTAACAATCATTTTTTAAAAAAAGGGATTATATGTTAAAAAATTCACTTACATAGGATTAATTGGCGAAGGGCAGGGTTTATCTTTCTCAATTATTTCAGCTGCTAACAAGGCCAAATCATCTCTAAATAAATCAGCATAAATTTGAATGCCTGTGGGAATACCTTCAGAAACACCAGTAGCTAAAGCCACAGCAGGTAATCCTAGGCCATTAGCAGGCGCAATAAAGTAAAAACTTTTTTTAAGCGCATCATTTCCTAATTTTGGATCTAAATCTGTATCAATTTGCCAAGGTAAATTACACCAAGTTGGACCAATACAAACTTGATATTCGTTCAGGAAATTTGACCAAACTTTTCTTAGCCTAAACCTCTCAGTGAACTTTTCATCCATTGATAAATTTATATGACTGAAAGTTTCAGACCATCTATCAAGATATGCCGCGGTTTCTGGTTTAAAAAGCTCTTTAGGTGCAAGTTCCATACCCTCGGTAAGAATTACTCCCCACATGTCAAAGACCTTATCTAATTCTGGAGCCTGTACTTCCTCAACATCCCAGCCATTTTCAGAAAGAATTTTTCCAGCTTCTTCAATTTCCTTAACTGTAGCTGGTGGAAGCTCAATACCATCAATCTCTTTCACCAGCGCAGCCTTTAATTTCTCAGGCATTGTTCCTTCCAACGGAACATCAACCGAATTAGGATCATCAATATGTCTTCCTGCCAAAATTGAAAGACCAGCTTTAACATCTTCAATTTTTCTTGCCATCGGTCCATCTGTTAAAAATGGAGCAATTAAACCAATATTTTCCATAGCGCCACTATGTACACCTGGGACTCTTCCTACAGTTGGTTTGATAGAACTTATCCCACAGCAGTAAGCAGGATTTCTTAGAGAGCCGCCAACATCATTTCCTAACCCAATAGGAGACATTCCGGTTGCTATTGCTGCTGCTTCTCCACCGCTTGATCCTCCTGGAGTTAATTTTTTATTCCAAGGATTGAATGTTCGACCTCTAAGTGGATTATCGGTATCCAAGCGCAAGCCCATTTCAGGAAGATTGGTTCTACCTATTGGAATAGCTCCAGCATTCAACATCCGATCAACAATTGGAGCATTTTTTGGGGGAATTTCTTCAGCAAAGAATGGCAGACCATTAGTTGTTGGTAAACCTACAAAATCTATATTTTCTTTTATAGTAAAAGGAACCCCATGAAGAGGTCTTGCTTTATCTTCTTTGGAGGCTTTATCACTTTTAATAGCTAATTCTAAAGCAGATTCTTCCAAAGAAATCGTAATAGCATTAATTTCCGGGTTTACTTCTTTAATTCGTTCAAGATGAGCTTTTACAACTTCTTCGCTTGAAGTTTCCCCCTTTTTAATAAGCTGTCCTAATTCAACGGCACCTTTTTTTATTAATTCATCCATATTCTCTCCCAAATAACGAAACTTTGGATTATGATTATCATACAGTTTCAAAAAAATTTTTTGAATTCATATGGAGAGAAAAATGCACGCTATAGAAAAATGGTACGAAGTAATCAAATCAGATAATCCAGATAAATACGATGAAATTTTAGCTGAGGATTGTGTTTTTTATTCTCCGGTGGTTTATACGCCCCAAAGAGGAAGAGAAATAACCAAGATGTATTTGACGGCTGCTGGTGGTGTTTTTGGAGGGGAAGATTCGCCTAAAAAAATCTTAGATGAAAAAAGTCCATCGAAATTTAAGTACGTAAAAGAAATCATTGGTGAAAATTCTGCAGTTCTGGAATTTGAAACAGAGATCGATGGAATTTACGTTAACGGTATTGATTTAATCTCCTGGAACGAAGAAAACAAAATCACGGAGTTCAAAGTTATTGTAAGACCTCTTCAAGCGGTAAATAAGCTTCATCAACAAATGCAAGATATGCTTGAAAGAATGAAAGCGTAAATTATTTACCTAGGACCTTGTCCATCATCAATCTTTATACAAGTTCCAGTGACGCACTCCGAAGAAGGAGAAACTAAGAATAATAAAGTTGAATCCATCTGCTCTGGAGTACAAATCCTTTTTCTTGGAAATGCTTGGCTAAAGTCACCGACTCTTTCTATCATCCCATCTAGCATTTCTGAAGAAAAAGCGCCTGGAGCAATAGCATTTACATTTATATAACTTTTTGACCACTCAACAGCTAAGGCCTCAGTCATTCTCACAACAGCTTTTTTAGTTATTGAATAAAGAGAAGCTGCTGATTGTGGCGTGGTATTGAAAGCTGCGACCGAAGCAATATTTACCATCCTCCCGGGTTTTTTTTCTTCAATTAATTTTCTCGCTACTTCACAAGAGAGAATGTATGGACCTGTAAGATTGGTTTCCATTACATTATCGATTAACTCCTCCGATTGCTTAACAGCCCATTGCGCATCTGGGATGCCAGCATTATTTACTAAAGTATCAATAGTACCCATTTCTTTAGAAACAGTATCTACCGCTGACTTAATGCTTTTTCTGTCAGTCATATCTATTGGCACAACCATGCATTCGCCTCCAGCAGACTTAATTTCTTCAGCTAACGATTCTAGTTTTTCTTTCCTTCGGGCAGATATTGCAACCTTCGCTCCACAAGAAGCTAATACTTTAGAAAAACGGTATCCTAGACCTGAAGATGCTCCAGTTACCAAGGCTATCTGATCTGACAGATCTATGGAAAAGTTTGGTGTTTTGTATTTCGACATTTTGACCTCTGTTTTTTTTAATCATTACTATTACATAAGAAGATTGCCGTTTAAAATAGATTTTTGAAACATCATGCCTAGATCACTTAAAAACTGTAACAATTTTCAAGATTTAAAAGACTTAGCTAGAAGAAGACTGCCTGGCCCGATTTTTCATTACATAGATGGGGCAGCAGAAGACGAAACTACATATCAAAGAAATACCGAAGCATTCCAGGATGTTGATTTAGTTCCAAATGTCCTTGCTGGAGTGGAAAATATTGATATGTCGGTAGAGGTTATGGGTCACAAGTTAGGATTGCCAATTTTTTGTTCTCCAACTGCTTTACAGAGATTGTTCCATTATCAAGGAGAAAGGGCAGTTGCTAAAGCTGCTGAAAAGTTCAATACCTTATTCGGCGTATCGTCTTTAGGGACAGTGAAACTTAAAGATATAGATGCATTAATCAAGACTCCTAAAATGTTTCAGTTTTATTTTCATAAGGATGGAGGCTTGAATGATTCAATGATTTCGATGGCTCAAGAGGCCAATTTTGAAATTTTAACTTTAACTGTTGATACCATTACTGGGGGCAATCGAGAGAGAGATTTGCGAACAGGTTTCACTACTCCTCCAAAATTAACTCCAAAAAGTATTTTTCAATTTGGCATTAAACCTGCCTGGGCCTTAAATTATTTGTTTAGAGAAAAGTTTGAACTTTCTCAATTATCCAATCACATAAATGAGGGAACAAATATCTCTATATCTGTTGGAGACTATTTTACTACCATGCTAGATCAAAGTATGACTTGGGATGATGTCATTAAGCTCAAAGAAAATTGGGGGAGAAAATTTTGTCTCAAAGGCATTATGAGCCCTAGAGATGCTAGAAAAGCAGTAGAAATGAAAGCTGATGCAATCATGATCTCAAACCATGGTGGTAGGCAACTTGACGGAGGAAGAAGTTCTTTTGATCAGCTCGATGAGATTCTTCAAGAAGTGGGTGGAGAAATTGAGGTTATTCTTGATGGCGGTATTCAAAGAGGAACTCATGTATTAAAAGCACTAGCAATGGGTGCAACAGCATGTTCAGGAGGAAG
>CACPDB010000012.1 GCA_902632605.1 uncultured SAR86 cluster bacterium | reverse complement strand
TTCAAAAAGATTTTAAGAAAGTGAAAACCATAAAGCTTGAGCAAAACTATAGATCCACAAAAAATATTCTTTCCTCCGCTAATGCAGTTATTGCAAATAATCCTGAAAGATTAGGCAAAAAACTTTGGTCGGAAAACAAAGAAGGCGAGCCTTTAAAAATTTACCGCGCATTCAACGAAAGAGACGAGGCAAGTTTTATTGTCGATATTATAAAAAACTGGATTGATGAAGGGAGGTCCCTAAACGATGTAGCAATCTTGTATAGATCAAACGCCCAATCCCGTGTTTTGGAAGATAGTATTTTAAGGGCCGAGTTACCTTATAGGATATATGGCGGAGTAAGGTTCTACGAAAGAATGGAGATCAAAAATGCCTTGGGTTACGCAAAATTACTCATAGATTTTGATAATGACGCAGCTTTTGAACGAATAGTAAATGTACCTACAAGAGGTATTGGCGCAAAAACTTTAGATAGTGTGCGTGAACATGCGAGAGCTGAAAATATATCTTTATGGCAAGCAGCGGAATCTATTTCTAAAGATAATTTAAAGAAATCTTCCAAAGCTTTATCTTATTTCATCGAAACAGTTTCGCAGCTGAAAATTGATACTGGAAACAAGGGTCTAGGAGAAATTTTCGATGAAATTATCAATACAACTGGTTTAAAAGATTTTCATGCAAAAGAGCCAGGGGAGAAAGGTAGATCAAGAAAAGAGAATTTAGAGGAACTTGTTTCTGCTGCCTCTGGTTTCAATCCCATAGGCGAAGACGCTGATGATGATAGAAATGAACTGGAGATATTTCTCGATCAAGCTTCGTTAGATGCAGGCGAAAATCAAGCAGATATTGATGAAGATGCAATACAAATGATGACCCTTCATTCGGCAAAGGGTTTGGAGTTCCCACTAGTTTTTATGGCTGGATGCGAAGAAGGTTTATTCCCTCACAAAAGATCTTTAGAAGATCCAAGGCAGTTGGCAGAAGAACGAAGACTCTGTTATGTCGGTATTACCAGGGCAATGGAAAGACTTTACTTAACCTATGCAGAAGTAAGAAATATGTATGGCATGGAAAGCTTTAGTCCGATATCTAGATTTTTAAAAGAAATCCCTGATGAGTTGAAGTATGAAATTAGAATGTCATCAGAAATACCAAGCTCAAAAGGGTTTGTTCCAAAAATTGTTGGCGGTACTGAGTTCAAAGGTGAAGAGTTTTCTTTGGGTGACTTGGTAACGCACGATGTATTTGGCGAAGGAACTATTCTTAACTATGAAGGAGAGGGTGCCAATGCTAGAGTTGAAGTTAATTTCACAAAAGAAGGAATAAAATGGCTAGTTTTAAGTTTCGCAAATTTAAAAAAAGTTTAGTTTTAATTATTGTATTAACTTTCTTCATCGCGTGTGAGAAAGAAAAAGCAAATACTGCATTTAAAGAATCCGATAAGAATTTCACTTGGCGAATGGTAACCACTTGGCCAAAAAATTATCCTGGGGTAGGTTTGGGAGCTGAGAATCTTTCAAAATTAGTAAACAAAATGTCAGCAGGCAGACTGCAAATAAAAGTTTATGGCAGTGGAGAACTTGTTCCTGCTTTAGAGGTTTTTGATGCCGTTTCTCGAGGCACAGTTGAGATTGGTCATGGAGCATCTTATTACTGGATTGGAAAAGCTCCTTCGGCACAATTTTTTACTGCTTTGCCCTTTGGCTTAAATGCTCAAGAGATGAATGCTTGGCTTCATTATGGAGGCGGGTTAGAACTTTGGGAGGAAGCTTATGATAAATTCAACTTGATCCCACTGGCAGGCGGTAACACTGGGGTGCAAATGGCTGGCTGGTTTAATAAAGAAATAAATTCTCTAGAGGATATAAAAGGAACCAGAATGAGAATTCCAGGCTTGGCTGGAAAAGTTTGGACAGAGGCAGGCGGGGAAGCAGTCTTAATGCCGGGGAGTGAAATCTTCACTAACCTTCAAACAGGAGTTATAGATGCTGCTGAATGGATTGGACCATATAATGATCAAACCTTTGGATTACACCAAGCAGCAAAATATTATTACTATCCAGGGTGGCATGAACCCGGCCCTACTTTAGAAGTAATTATCAATAAAGAAGCTTTTGCTTCTTTACCTTCTGATCTTCAAGAAATAGTAAGAACTGCAAGCAGGGCAGTGAATCAGGATATGTTGGATGAATACACCGCAAGGAATAATCAAGCTTTGGAAACATTGGTAAATACTCACGGAGTCATACTAAAAAGACTCCCTGACGATGTTTTGAAAAAATTTAAAGAAATTACTTCTAAACTTTTGGAAGAGTTGATTGTTGAAGATTCGTTATCGAAACGGATATTCGAGTCACAGGAAAATTTTAAAAAGAATGTTTCCGAGTATCACAAAATTTCAGAAAAAGCAGTTTATGAAATGAGGGAACTAAACTAGCTGTATTTTCTTACCAACCAAATACCTATTGAGGTTGAAATAAAATATCTGATAAAGAAAATTAGTGCTGCCGGCCAGGTATAAATAATTCCCACCCACCAATCAAAAAATCCTCCCCATGCTTTAATCCAATTAAATAAATACAAAGCTATCTGCAGATACTCAAAAAAATACATCTCAACAGTAATTGGACTTACAAATAAAGAATGAACAAAAAATATAACTAACAAAAAATCTCCCCAGATGAAGAAATATCCCAAGTTGACTAAATGTTTATTGGTCATAAATTTATTTAATTAGATCTTTTTTAACATATAAAATATCAATCTTGAACAAGAACAAAATATTTATCCCTGAGCATTTACGCGCATATAGGCCAAAACCTATCAGATGGCTAGGTAGATTATTAATGAGAGTAACAGGTTGGAAAATCACTGGTCATTTTCCTAAAGATCAGCGTGTGGTGATAGTTGCTGGACCGCATACTTCAAATTGGGATTTTGTTCTCGCCATGTCGCTTATATTAAGTCTAGATGTCAATCTTCACTGGGTAGGAAAGCATTCAATTTTTAAAAAAGGTTTTCGCAGACTTCTCAGAAAAATGGGTGGCATTCCAGTAAACAGAGCAAATCCAGAAGCATTAAAGAATGAAATTCATAATGTTACTGAGAAGTTCAAAGGCTTTATCATTGTTATATCCCCGGAAGGCACTAGAAAAAAAGTAGAAAAACTTAAATCCGGCTTTTTACGAATTGCAAATGAAACCAATAGCAAAATTATGACGGCTGGAGTAGATTTCTCTAAAAAAACAATTGAGCTTGGAGGTTTCTTTAGTCCTTCAGGGGATGTAGAGGAAGATCTTAAATTTGTTAAAGAATATTTTGCAAACTTTACTGGGAAGTATCCAAAACTAAAATAGCATCTTTAAGAATATATATCTGATATATTAAAAAAAGGGAGGGGTTTCATGAATCAAATAGCACTATTAACACCAGTTTTCGTCTTAATTCTTTGGACTTTTACAATTTTCTTGATTATGTCTTATGGCAGATCAAGATTTATGAAAGACCCACAAGATGCAGCTCATACAAAAGACTTAAAAGGAACTTTACCTGCCTGGGTGGAAAGAACTGGTGATAACTATAACCATCTTTTTGAACAACCAGTCGCATTTTATGTTGTTACTTTAGCCATAGCTTTAATCAATAGCGTTGATCCTTTAATGATGCAGTTAGCTTGGGCATTTGTAATTTTAAGAATTATTCATTCTTTAGTTCAGCTAACATTCAACTTAGTATTAGTAAGATTTATGATATTTCTTATTGGCTGGTTGATAATTGCTTATATGGCAATTTCTCAATTGATTTAATTTTCTTTTTTTAAAGATTTAAATACCTAAAAGTAATTAGGTAAAAAACTAACGATTGAGGGAAAAATAGCTAATAAAACCAAAAGACCCAGCTGAATTCCTATAAATGGAATCACCCCCTTATATAAAGAAATTGTCTTGATATTTTTTGGTGCGACGCCTCTTAAGTAAAACAAAGCAAAACCAAATGGCGGGGTTAAGAAAGAAGTTTGAAGATTGATTGCAATCATAATACCAAGCCAAATTGGATCTGCGCCCATTGCCATCAATACTGGTCCTACAATTGGCACTATGACAAAACTTATTTCGATAAAATCTAGGATAAAACCCAACAAAAAAATTAAAACCATAACTAAAAGCATAGAACCGAAAAGACCTCCTGGAATTGAGTTAAATATTTGCTCGATAAGTTCTTCTCCTCCCAAACCTCTAAAAACCAAAGAAAAAACTGAAGCGCCAATTAAAATAATAAAAACCATTGAGGTTATGGCGGCTGATTGTTTTACAGTTTCGGCTAAAGTTTGAAAATTTAATCTATTATTTAGGATTGCAATCAGAATTGCTCCCAAAGCACCCAAACCTGAAGCCTCTGTTGGAGAGGCAATTCCAAAAATAATACTGCCCAAAACAGTGATAACTAAAATAAAAGGTGGGGCAATGACCTTTATTAAATCAATAGCTTTTATTGAGCTTTCCCTATCATTTGAAATAAGTTCCAAGTTTCTTGATTTGAAAAGAAAATAAATTGCATAAAAGCATAACAACATTAATCCAGGAATTATCGCTGCCAAGAACAGATCTCCTACAGAAATTGTTTTGGAAGTAAAAATACCCTGGCTTAGTTGCGATTGTTGATAAGCCGAAGACAACACATCTCCTAAAATAACTAAGGCAATAGAAGGAGGGATAATTTGTCCCAAAGTACCAGTAGCAGAAATTAAGCCCGTAGAAAGATCGTGAGGATACCCTTGTTTTAAAAATGCGGGCAAAGAAATCAAACCCATCGCAATAACTGTAGCTCCAACAATGCCAGTACTGGCTGCAAGCAAAGCTCCAACAAAAATTACCGAAAGACCAAGCCCGCCTCTAAAACCAGAAAAAAAGTTAGACATTTTAAGCAGGAGTTCTTCAGCAACTTTCGATTTTTCTAATAATACTCCCATAAAAATAAACAAAGGAACTGCTATCAAAGTAGAGTTCGTCATCACGCCAAAAATTCGATTTGGCAGAGTTTCTAAAAGAAACAAATCAAAAACACCAAAAAAACTTGTTATCAATGCAAAAATTATTGAAACCCCAGCCAAAGTAAAAGCAACAGGGAAACCTAAAAGTAAAAAGATACAAACCAAGGCAAAAAGAATTAATGGTAGAAAATCAATCATGTTTGAAAATCAACTTAACCAGCTCAGAAAAGCTTTGAAAGATCAAAAGAATAGGAAAAACAATTAAGCTTGTTTTAAAAAGATATACGAAAGGAAGACCACCTGGCTCTGGAGAAATTTCGTTTATGGACCAAGCAAAATAAACGTATTCAAATGAAAATATTAAAATTACCCAAGCAAAGGGTTGTAAAAAAAATAGATTGCCAAAAATATTTATCATTCTTTTTCTTTTATCCGACAATTCTCTATAGAAAATGTCTACTCTCACATGCGCATCATCTTTAAGAGCTAATGCGGCATAAAATAGAAAAAGCATCCCATGTGAATAAACGAGTAATTCTTGCATTGCAACTACTCCGATTTCGAAAACATATCTCAAAATGACAATCATAGAACTTAGAAAAATCATCAATAAAATGAGCCAAGAAGAAATATTTCCGAAAAACAAAGGAAATAAATTAAGTATATTCTCTATAGTTTTGGTAATTTTTTTGAGCATTGAAATATGATTTAATAATACTGTAATGATTATAGTTCTATCTCCAGCTAAGACGTTAGATTATTCTTTTTCTGAAAAGGGATTAGATTTTTCAGTACCTCCTTTTTTGCCCAAATCTAAAAATTTAGTTTCCACTTTAAAGAAACTTAAGAAATCTGAGTTGTCTTCTTTAATGGGAGTGAGTGATAAAATATCTGCTTTAAACCATGACAGATATCAAAACTGGTCCCAAGCAACCAAACCTTCAGCCTATGCGAAACAAGCTGGATTCGTTTTTAAAGGAGACGTCTATCAAGGACTGGAGTTTGAAAAACTCTCAAAACAAGACATAAATTTTGCACAAAAACACCTCAGGATCCTTTCTGGGCTTTATGGAGTTTTAAAACCTTTAGATATTATTTCGCCTTACCGTCTCGAGATGGGAACTAAAATTTCTGTCGCAAAAAACAAGGACTTGTATGAGTTTTGGAAAGAAGAAATTACCGATCATTTAAACAAAGATCTTAAACCAGCTTCTATTTTGGTGAATCTTGCTTCTATCGAATATTTTTCTTCTGTTGATACTGAAAAATTGAAAAGCAGAGTCATCAGTCCGGTTTTTAAAGACTTTAAAAACGGACAATTTAAGATAATTAGCTTTTATGCAAAAAAAGCTAGAGGATTAATGGCCAAGTATTTGATCGAAAATCGAGCTAAAACTCTTGAAGATCTCTATAAATTCAATCTGGATGGCTATAAATTTTCCAAAAAAGATTCTACTGAAGATAGCCCAGTTTTTCTAAGAAAATAATCTACCCTTGATATCCACCATCAAGATATTTTTTCCCTGTTCTTGGAATTAAGTCATCAAACTCTGGATCCTTCTTATTTACTTTTGCTTCAAAGGCCACAGACATTTCATCACTAATTCCCATTGCAGCATTCCATAGAGCAACATGATTTAAAGACTCTTCAATTGTGTGGTCTCGCCCGTAATTAAGAATTTCTTTCGTTCCAGCAATAGCCAAGGGACCTTTGGAAGCAATTTCTTCCGCAATAATTTTCACCGCAGACATCATTTCTTCGTGGGAATCAAAAACTTTGTTTACCAAGCCATGCGCTTTTGCTTCGTCAGCAAAAAACCTTCTGCCTGTATAAGCTAATTCTCTTACTACTCCTTCTGGAATCAATCTCGGAATTCTTTGCAAAGTTCCAACATCCGCTGCCATCCCAATATTAATTTCTTGGATACAAAAGAATGCTTCTTTAGTACAGAATCTCATATCCGTCGCTGTCGCTAGGTCTAAACCACCACCTATGCAACCTCCCTGAATGGCTGAAATAACTGGAATTCTCGCTTTTTCAAGGGATGTGATTGTATGTTGAAGGTCGAGAGTGATTCTAAAGCCAGCTTCCTTTTTCATTCCAGTATGAGTATTTGAAGATTTTGGCTCAGTGGGATTATCGCTCAGTGAAAAGTTTGCTAAATCCATCCCGGCACAAAAATGTTTTCCTGTAGAGGACAACACAATTACCCTTGCACTGGCATCATCAGATATTTTTTCAACAAGATGAGGCAATTCAGACCAAAATGCTTTATTCATTGAATTATATTCATCGGGTCGGCACATGGTTACGTATGCCACTTTATTTTTTATTTCTAAATCAAAACAAGTATATTTATTTGTCATTTCAACTCCTTTTTACTTTTTAAGTTTTTCAATCAAATCTATTGAAAGTTCTTCAAGTTCCTCAATCAATTCAAACTCTTTGTGATGAGGCATTACAACTTTTCTATTTTTTAGACTAAGTCTTTTTAGGCCAGAATGAATATCTTCTGCTTGTTTCAATAAATCTTCTTTATCAACCATAATATGTTCTCTTATAAGAATAATATTGTAATTTATAAATAGTATTTATAAAAATAATGATGAATAAAGTGAACCAAACTTATGTCTCAGAGGAGTTAATTAAAATATTCAAAAGAGCTAAAAAGTTTTTTGTTAATTTTGACTCTATGGATCTTAAGGTAAGTTATAAAAATGACGACTCTCCACTTACAATCTTAGACACTGAAATAGATCAATTCATAAGAAAAGAACTAAAAAAAATTAATGGAGATTTTGCACTTATCTCTGAAGAGACTAGTCAACAACAAGCAAACTCTGAATACGTTTGGATCATAGATCCTATTGATGGTACAAAAGAATTAATCAATGGCACCGATGAATTTACTTTAAACATTGCCTTAATTAATAATCAAAAACCAATACTTGGCGCCATCTATCAACCTATAAAAGACAGTATCTTTTTAGGAGGAACTGATTTGCCGCCAAAAAAAATTATTGGTAAAAAAACGAAGTTTCTCTCTAATAAAAACAATCAAATCTGTAATGTTGTAATTAGTAAATCCCACAGTAGTAAAGAAGAGATAGAGTTTTGCGAAAAAGTAATGTCTAAATTTAAAGGGTCAAAAGTCATTAGAATGGGAAGTTCAATAAAGTTTTGTAGGATCTGTGAGGGAATAGCAGACCTTTATCCTAGATTTGGAGATATTTATTCTTGGGATATCGCAGCTGGACACGCTA
>CACPDB010000011.1 GCA_902632605.1 uncultured SAR86 cluster bacterium | reverse complement strand
TTGACTGTATCTCCTTCAAATATTACTTCTGAAGCTGTAAATCCTGGAAAAATTTCAACTCCTAAGCTTTCTGCTTGAGAAGCTAGCCATCTACAGAAATTGGCTAAACTCATGACGTAATTTCCATGATTGTTGAAAGTTGGAATTAAGAAACTAGGAAAAGGTATATTAAAAGAAAGTTTTTCTGAAATGATAAATTTCACTATATCTTTTTTAGCAGGTGTGTTTAATGGAGCACCTTTTTCTTTCCAATCTGGAATTAATTCATTCAACGCAGTAGGTTCAAACACGTTTCCAGAAAGAATGTGAGCTCCTATTTCAGAACCTTTTTCAATTAAACAAACTGATACATCTTGGTTATTTTCGGCTGCCAATTGTTTTATTTTAATAGCAGTAGACAAGCCTGAAGGACCTCCTCCAACTACGACTACATCATATTCCATGCAATCTCTTTCTACTTGTTCGTTCATTTTTCTGTTTTATATACTTAAAATTGGGGCAAATGAGGAATAATCAACGTTTTTGCCGAAAAAGAAAGCATTTAAAGTCGTTTTACACATTTTTCATCTCATGGGTTATTGAAATTATTAATTTATAACCCTTTATTAGCTTATATTTTAATACTTTGATAGAAATTGAACATCCTATAGAATATATGCTTCTTGTGATATTCCAGTATAAATTATAAAGGTAAATTATGAAGATTTTAGTTCCGATTAAAAGAGTGGTTGATTATAACGTAAAAGTTAGGCCAAAAGCTGATGAATCAGATGTTGATTTAAATAATGTCAAAATGGCTATAAATCCGTTTTGCGAAATAGCTGTTGAGGAAGCAGTTAGACTTAAAGAAGCTGGTTCAGCTGATGAGATTATTGCCATCACTGTTGGTGAAAGTGTTGCTCAAGAACAACTTAGAACTGCTCTTGCGCTGGGTGCTGATAAAGCTATTCTCATAGAAACAGATCAAGAACCGCAACCATTAGGTATATCAAAAGCTTTAAAATCAATAGTAGAAAGAGAAAATCCGGACTTAATTATCATGGGAAAGCAGGCTATTGATGGAGATAATAACCAAACTGGTCAAATGCTTGCCGCTTTACTCGGATATCCACAAGCAACCTTTGCCTCAGAATTGAAGGTATCAGATGGTAAAGCTGAAGTCATAAGAGAGGTTGACGGTGGATTACAAACTATTTCTGTTAAATTGCCTGCAATTGTTACTTCGGACTTGAGGTTGAATGAACCGAGATATGCTTCGTTACCTAATATTATGAAAGCCAAACAAAAACCTCTAGAAACCATAAGTTCTGATGAATTAGGTATCGATTTAAATCCAAGAATTTCTACCATTAAAGTATCGCCTCCCCCTGAAAGAGAAGCTGGTATAATTGTGGAAAACATCGACCAACTAGTAGATAAACTTAAAAACGAGGCAAAAGTAATATCATGACAGCATTAGTAATTACAGAACACGATAATTCAGAATTAAAAGGGTCTACATTAAATACAGTTAGCGCAGCTCAAAAACTTGATGATGAAATTCATGTTTTAGTTGCTGGTTTTAATTGTAATAGCGTTGCCGAATCTGCCTCAAAAATAGAAGGAGTTTCTAAAATTCTTTATGTGGATTCATCAGAATATGAAAATTTCCTTGCAGAAAATATATCTCTGCTAATAAAAAATATCAGTAATGACTATTCGAGTATCCTGGCTCCTGCCACTACAAATGGAAAAAACTATATGCCTAGAGTTGCAGCTCTTTTGGATGTTGCACAAATTTCAGATATAAGCGCAGTTGAATCTAACGACACATTTCAAAGACCAATTTATGCAGGTAATTGTATTGCTACTGTTAAGTCGTCTGATGAAGTTAAAGTTATTACAGTTAGAACGACAGCTTTTGATCCCGTTTCATCTGAATCTGGATCAGCTGAAATTTTGAAACTTGAAGAAGTAAATGATGCGGGTATTTCACAATTTATCAAAGATGAACTTGCGGAATCAGATAGACCAGAGCTCACAGCGGCTGATGTAATAATTTCAGGTGGAAGAGGAATGCAAAATGGTGAAAACTTTAATCTTTTAGAAGGAATTGCCGATAAACTTGGTGCTGCAATTGGTGCCTCAAGAGCGGCCGTAGATTCAGGCTTTGTGCCCAATGACTACCAAGTTGGTCAAACAGGAAAAATTGTAGCTCCAAACCTTTACATTGCTGTTGGTATATCAGGAGCAATTCAACATCTGGCAGGAATGAAGGACAGTAAGGTTATTGTTGCTATAAATAAAGATGAAGATGCGCCAATTTTTCAAGTTGCAGATTATGGTCTCGTAGCTGATTTATTTACCGCTTTGCCTGAAATGGAATCTAAAATTTAATTCATGTCAAATGTCACTGTCTCCGAATCTGCAATCACTTACTTAAAAGACCTTTTAAGTAGTCAAGAAGAGCCAACAAACATTAAAATTTTTGTCTCGGACCCAGGGACAATGAATGCTGAAACTTGCATTGTCTATTGCAAAGTTGGTGAAGAAGAGCAAGACGATATTTTAATGGACTTAAATGAAATATCTATATATTTGGAAAGCGAAAGTCTTCCTTTTTTAGAAGATTGTAAGGTGGATTATCATCCTGATAAATTTGGTGGACAGCTTACAATTAGAGCTCCCAATGCAAAAGTACCGAGTTTGAAAGAAGATAGTTCTTTAGAAGAAAAAATAAATTATTTTTTATATAGCGAGATCAATCCATCTCTTGCTTCCCATGGCGGTGAAGTTAGCCTTGTAGAGGTAATTGATTCTAGTAAAGCTGTTTTGAGATTTGGTGGTGGCTGTCAAGGTTGTGGTATGGTTGACTTAACTCTTAAAAACGGTGTCGAAAAGACTTTAAAAGATAATATTCCTGAGATAACAGAAATTGTTGACTCCACGGATCATTCTTTTAAAGATAATGCCTTTTACAAATAACGTCTTAATTTGACGTTCGCTTCCCTTATAATTTAAATATGTTTGCATCAGACGATCTTTATGTTTTCTATGATACGGAAACGACTGGGCTGGATATTAATTTCTCTCAAATCATTCAGATTGGATGTGTATTAACGGATAGCAATTTCAATATACTTGAAGAGTTAAATTTAAGTTCAAAAGTTCTACCATGGATAGTTCCTTCACCAGATGCATTTTTGGTACATAGACAAACCGAATGTCTTGAATCAGGTTATTCTCATTTTGAGATGATGAAATCATTGAGAGAAAAATGGTTATCATGGGGAAAAGAAAAAAACTTAATATTTGTCTCGTATAATGGTCATCGATTTGATGAAGAACTTATAAGAAGGCAGCTTTACTGGAATCTTTTTGATCCGTATATAACCAATACAAATGGTAATCGAAGACTCGATCTCATGAGTCTGTTTCAGATAATTGGTAATTTTTATGATTCAAAAATAAAAGTTCCAGAAGATGAAGATGAAAATATCAGCTTGAAGTTAACCGATTTAGCTGAGGCGAATAAAATATCTATAGAAAATGCTCACGATGCAATTGTTGATTGCATGCTCATGGTCAATTTGATGAAAAAAATTAAAGCACGAGCTCCTGAAGCATTGAAAGCTGCCATAAAAGGTTCTTCAAAAAATGGCAATATTGAATTAACTAAATCAAGTCCTTTCTCTATTTTGGGTGAAATCTATCGAAAAAAAAAATACATTTATCCCGTCATTTCTTGTGGACAAAACCCTAATCAAACAAATCAAGTTGCATTGATAGATTTATATTTTGATCCAAAAAAAATGTTTGACATGTCTGACTATGAATTATCAGAACAATTTGGAGCTGGAGGAGGGCTTAAAACAATTTCAATTAATAAAAGCATACCATTGATGCCGTTAGATAAAATTGAAAATGTAGAAAATTTTCTTGACTCTCCCATTGAACTGTTAGCGTCAAGGGCACAGCAAGTAATAGAAAATATAGATTTTCAGAATAGAATTTGCGAACTTTTATCTATTAACCAAAGAGAATATCCCCCAAATAAATACTTGGAACAAAAAGTATATGAAAGATTCCCTTCAAATAGCGACAAACTTTGGATGGAAAGATTTGAAATATCGACTTGGGCTGAAAAATCAAAACTCTTGAATGGGTTTGAAGATGAGAGATATAGAGAGCTCTCTCAAAGACTTATTAATTATTTGAAACCTGAATTCTCGTCCAACAAGGAACAAGATAACTATCATGAATTTTTAAAAGAGAGACTTTTAACAAATGGCCCCTGGAAAATTACATTGGAGAAAGCAATTTCAAAAACTAACTTATTAAAGATTGAAGCAGAAGAAAATAAAGATCGGGAAAAATTAGAAATTATCAATTCTTTGTTAAACCATTATCAAGAGAAGAAAGCTCTTTGTGAGCTTTAGTGAGCTTTACTAGCATCCCGAACTTTGGGTGGTCCACATAATGCAGTTCACCGCTTCGGAATTTTTTTGAGTGGTTGACTTCAAAAAGAATTTTTTGATTTCTTTCCTCAAATATATCAATTTCTTTTTCTTCGTTAAAAACATTTTTTCCAACTATTAATTTTTCTTCCTGAATAAACAATGGATCCAATTCGGAAAGATAGAGTTTTGAATTGAAGTGTAAAAAACGTTCCTTATAGAGCTGGAAAAGACCAAATATTCTTGTACCTTTGAAAAAATCACTATCGATAAAAACAAACTCAGCCTCATCTCTATTTTTAATATTTTGAAACCATGATTTTGTAGCAATAACTCTAAAGTCTCTACTTCTAGCAATTTTAGAAACCTCAACTGATAGAGAAAAATCTCTGGCAGAATCAATTTCAAATAAAGATTTTTTTAACTCCAAAGTTGGAATGGTCTCAATATTTGTTGGTGATTCATTTTCAGGTATAACTAAATCTGAATCTTCTTCTATTTGTACCGACATAAATAAATCTTGAAATTTATATTCAAGATTAAATGGCAAAGAATTAATCTTTAATTTAGGATACGGAAACTCTTCAAGTAAAATTATATCTTCTGGAATCTCAAGTTCAGGAGTCGAAAATTTTTCATTAGTTTCAAATTCAGGGAGGTATTTGATTAAAATCAAATCAACTAAATATAGCTGCTCTTCAGAAATTAAATTTATTGAAAAAAGAGTTAGTAATAGAGAGATTTTATATTTCATTCTTGTCAAGAAAACTTTCAAGTTTTGACATTATAAAGGTTAGACGATCACTTTTTACATCTTTAGCGCTTACTTTGATTTCTCTTATTTTCGAGGATGGAGGTATAAGTCTAGAATTATCTGCTAATTTTAATGAAAAAATTTCATCTCGATATTTAATGCTTAAAATATTAAGTTTCCTTGCAATATTTTTTAACTTCGATAATTCATAAAGGTTAGTGATTTCTGATGTTACGTTCCCAAATCTGTCTACGAAATCTTTTTTATTCTGTTCTAAATTTTTATTTTCTTTTATAGAAGATATTTCTTTGTAAATACTCAATCTTAATTCTGCTTGAGGGATAATATCTTCTGGTATGAATCCATAGATTCCAATATCAATATCTATGTCAGATTGATCGATAATTTTTTCTCCCTTTAAAATTTTAATTGCACTTTCAATCATTTTTGAAAACAAAGTTAGTCCCACAACATCTATTGGTCCGCTTTGCTTTTCTCCTAATAATTCACCAGCTCCTCTGATTTCTAAATCTCTCATGGCTAAACTGAATCCTGATAAAAGAGATTCATTCTCTTGAAGAGCTTCAATTCTTTCTGCGGCTTTATTTTTTAATTCTTTAGTTGCATTTAGAAGAAAATAAGCAAAAGCTTCTCTTTGTGACCTTCCTACTCTACCTCTAATTTGGTGAAGTTGAGACAAACCATAATTTTCTGAATCTTCTACAATCAGTGTATTTGCATTTTCTATGTCAATTCCACTTTCAATAATGGTTGTGCAGACAAGCAAGTCAATTTCTTTTCTTATAAAACTTTGCATAATTCTACTTAACTCTTTCGGTTTGAGTTGACCGTGAGCAAAAGCAATTGTTTTATCTGGAAATCTTTCCGAAATTTCTTTTTTCTTTTCTTTCAACATGCTTACATTGTTTAGTAGGTAAAAAACCTGACCGTCTCTATAAAATTCTCTTTGAATAGCTTCAAAGACAAGACTTTTGGAATATCTAGAAACAATTGTCTTAACACTTTTTCTTCCAGTTGGAGGAGTAGTGATTAAAGAAATATCCCTCACTTTAGATAAAGATAAATTTAATGTTCTTGGAATGGGTGTTGCAGAAAGTGAAATGACATTAATGCCACTTTTCAATGATCTTATTTGATCTTTTTGTCGGACACCAAATTTATGCTCTTCATCAATAATAAGAAGGTTTAAATTTTTAAAAGAAATATCCTTATTGAATAAGGCATGAGTGCCAATAACAATTGAGAAATAATTTTCGTTAATTTTTTTATATATTTCTGTTTTTTCTGTTTTTGTTTGCTCTCTAGTTAAAAGGCAAACTCTATAGGGAAATTCCTCAAATCTATCTTTAAATACTTCAAAATGCTGTTTAGCTAATACTGTTGTTGGCGCGAGAATACAAATTTGATAACTATTTTGCGCTACTATGAAAGAAGCTCGAAGGGCAACTTCAGTTTTGCCAAAACCTACCTCACCGCAAATTAATCTATCTTGAGGCTTATCTGAAAGTAAGTCAGCAATAACTTCTCTGATAACTCTTTCCTGATCTGGAGTTTCTGTAAATTTAAAAGTATTGCAAAACTTCTCATATTCAGTTGCGTTGAGAGAAATTTTTTGTGACTTTTCTAAATTTCTTTTAGCCTCAGCTTCTAAAATATCTGTAGCTATATCAAAAGCTTTTAATTTAGATTTATGTGATTTTTCTCTCCATTTCTTTTTACTCAAAGAATCTAAAGGAATATCTTTTATACCAATGTAAGGGGTAATTTGGGATATAGAATTTACCGGTACATAAAGTAATTCTTTATTTAAATATTCAATAAGAAAGCATTCAGTATTGTTCAGATTTTTTAAACCTAAAAATTTTCCGATTCCATATTTTGCATGAACAACAAGCTCATCTTTTTTAAAATTTAATAAGGAATCAAAATCTTTTTCTAATTTTTCTGATGAGGAAGAAGATACCTTAAGAGCTGTTTCGAGAGAGTTTTCATAAGATTTTTCTGTTAATTCTATTTTTTCAGAATTAGTGAATAATTTAATAATTTCATCCAACGGGTTAAAGATTTCTTCCGGTTTCAGTATCGGTCTATTTACATCGCCAAGAAATTCTTCATATCTGCTATTTATTAAATTCCAATAATTTTCAGATTCTGATTGAACATCGCCGATAATAAAGATATTGAAGTCGTTGAGATAATCCTTTAAGGAAGGCTTTACATCATAGAAAAGAGATGAGTAAAATTCTATTCCTGATATAAATTTTCCTTTAGTGACACTCTCAAAAATTTCTCCATCGTCCTTAAATTTAGAACGCCAATTTTTTTTAAATATCTTTATCGAATTTGTATTTAAAACAAAACCTCGTGATGGTCTTACAATGAATGAATTTATTTTTCTCGTAGTTTTCTGCGTATCAGTATCAAAAAGAGAAATACTTGAAATCAAATCATCATCTAAATCTATCCTGACAGGATACTTACTATTGGATGGAAATATATCCATTACAGAGCCTCTCAAAGCATAGCTGGAAGGTTTAGCAACTAAATCTGTAGCGTCATATCCATTTTCTACTAAATTTAAAATCAGCTCATTTCTATCAATTTTCTGATTTTCTTTGAATTCAAAGTAAAGAGTATTGATACTAGCTTTATCAAAAAATGGTTGAAAAAGCGCAGGAATTGTAGAAAAAGCTGTGATTGAATCCTTTTTTAGCAGTTCCCTTAGAGCTATCAACCTTTTTGATGAAACCTCAGGATGTGGGGAAAAATTATCATAGGGCAATACCTCTAAATCAGGGATTAAGACTTTTTCATCATTTGTGGAATTAGACCAGGCTCTTTTGAGAAGCTCTGAATTACTGCAAATTACTAAATTCTTTTGATAACCAAATGTTATTTCCATAATGATTTTTACTTCGTATTAACAGATAAATGTTTGTGTATAATACTGACTTCTAAGAATAAGACTATAAAGAGGTTTTAAATGAATTTATCTTTTTCAGAAGAAGATCTTAAATTTCAAGACGAAGTAAGATCATTTATTGCAGAAAATTATCCTGCAGATATTAAAAATAAAATGGATAATGGGATTCCTGTTTCTAAAGACGATATCCAAACTTGGCAGAGAATCCTCAGCAAAAAAGGTTGGTTTGCAGTCAACTGGCCAGAAGAATATGGTGGAACTGGTTGGTCTATAACTCAGAAACATATCTTTCAAAATGAACTAGCTAATGCTAATACTCCTACTCTTGTTCCTTTTGGAGTAAGTATGTGCGGTCCAGTAGTTTATACTTTTGGAACTCAAGAACAAAAAGACAGATTTCTTCCAGGGATAATCAATAATGATGTCTGGTGGTGCCAAGGTTATTCAGAACCCGGTTCTGGTTCTGATTTAGCATCGCTTAAGACTAAAGCGGTAAAAGATGGAGATCACTACATTGTTAATGGAACGAAAACTTGGACAACCATGGCGCAACATGCTGATTGGATTTTTTGTTTGGTTAGAACGGAGACTACTGATATCAAGCAGCAAGGAATAAGCTTTTTGTTAATCGATATGAAAACTCCTGGAGTCGAGGTGAAACCGATTATTACTATTGATGGTTCTCATGAAGTAAATATGGTCTATTTAGATAATGTCAAAGTTCCTGTTGAAAATCTAATTGGTGAAGAGGGTGCGGGTTGGAATATTGCAAA
>CACPDB010000010.1 GCA_902632605.1 uncultured SAR86 cluster bacterium | reverse complement strand
AAATCTTTTCATTATTCCCTTTTGAATCAATGCTGTTAAAAAAACATAATGTTAACTTTTCTTATGTGGGTCATCCTTTAGCAAAAGATTTACCTAGTAATTATGATGAAATTATTTTGAGAAAAGATTTAAACATACCAGCAAATAGGGAAGTGGTAGCTATTTTACCCGGCAGCAGAAAGTCGGAAATTAAACATCATGATAAGCCCTTAGCAGATTTTATAAACAAATATAAAAAAGATAATCCTGATACAGAAATCATTCTGGCTTTAAATAAAGAATCCGACCTTACAGGACAGTTAAAAAAATTATCAAAGACCATTAGAGTGCTTTTTAATAATTCTCAAAAGGTTTTAGCAATATGTGACTTAGCCGTAATAGCATCTGGTACAGCTACATTAGAAGCTGCAATCTTGGCTAAACCAATGGTAGTAATATATAAAAGCAATTCTTTGAGTAACTTTATTCTTTCTAACTTCTTTTTAAAAACTGAATTCATATCTCTTCCAAATATTCTTTCCCAAGAAAAAGTTGTTTTTGAATTGAGACAAAATCAAGTTTCTGGAAATGAAATTTATGAAAAGGTTAATCTCACCTATAAAAAGAAGCATAAGATCTCTGAAAAACTCAGCTCAATAAGAGATAGTTTATTAGTTTTAGATTCAAATAAGTTCTCAAAAGCTTTGAACGAAATACTGTCAAAATGAAATCCCATCTTGTTGGAGTAGATGAGGTAGGCAGGGGGTGTTTATTCGGACCTGTTATTGCTGCAGCAGTTATTTTAGATAAATATGAAAACCTTGAATTGAAAGATTCAAAAAAGCTTTCGGAGAAAAAAAGAATTCTTATCTGTAATCAAATACGAAAAAATTCAAAGAGAGTATCTATAGGAGAAGCTTCTGTAGAAGAAATAGATATTTTGAATATCAAGGAGGCTAGTCTTCTAGCAATGAAAAGGGCTATTTTAGGTTTAAGAATTGAAAATATAGAAGTTCTAGTAGATGGTATAGAAAAACCAAAAATTAATTATCCCTGCAAGGCGATTATTAGAGCTGACGACAAAATTCCAGAAGTAATGGCAGCATCGATTGTTGCAAAAGTTTATAGAGACGATCTGATGATTGCTTTTAGTAAAAAGTATCCTGATTTTTCTTTAGAAAAAAACAAAGGATATCCAACAAAAAAACACTTAAATATTCTAAAATCTTTAGGTCCAACTAAATACCATAGGATGAGTTTTAAGCCAGTTTTAGATGCAAGATAAAAAATTTACACACCTAAATATCCATAGTGAGTTTTCTATAATCGATAGCATAGTCAAAATTGAACACCTTTCTGAAAAAGCAAAACAATACAACTATGAAAGTTTAGCTATTACCGATTCAGCAAACCTTTTTGGTTTTTTAAAATTTTATAAAGCAGTTAGATCAAAAGGAATAAAACCAATTGCTGGGGCAGAAATCAATCACGTTAGAGATAGTTCCTCACATAAAGAAAATGCTAATTTGACATTGATTGCTAAAAATCAACTAGGTTATAAAAATCTAATAAAGCTAATTTCAAAATCACAAATTTTAGGCAAGACATCAGGAGTTCCTGTGATAGAAAGTGCATGGCTATCTGAGCATGCTGAAGGACTTATTGTTTTGTCAGGAGGATTTAGAGGTCACATAGGAAAAGCAGTTTTAGATAATAATCATGATCTTTTTTTAAAAAGAATCAAGTACTTTCAAAAAATATTTGAAGAAGATTTCATCTTAGAAATATCAAGAATAAATAGACCTCAAGAAGACTTATACAACAATTATATACTTTCCCAAGCAGGAGAACTTGGATTGCCAGTAGTTGCAACAAACGAAGTGAGGTTTATAGATAAAGAGGATTTTGAAGCTCATGAAACGAGAGTATGCATTCAAAATGGAGAAGTATTGAGTGATTCAAAAAGAAAGAGAAATTATTTTGAAAATCAGTATTTTCTATCTCCTGAGGAAATGTATGAAAAATTTAAGGATATTCCAGAGGTACTTACGAATGCTTATGAATTATCAAGAAAATGCAATTTAGAAATAGAAACAGGTATTTACGTTTTACCTGATTTTGAAACGCCTTTGAATAAAACAGCTGCCGACTATTTGATTGAGCTCTCTAAAGATAATCTTAAAGAAAAAATTAAAGATTTTTCTAGAGATGATAAAGCCAAATACATCGACAGGCTTGATTTTGAATTAGATGTGATTTCCAAAATGGGTTACTCAGGATATTTTTTAGTCGTGTCTGATTTTGTCAATTGGGCTCAGGAAAATAATGTACCAGTAGGTCCTGGAAGAGGATCAGGAGCAGCTTCTTTGGTTGCTTATTGTTTAGGCATTACAGGTATTGATCCTCTGAAATATGGTTTACTTTTCGAAAGATTTTTAAACCCAGATAGGATAAGTAATCCTGATTTCGATATAGATTTTTGTAAAGATGGGAGAGATAAAGTAATTGATTACGTTACCCAAAAATATGGAAAAGAGGCAGTAGCTCAGATATGTACTTTTGGAACTATGGCTGCAAGAGCTGTTGTAAGAGATGTTGCAAGGGCTCAAGGAAAGTCTTATGGCTTAGCAGATAGATTAGCGAAAATGATTCCTTTTTCACCTGATATGACTCTTGCAAAAGCTCTGGATAATAATGATTTAAAAAGAGTACTAAAAACTGATGAGCAAGCGGAAGAAATATTTGATATGGCAAGAAAACTAGAAGGAATCATAAGGAACGTTGGAAAACATGCGGCAGGAGTAGTCATAGCACCATCAAAAATAAATGATTTTTCTCCACTTTATCTTGATGAGGCTACAAATACCTTAGCCACTCAATTTGACATGAAAGATATTGAGTCAGTTGGTTTGCAAAAATTCGATTTTTTGGGGCTAAGAACTTTAACAATTATCAAAGATGCTTTAGATCTTATTAA
The DNA here is from genome assembly GCA_902632605.1 of uncultured SAR86 cluster bacterium. Lineage (GTDB taxonomy): Bacteria > Pseudomonadota > Gammaproteobacteria > Magnimaribacterales > AG-339-G14 > MEDG-81. Next base: position 13,126 of record CACPDB010000010.1, on the reverse strand, counting down.
CTCAAAAAGAGAAAGGCTTAATTTAGACTCAATCGATTTAGACCAATTAGATCTCGAAGACAGAATGACTTTTGATCTTTTGCAAAATGGTCTTACGACGGGGGTATTCCAACTGGAATCTCGAGGTCTGAAAGAGTATCTAGTCAAAATAAAACCATCCTCTTTTGAAGATATTATCTCAGTCGTAGCTTTATATAGACCAGGACCCTTAGATGCGGGAATGGTTGATACTTTCATTAATAGAAAGCATGGCGCTGAAAAAACAGACTATCTTGGCGATAAAGATATTGAAAAAGTATTAAAAAATACTTACGGCGTAATAGTATACCAAGAGCAAGTAATGCAGTTGGCTCAAGAATATTCAGGCTTTTCTTTAGGTCAAGCAGATCTTCTAAGAAGAGCAATGGGTAAGAAAATTCCGGAAGAAATGGAAAGACAAAGACCAGAATTTATCAACGGAGCTTTAAAAAAGGGAAAAATAGAAAGAGCGGCAGAAGGATTATTTGATCAAATTCAAACTTTTGCGGGATATGGCTTTAACAAAGCACATTCAGCTGGATATGGCCTTATTGCATTTCAAACAGCATGGCTTAAAGCTCATTATCCAGTAGAGTTTTTAAGTGCTGCTTTATCTTCAGATTTGGATGATTCAGATAGAGTCAGATTACTTCTAGATGATTGTAAGAATTTTGAAATAGATATCCTCAAACCTGATGTTAATAAAAGTCAACTAAACTTTGTAAACCAAGGTGATAACGAAATTTTATATGGTTTAGGAGCCGTGAAAGGTTTAGGTAAAGCAGCCATTGAGAATATTATCAGTGAACGACAACACAAACCTTTTGAAAATTTATATGATTTTTGCGCAAGGGTAGACTTAAGCAAGGTTGATAAAAGAGGTATTGAACCTTTAATTAAATCTGGTGCAATGGATTCTTTTAATTTATCTCGAAAAGAGATGTTGGAAAGTTTAGAAGATGCCATGAAGTACGCAAAACAAAACACTATGACGCAAGAAAGTGGGATTACAGATTTGTTTGGCGGAATCAGCGAAAGCAATGATTTCATTCCCGTTAAAAAAGATAAATATGATGATTTTGCTAATTCAAAATTTGAATTTTCAGCTCTTGGTTTTTATTTAGAAACGCATCCAGTTAAAGAGCATTACTGGGAATTGAAAAAACTTGGAACAAGTTCTATTGAAAATGTTAAGGAAGAAAGAGTGAATACGATATCAGGAGTAATCATTCGTCAAAACAGAATTCAAACACGAAGAGGACCTTTGGTGTTTGCTACGTTAGATGATGGAACAGATAGGTTGGAGCTTGTTATTTCCTCAGAAGTTCTTGATAGTTTTGAAGGTAATTTAAACCCTCAAAAAATTTATATTGCTAGTGGAGATGTTTCTTTTGAAAAGGATGTGCAAAAGAAAAATATTGGATTGCAGAAGAAGATGAGAGTTACGGATCTGAAGTCCCTTGAAGAAGCAAGGATAAGGTCTGTTACTAAATTAAAAATAAATATCGAAGCGCAAGAAAAAAAAGATATTCTAGATATAGTTGAAAACTTAAAAGCAATAGCTTTGGTGGAAAATAGCTCTCAGGGTAGCCAAATAGAGATGCAGTATAATCTCAACTCAGGTACAGCAAATATAGAGTTAGATAAAGATTTTAGAATTCTTTTAAATGACGATAATATGGATAAACTTGTTGAAAATTGCGGTAAAGAAAATATTGATTTCCAATATCGTGCGAGATAAACATGGCGTATACCTATTTAGAATTTGAGAAACCGATAAGCGATCTTGAAAATAAGATTGAATCTCTTAGAGATAACAAAGGAAATGATGAAAGTGTTCATCAAGAAATTTCTTCCCTAAGTGACAAAATTGAAAATCTCACGAAGGAAATATATGGAGGCCTTTCCATTTGGCAAAAAGTTCAAGTAGCTCGCCATCCCCACAGACCTCATTTTTCTGACTATATAGAGAATATTTTTACCGATTTTGATGAGTTACATGGCGATCGATTATTTGGTGACGATAAAGCAATCATTGGAGGTTTGGCAAAATTTAAAGGCAATCCAGTTGTTATCATTGGTCATGAAAAAGGAAAGTCTACGGAAGATAAGATATCTAGAAACTTTGGTATGTCCCAGCCTGAAGGTTATCGGAAAGCTTCAAGATTAATGAAATTAGCTGAAGATTTTTCTTTGCCAATAATTACTTTTATAGATACACCAGGAGCTTATCCTGGTATAGAAAGTGAAGAACGCGGTATGAGTGAGGCTATTGCTAAAAATTTAAGTGTTATGTCAGGTCTGAAAGTACCAATAATCGTAATTATTACTGGCGAAGGTGGTTCAGGAGGAGCATTGGCTATTGGCGTAGGTGATCATATTTCTATGCTGCGGTATTCAATATACTCAGTAGCATCTCCAGAAGCCTGTGCGTCAATTGTTTGGAGAGACAATACAAAAGCTCAAGAAGCAGCGGAGGCAATGAAGCTTGATGCTGAAAATTTAATGGATTTTGGTTTGATTGATAACATAATTGACGAACCTTTGGGCGGTGCTCATAGAGATGTAAAAAAAGCATCTTTGTTAATTGCTCAAGAAATTGACGATAACTTAAAGCGGCTTAAAGAACTTAATATCGATGAGCTTGTAGAAAAGAGATATCAAAAAATCATGTCTTATGGGTCAATTCAGAAGTGAATGGATTTTTCTGAATCTCTCAAACCATACTTAAATAAAAAAACTAAAAATTACTACGTTGCTTTAAGTGGCGGGGCAGATTCTCTTGTGCTGCTTAATGAATTAAAAAAGTTACAAAAAAATAATAATTTCAATTTAATTGCTATCCATATAAACCATAACGTTCAAAAAGATTCAAAAAAATGGAAAACTTTTTGCGAGGATACATGTAAAAAATATGAAATTAAATTCATCACGCATTCTTTAAGACGAACGAAGAATAAAACTTCCAATCTTGAAAAAAAACTCAGAGACAAAAGATATAGATTTTTTGAAAAAACTTTAGAAAAAAACTCAATACTTTTTATGGGTCATCATCTTGATGATGTTATTGAGACTTTCTTTTTAAGTGCATTGAGAGGAAGCGGTATTGAAGGCTTAAGTTCAATCCCTAAAGAAAGGGCTTTGGGCAAAGGAAAGCTTGTAAGACCCTTCTTAAATATCTCAAAGAGTGAAATTTTAATGAGAGCAAAAAAAGATAAATTGAAATTTATCAAAGACCCATCTAATAAAGATAATTCATTTAATCGAAACTATTTAAGAAATGAGGTATTGCCCAAGATAGAAAAAAGGTGGCCTTCATATAGAAAAAACTTAAACCAGTTGACTGAAAACTTAAAAGAGTCAAGTGACCTACTAATCATTCAGGCTGAAAAAGACTTTAATGAGGTGAAAGTAAAAAAAAATCTTATCTCTTTAAAAAAATTTCTTTGTCTATCAAAAATTCGTCAAAAAAATGTTTTTATTTTTTGGATTAACCATAATGGGCTGAATCAACCTAGCGCTAAAGTAATAAATCTTTTTTTTAGTAAATTTCTAAAAGACGAAAAGACACCAAAAGCAAAATATATTTGGGGAACTGCCTTAAAAAAAGGCTCAGTTTGTATTTCTAAAGATACAAATGAATTAAAGATTTCAGAGCTCTCAGCTTAAAATTTTATTGATGCAATTAAGAATTGCTTTGTAAGAAGCTACTGTTGTATTTTGATCTATTCCTGCACCCCAATCTGAAGAATTTTTATTTTGTATTTCAATGTATGCTGCAGCTGAGGCATCTGACCCAGAAGAAATTGAATGCTGATGATAATCGGAAACCTTAAAGTCGGAAGACAAGTGAGCATTTAGTGCATTAATGAAAGCGTCAATAGGTCCATTTCCAGTTCCCTCAATCTGTACTTCTTTATTGTTCACCAATAATGAAAGCTTAATAATGTCTTTTTCTTTTGATGATTGAATTTCATGAGAAAAATAAGAAATCTTTTTTGCATTATTTTCTAGATAATAATTTTGAAAACTTTCCCAAATCTCCTTAGAATCTAACTCTTTTCCGGTTTCATCTGCTTGCTTTTGTATAACTTGACTAAAATCAATTTGCATTCTTCTTGGAATGGTAACGCCATAATCTTGCTCAAGAATATACGAAATACCTCCTTTTCCCGATTGGCTATTTATTCTGATTACAGCTTCATAGGTTCTTCCAACATCTTCAGGATCTATAGGTAGATAGGGCACTCGCCACTTTGAATCATTTGAATTTCGCATTTCATCAAATCCTTTTTTAATCGCATCTTGATGGGACCCTGAAAAAGCAGTGAAAACCAAGTCTCCAGCATATGGATGCCTTGGATGTACAGGAAGTTGGTTGCAATATTCAACCTCTCGCATTGTCTTGTTGATATCTGAAAAATCCAGCTGAGGGTCTATTCCTTGAGTGAATAGATTTAATCCTAAAGTCACGATATCTACATTCCCTGTTCTTTCACCGTTTCCAAAAAGCGTGCCTTCAATTCTATCTGCACCTGCCATCAAACCAAGTTCAGCCGCAGCAACCGCTGTTCCTCTGTCATTATGAGGATGCAGACTTAGAGTGATCTTATCTCTATTTTTCAAATTTTCATTCATCCATTGAATTTGATCGGCATAAATATTTGGCGTGGAGAGTTCAACTGTCGCAGGTAGATTTATAATTGTTTTGTTTTTGTTACCTTTATGCCAAATATTATTTACTTCATTACAAACCTCGGCAGCATAGTCTAGTTCTGTTCCGGTAAAGCTTTCTGGACTGTATTCAAATTGCCAATCTGTCTTCTTGTATTCTTCTGATAGTTTTTGTACAAGTTCAGCTCCTTCTGTAGCAATTTTTGTAATCCCTGCTTTATCTTTTTTGAAAACAACCTCTCTTTGGAGAGTTGAAGTAGAGTTATAGAGATGAAAAATTACATTTTTTGCACCTTCCGTAGCCTCAAAAGTTCTGTTAATTAAATGTTCTCTAGCTTGAGATAAAACTTGTATTTTTACATCGGAAGGAATCAAATTATCATCGATTAATTTCCTTACAAAGTTGAACTCTGTATCAGATGCTGATGGAAATCCTATTTCTATTTCTTTAAAACCTAATTCAATTAACATCGTAAAAAATCTGAGTTTCTTTTCAATCCCCATTGGCTCAATAAGAGCTTGATTTCCATCTCTTAGGTCAACACTACACCAGATGGGTGCACTGGTTATTTGATTGATAGGCCAGCTTCTATTTTTAAGTTTAATTTTTCCAAAAGTGGAATATTTGGAAATAGCGCTGTTATCTATTTTCTTCATGGTTAAAAATTAACTTAAGTGTGCTTATCATATAAGATATTTACAATGAAATCAGAGGAAAAGCTTTTGAAAGAAATGGGAATTTCTTCTTGGACTTTGAAAAAAAATTTTTCGTTCGACGGCAAACATATCTCTAAAAAAGATATTAAAAATATCTCAACTGCAGATTTAAAATTTTTAAAGTCTTTAAACATTTCCTTTAGACAAGAGTTTTCCGAGAATTATCCAGAACAAATAATTGATTTTTTGTCTTCTATAAAAATTGATATATATAACTTAGATTTTTTAAAAAATATGTCTGTTAAAGAAAAAAAAGAGCTTTTGATTAACGTTGAGAAAAATTGAAAAAATAAAAAAACGGTACCTTGAGCAAGTCTTTGGAATAGAACAGCTTTCTAATTCTACTCCTTGGAGCTACTCCAGTTTTATTGATTGCATGAGAAAAGATTATGAATTTTATGTTTGTCTTGAAAATGAGAAGGTTCAGGGTTTTTTTATAGCTAGTTTTAGCTTGCTGGAAGGTCACTTATTAAATATCTCTGTTGCGCCTAATATGAAAAGACTAGGAATAGGAAATGAACTTTTGAACAAAGTTGAATCTATTGCCAATAAGTTTGGAATCAAAGAAATATTTTTAGAGGTCAGAGAATCAAACAAAGAAGCTATATCTTTTTACAAAAATAACGAATTTACAGAGATTGGATTGAGGAAAAACTACTACAAACTATATGATGGAAGAGAGGATGCTCTAATTTTTTCAAAGAAGTTGAAAAATGATTCTTTTTCTTTAAAGCAGATTTTCTATGTCTTGAGCAATATCTTTAGGTTTCGTATTCGGTGAGTAACGCTTAATCACCTCACCATCTTTATTGACCAAAAATTTAGTGAAATTCCATTTTATTGCTTTACTTCCAAGTAAGCCTTTCTTTTCCGATTTAAGGAAATCATACAGAGGGTCGGCATCTTTTCCATTGACGTCTATTTTTCCCATGATCGGGAAAGTGGTTTGGAAATTTATTGAACAAAATTCTTGGATTTCTTCATTACTTCCAGGCTCTTGATTATTAAATTGATTACAAGGGAATGCTAATACAGAAAAATCCTTTTCTGAGTATTTTTTTTGCAACTCTTCTAAACCATCGTATTGCGGTGTAAATCCACATTTGCTTGCTGTATTTACAATTAAAAGCGTTTTTCCTCTGTATTTTTCTAATGATACTGAATTATTTGCATTATCATTCACTGAAAAGTCATATAATGTTTGGCTCATAAATTTCATTTTATCAGAAAAAATATAAATACTTTAATCAACGGGGAGAGTAATCATGAAATACAAAAAATTAGGTGACACCGACTTAGACGTAAGTCTCATTTGTTTAGGAACAATGACCTGGGGTCAACAAAATACTGAAGAAGAAGGTCATGAGCAAATGGATTATGCTGTTGATAGAGGAGTTAATTTTTTTGATACTGCAGAACTTTATTCAATTCCTCCAAAAGCAGAAACACAAGGTAGCACCGAAACAATTATTGGAACTTGGTTCAAGAAAAATAACAATCGAGAAAAAATCATTTTGGCTACAAAAGTTGCCGGCAGAAGTGGTATGGATTGGTTTAGAGGAGGAGAAACCAGACTCGATAAAAAAAATATAGAGGCTGCAATAGAGGGAAGCCTGAAAAGACTGCAAACCGATTATGTAGATTTGTATCAACTTCACTGGCCGGATAGACCGTTGCCAATGTTTGGTGGAGGAGCAGGTCTTTACAAGCATTATGATATGGAAAGCATCGCAATTTCCGAAACACTGGAAGTTCTAAAGTCATTAGTCGATTCGGGCAAGGTTAGGTATATCGGTTTATCTAATGAAACCCCTTGGGGACTTTCAGAGTTTATAAGAATTGCTGATCAAATGAATTTGCCAAGAGTTCAGTCAGTTCAAAATGCTTACAATCTTTTAAACAGGACATACGAATATGGCATGTCTGAATTTTATTTCAGATCTAAAGTAGGTTTATTGGCATACTCTCCGCTTGCTCAAGGATATTTATCTGGAAAATATTTAAATGGTGCAAAACCTAAGGGTTCTAGAACTCAATTGTTTGGCAGGGGTCAAAGATATGAAACAGAATCTGCCGAAAATTCAATTCAAAAGTATGTTGACTACGCAAAAGAAATAAATATGGACCCTTCAGTAATGGCCAACGCCTTTGTTAATTCAAGAGATTTTGTGACATCCAACATCATCGGAGCTACAACAATGGAACAACTTAAATTAGCCATAGATAGTTTTGAAGTTGAACTGAGCGAAGAAAATCTGACCTATTTGGATCAAGTTCACGCGGCTTGCCCAAATCCATGTCCTTAATTTGATGAAATGGATATGGCACAAATATCAAGATTTGGATGACTCGCAGTTAAGAGATATTTCTGAGCTAAGAAAATCTTTTTTTGAGGCAGACCAACAAAATACGGTAAAGGACGAATATGATGAAATGAGTTTTCATCTTTTAGGTCTGATGGATTCTGACTTGGTTGCATACGGCAGAGTAATTCCTCCTCATGGTGAATTTATCAATCCCTACCTTAGTAGAATCATCGTTACCGAAAAATTTAGAAAAAAAGGTATTGGAAAATCTCTTATTAGTGAGATGAGTAAAAAATCAAAAGCATTATTCTCCAATAAAATAATAAAAGTATCGAGCTTAGCTTCTACCTTAAGTTTTTATAAAAAACATAATTTTATTGAAGACAAGAAGGTCATTGACGAAGCTGGAGTTGAGCATTTTATTTTATTAAAAAATGATTGATAAAAAATACATCAATATTTCGTTAATCGTTGTTTTTTTTGTTTCCTTATTCGTTTCTTTAAATTCAGTTATTTTTGAAACTAATTTCCAACTTGACCAAGCAATTGCCCGTGTAGGCGAAAAGGAGATAAGCCGACAAAGGTTTGAAGAAATAATTAAAGTTTTGGATGAACAAAGCAATTCGGAATTGACTTTGGAAAAGAAAAATTTGATCCGAGAAAGACTAATTGATGAGGAACTTCTTATTCAAAGAGCAATAGAGCTTGATTTAGTAAGAAATGACTCTTTGGTAAAAGGGAATGTAATTCAGACCATGTTTCAATACATTATAAATTCTAGTGAATTGAGTGAACCTTCTGAGGTTGAGTTAAGAGAGTATTTCAACAAAGAAAAGAATTATTTCTCTTCAGGTAAGAGTTACAAACTCAAGAATTATGCTTTTCGCAATTTAAGCGATGCAGAAACAGCAAGAAATTCGCTTGAACAAAACAATTTGGAAAGTTTTTTAAAACTTGTAGAAACGGAAAATACTATCAATTTACCGAACGTTTTCCTCACACCACAAAAAATAAGAGATTATTTAGGACCTAAAGTGCTGGAAGAATTACCGAGTCTAGAAAAAGGGGGCTTTTCTAATATTTTTCAAATAAACCAAGTACCTAGCATCGTTATTTGTGTGGATGTTTTGTTGGATAACAATCCAAAATTCGATGAAATCATTGAACAAATCAAGAAGAAATTCATTAGAGATCGAGAAGACAGTCTCGTCAAAGAGTATGTTGAAAACTTAAGAAACTTTTATGAAATTGAAAAATATTCTTTTTAGCTTTCTTCTAATCCTTTTTTTTTCAGGAAATATTTTATCTCATCAAAAAAGTCAGTCTTATACCTCTTGGAAGGGCGAAGTGGTAGGAACGGACTTTGTAGTTTCCGTTTCGTCAAAAATCAGCAAAGCAGTTTTATTTAATCAATTACAAAACAATGGCTATCGATTAGATCAGCTTGAGGTTTATTTTAAAAACAAAATAAGCTCGGAAGATTGCTTTTCTGAAAATCCGCTGATTCAAGTACGGGACGGTAGCTTTGTTAAATACCTGAATAAATTTATCTGTTCTGTAGACCAACCCAGATTTAACTTCAACTTATTTTTTGACTTGAATCTTTCCCACTTGGATTTTTCATCTCAACAGAAGGAAAATCAATTCTTCCCTGACTTTATTATTTCTTCGGATAATCAACAGATTTCTATTTTTGATGAAAATCAAAGATCTGAGCTTAATTTATCTTTCTATAACTTCCTATCGTTCGGTTTCAAACACATTTTGAGCGGTTTAGATCACATTGCTTTTTTACTACTCATAATTTTTTTGTGTGCGAACTTAAAAACTCTTTTTTTTGCAATTTCAGGTTTTACCTTAGGTCATTCGGCTAGTCTTTTTTCAAGTGTTCAAGGTCTCATTGCGTCTTCAACAAGTTTAGTTGAAATCATGATTGGATTTTCTATTTTAGTTTGCTCTATAGAGGTTTTAGGAAAAAAGACTGCTCAGCTTCGCGTGTTTTCAAATCTTCTATTGATTGCTTGGGCAATTCTAACTTTCGCTATTTGTGTCTTTATTCCTAGGCAATTTCTTTTCTTCTTATCGTTGGGGCTCATGATGTTTTGTTACTTGCGATTATCTGATAACTATCAAAGCAGTTTGAATCTTATTTTTATAACGATTGTCTTTGGATTTATCCACGGTTTGGGATTTGCGGGAGCAATAAATGAAATTTATTTACCAAAAGAAGATATGTTAAGGATCATTCTTGCTTTCAACTTGGGGATAGAAATAGGTCAAATTTTAATTTTTGGTATTTTTGCTTTAATTACTTACCTTTTTAAATTTTATAATTTAGTAAAGCTTACAAATTTTGCTACTTTAGCCATTACTGCGTCTATTTTTGGCTATAGCTTAAATCTTATTATCGAAAGATCTTTTTTAGTTTTTTAATTTTTTTAAGGTTTTGATATGTTTTTCGGTAGTGATAATTTTTTGAGTAATATCTTTTAAATTTCGTTTTCTATCTTGAATAAGTGTTCTGGGAGCATTTAAAAGAAACTTCTTGTTATCCAATTGATTTTTCAAGCCTTGAAGAGATTTATTGAATTTTTCTAGGTTTTTTTGATTCCTTTCAATTTCAGATTGGGGATCAATAAGACCTTGCAATGGAATGTGTATTTTCGTGCCTCCCACAAGAGAGATTGCAGAAGGAGGGATGTTTTTGTCTAAAAAATCGATTTTCTTAACTCTTGTTAAGTTAAGTAAATAATTTTTATTTCGTTCGAGTAAATTTTTAATGGTTTTATTTTTTTCGACAATGATGGTGATATCTTTTTTAGGAGAGATAAGCATCTCAGACCTTATATTTCTAATTCCCGAGATTACTGATTTCAAAGATTCAATATTCTTTAAGTCAGAGACTCCTAAGTATTTGGCGGGAAAATCGGAAACCATAATACTCTTTTCCTTTGCATTGAATGTTTCTTTGAAAGATTGCCAAATTTCTTCCGTAATGAAAGGCATCATGGGATGAGCCAATTTTAGTGTCTTTTCAAAAATATCTAACAAGGAATTTTTTATTTGGGCTTTCTCCGTATTTGAAATACTTTGGTCGTTAAGTCTAATTTTGCAGAACTCTATATACCAATCGCAAAATTTTTCCCAAATGAATTCATAGAGAACTTGCGTAGCCAAGTCGAATCTAGAGTTATCAATATGATCAACATAATTTTTTAAACTCTTATTGAATTCAGATCTTACCCATTTATCAATTTGATCATCACTTAATTTTTTTGATTTTTTATATCCTTTGCATTGCAGTTTGATAAATCTTGAGGCATTCCATAACTTATTGCAGAAGTTTCTATAGCCTTCAACTCGTTTGACATCAAAGTTTATGTCTCTACTACCAGATGCCAGAGATGCAAAAGTAAGCCGCAGAGCATCCGTGCCAAAAGAAGGTATTCCAGAAGGAAACTCTTTCTTTGTTGCTCTTTCAATTTTTTCTCTCAAACTTGGGACTATTAAGTTTTCAGTTCTTTTGGCTATTAAAGTTTTCAAAGGTATCCCATCAATTACATCAATTGGATCAATTATGTTTCCTTTTGATTTGGACATTTTTTGACCTTCTGAATCTCTCACAAGCCCATGAATAAAAATCTTTTTAAAAGGTGGTTCTTTAAGAAATTTTTGCGAAATCATAATCATTCTGGATACCCAAAAAAATATGATGTCAAAACCAGTAACCAAAATGGAAGTAGGGTGGAATTTTGTAAGTTGTTTAGTTTTTTTTGGCCAACCTAAAGTAGCAAAAGTCCACAATTGCGAGGAAAACCACGTATCCAACACATCCTCATCCCTTGTTAGGGTTCCAGAAACTTTGTTTTTCTTTCTTACTTCTGCTTCTGACTTTCCAACATAAACTTTTTTATTCTCATCGTACCAAGCAGGAATTCTATGTCCCCACCATAATTGACGACTGATGCACCAATCTTCAATGTCCTTCATCCAATTGAAGAAAGTTTTTTCCCAGTTTTTTGGCACGAATTGAATTTTCCCTTTTCTAACTAATTTCGAGGCCTCTTGAGCTAAATTTTTTGTTTTCAAATACCATTGTTCGGTTAAATAGGGTTCTAAAATTTCTCCTGTTCTTTCGCCACGGGGTATTGCAAGTTTGTGCTTTTCACTGCCCTCCAGTAGATTTGCTTGATCTAAATCTTCGATGATAATTTTCCTAGCTTCTAACATTTTTAAATTCTGATATTTCCTAGGTGCGTTTTCGTTCAAAGTTCCGTCTTTATTTAAAATATTTAGAAACTCAAGTTTGTGACGTTTGCCAATTTCAAAATCATTGAAGTCATGAGCTGGAGTTACTTTCAGACAACCCGTACCAAAAGACATGTCAACATAGTCATCAGCAATTACAGGTATCTCTCTATCCGTTAGCGGCAATTTAACTGTTTTGCCGATAAGTTTTTTATACCTTTTATCTTTGGGATTTACGGCAACAGCCATATCTCCCAATAAAGTTTCTGGTCTGGTGGTTGCTACCGTTAAGTGACCTGTATCGTGTTCGTACTTGATGTTCCAGATGAAAGAACTTTCTTCTTCATTGGAAACTTCAAGATCTGATAGTGCTGTTTTCAAAGAGGGATCCCAATTAACGAGTCTATATCCTTTATAAATCAGACCCTCATCGTAAAGCTTACAAAATACTTCCGATACTGCATTGCTGAAGTCAGCATCCATAGTAAATTTTTCAGTAGACCAATCTACCGAAGAACCAAGTCTTCTAAGTTGCTTAGTAATGGTATTGCCAGAGTACTTTTTCCATTTCCAGATTTCTTTCTCAAACTTACTTCTGCCAAGAGATTCTCTTGTCTTGCCTTCACCTTCAAGTTTTCTTTCAACAACTAACTGCGTTGCGATGCCCGCATGGTCCGTACCGACTTGCCATAAGACGTCATACTGCTGCATTCTTTTTAACCGCGTCATAATATCCATCAAGGTATTTTGGAACCCGTGACCCATATGCAGGCTACCCGTCACATTGGGTGGTGGAATCATAATGGAAAAAGTTTTTTTCGACTTATAAGTGGGTTTAAAAAAGCCAGATTTTTCCCAAAACCTATACCATTTTTTTTCTAAATTTTTTGGGTTGTAAGTCTTTTTCACTTTTAGTTGATGTAAGTGGGATCCAATCCATCAATTTTACATTGTTTGAAGCTCTCTCTTGCTTGATTTTGCAAAGAAGCATTATCTTTAATGACAATTTGAAACACAGTATCATAGTCTTGGTAGTCTGGAGGCAGCTTTGGGTTTAGATTGATCAAAGTTGAAAAATCGTTTTTTACTTTTATGCCTGGATAAGATATTTCAAGAGGACAAGAGGGTATTTTTGCATCGTTAGAAATCTTATGAGCTAAAAA
>CACPDB010000009.1 GCA_902632605.1 uncultured SAR86 cluster bacterium | reverse complement strand
AAAGTTTCATCCTTGTGAGTATTTTCCGGTACTTCGTCAGGCTTTTCTCTAAAGAGATTTAAAACAAATAGAATAAAAAGTGCTATGAAAACAACTGAGTCGGCAACAGATATTTTTAAATCGTAAAGAGCCCAACCAGCAATTAGAACACTCAAAATCAAAATAAAAATATTTCTTAAACTTATGTTTAAGGTTTTGGAAGCCAACCAAAAAAGACTTAGTCCATAGATAATAGCAATATTGCTTATGTTAGAACCAATTGAATTACCTAAGGCAAGAGCAGGAGCATCATTAATAATTGAGGAAACACTAACAAATATTTCTGGAATGGAAGTACCAAGGGCAACTAAGGTAATTCCCACAACAACATCACTTATTCCTAATTTAGCACCCAATTGAGCGCTATGATGAATAAAGATCTCAGCACCTGAAATCAATACTCCTAAGCCAATTAAGAAAATTAAAGTTGCGTAAAGTAGTTCCATATTTCTCCTATAAATTAGCTTTAGTTATATATCTGCAGTATTCACAGCTAGGATCTGATTCTGGAATCTTATCATCATCTAATACTTTTTTTATCTCTCTTGTGATCGGATCTATCCAGTCAGTATTTCCTTTATAACTAATAACCTTAGTTTTAAATTCTAAGATATTATTAAAGTCTTTTTTGTCAGCTCTACCATTGCAGTAAACAAAATAAGCAATGTCTTCAACATCAAAACCATTTTTTTTAAAAAGCCATTGATAAATTTCAGCTTGTCTCTTGTAACTTATTTGCCAGGGAGCATCTAGAGATACTTCGCCTTTTTTAGAAGTTGCTTTGTAATCAACAATGATGAGTTTTTCATTTATCGTGCTTATCCACACATCATCAACTAAACCATAGAAATATAAGTTTGTATCATTATCTAAAAATCCAATTCCTTTATTTCTCGTTCGCCAATTTTCTATCTCTGGGTGCGCGAAAGGTTTTGCATCAATGCCATAATCAATTATTAAAGGATGATTGTCTTTAGTACCCCTAAAGTTATCAAATTCATTTTTTAGCAATTCATCCACAGCATTATTGAGATTAAAGGGGAACTGGGCTGGTTTTGAAATACCAAGTCTTTCTTCCAAGTAGAAGCATTTTTTGCATTTACAAAAATTCTCAATCCGAGATCGACTTAATTTGTATGGTTCTGAAGATTCGCTAGAATAAATAGGCATTATATTTTTTTGGCTCCGCGAGCAGGGCTCGAACCTGCGACCCAGTGATTAACAGTCACTTGCTCTACCAGCTGAGCTATCGCGGAAAAAGGAATGTATTATAAGCAAAAAAATTAAATAATGAGCAAGTCATTTAAAATTAAATCCAATTTTGGACCTTCAGGCGATCAACCTCAGGCAATAAAAAAAATTGTTAAGGGTTTGAAGTCTGGTCTTTTAAATCAAACCTTAAAAGGCGTTACTGGATCAGGTAAAACTTTTGCTATGGCAAATGTAATTGAAAATTTACAAAGACCGGCCATCGTAATGTCTCATAACAAAACTCTTGCTGCTCAGCTTTACGGAGAATTCAAAGAGTTTTTTCCTGATAATGCTGTTGAGTATTTCGTTTCTTACTATGATTACTATCAGCCCGAAGCTTATGTGCCTTCTTCAGACGTCTTTATAGAAAAAGATGCTTCTATAAACGAACATATTGAACAAATGAGACTATCTGCTACTAAAGCAGTTCTCGAAAGAAGAGATGTGATTATAGTTGCAACGGTCTCGGCAATTTATGGTCTAGGAGACCCAAAATCGTATTTAAAAATGGTTCTTCATTTAGACAGAGGAGATGAATTAGAACTTGGCAAGCTTTTATTGAGACTGGCAGAGCTCCAATATACAAGAAATGATATTGAATTCAAAAGAGCTACTTATAGAGTTAAAGGCGATGTTGTTGACATTTTTCCCGCGGAGTCAGAAAAAGAAGCTTTAAGAGTTGAATTTTTTGATAAAGAAATCGAATCTTTAAAATTTTTCGATCCTTTAACCGGTGAAATTTTTAGAGATGTTCCTCGAGCAACAATCTTTCCAAAAACTCATTATGTAACTACCAGAGATATCATGCTTTCTGCCATGAAAAAAATACGCTCTGAAATGCAACAAAGAGTTAAATATTTTAAAAAAAATGAAAAATTTATCGAAGCTCAAAGAATTGAAGAGCGAACAAAATTTGATTTGGAGATGATAAAAGAACTTGGTTACTGTTCAGGAATAGAAAACTACTCAAGATATTTATCCGGGAGAAATGAAGGGGAGGCTCCGCCAACTCTCTATGACTATATTCCAGAAGACACCATAGTTTTTGTCGATGAGTCACATGTTTCGCTTCCTCAGATTAAGGGTATGTATAGAGGAGATAGATCTCGAAAAGAAACTCTAGCCGATTATGGTTTCAGATTACCCAGCGCTCTTGACAATCGTCCTTTACGTTTTGATGAATGGGAATCAATGTCTGGACAAAAGGTTTTTGTATCAGCAACTCCTGGTGAATATGAAGATAATCACCTAGATCAGTTAATTGAGATGATAGCTCGACCAACAGGATTATTAGATCCTTCTATTGAAATAAGACCAGCTACAAATCAAGTTGATGATTTAATTTCTGAAATACAGAAAAAAATACAAAAAAAAGAAAGAGTTCTTGCAACTGTTTTGACAAAAAGGATGGCTGAAGATTTAAGCCAATATTTATTCGAAAGGGATATCAATGTTAGATATTTGCATTCTGATATCGATACCGTTGAAAGAGTAGAAATTTTAAGAGAGCTCAGAATGGGTAATTTTGATGTGCTTGTTGGAATAAATCTTTTGAGAGAAGGATTAGATCTTCCAGAAGTATCCCTTGTTGCTATCCTAGATGCCGATAAGGAGGGTTTTTTAAGATCAGAAACAAGTATGATACAAACCATTGGCAGGGCAGCAAGACATGAGAGAGGTCATGCGATTTTATATGCTGACACAATTACAGGTTCGATACAAAAGACCCTTGATGAAACTGAAAGACGAAGAAAGATCCAAGAAAAATTTAATAAAAAGAACAATATAATACCTCAAGGTATTTATAAACCGATCACAGATATTATGGAAGGAACAAAGCTTTCTTCCAAAAAACAGTTTATCAAAAAGGTAGAAGATAAACTTGACGAAGAATTCTTAAATCCAAAAGACTTATCAGCAAAAATTGATGATCTTGAAAAATTGATGCTTAGTCATGCAAACAAATTAGAATTTGAAGAAGCGGCATCTCTTCGAGACAAAATTTCCAATCTCAAAGAAAAATTATTACTAAGCTAAAAATAATATTTTTGTTTTGAGGTATAATTTTCTTTTTTTTGGATGCCTTTTAAAGTTTTAAATTCCAGAACAGTTATCATTGCTGGCGAAAGAGTCCTTTCAGAAAAAAATTCAAATTATCTTTCTTTAAATTATTTTTATCTTTTATTGTTAAATAAATCCTGGAAAGATATTCCAAAAAATAAAGTTGAAAAAATCTATGAGTTGTTGGATATAAATGCCAATAGCTCATTAAGATTTTCAAAAGATATAATCTTTCTCTCGCCAAGGAATGGCTCTCAATCACCTTGGTCTTCCAAAACCGAGGATATTTTTGCTTCTTGTAATTTAAATGAAATTCAAAGAATAGAAAGAATAAAAGGCTTGGAAACAGAAGACTTTTCTGAAAAATTACTTAAAAAGGCAAACTTCCCTTTTGATTATCTCACTGAAGAGTTTTCCATTGGATTAAGTAGTATTGAATCTTTTTTTACCAAACCCAATAAAAATTCATTTTCTTTCAAATATCTAAAAAATACCTATCAAAGCTATATCGATGCTAATCAGAAATTTGGCTTTGGTTTAAATGATCAAGAGATCAATTACTTAGTAAATAGTTATAAATTTCTTAAAAGAAATCCTACAGATGTAGAGTTGATGATGTTTTCTCAAGCAAATTCTGAACACTGTCGTCATAAGTTTTTTAATGCTTCATGGAAGAATTTATCTGAAGAAACTGAACCAAGTTTATTTCAGCAAATAAAATCTACTCATAAAAATTTCAAAGATGGAGTACTAGTCGCTTATGATGATAATGCAGCAGTAATTGACTCAGAAAGTTCAGAAAAATTTCATTTAGATACAGATAAGAAAGAGTATCAGGTTAAGAATTTAAAACATAATATTTGTATAAAGGTTGAGACTCACAATCATCCAACTGCAGTTTCTCCTTTTGAAGGAGCTGCCACAGGATCTGGTGGCGAGATAAGAGATGAAGGGGCAACGGGGATTGGAGCACAGCCAAAAGCTGGCTTAACTGGATACTCCGTATCATATTTGAGACTCGAAAGTTTAAAAGAAAAATGGGAGTTTAAAGAAGATCGCCCTAAACGAATTTCTTCACCAAAAAAAATAATGATTGAGGGTCCTCTCGGGGCAGCTTCATTTAATAATGAATTTGGTAGACCAAATTTAAATGGTTATTTCAGAGCTTTCGAACAAAAAAATGATGGAATTCACTATGGATTTCATAAACCAATAATGATTGCCGGAGGATTAGGAAATATAAGTTCCAACAATACATTCAAAAAAAAGGTTAAACCAGGAACAAAAATTATTGTTTTAGGAGGACCTGGTTATCTAATCGGGCTAGGAGGAGGTTCTGCTTCTTCAGTCCAGGCAGGTTCTTCTGACGAATCCCTGGACTATGCTTCAGTACAAAGATCTAATCCTGAAATGCAAAGAAGATGCCAAGAAGTCATAAATTTATGTTCTCTAAAAAAATCAAAAAATCCTATTTTATTCATTCATGACGTTGGAGCTGGGGGTCTTTCAAATGCAATACCAGAGTTAGCAAAAGATTGCAGCATGGGAGCAAATGTTGACTTGAGAAAGATTCCTCTTGCTGACAATTCTATGTCGGCTTTAGAAATATGGTCTAACGAATCACAAGAAAGATACGTTTTAGCGGTGGAAAAAAACTCCTTAAAAGAATTCAAAGCATATTGTGAAAGAGAAAAATGTCCTCATGCGGTTATTGGGACTCTAACAGCTAAAAAAATTTTTAAACTTAAAGATAGTAAAACCGGAAAACTTCCAATCCATCTTCCTATGGATACTATCTTTGGATATAAAGAAAAAAACATCCACGAAATTATCTCAGACAGAAAGAAAAACATCTTTGATAAATCTAAAAATATAAATCTAAAAAAAACTCTATTAGATGTGTTGAGACATCCTACAGTAGGTTCTAAAAGCTTTCTAATTAATATCGGAGATAGAAGTGTAGGAGGCTTAACTTATAGGGATCAATTTGTTGGTCCATATCAAGTTCCCGTTGCTGACCATGCAATTACATTATCAGATTTCAATACAAATTCAGGAGAAGCTATGTCTATGGGGGAAAAGTCTCCAATTGCTATTTCTAATCCAGTCGCAGCTGGAAAATTGGCTCTTGCTGAGGCTTTAATTAATCTCTTGCCTTCAGGAGTATCTCAACTATCCAATATAAAAATATCTGCGAATTGGATGGCAAGTCCTGACAATGCTAAAAGAAAAACAGATTTATTCAATACAGTAAAAGAGCTAACCCAAAAAGTATGCAATCCTTGGAGAATAGCAGTTCCCGTTGGAAAAGATTCTCTATCAATGAAAACAATATGGCAAAAAGATAAAAAAATTAATTTATCCCCACAAAGTTTAATAATCAGTGCCTTTACAAAAATAAAAAACGTCAAAAAAAGCATTACACCCCAATTAATCAATAATAATGAACTTTCATTAGTCTACTTGGATCTTTCAAAAACAAAAAAACGCTTGGGAGGATCTATTCTTTCAGAAGTAACTCAACAAACAAATCTTGAAACTCCTAATTTAGAGTGCATAGAAGAATTTCCAAAAGTTTATAATTACTTAGCAACCAAGATTGATAAAAAGAGAATATTTTCTTTTCATGATATTTCAGATGGAGGCTTAATTGTTTCTGCGGTTGAAATGATGTTGGCTGGAGGGTGCGGCTTAAACCTTGATCTTTCTAAAATTTCTTCCTTGAAAGAATCTAGTAATTTATTTTCTGAAGAGTTAGGCATGCTTTTTCAGATTAAGAAAAAAGATTTTTCTGAATTTAAAAAAGATTTTACAAAACTGGGTTTAAAGAATTCTTTTTTTAATATTGGTTCAACTAGTAATACAAATGGTCTTTTTCTTAAAACTTCCAGCCAAAGTTTGAGAATAAGTCATAAAGTTTTAATGCATGCATGGTCAAGCGTTTCGTACAACATCAAATTACTTCGAGATAATGAAGAAACAACAAAACAAGAGCATAGATTTTTGCTTGATACAAAAAGATCAAAGCTTACCCAAAAATTTAATTTTACATTTAATAAAAGACCTCTAAGTATAACCCCAAAAATAGCTATCATGAGAGATCAAGGAGTTAATTCCCATTTAGAAATGGCAGCAGCTTTTTCTCAAGCTGGTTTCAAAGTTATTGATGTTCACATGCGAGATCTTTTAAACAATTCAAGTTCTTTGGATGACTTTCAAGGACTTGCTTTTCCAGGAGGTTTTTCTTATGGCGATGTCCTTGGGGCAGGAAGAGGCTGGGCACAATCAATAAAATCTAATACAAGACTAAAAGATAAATTTTCTGAATTTTTTCACCGAGAAGATACTTTTGCATTAGGTATCTGTAATGGATGTCAGGTTATGTCAGAGCTTAAAGAATTAATCCCAGGTTCTGAGCATTGGCCAAAACTTGAAAGGAATGATAGCAATAGATTCGAAGCCAGAATGGTTCAAGTAAAAATAAACAAATCAAATTCAAAATTTTTTAAGGGTATGGAAGGTTCTCAGCTTTTAGTTCCTATAAATCATGGAGAAGGTAAAATGATTTTTCCTGAACATGTAAGTGCAAAAAAAATAATCTCTGATAATTTGGCACCAATACAATTTTCTACAAATAAAGGTATAGAAGCTAAAGAATTCCCAGAAAATCCTAATGGCTCCATACATGGTATTACAGCAGTTACAAACGAAGATGGAAGGTTTTTAATTATGATGCCGCATCCTGAAAGAAGTTTTTTAAACAATCAATTGTCTTGGACCAATGAAAAAGGAAAGCATAGCCCTTGGTTCAAATTATTTTTAAATGCCAGAAATTTTTACAGTTAAATTATTTCTTAACTAACTCTCTGATTCTAAGAGGAAAATATCCCTCGCTTAAATCGTCATAAAATTGTTCGAGAGCAATGGGTACAAAAGGAAAAGCTAGTTCATCCCAAGGTATTTCATCATAGGAAAACAATTCAACTTCAAGGCTTTCCGTTGTTGGAGAATAAGAATTTTTTTCTATAGAAGCCTTATAAAGAACATAAAATTGTCCAATTTGAGGAATATCAAACATAAAATAAATATCATCTATTTTTACAGTTGAGTTGGTTTCTTCTTTGGTTTCTCTTAGGGCTCCTTCCTGTAATGTTTCTCCTAACTCCAAAAATCCAGCAGGTAAGGTCCACAAACCTTTTCTTGGTTCTATCCCTCTTTTACACAAAAGAACTTTATCCTCGCAGTAGGGCAAAGTTCCTACGACTGCATTTGGATTGTGATAGTGAATATATCCACAATCATCACATACATATCTTTCTCGATTGTCATCTTGGGGTATCTTTTTGGATACTTTACCTCCGCATTGGGTACAAAATTTCAAAGTTTTTCCTGCTTAAATTAAGTAAGCAAGTATAATTCAATACCTTTTATATACATAATGATCCCTTTTATAGAAAAAAGACTAAATGATTTGAGTCCGAAGCAGTCGGATGAAAAATTACCCCAAGCAGCAGTATTAATCTTAATAACTGACAATGACAACGACTATTCAATCGTTTATACAGAAAGATCTAAAAAATTACCTTCACATGCAGGAGAGGTTGCATTCCCCGGTGGAAAAAAAGAAGACGAAGACAGAAACCTAATCGAAACTGTTTTAAGGGAAACACATGAAGAGATAGGCATAGAACCTAATTTAATTAAAATACTAGGTCGGATGGATCCTCAAGAATCAAGATTTGGAATAAGTGTCACGCCTTATGTAGGTTACGCAGCGGGAAGTTTAAATTTTAAAAAGGATCCCAAAGAGGTAGAGACGATTTTTTCTGTTCCTTTGAACTATCTCAAAGAAGATCCTTCGATATCAAATAAAATAACAAATGCTAGTGGCGAAACCTTTGAGACGCCTGTTATAAATTATGAAAACCAGAAAATTTGGGGATTAACTTTGGGTTTTACATTACAATTTCTGGAGTTAATGGAAATAGATATTGATATAGATGATTTATACTTTAGATCAGCATAGAGTTAAAACGGTAGGAGATAATTTCTATATAGCTCCAAATGCCACTGTTCTAGGTCAAGTTGAGCTTGGAGAAGATGTGAGTGTTTGGTTTGGAGCGGTAATCAGAGGGGATGTAGAAAAAATTATCATTGGTAAACGTTCAAACATTCAAGATTTATCAGTTTTGCATGTCGATCCTGGAAGCCCGATAATTATCGGTGAAAATGTCACAGTAGGTCATAAAGTCATGCTTCATGGCTGCACCATAGGAAACAATTCGTTAATAGGTATTAATTCAGTCATCTTAAACAATGTAGAAATTGGAAGTAACTGTTTAATCGGTGCAAATACTCTGCTTACAGAAGGAACAAAAATTCCAGACAATTCGCTTGTTATGGGATCTCCAGGAAAGGTTAAGAAAGAGGTTGATGATAATTTAAAGATCATTTTAAAAGGTTCAGCAGAACACTATGCAGAAAATGGAAAAAGATTTAAGTCAGGTTTAAAGGAGGAAAATTAATGAATAACGAACTTGTATCGTACGTAGTAAATTCTAAGACATTTGAAGGTTTGCATGTAAAGCCAGAGGATCAAAACGCTCCATGTGTTCTTATCGCGCACACTTGGGCTGGAAGAGATGGATTTGTTGAAGGCATAGCAAATAAGCTTGCTGAAGATGGATATAATGCATTTGCTATTGATATGTATGGAGACGGAAAGGTTGGTAAAACTAACGAGGAGAATCAATCGATGATGCAACCTTTGTTGGATGATAGAAAAAATCTGTCTCAAATTATTGTTGGCGCATATGAGGCAGCAAAAAGGCTCGATGGAATTGATGCTTCAAAAATTGCAATTATGGGGTACTGTTTTGGCGGCTTAGTTTCTCTAGACCTTGCAAGAAGCGGAGTGGATTTAAAAGGGGCTGTCAGTTTTCATGGGTTTTTATCTGGTTCGGAAGATCTTGAAGAAAAAGATATTAGTGCGAAACTATTAGTTCTTCATGGTCACCTAGATCCCATGGTAGGTCAAGATCAGATAGACTCTTTTTCTGAAGAAATGAGTAAAAAAAGTGTTGATTGGCAATTACATTCTTTTGGCAATGCCATGCATGCTTTTACAAATCCTGATGCCAATGATCCAAGTTTTGGAACGGTTTATTCGCAAGATGCTGATCAGAGATCTTGGAAAATTTTTAAAGATTTTTTATCAGAAATATTTAGTTAAATAACGTGCAGTCATCTGAAGTAAGAAAGACTTTCTTAGATTTTTTTGTTCAGAAGGGGCACAAAGAAGTAGTGAGTTCCGGGCTTGTTCCCATCAATGACCCCACCTTAATGTTTTCTAATTCTGGAATGAATCAGTTTAAAGATGTATTCCTTGGTACTGAAAAAGTTGATTTTGATAAAGCAACTTCATCTCAAAAATGTGTGAGAGCAGGGGGAAAGCATAACGACTTAGATAATGTTGGTTTTACTCTTAGACATCATACTTTCTTTGAAATGCTTGGAAATTTTAGCTTTGGGGACTACTTCAAGGAGAAAGCTATAGAGTTAGCGTGGGAACTTCTCACAGAAAAATTCAAACTTGATAAAGATAAACTTTGGGTAACAGTGCATGTCGATGATAAAGAGTCTGAAGATATTTGGCTTAAAAAAATAAAGTTTCCTGCTTCAAGACTTTCAAGACTTACTGAAGATAATTTCTGGTCTATGGGAGATACGGGTCCATGCGGCCCATGTTCAGAAATATTCTATGACCACGGCGAGGATCTATCTGGAGAAGCACCACAGGAAGGAGGAGATACTGGAGATAGATTTGTAGAGATTTATAATCTAGTTTTTATGCAATATAACCGAGACCATAATGGAAAACTTTCAAATCTTCCAAAAAAATGCGTTGATACTGGGATGGGCTTAGAAAGAATTACTGCAGTAATGCAAAATACCAGTGATAACTACGAAACAGACATTTTTAAAGAAACTGTTGATGAAATTGCTAAACAATTAGGTGAAAAAGATCTTAAAAACCCTTCTTTGAGGGTTATTGCTGATCACTTAAGATCTAGTGTATTCCTTATTTCAGATGGAGTAAGTCCAAGCAACGAAGGAAGAGGTTATGTTTTAAGAAGAATTATTAGAAGAGCTCTCAGACATGCGTATAAAGTCAATAGTAAAAAAGATTTTTCCTTCTCCAATATTTATGATTCTTTAGGAGAGTCTTTATTTGATGCTTATCCTGACATAAAAATAAACAAAACTTTTATTTTGCAGGAACTTAAATCCGAAGAAGATCAATTCAGAGAAACTTTGAAACAAGGAATGAGGCTTTTTGAAGAGGAGGTAAAAAAATCGAAAAATCAAAAGATTACAGGTGAAGCTATTTTCAAACTTTATGATACTTACGGATTTCCCGTTGATTTAACAAGTGATCTAGCGAAAGAAAACAATCTTGAACTAGACCTTGAAGAATACGAAAATTTGATGAGTATTCAGAGAAAAAATGCTCAAAAAAATAGCAGATTTGAAACTCTTCTACCATCTGCAATAAATCTAGAGGAAGAAACTATATTTTTAGGATATAAACTTGAATCAACAGAATCAGTAGTAAAACTAATATTTCAAAATGGCGAAAAAGTAGATTCTGTAGCTAGCGGAGATTGCGTAGTTATTCTGGATAAAACTCCTTTCTATGCTGAATCCGGCGGGCAAGTTGGAGATTCAGGAAAATTGATATCTAAAAATCATGAGCTTCATGTTTCCGATACTCAAAAAGTGGGAAATTTCTATTTACATATTTGTCATATTGAAAAGGGAGAAGTAAGAGTAAATCAAAAACTTAATGCAGAGATAAATAAAAATCGCAGAAAAGCAATAACTTCTAATCACTCGGCGACACACCTAATGCATTCAGCTTTGAGAAATAATTTAGGTATACACGTTCAACAAAAAGGATCTCTTGTAAGCGAAGAAAAACTTAGATTTGATTTTTCCCATAAACAAAAGGTTACTTCTGAAGAAATCTTAAAAATAGAGCAAGAAGTGAATAATGAGATTATCTCTGCTAAGGACACTCAAGTTATAGAAACAACTTATGATGAATCTCAAAAATTAGGCGCTCTGGCTTTTTTCGGGGAAAAGTATGGTAAAAAAGTAAGAGTCTTAAAGATTTGCGACGATTATTCTGTAGAACTGTGTGGCGGAACGCACGTAAAAAATAGTTCAGAAATCAAAAGTTTTAAAATAATATCTGAAACAAGCATATCTTCAGGAGTGAGAAGAATAGAAGCTATTTCTGGAGATCTCGCAATTAAAAATAAAGCTGAAAGTAAGACAGAATTAATCAATACTGCTAAAACTTTCAGTGTTTCTGTAAAAGACTTGCCTAGGTATTTAGAGGACAAATCAAAAATATTAAACGTTCATACCCAAAACCTTAAAAAAATAGAACAAAAAATTCTCCAAAGCTTAGTAGAAGAAATGAAATCAAGTACTAAATCTTTGGGTGATGTAAAAACAATTGTTAAGAGGATAGATAATTTTAATTTATCCAAACTAAGAGGCAGTTTAGACAGTCTAAAAAAAGAATTAAGCAATCTAATTATTATTCTCGTCGGATCTATGGAAGATAAATCAACAATATTGGTTTCAGTATCAAATGATATTACTGCTACTTATGATGCAAGAAATTTGCTAGACTCGCTTTCCAAAATTATAGGAGCGAAAGGAGGAGGAAAGCCGGACTTTGCACAAGCAGGCGGACCAGCTTCAAATAAACTTGATGAAATATTAATTTCTGCTGAGAAAATTCTAACTGAGATTTAAAAATACCAATGTCTAATATAGTTGTCCAAAAATTTGGCGGAACTTCGCTTGCTGATACTGACAGATTTAAAGCCGTAGCGAAAATTATCAAAGATACCTCTAAAAAAGGAAAAAAAGTTGTTGCCGTTGTATCAGCCATGGCAGGTGAAACCCAAAGACTGATTGATTTAGCAAAAGAAGTTCAAGAAATTCCTGATCCTAGAGAATACGACGCATTGATTTCTTCAGGCGAGCAGGTGTCAGTAGCTTTATTAGCTATGACGTTAAGAAATGAAAAAGTTAACTCAAAATCTTATACTGCTTTTCAACTTGGCCTCAGAACAGATGACTATCATGGAAAAGCTAGAATTAATTCGATTGATACAAAAAATATTCTTGAAGATATATCTGCAAACATAACTCCGGTAATAACAGGTTTTCAGGGAATCAATGAAGAAGGAGACATTACCACGCTAGGAAGAGGTGGCTCTGACACTTCAGCAGTTGCTTTAGCTGTTGCTTTGAAAGCAGAAGAATGTCAGATATACACTGATGTGGACGGTGTCTATACAACCGACCCTAATGTTTATGAAAAAGCCAAAAAGATAGATAAATTAACTTTTGAAGAAATGTTGGAATTATCAAGCTTAGGCGCTAAAGTTTTACAAATTAGATCTGTGGAATTTGCCAGTAAATATAATATGCCAATAAGGGTAAAATCTAGTTTTACTAATGATGAAGGAACACTTATCAATGGAGAAGAAAACATGGAAGATGCTTTAATTTCTGGAGTAACGCATTCAAGCGATGATGCTAAGTTAACTATTAGAAAAGTACCTGATATTCCAGGTATTGCGGCAAAGATTTTAGACCCCATAAGCTCAAAAGGCATTGAGGTGGATATTATTATTCAAAACGTTTCTGAAGATAAAACTACAGACTTTACCTTCACTGTAAAACGTGAGAAGTCTCAAGAAACAAAAAATATTCTTTCAAATTTATCTAAAGAATTTGGAGGTGGAGAAATTGAATTGAACGAAGACATTAGTAAAGTTTCTTTAGTTGGAGTTGGGATGAAATCGCATGCTGGAGTTGCTGCTACTATGTTTAAAACTCTGGCTGAAAAAGATATAAACATTGAAATGATTTCAACTTCTGAGATTAAAATATCAGTAGTGGTTAAAGAAGATCTGGCTCATGAGGCAGTGAAGTCTCTGCATGACGCTTTTAATCTCGAAAAGTAATAGGAGAGGTGGCTGAGTGGTTGAAAGCGCTCCCCTGCTAAGGGAGTATGTGGTAATCCTGCATCGAGGGTTCGAATCCCTCCCTCTCCGCCACATAAATTGGTACAGTAATAAGACAAATGAAATTAAATCAAAAAAAATCCGATAAACTTTTTTTAAAAGCTCAACAATTAATTCCAGGTGGAATTTTTGGTCATTATAAGTTTGCAGTCAGAGAAGAGGGTCCAAAATTCTTTTCAAAAGCAAAAGATGCATATTTTTGGGATGTAGATGGAAATAAGTATTTAGATTTAATTTGTGGCTGGGGTCCAATGATTCTTGGGTATAACAATCCAAAAATAGATAATGCTGCACGAACACAATACGACTTAGGAAACACGGTAAGTGTAGCTTCTCCAATAATGATAGAGCTAGCTGAAACGCTAACAGATATGATCGATATCGCTGACTGGGCTCTTTTTGGAAAAAATGGAGGGGATAGTACCCAATTAGCTGTCATGGTCGCGAGAGCGGAAACTGGAAAATCAAAAATTCTAAAAATCAAAAATGGTTATCATGGGGCTAATGGGTGGATGCAAAATAGCAGCAATCCTGGAGTTATCGATTCCGATAGCGATGAAGTGCTTTCGGTTGAATGGAATAGCATCAAAGAATTTGATGAGATGATTTCATCTTTTGGTAGTGATATTGCATGTTTTATTTCCAGCCCATATGATCATCCAACCTCAAAGGATAACGCTCTTCCGGATGATGGATATTGGGAACACATTCAAAAAAAATGCAGTGAACATAATATTATTATCATAGTTGATGACGTTAGAACTGGATTTCGAATTGACCTTCATGGCTCGCATAATGCTTTTGGGTTTAGCCCAGATTTGGTTTGTTTAGGTAAGGCTATGGCTAATGGTTATCCAATTTCTGCTCTAGTTGGTAAAGATTCTTTAAAAGATGCCGCAAACAAAGTTTATTTTAGTGGAACACAATTTTTTAATTCGGCTCCTATGGCTGCATCTAAGGCTACATTAGAAGAACTTCAAAAAGTAAATGCCGTAGAAATCATGAACACTCATGGAGAAAAGCTAAAGAAAGATCTGATTTCAACCGCAAAAGAATTTGGACTAAAAATGAAAGTTACCGGTGTGCCATCTATGCCTTATTTTAGAATTGAAGACCAAAATAAGGAATTTCATATTCAATGGACAGACGAATGCTTATCGCGCGGTTTATATTTGACAAGTTATCATAATCATTTCTTATCGGTAGCCCATGGCGAGGAAGAAATAGATGAAATAGTCAGAATTGCTTCAAATGCTTATGAAGCAATTGCTTCTTAGTTTATAAATTAATTAATATCTTTAAATTTTCTGAGTATTCTTTTTTTATAATTAGTAATGGACACTTTTGAATTGCAAGAACTCAAAACCGCGCTTCTTGATGAAATTCAAAATGCCTTCAAAGATAAAAAGAATCCTATGCTTGCAGAATATGAAGAACAGACAGAAAATTTGTTGGCATTAGCTGAATTAATGTCAAAAGAAAAAGACTTAATGCCTCAAGAAAATTTTGATCTTGTTATGGGCCAGGATTATGTGATCCTCCAGCTTGAAAGATGGATTGAAGATAATCAGAAGATAATTTCACATTGGGATAATAATGAAGAAAGTCTTAAAAAACATTGATTTAGAAAGTACTAATAGAATAATTGAAATGGCATGGGAAGATAGAACTCCTTTTGAGGTTATTGAAAAAGAATTCTCAATAAATCATGGAGAGCTCATCTCTATCATGAGAAAAAACCTAAAGCCCTCTAGCTTTAGACTTTGGAGAAAAAGAGTTAATGGAAGAAAGACCAAACATGGATCAATTAGAAATTTTAAGGTTGGTCGTCATAGATGCGACAGACAAGGCAAAATAGGTCGTTAAAAGCGGTATTTAAAATCTATACCTAAAATATTTTTATCCAGAATTTTTCCTCTGTAAGAAAGAGATTCGCTAAGACTAGTCATATTAAACCCAATATCAATTTTAGAATTGATATTGAAATCAAAGTTTAAAATAATTCCAAAAAAATCCTCATTTGCCGTTCCCCAGGAATTTACGGTGCCACTATTATCTTTATTAAAATTTCCATAGAAAACTGAAAATTCAATATTTGTAACGTTATTAATTTCGCTATTAACAGACAAATGCATGTAATTAGAGTCGCCATCAATAAACGCTCCCAATGGACTTCCTTTATATCTGTATCCACTTGCATAAGAGCTATGTTCATAAATTACATTAGTTCCAGTATCTTGACCATTGTAATAGGTATCAATATATTCGATTACAACGCTATTTAACTTGTCGTCTTTTAGAAAAATAAATTCTGTTCCTGCTAAATAAAAAGTTCGCCAAGGCCAATAGTCTGTTCCATCTTCACCAATATATTGACCATAAAAACTCCACACTAAATCATTAACATTGAAACTATATTTCATATCAAACCCAGCTAATTCATTATCTATATTTACATCCGAGTTACCTTGCATTGTTGAAGCATCACCTCTTATAGAGTCCCAAAGAGCTTTAAAGCTATTATCTTTACCGTCTCCACCAAACATTATCGATCTTGTTAGACCAATGGTGAGACCACTTACCGGATTAAATGAAAATCTACCTGAAATTAAAAAAGGATTTTTAACAATTCTATTACTCTCTAATTGATTTACAAAAAACGAGAAATTTAATTTTCCAAAACTCCTAATCAGAGGCAAGGGAGAAGTAAAACCTTCAAGGGACCTAATAAATAATCCAGGGGAAGATTTTGAATAATTTGAAAGTATTAAACTTGCATGATGAGAAGGACCCCACCACCTATCATAGTTTCCGATTCCTAAAATAAAATTACCTGAAACTAAAGCAAGATAGGAATCACTAAAATCATATTTTTTCTCTTCATAATGATTTTCAAAAGTTGTAATTGAAATCTTTGATGCGAATCTTTCTCCTAAATAGGAAGAAGAAAAAAAGAAAGAATTTTTGTCTTTGAATTTACTATCTATAAATCTAAATGGATTGAATTCTGAATTTGAAGAAAATCCAATCTCGTTGATAAACTTTTTTGATTCTCTTTGAATAATTTTATCTGCGACTTCAATATACTCATTCATCAATGACATGTTATTAAACATATCTTCATTAGGATTTCTTACAAGCGCCAAAGGAATAGGATAGGCAGACGAGTCAATAGAAAATTGATTTTTAATGGAAAAATACTCTAATTTTTTTATTTCAAACTCATTTTTTCCAGTTAGCCATGGGTCAGCAAAAGCCTGGAAAGACAAAATTCCCAATAAGAAAAGTTTTAGTAAAGAGCTAGAGGGCATTTTTGTGATAATCAATTGCGGATGAGATTATAGTCCTTAAAGTATTTTTTTCTAATTTCCAATTTAATTTACTAACGGATTTTGTATTATCAGCAATTAATATATCTGGATCGCCTTCTCTTTTTTCACCAATTCTGACTTTTATTTCAGTTTTCATTAATTTCTGGCATTCATTAATCACTTCCATTACAGAAAAACCTTTTTCAGAGCCGAGATTAAAGATGTGAAACCCTTTATTAAAATCTAAAAAATTTAAGGAGAGTAAATGAGCACTTGCTAAATCGTTTACGTGAACATAATCTCTAATACATGTTCCATCATTAGTTTTATATGTATCACCATTAACGGTAAATTCACTTGAGTTTAAAGCGGAATTAATTACATTTGGTATCAGGTGTGTTTCAGGATTGTGCTCTTCTCCTAAATCGCCGTTATCATCAGCTCCAGCGGCATTAAAATATCTTAAACAAACAACATCCAAAGGAAACTCCATAGACAAATCTTTTAACAAATTTTCTACCTCTAATTTATTTTTACCATAATTATTTATAGGTCTTGTTGGATGATTTTCTTTAATGGGAATATCTTCAGGAATGCCATACACTGCTGCAGATGAAGAATAAATAAACTTTCTAATTTTTTTTTCTAAAGCAAACTTTGCTAAGTTCATAGAAGCTAGGACATTATTTTCGTAATACTCTTTTTTCATTTTTTGAGAATCCGAGACAATCGATAATCCTGCAAAATGAACTATTGATGTAATATCTAAATCCTGGAGATTTACACTTATTTCTTTAGGGTCTCTAAGATCAAGCTCAACAAATTTTTTATTTTTTACAAGTTTTTTATGACCTGTAGAAAAATTGTCTGCTATGACAAAGTCAATCTTTTTTCTTTCTAAGTGCCTTACAAAATGACTACCTATGTAACCAGCTCCACCGGTTACCAAGATAGTCATTTTATTTTGAGTAGATTATTTTGAGGCGTAGCCCATTACAGCTTTTATTTCTAAAAACTCTTCAAAACCAAATTCTCCCCATTCTCTACCATTTCCTGATTGCTTAAACCCGCCAAAAGGCGCATCAATTCCTGTAGGTTTATTATTAATATGAACATTTCCACTTCTTATTCTCCTAGCTACGCTTAAAGCATGTTCAGGATCTTCGGAAGACACATATCCCGATAGTCCATACGGAGTATCGTTTGCAATTTTAATAGCGTCATCTTCGTCCTTGTAAGGAATGATGCATAAAACGGGTCCAAAAATTTCTTCTCTAGCTATGGTCATATCATTGGAAACATTCGCAAACACGGTTGGTTTTACAAAGTATCCTTGATTTAAACCTTCTGGCTTTCCAGGACCTCCAACTACTACCTCGGCTCCTTCCTCAATACCTTTTTCAATGAGACCTTGAATTTTATTAAATTGAACATCGCTTACGACAGGTCCCATATTAGTTGACTCATCAGAAGGATCTCCAACAACTATTCCTTCGGCAACTGCTTTTGCAGCTTCTTTCGCTTCATCTTGTCTTGAAGCAGGCACAAGCATCCTTGAAGGGGCATTACATGATTGTCCAGTGTTGTTAAACATATGCGCCGTGCCCTTTGTAACAGCTTTACCAAAATCAGCATCATCCAAAATGATATTTGCTGATTTTCCACCTAATTCTTGATGTACTCTTTTAACAGTATCTGCAGAACCTTTAGCGACTGCAACTCCTGCTCTTGTAGAACCTGTGAAAGACATCATATCTATTTTGGGATGAGCAGACATTGCTTCACCAACAGAAGGTCCATCACCATTTACTAAATTAAACACTCCTTTCGGGACCCCCGCTTCATGAAGAACTTCAGCCAATAGAATCGCATTAAAAGGAGCAATTTCAGTTGGTTTTAGGACCATAGTACAGCCAGCTGCAAGTGCAGGTCCGACTTTGCAAGAAATTTGGTTTATTGGCCAATTCCAAGGAGTAATCATTCCAACCACACCAATGGGCTCTTTTCTAATTAGTGCAGAACCTTTAAC
>CACPDB010000008.1 GCA_902632605.1 uncultured SAR86 cluster bacterium | reverse complement strand
TTGATGGTTTTATATGTTGTAACACAACTTCTGAACATTCATATCCAAATCCAGGAGGTATGAGTGGCGCCATGCTTACTCAAGATGCTGAAAATATGCTGAAAAAAGTAGCTACATTTAAAAACGAAAAATCAATCTTAATTGCTTCCGGTGGAGTAATGAGTGCTGGTGATGTAAAGGAAAGGTTAGATAATTCAGCAGATTTAGTTCAGCTATATACTGGATATATTTATCAGGGAAACTCGCTTTTGAAAAAAGCTTTAAAAATTTCGTCTTATTGACAAAACTGTAAAAAATACTTCATATTAAAAAAGAAATGAAAAATTTAGTTATAGTAGAGTCAGGTGCTAAGGCAACCAAGATTAACGAATACTTAGATAAAAACTTTCCTGATCAGCAGTGGGAGGTCGTACCTTGTCTAGGTCATATAAGAGATCTTCCAGATGATGAAAATGCCGTTAATCCAGAAAATTGGGAGGATTTATCCTGGGAAGAAACACAGAAAGGAAAAAAAACCATCAAGGAATTAAGAAAAATTTGCAAAATTATCAATACCGTCTATTTAGCAACAGATCCAGATAGAGAAGGAGAAGCTATTGCTTGGCATTTATTTTCAGATTTTTCTGAAAAAAAATTGTTGAAAGACAAAGAAGTTAAAAGAATAACTTTCAATGAAATTACTTCTTCAGCTATCAAGCAAGCTATAAATTCCCCTAGAGAAATTGATCAAGACTTAGTTGACGCATACTTAGCGAGAAGGATTTTAGACCATCTTATTGGATTCAAAGTATCTCCTTTAGTTTGGAGACACGCTCCTCCCGCTAAATCTGCCGGAAGAGTTCAATCACCATCTTTGAGAATCATCTGCGAAAGAGAAACTGAAAGAGATAAGCACATTAAGGAAGAATATTGGCCCATATCAAGCAAATTTGAATATGAAGATTTCATTTTTGATGCAGAGTTAATTAAATTCAACAAAGAAGATTTAAAAAAGAATCCCTTATCTTTAGAAAAAGACGTTAAGGAAATTGAATCTGAATTGAAATCTTCAGAATTTTATATCCAATCCATTGAAACAAAACCTCAAAGTAGTTCTCCAAATCCGCCTTTTCGAACTTCAACTTTGCAAATGTCGTCAAGCAGCTTTTTGGGCTTTACCGCGGATAGAACCATGAGGGCAGCACAAAGTCTCTATGAGGCTGGCTTGATTACTTACTTGAGAACAGATGGTATAAATATAAGTACTTCTCCCAACACCGGAGAACCTTTTAGTGAAGAAAATCCTGGACCTCCTCCTTTACAAGAAATCAGAAATGTAATTGTCGAAAAATTTGGTGATAAGTTTTTATCTGATCAAGTAAGAGTTTATAAATCTAAAGTAAAAAATTCGCAAGAAGCTCATGAGGCCATAAGACCTACTAACATTAAAAATTTTCCAGAAGATATCAATCTCGGGCAAGATGAACAAAAGCTTTATACCTTAATATGGAACAGGACACTCTCAAGTCAAATGTCAAATTCTCAACACGAAAGAAAAAAACTAGTGATTTGTTCTAAAGATAACAAATATATTTTAAATGCTTCCTCAAGAAAGACTCTTTTTGAGGGCTTTGAAACTCTTTCAAAAAAAGATTCTTCAGAAATAATAAAATTTCCAGATAATTTAAAAGAAAATGAAAAAGTCAATCTGGTCGAATTTATTTCCGAACAAAAATTTACATCACCACCCAACAGATACTCTGAAGCTTCTTTAATTAAAAAAATGGAAGAGCTTGGTATAGGAAGACCATCGACATACGCATCAACAGTAAAAGGTCTTAGAGATAAAAAATATGCATATGGCGCAAAATCAATTGCTCCATCTGATCTAGGCAGAGTTCTAAACTCATACTTATGCGGAGTTTATAGAGAATTTTTTATTGAAACCAAATTCACTGCTGAGTTAGAGACAGAACTGGATAAAATTGCTGAAGGGAGTATTTCATGGATAGAAGTATTGGATAAATTTTGGGAGGAGCTTCAAAACTATTTGAGTAAAAAAATTGATGGAATACCCCTTAATGATGGAGAGAACTTTAAAACGAGACAGGTTTTAGATTTGTTGAATGAAGAGTTAGAAGAAGTAATTTTTCCAAGAGACGAAGGTGGGAAAATTATGAGAAATTGCCCTAAATGCAATAACCAAACTAGTTTAAAAAAAGGAAAATTTGGATATTTTGTTGGTTGTTCTGAATGCAAGTGGACAAAAAAACCTTTTGATTTTTCGACTAGATGGGAAACCTATAAAGAGTTGCCAAAAGAGTTGGGAAATCATCCTGATTTAAATGAACCTATTTTTGCCGATATGAGTATTAATGGTCCTTGTGTTTGGACTATGAGAGATGACAAAAAAATATTTGGTAGCCCGGATGAAGATGAAAACATATTAGATATTGGTTTGAATAGAGCAGTAGAACTTATAGAACGAGATTCTGGAGAAAATATATTATTCATTGAGGAGAATAGCGGTATACCAATTTTTTTAAAGAATGGAAGATTTGGCGAATACACTGAATTTGATGGCTTTAATAAAGCATCCAAACTCCCGCCAGAAGATAAACCAAAAAACCCTAAAGTTTCTTATTACAATCCACATGAACTAGATTACGAAAATAAAGAAACAAGGTTATTTGTTTTAAAATCTTTAAGAGTTTTAGGATTTCATCCTGAAGATAAAAGACCAATTGGCATAAAAATAAGAAAACCCGGAAAAGCATTTAAATTCGTAAAATTTATAAAATGCGGTGAGAAGGAGGTTGAATGCCCCACAGATTTCTATAAGTTAGAGGAAGCTGAACAAGATAGCTTAATCAAAGATGCTTTATCTATAGATAAATACCAAAAGCTTTAAGAAAAATCTCTTAAAAGGCCTACGCATGTTCCTTCAAAAACAAGATTATCCTTTTTTGGATTTACTTCAATATCTGAGTAAGAAGAGTTTTCAGGTCTTAGAATTACCAGAGAATCTGTTATCTTAGTAAGTGTTTTTACTGTTACTTCATCATTTATTCTCGCTACTACTATTGAACCTGTTTTGACCGGAATGTTTTTATTGATCGCAATAAGATCATTTTCAAAAATCCCTACTTCTACCATGCTGTCTCCCTTAACCTTTAAATAAAAATCTACACCATGTGAAAGTATTCCAGGATTATTTGGGATAGTTTTTTCTATATTTTCTTCAGCTAAGATAGGTCCTCCTGCACTTACCAAGCCGACAACAGGAATTCCTGATGATTGATTTGATAAAGTAATTCCTCGTGACGTACCTGCAGCTAAGTCAAGCACTCCTTTTTTCTTTAATGCTTTTAAATGATCCTCAGCGGCATTAGGCGATTTGAACCCAAAGGTTTTGGAAATTTCAGATCGGGTAGGGGGATAACCATTATTTTCAATTTCATCTTTAATATAATTAAAAATTTCTGTTTGTCTTTTAGTCAAATTTTTCATAACTGTAATTATATACAGTATTTATAATTTTTGTAATAGTTTCATATATTATTAAAAAGTGTTTAAAATAAAGTTTTTTATAATTAACTGAAATATAGTAAATTAGTAACCAGAGATGAAATTTCAACAACTTGTATATGTAAGAGAAGTAGCAAGAAGCAACTTAAATGTTTCTAAAGCTTCTAAAACATTATTTACTTCACAGCCAGGTATAAGTAAACAAATTAAACTTTTAGAAGAAGAGCTTGATGTAGAGCTTTTTGAAAGATCAGGAAAACACCTAGTAGCGATTACTCCCGTAGGAGAAAGAATTCTTGAACAAATTGAAGAAATACTTGCCTTAGTTGACGGCATCAAACATGCAGCCACAGAATTCTCAGACGAAGAGTATGGTACCTTGAGTATTGCGACCACACATACTCAAGCTAAATTTACTTTGCCTAGAGTCGTGGATAAATTTGTTAAAAGATATCCAAACGTTCATTTTCAAATGCACCAATGTACTCCGGATGAATCTGTCGAGATGGCAGCAAAAGGAGAGGTTGATATAGCGCTTTGGACTGAAACAACCGAAAAGGGTGAAAATCTAGTCAAGATGCCTTGTTACAAATGGTCAAGAAGTATTATTGTTCCTAAAGGGCACCCTTTAGCCTCAATACCTAAAATTAAACTGAAGGATCTTTCTCAGTATCCAATAGTCACATACGTTTTTGGTTTTACTGGAAGCAACGATTTAGATAGGGCTTTTTTTGAAAGAGGTTTAAAAGCAAATGTAGTTTTCACAGCAACAGATGCAGATGTGATAAAAACATATGTAAAAATGGGAACTGGAGTTGGTATTATTGCTAGTATGGCTTTCAATGAAGAAGAAGATAAAGATTTGATTTCAATACCTGCTAATCACCTTTTTGACTCTGGAACTACATATATGGGCTTTAGAAGAGGAACTTATTTAAGAAGTCATTTATTTGAATTCATTAATATGTTTGCCCCACATCTTACAAAAAAAATTGTTGCTAAGGCTTGTGCTACGAAATCTAAAAAAGATTTAGATAAAGTATTCGAAAGCATTAAACTCATCCGAAGATAAGGATGGTGCATCTCTGTTTAGATTTTGAAGGGGTTCTTATTCCCGAAATCTGGCAATGTCTCGCGAAAGAAGTTAATTCAGAAGATTTAATGTTAACCACACAAGACCTTAAAGATTATGATGAGCTCATGTCTTTAAGAATGAAAGTGGTAAATGAAAAAAATATTAAATTAAGTGATATCCAAAAAATAGTTAGAGAGATAGATCCATTCGATGGAGCTCAAGAATTCTTAGATTGGGCAAGATCAAAATTTCAGGTAACTATAGTTTCTGATACATTTTACGAACTAGCTTGGCCTTTAGTTGAAAAATTAGGCTATCCATCGATTATTTGTCACAATATGACAGTAGAAAACGATAAAATTACGGGTTACAAACTTAGACAGTCCAATAACAAACAAAAGGTAATTGAGGCATTGCAATCACTTAAATTTAAGGTTTTTGCTTCTGGTGATTCCTATAATGATATCAACATGTTAAATGCTGCTGATCTGGGAATATTTTTTCAGGCACCAAAGCATATAAAAGAAGAATACCCTCATCTCCTTACAGCATCTTCCCATGATGAATTGAAGAAAATTTTAGAGGATCATCTTAAATGAGCATCTCTTTTTTTGAAGCTTTAAAAAAAGAGAAACCACTTTCGGTTGCTGGTGCAATTAATCCATATTCAGCATTATTAGCAAAAAAATCTGGAATAAAAGCTTTGTATATATCAGGTGCAGGGGTAGCAAATGCCTCATTTGGCCTGCCAGATTTAGCCCTTACGTCGTTAGATAATGTTTTGGAAGATTTAAGAAGAATCAGGGGAATAAGCAACCTTCCAATTTTAGTGGATTGCGACACAGGATGGGGTTCAGCATTAAATATATCAAAAACCACAAGAGAGATGATTTCTGCAGGTGCATCTGGAATACATATTGAAGATCAAGTTTCGGAGAAAAGATGTGGTCATAGACCTAACAAAGAAATTGTTTCAACCGAGGAAATGTGCGACAGAATGAAAGCTGCTAGAGATGCAATGTCTGATAATGAATTTATGCTTATGGCAAGAACGGATGCTTTTGCAAATGAAGGTTTGAGTGGGACTATTGAAAGAGCTCAAAAATATGTTGAAGCTGGTGCAAATGCACTTTTTCCTGAAGCAATAAGCTCGCTTGAAGATTACAAAATCCTATCAGATGCTGTTTCTGTCCCCATTCTGGCAAACATAACTGAATTTGGAATGACTCCTTTATTCAAAAAGGATGAGCTAAAAAAAGCTGGGATAAGTATTGTTCTACATCCATTAAGCGCTTTTAGAGCGATGTCTAAAGCTGCATTAGAAGTCTATTCTGCTATTTCCGAAGAAGGTAGCGTAGAAAAAATACTAGAAAAAATGCAATCTCGAGATGAATTATATGAGATTCTCGACTATCATACGTACGAAAAAAAAATAGACGATTTATTTTCTAAGGAATAATTCATGGCAAAAAAACTAGAAGGTGCGGGTTTACGTGGCCAAGTAGCAGGACAGACTTCTCTTTCAACAGTTGGAAAAGAGGGTCATGGATTAACTTATAGAGGTTACGCAATAGAAGATTTAGCTGACAAAGCTAAATTCGAAGAAGTTGCTTATTTACTCTTATATGGTCATCTACCAAACAAAACAGAATTAGAAGCCTACCAACAAAAGCTTATTTCAAATAGAAAACTCCCAGAAGAGCTAAAAAAAACACTTGAACTTATTCCTGACTCTGCACATCCGATGGATGTTATGAGAACAGGCTGTTCTGTTTTGGGAAATCTTGAACCTGAGGGCGATTTTTCAAATCAGAATGATGCTGCAGATAGAATTTTGGCCATTCTGCCTTCAGTAATATGTTACTGGTATAGATTTTCCCATGACGGAGTAACAGTTGATACAGAAACATCACACGAAACGATAGGAGGACAATTTTTATCTTTACTTACTGGCAAAGAACCTTCTGATGATCACATTAGGTGTTTAGACACATCTTTGATTCTTTATGCCGAGCATGGCTTTAATGCTTCTACTTTTGCTTCAAGAACCTGTGCTTCTACTCTCTCTGATTTACATTCTTGTATTACTGCTGGTATAGGTACTCTTAGAGGTCCTTTGCATGGTGGTGCAAACGAAGCTGCTATGGAAATGATTGAAAAATTTTCCTCTAGAGATGAGGCAAAAAAAGGAGTTTTAGGTCTTTTAGAAAAGAAAGAAAAAATCATGGGTTTTGGACACGCAGTTTATTCCACTGAAGATCCAAGAAATAAAGTAATCAAAGAATGGGCAAAAAAACTGAGCATTCAAGATGGTAATGAGATGCTTTATCAAGTATCTGAAGAAATAGAAAAAATCATGGATGAAGAAAAAAATATGTTTGCAAATACCGATTTTTTTATGGCATCTGCCTATCACTACTTAGGAATTCCAACCAGCATATTCACTCCACTTTTTGTCATTGGCAGAACTACGGGTTGGTCTGCAAATGTATTTGAGCAAAGAGCAGATAACAGAATTATTCGACCCAGCGAAGAGTACATTGGACCAGAAAGTGCTGAATGGGTTGATATTGAAAATAGATAAAAATAATCAAGTATAAAAAATGTCATCAAATGTTGAATCCAACGTCCGTCAAGATTTTGACGAAATCATTCAAAAAATCATTGAGTTTGTTTACGAAAAAGAGATAGATAGTTCCGAAGCTTATACAACTGCACGATATTGCTTAATGGATACTATTGGTTGCGGTCTCTTAGCATTAAACTTTAAAGATTGTGAAAAACTTTTAGGTCCTCACGTAGAAGGAACTTCTGTGCCTAATGGAGTAAGAGTTCCAGGGACAAAATTTGTCTTGGATCCAGTTAAAGGTGCTTGGGATATTGGAGCTATAGTACGTTGGTTGGATTTTAATGATACCTGGTTAGCAGCTGAATGGGGACATCCTTCTGATAATTTGGGAGGTATCTTATCTTCTGCTGATTATATATCGCAAAGAAATTTAACCTCAGGGAAAGATTCTCTAAAAATCAAAGATGTTCTAACAGCTATGATAAAAGCTCATGAAATTCAAGGAGTTTTAGCTTTAGAAAACAGTTTCAATCGAGTTGGATTAGATCATGTTTTATTAGTTAAGGTTGCTTCAACCGCAGTAATCTCTTTTTTGATGGGTCTATCTAAAGAACAAGCTCTAGACGCCTTATCACAAGCATTCGTTGATGGACAAAGTCTCAGGACTTATAGGCACGCACCAAATGCTGGTCCAAGAAAATCCTGGGCAGCTGGTGATGCAACTAGTAGAGCTATGAATTTGGTTTTGATTACACAAAAAGGACAAATTGGTTATCCAAGTGCAATTACAGCTCCAACTTGGGGTTTTCAAGATGTTTTATTCAAAGGAAAATCTCTTTCTGTACCTCAGGAATTTAATAGCTATGTAATGGAAAATGTATTATTTAAAATATCTTTCCCTGCAGAATTTCATGCTCAAACAGCTGTTGAAGCGGCAGTAAAACTTCATCCTGAAATAATAGACAGATTAGAAGAAATAGAAAAAATAAATATTACAACGCACGAGTCTGCAATCAGAATCATTAGCAAAGAAGGCGAGTTAAATAATCCTGCAGATAGAGATCATTGTATTCAATATATGACAGCAATTGGTTTGTTAAAAGGTGATTTAGTAGCCGAAGATTATGAGGATGATGTTGCAAATGATCCGAGAGTTGATCTTTTAAGAAATAAAATGTTTGTCGAGGAAAACAAAAACTATTCCAAGGACTATTTGGATCCCGAGAAAAGATCAATTGCGAATGAATTGAAAATAATTTTTAAAGACGGCTCATCCACAGAAAAAGTAGAAGTGGAATATCCGATTGGTCATCGCAGAAGAAGGGAAGAGGGAATTCCAGTACTAATCAAAAAATTTGAAGAGAACCTCAAAACACAATTTTCCTCCGAACGCGTTGAAAAAATTATGAAACTTTGTGAAGATCAAAATGATTTAGAGAATCTAGATGTCACGGACTTTATGGAAATTTTAATTAAAGAATAAATCTTAGGGAGAATAGTTATGTTAAAACTTCATTTTGCACCTGCCTCAAGAGCAGAAAGAGTTCTTTGGCTGCTTGAAGAACTCAAATTGCCTTATGAGTTAAATTCTATGCCATTTCACCCAGAAGCATTAAAATCTGATGAGCACAGAAAAAGACATCCACTTGGAAGGATACCGGTTCTAGAAGATGGTGATGTGAGCATATATGAATCAGGCGCTATTATTGATTATGTTCTCGAGAAACATAAAAACGGGGGACTTAAACCAAGCGTAGATTCTCCTGAATATCCCTATTATCTTCAGTGGTTTCATTTTTGCGAAGGAATGATTGCTCAACCCATGAACACAATTGTGGTTCATACCATTTTGCTGCCGCCTGAAAGAAGAGACGAAACAGTTTTAGGTCAAGCTCAAAGACTTGCTTCCAAATCACTCCAAGCCATTGAATTGGCTCTTGAAGGAAAAGAATATTTAATAGGAGACTTCTCAGGTGTCGAATTCATGACTGGCCACTGTTGTACTAAATTATCCAATTTAGGATGTGTTACTGATGACATGCCCAATCTAAAAGGTTATGTTGAACGGATTGAAGCAAGACCTGCGTTTAAAAAAGCTATAGAGACGACTTAGAGGGAACTATATATTCTTTCTCTATATTCCTCTTCAAGGCTTCTTCTTTATAGAAAGTAGGTTTGTACTTTTCGTCGATATATAACCTAAGTTGATCAGAAAAATGCGAAGAATTTTCATCCTGCGTAGCACTTCCATATTGATGAATACTTTTTGATTCTTGATTTCCCTGTTTGTCCCAACTAACGTGAATATAAAGACCATCACCACCGACAGCTTTTAGATCACCATCTTCTTGCTCAAGACCATATATAGCTCTTAAAACGTCAGGACCTCCTTGAACAGGGATTTTTTTCTTTCCTCTATACATGAAATTTCTTTCTGACCATTTTGGATTTAATTTTCCATAATTTTTTAAAGTGTCTTCTACACAAGTTTTAAAACTTTCTTCTGACTCTGGAGGAGTTTCTGCTGCTTGTTCTGCAAGCCATTCGGGACTTAAGACACAAACCCCAAGAGTTGCAGACTCATTATTAAAATTAGTCTTTAAATTCCAATTTTTTAAAATCGTTTGACCATCTTTTAAATTTTCATTTTCAAAATTTATTTCAAAAATTTCTGAAACATACTTATATGACCTTGAATCTATTGAATAAGAATTATCAAATTTGAAATCATCGAAATCTTTTTCAGTTATTTGATCTTTTCCCATAAAAAGCTCTTTAATTCTATAAGCTCTATTTGTCATTCTAGTTTGTAGACCTAGAGTCTGAGAGTAGTTTTCTTTTTTTAGGTTATCTTTTGGATCTGTAACCTTAAATGGATTCTGATTGGTACTTGCAAGCCATCCTGATGAGGGATTCAAGATTTGAGGTATCTCATCGAATTCTACGAATGTTTCCCATATGTATTTAGATCTAGTCCCATCGACAATTCCTGACCAATCTAGGCCCTCCAATCTTTTTGGGGAAGAAGAATTATGAAGAAAATAGATATTCCCTTTTTTATCGGCATAAATGCCATTGAAAGAAATGATAGATCTCATTCTCATTGCATTTATCCATTCTTCGAGGTTATTAGCTTTATTTAATTTGTACCATTGTTCAACTTGCTTGATATCTTCCATACCTGCAAACCTTAAAGCATATGATTTTTCTCCTATTTCAAGGACTGGTCCGTGCTTGGAATATTTAACTTCTCTTTTCACTGTCCAATTAATTGGACCAAATATTTTTACAGGAAGTTCAATGGTTTCTTTTTCCAGATTTAGCCAAACATCATCTAAAAGATATTGATCTTTATCATTTGGATTAATAACTAATTTATAGATATCCGTTAGATCTGGTTTATTTACAGTAAAACCCCAGCCTAAATTTTCATTGAAACCTACAAAAATAAATGGCGAACCTGGAAATAGACCTCCCATCATATTGAGACCTTCCTCGCTTTTGATGTGTGCTTCATACCAAGCTAATGGGCCTTCTAAAGGTTGATGTGAATTGATCATTAATCTAGTGGATCCATCTGAACTTTTAGTAGGGCTAATTGCATATGCATTGGAGCCTGTCACCAAATCGTCTTTTTCATACAAATTAGAAAAACTTTGCTCTGAGGAATCTTCTAACTTTTCTAAACTTTGAATTGAACTCACTACACCAGAAAATAAAAGATTTTGAATTGCAAAACCAGCCACTATATCTTTTGCAGTAAAAGGAAAATGTTTTTTGAAACTATTATTGGGATTTTTAACCATCCAATAATTCAAACCAGTTGCGTATGCTTCTAATACCGACCTAACATCATCTGAAAGGACTTCTTGATATTGCTCCTCAACTCTTTCTCTGATTTTTAGAGCCTTGATTAAATAGTCAATCACAGCTCCACTTGAGCCATCTTTTAGTCCCATTTGTGCTCGATACAAATACATATTCTCAGCAATATTTTTAATATCGTCTTCGGCATGAGCAAATGCTAAGCCAAATGCT
This sequence comes from uncultured SAR86 cluster bacterium, assembly GCA_902632605.1. GTDB lineage: Bacteria > Pseudomonadota > Gammaproteobacteria > Magnimaribacterales > AG-339-G14 > MEDG-81. The sequence continues at coordinate 19,853 of CACPDB010000008.1, read as the reverse complement.
ACATCGGCATCTCTTGTTCCTGAAATATGGGGAACGCCCCAAATATCCCTTGAAATTTTTGCCTGATATTGCTGAGCATCTGAAACAATCTGATTTTCATATTCAAGAATATTCATCTGACATCCAGCTAAAAAAGTAATACTCAAAAGAATAAGAATTTTATTCAAAATTTATCCCCGTTAAATCTGTTAATTCTTTTAGAGCTTGATTGCTATCTAAGACCTTTATAGTAGCCATTCCAAGCTCCCTTGCGGGTTTAAGATTTATACCTAGATCGTCTAAAAAAATTGTCTCTTTGGGATCGGCTCCTGTAACTTCTAAAGCTTTAATGTAAAAATCAAGGTCAGGTTTTCTAATGCCTAATTCTTTTGATTCAATTATGTGATCAAAGTTATTCATTATTTTCATTCTTTCTTTATTAACATCATCTAAAGCAGATAGGTCTTTATCTCCGGAATTAAAATTATTTGTCAAACAAGCAAGTTTAAAATTTTTTGACTTTAATTTGTATAAAGCTCTTACCATTTCTGGTCTAACTTCGCCTTGTAAGAGGTTTAATACCTCGCCCCCTTTAACTTCGTATCCAAGAGATTTGCTTTCTTCTTTGAAAAGCTCATCGAACTCTTCTAAGCTTATTTTTGATTGTTCAAGCTTAGCCCATGCATTCGTTTTATGATTGGTCGAGTTGACCTTACGAATAAAATCTTTTGGGAGATGATTATCTATCTCAAATTTTGAAAAAGCTTCGAATGGGCTTGAAGTTATGACTCCTCCAAAATCCCAAAAAACTGAACTAAATCTTAATTTTTGCATCTATTCGAGTAAGGACGATTAATAGCTTATAATCTAGCTTTCAAGTTTAAACGATATGTCAGGAAATACTATTGGTAAAATTTTTTCTGTTACGACTTTTGGCGAAAGTCATGGCGAAGCTTTAGGTTGCATAATAGATGGCTGTCCTCCTGGTTTATCAATCTCCAGAGAAGAAATCCAAGCAGAACTAGATTTAAGAAAACCTGGCTCAAATAAATATACTACCCAGCGTAAAGAACCTGATGAAATAGAAATCCTTTCAGGAATTTTTGAGGGAAAAACCACAGGTACTCCAATAGGGCTTCTTGTTAGAAATAAAGATCAAAAAAGCAAAGACTATAAAAATATTAAAGATGTCTTTAGACCCTCGCATGCTGATTATAGTTATTTTCAAAAATACGGAATAAGAGATTATAGAGGTGGAGGAAGATCTTCTGCTCGAGAGACAGTGATGAGAGTTGCCGCTGGTGCAATTGCAAAAAAATATCTCAAGAAAACTCAAAAAATTGAAATTTTTGGGTTTTTATCTCAAATTGGAGATATTAAGATTTCTTCTTTTTCGAAAAATCAAATTAATAAAAACCCTTTTTTTTGTCCTGATAAGAAAATTGTTCGCGAGATTGAAGACATGATTGACTCTTTGAGAAAGTCTGGAGATTCAATTGGTGCAAAAATTTCAGTTATGGCAACAAATGTTCCTCCTGGCTTAGGCGAACCAGTCTTCGATAAGTTAGATGCAGATTTAGCCCATGGGCTGATGGGTATTAATGCTGTGAAAGGAGTTGAGATTGGAAGGGGGTTTGAAGTTGTATCTATGCGTGGAACAGAAAACAGAGACGAAATCTCTCCTTCTGGATTTACGTCAAATAACTCTGGGGGCACAACTGGCGGAATTTCCACTGGACAGGATATCTTCGCAAGCATTGCTTTGAAGCCTACTTCCAGCATCATGTCCTCTGGAAATACAATAAATAAATCTGGTAAGTCGGTTAAAGTTCAAACTAAAGGCAGACATGATCCTTGCGTTGGTTTGAGAGCTACTCCGATTGCTGAAGCTATGGTGGCAATAACTCTCATGGATCATTTCTTGAGAAATAGAGCACAAAATGCTGATGTAAAATCTAAATTAAAGCCAATTAAACCTAAAAAGTAATGTCCTCAAGAACCTTATACGATAAGTTATGGGATGCCCATCATGTAGCCAAAAGAGACGATGGAAGTTCTTTAATTTACATCGATAGGCATTTGATTCACGAAGTTACTTCTCCACAAGCATTTGATGGCTTGAGAGAAAGAAAAATAGAACCGTGGAGAGTTGATTCAATTATAGCTACACCGGATCACAATGTTCCAACTGAAAATAGAGCTAAAGGCTTAAAAGGTATTAACGATTCTACCAGCAAGCTTCAGGTCTTAACCCTTGAGGAAAATGTAAAAAAATATGATCTTAATTTTTTTAGTTTAGGAGATGAAAGACAGGGAATTGTTCATGTTATTGGTCCTGAGCAAGGACTTACATTACCTGGGATGACAGTAGTATGTGGAGATTCTCATACTTCTACTCATGGAGCTTTTGGTGCTTTAGCTATGGGTATTGGAACAAGCGAAGTTGAACACGTTCTAGCTACGCAATGTTTGATTGCATACAAGCAAAAAAATATGAGAATTAATATTGAAGGAGATCTGCTTGAAAGAGTGTCTGCAAAAGATGTAACTATGTTTATTATTGGACAAATAGGCACAGCCGGAGGAACTGGATTTAATATCGAGTATGCTGGTAGCACAATTGAAAATCTATCTATGGAGGGCAGAATGACTCTTTGTAATATGTCTATCGAAGCTGGCGCAAGGTCTGGAATGGTTGCTCCTGATCAAACCACCTTTGACTATATCAAAGGAAAGCCTTTCGCTCCCTCGGGAGATCAATTTGAAAAAGCAGTGGATACATGGATTTCTTTAAAATCTGATCCAGGTGCTGTTTTTGATAATGAATTCAGTTTTTCATCGGAACAAATCTTGCCTCAAGTGACTTGGGGAACTTCTCCAGAAATGGTCTCTTCTATTGACGAAAAAGTTCCTGAACCAAGAGATTTTAAGAATAAAGAAAATTATGAGGATGCTCTTAATTATATGGGATTGAAACCAGGAACAAAGTTGACTGATATCTCTCTTGATCAGATTTTCATAGGTTCATGTACAAATTCCAGGATTGAAGATCTTAGAATTGCAGCAGAAATCCTTAAAGGTAATAAGCTTGCCAAAAACATAAAGAGAGCCTTAGTTGTTCCTGGATCAGGTCTTGTAAAAAAACAGGCTGAAGAAGAAGGTCTTCACGAGATATTTATTGATGCAGGATTTTCCTGGAGAGATGCAGGATGTTCAATGTGCCTTGGAATGAATCCAGATCAACTTAATCAAGAAGAAAGATGTGCTTCGACTTCAAATAGAAATTTTGAGGGCAGACAAGGATACAAGGGCAGAACTCATCTTGTAAGTCCAGCAATGGCAGCTGCTGCAGCTATCGAGGGAAGATTTATAGACGTAAGGGAAATTTAATGAAACAAATTTCAAATGAATTCTCAGGAACTTTTATTTGTTTAGATAAATCAAACGTTGATACTGATCAAATCATTCCAAAACAGTTTTTAAAATCAATAAAAAAAACAGGTTTCGGTGATAATTTATTTGATGGTTGGAGATATTTAGATGAAGGAACCTTAGATCAAGAAACTTCTTCTAGGATGGTAAATAAAGACTTTATTTTTAATAACAAGTTATTTATCGATTCTAATATTTTAGTTTCAAGAGAAAACTTTGGTTGCGGTTCAAGTAGAGAACACGCTGTTTGGGCACTAAAAGATTTTGGGATCAAAACAGTCATCGCAGAATCATTTGCTGATATTTTTTATAATAATTGCTTTAAGAATGGCCTCTTAGCTTTGTGTTTAAAAAAAAGTGAAATATCTAAAATTTTTGACAACTTCAATGAAGATTCAGTGCAAAGCATAGAAATAGATTTAATAAACCAGGTACTTTATTACGGTGATTCTGAGTTTAAATTTGAACTAGATGATTATAAGAAAAAATGTCTTTTGGAAGGCTTGGACGAAATAGGAGCATCACTCAAATTTACCGAGCAAATCAAGTCCTTTGAAAAAAATTATCAAATAAAAAATCCTTGGCTATTTAAGTGAAATCTCAAAAAAAAATATTAATTTTACCGGGAGATGGTGTTGGCCCTGAAGTTTGTAATGAGGCTACAAAAGTTATCGATTCTTTATCTAACCTTTCATTTGAGCTTGATATAGATATTGATTTAATTGGAGGGGCGTCAATAGATAAATTCAAAACTCCTCTATCCTCAAAAGTTTTGGATAAGGCAAGAAATGCAGATTCAATACTCCTAGGCGCAGTTGGAGGAAAAAAATGGGATTCTTTGTCTCCTTCAGAAAGACCAGAAAAAGGATTATTAGATTTAAGATCAAAATTAAATTTTTTTGCTAATTTAAGGCCCGCTATAACTTTCAAAGAAGTAATTCATTCTTCTTCTCTCAAAGAATCAAAGATAAATGAATTGGACATTTTAATTGTTAGAGAGCTCACAAGCGGCATCTATTTTGGTGAACCAAGAAAGAAAGATAAAGATTACGCCTTCAACACTATGTCTTACAAAGCTGAAGAAATCGAACGCATCGTTGATGTTGCATTTAAGAGTGCATTGGAAAGAGATAAAAGACTTTGTTCTGTAGATAAAGCCAATGTTTTAGAGGTTTCCCAATTATGGAGAGAAATAGTTGATAAAAAATCATCTGATTATCCGGATGTAAAAGTCGAGCATATGTTAGTGGATAATGCCGCAATGCAACTAGTTAGAGAACCTAAGCAATTTGACGTTATTGTGTCTTCAAATCTTTTTGGAGACATTTTGTCTGATATTTCGGCGATGCTGACTGGTTCAATAGGAATGTTGCCTTCTGCATCGTTAAACGAAAGTTTGAAAGGGCTTTATGAACCTGTTCATGGCTCGGCACCGGATATAGCTGGAAAAGGTATTGTTAATCCTATTGCTACGATCCTATCCGTTGCAATGCTTATGAAATACTCATTTAACGAACCGACTATTTTTAACAAAATTAATGATGCAGTAAGGAAAGTCCTTTCAGAAGGTTATGCAACTGAAGATATTGCACAAAAAGATTCAAAAGTAATTTCAACATCTGAAATGGGAGATAGAATAGCCTCTTATGTCTAATAAGTTAGCGATTGTTGGTGGTACCGGTGCAGTAGGTAGAGTTTTTATTGAATATTTAAAAACTCATGAACTACCTATAGATGAAATAAAAATAGTTGCTAGTAGTAGGTCTGCGGGTAAATCAATCCATTTAAATGGCTCAGAAATAGTTGTTGAGGATATTGAAAATTTTGATTTTTCTTCAGTCAATTTTGCTTTTTTTTCAGCCGGATCAGAAGTTGCTAAAAAATTTGCACCTATTGCAAAAGAGTCTGGCTGCACTGTCATTGATAATTCTTCATGTTTTAGAAAAGACAAAGAGTTTCCCCTAATAATCCCTGAAGTCAATGGAGAACTTTTGGATAATATGAAACTCCCACAAATTATTTCAAATCCTAATTGTTCAGTTTCTCAATTACTGGTTGCAATCAAACCAATTCATGATCTTTATAAAGTTAAACGGGTAGATGTTGCAACATACCAATCTGTTTCAGGAACAGGGAAAGAAGCCATTGATGAGTTGACTGATCAATCAAAAAATTTTCTTGAAGGTAATGAAGTAAAAAAAAATATTTATTCATCACAAATTGCTTTTAATGTTCTACCTGGAGCAAATAGACCTAAATTAGATAACGGATATACTGAAGAAGAAATGAAGATGACTTGGGAAGCTCAAAAAATATTAGATGAAGACATCCAAGTTACAGCATCATGTGCGAGAGTTCCCGTTTTTTATGGTCATTCCGAAGCAGTTCATATAGAAACAGAATTAGAGATAAATCTAGATGAAATGATTTCTAAAATGCAATCATTTCCCGGTTTAAAGGTTATAAACTCTGATACTAAATTTAACCCAACTCCCTTGGATGATGCCGAAGGAAAAGATGAGGTTTTTGTTGGCAGTATTAGAAAGGATCTTTGGAAAGAAAACAGAGTAAATTTGTGGGTTATTTCTGATAATTTAAGGAAAGGTGCAGCATTGAATAGCATGCAAATTTTAAAACGTTTACTAGAAAAACAAAATTAATGGATACTTTTTTACCCAGGGAAATTTATTTAATAATTGGGATTTTAATTTTTGCCTTTTTAATTTTTCTTTTATTTTTTACTGATAATTCAAAAAAAGAGGGAGAAAGAAATCAGAAAGAATTGAGCAAACCTAATAATGAACTTGGAAAAGAAAATTCCGTAAATTTAAATTTAGCTGTCACTTATTCTGAAATGAACCAAATAGATAAAGCTAAAGAACTCCTAAAAAAAATTAAACTAGATCAATTAGAAGAAGAGGAAAAAAATACTTACCAAACAATCTCTCAAAAACTAAAATAACATGCAAAGGTATGCATTAGGCATAGAGTACATCGGTACTTCTTACAAAGGTTGGCAAAAACAAAAAAAAACTAACCTGACAATTCAAGAAAAGATTGAAGAATCATTATCTAAGGTTGCAAATGAAAGTGTAAAAACTATTTGCTCAGGTAGAACTGACTCGGGAGTTCACGCTTCGATGCAAGTTATTCATTTTGAGACTTCAGCAAATAGATTGAATAAAGAGTGGTTGGCAGGGTGTAATTCAATGCTTCCTCGAGATATAAGCATCAATTGGATTAAAAAAGTTCCTGAGGATTTTCATTCCAGATTTTCAGCAACCAAAAGGACTTATAGATATCATATTCTCAACGGCAACAAACAATCTGTCTTAAACAGAAATTTTACGTCTCTGATAAGAGCTCCTCTTGATATAAATTTGATGCAAAAAGCTTCAAAACATCTTATTGGTGAAAAGGATTTTTCCTCTTTTAGAGGATCAGGATGCCAATCAAAAAGTCCTAATAGAAATGTTTTCGAAGTTAAGGTCAAGAAAAGGCAAAATATTGTATCTATAGAAATATCCGCTAATGCTTTCCTATTGAATATGGTACGAATTATTGTTGGTACACTTATAGAAGTCGGTTCAGAAATAATTTCACCTCAATCAATGAAAGACATTTTAGAAGCTAGAGATAGAACCCATGCAGGTAAGACTGCAGAAGCAAAGGGTTTGTTTTATTTAGGACCAGAATATGCCCCTTCATTTAAAATATATAAGCCAAAATATAACAATCAATTAACGCTGAAGAGTTGATGAAACCATATATTAAGATTTGCGGAGTAACAAACGATCAGGACTTAAAAGAGCTGATCAAATTGGATATAGACGCCATAGGCTTTAATAGAGATAAAGATAGCCCGAGATATGTCTCTTTTGAGTTTTTAGAATCTTCAGGAAAATGCTTTAATGAAAAAATCTCTCCCGTCATCGTTTTTGTTAACGAATCAAAAGAAGGTATAAAAAAAGCTATAAGTTATTTTAAAAACCCTATTCTTCAATTTCATGGGGATGAGAGTCAGGACTTTTGCGCTTCTTTTAATCTACCTTATATAAAAGCTATTTCAATGAATGAGAAAGACTTTCAAAATAAAATAATAGAATTCGGTGATGCATTTGCAATTCTTCTTGATTCTGGGGGTCAAAAAATAAGAGGTGGTACTGGAAAAACTTTTGATTGGAAGCTTATACCCAAAGAAATAAAAAATAATTTAATAATTGCAGGTGGGTTAAATTCCAATAATATAACGTCTTTGATTGAGAGTTATGAGCCTTACGGCATTGATCTTGCTTCTGGAGTAGAATCTAAACCAGGAAAAAAAGATATAGCCGAGTTAAAACATTTTTTAAAAGTTGTAGATGAAATATAAAAAATTAACTAAATATGCATTTCCCGATAAGGAGGGGAGATTTGGAGAATTTGGAGGGAAATATGTCTCTGAAACTCTCATTACAGCTCTTGAAGAGTTGGAAAAAGTTTACACTCAAGTAAAGAAAGATAAATCCTTTCAAAAAGAAGTAATAAAAGATTTAAATGATTTTGTTGGCAGGCCTTCACCATTATATTTTGCTGAAAGGTGGACTAAAAAACTTGGCGGAGCAAAAATTTATTTGAAAAGAGAAGACTTAAATCATACCGGAGCTCATAAAATAAATAATACCGTTGGTCAGGTTTTACTTGCAAAAAAAATGGGTAAAAAAAGAGTTATTGCTGAAACTGGTGCAGGTCAGCACGGGGTAGCAACTGCAACTGTCGCTGCTAGGCATGGACTGGAATGCATTATTTTCATGGGCGAAGAAGATATTGAGAGGCAAGCACTTAATGTCTACAGAATGAAGTTGCTAGGCGCAGAGGTATGTTCTGTAGATTCTGGAACAAAAACTCTTAAAGATGCAATGAATGAAGCCATGAGAGATTGGGTCACTAATGTAGAGGATACCCATTACATTATTGGTAGTGTTGCAGGACCTCACCCTTACCCTGAAATTGTCAGAGATTTTAATTCTATTGTTGGAAAAGAACTTAAGATTCAATCAAAAAAAGAGCTTGGTAAGTATCCTGATATTATTGTTGCTTGCGTTGGAGGCGGATCAAATGCAATGGGAATTTTCTATCCCTTTATAAAAGATACAAAAACAAAATTAGTTGGTGTTGAAGCTGGGGGTTCTGGAGTGAAATCAGGAAAACATGCCGCTCCATTAAGTGATGGTAAGGTAGGAGTATTACATGGAATGAAAACCTATTTAATGCAAGACAAAAATGGTCAGATCCTATCAACATACTCGGTTTCAGCTGGCTTAGATTATCCAGGAGTTGGTCCAGAACATGCTTATTTAAGAGACATTGGTAGAGTTGAGTATGAAAGCGCGACTGATAAGCAAGCATTAAAAAGCTTTCATGACTTAACTAAAACGGAAGGTATCATGCCCGCATTGGAAACTTCTCATGCTTTAGCTTATGTAAATAAAATTGCGCCTAAACTTAGCAGGTCTAAGATAATAGTTATCAATCTATCTGGAAGGGGAGATAAAGATATGTTTACAGTTGCTAAAGAAGATGGAATGACTTTGTGACGCGCTTAGAAAAAGTCTTCAATAAAAAAGAAACTAAAAATAAAGTTTTAGTAACTTACACGGTTGCCGGAGATCCTAATTTAGGTAGCTCAAAAAAAATTCTCAATGATTTAATTGCTTCTGGAGCAGATATTTTAGAAATAGGGGTGCCATTTTCTGACCCTATGTCTGAAGGACCTGTTATTCAGAAGGCGCATGAAAGGGCGCTAAAAAAAAATATTGAATTTAAAGATATTTTAAATCTTTGTAGACAAATCAGAATTAAAAATTCAAATGTACCTATTGTTCTCATGGGTTATATGAACTCATTTCTGTCACTCAAAAACAAATTGGCAGAAGAATTAACCCAAGCCGGTGTAGATGGCGTGATAGTTGTCGATCTACCTTATGATGAAAGCAAATCTTTTTTTAATAACCTAAAAAAAGAAAATATTGATCTCATAAGGTTAATTTCTCCCACAACAGATTCCAAGAGGTTAAAAAGAATGCTTGCTTCTTCATCTGGATATTTGTACTACGTTTCATTGAAAGGAATAACCGGAGCTGAGTTAAAAAACTTCAATGAAGTTAAAAATAAAGTAAAAAGGATTAAGTCGCTAACCAATCTTCCTGTAGTTGTTGGTTTTGGCATCAAAGATGAGTTAACAGCAAAAAAGATGGCATCTTTTTCGGATGGCATAGTAGTCGGGACAAAAATAATTGACTTCATAGAAAAAAAATCTATCCCAAAAATCTCAAACTTCACTAAATCGTTAAAAAAAGCTATAAATTAGTATGGTCAAAAGTTGGTTTAACAAGATCTTACCCTCTCTAGGAAAACAGCATAAAGAAGAGAAAAAAAGTCCAGTTCCTCAAGGACTTTGGCAGACTTGCTCAAATTGCAAAGAAATTCTCTATGGGCCTGATCTTGAAGCGAATATGTATGTCTGCCCAAATTGTGATCATCATATAAGAATAGGTGCTAGACATAGAATTTCTTACTTAATTGATCACGATGAATATGAAGAAATCTCATCCGATTTAAAAACAAAGGATTGGCTTTCGTTCACAGATACAAAGAAATACAAAGAAAGGTTAAATGACGCAAAAACAAATATTGATGAAACCGAAGCATTGATATCTGTCCATGGAAAACTCAACGATAAAGAAGTGGTGCTATCGGTGTTTGAATTTAGATTTTTAGGGGGTTCAATGGGTTCAGTAGTTGGTCAAAAATTTGTCGACGCAGTTGAATTTGCTATAGAGAATTCTTGTCCTTTTATATGTGTTGCAACTAGCGGAGGAGCAAGAATGCAAGAATCTTTATTTTCTTTATTTCAAATGTCCAGAACAAGTGCTGCACTTAATAAAATGAAAAGTAAGAAACTCCCATTTATTTCGGTATTGACTGATCCAATATATGGTGGAGTTGCGGCAAGTTTAGCAATGCTTGGGGATATAAATATTGCAGAACCAAAAGCACAAGTGGGCTTTGCTGGACCAAGAGTTATTGAAGATACTGTAAGAGTTAAACTACCGGAGGGATTTCAAAGAAGTGAGTTTCTTTTGAAACATGGAATGATAGATATGATTGTTCAAAGATCTGATATGAAAGATAGGATTTCAAGCTTGATATCTAAATTACACATTACCGGTTAATTCATTGCCTAAAAATTTATCAAAATGGATTGAAGAAAATCTTCTTATCCAAAATTACAAGAAAAAGAGTTTAGACGGATATAAAGAAGTTCTTAATTCTTTGAATTTAAAAAAACCCAAAGAAATTATTCTAATTGGCGGAACCAATGGAAAAGGGTCGCTTTCCGATTTAATTACTAAGCTGACCTTAAAAAAAAATGTTTCAGTTGGAACGTTTACTTCTCCTCATCTTTTAAATTTTAATGAACGTATTAGAGTAAATGATAAAGAAATATCAAACGAAGAACTTTTAGATGTTTTGAAGAAATTCAATCGCTACAAAGAAAGTCATAATCTAAACTTCTATCAAATAATTTCTTTAGCAGCTCTATATCATTTTAATAAATTGGATTTAGATCTTTGGGTTTTAGAGATAGGTATGGGAGGGAGATTGGATCCAATGAATTTTATTGAACCCGATATATCGGTGATAACCAAAGTAGCTCTAGATCACCAAGAATATCTAGGAAATACGATAGAAGAAATTGCTGCTGAGAAGGTCGAAATTGCAAGACCTCACAAACCTTTGATATTCGGCTCTGAAAATATACCAAAAGCAATTATTGAAAAAGCTTCAAAAATTAATTCTGTTTTAATATCTCCTGAAAAAAAAAGTCATTCTCTTAATGAGCTATCTAAAAAAAGAATTATTTCCAGTGAAGTACTTTTTTGTCTTAATGAAGTTTCAAAAAATAGTATCTTTAATTTTTCTTGCGAAATAACAAAAAAATTCTTGGATGATTTTAAGATTTTAGGAAGATTAACTTTATTTGATAATTTTCTTGTAGACTCAGCCCATAACGAAGATTCAGCAAGAAACTTAGTAAACTATGTTGAAGCAAATTTTAAAAGTAAAAAAATTAATTTATTTTTTGCTTGTTCAGAGAACAAAGACCCAATAAAACTTTTAAAGCCTTTTGAAGGTATAGTTGATAAAATCTATCTAGCAGACAACATACATCTAAAACTTATGTCTTCAGAAGAAGTTCTATCAAAAACAAAGAATCTTAATTTTGACTTCACTGTTGAAAACTCAATGAGAAGTCTTTATTCAATTGCAAAAGATAAAAATATAAATGAACTTAATTTATTTGCAGGTTCCTTCTATTTTTCTGGAGAATTATTTAAGCATTTGTTAGAAATTAAAAATCTTCCTGTTACCATGTCAAGTCTGGGGGAAGTCATTTAATGGATATTCTTTTATATCTCAATGCTTTTGATTTTTTTGTATTAATTATTTTTTTTAGTTCGCTTCTAATTGGGATATCAAGAGGCTTATATATTGAAATTATTTCAAATGCTATTTGGGTAAGTGCTATTTTAATTGCTTGGTTTTTTCGTTACTACCCTATGGAGATCTTTGATAATTTCACGAATGATAAAGAAATAAAAAGTATCTTTAGCTTTGTCTCTATTTTTGTAATTTTGCTCATTATTTTCAGAATTACAGGAAGGGCCATCATGAAGGGGATGAATTCCATGCAAAAAGGACTTTTAGACAGAATTTTTGGGGGCTTATTTGGAGGTTTTAGAGGGACAGTAATAATATTGGTAATGTTTTTAGTTGGAGACGCGTATATAATGCGACAAACATGGTGGAAAGATAGTTACATGTCTGACTATATTTTAATTGGCGCAGATCAACTAGGTTCTTTCGTAGGTAAATTACCTTATAAAGATATCAATTCTGAAGATTTAGATTTAGAAAAAAACCCTTTTAATTAAATTACGCAAGATGTGTGGTGTTGTTGGCATAGTTTCTAAAGATGATGCAGCTCCTGCTTTGTATGAGGCTCTCACAGTTATACAACATAGGGGGCAAGATGCTGCTGGAATTGCAACTAATGAGGGGGAAAAATTTCATATTAGAAAACAACTAGGTCTTGTTAGAGAAGTCTTCAGACAACAACACATACTTTCACTGAAAGGTAAATTAGGCATTGGACACGTCAGGTATCCAACTGCAGGTGATCAAAATAGAGAGCTTGCTCAACCAATGTATTCAAATTCTCCTTTTGGAATAAGCATTTCTCATAACGGCAATCTTGTTAATACAAAAGAGCTTACTAAAGAACTAATTTTTGAAGATCTTAGACACATCAATACCAATTCGGATTCTGAAATTATTCTCAATGTTTTTGCTCATGAACTTTACAAAGTTAACTTTCCCGGAACGAAACCATCTGCCAAAGAAATATTTGAAGCAGTCTCTAGGACTCATCAAAGACTTAAAGGTGCTTATTCAGTTGTAATCATGATTTGTGGGGTTGGAATAGTTGGCTTTAGAGATCCTAACGGAATAAGGCCATTAATTTTAGGAAAAAAAGACAATGATTTAATTGGTTCTGATTATATGATTGCTTCTGAAAGCCCAGCCTTGGAGACTCTCAATTTTGAAGTAGTTGGCGATGTAAATCCTGGAGAAGCGGTTTTTATTTCTTTAGAGGGAGAAGTTGAAAGAAAAGTCTGTTTTGATAATCCTTCACACTTTCCATGTATTTTTGAATATGTTTACTTGGCAAGACCTGATGCTGTCATAGACAAAATATCTGTCATGAAATCTCGTCTCAGAATGGGTCAATATTTGGGGAAGAAAATTCTCTCTTTACATCCTGATCATGACATAGACGCAGTAATACCCATTCCAGAGAGCAGTACTACATCAGCAATTGAAGTGGCAAAAACACTAGGGGTAAGCTATCGGGAAGGTTTTGTAAAAAATAGATACATTGGAAGGACTTTTATTATGCCCAAACAAGAAATGAGAAGAAAATCTGTAAGAAGAAAGTTAAATCCTGTGTCATACGAATTCAAAGGAAAAAACATTCTTTTAATTGATGACTCGATAGTAAGAGGCACAACAAGTAAACAGATAGTTGAAATGGTGAGAAAAGTAGGAGCAAAAAAAGTATATTTTGCTTCGGCAGCTCCTCCCGTGAGATTTCAAAATGTTTATGGAATCGACATGGCAGCAACTACAGAATTAATTGCCCACCAAAGAGATGAAAGTCAGATTGCAGATTTTATTGGAGCGGATTGGCTTGTATATCAGAATTTATCCGATTTAATTTCTGCTGCTCAAGAAGGAAATCCTGAAATGAAAAATTTTGAAACATCCATTTTTGATGGAAATTATATATGTGGTTCTGTGACAGAGGAATATTTGATGAATCTTGAGGTGGACCGAAAGGACTCTAACAAATCACCAACAAAAGGTTTAATTAATTAGATTCAATTGTTACTGAAGGAAGTACAGCTTCAGAAGCAGCTTTTTTATAAGAAGCGATTTCATTGAAATTCATATATCTAAAAATATCTGAAGACATTGTATTGATATCCTTCATAAATTCATGATATTCGTCAAGAGAAGGTAATTTTCCTAATATTGAAGAGATAGCAGCTAACTCAGCTGAGGATAAATAAACATTAGCCCCATCTCCAAGTCTATTTGGAAAATTTCTTGTAGAAGTGGATACAACTGTGCAGTTAGGCTCCACTCTAGCTTGATTACCCATACAAAGAGAGCAGCCAGGTACCTCTGTTCTTACATCAGCATTTTCATAGATCTTGTAAAATCCCTCTTCTTCAAGTTGAAATTTATCCATTCTTGTTGGAGGTGATATCCATAATCTAGTAGGCAGAGATGATTTCACATTTTCTAATAGCTTTCCTGCAGCCCGAAAGTGGCCGATATTTGTCATGCAAGAACCTATAAACACTTCATCAATTTTTGGCTCTCCAATTTCAGAGAGAGGCTTTACATCGTCTGGATCATTTGGACAAGCTAAGAGAGGTTCTTTAATTTCGTTAAGATCTATTTCTATAGTTGCAGCGTATGAAGCATTTTTATCAGGTTTTAAAAGAATTGGATTCTTAACCCAAGCTTCCATTTTCTGCGCTCTTCTCTCTAAGGTTCTAGCGTCGCCATATCCTTCGGATATTAACCATCTTAGAAGTACGATATTTGATTTCAAGTATTCAACAATAGGTTCTTCATCTAAAAGTACCGTACAACCTGAAGCAGACCTTTCTGCAGATGCATCCGATAACTCAAAAGCTTGTTCGATTTTTAAATTAGAAAGACCTTCAATTTCTAAACATCTACCGGAAAAAATATTTTTTTTGTTTTCTTTTTCTACAGTCAAAAGACCCTTCTGTATCGCAGCATACGGGATAGCATTTACAAGATCTCTGAGAGTTATTCCAGGCTGCATTTCACCTGAGAACCTAACTAAAACTGACTCCGGCATATCAAGTGGTATAACCCCTAGAGCTGCACCAAAAGCTACTAACCCAGATCCAGCAGGAAAACTAATTCCAATAGGAAACCTCGTATGAGAATCTCCCCCAGTGCCTACAGTATCTGGTAGAAGCATTCTGTTTAACCATGAATGTATAATCCCATCTCCTGGTTTTAAAGCTACTCCACCTCTTGTTCTTATGAATTCTGGGAGTGTGTGCTGAGTTTCTATGTCTACAGGTTTTGGATAAGCTACCGTGTGACAAAATGATTGCATTACAAGATCAGAAGTAAAGCCTAGACAAGCTAGTTCTTTCAATTCATCTCTTGTCATCGGCCCCGTAGTATCTTGAGATCCAACGGTCGTCATTATCGGCTCACAATAAGTTCCGGGTCTAATTCCTTTTACTCCGCAAGCTTTTCCAACCATTTTTTGCGCTAATGTAAAGCCTTCATCTGAATCATCATCCATTCCAGGCCTAACAAATACGTCTGACGGAGATAACTTCAAGAATTCTCTTGCTTTATCCGTTAAACTTCTGCCTATAATCAAAGGTATTCTTCCGCCAGCTCTAACCTCATCTAAAAAGGTTTCAGATTTAAGATTAAACTCTGAAATTATCGATCCTTTTGAGTCTTTGATTTGTCCTTTGTGAGGATAAATAGAAATTTTGTCTCCCATATTTAGTTTTTCAACATCTGCTTCAAAGACAAGCGTTCCAGAATCTTCCATAGTGTTAAAAAATATCGGAGCAACTTTTTCACCAATACATATTCCACCTGTTTTTTTATTAGGAATAAAAGGGATATCTTCACCGATATGCCAGAGAACCGAATTAGTTGCGGACTTTCTAGAAGAGCCCGTTCCCATAACATCTCCGACGAGAGTTACTGGCAATCCGGTTTTTTTTAATTTTTCTATCTCCTCAAGAGGTTTATCTGTCAGACCTTCTCTTGGCATCTTGTACATTGATAAAGCATGCAAAGGAATGTCTGGCCTAGACCATGCATCTGGAGCAGGGGAGAGATCATCAGTATTTGTTTCGCCAGGAACTTTAAAGACTACAGTATCAATTTTTTCCGGAACCTCAGGCTTTGAAAGAAACCAATCAGCTGCTGCCCAAGATTCAATGACTTTTTTCGCATTTTCTGAGGTGGAAGATTTTTCAGCAAGATCATTGAAAGCATCGAAAACTAACAAGGTGTTTGATAAAGCTTTTACAGCTTCATCACCGCATTCCTTATCATCAAGTAATCCTATTAAAGGCTCAACGTTATAACCTCCAAGCATTGTTCCTAAGTAAAAAGTCGCTTCATTTGGCGAAATTAAGCCACATTTAATTTTTTGATTTGCTATATCAGAAAGAAAAGCTGCCTTGATATAGGCTGCATCATCTACTCCAGCCGGAACTCGTTCTGTCAAAAGATTTAAAAGATTTTGATCTTTGGAGGTATCCCTCTTTATTAATTCTATAAGCTCAGAAGTCTGTTCAGCGTCTAAAGGTAACGGAGGAATTCCAATACTATTTCTTTCCTTGACCGAATTTAAATAATTCTCAAGCATCTCATGTAAAAAAAAAGTTATTATATCATGAGACGTCAATAGTCTATTCAGTTTAAATTTGGATTAAAATATTTCAATGTCAAAAAGAACAAGAACTCCATGTATAGGCATATGTTCCACAACTTATGGAGATGAAGTTTGTAGGGGTTGCAAAAGATTCTCTTATGAGATCATTAATTGGAATAGCTTTTCTCCAGAAGAAAAAGAGGCTATTTGGAAAAGACTTGAAAAATTAAAAACTCAAATAATGTCTTCAAGAGTCAAGATTTTTGATAGTAAGCTCATGAACGAAGGCATTAAAAAATATCGACTAAGAGTAAAAGATGACTTGAATGATTCTTCCAAAGCTTTTGAGATTATTAAACAAGTTAGCGAAAGCTTTGAAGATCTTATGGATTTCGGTATTGAATTATTTAACAGAGAAAAAAGCCTAAAAGATCTTAAAGAAGATATCGAGATCGAATTATATACTTTATCAAAAGCTCATTATTCAAAATATTTTCTAGAACCTTTAAAAATAAAAAAAATTATTTAATTGCTTTTGAGACAAGGTCGAATCCACTTTTTTTGAGACTTAAATACCAAAAATTTTTATCCCAATCTCCTAAGACATATCTTATTCCGAATTTTTCATAATGAATTTTTGGTCGGTGAACATGCCCATGGATTATTACATCAATTGATTCTTTCAATGCAATTGACTCAACCTCAGATATGTTTACGTCCATGAGGTACTCATCCTTATTTTTATTTAAACTAGAGCTATCCTTTCTGAGCCCATTTGCAATTTCTAGTCTTTTGTTTAACGTTTCATTCAAAAAATTTTTTTGCCATTCCGAGCTTCTCACCATTTTTTTAAAATCGTGATATTCAGTATCATCTATACAGAAATTATCACCATGAGATACATAAATCTTCTTTTGATTAAATTCAAATATGTAAGGGTCATCAACGATTTTTCCTCCAAATTCATCACAGAAATCTTTACCAAGGAGAAAATCTCTATTGCCATGCATAATGAAAATATTTCCGCCTTTAGAAGAAAATTTTTTTAATTCCTTTATCACTTCTAAAACTGTTTGATCTTGGTAATCATCACCAACCCAAACCTCGAACAAGTCTCCAATTATGAAAAGATTTTCAAAATCTGAAGCAATTTCATTCAAGAAATTAAAAAAAGCCTTTTTTATATCATCTCTTTTATTATCTATATGAAGATCAGATATAAAACAGAAAGACATTTATTTTTTTTCGACTTTTATAATATAGACATCCTCTACAGGAACATCTTGATAAGGACCAACGTTTGTAGTTCTAACAGATGCAATTTCATCAATAACTTCTTCTCCAGAGATAACTTTTCCAAAAACCGCATATCCTCCCATTGAGGGGTAATCTAACGATTTATTATCCGCAAGGTTAATAAAAAATTGAGATGTAGCAGAATCTAGATCCTGAGTTCTCGCCATGGACAAAGTATATTTATCATTTTTAAGACCGTTGTCTGCTTCATTTTTAATTGGTGGATTGGTTTCTTTAGGAGACATACCTATTTCAAAACCTCCCCCTTGAATTACAAAGCCTGGAATAACTCTGTGAAATAAAGTATTTTCATAAAAATTTTGCTCCACATATTCAACAAAATTGTTAGCTGTTATGGGCGCTTCTTTTTGGTAAAGTTCAATATCAAAGCTACCTAAGGAAGTAGTGATAGTTAAAAGTATTATTTCATTCATAATTTATCATACCCTTATCTAGCTTCACTTAAAAATGAAAATATTCAATTCACTCACAGGTAAAAAAGAGACTTTTAAGCCCAAGATTAAAAGAGAAGTAAGTATTTATATTTGCGGCTTAACTCCTTATGACGATGTGCATATAGGACATGCAAGAACTTTTATTAACTTCGACGTAATTGTCAAATTTTTAAGGTTTGTAGGCTTCAAAGTAAAATATGTAAGAAATATCACAGATGTTGACGATAAAATTATAAATCGTGCCAAAGAAGAGGGCATTCCAGCATTGGATTTTTCTAAAAAGTTTATTAAAGAAATGCACAATGATTTCTTTTCTCTGGGTATTGATTCTCCTGACATTGAGCCAAAAGTATCTGATCATATTGAAGAGATCATTTCTATGATTCAATCTCTTGAAGAAAAGGGCTATGCATATAGGAAGAACGAATCGGATGTTTACTTTGATATAAAAAAATTTAAAGACTACGGAAAATTGGCCAACAGGACTTTAGATCAGCTATCTGCTGCAGAAAGAACAATAACGGATCTCAATAAAAAACATGAAGCGGATTTTGTTTTATGGAAAATGGATACCGATGGGATTACTTGGCCATCTCCTTGGGGAGAAGGTAGACCTGGCTGGCATATTGAATGTTCTGCAATGAGCATAAAATACCTTGGCGAGGAGTTCGATATTCATGGAGGCGGTTTAGATTTAAAATTTCCTCACCATGAAAATGAAATAGCTCAAGCAAAGTGCGCAACTGAAAAAGAGTTTGCATCCTTATGGATGCATACAGGCCCATTAAGAATTGAAGACAAAAAAATGTCTAAGTCCTTAAAAAACTTCATTACAGTAAAAGATATTTTAAAAGAGTTTCATCCAGAGGTTTTAAGACTATTTTTTCTTTTGACGCATTACAGAAGCCCAATATCTTATTCAAAAGAAGGTTTGGAAAATGCAAAAAAAATCTTAGATAAGTTCTACACATTATTCAGTGATACAAAAATACCTAGCAAATTTAACGAAGATAAATCTTTTAAAGAAGATTTCACTTCTGCTTTTCAAGATGATTTCAACTCTCCAAAAGCCATTTCTCTCCTTCAAGCCTATGCGGGAAATACTGAAAGTAGGGGAGATCTTTCAACTGAAAGACTATCTACTCTTAAAGTATTGCTTAATTCTTTAGGATTGCTTTTAGATGAAACAGAAAATTATTTTAAATATGGAGATCTCAATCTTTCGATTCAAGAAATTGAAAAGCTGATAAGCGATCGCAACGATGCTAGAGAAAACAAAAAGTTTGATTTAGCGGATAAAATTAGAGACCAGTTATTAAAAAAAGGTATTGTGCTTGAGGATCTAGATGGAAAAACTATCTGGAAAAAATCTTAAAACAGACTAGTTAAATAAAGGCCCATTGAGATAAACATTCCTACAGCAAAAACAGGAGATAAAACTTTTTTTAAACTTCCTTCTCCTCTACCAACAGTTACTAACAAAATAAATGCAGCTGTTAATGCACTCATGACCATAAAATCACGGCTAAAAATTTCCTGATCAAAAACAGCCGTAGAGCCAATCCCGATTATTGGAAAAATTAGCACTATATTTAAAATGTTAGAACCTACTATATTTCCAACAACCA
>CACPDB010000007.1 GCA_902632605.1 uncultured SAR86 cluster bacterium | reverse complement strand
AATGAAAAAATGGTTATTGAAAGATACTCTCATGTAATGCATTTAGTTTCTAATGTAGTTGGAAAGATTAGAGACAACATTTCTCCGATTGATGCATTAAAGGCAACTTTCCCCGCAGGAACTCTGACAGGCGCCCCCAAAGTTAGGGCCATGGAAATTATTGATGAGCTGGAAGTTTCAAGAAGAAGAATATACGGCGGTGCAGTAGGGTATATATCTTGGTCAGGTAATATGGATACTGCTATTGTCATCAGAAGTGCTGTCATCAAAGATAAAAAAATATATGTTGGAGCCGGGGGAGGAATAGTTGCTGATTCTGTTGCAGAGAAGGAATGGGAAGAAGTAAACAATAAATCAATGGCAATAGTCAAAGCAATTAATAATATAGGAACATAAATGTTATTGATGATCGACAATTACGATTCTTTTACTTATAACCTTGTTCAATATTTTGGAGAGTTGGGGCAAGAGGTTAAAACTTTCAGAAACGACCAAATAACGATAGAAGAAATAAGAAAACTTGATCCAAAATATATTGTAATTTCCCCCGGACCTTGTACCCCTAAAGAGTCTGGGATATCAATGCAAGTTATTGATTCTTTTAAGGAAAATAAGCCTATTTTAGGCGTATGTTTGGGACATCAAGCCATTGGTGCAGTCTTTGGTGCAAATATCATAAAAGCTAAAGAACTTATGCATGGCAAAACCTCTGAAATACAGCATGATGGTAATTTTTTGTTTGAAGGTATGCCTAATAATTTCACTGCAACTAGATATCACTCTTTAGTTATTGAAGAGGAAACTCTTTCTGAGGATTTTATAGTTAATGCGAGAACTACAGATGGTTCTATTATGGGAATTCAACATTGCAAATTGAATGTGAGTGGAGTTCAGTTCCATCCAGAATCAATTATGACCGAAGATGGGAAGAAACTTCTTTCTAATTTTTTAAATACAATATGAATGCAAAGGAAATCATATCTAAAGTTTCTTCAAAAAATCTTTCTCAAGAAGAAACTGCACACGTTGTGCAAGAAATTTTTTTTGGAAAGATCTCAGATCAAGAGATTGAAAACTTTCTTCTTGGTCTTTCTAAAAAAGGAGAAACATCAGATGAATTAACTGGGGCTGTTCTTGCAATGAGAGCTGCTTCCCTAAAAGTTGATTTGAAAGAGAAAGATAATCTTGTCGACTGTTGCGGAACAGGAGGGCTTGGTAAAAGTATGATGAACGTATCTACAACTGCAGGATTGGTATCAGCAGCAGCAAAAGTAAAAATTGCAAAACACGGTAATAGGACAGCAACAGGAAAAAGTGGCAGCGCTGATGTCTTAGAAGTAGCTAATGTGAATTTGAGCCTAAGTCCAAATCAAGTTGCTAAATGTATTGAGGAAATTGGAATTGGATTTATGTTCGCTCAAAATTTTCATCCAGGAATGAAATATGTCATGCCAGTGAGAAAACGAATTGCCGATAAAACTATTTTCAATTTGCTTGGACCACTTACAAATCCAGCAGGTGCAAAAAGACAATGTATTGGGGTTTATGATACTAAATGGGTTTTACCTGTTGCAGAAACTCTAAAAAATCTAGGAACTATTAAAGCTATGGTTTTTCATTCAAAAGATGGTCTTGATGAAATTAGTTCAGTAGACAAAACATTTGTGGCGGAATTGGAAAATAACAAAATTAAAGAGTATGAAATTGATCCAAAAGATTTTGATATTCATCATGAAGATTTAAATGATCTTCAAATAGACTCTCCATCACAAAGCTTAGAGCTTATAAAGACAACTCTCCAAGATGAAGGCTTTAAATCAGGCGAAGATATAACAAGTCTAAATTCTGCTGCTGTAATTTATGTTTCTGACTTGGTAACTAGCTTTGAAAAAGCATTTGAGACAGCAATCAATGTAATAAAGTCAGGATCAGGCTTAGATAAGCTTAAGGAATTAGCTACTTTTTCTAATAATTTCAATGAATCAGCTTAATAAAATAATAGAAACCACTAAAGAAACAGTCAAAAAGTCTAGTTCTTATAGGTCGATTTCCTCTCTAGAGGACGATTTTGAAAAATATGAGAAAAGAGACTTTATTGAAGCAATTTCGATGAAAGTTTCTAAGGAAGAAACAGCTATTATTGCTGAAATTAAAAAAGCATCGCCCAGTAAGGGGCTTATAAGGCAAGACTTTGAGCCAATAAAGATTGCAGAAGATTATGAAACAAATGGAGCTGTTTCTTTAAGCGTCCTCACAGACGAACCATTTTTTCAAGGAAAATTGGAGTACTTACACATGGTAAGAAATGCTTGTGCATTACCAATTTTAAGAAAAGATTTTATGATTGATCCTTATCAAATATACGAAACAAAGGCTTCGGGAGGAGATTGTATACTTCTGATAGTTGCTGCTCTCGAATTAGCAAAATTGAAGGACTTTTCTCAATTAGCAGATGAGTTAAATTTAGATGTTTTGATTGAAGTTCACTCGGAAGATGAATTGAATACAGCCTTATCCATCGATCCAAGGCTACTAGGTATTAATAATAGAGATCTCACAACCTTTGAGGTCGATAAAAGCTTAGCTATAGAATTAGCAAAGCAAATATCCAAAGATGTGATTGTGGTATCTGAAAGTGGAATTAATTCAAGAGAAGATATTTTATCTTCTAAAGAGGAAGGTATTCATAGTTTTCTTATTGGTGAAAGTTTTATGAGAGAGCCAAGTCCAGGCGAAGCACTTCGAGAAATACTTGTCTAAAATTTACTGATTCCTTTTTCCAATATCTTTTCTGTAAAAAGCACCACTCCAACTAATTTTAGAAGTAGCTTCGTAAGCTTTTTCAAAAGCTGTATCTAAATCATTTCCTAATCCAGTAACACATAGAACCCGACCGCCATTTGAAAGAATCTCTTCTCCCTCTTTCTTTGTTCCACAATGAAATACCTTTGTAGTTTCATTCTCTTCTCTTATACCCAAGATTGGAAAACCAGTTTCATATTTTTCAGGATAACCTTTTGAAGCCATTACAACACCTAATGCAAATCTTTCATCCCACTCGATTTTTTCTCCATTTAATTCCTGCTTTGCAGCCTTTATACATAATTCAAGAAAATCACTTTTCATTCTCATTAATATCGGTTGGGTTTCTGGATCCCCAAACCTACAGTTGTATTCCAAGACTTTAATTTCTTGGTTATCAATCATCAAACCAGCATACAAAAAACCCTTGTATTCTATGTTTCTTCGTTTTAATTCGTCCAGAGTAGGAATAATAATTTCTTGCATAATTTCTTCGTTCAGTTCTTTAGTAATTAAGGGAGTAGGGGAATATGCTCCCATCCCGCCTGTATTAGGCCCTTTGTCACCATCATCTCTTTGTTTATGATCTTGAGAACTTGCCAAAGGAATTACATTTTCACCATCACACAAAACTATGAAACTAGCCTCTTCACCTTTGAGGAATTCTTCAATAACAAGATTATCTCCTGCAGAACCAAGTTTTTGATCTACCATTAAAGAATTTAGCGCTTCTAAAGCTTCTTCTCTAGAAAAAGCAACAATCACACCTTTGCCACCTGCAAGACCATCTGCCTTAAGGACAATTGGGATATCGCATGTTGCTAAATATTCTCTTGCAGGTTCAGGATTTGAAAATACTTCATAAGTTGCAGTAGGAATGTTTCCTTTCTTTAAAACATCTTTCATGAAAATCTTTGAGCCTTCCATTTGCGCGGCGAGTTTATTAGGACCCAAACAAAGTAAATTATTTTTTTCAAATAAATCAATTAGACCCAAGACTAAGGGAGCTTCAGGACCGACAATAGTGAGATCGATTTCTTTGTTTTTCGCAAAATCCAATAGTCCATCTAAATCTTCAGCATTTAAGTCAACGTTCTCTGTTTTTGGCTCATCGGCAGTACCGGCATTTCCAGGAGCAACAAAAACCTTTTCACACAAATCGCTTTGGGCAAGTTTCCAAACAAGTGCGTGTTCTCTTCCGCCAGAACCTATGACTAAAATTTTCATATCAATGTCTGAAGTGACGCATGCTGGTGAAAAACATGATCATATTAGCTTCATTAGCTGCTGCAATAACTTCTTTGTCTCTTATTGATCCACCAGGTTGAATAACACATTGGATTCCATTCTTTGCAGCTTCATCAATGCTGTCTCTAAATGGAAAAAAAGCATCCGAAGCCATAGTAGCTCCTTTAAGATTAAAACCCGCTTTTTTGGCTTTACTGACGGCAATTTCAGCGCTGTCGATTCTGCTCATTTGACCCGCTCCTATACCAAGAGTCATGTTATTTTTTGCATAAACAATTGCATTGGATTTAACGTATTTTCCTACACGCCAGGCAAATAAGGCATCGTTAACTTGTTTGGGAGTCGGTTTTTTCTTGGTTACTACTTTGAGATCTTCTTTTGAAACCACACCATCGTCAACATTTTGGACCAAAATACCTTGGTTCATTGTTAGGGTTTTAAATCCAGTTGGTTTTTTAAATAAATCTTTGATTAATAAAAGACGAACATTTTTTTTTGAAGCAATTATTTTTTTTGCAGCAGGATTAATGGCTGGTGCAGCTATCACTTCAACAAATTGATTATCGATAATTTTTTTTGCAGTAAATTTATCCAGAGCTTTATTTAAAGCAATAATACCTCCAAATGCAGAGGTTTCATCACAAGAAAAAGCTTTCTCATAGGCTTCTAACAATGTTTTCCCCGAAGCAACCCCACAAGGATTTGCATGTTTAACAATGACACAAGAGGGTTTCTCAAAATTTGCAACACATTCAATGGCTGCATCGGCATCTGCAATATTATTATAAGAAAGCTCTTTTCCTTGAATTTGTTCTGCTGAAGTGATGCCCGCACCTTCAGACCCTGAATTTATATAAAAATTTGCTTCCTGATGAGGATTTTCTCCGTACCGCAATACTTGTTTTAGTTTATGACTACTGAAAAAGTTTTCTGGTATCTCATCATCGTAGCTAGATAAAAAGTTAGCAATTGCAATGTCATAGTTAGCTACATGTTCAAAAGCCTTCAAAGATAATTTTTTTCTAATTTCATATGAACACTTTCCGTTTTCAGTTTCTAAGTCTGCAATAAATGAATCATAAAGACTTGGAGATGAAACTACTGCTACGTGGAAAAAATTTTTAGCAGCCGATCTCAGCATTGTGGGACCTCCGATATCAATATTTTCTATTGCTTCGGCCAATTCAATGTTGGGTTTTTTTATTGTTTCTTCAAAAGGGTAGAGATTCACTACAACCAGATCAATTTCTTTGATATCGTGTTTTTTAATTTCTTCTTTATCTTCTTTTCGTCGAGAAAGAATTCCCCCATGAATTTGCGGTACCAAAGTTTTTACTCGACCACCCATCATCTCAGGTGAACCCGAAAATTTTTCAGCTGGAACTACAGGTATCTTATTTTTTCTTAATAATTTTTCTGTACCTCCCGTCGAAATAATTTCTATATTCAACTTATGAAGGTTTCTTGCAAAATTTACGATTCCGGTTTTGTCAGAAACACTCACAAGGGCGCGTTTGATTTTTATTTTACGATTTTTTGCCATTATCCAGATTGTATTGTTTTAGTTTTGTTCTGAGAGTTACTCTATTAATACCCAATATCTTGCTAGCTTGAGATTTATTTCCACTGCAAAATTTCATAACTTCTTCGAGCATTGGTCTTTCTACCTCTTTTATCACCATTTCAAAAACATTAGTTGCTTTATTACCATCCAATTCTTTGAAGTATCTTCTAAGGGCTAATCCAACTTGATATTTTAGCGATTTTCTATCTTCTTTTTTCGGGTCCTTGCTTTTCATTAATTTACGTGTGTTTGTAATTCATTCCCAGTAGATATTAAACTTAGCTTACCTTCATCACTTTTTAATTCAGTAATTGAGCAATTATCAGGATAGAAAGAAACAACCCTTGGATCATCTTTTAAAGTACTGACAACAATATTGATAACCATGAAGTGGGAAAAAATAATTGTCGGCTCAGATAAATCTTTTAAAGTTAGAAGAATATTTGATTGCCAGTTCTGTTGAGGTTTATCTAAATCACTAATATTTTTTTTGAAAACTTCTTGCAGCCAATTTTTTCGCTCTAGTAAGGATATTCCCGGAGATGGGATTTCTCTGAAGGCTTCACTCAAAGAGAGTTGTTTATTAAGATTTTTTTTAAAATGCAAACTTGTTTCTTGAGCTCTCTGTAAAGGACTAGATATCAAATTAAATTGACTTAGATCTTCTTTCTTACTGAGAGAATTGAAACATTCCAATGCTTGTTCTTTTCCAAGCTCGCTTAAGCCTGGGTCTGCTGATTGGTCCCAAGACTGAGCGGCCTCTCCATGTCTTATTAGATAAATTTTCATTAAAATTAAAACAAGCTAAATATATGCAGTAAGATAAAAGTATGAGAATACCACGAATTTTTCTCGACAAGGAACTCACAAAAAACAAAACTTACAAACTAGATAAAGATAGTTTTCACCATCTTTTAGTTATAAAAAAACGAGAAGGAGATAAGATAGAAGTATTCAACTCGAAAGGGCAATTTCTTGAGGCATCTATCTCTTTAATTAACAAAAAGACCTGTGAAATTTTTTCAACTGGTGAGGTAAAAATTAAAGAAATAAATTTTCCAAAAATCTCATTAGGCATCTCGGAAATTAAAAACTTTGAAAAAATTTTAAATGAAGTAACACAATTGGGAGTGCATCGAGTAGATTGCTTATCTTCTGAAAGATCAAAGTTTTTGAAAAAACCATCGGAAAAAAAATTCGAAAGGTGGAAAAAAGTCATTATTGGAGCTTGCGAACAATCTGGAAATAATTGGATGCCTCAAATTGGATATATGACCTTAGACCAATGGCAAGAGGAAATATCTTCAGCGAATAAGTTTTATCTACACCCAGGAGAGAATAAAAATATTGAATCCATATCCAATCTAGACGAAATTTTTTTTTCCATAGGCCCAGAAGGAGGCTTTTCTCCTAAGGAAATTGATAAAATGAAGTCCAATGGGCTAAAGGGAGTCTCTTTAGGAGAGTTAGTCATAAAAACAGAAACAGTGCCTACTGTATTATTGTCAATGTTAAAAATATTAAATAAATAAAATGAAATTAGCTTTTGTTATGGATCCCATCTCTCAGATTTCTTATAGAAAGGATTCTACGTTAGCTATGATGATAGAGGCCCAAGAAAAAGGACATGAAATTTTTTACATTGAGCCAAATTGTCTATTTTTTAATGCCGAAAAACCCTATGCAGAATTTTCATCGATTTCCGTTCAGTATGAAGAGTCTAACTGGTACGAAAAGGGAGAAAACAAAACTGCATCCTTAGATTTCTTTGATGCAATTTTAATGAGACAAGACCCACCTTTTAATATGGAGTACATCAATAATACTTATATTTTGGAGTCCGCTGCAAAATTGGGAGTTAAAGTATTCAATGATCCAAAAGCCTTAAGAGATAACAATGAAAAGTTAGCAATTCTTGATTATCCCTCTTTGATTACCGACACCATAGTATCTTCTTCGAAAGAAATTATTAAAGATTTCATTGATAGAAATTCCGAAGTAGTTATCAAACCTCTAGGCTTGATGGGCGGAGAGGGGATTAAAAGACTTCATATAAAAGATGCGAATCTTCTTAAAAGCCTTGAGTCTATCGATAAAAAAAAGGAAAAAATGATGGTGCAAAAATTTATACCTGAGGTATTTGAAGGAGATAAAAGGGTTATTCTAATTTCTGGTGAAGATTGTGGCTTTTCTGTGACTAGGATTCCTCAAGGTGACGATTTTCGTGGAAATCTTGCTGCTGGAGGTAAAGCAGAAGTAAGAGAGTTGAACGATAGAGACTTTGAGATTATCAATGCCATAAAACCCAAATTAATCGAACAGGGTATTTTAGTGGCTGGCATAGATATCTTGGGATCTTTTCTAACAGAGATAAACATTACAAGTCCTACTTGCTTTAGAGAGTTATATGATCAACAGGGAATAAACCTTGCCAAGGATTTAATTGAGCAGATAGAAAAAGCTTTTTAATGGCAAATATCTTAGGCATAGATTACGGACAAAAGTATATCGGTTATGCTGTTGGTAATGACATTACTTACAGTTCCTCTACCCAAGGAACAATTATTTACACAAATCAAAAAAACCTCTTTCAAGAAATACAAGATTTAGTGAATGAGTGGGAAATAAAATTGATTATTTTGGGTCTCCCAATAAATATGGATGATACAGAAAGTAAAATGTCTAAAGAGGTTAGAAGTTTTCAGAAAAAAATTGAAAAATCGCTAAAGATAGAATGTAAACTTCATGACGAAAGACTATCCTCTTTCGAAGCAAAGCAAAAAATGGATATAATTAAAAAAAATAAATCACAACCTAACCCTGGAATTGATGCTTTAGCTGCTCAGGTTATTTTAGAATCTTGGTTGAGAGGCAAAAGTAAAAATGTCTGACTTCATTCCAGAAGATTTTATCCAAAAAGTTCTCGAGGACTCAGATATTATCTCATTGGTTGATTCTTATGTTCCTTTAAAAAGAAAAGGCAAAGACCATTGGGCGCAGTGTCCTTTCTGTGATGATGGCAGCAATCCGTCATTTAGCGTTAGTGATCAAAAGCAGTTTTACTATTGTTTTAAGTGCAGAGCCTCAGGAAATGCTATTGGCTTTTTAATGAATTATCAGTCAAAAGATTTTGTTGGAGCTGTGGAAATTTTAGCCAAAAACCTTGGTTTGGAAATTCCAAGGACTAAATCAAATTATGACAGGGAAAAATTTGATGAATTATTTCGTTTTAATGATGAGGCGAAAAACTTTTACAAAAATAATCTTTTAAAACCCAAGGAGGGAGAAAAAATTAGATCTTATTTGAAAGAAAGAGGAATTTCAGAGGAAATTTCAAAAGAGTTTGAATTGGGTTTAAGTTTGGAAGGCTGGGACAATCTTGTTAAACATTTTGAATCACAAAAGATTGAAGCTAAGGAATCTTCTAAACTTTTTAAAATCGCAAAAAACGAAAGAAAGTATGATGTTTTTAGAAATAGATTGATTTTTCCCATTGCTTCTCGAAGAAACAAAATTGTTGGGTTTGGAGGAAGAGTTTTAGATGATGAAGTTCAGCCTAAATATCTTAATACCCCAGAATCTGAAGTATTCAAAAAAAGTAGAGAGCTGTACGGCCTTCCAAATGTTTTAGCAAGAAACTCAAGACCAACTCAGATTTTGGTAGTGGAAGGTTATATGGATGTCTTAGCTTGCTTTAGTTTCGATTTACCCATTGCCGTTGCAACACTTGGAATAGCGACTAATAAATTTCACTTAGAAACACTTTTTCAAAAGACAGATGAAGTTATTTTTTGTTTTGATGGAGACGAGGCGGGTAGAAATGCATCAAAATTAGCTCTCGAAATAGCTATTCCAGTTGTAAAAGATGGCAAAAAAGTTAAGTTCTTATTCCTACCAAATGAACATGATCCAGCAAGTTTGTTGTTAGAAAAAGGAAAAGAAGAATTACCTAAGCTAATAAATGATGCAACGAATCTTTCGGACTATTTATTTGAAAGCATTCTAAAAAAACATGACAGTTCTTTAGAAGGAAAAGCTGCAGCATCAAAGGAGTTTGTTTCTCTAGTGAAACCAATGCAAGAAGGTAATTTTAAAAGTATTTTGATCAATGAGTTTTCAAAAAAAATGGATATAGATCTCAGCGAGATTTCACCATCAAAGCCAGCAGCAAAAAAACACTCTCAATCAGAAGACATACAAATGGATTTGAGTAAGGTAACTAAGAGCTTACTAAAATGCATTATTCATAATCCAGATTTAGCTAAATCCGAATACCTAGATTATTTTATAGATAATAACGAATTCTTAATTAGTCCCTTAATTTCTTTTTTAAGAGCTAAATCAGATGTATCTTTTCCAATGATCATTCAAGAATTTCCTGATCAAAAAAACATCTTAATTGACCTATCAAACGATCAAAACTTAATTAGTCCCGATGAGGGTTTGAAGTTCATAAAACAAGCAGTTGACTATATTGAAAGAAATCAAGGAGATAATCTTCTCCAAAAATTAAAGATAAAGTATGAAAAAAATGACTTGGATTCCAAAGAAAAAATAGAGCTTAAAAAACTTCTTACTTCTAAATTTGAACAACTTACTGAGGATGAACTTTCCTTATTTAAAAAGCTCTAATTGATAAAAATAATAGTTAAGACTTTCAAACTTATATATAATCAACTTCCCAAAATATGATTGACGACGATTTAGAGAATAGTGGGCTGAGAGAGCTCATCGAAAAAGGTAGAGAACAAGGATATATCACCTTTGCTGACATAAACGATTACTTACCCGATGAAGTTTCTGATCCAGATCAGCTAGAAGAAGTTATTCAGATAATAAGTGATTTAGGTCTCCAAGTTTTAGAAGAGGCTCCTGAAGAAGGTTCTAATTTTTCTTCCGCGAATCAAGATACTCCTGAGACACCAACTGAAAATGAAATGGGCACCATTGAGTCGGAGGTTGGCAGAACTACAGATCCAGTTAGACTTTACATGAGAGAAATGGGCTCTGTTGACCTTCTCACTAGAGAAGGGGAGATTGCGATTGCCAAACGTATAGAAGAAGGAGCAAGAGAATTACTTCATGCTTGCGCTTTTTATCCTGGAATCATTGAAGATGTTCTATTGGAATACGAATTAATCAAAAAAGAAGATAAAAGAATCACAGACTTAGTTGTGGGTTTTATGGACGAGGAAGAAGACCTCCCGCCTTCATCTCAGGAAGTTTCCGATGAGGCAAATGCTGAGGAAGAAGATGTAGGTATTAATATGGAAGAACTTGCTAAAAGATTCTCTTCTATTAAAAGACAGTACAACAAATCTCAGAAAAGCATTGCTTCTTCGGGCAGAGATAACGACAAAGCTCAAAAAGACCTTGATAAGTTAGGAGAACATTTTAAGTTTCTCAAGTTATCACCTAAACGATTTGAAACCATCTCCTTAACTGCAAGAGCCCTAGCAAAAGCTATAAGAGACTCAGAAAGAGAAATCTATGATATTTGCACTCAAGACTGCAACATGCCAAGAAAGGACTTCTTGGAAATCTTTAAAGAAAATCAAACTAATTTGAAGTTTCTCGACAGCACTATTCGTTCTAAGAAAAACTATGCGAAGCTCCTTAAAGATGTGAAACCCGATGTAAATAAAATCCAAAAAAGAATTATGAATCTTACGGATAACGTTGGCATGACGGTAACAGAGCTCAAGGATATTACTTCTAAAATGGCAAAGGGTGAAACCAAAATTCGAAGAGCAAAGAAAGACATGATAGAAGCCAATCTAAGATTGGTTATTTCAATTGCAAAAAAATACACAAATAGAGGGCTTCAATTCTTAGATCTTATTCAAGAAGGAAATATTGGTTTAATGAAGGCGGTCGATAAATTTGAATACAGAAGGGGATACAAATTTTCAACTTATGCTACTTGGTGGATTAGGCAGGCGATTACCAGATCGATTGCAGATCAAGCAAGAACCATTCGAATTCCAGTGCATATGATTGAGACTATCAACAAATTGAATAGAATTTCTCGTCAAATGCTGCAAGAACAAGGTAAGGAACCAACACCAGAAGAACTTTCTGAAAAAATGGATATGCCAGAAGAAAAAATCAGAAAAGTTTTAAAAATTGCCAAAGAACCTATTTCAACTGAAACACCAATAGGGGATGAAGACGACACTACTTTAGGAGACTTTATTGAAGATCCGCTTCAGGATTCCCCGATAGATGCTGCCACAGAAAATAATCTTCATGATGCTACAGATGGCGTTTTATCTAGTTTAACTGCTAGAGAGGCTAAAGTATTGAGAATGAGATTTGGGATTGGAATGAATACCGACCACACTTTGGAAGAGGTTGGTAAACAATTTGATGTAACCAGAGAAAGGATTAGACAGATTGAGGCTAAAGCCTTAAGAAAGCTTAGACATCCATCTAGATCAGGTCATCTTAAAACTTTCTTAGACGAATAAATTCACTCAGAATGATTAAAAACATAAGGGCCTGTAGCTCAGTTGGTTAGAGCAGCGGACTCATAATCCGTTGGTCGGAGGTTCGAGTCCTCCCGGGCCCACCAAGTTTCAATAAATTAAGAAATAGCTCGGTGCCAAATGACTTTCTTCATTTTTCTTTCTTCAGGAGAAAGTATCCTTATATTGAAGTCTTTTCTGAGGTCTGAGATTTTCTTTTCAAGAAAGTCTGAAGGAAAAAAGTAAGACCATTTTTTCATCTTTCTGGTTCTAAAAAAAATCTTGGGCCATTTTCGGAATACCACTCTTAAGTACAGATAAGTATATTTCAAATATCCAACTTCCTTAAGAAGGTCAAAAACTTTTTCATTTGTTTCTTTTATATCTAAGGAGCCTTTAAAATATTCCATCGAAACTTTAAAGTAATCGCCACCAAAAAATATCCAGCAGTCCAGCATGGCTTCTTCCTCCAAAGAAGTATCCAAACCAAAAATCACATGAGTTGCATCATGACATAAGATATTAAATTTTTCGTCTTCTGAGCAATTTTCACCTAATACGTGGCGATTATTTTCTCTTAAATAACTTCGATATTCTTCAATTCCTTCTTTCAAAGTCAGTTCGCAAGATTCTTGTTGATAAATGAGCATGTAATTATTATAAATTAGAGTTTCTGGTTAGCTTTCATCCTTTCTCTTCTGAACTTCTTCAAAGGCTCCTTTGACATCTCCTTTTTTGAGCAATTCTTTTTCTCTTGATGAAAGTTCATTTCTTTTAATCCATTTTCCAAAGGCACTGTTGTCTATCCACTCTTTATTTGCTTCTACTCTTTCTTGGTAAGTGCCTTTAACTAAAATAGGCATGGGTCTGAGTTTTTTACCATTAACGTCAATAAAATTTCCTTTAAAGATTTGATATAGATCAAACATTGCTAATGGAATGCCGATAATAAAAAAAGAAGCGAGAATATGAAGGAACCCAGACTTTATCCTACCAACATAAAACTTATGAACTCCTAAAGGTCCAAGTATCAAAGCTAAAAATGCACAAAGAAAAGAACCTTTATCGCTAAAATCATTATTTTCTTTTTCAGATATCATATTTTTCTCTTTTTGATTTCTTTATACCTTCAGAAATTGCTTTCCCTTTTTTCTTAGTTTCGATGGCTTTCTCTGCACTTTTTGCAGAAGAAAACAAGTTGAAAATAATTAAAGCTCCTGCAAGGGGACCCATAACCGGCACTCGAAAAATTGTTTGAATTATCCCCCAGATTAGATTTGATCCTTGAATGTGTATCAACAAAATTATTAAAAATACAAAAATAAAAAAGTATTGAAAATACATTGCATTGGGATTTCTATATTCCGCTAGATTGAAATAATGTGTCTGCGTCTCAAAAAACTCAGCTTTTCTAGGAAATAAATCAGAGACTATAATTTCAATTTCTTTAAATATTTTTTTTGCACGATCATCGCAGCTTCCATTCAATTTTGGATAAACACAACCATTTTCTTTCCATTTTTCTAACGTAAAACCTTCATAAGCTTTATAGTACGATTGCTCTTCAAATAAATTATCTATTAATTCTGATTTAGAATTTGACTTACTTAAAATTATCCCAGCAGGGTGATTATCACCTTCTAAACCTGCTACATTAAAAATACCTTGTCTGTAATCTTTCCAACTATCAGCCTCTGCTTGAAAGCCTAAATATATACTTCCCCAAATCATCAAAAAGCTTAACATCATTGGTAAATCAACAACCTTGCCATTTGCTAAAAAAAAGTTTTTTTGAAATTTTGATTTAAAAGGAAAGCTCAAAATCACACCGACAATTACAAAAAGAAGAATGTAAAGCCAGATATTTGAAGGAAACATCACCTAGGGTTTTTGATTGAACCAGACCATTCGATAAAATTTTTAGGTCTTTGTTTTTCAGAAAGTATTTGTATTCCGTATTCCTCTCTTAAATCGCAAATTTTCCTCGTCAAGTAGGATTCTGGAACTTTTAGAGGCCATTTTTTCTTCATTCTAAATCTCATTTTTAGAATACCAAAAAGAGATTTATAAGCATAAAACATGGAAATCACTGTCTTTTTGAAACCTACTTCTTTCCATAAATATTTCATGTGATTTTTTAAAAAAGGATCTTCAAAATAAGCAAAATAATCTTTCCATTTATAGGAACACAAAATAAGTCCATGCAGATCATTTATGGATTCTTCTTCAAAAGTAGCACCATTACCAAAAATGACATGAGTGCAATCGTGACATTGCCAAATCTTATAATCATCATCCGAACCGTCAGTTCCAATTTTTTTGTTATTTTCTTTTAAATAATTCAGATAAATCTCTAGACCTTCAGCCAGAGTAAGTTCGCAGTTTTGTTCTTTAAAAGCCAACATAATTACTATTATATACTTTATAAAGATTCGTGTTTTCCTAGTTCATATCTTGCAACTGTGCGTCGATGAACTTCATCGGGACCATCACCAATTCTTAAATATCTAACAGAAGCATATAAGCTTGCTAGGGGCGTATCCTGTGAAACTCCCGCACCGCCATGAATTTGAATGGCTTTATCAATTACTCTAGTTGCCATTAAAGGAATGGCAACTTTAATCTGGGCAATTTCACTTTTAGCAATTTTATTTCCAGCAGTATCCATCATGTGAGCTGCCTTTAAGGTCATTAATCGACACATTTCAATTTCTATCCTGCAGTCAGCGATAACATCATAATTTCCTCCTAGTTCTGCTAAAGGCTTTCCAAAGGCTTTTCTATTTAATGAGCGTTTGCATAGTAAGTCCAAAGCTCTTTCAGCAACTCCAATGATTCGCATGCAGTGATGAATTCTACCTGGACCTAGTCTTCCTTGGGCTATCTCAAAACCTCTGCCTTCTCCTAAAATTAAGTTTTCTTTGGGAACTCTTACATTGGTAAATTTAAGATGCGCATGACCATTAGGGGCATGATCTGCACCATAGACAGTTAACATCCTAAGATTTTTAATTCCCTTGGCATCTGTTGGAATGAGAATCTGAGATTGTCTTTGATGCTTAGGATTCTCTGGGTTTGTTACACCCATAAAAATCATTATCTTGCAATCAGGTCTGCCAAATCCAGAAGTCCACCACTTTTCGCCATTGATTACATATTCGTCGCCGTCCTCTTCAATTTTACTTTCTATATTGGTCGCATCTGAGGACGCCACTCTCGGTTCTGTCATCGCAAAGGCTGATCTAATTTCGCCATCTAGGAGAGGGCGCAACCATTTCTCTTTTTGATAATCTGATCCAAATTTATCCAACACTTCCATGTTTCCTGTATCTGGCGCGGAACAATTAAATATCTCTGAAGCAAAGCTTACTTTACCCATCAACTCAGCTAGCGGAGCATACTCTAAGTTGGTTAAACCATAACCATTTTCACTTTCAGGCAAGAAAAAATTCCATAGACCCAAACTTTTTGCCTTTTGTTTTAATTCATTTATTACTTTTGGAACTTGCCATGGATTTCCAGCTGTACGAAAAGCCTTCATTTCCGCAGCATATTTCTCTTCTGCTGGATATACATTTTCCTGCATAAAATCAGATACTTTTTTTATGAGATCAGTGGTTTTTTTAGAGTGCTCAAATTTCATTTAATTGAATAATTATAGTCATTAAACTTATCATTATAACTTCAAAAAAATTAAGACTTATAAACTTTTGACAGTTATACTGTCATTTTTTACGCAGGGGAAACAAAAATTAAATCTTATTTTTTAAGTTTAATCTTTTTTGTAAATTTAATATTTGCAAACTATCAATTTAAAACAATAGCTTCTGATCTAGATGATGCATGGAGTTTTGATTTTTTAAATGAAAATCAAATAATTTTCACAGAGCAACCAGGAAGAGTGAAAATAATAACAATTTCGTCAGGAGAAGTTGTTGAAGTCGAAGGTGCCCCTAAAGTCCAATACGCAAGCCAAGGCGGTTTATCTGAAATAGTTTTAGATCCTAATTTCAAAAAGAATAACATTTTATATCTCACTTATTCAGCTTTAAACGAAAGAGGAAAATCCACTCTTTTTTTGATGTCTGCTGAATTAAGTAACAACGCTTTAATTAACAAAAAAATTATTTTCGAAGCTAAAGCATTCAGAAGAGTTCCAATTCATATGGGAGCAAAAATTGATTTTCTCTCTGACGGAACTTTACTCCTAACCAGCGGTGATGGTTTCGATCATAAAGAAAAAGCTCAAAGTTTG
This sequence comes from uncultured SAR86 cluster bacterium, assembly GCA_902632605.1. GTDB lineage: Bacteria > Pseudomonadota > Gammaproteobacteria > Magnimaribacterales > AG-339-G14 > MEDG-81. The sequence continues at coordinate 52,442 of CACPDB010000007.1, read as the reverse complement.
GATAATCATTTTGGAAAAATAATTAGAATTAATAAAGATGGATCAGTACCCTCTGATAATCCTTTTATCGGCAACAAAACTATACTTCCAGAAATATTTACTTACGGTCATAGAAATATGCAAGGACTTGTTGTCATGGATGATGGAAGAATTTTTGAACATGAGCATGGGCCTAGAGGAGGAGACGAATTTAACTTAATTGAGCCAGGAAAAAATTACGGCTGGCCTGCAATTACTTATGGTATAGATTATTCAGGCGCAGTTATTAGCCCATTCACAAAAATGGAGGGCATGGAGCAACCCTTAAAGTATTGGGTACCATCTATAGCTCCTTCCGATATGATCTATTATGACGGAGATTTATACCCTGAGCTTAAAGATAGTTTTCTCATCACAGCTTTAGTATCCAGAGACGTAAAAAAAATTAAAAAGACAAACTCTCTTATTTCTGAAGAGTCCATCTTTTCTAGTCTAAATAGTCGCTTGAGAAGTATTGGACTCTCCCCAAGCGGTGAACTTTATCTTTTAACAGATGGAAGAAGGGGGAAATTATTGAAAGTGCTTTCTACTAAGGAATGAAAATAGCAAAATATCCATTTGCAATTCTTGTTGCGGCTCTTTTTACCGTAGCTTTGACCACTCCAATTTCATCATTTGCAAACATAATATGGCTTTCTTCAATGAATCTGCCTGTAAATTTTTTTTCTTCCTTAGAAATCATCTTATTTGATTTTCAAAGACTTGGAACTCTTCTATATGGAATCATTATTATTGAATTCGCCTTAGCATTTTCTTTAGTTGGTTTAATTCAAAAGTATATTTCAAAGACAAAGTACCTTTATCCAATTGCAGGAGCCTTGATCACAGGTTTAACTCTTTTTTTATTGGTCGAATTTACAACACAAACAGAAGTTCTAGGAGGCAATAGGACTATTCTTGGAAAATTTCTACATTGTGTCGCAGGTTTTGCTGGAGGATATTTGTTTAAAATTCTTATTTCTAAAGAAAGAAAGATTTCTTTTGTAATAAGAACTCTGGGTATTATTTATGCTTATTTAATTTTAGGATTGGTCCTTAATTGGATTTTTACACCTATTAGTGCAGCCTCTGATTTTGGATTTATCTTTAATGAGCTTAACTCAAGCGCCCGAAATGCCTTACTTCGAGACTTTACTGCATTTTTTGTAGCAACTTTTTTATTCTCCATTCTTGGAGTAATAACCTTGAACTCAGCGTGGTTTTTTTCAGTAGGAATTGTTTACATATCTGCAGGAGTATTCAATCTTATTGCAATCTACACTTATGGCACAGACTACAATCAAATTTTTATTGGAGAATTTATCTTGGGAATTCTCCCTTTAGCTTTAGGGGCAATAAATTCTTATCAAAAAAAGAAAGCTGAAGTATAGTTTTGTTTTATGGATATTTGGCAAGCAACTGCTTTAAATACTGCTCCAGATTCAGAGAATCAAATTCATAGCGATGAACTAGCGAAAGAATATGGTTTCAAAGGAGGCTTGGTACCTGGAGTGACAGTTTCTGCATATTTACTTCATCCAGTGATCGAATCTTTAGGAGAGGAATGGCTTGAAAGAGGTTATGCTAATTGTAAGATTACATCTCCTTTATACGATGGTGAGACTTTTGAAGTTTTCTCAGAGGTCCATAAGCAAAGCCACATAAATACCTTTTTGAAAAACCATGAAGGAATAATTATTGCTAACGCAGAATCACAGCTTTTAGGAAATCAGCCTCCTGCACCTCACTACAGAGGCGATCCTTTAGTTGGGGATAACTTCAAAGCTCCGGTTGCTTCCTTTGAAATTTGGAAGAAGCTCAAAAATGAGGGTTGTAAAGCTTTCAAATTTGAATGGGGGGGAGAAAATCCTCTGATATATCTTTCTGATGAAAAAAAATTACCTAAACTTCTACAACCAAAAGACATGGGCTATGCAAATTTATGTTTTTTGCTTGGATGTTCAAACTGGATTTTAGCTGGCAATGCATTTATGAATCCATGGATTCATCTGCAAACAAAATCACAAAATTACAAGCCTGTTTCCATAGGCACTACTTTAATAGCTGAAATGTCAGTTGTAGATTTTTATGAAAAAAAAGGTCACGAATTTATCGAAGTAAACGTAAACTTATTTGAAGATAAATCATTTCAGTGTTGCATGAGCATTAATCTGCTAGCGATTTTTAAATTAAGAAATAATAAGTAACTAAACGTTATCTACAGGCTGAGCAGTATGGAGAAGGGTTGCAACTAGTTTATCCTCTAAATTATAAATTCTGCCTTCTGAGGTAGCACTTCTTCTGCCTAGTTTAATTATTTTAACCTTTATTTTTGCCGATCCTAACGGTAGCGGCCTATGAAACAAGACGTGTAAATCCGTAGTCATCGGAGCTTTTTTTTCATCATAACCTGAAATCATTGCTGCAGAAGTCGCATCATCTAAGGCAGCCGTTATCATCCCTCCTTGAACAAATCCCATAGGATTGGAACATTCTTCTTTAAAGTAACAAGAAAAAATAAAATCATCTTCGGTTGATTCAACATATTCAATGCTAAGAAATTCCATGGACTTACCAAAGAACTCTTTAGAAAATTGCTTTAGTTTTTTATCATTTTGCATATTTTTATCTTATCCATTCACTAATCAAACTTCCAACAACTATCACTGTGACAATAAACCAAATTGACCAACCATAAGGTTTTAAGGGGCTGTCTTTCATCCTAGATGAAAATAAAGCCATATATGAAGCCATGAGCCATGCCAAAAGAAGAAAGTAAAACATTTCGAATTCTTAAATTTATTTAGTAGCCTTCAACCACAGCATAAAGCCTATCAGCACCACCATCTAAAACTTTTAATGCATCTTGATATTCTTTACTTTCGTAAGCATCAATAGCATCTTCATAAGAAGGGAACTCAACTACAACGTTTCTCATGTATTCTTCACCTTCCTTAGTTTCTTGACGACCACCCCTTATGAGAAACCTACCATTATATTTTTCTAAAACTGCTTCAGCTAATTTCCCATAGTCTTGTTGTTTTTCTGGAGAATTTACATTTGCTTTAGCAACCCAATAACCTTTTTTAACATCATTATCTGCCATAATTAGATGATCTCTACTTAGCTTCCATTATATTTATAATAAAATCGTCCGTCGTGATTCCACATGCTTTGGCAATATCATTAAACATGTTAGACCACTTTTTATTATTAGATTGCCAATCGAAAGCTTGATTCATGGCTTTTTTTGAAAAATGTAAATCAACAGCTCCAATAGAATTATCGGACCAAGTTCCGGGCGCTGAAGAATATTTAATAGGACTTTTTTTCTTTTCATAGGCAATGATTTTTTCTATTAATAGCATTGCTTTTTTTGCGTTCCCTCTAGAACAATCAGCTTGATAAGTAACGATCATTTGACCTGATTTTGCAACTGGATGGAGACCTTTCTCATGATCAAGATGACCCATCGAAAAAGAAAAAGAAGCAAGAACAAAAGTTATAAGTAGCATTATATTTTTAAACATTTTTTCTCCAATTTATATTTTTTGTTAGGTGAATCTTACTAAATTAGCTTAGTTTTTTTGAAACTTTTTTCATTTATTGCCTTTCCATTTTGCGAAACAAGATAGCTACTTTTTTCTTTTCTAAAGACTATAGATTTGAAAATTTTTTCATCTTTAATGTGTAAAGCTGCTCCTCCATCTACTGCAAAAACATTTTTTATTTTATTTTTTAACAAAAGTTTCTTTACGGTTGGCCTGCGTTCTGGCTCCTCATCATAGTGAGGACAACAAGTCCCCTTTATAAAGTTTAAACACGGCATAATTTTAAGACTTGAGGCCCATGAGTCTGTTATCCCATTTTGAAACCAACAGATTGCTCCTGCGCTTACTCCGCTCATTATCACTCCGTCGTTGTAAGCTTTTTTAAGAATTTTATCCAGCCCCCATTCCTTCCAGACGGCCAACATGCTTTTGGTATTTCCTCCGCCAACAAAGATTGCATCCTGTTTAAGAATCAAGTTATTTAAGTCTGGAGTTCTTTTAAAGAAGTCTAAGTGAGAAGGGCGACAGTTTAAGTTTGTGAAGGTAGAGTAAAAATTTACTTTGTAAGCTTCGTTATCTCCTGTTGCAGTGGGAATAAAACATATTCTTGGATTTTTCTTTTTTGTCTGTTTCAAAATATAATTTTCAATAATTCCTTGCCCGGGATTTGCACCGAACCCACCTCCGCCAATTGCAATGATATTTCTTGAGTTAGGCATCTGCACCTTTTAAAACATCTTTTGGTGTTTTTGCATTCAGATAAAAAGTAAATAATGCAGCAATTAATCCAATAACTAATAGAGAGCTTATCGCACCAATTAAAATTACGTCCCAGTAGATTTTGGGACTTATTTCAAAGACAGTTTTTTCAATAAAAAAAGTTGATATAACAGCTAACAAGCTACCAAGAAGTCCAGCAAAAAATCCTATTGTTAAGAATTCAAGAAAAGTATTTTTTTGCATAACTCTTTTATTTAAACCCAAAGTTTTCAGAATGGCATTTTGCTTTTCTCTTTGTTTAAAACTTTCTTGAATTGTTGCAAGCATTAGAAATAATCCTGCTATCAAAGTCAGCCCAAGAATTAGTTTTAATGCTTGAGAAACTTTTGAGATTATAGATTGAACTTCTGAAATTATTGCATCCAATGAAATCAGCGAAATTGTCGGAAAGTTTTTTATCAATTCTGCTGAAAGTGATTTTTTTTCGTTGGGAACATGAAAAGAAGTTATATACGTTGATGAAATATTTTGGAAACTTTTTGGAAAGCCAATAGCAAAAAAATTCGGACTGAAATTCTCCCAATTGACTTCTCTAATGCTTTGAATATAACTTTCAATTTTTTCACCTGCAATGTCTATTACAATTTCATCATTTATTCGTAAATCATAATCCTCTGAAATCTCTGATGATATTGAAATACCATTTTCTTTACCCTCAAACCAGTTACCAGCGATTATTTCGTTTCCAATTGGGAGCTCACTCATCCATGTAAAATTAAAAGTTCGATCAATTTCTTTCCCAGAAGATTTTCTTTGAAATCTTGCACTTGTTACGGGATAAAGTCTATTTGAATCAATTTCATTGCGCCCTAAGAAGTCAACTAGGTTATCTTTTTCTCCTTCATATATATTAAAGAGAAGGTTGTTAGGAGCATTTTCCGGAAGAGAGTTTTCCCAAGCGGAAATTAAATTGGTTGAAGCAGAATAAGCTACCAAACTCAAGGCAATGGCTACTGTCATGGCAACTATTTGCATGGAATTAAAAAGCTTTCTTCTGCTCAGTTCAAAAGCAAGCATCTTAAATGGTTTGTGGGGATTTAATCCCAATGGCTTGATGAATTTAAATATACCAAATATTAAAGAAAATATAATTGCTGCAAATCCCAAAATTGAGAAATAAATTATATTCGTCAGTAAAAAATCTTTGATAAAGAAAATAAGCAAAACATAAAAAGAAGATAATCCACCAATTATATACAATGAGGAATTAAAGTAATTCAAATTACGATTGGATTTTCTTAAGATAACGTTCGGCGCAAGACCAAAAAGGTTTCTTAACATCGGATATGCAAAACCAATCAAACATAAAAATGCCGTAACAAAAGAGACCAGATAGGGCTCTAAACCTGGCAGAGGCAAATTAGAAGGAAAATAGTCTTTTAACAATTCTGTAAATGAAATTTGAACAATCCAGCCAATTAAAATACCAGTTGAAAATGCAAATAACGCTATCAAGCCAAAGACCAAAAAATATGTGTTTCTTATCTGAGATGGAGCAAGCCCAAGAGCTTTAAAAACAGCAACATAATCCACATGCCGTCTGATAAATTGCAATGAACAAATTGCTATAGCCAAAGACGATAAAATTATTGCAAGTAAAGCACCTAAGAGAAAAAAATTCGATGCTCTTTTTATGGCTCTACCCAATGGACTTGCCTCATTGTTAGGAGTTTCTATGTCATCACCAGGCTTTTTTATTGATTGAAAAAAAGTTTCTAATTTTTTGATAGTTTCAATTGAGCTTAAAAAAGTATAGGAATATCTAACTCTTGAACCAGGTTGAATAACATTTGCTTCTTCAAGATCAGCAGAATTCATAATAGCTTTAGGAGCAAAAGCGAAGGATCCTGCTCCTCGGTCTGACTCGGATAGAATTATTCCACTTACTGAAAAATTCTTCTCACCAATATTAACCATTTCGCCAAGAGCAACCTCCAAAAGACTTGCCAAACGAGCATCAAGCCAAACTTTTCCACTTACTGGTGGATTTTTTTTGATTATTTGTTTGTTATCACTAATTAGAATTTCTATTTCCCCTACTAAAGGATAAGGAGAGGAAACTGATTTGATAGAGGCAAGTTGAAAGTTTGTATCAGAACCTAGAACAGAACCAAATTCATAGATTGTCGTATAAGAATAATCTCCCTCAGGAAATACTGATTCATCTAAAGGAGTGCTTGATTCAAATTTAAGGTCTCCTCCTAAAAATTGTTTGGATTCAAACATCAGTGAACTATCTAAGCGGTCTGTGAAAAACGTTATCGAGGCAACAATACCTACCGCTAAAGACAGAGATAAAAACATCAGAAGTAGCTGGCCTGATTTAAGTTCCCTAAAAAAAATCTTTGAAGCTAAAGAAATAATCGTCATAGAATTTTGCCATCAATAAGCTCTATTTTTTGATCACATCTATCTGCAAGGGCAAGATCATGTGTAACAATGATTAAAGCGCTAGAAGATTCCTGAAAGGCATCAAAAATAAGATTTGCGATAAGTTCGCTATTGCTAGAATCCAAATTACCTGTTGGTTCATCGCAAAACAAAACCTCAGCTTCGCAAGCAAAGGCTCTTGCAATAGCAACTCTTTGTTGCTCTCCTCCAGAAAGTTGTTGAGGGTAATGCATGAGACGATTTTCCATACCAACCTTATTAAGATAATTTATAGCTATTTCTTTTGCGCTTTTTTTATTCTTAAGTTCCAAGGGAAGCATGACATTTTCAAGTGCATTAAGTCCTGATAAAAGTTCAAAGTTTTGAAAAACAAAAGCCACAGAATTTTTTCTAATTTTTGCTCTGGCGTCTTCAGATAAGTTATGTAGAGGGTTTTGATTGATATATATCTCTCCAGAAGAAGGTGAATCCAAACCTGCTAATATTCCTAACAAAGTTGATTTTCCTGACCCGGAAGGACCAACAACTGCTAAAGAGGAAGAAGCACTTACTTTTAAGTTGATATCATCTAGAATAACTATTTCTTCATCATTAAAAATAACTTTTTTTGACAAATTTCTTGCTTCTATAATCATCAAATGAATTTTTTAGAAAAATACGGATTAAAACTATTACTGATTTTTATTTTGATTTTTTCTTATTCTATCACTGCACAATCAAAGAAGCTTTTGATTTTAGGAGATAGCATTTCTGCAGGCTATGGTATTAAAGAAGCAGATAATTGGGTTACGCTTTTACAAAAAGACTACGAAGTTAGAGGCTTAAATATAGAGATAATCAATTCCAGCGTTTCAGGAGATACAACCATAGGGGGATTAGGCAGAATAAAAAGAGATTTATCTTCATTTAACCCTTCTCATATTTTAATTGAGTTAGGTGGCAATGATGCTTTAAGAGGCTATCCAATAGCTTCAATAAAAGAAAACTTATTAAGCATTATTGAATTGATAAAAGCAAAGGGCTCATTACCAATATTGATGCAAATAAGAATCCCCCCGAATTATGGAAAGAGATACGTTGAGGCTTTTGAAAAAATTTATCAAGAACTGTCTCTTGAGCAAGATATTCCATTGGTTGAATTTATGTTAGAAAATATCGCCCTAAATAAAAATCTCATGCAATTAGATGGCATTCATCCAAATCAAAAAGCTCAAAGTCTTATTGCCTCAGAAGTTAAAAAATCTTTAGTAAAAATTATTGAGAATCCTTAAAGTTACTATGCATAAAAAAAGACCTCTCAAAGAGAGGTCTTTTTTTTGACTTATTAAGTCTGACTTACTGCATACGGTAAGTGAATCCAGCTTTAACAAATCTTCCCAATGGACTATGAGTATAAGCATCATAGTTCATTTCCCAAACAGTAAAAGGGGGCTGTTCGTCAGTTAAGTTATAAACTGATAATGAGATATCAAAAGCGTCATCCCAAGTGTAAGTGTAAGTAGCATCTACAGTAGTATGCGCTGTAATTTCTTTGCTTGATCTTCTGTCATCGTAAGCAGAGATGTAATTTACAGCACCGTAGAAGTTGTGAGCGTCAGTTCTATAGTTAACAAATGCCTTACCTTTCATTGTAGGAATAGGTCGGCAAGGGTTGTTAATGTTGAAGAAACCATCACATTCATAGGCAGCAGCCACTTCGACACCACCTTTAGAATAAGCATCTACACTGTACTTAGCAACGTAATTAGCTTCTAAACCAGTAGTAATCATTCCATCAGCGTAATCTGTTTCGTACTCAATGAATAAGTCCACACCGTTAGTTACTGTTCTTGGTCCGTTCACGAAATTAGCAGCGATTCTTCCAACTGCACCAGCTCCAAAAGAACCGTCGTTGACAAGAGGCGTACCACTGTAAATCTGACTTTGAACTGCAGCTTTAGCAGCTCCACCCGCAGCATAAGCATTCATTAACTGCTGATGGTTTTCGATGATGATTGGATTGTCAAAATCAAACTCATAAAAGTCTAAAGTTGCAGTCCAGTTATCGGTACCAAAGTCAGTAATGAAACCAAAGTTATAAGTAGTTGCTTGTTCTGGATCTAGGTTAGTGTTTCCAGAGATATCAACGGCTTTAAACGCTCCTGCTTGGTTCACATATTGCAGTGCAGTTACTCTTGTTGCAGAAGTCTCATCAGGATGAGGTGCTCTGAAAGTAGATTGTCCTGTGAATCTCAAAGTAAGAGAGTCCATTGGCATCCATCTCATGACCAATTTCGGGTCAATAGAATCATCAGAACCATAATCTTCGTAACGAAGAGCTAATTGCATATCAAAGGTGTCAGTTATTGGTAACGCAAATTCCGTGAATAATGAATCAACAGTTTGGTCATTATTTTCTGGGAAAGTTGGCGCCAAGAACATGAACAACCCTACAGGGTTAGATGCACAAGCTGCTCTGCCATTTGCAGTCTCATTATTTTGAGGAATATCACAAGGATATAAACTTCCATCATGAATATTTGTCATTGAGTTACCAGCAGGAAGTACTTGAAGTGCAGGAAGAGTAGTTTCAATGTTGTAATCACGTCGTTCATAACCAAACGCCCATGCTGCATCTCCACCCGCTAAAGCACCCATAGTACCTTGTACGATGAAGTCAAGAGTCAGTAATTCTGAAGTTGACTCTGTGTATCTTTTATCGATTAACCATCTAATCAATGCTGGATCGTTTGCAGTTGCAGCATTATAGTCAGGGTTTGCAGCCACTCTTTCACCATTTGTTTGGTTTGGCTGGTTTCCTTGAGCAATAGCATTAGATGTAGGGTTGAAGTATAAACAACCTGCAGGTCTAGTCGCAGCTTTAACTGTGTTAGCAGCTATGGCAGCTCCAGTAGACTTAACTTTAAATTGAGGTGTTAAGTCGCTAGCACTTGTTACAAGAGCAGTAATTTCTGCATCACAACTAGGTCCACCGTATCCCCAAAGGGCAGCAAGAAACTTACCTTGTTGAGTATCTGATGAAGTTATCAAACCTTCACTGGTTGAGTAGTTCAAGCTAGTTGAGTAATCAACAGTATCAGAAAGAGGACCTTCAAAACTAAAAGCAAATCTGTAAGTGTCATATTCTCTAGACTCAATTTCTGCTCCTCTGAAGTTTCCGTTAGGATTACCAGCAGCAGCCAATGCTCTAGTTCTCAATTGATGGTAAGGCGATCTGTTTGTGCCATCACCACCGTAGTTTGCATCTTTCAAGTCATTACAGAAATCCGCATAATCAGAACACAACTGAACCATTCCTGGGTTGAAGTCAGGCATGGTGTTAGAAGTAGGATTGTTTGGCGGGTAAGAAGGTGAAGTAGCCCAGTTAGGTACATCAGTTTTACCATAAGCAAATTCTACGTGGAAATCATGACCATCAACATCACCGTTGAATTCCATCCAAAGCTGAGTGTTGTCTTGTTCTTCTTGCACGTTATCGAACCAAGTGTATTGATATCTACAAATACCACCGTATTCACGACCGGCTGCAACTTGTGTTCCTAAAACACCGCCAGCAATCCCAGCGAGTGAAGTGTTAAAACCACCTGCATTGTTACAACCTGGGTCAGCTAATAATGAAAATCCACCAAGGCCTAAAGAAGCGTTAGCAGGTGCACCACCTGGATATACAAAAGTAGGCGGGTTACCCATAGTAGACCAACCACCTTTGTCATTATTTGCATAAGGTTGAATTGCATAGTCAGTGTCTCTCGCCGCTAATTCAGGTTTGTATTGATGACTTAGAGACATCATAAAATTGGTTTCGCCAACCATAGTTCCATAAGTAAGTGAGAATTCTCTACCTTCATCAACAGCATTAGGAATACCTTTAGCCGCCAAGTTCACTCTTAAACCTTCAAAAGTAGAATCTGTAATGAAATTGACCACACCAGATATTGCGTCAGAACCATAAGTCGCGGCAGCACCCTCTTTTAGAATTTCTATTCTACTGAGAGCACCCATTGGTAAATCGTGAAGGTTAACAGATCGTCCTGCTCCACTTCTGATTGGAACTGTTACTTGTCTTTTACCGTTAATTAACACTAAAGTTCTTTGTGTTCCTAAACCTCTAAGGTTTATGTTTGAAACACCTTCAGCACCGTTTGAACCGAATTGGTTTGTCTCTCCATCCATACCGGAACTTCCTGGAACCATCTTAACAAGTTCTACAATGTTAAGATTTCCTTGAGCAGAAATAGATTCCGCATCGAAAGTTGATATGGGAGATCCTGAGTCGATAGGCGTACCTTTAATCAAGGAACCTATCACTGTTACTTCCTCATCTTGAGCCACACTCAAACCAGAGAAAAACGAGAGCATAGCTCCCGCAAGCAATAGTTTTTTATACATTTTACCCCCCCTGAGATAATTATAAATTTATGTACGAATACTACCCTATAATTCATCCTCAAGTCGAGTATTTGATTAGAAAAAACAAGCAAAAAGAGAAATAATAAAGCTTGAAATTTTAATGAGAATGGTTATCATTTAGATAATACGATTTCCCTAAATTTTAGATATGAAAACTATTAAATATTTCATCCTTTTCTTTTGTTTTTCTGTTTTTACAAATTTAGTATTCCCCTCTGAAGTAAACATTTATACCTCAAGGCATTATGATTCCGATGTAGAGTTATATGAAAGCTTTACAAATTTAACTGGTATTGAGGTAAATATAATTTCCGGAAAGAGTAAAGCCCTTATAGAAAGAATAAGATCTGAAGGAAAAAATTCTCCTGCCGATATTTTTATTACTGTGGATGCTGGTAATCTTTGGAAAGTTCAAGATTACAGATTGTTTACAAAAATAAAATCAAAACTAATAGATCAAATTGTTCCAAAAAATCTTCGAGGAGAAAATAACGAATGGACAGCATTAGCAAAGAGAGCAAGGGTTTTATTTTTTAACAAGTCAAAATATACCTACGAAGAACTTAAAAATTTGAATTATGAAGATCTGAACTCTCCTCAATGGAAAAATAAAATAGCAATCAGAAGCTCAAATAATCTTTATAACCAATCTTTAGTTGCCTCAATGATCGCAAAATATGGAGAAAACTATACGGAAACTTGGGCAAAAGGATTGGTTAGTAACTTTTCTAGGAAGCCTCAAGGTAACGACAGGGCACAGATTATAGCAGTCGCTAATAATGAGGCAGATTTAGCCATAGCAAATTCTTATTACCTAGGTTTGATGTTGTCGGGAAAAAAAGGAGAAAAACAGTTAAGTGCAGGAAAAAAAGTAGGCCTTCTTTTTCCATCTCAAAATAAAAGTGGTGCACATATAAACATCAGCGGTGCCGGGATTTTAAAAACTTCTAAAAACTATGATAATGCAATCAAATTCTTGGAGTTCATGCTTTCAGAAGAAGCTCAAAAACATCTTGTAGAGAATACCTATGAATATCCCATCAATACCAAAGTTCAACCAAGTAAACTTATATCTCAGTTTGGACTTGACTTCAAAGAAGACTCAACCGCTGTGTCTCAGTTTGGGAAACTAAACTCTGCTGCCCTGAGATTGATGGATAGAGCTGGTTGGCAATAATAAATTCTTTTTGAATTTTTCATACAAGTCTTCAAAATACATTCACGATGATAAAAGGTTATCCTTTGAGCATATTTTGGAAATCGGTTCCTGCTGTTCTTTTATTAATCTTTTTAGCGCCCTTAGGTTTTGTCTTGTTAAGTTTATTTGGAGAATTTGGAGATAACTGGAATCATTTAATAAATTACGTTCTTCCAAATTATGTTTTCAATTCCATATACTTAGTCTTAGGTGTTTCTGCCTTATCTTTAATCTTAGGGGTCGGAACAGCTTGGTTTATAACTAATTATGATTTTTCTTTAAGAGGTTGGTTTGAATGGGCCATAATCTTACCTCTTGCAGTTCCGCCCTACATTTTAGCTTATACATTTACTGGACTTTTTGACTCCTATGGATCCGCAAACGAGTTGATAAGGATAATCTTCAATTTGGAAAATAACTTTGTTATTTTTCCAAACGTAAGGAATATATATGGCGCGATTGTTGTTTTTTCTTTTACTCTTTATCCATATGTTTACTTAACGACAAGAATGGCATTTCTTAACCAATCTAGAAGTCTAATGGAAGCTGGAAAACTTCTTGGATTGAATAATCAGTCTTTGTTCTTTAAATTGGCTATACCCATGGTGAGACCTGCCATTATTGCTGGTTTAGCTTTAGTCATCATGGAAACATTATCTGATTTTGGAGCTGTTGAACATTTTGCGGTTCAAACGTTCACCACTGGAATATTTAGAACTTGGTTTGGGATGTATGACCTAAACACAGCAATGCAACTTTCTAGTATGTTGTTAATTTTTGTAACTTTTTTTATTTTTTTAGAAAGGCATGAAAGAACTAAAATGTCATTTTCTTACTCAAGCTCAACATTCAAAAAAACCAAGAAAACAAAGCTTACAGGTTTAAAAAATGTTTTTGCTTTTTTATTTTGTTTAATACCTCTGCTAATTGGATTTGTCTTACCAATTATTGAGCTTACTAATTGGGCACTTTTTTTTCCGTCAGAAAATTTCTTATCTAAAAATATTCTGAATAGTTTTCTTAATACTATTTTTCTAGGAATACTCGCAGCGATTTTTTGTACTTTTTTTGCTTTTTACATAAATTTCTTAAAAAGATTTGATAAGAGCTATCTTCTAAAGACCAGTAGTCAATTCTTATCGCTTGGCTATGCATTGCCTGGACTTGTCTTAGCTGTGGGAATAATTGAATTTTTTGCTTTTTTAGACAATAACTTTTTAAAACATTTTCTCGATGTTTTTCTTGTAGGGTCTGTTTTAGGTTTAATTTTGGCATACATGATTAAATCTTATGCTTTGGCAAATAATACTATTGAGTCTGGATTTAGCAGGTTATCAAGCTCAATTGATGATGTTTCGCTTACACTAAGTAAATCTAAATTTGAAATTTTTTTTAAAGTACATATGCCGCTGATGAAAACTAGCATCCTTACCAGCTTAATTCTTGTTGTTTCTGAGGTAATTAAAGAGTTACCTGCCACCTTAATACTTAGACCTTTTAACTTTGACACTTTGGCGGTTATAACTTACGTTTATGCCGCTGAAGAAAGAATGTATGAGGCTGCAAGTCCTGCGATGATGATAGTTTTAATCGGTTTAGTACCAATATTTTTTCTTTCTAAAACAATAAGATATTCAAGGCCTGGAACGAAATGAAAAAAGAAATATTATCTGTTAGATCTTTATCTTTTGAATACGAAAAAAATATAGAAATTTTTTCAAATATCTCTTTCAGTCTTAATAAAGGAGAGATACTTGGTATTTTAGGTCCGTCGGGATTAGGTAAAAGCACGTTATTGAGATTAATAACTGGTCTAGAAAAGCCAAAAACTGGAGAGATTTCCTATTATGATTCTATTTTAAGTTCAAATAAGATTTTTGTGCCTCCTAATCAAAGAGGAATTGGATTAGTAGTTCAAGAAAAAGCATTATTTCCACATTTGAGCTCCCTCGAGAACGTGAAGTTTGGAATCAAAGGTTCAAATCGAGAAAAAAATATAAAAGCCCAAAATTTTTTAAAATTATTAAAGGCAGAAAAATTTGCTGATTCTTATCCAAACTCTCTATCGGGAGGACAACAACAGAGAGTCGCAATTGCTAGGGCATTGGCACCAGAACCAGATTTAGTTCTATTAGACGAGCCATTCAGCTCTTTAGATAAGGATTTAAGAGAGGAACTGAGAAGAGAAACCAAAATTTTATTCAAAAAAACAAATACTTCCAGCATCATAGTTACTCATGAAATGGAAGAAGCTAAGGACATTTGCGACAAAATCATTAAGTTGGAGCAAGGAAAAATCCTAAATTTAACAATTTAGTTATAAGCTATAAATTAATATAAATAATAATCATTCTCATTGACTTTGCAAATGATAATCATTATCATTCCGTTTTAAATCTTATTAAATGGAGATCATTTCGTTATGAAAAAATTTATTTATTTAATTGCATTAGTTGTTTCTACTTCTGCAATTTTCGCACAAGACGAAGAGCTTGAAGTAAAAGGCAACGTCCTTCAGAAAGATCAAGTTAATTCTCTTCAGCCTCCTATGCCTGTTTTGGATGTTCCTCAGTCAGTATCAATAATTACAGTCGAAGACATCAGAAACCAAGGTTTCAGACAAATAGGAGACCTTATTAGATACACACCTGGTGTTAACACTTCTCAAGGTGAAGGTCACAGAGATGCAGTGGTTTTTAGAGGGGTGAGGTCTACAGCAGACTTTTATCAAGATGGAGTTAGAGACGATGTTCAATACTACAGATCTCTATACAATGTTGAACAGGTAGAAATTCTCAAGGGTGCAAACGCTCTGCTATTTGGTCGTGGAGGAACAGGTGGCTTAATCAACAGAGTTTCAAAAACCGCTAAAATTGGTGAAACTTTTGGAGGTTTAGAATCAGGAGTTGATAGTTTTGGTGGCGCTGATGTGTCTCTTGATGGAAACATACAGGTTTCTGATACCATCGCATTCCGTATAAACTTTCATGCTGACTCTCTAGCAAACCATAGAGATATGTTTGATGGGGACAGAGTTGGTGTTAACCCTACTATGAGATTTGAAATAGATCCAAGTACAACTTTGGATTTATCATACGAATATGCAGATCATGAAAGATTTATTGATAGAGGTATTCCTACGGACGATGTCTCAGGAGGAACCAACTTTCCAATAGACTCACTTAATAAATTTGTAATTGGTACTTCTGATTTGAACAAAACCACTTTAGAAGCAAATATTCTTAAGGGAAATCTAGTCCATAATTACTCAGATAGTGGAAAGCTTAACTTTAGTATTACAGCTAATGATTTCAATAAAATGTATAAAAATTTATATGCATCTGACTATGCTTCTGGAATTGTTACTTTAGATGGTTATGCAGATGTTACTTTAAGGGAAACATTATCCATATCCTTGAGCAATGTGAACGAATTTGATAGAGGTACTCTAGCAGTAGGTATAGACATTCTAGATACAGAAAATAATAATTTCCGTTACAACACATTCTGGTCCACTACTAAAGACGATAATGAAACATTTGCTTTAACATCAAGCACTCCAAGACCATTAAACTTTAATGTTGATGCTGATGGAAATCTAACTTACGTCGACTACACTTCTGATTTAAATAATAAATCAGATACAGACATCGAAGTAACTTCTTTATACCTAACAGGAAACATAGATCTTTCAGATCAATGGAAAATGATTTTAGGAGCTAGATACGATGATGTGAGTATCAGTATTAAACAATACGGAATAACTACACCTTCATCAGGCGCTAACCAAGGAAAAGGTGCTGTAAATGGAACTGACGTAACTAAAAGCAGAGATGACTCAACTATATCTCCACGCTTTGGTGTCATTTACAAACCTCAGGATAATATGTCTCTTTACTTGAGCTACAGCGAAAGCTTTATCCCACGTTCCGGTGAACAATATAAAACCTTCGGAACAAGTGGTGAAAGATTTGATCCAGATGTTTTTGAAAATACGGAAGTTGGTTTCAAATACGATACTGACTCAGGACTTTCTCTGGCATTAAGTTATTTCGACATGGAACAAACTAAGGCTGCAGAAGACGGAACAGGAGGAACTGAAACTAGAGCTCTTGCTATAGACGGTTTTGAAATCACTTTAAACGGCGATATTGATGAAAGAAATGCAATTAGGTTTGGTTTAGCATCAGTTGACGCTGTTAGGAATACTTCTGGAGATAAGGCAAAAGAAGTTCCAGATTTAACTTATTCTTTATGGTACACACACCAGGCTAATGATATGTTCTCAATTAGCTTGGGAGCAACTTATCAAGATGAGTCAGTTATAAACTCTGCTTCTGGACCTTTCTTGCCGGATTACACAAGATTCGACATGGCTATGAGCATAACTCCAACTGAAAATGATTCTGTGAGAATCAATATAGAAAATCTAGGTGATGAGACTTACTATCCACATTCTCACTCAAATCATCAAGTTTCTGTAGGAGAGTCTCAGAATGTAAGAATATCCTATTCTAGAAGTTTTTAATTTTAGGAGAGGTAAAAAACGTTAATGGAAATATAGAAGATTTTTAGAGTAGCCTTTTCATTTCATCTCATGGCAAATCTCTTAAAGATCTCCCCCCTGATTTTTCATTAAAGTTTTTGGAGAGAAGAAATCCCGCTTAACAGCGGGATTTCGCTTTTAAACTAGTAAATTTTAGTAACTTGAGATTTTTGACTGAAAGCATAGCTTTCTCGTCTTAATCTTAATTTATCCCAAACTTGATTCAACGAAGAAAGAAATCTTTTGATATCTTCAGCTTGGTGCTTTGGAGTGATGGTAACTCTAAATCTTTCGTCGCCTTTAGGAACTGTAGGGAAGAAGACAGGCTGAATATATATTCCATGTTCTTCAATGAGAAGATTAGCAGCATCCTTGCAGAGTCTTGGGTCTTCAAGATGTATAGGAATAATGTGACTATCATTATCTAAATGTGGAATTTCTAAATCTCTCAATCCAGTTCTAATGAGATCAGAATTTTTTCTAATCTCTTCTCTTAGATGTTCAGATTTCTTAGCAATTTCTATAGCTTTGATTGATGCAGCTGCGATACTTGGATTTGCAGAAGATGTAAAAATAAAACCGGGTGCAAAGCTTCTAATGAAATCAATAATGTCAGAGCTAGCAGCTACATAACCACCCATTTGCCCAAAAGCTTTTGAGAGAGTTCCGTTTATGATGTCAATTTCATCCGAAATATTTTGTTCATTTGCTATACCTCTACCTTCTGAACCGTACAGTCCTACTGAGTGAACTTCATCGAGATAAGTCAAAGCATTAAATTCTTTTGCTAAAGAAACAATCTGTTTGAGTGGCGATCTAAGGCCTTCCATAGAATAGAGTGACTCTAGAACTATCAGTTTTGGGACACTCGCATTAGACGTATTCAAAAGCTTTCTCAAATGACCAACATCATTATGACGGAATATGTGACATGGAACATTTGCATTTTTTATTCCTTGAATCATAGACGCATGGTTGAGTTCATCTGAAAATACTTCTATACCCTCTAACTTTTTGCACAAAGTCCACAAAGTTGATTGATTGGCAGTGTAGGCAGAGGGAAATATAAGGCTGGATTCTTTGTTGTGTAAACTTGCTAATTCTCTTTCAAGATCTGCATGATATGAGGAAGTTCCTGAAATGTTTCTAGTACCTCCTGAACCAGTTCCTAATTCTTCAATAACTTCAACGGATTTCTTAATAACCTCTGGATGCTGACTTAAATTAAGATAATCGTTGCTACACCATACTTCAACAGGCCTTTCGGAACCTTCAAACCTTTCCGTAGCTCTTGGAAAGTGCTTTTTATCCCTATTTATTTCTCTAAATCTTCTATAAAGACCTTGAGATTTCAAGGAAGTCAGTTCATCTGAAAAATATTTTTTATAATTCATTTCATCTCCATTAAGGAATTGACCATTACTATAGACCTAAAAACAAGCAAACTAAATATTAAAGGCTATTAGTATTATAATAATATAGTTGTTTATAAGGATTGGTTATAATGGATAAGTTAACTATAATTTCAAGAAAAAGTGTATTGGCAAAAATACAAGCACAAGAAGTCTCTGAGGCAATTAAAAAAAAATTTCCTGAAATAAAAATAAATTTTAAAACTAAAGATACTTCAGGCGATTTAGATTTGACTACACCCCTGCACAAAATGCCTGAAATGGGAGTTTTTACCTCAGACATCCGAGAAGAATTATTAACTGAAAAGGCAGATATTGCAGTTCACTCTTGGAAAGACCTTCCAGTTGATCTTGAAGAGGGGACAGAAATTGCCGCAACCATAAAAAGAGCAGATTCAAGAGATGTTTTGATTTTTAAGAAGAGTTCCTTCAAAAAGAAAAAATTAGAAATATTTACTTCTTCTCCACGAAGACAAGAAAATCTTTCTAAGTTTTTAAGAAAAGCAATTCCTTTCGAACTAGACTCTCTTAACTTTAGCGATACAAGAGGAAATATTCTTACCAGAGTTCAAAAACTTGAAAATTCAAACGCGGATGGTTTGGTAATAGCAAAAGCAGCTCTAGATAGATTGCTATCTCCTAGAGAAGGGATGACGAACGAATTAGATTCATTTAAAAAAAACTTAGAAAAATTTTTATGGATGGTGATTCCCTGTTCGCAAAATCCCTGTGCACCAGGTCAAGGAGCTCTGGCCATTGAAGTAAAGTCAGGTAATAAAGGAGTTATTGAATTACTCAATGAAATCAATGACTTAGATGTTTTTAAAATTGTAGAAGAGGAGAGAGAAAAACTTAAAAAATACGGTGGAGGCTGCCATCAAAAAATTGGCGTCAGTATAGAAAATCACCCCCTCGGAAAAATCACCACTGAGAAAGGCTTAACGCCAGATAATGAAATCATTGATAAAAGGTCATTTTTGCCTTTCAAAAAAGAATTTTCTAAACTTGAAAATCCCATAAAAGATTTCTACCCAAAATTAAAAAAGGATTTCAAATTATTCTCTCGATCAATGATCAATGATGGGATAAAAGAAATAGAGGAGATAAAAAATTCAGGTTTGTACATATCTAGAGCAAGCTCAATAGAAACTGACACAGTAATCGATTTGTCCAATGTCATTTGGACAAGTGGTATAGAAAATTGGATTAAATTAGCTAGGAAAGGAATATGGGTGAATGGGACTTCAGATAGCTTAGGAGAAGAACATTCCAAACCTGAATCGTTCCTGAAAAAGGTAAATTGGTTTTTGGTTTCTCATATTGATTCAGAACCTAAAGATAAAAAACTAATTGCAACTTATAAATTAGTTCCTGAAAAAGACATAGTAGATTTATCAAAATTTTCCCATTTTTATTGGATGTCTATAAGTTCTTTTAAAGAAGCTTTGAAAAGATTTCCAAGCATTGAGAACGGCGAACATTCATGTGGCCTGGGTAAAACTTTCGATGAGTTGAATAAACTATATCCTAATAAGATAAAACCTTTTTTAAACTACGAAGACTGGCTGGAAAAAGTAATCGAAGCAAAGTAAGCTACGCACCTATTTACCTGGTATGGCAAATTTTAAAAGAAAATATCCTCTTTCGAGGCTCAGAAGACTACGATCGAATAAATCTATTAGAGATCTCGTAGCAGAAAATAAACTATCCACTGATGATTTAATTCAACCTATTTTTGTAAAGGAATCTATTAAAGAAAAAGAAGAAATAGAATCTCTAGTTGGAATTTTTAGACACTCAGAAAAAAGTATTCTTAAAGAAATTGAAGAACTTGTGAATTTAGGAATTAAAGCGGTGGCCGTTTTTCCTGTGATCGATGAAGAAAAAAAAGACGAGAAAGGTTCTGAGGCAACAAATGAAGATAATTTTCTTAATAACGTCATAAAGACAATAAAACAAAACTTTCCAGAAATCCTAGTTATTGCTGACGTGGCTTTAGATCCTTACACAACTCATGGGCACGATGGCGTATTAAATTCAGATGGCGATGTTGATAATGATGCGACACTTAAAATTCTAGAGGATCAGGCATTGAAGCTTGCAAAAGCTGGCACTGACATCATTGCTCCTTCCGATATGATGGATGGCAGAATAGGAGTCATAAGAAAAACTCTAGAAGAAAAGGATTTTAAAAATACTATGATTTTAGCTTACTCAGCAAAATACAGTTCAAAATTTTATGGTCCTTTCAAGGAAGCAGTAGAATCCGCAAAATTTTTTGGCAATAAAACAAAAGATACTTATCAAATGGCTGTAGCAAATATTGATGAAGCGCTTCATGAGGTTGCCTTGGATATAAATGAGGGCGCTGACATTGTTATGGTAAAACCAGCTTTGCCCTATCTTGACGTTTTAAAGGCAGTAAAAGATACATTTTTAATGCCTACATTTGCTTACCAAGTAAGCGGAGAATACGCTATGTTGAAAGCAGCGGTCGAAAAAAATTGGCTGGGTGAAGACGTAATGTTTGAATCGCTTCTTTCATGTAAGCGAGCTGGTGCAGATTGCATCTTAACTTATGCCGCAAAAGAGATAGCAAAAAATCTATAATTTTAATATGCCTAACTCTAGGTTTGAAAATGCTTTGAATCGGGTTCCTCAGGAAATTCCGCCTATCTGGTTTATGCGTCAAGCTGGAAGATACCATGATCATTATCAAAATCTTAAGAAATCTCATTCTTTTGTTGAGCTTTGTAAAAGTCCAGCTTTATCTGCTCAAACTGCTTTGGGACCAATAGAAGAATTCGATTTTGATGTAGCTATTTTGTTTAGCGACATTCTGTTTCCCTTGGAATCTTTGGGTATGGATTTGATTTATGATCCAGGTCCAATATTTAAAGAACATTTATCAGAGAAAAATACCTCAAAAATTCTTAGCAATAAAAATCCCATTTCTTCTTTGGAATTCCAAGGAGAGGCAATAGAAAGAACGATTGACCTACTTCCAGATGATAAGTCGATGATTGGCTTCATCGGTGGACCATGGACATTGTTGTCTTTTGCCTCAGCGAAAAATAAACTAGAAAAATCAGATAAGTTAAAAAGTTATCAATGGTCAATTCTTGAGGAACATATCTATCCTCTTTTACATCAAAATATTTTACTGCAATTAAGAGCTGGAGCTGAGCTGGTAATGATTTTTGATTCTTGTGCGCACCAGCTTGGTAAAGATGATTTGTCCATTTATTTACAAAAAATTTTAAACGAGTTGGTAAAGTCGTTTCCAAATCGAGTTGGTTACTATGCAAAAGATGGAGTTTCTTATGATCAGATTTTTGCTGCTACTGACAGCTCCGAAGTTCCTTTTGCAGGAATAGGAGTAGATTCAAATGTTAGCATTCAAGATATTTTTGCAAAAAGGAAAGATGGTTTCATCCAAGGTAATTTTAGTGAAAAACTTATCTCACAAGATTTCAACGAATTTGATAAAGCACTAAATTTATTCCTTGAAGAAATTTCTACTCTTTCGATCGAAGACAGAAATGGCTGGGTATGTGGATTGGGACATGGTGTAATCAAGACGACACCACAAGAAAATGTAAAACACTTTGTAAAAAAGGTAAGGTCTTATCTATGAGTTTTTTAGGCGAAGAGAATTTTTCCCACGAAGACAAACAAAAAATTGGGGTGATTATCTGTAATCTTGGTTCGCCAGATAGTTACTCCATAAAAGATGTTAGAAAATACCTTAGGGAATTTTTGTCAGATACAAGAGTCATAGAAGTACCAAAAATAATCTGGTGGCTCGTACTAAACTTGTTTATTTTGCCTTTCAGACCAAGAAAATCTGCAGCTCTTTATAAATCAGTATGGCTTGAAGAAGGCTCACCGTTGCTGGTTTATTCAAAGAGATTTTTAAGCAAAATAAAAAACCTGAATGAAAAATCCGAATTTATAGAATTTGAGTTAGCCATGCGCTATGGAAATCCAAGTCTTGAAAAAGCTTTATTTAGCTTGAAAGAGAAAAATTGTCGTAAAATTTTACTCTTACCTTTGTTTCCTCAATATTCTGCGGTGACCGCTGCAACAATATTCGATAAGGTGAGTACAATTCTTTCCAGATGGCGGTGGGTGCCTAGTCTGCATTTTGTAAGCGGTTATCATGACAACTTTGAATATATAAACGCATTAGCTAAAAGTATTAAAAATCATGAATTCTACGGAAAACAGGATAAGTTAGTTTTTTCTTATCATGGCATTCCCAAAAAGTACTTTGACGAAGGAGATCCTTACCACTGTTTTTGTCAGAAGACTTCTCGCTTAGTTGCAGAAGCACTAGGGCTTGAAGAAAATCAGTACATCACCAGTTTTCAATCGAGATTGGCAGCAGCTGGAAGAGAATGGCTAAAACCCTACACAAGTGAACTGATGGAAAAATTACCAAAAGAAGGAGTAAAGAAAATCTTAATTTTATCGCCTGGGTTTAGTATGGATTGTTTAGAAACCATTGAAGAAATCGATGAGGAGAATAAAGAAATATTCTTGGATTCAGGAGGGGAGGTTTTCAATTACATAGCTTGCTTAAATGATAATAACGAGCATGTTGAAGCCATAAATAATTTAATTACAAATAAAATATCTCAATTATGACCAGCAGTTTAGATGAAAAAAAAGATTTGGCATCTCAATGGTTCAGATCTTTGAGAGATCAATTTTGCGCTGCCTTTGAAGAATTGGATGGCGGTAAGTTTAAAAGAAAAAAATGGGATCATAAAGGCTCGGGCGGTGGTGAGATAAGTATTCTGAAAGGCGAGGTGTTTGAAAAGGTTGGGGTAAATATCTCGACTGTTGCGGGTGAATTTTCTGATGATTTTAAATCTCAGATTAAGGGAACGGAGAGATCAGCAAATTATTGGGCCTCTGGGATCAGTTTGGTTGCCCATATGCAATCGCCGAAGGTACCGGCTTTTCATTTTAATACAAGATTTTTAGCAACTGGTGAAAATTGGTTTGGAGGTGGAACAGATATGACTCCATCAATTCCTGACGAAAATGAAACTAAGTTTTTTCATGCCAAACTAAAAGAAGCATGCGATAAATCCAATAATGATTATTACCCGGATTTTAAAAAAAATTGTGATGAATATTTCTACCTTGCTCACAGAGATGAACCTAGAGGAGTTGGTGGTATCTTTTTTGACCATCTGAATACCGGAAACTGGGAAGAAGACTTCAGTTTTGTAAAAGAGCTTGGTTTAACCACTTTGAACGTTATTAAAGAAACAGTTTCTGGGAAAAAAGATTTAAATTGGACTGAAGAAGAAAAAGAGCAGCAGCTCCTAAAGAGAGGTCGTTATGTAGAGTTTAATCTGATTTGGGATAGAGGAACTTTGTTTGGACTAAAAACTGGGGGCTCCACTGAAGCAATTTTGATGTCTATGCCTCCAACTGCTAAATGGAAATAGCATGAAAAATACTCTTATTGTTTTTTCTTCGATAGATGGCCACACCAAAAAAATTTCTTCCAAGATTGCAGAATATTTGAGTGAATCAAAAAAGGTTGATTTGGTTTCTTTGTCGGAAGCGAAAACATTAAGTCTGAAAAATTATCAACAAATCATAATTGGAGCCAGTATAAGGTATGGAAATTACCGTAAAGATTTATTTGAATTTATAGAAAAGAATCTTGAAGATCTCAATGCAAAAGAAAATGCATTTTTTAGCGTTAACGTAGTTGCAAGAAAAAGTGAGAAGAATAGAGCTGAATCCAACCCATATGTAAATAAGTTCTTAAAAGTTACAAAATGGAAACCAAAAAATATAGATGTATTTGCTGGGGTAGTGGATTATCCAGTCTATAATTTTTTTGATAAATTCATGATTAGGTTAATAATGTGGATCACAAGTGGGCCTACAGATACCAAAGCACGTTTCGAATTTACAGATTGGGACAGGGTAAAAAAATTTGCAGAAAATTTAATTTAGTTTAATTGATTCTATAAGAATCAATTGAGCTATTAATTTCTTCGAGTTGACCTGCATCTCCTTTTTTAAATGCGTCTGCCATAGCAAATAACTTCGCAAATAAACTTAAACCGTCCTTTTCTTTAGCTAATTCTAATGTCTTTGATTCTCTTAAAAGATCAGACCAATAAGCTCTAACTTTTACCCAAAACTCGGAAGTAGCCTGCCAATAGTCTTTTCCAGCTGACCAATCGTGCCCTTTGATTCTTTCATACCTAGCAAGTCCAATCTCTTTTGATAAAACTTCAAGTATTTCTGAATTTTCGTCTAATACTACTTTTTTATTATTTTGTTCATGAACCCAGCCATTTGGAGTAATAGTTTTAAGATTAGTACCAATTAAAACGTCATAATCATCTCTTATAGAAAATTCTCTCCTAGGAAGTGGTCGCCAAGTATCTTTACTTTTCCAGGAGGAAAGGTTCTCCTGATGATTCCAAACCCCATAGCTTTGATAACGAGGTGAGTCATCAACCTGATATACAGACTGAGACCAAGAACCTTTTACTGCAAAAGAGGGATATCTTTTATTAACCCATTTATTGAAGCCTTTGTATTCATTCAAGTTTCTATCTTGATACTTCCAGTCTTGACGCCAGTGTTTTACAACCATTGGCTTTGATAATGAACCATCTTCGTTCTCAGTGAATATCACTAAGATGTGTTGCAGGCTAATGAATTCTTTTTTATCTTCCACAAGAGTCACAAACTCAGTTGCCCAAGATTGATAGGGTCTACTCGGGTTATAACCTTCTGTAAAACCCATGGTTTCCATGAAATCAAAGTAAACTCTATATTCACCCAACATCGCCAGAATAGCTCTTCTATCCTTTTCAAACTTACTGATGCCTTTTTCTTGAAGTTTTTCCCATGCAGCGCTTGAAGATAAGTCGAGCTCAACAGCGGGACCTTTTGTAGAACCACCTCTTGGAGTTTTAAGTTTTTCATCTTCTATTTGAGACCAGCCAAAAACATAATTTTTATCACTCAAAGATAGTGATGAAAAAGAAAGTAACAAGACTAATAGAGCATTTAGTAATTTCATAATATTTAATTCCTTTGTTAAATGATAACGATTATCATTTATGATTCAATTAGTTTTATAAAATTACCTATGAATGATTCTAAGGAAATAACACTCTTCGTTGATAATTATAATAGCAATCATAGTGATGCAATTCTTATGGTGGCTAATTACCTATCAAATGATCAGCACTTATCTGCAGAAATAATAATCTCTGAAAATAAACAATTAAATTTAAAAACAACAAATAAAAACAAGAAGGAAGAGTATTTAGTTTTAGATTTAGATCTGAATTCAAAAACACTTGATTTTAAAACTTTTTTTATAGGGCTCATTTATCAGGCAAGAGAAAAATTAGGATCTGATTTTCCTAAAACAAAAATCGAAAAAGATATTGAAAAGTCATTGCACTCATTATCTTTTTACTCAGAAGTTAATGAGACAAAATTCATATCTAAAAATATAAAAGAAATTTCTTTTAGAGGAGATTTCAGGAATCTTGAAACTCAAAATAATGACGAATTTTTGTTTGTTATCGTTCCCTTAGATAAAAGAAAAACTTTTTTAGATAAAGATTACTCGATGGAGGATTATAGAAAACAGATGTCTCAGGAGAAAAAAATAACTGCTGGTGCTTATTACACTATAAGAAACTTTAGTCAGGATGAAATAAAAATGTGGTTTGTCTTGCATAGTCATTCAGGAAATTTAGGTAATTGGGCTGAAAAAGCTAAGACGGGTGATCAGGCTATTTTATGGGGGCCTAGGACAATGTTCAGTCCATCTAAAAAATTTAGTCATCTGATTTTAATAGCAGATGAAACTGGCATTCCTGCTATGAAAGTCATTAGTGAAAACAATAAAAATTTCTCTAAATGTACAACTTTTTATGAGGTTATTGATGTGAGTTGCCAAATTCCAACTAAAGGAGAAAATAAAATTTTAGAAAATTGGATTCATCGAGAAGACGATGAACCTGGCGAGGGAGAGAAGTTATTAGAAAGTTTGAAAGCTTATGAGCTTCCAAAAAATGATTTTTATATTTTTGGAGCGGGTGAGGCTAGACAAATGATGAAGATAAGAAAATTCTTTAAAGAAAAAGGAGTTTCTAAAGATCAAATGCACATTACAGGCTATTGGAAAAAATAAATTTTTAAAATTTAAAGTTCTGTAGCAAGTTCAATAAATTTATTTTTTAAAAAAGTGAGTTTATTCGTAAGACTAAAGGCATGATTTCTGATGAGTCTTATCCAAATATTTTTTTGCTCGAAACCTCTTTTGAAGACTTCCATAGCAGCTGCTAAGGCTAAATTGATTGGAATTCTTTGTCGGTTGTACTTGTCTTCAATTTGTTTAACTTGAAGCAAACTTTCAGGAGTAATTAAATCCGAGAGAGATTTCACATCACCGATTCCTGCGTTTAACCCCAATCCTGCCAACGGATGAATGTGGTGCGCAGCGTCTCCCACAAGAAAAACGTTATCTCTGGCAAAAGTTTTTGCAGAAAGGTGTTTCAAGGGAAATGATTGTCTTTTGGTCGAGAATTTTAATTCTGGGAGTTTTTCCCCGAAAGATTGATGAATTTCATTTATAAAATCATCCTCATTCATTCCCAAGTAATCATAAGCCCTGGTATCGTCAATAGACCATATCATGGTAAGTTCAGTCTCATTCATTGGCAGCAAAGCAAGCGGTCCCACCGAGGTGAAAGTTTGTCTAATGCATGGGTCTGTTTGGGATACAGAAAAGTTGGCAACTATCGCCGTCTGATTGTAACTCCAAGTTCTTGAAGAAATCGAAGAAAAATTTCTTACACTTGATTGAATGCCATCTGCACCTATTAAAATTTTTGTCTCCAACTTTCCCTTTGATGTTTCGCAATGAATATCTCCATTAATTTTTTCAATTTTTTCTAAATTACAACTCCACAAAAGATCTTTTGAATCGGAAACAAGAGATAACAGGGAATTTTGAATTTCTCCTTCTTTGACTATGAAGCCAATATTCGGAATATTTTTTTCCAATTCATTTACATTGAAATCTATGAATCCAGTACCTTCTTGATCCCAAACCTTTATCTGGTTATATTCAAAAGCAGTTTTACTTATGACATTCCATGCATCTAGCTCTTTCAGAAATTCCATACTTTTGTTATTAAGAGACAGATGACGATAGCTGTTTGGTGCTTTATCTCGACCATCTATAAGACCGACATTTATATTTTTATTCTTCAATGCAAGAAAAAGGAGGGCGCCGGTTACGCCAGCACCAACTATGAGGACATCATATTTCATTAACTCGCCATCAGTTGTTGAATGTCATCAAGCTCTTTTATGGCTGAACTTAGAACTTTTGGCTGATTATTTTCAACTAACACATCATCTTCAATTCTTATTCCAATTCCTTTAAATTTATCAGGTACGTTTTCTTCTTTGCTGATGTATATCCCTGGCTCTATGGTCGTAATCATTCCATTTTCGTAAGACCTTACCTTGCCATCTTTTTCATAGCCACCGACATCATGCACATCAAGGCCTAACCAATGACCAACGCGGTGCATATAGAACTTCGAATAGGATTGAGTTTCTAAGACTTCTTCTTTACTGCCCTTTAACAATCCATAACTTAATAGTCCATCAACAATAACTTCTAAAGATTTTTTATGCGTCTCAAGAGGGTTGGATTTTTCTGAAATACTTTCGATAGACTGTTTTTGAGATTCCAAAACGATTTCATAAATAAGTTTCTGTTCTGGGGAAAATATTCCATTCACAGGAAAAGTTCTAGTGATATCGCTCGCATAGCCCTTATATTCGCAGCCCGCATCGACCAAAACCAAATCACCATCTTTTAGCAAATCTGTATTCTTGCTGTAATGAAGAATGCATGCATTTTCTCCTCCTCCGACAATTGAAGGATAAGCACATTCCTTTGCACCATTAACCATAAATTCGTGAAGATATTCTGCCTCAAGTTGATATTCATACATCTCTGGTTTTACAGCTTTCATTGCTCTTTCATGAGCAGAAGACGAAATATCACAAGCTTTTTGAATGATACTTATTTCTTCAGAAGATTTTAAAAGTCTCAATTCATGTATGTAAGGATCAATCTCTTTAATTTGTTCACGACTCAAAGAAAAGTTGATTTTTTTTCTCTTAATCTCCTTACTTAGTGCAAAAAACATTTTATTTCTACTTTTACTTTGACAATAAAAATTACTTGCTCCCTCTAGAAGATCCCCAGATTTTGAAATTAAATTACTTATTTTATGACCTATTTCAAAGCCTAGCTGAGATACATTTTCAGGACCTAATCTAGGTCCTTCCCATTTTTCTCTTACCTCGTCTTTTTCTGCACAGAAAAGATGAAAAATTGTATTTCCTTTTTTTTCAATAATTAATGCAGCATCGGCTTCTGTGAAGTTTGTTAAATACAAAAAATCACTATCTTGTCTGAAAGAATAGTCAGTATCACCATTTCTGATTTTTTGATTGGCTGAATGAATGATTGTGACTGATCCATCTGGTAGAAGATCAGCTAATTTTTTTCTTCTTTCAAGAAAAATATCCATAAAAGAATTTTACTCTAATATAAAGTCTTTATAGAAACGTTATTGATATAAGAATAAAATAATATTTGTGTCGCAGAAGGAATTAGAGAAAAATCTAAAGGAACTTTTAGAACTTTCTAAAAAACTTAGAGAGGCAAATAAAGATCTAAGAAACAAAAATTTAAGACTTAAAAAAGAGAATAATCGATTAAAAGATAATATAGAATTATCAAGAAATAAGTTAGAAATATTGATTTCAAAATTAGAAGCTTTATGAGTGAAGACAATCAAGACATAGTTACCCTTAAAATAGCAGGCATCGAGTATCAACTATATTGTCCGCCCGAGGAACAATCCACTTTGATCGAAGCCGGTGAAATCTTGGATAAGCGAATCAAATCTATCAAACGCAAAACGAGAAATCTTCCAATTGAAAAAGTTGCCGTATTAGCAGGTCTTGATGTAGTGAATGAATTCCTCTCAAACGAAGAAGCTTCATCAACCGAGGCAAATGATGAATCATCGGCTACAGATGAAAAATCAGCCGCAAATGTTTCAGACGAAAAAGTCGATCCATCTGAAGAAGAAAATTTAAGTCTTAAGTTAGTAGATGAGATTTCTGAATTATCTAAGCTTTAAAATATTGCTATAATTTTCAAAGCTTCCTGGCTTATTTGCTAGTTATATAACACTTCGAGCCGATGCAAAATAAATAGGGAATTTGATACTTCTCTTGTTGAGCGCCCTTAGGGCAGCCTGATAGATGGTGATTCTTCCCGACCTGAACTATACGGTTCGGGTTTTATTTAACGGCGATAACTTGGGAAGCTCTCTTAAATATGAATAAAACTGAAGCAAGAGAGTTAATTTCAAAAGGCTTCAAAAGCTTAACTGCCTCCTCTAAAAGTTACCAAGAAAAAGTCCACTTAGATTTTATAAAAGAACATTTGGAGAAAAAAGATTTTTCACACGTTGCAAGTTATATGTCTCTGCCTTATGAAGTTTCAACTGAGAAAATAAATAAATTTCTAGCAGATTCCAAAAATCATTTTTATCTTCCAAAAATCAATCCCAAGAGCAATAAATTGGAATTTGTACTTTGTAACAAAAAAACTAAATTTAGAAAAAATTCTTTAAATATCTTTGAACCCATGAGTGAGGAGACCATTGAGCTCGAGAGATTAGACGCGGTTATTGTTCCTTTACGCGCTTTCAATGAGAACTTTCAAAGATTGGGATTCGGAGGAGGTTTTTATGATAAAACTTTTTCAGGAGTCACCGAACCAGAATTTATTGGCTTGGCTTATGAGTTTCAATTCATAAAAAAATTAATACTTGAAGACTTCGACTTGAAGTTAGATGTAGCCTTTACAGATAAGCAATTACTTTAAAAAAGCTTGGTAACCTAGGTTTTCAGTCTCTCTGGTAAAAGGATAGGAAATTCTTAGGAGATCTCTTTCCAAACTTTTTACTTGCTTCTGTCTTATTGTAAAACCTACTAAAGCACCACCATAGATTGCACCTTGATTTTTATAATGAAAAAGGGAGATATCCCACTTGTCTTTAAGCAAAGTTAAAAAATTGAGTAGGGCACCTGGTTTTTCAGGGAAATCTACACTGTAAACTTCTTCTACGAATTCACCTTCTAGTTGGGGTCCTCTACCACCATGCATGAATTTAAGATGTTTTTTAGAGATTTCATCATTGCTTAAATCTGTAAAAGAGTACTTTTTATTTCTTAAGGCTTTTAAAAAAATATCTTTGCTTTTTTTTGAATCTTGAAGTTCCAATCCCAAAAGAATTTTTGCTTTAGAACTGCCATCTTTTCTGTAACTAAACTCGGTGATATTCTTTTGGCCGATGTCTTTGCAAAGTTTCCTAAACGAACCCTTTTTTTCGTCTATAGCTATACTTAAAATAATTTCCTTTTTTTCTCCAATTTTGGATCTTTCAACAATATGTCCCAAAGACTCAAAATTGAGATTTGAGCCGCAATAAGTTGCGATAAGATTTTTATTCTTAATTCTTTTTTGGCTTATGTATTTTTTTAATCCTGCAAGTGCTAATGCTCCAGTTGGTTCAGGAACAGTCCTAGTTTCCAAGAAAGTATCTTTCACAGCAGCACAAATTTCATCGGTATCAACGGTTATTGAATCATCCAAGAAATTTTTTATAAGTTCGTAGTTATTTTTTCCTATTTGTTTTGCCGCAGCTCCATCAGCAAACAATCCAACTTCTTTGAGTTTCACTCTTTTACCCGCCTTCACAGAAGCATTTAATCCTGCTGAATCCGCTGCTTCAACACCTATTATTTTTACACTGGGATGAACCTTATTTAAGTAAGCTCCAATTCCAGCAATCAAACCACCACCACCAACGGCAACGAATACAGCATAAAGATTTTCAGGAAATTGTTCTGAGATTTCCATGCCAACCGTACCTTGTCCTGCAATTACTAATGGATCATCAAATGGGTGAATGAAATTTACTTTATTTTTTTTACAGAATGTTTTCGATTCTTTAAGCGCATCATCAAAGTTATTACCTACCAAAACTACCTTAGCTTTCAAATCTCTCACTGCGTTAACTTTGATCAAAGGCGTGGTCTTTGGCATGAAGATAGTGGCCTTGATGCCTAGCTCTTTTGCCGAATAAGCTACTCCTTGGGCATGATTTCCCGCGGATGCTGTTGCCACCTCAGAAATCTTTTTGGATTTATAAAGGTGAGCAATCTTGTTGTAAGCACCCCTAATTTTAAAAGAATGGGTAGGCTGTAAATCTTCTCTTTTTAAGAAAATACTATTTGCCAGTTCTTTTGATAAATTATCAGCCTTTGTTAGAGGCGAAATATTAGCGACCTCATAAACTTTAGAGTTCTCTATTTTATCTATGTAGTTTTTGATTACTTTTTTCATAAAAATTCTAGAAAGCGAGGTATTATACGTAGAGTTCTCTTATAAGCCATAGACATGGAAAATTCTAACTCAGAAACCAAACAAGCTGTTGCAAGTAAAGCCTATGAGTATCTCGCCACAAAGCTTCACAAGGATTGTATTTTGGGTATTGGTACAGGAAGTACTACTAATTTTTTTATCCAAGAATTGATCAATAGAAAACCTGAAATCAAAGCCATCGTATCCAGTTCAGTTGCAAGCACGCAATTATTGGAAGAGGCAGGTTTGGAAGTTTCTGAATTAAATGACGTTGGCTCGCCGGATTTTTATATTGATGGTGCTGATGAAATCAATGATCGTTTTGAAATGATCAAAGGCGGCGGCGGAGCATTGACCCGAGAAAAGATCATTGCCTCAGCATCTAAAAAATTCATTTGCATTTGCGATTCTTCTAAAAAAGTAAAACTACTTGGAAAATTTCCAGTTGCTATTGAAGTCATTCCAATGGCGAGAAGTTATGTCGCACGACAGATTGTGGTAAAAGGAGGAACACCAGAATATAGAGTAGGATTTGTATCTGACAATGGAAATCAAATAATAGATGTCCGGAACTTAAAACTTAACGTACCTTATGACTTTGAAAACGAAATCAATAACATTCCGGGTGTCGTAGCCAATGGTATATTTGCTGCAAGAAAGGCGGATTGTTTAGTTATAGATAAAAACGGAGTTCCAGAAGTTTTAGAGCAGTGATTTAGAAAAAGGCTTCACCAGCCGCATAGACGAAATTTCTAAAGCAGACTAATCATTTTTTTGATGAAAACATGAAAACGATAGAGGATTTTTTTCAGGACAGAGGAATTAATTATGGCTGGGTAATGGTCCTGGTTGTTTTTGTATTAAGCGGTTTAGCTTTTGGCTCTATGGCTTCAATTTCAGTTTTTTTGAAGCCAGTTTCTTTAGAATTTGGATGGTCTAGAGGTCAGACATCATTTGCATACACGGTCGCATCACTTTCTTCAGCAGTCTTTGGTGTTTTATGGGGCCAAGTCGCAGATAAATATGGAACTAAGTGGTTTGGTTTTGTTGGCGCCATTTGCATGAGTCTTGTTTTGTTTGCTCTCAGCAGTCTCGACTCCATAGTCCAGTTTTATACTTTATATTTTTTGTTTGGAGCAATGGGAAGCGCCTTACTGTTTTCTCCGTTGTATGCAAATGTGGGCTTTTGGTTTAAAGAAAATCCAGGACTTGCTCTTGGCCTAGCTGCCTCGGGTGGAGCGATTGGCCAAGCATTCGTACCTCATCTTAGTGGAATTCTAATTGAGAGCTCAGGATGGAAAATGGCTTATGTTAACCTTGCTATCATTTATATATTAATTTCTTTACCGATTGCTTTTCTTATCAAGGAATCACCCTGGAGAATCAATGCAAGAAATCAAGAAGAAGAGGAAGAAAGAAACTTTCCTCTATCTGAAAAAGAAGTAGTTTCTTGGATCAGTGTTGCGGTTATTTTTTGTTGCATTTGTATGTCCATTCCAATAATGCATTTGGTTCCTTTGCTCACCGATAAAGGATTTTCTCTTGAGTTTGCCACTTCTGTATTGATGATACTGATGATTTGTGGAGCCTTTGGGAGGATTCTTGGCGGAATGCTGGGAGATTATATTGGAGCCTTACCTGGATATATCTTAATGTCGTTCGGTCAGACAATCTTTGTGGTTTGGTTTCCTCATTTAATTTCTCCCGCTTCAATTTACGTTTTAGCGGCATTATTTGGCTTCACCTATTCAGGTGTAATGTCTAGCATATTAGTCTGTACGCGTATTATGGTTTCTGCAAAATTTGGAGCACGAGCAATGAGCTTAACTTCTCTCTTTGGATGGATAGGAATGGGTTTAGGAGGATTTTTAGGAGGCTATTTCTTCGATATCTATGGGGATTATAGTTGGGCCTTTGCTTTTGCCGGAATTACCGGAATCGTTAATCTCTTAATTCTTGCTTTATTTTTCATGAACATTAGAAAAAGAGAAAATTTATTATTAAGTCCTTAATTATCCTTCGCCACTAAGGGAAGGTTTCTTAAATAAGGAGAGATGATGATTCTAGAGCAGAGATTCGATAGCAGAAATTATTTCTTCGCTATCTGGTTCTATATTCTTGGAGAAAGGTTTTAAGACTTCGCCATCTTTGGATATCAAATACTTTGTGAAATTCCAATCAGGAGATTTTCCAGTAATCATGGCTAGGTTTTGATAAAAACTATTTGCTTTTTTTCCTTTTACGCTTGATGTAGCGAACATGGGAAAGGTCACGCCATACTTAGAATTACAAAACTCCTTTACTTGACCTTCATCACTATATTCCTGAAACATAAAGTCTCTAGAAGGAAAACCCAAAATCACAAAGTCTTTTCCTTGGTAATTTTCAAATAATGTTTGCAAAGCTTCATATTGGTAAGTGAAGCCGCATCGACTAGCAACATTTACTGCCAGAACTACCTTATCTTTGTGTTCGCACAAATTCATAATCTCTTTTGAGTCAAGTACGCGGACGTTGTGATTTAAAATCGCAGGACAACCTTCTACGGGAATTTTATTTAGATCAGGTTGAAAGTTGATTGCATTAAAATTCTCCGTTTCGGCATTTCCTTGAGAGCAACTAACAAGAAAGTAAGAAAATAAAATTAAAGCAAATCTCATAGATATAAGTTAAATAATAAAGCTCAGTAAATCAATACCTGTGTACCTTTTCTTACTCTATTGAATAACTTTATAACGTCTATATTCCTCATTCTAATACAACCTAAACTCGCAGGCTCTCCAATAAGACCTTCTTCGGCAGTTCCATGAATGTAAATATATCGGCTTTTTGAATCTACATTTCCTCCCTTATTTTTTCCAATTTCCAAACCATCTAGCCAAAGAATTCTAGTAGTGATGACATCCTCTTTTATATCTATTTTTTCTGTTATTGGCACCACAACTTCTCCGGTGAATTTCCTTGCCTTGAAAACAGAACCTATTTTTGCTCCTTTACCTATTTTTTCAGAAATTACATGTGCACCGAGAGGAGTTTTTAAACTATCTCGAACACTACCGATTCCATAAGCAGAAGATGAAATGGGATAAGTTTTACTTGAATATGGAGTTTTTATTGTAAGTTCTTGTTTAGCTAAACTTATCAAAACGTGAGTTCGGTTTTTATTCATTTCACCAAACTCTTGATAATTAATATTTTCATAAGATGAATAATCTAGAGGTACTGAGCTACAACCATAAAAAAAGGCAGAACTAAAAACCACAAAAATTAAATACTTAAATAATGCTTTCATCTTTTTTAAATTTTAATATCGCCGATATAAAAAAGATAATAACCAATATGAATAAGAAAAGGTTTTTTCCAAAATATGCATATGGAGTTTGACCCGACTTAAGAATCACATCTTCTTGAAAACTTTCTAATTCATTTCTATTAATAGAAGTTTCAATTTTTTTAATGATCTGTCCGCGGTGGTTAATTAAGGCGCTGATACCAGTTGATGTCGATCTGACCAAATATTTTTGGTGTTCAGCTGCTCTAAATCTTGCAATTTGCAAATGTTGATGAGGACCTAAGCCAGTTCCAAACCAATTATCGTTACTGGCATTAAATAGGATATTGGTTTTTTTGCTATTAGATAAAAATACATTTTGATAGGCTATCTCATAACAAATTGCTGAAGATATTTTAATTAAATTATTCCCGATAAGTTCGCTCTTATTACCTGAAAATATTTGAGGCCTATTAAAATTAAAAAAATCAAAAAATACACTGAAAATTCCTGAAAGAGGAACGTATTCGCCAAAAGGGACTAAAAATTTTTTGTCGTAAATGCCTGAGATATTGCCAATTCCGATTAATGAATTATTTATTTCTTCTGACTTGTTTTCCGATAAAGCACCTATGACCATTCCGAGCATATTATTTTCATTAAGTATGCCATTTCTAAATTCATCAATACTATTCTTTTGAATTAATTTAGGCAGAGTTACTTCTGGCCAAAATATGACAGAAGATTGAGTTAGATTTTGCAGTGGATTTTCACTTAATTTCTTCTCTATCGCGCTTTCTATTTTTCGTAATCCTTTTTGTGTCCATTTTTCTTTGATATCAATATTGGGTTGAATAACAGTTGCAGAGATCTTTCCAGTTGATTTAGTCCAATTG
Organism: uncultured SAR86 cluster bacterium; assembly: GCA_902632605.1. GTDB lineage: Bacteria > Pseudomonadota > Gammaproteobacteria > Magnimaribacterales > AG-339-G14 > MEDG-81. The sequence continues at coordinate 16,435 of CACPDB010000007.1, read as the reverse complement.
ATATTTTCAAGCGGTTGATTGCCAATAAAAATTATTATTAAGATTAGGGAAGATGAATATAAAGATTTTCTTTTAGTTAAGTCTCTTAAGCTGCCTAGTAAAGAAAGAAATATTTGAGAAACTAGAACAATAAAAAAACCTACACCAAAAATTCCCAAGACAGGAATGTAACCCTGCAAAAGGCTATTATCTACAGCGGTATAACCTATGTACAACCATGGAAAACCAGTAAACAGAAATTCTCGCAACCATTCGCTCAATACCCAAGTAGCTGGAAAAAGGAGAAATACTTCATAAGTTTTTCTTTGGCTAGAAACAAGTTTAAATAGAGTAAAACTGATAGCCTGAAACAAGCTTAAAAAAGCTGCTAACAATAATGTTAGAAAACTTCCCAATATTGGTGAAGCTCCTCCATAAACAGTTATGCTGTTTTCTACCCAGAATATTCCAAATGCCCAAAGGCCAAAACCAAAAAGATAGGAAATAAAAAAAGTATTTTTTATGCCTTCACTTTTAATCAATTGATATAAAAGTCCTGGGATGAGGAAAGTTAAAATCCAATAATTAAAGGGCTGAAAAGCTAAGACAATTAAAGAACCTAAAAAAAACCCAGCGAAAAATTTAGAAAAATTCACACTTCATTTTATCTGAATTAGAAAGTTATTGATTCAACCAATAGCCAATATTCTTTTCTTTAAAAATCTTACAAGTCTCAACAATCGGCAAACCTACAACATTGCTGTAGCTGCCTTCCAAAGATTCAACAAATAAACCGCCATAACCCTGGATACCATAAGCACCCGCCTTATCTTTTGGTTCATTGGTATCCCAATATTTTGCACATTGATTGGCAGTTAAGTTTGCGAATTGAATTTCGGTTCTGACAAGATCAAAAATCATTTTTACTTCAGCGTCATATCGTGAGTTGGTTTCACCAAAGCAGATACAGGTCATGACCGAGTGTTTTCTTCCAGAAAACTCAAGGAGCATCGCAATGGCATGATCTTTGTTTTCAGGTTTTCCAAATATTTTGCCATCCAAGGCAACAATAGTATCAGCTGTTAAGATTGGCTTGTTGGTTAACTTCTTTTTTTGTCTAATTGCATGAGCGGCAAGGCATTTTTGCTGAGTATTTTTAATAACGAAATCCTCAGGACTTTCATCAGTAAAATTGGACTCATCAAAGTCACATTTAAGGACTTCAAAATTTACTTTTAGATTTTTAAGAATTTCGGTTCTTCTAGGTGAGCTAGAAGCAAGGTATATATCGAAATTATTTGATTTTTTCTTCTTTGTAGATGACGTGTTTTTTGACTCTAGGGTCATATTTTTTAAATTCTATTTTATCTGGAGTTTTTGTCTTATTTTTATCTGTTGTATAGAAGTGACCTGTGCCAGCTGATGAAACTAGTTTAATTTTTTCTCTCATATCTTTTCACCTCGATCTCTAATTTCTTTTAAAACCACATCGATGCCTTTTTTATCAATGATTCTCATTCCCTTAGCAGAAAGAGTAAGTGTCACATATTTGTTTTCAGACTCTACCCAAAACTTATGACGATGCAAATTAGGCATAAACTTTCTTTTGGTTTTATTAACAGCCTTAGAAACATTGTTTCCTGCCATTGGCGTTTTACCTGTTACTTGACACTCTTTGCTCATAATATTCCTTTGCAAAGAGAGCTTTATACCAGAATCCTAAGTTCAAAGAAACCTATCTGAGTTATAATTTTTGTATGGAACAATTGGCTAATAGACAAATTTTACTTTGCGTCACAGGTGGTATTGCAGCGTACAAAGCGGCTGAGTTAATTAGGCTATTCAAAAGCTCAGGTTCTGAAGTACGAGTGCTCATGACTGAAGCAGCCAAAGAATTCATTACACCGCTTACCATGCAGGCATTATCTGGTAATGAAGTTCATTCAGATCTTTTAGATACCAACGCCGAATCAGCTATGGGACACATAGAATTAGCAAGATGGGCTGATGCCATTGTTATTTCTCCTTGTTCTGCAGATAGCCTTGCAAAACTTGCTGCTGGAAGAGGCGATGATTTAATGTCCGCGGTATGTCTTGCTGCAGACTCTAAAATATTTTTTGCCCCTGCAATGAATCAAGGCATGTGGAAGGATAAACGGACAAAAAAGAATCTTTCTTTGCTGAAAAAACCTGTTTTTCATCAAATTGGGCCTAACGAGGGTGATCAAGCTTGTGGTGATGTCGGTCCTGGCAGAATGTCAGAACCTAAAGAAATTATTGAAGAGGTAGCTAAAGAATTTTCTTCCGGATTGTTAGCCGGCAAAAAGGTACTCATCACTGCTGGACCCACTAGAGAAAAAATAGATCCCGTTAGATATATCTCTAACAAAAGCTCTGGAAAGATGGGATTTTCGCTTGCTAAAGCTGCTGTTGATGAATCCGCAATAGTCACTTTGATTTCTGGTCCAGTAACTCTAGATACGCCCGAAAGGGTCAAAAGAATAGATATTGAATCTGCTGAGGAAATGAAAGAACACGTAACCGCAAATCTATCCGATGTCGACTTGTTTATATCAACGGCTGCAGTTGCAGATTTCAAAATGAAAAATGCTCAAGCTCAAAAAATCAAAAAAGATCAATCTAAAAAATTGAGTCTGAGTTTAGAAAAAAATGAAGACATTTTGAAACTTGTTTCTGATAACAATCCTGATTTAAAAATAGTCGGTTTTGCAGCAGAAACGGAAAATATGATTGATAACGCTAGAAAAAAATTATCATCAAAGAATTTGAATTTAATTGTTGCTAACGATGTGTCAGATACTTCTATAGGTTTTGACTCAAATAATAATGAGGTGACATTAATTACTGAAAAAGAAGAATTAAAAATACCTAAAACTTCAAAAGAAAAGGTTGCTAGAAAAATAGTTCAATTTATTTCAAAAAATATCCTTAATGATTAGATGGATTTTGCTCAAATTAGTAGGAATCTTCCTACCTTCCTTAATATCTAAGGCGGTTAATCCTGGACAACAATCAACCTCGAATATAGCGCTTAATGTTGAATTTAAAATTCTTGATAATGAACTTGGCGATAAAATTCCCTTACCTAAATTCAGTACCGCAGGATCCGCAGCTTTAGATTTGAGGACTAACATCAAAGAAAAAAAAATTCTTCAGCCCGATGAGACTTTTCTTTTTACCACTGGATTTTCAATTCATATTAAGGATTCAAAATATGCAGCCTTGATTCTTCCTAGGTCAGGCCTAGGGCATAAACACGGAATCGTCTTGGGAAACTTGGTGGGCCTTATTGATTCAGATTATCAAGGAGAAATCATGGTCTCTTTGTGGAATAGATCCAAAGAATCATTCGAGGTTCTCCCTGGAGATAGGATTGCTCAGATGATGTTTTTTGCTGTTGCTTCGCCTAACTTTAAGTTGGTTTCCGAATTTGATTTCTCGGAAAGGGGCTCCAAAGGTTTTGGTTCTTCAGGAACTAAATAAATTAAAATCTGAAAGCTTTTTTTCTTAATCTGATAGCTGAAGGAGTTACTTCCACTAATTCGTCTTCTTCAATAAATTCCAATGCCTGTTCTAAAGAATGTTCAATATGTGGAACCAAGATAAGATTTTCATCAGTACCTGAGGCTCTGATATTGGTTAACTGTTTTGCTTTGGTTGGATTGACCGGTAAGTCGTTATCTCTGGAATGTAAGCCAACAATTTGTCCTTTATAAATATTCAATCCATGTCCGACAAAAAGCTTTCCTCTATTTTGTAAGTTGAATAACGAATAGGCTAAGGTTTTTCCTTCAGCCATAGAGACCAAGACGCCATTTTGACGTGTAGTAATCTCTCCTTTTTTTGCAGGACCGTAATGATCGAAGATACTGGTTAGAATTCCGGTGCCGCTCGTCAAGGTAAGAAACTGAGACCTAAATCCAATCATGCCTCTGGAAGGCGCAATAAAATCCAATTTTATTCTTCCCATCTCACTTGGTTCCATATTTTTCAGTTCTGCTTTTCTTGAACCCATCTCTTCCATTACAGGTCCTTGATGTTGTTCCTCGATATCAATTACTATTTGTTCAAAAGGTTCATGGATTTCGCCATTCACTTCTTTTTGTATAACTTCAGGTTTCGAAACTCCCAATTCGAATCCATCTCGACGCATGCTTTCTATCAAAACCGATAAATGCAATTCTCCTCGGCCAGAGACTTTGAATTTGTCAGCACTTTCACCTTGCTCAACTCTTAAAGCAACATTACTTAACAATTCTTGTTCAAGACGGTCTTTGATATTTCTTGAAGTTACAAACTTACCTTCTTTGCCAGCAAATGGAGAATCATTCACTTGGAAAGTCATACTCACAGTCGGTTCGTCTACTGATAGAGGAGGGAGTTGTTCTATATTCTCGGGGTTACATAAAGTATCCGAGATATATAGCTTCTCAATACCTGTCACACAGACAATGTCACCCGCTTCAGCTTTGTCGACTTCAACTCTTTCTAGGCCTTCATGACCCAAAACTTGGAGAATTTTTCCTGTTTTTTGCTCTCCTTTTGCATCGATGACAACAACTTGATCATTTGGTTTAACGTTTCCACGAGATATTCTGCCGATGCCTATTACACCTACATAGCTATTGCTGTCTAAGGCGCTGATTTGCATTTGAAAGGGTTCTTCTAGACTGACAGGAGGCTCATCAACCTTGCTAATGATGAGGTCTAAAAGTGGGGACATATCGTTTTCAATTTTTTCCAAATCTAAACCGGACGTTCCATTCAAGGCAGAAGTATAGATTGTTGGAAAGTCCATTTGTTGATCGTTGCCACCCAACCTATCGAAGAGATCAAAAACTTGGTCTAGTACCCAATCGGGTCTGGCACTAGGACGATCAATTTTATTTATGACCAAAATGGGATTTAATCCTTTTTCAAAAGCTTTTTGTGTTACAAATCTGGTTTGTGGCATGGGACCATCAACGGCATCAACTAGCAACAAAACCGAATCTACCATAGACAAAACTCTTTCAACTTCTCCACCAAAATCAGCATGTCCAGGAGTGTCAACGATATTTATTTTGTGATCTTTCCACTTGATGGCAGTATTTTTAGAAAGAATCGTTATTCCTCTTTCTCTTTCTTGATCATTGGAATCTAAGATTCTTTCCGAGCCAATATTTTTTCTATCCAAGGTACCGGAATGTTCTAGTAATTTATCGACTAACGTAGTTTTTCCATGATCGACGTGTGCAATGATGGCGATATTTCGAATAAATTCAGGATTCATATGAGTGACTGATTAGGAGTCTAAAAAATCAAGTATGAAAATTTATTTTTCTTCTGAAGAATTAGAAGATTCATCATTAGCTTCTTGACCAGAAGTTTCCTCTTGAGGAGCATCAGAAGGAGCTGCTTCAACGGCTTCAATGGCTTCTTCAGCTGTGGCTTCAGGAGCCTGTTTTGTAACTTCTTCAGCAGTAGCTGAAGCTTTTACATCTTCTTCTTTTTCTACTACTGGAGGAGTCTCTTCTTTAGGATTTTCTTCAGCAGGAGCAACCTTTACAGCAGCTTTCTTTGAAAAACGTTTTTTGAATCTTTCAACTCTTCCACCAGTATCAATAATTTTATTCTGACCTGTATAGAAAGGATGAGATGCTGAAGATACATCAAGAGGACAGTAAGGATAAGTATTACCATCTTCCCATTCTTTTGTTTGGTCAGTTTCCAATGTTGATGGAATGAGATAGTACTTATCTACACTCACATCATGGAATAAAACCGTTCTGTATTCTGGATGAATTTCTTTTTTCACTATTCTTCTTGATTAAAAAAATATGCTGCCGCACTATACCAGAAGACTATTTATTCTCAAATAAACTTAAATGGAAAATTTATATTATGAAGTAGCGCTTCCTTTACCAATAAGAAACTCTTTTACTTACAGTTCAAATATCAAGATTTCCAATGGCTCCAGAGTTCAAGTTCCATTTAGAAATCGAGAAATTGTCGGATACGTGTTGAAAAAACAATCCAGCCCAAACGTAAAATCTATAAAACCCATTACTAAAGTTATAGATAGAAATTCTTTAATCGATAAGCCGTCATACGATCTCATTCATTGGATAGCTAATTACTACAAAGCACCTATTGGAGAAATTTTTAAATCCTATTTCCCACCTTTCTTGAGAAAAGGCAAAAAAATAAACGATTCCATAGAGGTGTACGCAATTTCAAACTTGGGTAAATTAGCAAGCAAAGAATCCTTTGGGCGTGCAGTAAAGCAATTTGAAGCCCTTGAAGTTTTTCAACACAAATCGGAGTTATCCCGTCCAGGTTTAAAAGCAAACAAAATCTCTAAAGCCATTTTGGATGCTTTAATTTCAAAAGGTTATCTTGAGAAAAAAAGCCGCAATCGAAATGAATTGAAAACTAATAAGGAACTTTATTCAGAAGCTTTTTTTGAATTGAATGATGAGCAAAATACAATCTATAAGTCTATTAAAAATTCATCAACCAATCATACGCATCTAATTTTTGGAATTACGGGAAGTGGTAAAACCGAAATATATTTTCATCTCATTAGAGACTTCATAGAAAAAGGTAAACAAGTATTAATTCTTGTTCCAGAAATTGGTCTGACTCCAAATCTAAAAGCCGAAATCGAAAGGAGATTTGGCAAAGACAATGTCGCTCTTTTGCACTCAGAAATGTCAGAAAAAGATAGAGCCCACGCTTGGAATGATATTAACAAAGGCTTTAAATCTATTTTAATTGGAACAAGATCAGCGATTTTTACGCCGTTCAATGATTTAGGCTTGATAGTGGTAGATGAAGAGCACGATTCTTCATACAAACAAATTGATGGCTTTAGATATTCAGCTAGAGACGTTGCAGTCTATCGAGCAAATCTTGAAAAAATTCCTGTCATCATGTGCTCAGCAACGCCAAGCTTGGAAAGTCTTAAAAATTGTCAGGATAAAAAATACTGCTTACACAAACTAACCCGAAGGGTAAAAGATGCCAGACAGCCTAAGTTTGAAATCTCTGATTTAAGATCATCTGAACTAAAGTCAGGTTTAACTGAATACAGTCTTAATGAAATTTCCAGAGAATTGAGTAAAGGCAATCAAGTTTTAGTTTTCCTCAACAAAAAAGGCTACGCACCAATGGTTTTTTGTAATAAATGCGGCTGGACTCCGGAGTGCAGTAATTGCGACGTATCAATGGTTTATCACATCAATCCTAAAAGATTAGTTTGTCATCATTGTGGTACCAAGCATCCTATGCCTGTTGCTTGTCTGAACTGTAACGAAGAAAGTTTGGAATTTTTTCATACGGGAACCGAGAAACTCGAAGAATTTTTAAAAGAGTATTTTAAAAATACTTCTGTTATTAGAGTTGACAGAGAAGCTCTGGGCAAAGAGCAATTAAGATCCAACTCGGTATTACCTGATTCCAAAGAGCCTCTGATATTGGTGGGAACGCAGATTTTAGCCAAAGGTCATCACATGCCCAATTTAACTCTAGTGGTAGTAGTAGATGCTGACAGTGGTCTTTTTTCAGTTGATCACAAAGCTTCTGAAAGGTTGGCCCAGTTATTGATTCAGGTTTCAGGAAGAGCTGGCAGGGAAGATAAAGAAGGTAGGGTCATTTTGCAATCGTTTGTACCTGAACATCCTTTTTTAGAAAAAATTTCTTCCTTTGATTACGATAAAATTGCCAATGAAATTTTAGAAGAAAGACAAACCAGTAAGCTTCCACCTTTTGTTTATCAAATTAACATTCACGCGGAATCGCTTAAACGACCTCTACCGGAAAAGGTTTTGACGGAAATCACTCGTTCATTAAATTTAAATGACGATGAATTTATAGGACCAAAACCAGAGCTTATTGAAAAGCGAAAAAATTATTTCCGATGGGTCTTTACCCTGAAATCTGAAAATCGAAAAAAAATACATGCCCTTGCAAATCAAGTTATCAAAATGATCGATCAAAGCGATTATTCTAAAAATGTAAGAGTTGGAATTGATGTGGATCCACTCAACTAGCTTAAAGATTTAAATCTAAGGAAGTTTCAACTTTACATTTTCTTGTAGTTTCACCTTGGTGATATAACGAAATGGCAATATCAGGCTCTTTTAAAAAACTAGATCCTTTCTCAGGCCATTCAATAAAGTTGATGGAATTCGCTTCTTGCAGATATTCTTCTAAACCGATTGCGCTAAGCTCGGTTATTTTTTCTACACGGTATAAATCGATATGGAAGATTTTCAAATCATTGATTTCATAAGGTTCAATCAAAGTAAAGGTTGGACTATTGATGAAATTTTCTATACCCAGACAATTTAAGACTTCTTTGACCAAAGTAGTCTTTCCTGTACCTAAGTCTCCGGAAAGATGAATAGAAATTGGAAGATTATTTTCTTCTTTTAGAAAAGTGGCGATTTTTGTTGCAAGCTGTTTTGTTTCATCTAGGCTCGATAAGACAAGTTCTTTATTCATTCTTCATTTTGATAAAGTTAAATAAATCAGAAGGCATCAACGATTTCATATCATGTTTTTCAACAAAGCTATCTGCTGCGCTTGCATGCATATCAACTCCTAAGCAAGCGGCATCTATGGACGATAAACCTTGAGCTATTAATCCAGAAACTAGTCCAGAGAGTACATCGCCCATGCCACCTACAGCCATGCCAGCATTGCCTTTTTTACACATAAAAGAAGTTCTTTTGTTACCAATCAATGTTTCATGACCTTTAAGGATGACCGTTGCATTGTATTTGTCGCAAAGCTTAGCTAATGCTTGCGGTCTATTTTTTTGAATGGTCGAGACCTTTGTCTTAAGCAATCTTGCTGCTTCTCCTGGATGAGGTGTAAGAATTAATTTTTTTGGTGATTTAATTTTTAGTTTGTTTTCAGAGAGGATATTTAATCCATCAGCATCAATCAAAATCGGAAGATTTTCTTTTGCTGCAAAGTTTGTTGTTTTATAAAGCATCTGATCAGCCCAATAATCTCTACCCAAACCTGGACCGATACAAATGACTGTTTTATTAGACAAGTGATTTTCTAAGTCAGAGATGCTTTCCACAGTTTTCGTCATAACTTCTGGACAATATGCCAAGGCAGCTGAGAGATGGTCTTTTCTTGTTGCTAAGGTCGCCAAACCTGCACCGCTTGCAAGAACTGCCTTTGAAGAAAGAAGGGCAGCGCCACCAAAACCTAAATTTCCAGCAATGACTAAAACATGACCATAATCCCCTTTATTGGAATTGGGATTTCTGACGAGTTTTTTTTCGATGTTTTTAGGTTTAAATTCTTTGATTTTCAATTTGTATAAAAATTTATTAAATATATTATGTACAAACAATCCTAAAATCTAAAATTTATATGTCGGAAAAAGATTCTAAAGATATCAAAGTAGAAAGAAATCCCAAGATCAACATTCAACAAGCTGATCCTTCCTTACCTCCTTCGGAACCTAAACCCGCAGCTACGGTGTTGCTGGTCAGGACTATCGAAGAAGCAGTAGAAGTATTTATGATTCAAAGATCAATCAAAACAAATTTTGGTGGTGCGTGGGTATTTCCAGGAGGAAAATTGGATGAATACGATCTCAAGGATGATATCAATAATTATTGCCGTGGTTTAACAGATGAAGTTGCATCGCAATTATTAGGTGTCAAATCAGGTGGACTCAACTATTGGATAGCTTGCATTAGAGAGTGTTTTGAGGAATGTGGTGTCCTGCTTGCATACAGAAGTAGCGGCGAAGTCTTCGGCTCTTCAGATGACAATGAAAAAGAAATTCTTAAAAAGTATCGAGATAAATTAAATCAAGGTGAACCAGTTTTGTTAGAACTGTGTCAAAAATTGGATTTGCAACTGGCTGTTGACCGATTGGCTTACATTTCACATTGGGTTACACCAAAATCCGAAGCCAAAAGATACAGCACGCATTTTTTTATCGCGCTATTTCCAGAAGGACAAACTGCCAAACATGATGGCAGCGAAGGAGTAAAAAGTATTTGGATCAAACCCGAAGACGCGCTCGCTCAAGGCGAAAAGGGTGAGTTTCCAATAATTTTTCCAACCATTAAAAATTTAGAATCAATTAAGGGATACTCAGACACTGAAAAGCTCCTCAAAGACAAGGTGGAAGAGCAGAACAATATCGTGACAGTTGAGCCGAAAATTTTCATGCAAGATGGGAAAATGGTTCTTCTAATGCCTGGAGATGAGGGTTATGACGATCACTGAGCTTTCGCCATTAGTCAGAAGAATCACAGCAGGTAATTCCAGCGTCTTTACCGGTCCAGGAACGAATACTTATCTTGTAGGTAAAGAAGAAATTACTGTGATTGATCCTGGTCCTGCTATGCCAGAGCATATTGAAAACATTGCTAAAGTTTGTGGCGATGACATCAAACAAATTCTAGTAACTCACACCCATCCTGATCATTCTCCAGGAGCTAAGTTGCTTCATCAACGAACCGCAGCACCAGTTATGGGAATGTATGCATTGCATAAGCAAACTCAGGATAAAACCTTTAAAGCTCATAAAGTTTTAAAAGATGGTGATGAAATTAGAGAAATTGAATACACTTTAAAAGCCATTCACACGCCGGGACATGCTTCAAATCACCTTTGTTATCTTTTAGAAGAAGAAAAATTAGTCTTCACTGGAGATCATATTATGGAAGGTTCAACAGTAGTCATTGGACCACCTGATGGAAATATGAAGCAATATATTGAGTCTTTGGAAAAACTCAAACAATTTGATATCTCTTTGATTGCACCGGGACATGGAAATCTTATGAAAGATCCCAAAAGCGTAGTGGATTGGATTGTCAGTCACAGAATGTTTAGAGAAAAGAAGGTAGTTGATGCTTTAACGGAATTTTCCAAAGCAAACTTAGACCAATTAGTTGAAAAGGTTTATGACGATGTCGATGAAAGGCTTCATGGTATCGCGCGAGCTTCACTATTAGCTCATTTGAATAAATTGATTGAAGAAGATAAAGCTGTAAGCAAAGGTGATGAGTTTCACTGGAAAGGCTAATCTTTAAACCTTACTCCACAACCGCCATGTCCACAGTAACCGTTTGGGTTTTTTGCTAAGTATTGTTGGTGGTAATCCTCAGCATAGAATTCTTCTGAAACGGGCAAGATTTCCGTGACAATTTCACCAAAGCCACTGGCGTCTAGTTTTGCTTGATAAATTTCTTTGGTTTTGAGGGCTAGTTCTTCTTGAGCTTTATCAAAAAAATAAATTCCAGAACGATATTGTGTACCCACATCACCACCTTGGCGCATGAATTGGGTAGGGTCGTGTCCTTCCCAAAAGACTTGCAACAATTCTTCTAAATTGGAAGCATCTTCGTAAGTCACAAAAACAATTTCAGAGTGGGCAGTTAATCCCGAACAAACTTCTTCATAAGTAGGGTTGGGCGTGTGTCCAGCAGCATAGCCAACACCGGTAACCTTGACACAATCCAAGTCCCAAAACATTTTCTCTGCTCCCCAAAAGCAGCCCATGCCAAAGAGTATTCTGGGACTATCTTGAGACATGCACTCCGACATAGGTGCACCGGTCACGAAGTGATTTTCGGGATTGTAAATTGCCTGTGTTCTACCAGGCAGACAATCTTCTTTAATAGGTATTTCTAAACTTTTGAATCCAAACATTTATTTATTTAATCTTTCTTTGATCAAGATGTCTACGATACTGGGATCAGCAAGGGTGGTGGTATCTCCCAAATTATCCAATTCGTTTTCTGCAATTTTTCTTAAAATCCTACGCATGATTTTTCCTGATCGGGTTTTGGGTAAATCGTAACAGAATTGAATGGAATCTGGTTTTGCAATGGGACCGATTTCTTTGACGATGAATCCAATTAATTCTTGATAGATTTCATCAGAAGCTCTTGCTTCTTTCATAAGATTCACATAACAATAAATTCCTTGTCCTTTGATTTCATGTTCAAAACCAACTACCGCAGCTTCTGCAACTGCTTCGTGTAAAACCAAAGCACTTTCAATCTCTGCAGTACCCAAGCGATGCCCAGAGACATTTAAAACATCATCAACACGTCCTGTGATTCTATAAAAACCATCCGCATCTCGCTCAGCACCATCTCCTGTGAAGTAAAAACCTTTGTAAGTTGAATAATAGGTTTCGACACATCTTTGATGATCCCCATAAACCGTTCTGATTTGTGACGGCCAAGAACTTTTGACGACTAAATTACCTTTACCCGGTCCTTCGATTTCATTACCTTCTTCATCAACAAGCGCAGGATTAATTCCAAGAAAAGGTTTACCAGCATAACCCGGCTTTTGATCAGAAAATCCTGCCAAACCGGATATCATGATGCTGCCGGTTTCGGTTTGCCACCAAGTGTCGACTATCGGGCATTTGCCTTTACCAACCTCATGGTAATACCACTCCCAGGCTTCAGGATTTATAGGCTCTCCGACCGTACCCAATACTTTTAAAGAATCTCTAGAAGAGGATTGCAAAGGCTCATTGCCATGGGCCATAAGCGCTCTGATCGCAGTGGGGGCAGTGTAGAAAATATTAACTTGATGTTTATCAATTACATTCCAGAACCTAGAAACATCGGGGAATGTCGGTATGCCCTCAAACATTAAAGTGGTTGAGGCATTTGCTAAAGGACCATAGACAATATAAGTATGACCTGTAACCCAGCCGACGTCCGCAGTGCACCAGTAAATGCTATCTTCTTTTAGATTGAAAATGTATTTGTGGCTTAGGGCTGCACCCAACAAATATCCTCCGGTGGTATGGAGGACTCCTTTGGGTTTTCCCGTTGAGCCCGAAGTATAAAGAATGAAAAGCGGATCTTCGGCATTCATCTCTTCACAAGGGCAATCTGCATCAAAATTTTCAATGTCTTGGTAATAGTCGACATCCACTTCATTTTCTTTAATGAGAACTCTTTCCGTTCGATTTACGACTATTACACTGTGCACATTAGGACAGTCCTTTAGAGCTTCATCCACATTATTTTTTAGCGGAACAAGTTTTCCTCCTCGGATTCCTTCATTTGCGGTTATGACTGCGGTGCAATCTGAGTCTAAAATTCTATCTTTCAGGGATTCGATGGAAAATCCTCCAAAAACCACGGAGTGAATTGCACCAATTCTGGCACAAGCCAACATCGCGTAAGCTGCCTCAGGAATCATCGGCATGTAAATGCAAACTCGATCGCCTTTTTTTATATTTCTGGATTTTAAGAGATTGGCGAATTGACAAACGTTTTTATGCAACTCTTGAAAGGTAATTTTCTTACTGTCATTAGGATCATCGCCCTCCCAAATGACTGCAGTTTTGTTAGCATGAGTCTCCAAGTGACGGTCGACACAATTAAAACAAGCATTCAACTTTCCTGTTTTGAACCAAGCTACTTCGCCTGCTTCCAAATCAGATGAAACCACTTCTTTCCAATTTGAAAACCAGTCTAAGGTTTCTTCAGCCTTTTTTTGCCAAAAGCCCTCTGGATTATTTATTGACTCTCGATATTCACTATTGAAATCTTCTTCAGAGATAATAGAATTTTTCTTTTTTACTTTGCTTATCGAATAAGTTTTCATTAAATAATTCTATCTTGAAAACTTTAGTCAAAGCTAAAGTTTTTAAATTCTTGCGCTTGGCAATTTATTTCTTTGAGTGGGTTTATGAAAAAGTCTCGATTTTGCCAATCGTAGTGTGGTACTTTTAAAATAGGCGTTTCTATTGATTCATCATCAAAAAACACAATATCGATATCAATGGTTCGAGGCTTCATATGAGAATCTTTTTCGCGTTTGAGTTTCGTTTCAATTTTTTGTAGATGCTCAAGAAGCACTAAAGGCGTGAACTTCGTTTCAACTTCCAAAGCAAGATTGAAAAAAAATGGCTGGTCGATTGGACCATAAGCAGGAGACTTATAGATTTCACTTTCTTTAAGAATTTTTGTCTTAGAAAGTGAGCTTATTTCTATCTTTGCATTTGCAAGATTTGTTGACCGATTCCCTAAGTTAGAGCCTAAAACTAAGTACGCAAGATGCGACGACATTAACCGAACTGTTGTTTTTCTTTTATTTCATCGACAGTTTTGCAATCGATGCATTTGGTTGCAGTAGGTCTGGCTTCCAATCTTTTGATACCAATTTCGACACCACAGGATTCACAATAACCATAAAGATTATCATCCAAATCCTTCAGAGAAAGATCAATCTTTGCTATGAGTTTTCGCTCTCTTTCTCTTTTTCTCAATTCCAACATAAATTCTTCTTCTTTAGCAGCACGATCCAAAGAATCTGGAAAATTACTTTGATCTTGTTGAATTAATTGTTCAGTTTTTTCTTGTTCTTCAATAAGTGCTTCTTTCCAAGCAGTTAGCATTCCTAGAAAATGCTTCTGCTGATTTTTGTTCATATATTTTTCTGATTTCTTTGACCTGTAAGGCTGGAAATTCTTTAAGAAAGCTGAAAAATCTGTTGGGGAAGCGCTGACTTTGGCTACCGCTTTCTTAGGTGTTTTTTTAGCAACAGCTGCTTTTTTTACTGGTTTTACTGGTTTCTTCGCAGCAGGTTTTTTTACTGGTTTTTTTTGTACCTTAGTTACTTTTTTAGCAGCAGGTTTTTTTACTTTGGTTGGTTTTTTGGAATTTTTAGTAGCCATAATTTTGAAGACCAGAATTTATCAAAAGAAGATGAAAGTATCCAGTTAATTTTTTATTTTTTAGAGAACTCCTTTAAATATTCCATGTATTTATTTTTTTTAAGTCTTGGTCCAATTTCAGCGACTCCTTTTGAGGCCAAAAAGTTACCAAATCTTACTGATTTAGCATTTTCCCAGCCTTCGCTTAAACCGTGAATTACGCCTCCCGCAAACATGTCTCCAGCACCATTGGTGTCAACTGCCTTTGCTTCATAAGCAGATACCTCATAGGTTTGATTTTCTTCAAGAACAACAGTTGGGTTTACTCCGTTGGTGATAAAAATTGTTTTTGCATAGTTTCGTAAGTCATCGAACTCATTGGTATCACAAAAAGTTTTTGCTTCTTCATGGTTACAAAATACGTAATCTATTTTCACGTTCATCCAAGATTTCAGCTCATCTTTAAAACCTGCCACAATTCCAGGATCAGAAAGACTCAAAGCTATTTTGATATTGGATTCGTGACAGCTTTTGATGAGTTTCTTCGCGGTATCTTTTGTATCAGGTGAAGTAACCACATAAGCTTCCATAAAGAGCAGATTTGTTAAAGAAACTTGCTCGAAATTTATTTCAGAAAATTTTGTTTCAGAACTTACTCCTAGATAAGTATTCATCGTTCTTTCTGCATCGGGCGTAATTAAAACAATGCAGTTACCGGTTTTACCATTTGATGATGTGATGCAATTTGATATTTCAATGTTATTGTCTTTCAAATCAGTGTTATAGATTTCGCCATCATTATCTTGTGCAACTTTGCCAATGAAGCCAGAACTGGTTCCCAGAGCTGCAGCTGCATAAATACTGTTTGTTGCTGAACCGCCACACGAAGATACTTGTTCGTAATTTTGATTTTTTAGAAAAGTAAGAAGCTCATTCTGCTCTTCTTCAGAATTTAAAGTCATTAAACCTTTTTCTATACCAAGATCATTAAGCGCATCATCTTTAATAAGAAATTGCTTATCGACTAGTGCTGCGCCAAAACCAATAACTTTCATAACCTTCTATACTCATTTAAAAGATGTTTAGGTTTTCTAAAGAGGGCCTCGCTTAGAGCAAAACAAGAATAGCCCAAACTTCTAACTTCCCCGATATTTTTTTCATTGATACCTCCAATCGCTACTAGAGGTTTATCAGTATAGCTTAGGAATTTTCTTTTTACGTTCTCATTTGTCTCGGGAATAGTTGACTTAGTATTGGATGGATAAAAAGACCCAACTGCCAAATAAGTCCATTTGATTTCATTTTCAGGAGGATTAACCACCAGTTCCTTATTCCATTTACAAGATAAGCCACATATCAAATTTTTTGTAATAAATTCTTTATTCTTTTTTAAGAGCTCTACGTTTGCCTTAGATGAGTAATCTTCTAAACCCAAATGAAAGCCATCGGCTCTTATTTCCAAGCAAATTTCGACGTGATCATTGATAAGTAACTTGGCTCCATATTTTTTGGTCAACTTCAAAAGCGCATGGGCTTTTTCTAGAAAAGTCTTTTTATCAAGAATTTTGTCTCTGTACTGAATTAGTTTAATCCCTTCTTTGAGTAAGACTTCGGTTTTAGAAAGCAAATCTTTTTCTTCCAAGCCTGAAGGCGTAATTGCATAAAGCCCTTGAATCATTATTAGATTTTTAGAATATTCTGATGAAGATGACTTCTTGAGTTTTTTACTAAGACTTGCATCAAGCTTTGTGATTTTGAACAAGCATCCTTCAAACTTTTTTT
>CACPDB010000006.1 GCA_902632605.1 uncultured SAR86 cluster bacterium | reverse complement strand
AATTCGAAATTATGGGTAAAGAACTACAACCTATGGATATTTCTTCTCCAGGTCAAAATCTGGAGTCCTATCTCAATTCCATACAAAATATCTCTATTTTGACTCCCGAAGAGGAGAAACAACTTGCAGAGGAGCTTTACTACAATAATGATTTGGAAGCGGCTAGAAAGCTTGTAATGGCACATTTGAGGTTTGTCGCTCACGTAGCCAGAGGGTATTCCGGATATGGTCTTCCACAAGCTGATCTTATTCAAGAAGGAAATGTTGGTCTTATGAAAGCTGTAAGGAAATTTAATCCAGAAGTTGGCGTCAGACTAATATCCTTTGCAATTCATTGGATAAAATCTGAAATTCACGAATACATTTTAAAAAATTGGAAAATTGTCAAAGTAGCAACTACCAAAGCTCAAAGAAAACTTTTCTTTAATCTCAGGAGTAAAAGAAAAGAGTTGAATTGGCTTTCGTCTGATGAAGTAAAAATGATCTCCTCCGAATTAGGCGTAGATGAAAAATCCGTAAAAGAAATGGAATCCAGAATGAATTCATCAGATGTTTCATTTGACCCGCCTGCTGAAGCCAATGATGATCAGGCATCTTACAGTCCTGCTAATTACATTTCGGATTCAAGTATGGATCCAGCAGAACTCGTTGAAAAAAATGATTTAGAAAAACACAATAATAGCGAACTTCTCTCTGCTATTTCTGAATTAGATCAAAGAAGCAAAGAAATTTTAATGGATCGTTGGCTAAGCGACATGAAACCTACTCTTCATGAACTTTCTGATAAATACGGGGTTAGTGCAGAACGAATAAGGCAAATTGAAAAATCTGCCATGGATGTGATAAAGGAAAAATTGAGCTAGATTTTGGAAAGCTTTCCAATAAAAATCTTTATCAATGGCGATTTAAAAAAATTTCCTCAAGAAACAAATATTGTCTCTGTCTTAGAGACCTTAAATATATCTTCCAAACACATTGCAATTGAAATAAACGAAAGTTTAGTTTTTAGATCGGATTGGGAAGAAACCAACCTAAAAGATGGAGATAAAGTAGAAATTGTAAAAGCTATAGGCGGTGGTTAATTGACTCAGGACAGCTTAATCATTGCAGGAAAAAACTACTCATCAAGGCTTCTTGTAGGCACAGGTAAATATAAAGATGAGCCTGAAGCAATTGCATCCATTGAAGCTTCGGAAGCAGAAATTGTTACCGTTGCTGTAAGAAGAATAGACCTTCAAAACGATAAAGATTCTTCAATTCTTGATTACATATCTCCTGAAAAATACACAATTCTTCCTAATACCGCTGGTGCCTATTCGGTAAAAGATGCAGTGAGGATGGCAAAATTAGGTAGAGAGATTATGGACGGTAAAAATTTATTAAAATTGGAAGTACTGGATGATCCAAAAACTTTACTTCCAAATATGGATTTGACCATAGAGGCGGCAGAAATTTTAGTTAGAGACGGTTTTGAGGTAATGGTCTATTGCACTTCTGATTATGAAAGTTGCATGAAACTAGAGGATATCGGGTGTGTTTCCATAATGCCATTAGCTGCTCCTATTGGCTCTGGCCAAGGTATCGCAGAGCCTCAAAAAATTCAAAAAATTATTGATGCAGTTTCTGTGCCAGTCATTATTGATGCTGGTATTGGTACTGCTTCAGATGCTTCTATAGCAATGGAAATGGGGGCTGATGCAGTTTTATTGAACACTGCCATTGCAAAATCTGAAAATCCTCCTCAAATGGCTTTAGCTATGAAATTGGCAGTTGAATCAGGAAGGCTTGCTCACAAATCAGGAAGAATTCCTAAATCTCAACCTAGTCCCAGCTCTCCAGAAAAAGGCATCATAGAGTCTTGAAAAGAGAGGTTAAGTCTTTTGTGCATGTTCGTAGCAGAACATCCAAAAAAGATCTGGAAATTTTCGAGAAATTCAAAAATAAGAATCTTTTTGATTCAAAAGAAGTCAGCAATTTATCAAAATTACTTCCAGAAAAAAAAATTAATATTCTTGAAATAGGTTTTGGAGATGGTAACAACTTAATTGAAAAGGCAATGACCAACTCTAATATGAACTTTTATGGAATTGAAGTTTTTAAGTCTGGTATTGCCTCCGTTTTGAAAAAGGTGCAAATTCATAACTTAGAAAATATATGTTTGTTTTATGGCGATGCAAAAGATTTTTTAGTAAAAATTGAAAAACCTTTTTTTGATTTTATTTTTATTTTATTTCCCGATCCTTGGCCGAAAAAAAAACATTGGAAAAGAAGGTTGATAGACCAAAATTTTCTAAATCTTATAAAACAAAACCTTAAAGAAAAAGGACGTTTAGTTGTAAAGACAGACTGGCAAGATTATTCTGATGAAATAAAAAAAGACTTTGCGGAATTCAAAGTATTTCATGATCCAAATATTTTGCAGTCACTTAAACCCTTAGAAACAAAATATGAGGGGAAAGCGATAGAAGAGGGTAGAAAAGTTTTTACTTATATAACTGATTTAAATGTTTGAGCATTTCTTGAGTAGATTTTGCTCTGTGACTAATTTTCATTCTCTCTTTAAATGAAATCTCTGCCAAAGTTTGACAAGAATTTTTAATTTTAAAGATTGGATCATAACCAAATCCTTTATCACCCTTTTTTTCTTTAATGATTTCTCCTTCTAATTCTCCAAAAGAAAAGAGCTCAATATTTTTCTGTGGATCGAAGAAAGCTAATGTGGAAACAAATTTTGCTTTAGTATTTTCTAAATTTTTAGTTTCTTTAAGCAATTTTTTTATATTTGTTTCATCAGTTGCATTTTTTCCTGAATATCTAGCAGAAAAAAGTCCAGGATCATTATTTAGTAATTTAACCTCAAGTCCCGAGTCATCTCCAAGCGAGGGATGATTACTAAGCTCACTCGCTTTTTTTGCCTTTAACATTGCATTTTCTTCGTAAGATCCTCCTGTCTCGTCAATATCTTTAGTTGAGAAGTCATTTAACGAAAGTATCTCAAAACTAGATTCGCTAAATAAGTCTTTGAATTCTTTAAATTTACCTTCGTTAAAAGTTGCGATAACTATCTTCAATTTTCTTTGACAAGCTTGTATAGGGCTACTTCTGAAAATAGATTTGGTGAGAGTTTCATTAAAATATTTTCTTCGCCATTTATTTTTGAAAGCTTTCTCTCAATAATTGCAATATTGGATTTCTTACAAAGTTCCTCGAAATCCTCTAAAGAGCAAAGATGTAAATTTGGCGTTGAGAACCAATCATGAGGTAAAGCACTTGAAACTGGCATCTTTCCCTTAAAAAAAAGTTGGAATCTGCATTTGATATTTGCAAAATTTGGAATAGAGACAATACATTCTTTTCCAATTCGTACAATCTCATCTAAAGCTTCTTCGGGTTTTTTTAGAGCCTGAATAGATTGGCTCATTACTACATAATCAAAGGATTGATTACCAAAATTTTCTAAACCGCTATCAATATCTTGCTCGATAACTGATATTCCTTTTTCTAGACAACTCTTAATTTTTTCAGAATCTATTTCAATACCCAAACCGGAAGCAGACTTTTCCTTCCTTAATTCATTAAGAAGAGACCCATCTCCACAACCAAGATCTAGAACTTTTGAGTTTTGGGAAATCCAATCATTTATCTTAAACATCTGCCTCTAAAAAACTATTAATAGCATTTTCATATCTATCATTTTTCATCAAAAAACTGTCATGACCCTGAATGGAATCGATATTTAAGTAGCTTACTTTTTTTTCTGCATGAATTAAGGCATCTACGATTTCTTTAGACCTTTCTGGAGGAAACCTCCAATCAGATTTGAAAGACACAACCAAGAACTGACATGTTGCGCTTGAAAGGGTTTCAGATAGATTGCCATTATTCTTTTTTGCAGGGTCAAAATAATCTAAGGCTTTTGTCATCAGTAAGTATGTATGAGCATTAAAACTTTTTGAAAAATTTGCCCCTTGGTATCTCAGATAACTTTCTATCTCAAATTCAACGTCATAGCCATATTCAATTTTTTCCTTCTTCAGCTCTCTACCAAATTTATTTTTCATAGACTCTTCAGAAAGATATGTAATGTGTCCTAACATTCTTGCAAGTCCCAATCCTTTCTCAGGATGTGCATCTCCTTTTGTAAAATCAGGATCCGAAATAATGGATTGTCTTGCTACTTCATTGAAAGCGATATTTTGAGTACTTAGCTTTGGTGCAGCTGCAATGATAATAGCTTTGGATAACTTATCAGGAAATTCAACCGCCCATTGCAAGGCTTGCATACCTCCAAGACTCCCCCCGGCAACACTGAGCCATTTTTCAATTTTGAGTTCCTCTCTTAAAAGATTTTGGCTGTTAACCCAATCAGAAACTGTAACAATTGGAAAATTAGCGCCAAATTCCTCTTTCGTTTGTTCGTTAATCGATCCAGGTCCAGTGGAACCATGACATCCCCCCAAATTATTTAAAGAAACTATAAAGTATTTATTGGTATCAAAAGCTTTTTCAGGACCTATCAATTCATCCCACCATCCAGGTTTTTTATCCTCTTTAGAATATACTCCAGCAGCATGATGATTACCGCTCAAAGCATGACAAATCAAAATAGCATTCGATTTTTTTTGATTTAATTTACCATAAGTTTCATATACAAGATCAAAACCATTTAACTTTTCTCCAGATTCAAGCTGAAAAGTTTCATTCGTAGAGAATTTCTTTGGTTTAACAAGAAGATGATTTGTATCAGACATTTAATTTAGACCAGGCAGCTCAAGAAAAATTTGTAATCTAATTAAAATCCTATCAATTAGATAAATTAATATAAATACTACTATTGGGGAAAAATCCGTACCTTCAGTAATTGTGAAGCTTTGAAAAGGTTTTAATAAAACATTAGTAATTGAATTACATAAAGACAAAAAGTAATTATGTGAATTAGGAAAAGCCCAACTTCCAATAATAGATATCAATAAACTATATCTTAGAATTTCATTGAAAGATAAAAGAATCTCTGTCGCAGCCAACAACAAACAATCATTCAAAAGAAAGTCCTTTTCGAGCCCTGTCAGCAAAATATAAATCCCTAAAGATTTAAAAAAAAATATTAATGCTAAACAAGATAAATCAAAGCGATATATGACAGGTAAAAATAGGCGAAAAGGACTCAGAAAAGGTTCAATATAAAAGTAAGAACGACTAACAATAAGGTTATTAAAATTTACTTCAAAAACCCTAAAAAAAAAGTAAATGGAAAGAACAATTGATATTAAATTAATAAATGTGAACATCACAAAATTTGGGTTCATATCCATATCTACTTACCTAATTCTTTTGATCTTTCTATAGCCATTTTTATTGCATCGGAAATAATTGTCTTGAAGCCATTTTTTTTCATTGTTTCTAGCGCCTTTTCAGTAACTCCGCCCTTTGAAGCTACCATGGACATGATGTTCTCAAAACCAATCTCTTTTTCTTCGTCATATATTTTTGATGTTCCCAACATGAGAGTATTTATCCAGGATTCAGGTTTTTCAAAACCTTCCTTATTAGCAATTTCAACTAAAGTTTCTGCTAAAAGGGCAAAGTATGCAGGTCCAGCTCCGATTATGGCTGTAAAAGCATCAAAATTTTCTTCTTTCATTTCAATGACTGAACCAAGATTGGAAAGCATATTCTTAATCTCTTCAGATATGGAAAAGTTTGATGTAACGGCAATGGCACTGTCTCCTGTTCCAATACCAACAGTTGGCATACCTCTGATGAGGTTTATTTTTTCTCCTATCAGACCGTGAATTTTATCAAGACTTAATCCTGCCATAAAAGAGATAAAGGTCTTATCTTGCAGGTTCAAATCATTCTTAGAAAATAATTTCTCAATCATATTAGGCTTTATAGTCAAAAAGATTACGTCAGAAAGATTTATTATCTCCTCCAAAGAAAAATAGCCATTTGTAACTTTTGTGAGTTCGTCTTTTTCAATTGGATCTGACAAAAATAGATCATAATCTTCAGAAAGTTTTATAACTGCTTTTTCTCCAAGATTCCCGACACCGATAAAACCTATTTTCATTTAATTTCTTGCTCCAAATATAGACTCTCCCAATCTTACTATAGTAGAACCTTCTTTGATTGCTAATTCGAAATCTCTAGACATCCCCATAGAGATCTCAGTTAAATTTTCATAATTTTCAGCTAACCTATCTGCAAGCATCTTAATTTTCTTAAAGGTTTGTTGTAGATCTGATAATTCTACATTTGGATTTGGAATGATCATTAATCCACAAATTTTGATTTTTTTTAAGCTAGATAATTCTTTTAAAAAATTTTCTACTTCTTCCACTTTAATTCCGGATTTTGACTCTTCGTTATCTATATTTATCTGTATCAAGCACTTTATGAACTTATCTTCTGGGCAATACTTATCAATTAATCTAGCAATTTTTAATCTATCAACCGTGTGAACCCAGTCAAAATTTTTAGCTATATCTTCGCATTTATTTGATTGAATATTCCCGATAAAATGCCAATTAATTTTTAAATCTTTCAGTTTAGAAATCTTTTCTAAAGACTCTTGTAAATAATTTTCTCCGAAATCAGAAATTCCATTTTCATAAGCCTCTAAAATTTCTTGCCATGACTTTTTCTTACTAACTGCAACAAGTTTTACATTTTTACCTATTTTCGATGCATCTATCTTGGACAGGACTGTTTTTATCTTATCTTTGATGCTTTCCATCACATTGCTTCAGGACAGTCAATTCCTAAAATGTTAAGACCATTATTTATTATTTCTTTTATTGCAATGGAAAGAGCAATCTTGGCATCAGAATAATCTTTATCATCAGAAATAATCTTTTCAGCATTGTAAAAGCTATGAAACTTAGAACTTAAATCTCTTAGGTAAAAACATAATGGATGAAGCTCATTATTTTTATAACATTGCTCAAGTATTTCAGGAAAGCCATTTACCAATGATATTATTTCTTTTTCAGTCTCTTTTAATAATGTCAATTTTTCCAATGATTCTTTTAGATTAAAATCTATTTTTCTTTTTTTAAGCTCTTTTTTAATGCTGCAAATCCTCGCATGAGCATACTGGATATAATAAACATGATTATCTTTGTTTGTTCTTTTAGCCAAATCGATATCAAATTCTAGAGCTTGCTCAGGTTTTCTCGCCAGGAAATAATATCTAGCTGAATCGATACCAACTTCATCAATCAGATCAGATAACTCAACAAATTCACCAGACCTCGTAGACATTTGGACTTTTTGCCCTTTTTCTTTAAGAGAAACAAATTGTATGAGAAGAGTTTTAAGCTTTTTAGAATCTAAACCTAAGGATTCAATGGATGCCTTCACTCTAGGAATATAACCGTGATGGTCTGCGCCCCAAATATTTATGATCTCATCAAAATCCCTTTCATATTTATCCTTGTGATAAGCAATATCCGATGCAAAATACGTAGGTTCTTCATTGTCTCTTATTAGGACTCTATCCTTTTCATCGCCATAATTAGTAGATTTGAACCATAAAGCGCCATCTTTTTTTTCTACTTCATTATTTTTTAAATTTTTTATGCTTTTTTGAATCAAGTCTTTTTCATACAATCTTGATTCATTGAACCAGCTATCATAATTAACATGAAAAACCTCCAAATCCTTTTTTATTTCTTCCGTCTGAAGCTTAATGACATAGTTTGCTAATTCTAAAAAATTCTCATACGACGAATCTACGTAATCAAACCATTCGTTAAGCGTTTCAAAGAAAAGATTGTCATCCTTTTTGACAAGATATTTTCCTTTAAAATGTTTTTTTGCTTTTATGGCAAGATCTTTTATGTACTCACCTGCATAACAACCTTCTGGTAATACGATCTTCTTGTTATCCAATTCTTGCATTCTAATAAAGACACTTAAACCTAAAGTTTTAGCTTGAAGACCTCTATCGTTCACATAATACTCTTGGGTTACTTCATTTCCCGCTACCTTTAATAAATTCGCTAAAGCTGAACCAAAGGCCGCAGATCTTCCATGTCCTACATGTATGGGCCCAGTTGGATTGCTGGAAACATATTCCAAAAGAATTTTTTTTGGTTCTTTTTCTACTAAAAGACTTTTGAAATTTCCTAAAGCATAATTTTTTATTTGACTAAAAAATAAATCCTCTTTCAGATAAATATTTATAAATCCAGCCCCGGCAACTTCTACTTTTTCTGAATAATCTAATCCTTCAAGGGCATTTATAATTTCAATTGCAAGTTCACGCGGATTCTTTTTCATTTCTTTAGCCATAATCAACGCTATATTTGAAGACCAATCTCCATGTAGTGAATCTTGAGGCTTGGTAACTTGAAAGTTTCCAGCGAACTCTGGAAAAATTTTTAAAGAAGCTTTTTGTAAAGAAGCAAAAATTTCATCCTTCATTTATTAACTCTTCCTTGATATTCCATACTTCTTGTATCGACTGAAATGAAATCTCCCGGAGAAATGAATAACGGAACTTTTATTTCAATTCCATTTTCTAAAATAGCTGGCTTAAATGTATTTGTTGCTGTATCACCTTTTAATCCAGGATCTGTATCTTTTACAGAAATATCGACAAAATTATCAATTTCAACTGCGATTAAAGTATTTTCCCAGAAAATAATTTCATAATTAGCTCCTTCTTTCATCCAGACCACTTGCTTTTCAATTTTTGATTGACCGCACTCAAATTGTTCGTAATTCGTCGTATCCATAAGAATAACTTTATCGTCTTCTTTATAAAGGAATTGCATTTCCTTACTTGAAATTTCCGCTTTTTCAACAGATTCTCCAGTTTTAAAAGTTTTTTCCAGAACTCTATTGGATAAGAGATCTCTGTATTTTATTCTCATCACCGCTTGTCCTTTTCCTGGTTTATGAAATTCATGCTCAATAATCTCACAAGGAGATTTATCTAAGATAATTTTTAAACCTTGTTTAAATTCGTTTGTACTTATTTGTGTCATTTCGATGCTTTAGAGTCATACATACTTTAGGAGTATAATTCAAGTTGCAAATATCTTGTTTTAACCATAAAGTTTCTGTCTTGCGGTCAAAACATTGCTAGTTTTAGACCGTATTTTTTGCTTTAATCTTAAAATAATCAGGGGATTAATAATGTTTACAACTAAGTTAAATAGGGCAATTTTAACGCTTTTTTTATTAACTGCATCATTATATTTAAGCGCTCAACTTGAGCCGGTATTGGAAGTTAATAAAGAGAGAGCACTCATTGCTCAAGCTTCACAACAAAAAATAGATTCTTTTCAAGAAAAAACCGATAAAGACTCTGCTGAGTACAAAAGTGTCAGCAAGCAAATTGAAGGTTTAAAAGTCTACAATGCTCAGAAAAGAAAACAAATTGAACGTCAATTGAAAAGAATGGAAGAGATCGAAAAAACGATGAAAGACTCTACTGTTCTTCAGCGTCAAATTCCTCCATTAGCTAGAAGAATGTTTGAAGGTTTGAAGCAATTTATAGCTCTTGATATCCCCTTTAGAGCTGGTGAAAGAACTGAAAGACTCTCATTCATTCAAGCTGCATTAGATAATCCAGTTGTGTCTCCTGCTGAAAAACTTAGACAGGTTTTGGATGGCTATTCGGTTGAGTCTGAATATGGAAGAAAAATAGATACTTACAAAGACACTATTTTAATCGATGGTCAAGAACGTGATGTTAATATCTTGAGAATTGGAAGATTGGTTCTTGCTTATCAAACATCCGATTTATCTGAAACTGGAATCTATAATAAAGAAACACAATCATGGGAATCTCTGCCAAGCAGATACAGAAACTCTATAAGAGATGGTATTGCGATGGCTAAAAAAGTAAAAACCGTTGATATCTTAGAGTTGCCTGTACCAGCTGCGGAGGTGACACAATGAAAACAAAATTATTAACGATTCTTTTTGCTTTATTTCTTCCTTTTGCATATCTCCAGGAAGAAAAACCTGATACAGCATTATCCCTGGAGCAGCTTCTAGAGCTCGTTCAACAAGGTAAATTTGCTGAGTCAGAAGAAGCTACTGAAAGAGAGCAAAAATTTGCAAGAGAAAGAAGTCGTCAAGCAACTTTACTTGCTAATGCAAAAGCTGAAAGATCAAGACTAGAGGCAATTGCTACTCAACTTGAGGCAAGATTTGAAGCAAATGACGCAAAGCTCGTCGTTCTTGAAGAACAGCTTAAAACTAGACTTGGGTCTTTATATGAGACTTTTGGTCATCTTCAAGGAGTTGCATCAGATACTCAACAACAATTTGAGTCTGCAGTTACATCAGGACAATTCGGTCAAGATAGAGAAATTTTCTTAAAAGATCTCTCAAAAAGAATGGGAGAAGGGATAAGTTTAGCTTCTGTTGAAGAACTTGAAAGACTTTGGTACGAATTACAGAGAGAACTAATCGCCTCAGGAAACGTTCAAAAGTTCCAAGCGACAGTTGTTGATAATGAAGGACAAACTTCACAACAAAATGTAGTTAGAGTTGGAAACTTCAATGCAGTAACAGAAGGACAATACCTTACCTATCTTCCCGCTAGAGGCGCTTATGAAACTCTTCCAAGACAACCAGGCAGATATTTAGGTGGAACCTATGATGTTCATGACGAGTCAACTGGATTTGTTGAGTTTGCAATAGACCCTACAGGACCCCAAGGCGGTGCTTTACTTACAAATTTAATATCTCTCCCAAGTTTTTTTGAGCAAATACAATATGGAAGAATAACTGGATATACCATCATCCTTCTTTTCCTTTTAGCAACTGGAATTTTTGGATGGAGAACTTATATCCTTTTCAACCTTGATAAAAATGTTAAAAAAGAAGCATCAGGAAGTAAGCAAGGTAATAATCCATTATCAAGAATTTTCGATGTTGCTGAACAAAACAAGGGTTCAGATGTTGAAACATTAGAGCTTAAGCTTGCGGAGCAAATTTTAGTAGAAAGAGCATCTATAGATACCGGAATTTGGTTAGTAAGGTTGATATCAGTAGTAGCCCCATTGTTAGGATTATTTGGGACAATTACTGGAATGATCAACACTTTCCAAGCTATTACTTTATTTGGAACTGGGGATCCAAAAACAATGGCAAATGGTATTTCTGAAGCCTTAGTAACCACTATGCTAGGTCTTATGACAGCCATTCCTGCTACTTTTATGGCTGCTATCATGGCAAATTATGCAAAAAATATTCTTACAGTTCTTGAAGAACAGAGTACGGGTATGGTTGCTGCAGCTTCAGAGGAAAATAAAGCATAGTAAGCATGGCTTTCCTATTTGGACTTCAAGATACTCTCTTAGACTTTTTTGAAAAAGGAGGGGGCGTAGTTGTATTCATAGGTTTTCTAATTGTTTTGATGTGGAGCTTCATTCTTGAAAGGTTTTGGTACTTTAAATATATCCACAGTGATGTTGAAGAAGATATTCAAAATGCTTGGAAGGAAACTCCGCAACATAAGTCATGGTCAGGTCACCAAATAAGATCAATGCTTATTTCTCAAGCCAATGTAAAAATTAGAAGTAACCTTGAGTACATAAGAGTTGCTATTGTGCTGGCTCCTTTACTAGGCTTGCTGGGAACTATCTTAGGAATGATCGAAGTTTTCCACATATTGGCTGTCACAGGAGGAGGAGATGCTAAAGCTATGGCAGGCGGCGTTGCTAAATCCACTATCCCTGCAATGGCTGGTTTAATGGCGGCGATTCCTGCAACTTTTGCTTCAAGAATACTCGAAGAAAAAGCAAAAAAACAATCAGATTTATTACAAGAACACTTAACTTTTGAGTAAAGAAAAATGAGAAGATCACTAATCAGTCAAGCAGTTGAAGAGAAAGATGAGCCAAATATAACTCCTATGTTGGATGTTGTATTTATCCTTTTAATTTTCTTTATTGTTACTGCAAACTTTATCAAAGAACCAGGTCTTGAAATCAATAGACCTGATTCAGAGACGGCAGAAGTTACGGAGAATGCAGCCATTCTTATTGCTATAGGTTCAGCTGGAGAAATTTATATGGATGGTAGAAGAATCGATGTAAGGCAAGTCAAAGCCAATGTGATTAGAATGATTGCTGAAAATCCACAGGGTACTGTAGTCATTCAGGCAGATGAAAAATCTACTGCAGATACCATCATTGATGTAATGGACGAAGTAAGAGAAGCCGGCGTAGTTGACATATCAATTGCTTCTGAGCCAAATTTCTAATGCTATTTTACCTAAGAAAAATTATTTCAATCATATCGAGAAAAGTTTTATCTTCTCAGTTGAAAGAAGACAATTCTTTTTCTCTTAAGAAACTTATTGTTGATGACAATCCTTACCAGAAATATGGCCTAGCAGCTGCAGGAGGAACAGTAGTTTCATTTGCATCGATTTTGCTTATGGCTTTATTGATTGCTACAGGTGAAGTTTCTCTAGATGATATGGAATTAAGAAAAATAGTTGATGTGGTCATGCCTGTAAGAGATCCCGAGTTAATAGATTCTGTAGAAAGACCTGAGGAAGCAGAACCTGAACCAGACCAACTACCTCCAGAAGTAGATATAGAGAACATCGAAGAATTATTGGATCAGTCCGTTAACCCTAATCTTAATTTTACCCGACGAAGATCTGGGGTATTTATGGATGGTTCATATGTACCAATTTTCCAAGTTCCTCCTCAATATCCCAGAAGAGCTGCTGAGAGGGGAATAGAGGGCTGTGTAGTATTAAAATACGTTGTCACTGAAGTTGGTTCTGTTAGAGATCCGGAAGTAATTCAATCGATTCCTCAGGGAATTTTTGATAGAGCAGCAATCAGAGCTGCATTAAGATATAAATATAAACCTTTAATTAGAGATGGAAATGCAGTTGAAGTTGAAGGGGTAACTCAGCGAATTACATTTGTACTTGAAGGAGAAAATAAAGGTCCTGGGTATATTCCAGAAAATTGTAGAGGAGTTCAAGGTTAAGATATGATTAGATTACTTTTTTTCGTTTTAATTTTTACAAATTCTGTTTTTTTACAAAACCAAAAAAATCAGGAACAAACTAAGTTTGACTTTCCTGGTTATACCCTAAAAGGGTGTTTGGGTTCAGACCTGCCAAATCCTAAAAGACAAGTTGCGAAGCTGCCAAGTAAACAAGCTCAAACATATTTGAAGCAACTTTTTCCTTTCCTGCAGGCAGATAATGAAGATTTTGTAAAAGCTAAAAGTGTCTTAGATAGAATGAAATCAGATTCAAACCTAACAGATTCTGATAAAGCTCAGATGTATTACTACTATGCCTACATAGACTCAGTTAATGATGACCTTAAATCTGCAAAAACAAATTATAAAAAATTTCTTTCCATTGAAGATGCTGATCCCAGGCTTAAATCCAACGTCATCTCGATGCTTGGACAACTCTCCTATGCTGAAGGCAGCTACAAAACTGCCATCGACTATATGGAACAATGGATTTCAATGGAAGCTAATCCAAGCTCCCTCGGATTTGACATAATTGCAGCTTCTTATTGGCAACTCAAAGATAAAAAGAAGGCCCTTAAATTTTCTGAGAGGGCTCTTTGTGTTGCAAAAGCTAACAAATCCAAACCAAAAGAATCTACCTATAATTTGCTAGTGGCTTTGTATAATGAAAATGAAAGAATTGGAGATATGCTACCTCTGTTTGAAGAGTTGGTAAGGTTTTATCCTAAGAAAAGATACTGGACTCAGCTCTCTGGGGTATACGGCGAACTTAAAGAAGAAAAAAAGCAATTATCAGCCTTGGAAGCTGCTCATGATCAAAGACTTCTGGATAAAGAAAATGAATATATTTCACTATACCAGCTCCTAATGAGAGCTGAAGCTCCTCTTAAAGCTGCACGAGTAATGGATTATGGAATAGAAAAGGAGTTTGTTAAAGAAAATGAAAAACATCTAAAGTATTTGGCTCAAGGATGGCATATGGCACAAGAATTAGCAAAAGCTGAGCCAGTCTATGAGAAAGCAGCAAAGAAATCGGAAAAAGGAGAACTTTATGTATTCCTTGGTCAAATTTATTTAGCCACAGATAGATATAAAGAAGCTAGACAAGCTCTTAAATTGGGACTTAAAAAAGGAAAATTAGATGACCCTGTAACAGTAAATATTTTATTGGGGCAGGTTTCATATGAACTGCAAGAATTTGAAGAGGCTACAAAATTTTTTAGAACTGCAATTGATAGACTTTCAGACATAAAAATTAAAGATAAAAAGGCCAGGGAAAAGAAACAAGATAAGTTGAGAACTCAGGCTTTGAACTGGCTTACTTATACTGAAAAAGAAAAGAGAAGAGTTGAAATGCTTGAGCTTAGGATAAAAGATTTAGAAGAACAGTCCTAAATTTTCCTATAGTCTCTAAAATAATAAGTTAAGTTTTCTTGATCTTCGGATTTTCTCTCTTCGTTTATAAGTTCCCATTCAGTCCAATCTATCTTTGGAAAGTAAGCATCTCCTTCATATTCTCTGTCTACAAAAGTAATCAAAAGATAATCGCAATATTCAATAAATAGTTCATATATAAACGTTCCACCAATTATGAATAAATCCTTTTTTTCTTCTCTTTTATCATAAAGATCAAGAACTTCTCGGGGCGTGTTAAAAACCTTAACATTTTCAATTTTTAGTTTTTTATTTTTGCTCAAGACTAGGTTTTCTCTTTTTGGAAGAGGCCTTCCTATGGAATCATAAGTTTTTCTTCCCATGACGATGATATTTTCATTGGTTAATTCTCTAAACCTTTTTAAATCTGCAGGAATATTCCAAGGCAGTTTGTTGTTAATTCCTATAACGTTATTTTTTGAGACTGCGCAAATTAGTTTTATAGACATTAAACCGAAATTGGAGCTGAAATGGCAGGATGACTTTCATAATCAACAATTTCAAAATCTTCGTACCTAAAATCTTCTAGACTTTTAATAGAGGAGTTTATTTTTATGTTTGGCAATTTAAGAGGTTTTCTAGATAGTTGCAGCTTAGCTTGGTCTAGATGATTTAAATATAGATGGGCATCTCCAAAGGTGTGAACAAATTTGCCTGGTTTTAAATTACATACCTGTGCGATCATCATGGTTAGCAGTGCATAGGAAGCAATATTGAAGGGCACTCCTAAAAAAACATCTGCACTTCTTTGGTAGAGTTGACATGAAATCTTAGAATCAGCTACAAAGAACTGAAACATTGTATGACATGGCGGAAGAGCCATTTCGTCAACTAGAGCAGGGTTCCAAGCGCTAACAACATGCCTTGTTGAATTTGGGTTTTGTTTAATATTCTCTATGAGAATCTTTATCTGATCTACTGAACCACCGTTAGGGTTAGGCCAAGATCGCCATTGAGCACCATAGACAGGACCAAGATCTCCATTTTCATCTGCCCATTCATCCCAAATTGAAACCCCGTTATCTTGGAGATATTTAATATTTGTTGAGCCTGCAATAAACCAAATCAATTCATGAATAATAGATTTTAAATGGACTTTTTTTGTTGTTACTAAAGGGAAACCCTCTTGAAGGTCAAAATGCATTTGATGACCAAAGATACTTTTTCTTCCTGTTCCAGTTCTATCAGATCTGTCTATACCTTCTTCAAGTATTTTTTCGATAAGATTAAGATACTGTTTCATTGTTTTTTATCAAACTTAAATATATCAAAACTATACCAAAAATAACCATTGGAATAGATAAGAGCTGCCCTCTTGTCAGAATATCAAACATATCAAAACCTATATGAGCATCAGGTGTTCTAAAATTCTCTGTAATAATTCGAAATGATCCATACAAAATTAAAAATAATCCTGATAAAAACATTTTCGGAGGACCCTTCTTTGCTGCCAAAAATAAAATAATAAACATTAAGGCGCCCTCAAAAAAAGCTTGATAGAGTTGAGAAGGGTGTCTGACTAAACCAAGGGGGTCATTCGAGTAAATAATTCCCCAAGGCATCTCAGTCTGTCTGCCAAGTAATTCGCCACCCAAAAAATTACCAATCCTTACCGATCCTAAACCCAACGGAAGATATATAGCCATATGGTCTGATAAATTAAAAAAAGAGATATTTCTATTTTTTGAAAAAATTAAAAAACTAAATAAAACACCCAACAATCCTCCATGAAAGGACAATCCACCTTCCCAAATTTTGAAAACGGTCATAGGGTCTCTCATAAGACTATCCAACCCATAGAAGACCATATAGCCAATTCTTCCTCCAATTATGGCTCCTAAAACACCATAAAAAATAAAGTCATCAATAAGCTTTTTATTGATAACTCCATCAGTGGGCGCATTAAGCTTAGCAATGTAATTAATTGATAAAATTGCTACTAACCAGGAAATCCCATACCAATAGATTGGCCACCAACCAAAAAAAGGAAGAGGTATATAAAATGCTATGGGGTCTATTTCAATAATCATACAAAGGTAATGTAAAAGACTCTTAAAGCTGCGATTATTATAAGAATAGAGAAAGCTAACTTAAGATACCTGCTATCAGTTTTAGCAGAAAGATTAGCCCCAAGTCTAGCGAAGTAAATACTGGACAACCCTGTTACTATAACTGCTGGCAAAAATGCTGAACCTATAAAAAATTCAATGTCTTTTGATGCAACAGGCGCAAACAATAAAGCCCCTAGTGCTCCAGATAATGCTAGGGCAAAGCCCATCAAAGAAGAAGTACCAATTGCCTTATGAGGATCTATTCCTTTATATAAGAAATATGGAACCATAAGAATTCCTCCACCAATTCCAACGAAAGAAGTGACTAATCCCAACAATCCCGCAACGACAATTAATTCGAGAGAACTTTTCCGGATATTTTTTGACTTTGGGGAAAAGTCAAAAGCTATCTGAAGAGCTGCCAAAATTAAAGATACAGCAATGATAATTTGAAGAGTTGAACTTTCTATAAATAGCGCTAAATACCTTCCAAATAAAGTCATAGCAAATGCCATCCAAAACATTTTTTTAACAATATCCAACTCGACATTATTATTTTTAAAATGAATATAAGCAGCTATTGGAATGGTTATAGCCATAGTGGTCATAGACGTTCCAGTAGCTAAAATTGGAATTACTTCTGGAGGTAAATCTAATAAATTGAATAAAAAGACATAGGCAGGAACTAAGATAACTCCACTCCCAATTCCAAAGAAACCAGATAAAAGACCGGCCAGAATGCCTAATAAAACTAAGCCTAGAAAAAATTCAAACATGTAGAAGTATGATTATCCCTTATTAAAACAGTCTGATAAACTTTTTCCTTTTTTATGTGCCTAATTGTTTTAGCTCTCAATCCAAAAAGTGACTGTAAATTGGTTCTTACTTCTAATAGAGATGAGTTTTATGAAAGACCAACACAAAGTATGCATTGGTGGGATTCAAGTCCTAGAGTTTTGGCTGGCAAAGACAAGAGTTTTGATGGAACATGGATGGCTTTAAGTGAAAAAGGAAAGTTTGCTGCTGTTACTAACGTTAGAGAATTTACTTCGTTGAGCACTCAAAAAAAATCTCTAGAAGACTTAGCAAGTAGAGGAGATCTAGTTAAAGATTTTGTCCTATCTAAATATTCTTCATCAGAATATTTAGATGAAATTGATTGTCTGAATTATCAAGGTTTTAATTTGATTTTATTTG
This sequence comes from uncultured SAR86 cluster bacterium, assembly GCA_902632605.1. Classification (GTDB taxonomy): domain Bacteria; phylum Pseudomonadota; class Gammaproteobacteria; order Magnimaribacterales; family AG-339-G14; genus MEDG-81. The sequence goes on along the minus strand of CACPDB010000006.1, from coordinate 55,601 downwards.
ATGGTGTTGATGGGTTGATTTGTTCGAATAGAGGCTTTGAGAAAAAACTTATTAAAGGAGAAACATATGCAATAGGGAATAGACCCATTGAGCAGAAATCACAAAAAATAAAAAGCGCTGAAAATGATTTCAAAAAAATCTTATCTTCTGAAATTTCTGGGAAAAATCTTTTTAATATGATGCAAAAGCCTATAAACAAACCACTAGAATTTTCTGAAGCCTTCACGAAAGAAAATCATGGAAAGGAATTTCCGTATAGATTCATAGCCACCGATATTTATGGCACAAGGTCAACAACCTCAATAATTGTTGATAAAAATGATGCTGCCGAAATAGAGGAAACTTCTTTTAATGAAGATAGAGAGATAGTGGAATCAAAAAAATTCCAGTTAAAGATAAAATGAACTTCAAAATTGAAACTGGATATCGCTTGAATGTTGCAATGATAGTCCTTAACGAAGAAAAGAAGAGTTTATTTTGTAAAAGAAGAAATACTGAAAATTGGCAATTTCCTCAAGGAGGAGTAGATGAAGACGAACATATCGAGAGTGCTATGTATAGAGAGTTAAACGAAGAGGTAGGCTTAGACAAAGATAATGTAGAAATAATAGCCGTAAGCAAAGACCTAATCTATTACGATATTCCAAAAAACCTTCGGACTAGAGTTCTTGGCGGAAAGTACAAAGGCCAAGCTCAAAAATACTTCTTATTAAAACTTATTTCTGGAGAAATAGATTTAAATAAAGAAAATTCTCCTGAATTTGATCAATATAGCTGGGTACCTTTTTGGTATCCATTAAACCAAGTTGTAGATTTTAAAAAAGAAGCATATAGAAGTGCTTTAATAGAGTTTAAAAATCAAATAGGCAAATGAATAAACTAGTAATTTTTGACTTAGACGACACTCTTTTATGCACTGATAGTGAATTTCATTTTACCAAATACGTTGTTAAACAGGGAATGTTAGATAAAGATTATTACCTTAAGAAGATTAAAGCTTTTGATAACGATTACCGTTCAGGTAATTTAAATTTTAGGGACTATATGAGTTTTCTTTTATATCCCTTAATTGGAAAAAATAAAAATGAAGTAGACTCATTAGTCGCGAACTTTATTAACTCTTCCAAAGACATCTTAATGGATAGTTTAACTTTCGAGTTATTGGAAAAACACAAAAAAGATAATGTGCTTATAGCTTCAGGCGCCTTGGATTTTATTGTAAAAGGATTTGCTAATTGTTTTGAAGTAGAAGAGTTTTTAGGAACAAAAACAGAATTTGTAGAAGATAAGATCACAGGGAAAACAATTGGAGAACCTAATTTTTACAAAGGTAAATTAGCGCATGTTTCAGATTGGTGTAAAAAAAAGAGTGTAAATTTGGAAGAAGCTACTTTTTATACAGATTCAATTCATGATTTACCTTTGGTAGAAAAATGTAAAAATTCTATAGTAGTATCTCCTGATGAAAGACTTAAAGAGCATGCAGAAAAAAATAATTTACAAATCATTACTCGATAGCTAAATCTTATGAATCTAAGCGACGATCTATCTAAAATAAAAGAAGAATACGAAAAATTTAAAAATTCCAAAAAAGTCTTAGACTTGACTAGGGGTAGACCTTCACCTGAACAGCTAGACTTGTCTGATAATTTAGAAACCGCAATGAAAGGAGACTTTATCCAAGATAAGGTTGATACAAGAAATTATGGACTTTTAGAAGGGCTTCCCTCTGCAAGAAAATTAGGTGGTTGGGTTCTAAACTCTGACCCAGCAAATATTTTCGTAAATGGTACGAGTAGCTTGACTTTACTAGGGCATTATTTGCAAAGCATGATTTTTCATGGCGATGGGCAAACAGCTTGGAAAGAACTCGATAAAGTTACTTTTTTGTGTCCCGTTCCCGGATACGACCGTCACTTTGCCATGTTAGAAAAATTAGGAATTAAAATGATATCGGTCCCCTTAGAAGGGGATGGTCCAGATTTAGATTTAATAGAAAATTTATTGGAAACCGATGAAACTATAAAGGGCATGATTTGTGTACCTAAACATTCTAATCCTACTGGCGAGATTTTTTCCAAAGAAAAAATAGAAGCTTTGGCAAAGATTAAAAGAGATGGTTTCAAAATTATTTTTGATAATGCGTATGCTGTTCATGATTTTGATGACTCAAAAAAACTACCCGATATAGAAAAAATATTTATAGAAAAAAATTCACACGATTCATTAATTATGCTCGGTAGCACAAGTAAGATCTCATTAGCAGGATCAGGTTTAGCATTTATTTCTTTGTCACCAGCCAACATGGAAAACTTTGTTGATTATTTTTCTAAATTTTCACTGGGTTCGGACAAAGTAAATCAAGCAAGGCATACTAGGATTTTTGACTCAAAGAAAGCTTTAACAAAGCATATGCAAAAATTAGCAAAAATAATAAAACCTAAGTTCGATCTTGTTTTAGGCAAGTTGGACGCCTTACCGGATGGCCTAGCAAAGTGGACCAAACCTAGTGGGGGGTATTTTGTCTCTTTTGATTCTTTAACTGGCAACGCTTCAAAAATTTACAAGCTTTGTGAGGAAGCGGGTCTGAAACTCACTCCCTTGGGAGCAACCTTTCCTTATGGCAAGGACTTGGAAAATAAAAATATTCGAATAGCTCCTACTCAAGTTGAGCTTGACGAACTATCAGACGCTATGGATTTGTTTTGTATTTGCGTATTACTAGCTGAAGAGACCTAGTTCCTGGTAACTTCTAAAATTTCGTATTTTTTCCCATCAAATGGACCGAAGTTTTCATGAACATCCGGATGCGCTACTGGTTCAAGTGAATTATCTGCTAATAAATTTTGTTGAGAAACATAGGCAGTATAAAAAACCTCCTCGTTTTCAGCATAAACATGATAGAAAGGCTGGTCTTTTTTTGGTCTTATTTGGGCTGGTATGCTTTGATACCATTCTTCAGTGTTATTAAATTCAGGATCTACATCAAAAATAACACCTCTAAAGTCTAAGTGTTTATGTCTTACAACCTGTCCAATTGCAAAGTTAGTTTCAACTACATCTTTCATAATTTTATATTACCACTTATACCTTCTATATGGAGTCTATCCTTATATTTTCAAGCCAAATGAGCTTGAGAAAGGTAATCTTTAGACTGCATTTCGGTCATTCTGCTAATAGTTCTCTTAAACTTTTCTTCTAGTCTAGATTTGACATAAATTTTTTCAGGGAGTTCAGCTGCTGAAATGATTAATTTTACTTTTCTGTCATAACATTCGTCGATAAAAGAGATAAAACGTCTTGCTTCATCATCAGAATTTATGATGGGTACATCGGATAGAATAACTGTATGAAACTCTTTTGAAATTTCAATGTAATCTGCAGCACTTCTTGGAGAAGAACAGATTTGTAAAAAATTAACCCACAAGACTCCTTTAGAAAAGGCCAAGATATCAATTTTTCTATTGTTTATTGTTATAAAACTGTCCTTGGCTTTTTTATTCTGCGTAATTTCATTGAAAATCTCTTCAATGATCTTAATATTTTTATCGGATGGATAAAAGTAACTTCCACTTTTTTCTAAAGCTCTTAATCTAAAATCAACATTAGAATCTAAATGATATATTTCACAAGCAGTTTCAATGGCTTTTATAGCTGGCAGGAATAACTTTCTCTGTAATCCTCCTTCATATAGATTGATTGGAGCTATATTTGAAGTTGCAAAAAAAGATAAATCTGATTTAAAAAGTTCAGTCATAAATTTCCCCAGCAGCATGGCATCTGCAATATCTTCTACGTAAAATTCATCGAAACAAAGACATTCGTATTTTTTTGATAAATCTTTAACTATTTTTTTTAAAGGATCTGTTGCTCCTTCATAATTTTTAAGCTCCTCATGAAGATTTTGCATGAAACGGTGAAAATGCAGCCGAATTTTTTTTTCATGATTAATTTCTTCAAAAAGCATATCCATGAGAAATGTCTTTCCTCGTCCTACGTCTCCGTGAATATAAATTCTTTGGGGTACTTTTTTAGTTAAAAAATTAAAAAAACCTTTTTCAATATTTATTTCTTGCAAACAAGCATCCAAACGCTCAGCTAATTTAAGCTGAGCGTCATCTAAGGATATTTCTTGGCTTGATACAGCTCTTAAATAATTTTCTTTTAGGGCTATTTTATTTCCTCGTGAACAGTAATTTCTGGTGCTCCAGCAAGAAATGGCGCCAGTGCTCCACCTAAAGTTTTAAAGTGTTCAGTTTGAGAATGATGAGCATGACTTTCGGCATCTTTATATATCTCTATCATTTGGTAAGTTTGAGGATTATCTGTTTTTAATAGACCATAGTAGAAAACACCAGGTTCATTTGCGTTTGTTGCTTCTACAAGTTTCAGCATATTTTCTTCGAAGTCTTTTTCACTACCTTCTTTTATATTTAATTTAACAAGTACTCCTATCATGTTTTCTCCTATAATAAATGTTGTTTAAAAATTTAGTATATAAGGCTAAATCATATTGGGAGAAAAGAAAATGATAAAGATTTGGGGAACCGAAGCCTCAAGAGCAATGAGGCCAATTTGGACTGCTGAAGAAATGGGCATAGATTACGAGCTAGAAATGATGCCTTTTCCACCTCGGATGTTCATGAAAGAGTATTTGAATATCAACATGCTAGGAACCATTCCTTATTTGATAGATGGCGATGTAAAAATGACCGAATCTGTTGCGATGTCTCAATATTTAGTTGAGAAATATGGCCCGACCGATTTAAGAGTTATGCCAGATGAGCCTGACTATCCAGCTTACTTAAATTGGCTTTTCCACTCCGATGCGACTTTAACTTTTCCACAGACAGTTGTTCTTAGATACAAACTTCAAGAGCCAGGCGTTGCGGATGCTGCTGTAGATGGTTACAGCAGATGGTTTGTATCAAGGTGTAAATTATTAGAGACAACTTTAAAAGATAGAGAATTCTTATGTTCAAATCGCTTTACGATTGCAGATATCTGTGTGAGTTATGCTTTTGTTGTCGCTGAATCACTTGGAATAGATCAAGCATTCAAACCTAATATTAAGAGATACACGGACATGCTTTTTGAAAGAGAGGCCTTTAAAAGATCTAAGTCTTATAAGTTTGAAGAGAAATAATGTAATTTTTTAATTTAGGAGATAAATATGATTACCCTTAAAGATGCACAAAAAATAGTTGAAGGTTGTTTAAAAAAAGCTAGAGAAGAGAATATGATGCCAATAACAATTGCAGTTCTTGATACTCGAGGAGTATTAGTTAGTTCAGCAATGGAAGATAATTCAGCTCTTATTAGACCCGATATAGCATTTGCTAAAGCATGGGGCTGTGTTGGAATTGGTTTTTCGAGTAGAGCAATCAGAAATCTTTATGGCGCTCAACCTGAACAAACTCATTTTTTTAATGCGGCCAGAGCTATATCTGGAAATAAAATAGCACCTTCTCCTGGAGGAATAATGATCAAGAATGGTGATGAAGTAATTGGCGCCGTTGGAGTTTCAGGAGATTTGCCTGACCGCGATGAAATCTGTGCAATTGCTGGAGTAGAAGCAGCCGGCCTAACTTATCAAATATAATGGAATTAATTCTTAATTTTTAGGGGGTAAAGGAATTAAAACCGAAGTTTTTTTTATGTAGTTTTTGTATTCCTCATTATCTCCCCATTTCTTCTTTCCTCTAAGTTCTAGTAATCTCACTCCACTAATTTGAGTTAAAAGGATAATAATAAAGATTGGAGAGATGAGCGTTATAAATTGCCAGCCCTGAAGAACTGGTAAAGCTATTACTGTAATCCCAATCCACAAAAGAATTTCACCAAAGTAATTTGGATGCCTAGACCAGGACCAAATTCCTGTTGTAATAAATTTGTCTTTATTTTCTGGATTAGATCTAAATTTGGATTTTTGATTATCTGCAATAACTTCTACAGAGAAACCCAAAATCCAAATCAAGGTACCCAATACCAAGAAGATATCCGCCTCAATCTTATTTTGCGAGGTCATTGCAGCAAGTCCAGCCGCTAAAGATAAAAATACCCACATTCCTTGAATATTCCAAGTCATTAAAAACCACCAAAATTTGGTTTTCATAATGTCAAATCTTCCATCACCTCCATCTTTTCTTACTCGAAAAAACAAAAAGGAACCTAGTCTGGTAGCCCAGACAACAACTAACAACGTGATTACGATATCCCTTAAATATATTTCGGGGATTGCCATAAGAGTAAAAAGGGAAGCTGACATAAAAGTAAGCGAACCGGTTAAATCAAAAAAATGTTCTGTTCTGTTAATGAAAGACGGAATGAATACAAGCCATTGAATTACAAAAATCAGTAATACTACAAATCCAAAAAGCGGGACGTTTGATATTGAAACACTCCCTTGATTGGCGGCAAAAGCTATCAGTGTTGAAAGCAATAGGACAATAAAAGATGCAGGAATAGTAGTTTTGTTAGGCATTCATAAATTTTAATACAAAAATCTTGATTTGAATTGAAATTTAGAAGATATTAATGATTAGAAATAAAGAGGTATAAAAATGATGAATTCAAGAATTTGCGAAATGTTAGATATAGAGTTTCCTCTCGTGGCATTTACACATTGCAGAGATGTTGTTGTAGCAGTTTCCAAAGCAGGAGGTTGTGGAGTCTTAGGTGCAGTTGGCATGTCTCCAGAACAATTAGAAAAAGAATTGAAGTGGATTGACGAGCACATTGATGGAAAACCATATGGAGTAGATGTATTGATTCCAAACAAAATGGTTGGAAAAGATGAAAAATTTGATGCTGACAAGCTTGCAAAAATGATTCCTCAAGAATACGCAGATTTCAGAACAGATGTTTTGGAAAATCACGGTATTGATGCTCCAGAATTAAGAGAAATAGATACTGGCGGATCAGGCTTTGCTCAAAATACACAATCTGATGGAGCTAAAGCACTTTTAGATGTTGCCTTTAAACACCCAATTAAAATCATTGCCAATGCACTTGGCGTCCCGCCAGACTGGATGATTCAAATGGGCAAGGATAATAACTGCAAAGTTGCTGCATTATTGGGTACCGCAGAACATGCGATTAACCAAGTTAAAGCAGGAGTTGATATTTTAGTTGTTTCTGGAACTGAGGCAGGAGGACACTGTGGAAGTGTCTCCACCATGGTTTTAATTCCAGAGGTTCACCAAGCTATTCAACCTTATGGTGATGTTCCTATTTTAGCTGCTGGTGGAATTGTAACTGGTAAGCAAATGGCGGCAGCCATGGCTATGGGAGCTTCAGGAGCCTGGTGTGGGTCAGTTTGGTTAACTACAATTGAGTCAGAAGTAGAGCCGGTTATTAAAGAAAAAATGGTCGCTGCAAATTCAAGCCAAACGGTTAGGTCAAGAAGTAGAACTGGCAAACATTCTAGACAATTAGTCACTCCATGGACTCAAGCTTGGGAGGCAGATAGCGCTCCGGAACCCCTGCCGATGCCATTACAACCAATGGTCGCAGAGCCAGCTTTGCAAAAAGTTAATAAGTTAGCTGCTGGAGGTCATGAAGGAGCAAAAGATCTTGCAACTTATTGGGTAGGACAGGGTGTTGGTCTTATGAACCAAAGCATCTCGGCAAGTGACGTCGTTCAAGAGTTCAAAGAAGATTTTGTTAACGCTTACGAAAGATTGAATAATTTTATAAGTTAAACTTATCTAATTTTAGAAATTTCCTTGCCAAGTTGTTCTGCAACTCTATCAAAACCTATCAGGTTACTTCGGAAATCTTTAGTGAATGGCTCTAAAGATTTCTTGAGTTTAGAATTTGCATTTCCTAAAACCTGAAAATTGTTTATTGAGAAGTTTTTGACAAACTCTTCTTCCCATTTACTTCCAAGAAAATTATTCATATGAATCAAGGCTGCTTCGTTATTTGGATAAATTTCTAAAAGAAAAACTTTATTTTCTTTTTTTGAAAAGTGATATTGATAAACAAGAGTTTGAGGCTCTTTATTTTCTACATTCTCAGTAATTCTTGACACAAAGTTATTAGCACTCTTTTTTTGCCCATCAATAATTTCCAAATCAATTGCAAAAACTATTACATCTAATTTTTCATGATGCATACCAAACAGAACAGTAGATGAAATGATTAAAAGTAATGAAAGATATTTCATGAAAATCTCCTATAAAAATTAATGATTCCACCAAGCTTGGTCTGAAAAAGCTCTAATATCAATTTCGTGAGTCCAAGTTGATTTGGTTTGTTGTGCTAAGAAGAGATAAGTGTCAGCAACATTTTCAGGCAAAATCATGCCATCAACACCTTTTTGCTTTTTAAATTTTTCAAATAAGTCAGAGCCAAGCATCTTACCAAGAGTATCAGGAGCATCCACCGCACCGTCAATAATGACGTGGGCAACGTGAATGCCTTCTTTAGCAAACTCAGCGTTCAAAGACTGGCATAACATTCTTCTACCACCCATTGCAGCTGCATGAGAGTGTTGTCCTTTATTACCCCTTACCGCCGAAGTAGCAGAAGTCACAATAATATTTCCTTCCTGTCTTTCTTTCATTTTCGGAGTTAAGGCCTGAGCAAGTCTAAATAAGCCAAACGTTGCCATGCGCCAACCCATCTCAAAAGCTTTATAACTTGTTTCGGCTAAAGCACGATCTCCTATTTGAGCTCCGATGTTATAAATAACAGTATCAATAGGCCCAATATCTGACTCAATTTTATTAACTAAATCTTCTATTGAGTTTTCTTCGATAACGTTGAGTAAAGAACCAGAAGCTTTTCCACCAGCATCAGTAATTTCATTTATTAATTTATTAAGACCTTCTTCATCTGTCCTTCTTGCCAGATATGCGTGGTATCCTTCTTTTGCAAATCTCTTGGCTACTGTTCCACCAATACCTGCTCCAGCTCCTATAACTAAGCAAACCTTTTCCATCTTTAGTCGTGCGTCAATGAAACTAACCCTAGAAGTTCTCCATTCTTCATTTCTTCTAGTGTTTTATTAGCCTCAGAAACATTTCTAGATTCAACTTCAACAGGTTCAATTTTTCCAGCTGCTACTAATTTCATTAATTCCTCCATTTCGCCAAGACTTCCTACATAAGAACCCAAAATCTTTTTTTCAGTTAAAGTAAGAAGGGGAAGAGGAATAGTTATTTGTCCTCCAAATAATCCCACAACTACAATAGTCCCCCCTTTAGCAAGACACTGATAACCAAGATTTACAGATTGCTCAGCTCCAACAAAATCAACTATTGCGTTTGCACCTCCGTTTGTAACTTCCATAAGTTTTTCGGCGGCCCCTTCTTTGGAAGAATTTATTACTTCTGATGCACCTAAATCTTTAGCTACTTTCAATTTTTCGTCATCAATGTCAATGACTATTGGATTTATACCATATGCAGCTCTGGCTATTTTTAAAGCTAAGAGCCCCAATCCACCTGCACTTACAATTACTAAAGAATTATCTTTAGAAAAAGGACCAGCTTTTTTTAAGGCACTAAATGCAGTTAATCCTCTACAAGCATAGCTACCTGCTAAGCTATCTGGAGTGTTGCCTGCATCAAAAAGATATTTTTCTGCCGGTACCAAAACATGATCTCCGTATCCACCACTTACATTAATTCCAAGATTTGAGTTATTAAGACAATAATGCGTTTTATCTGTGTTACAGAGTTCGCAGTCTCCACAGCCTATCCAGGGGTAAGCAACATATCTTTCCCCGACTTTCACAGAATTCACTTCATCTCCTACCGAGACAACTTCACCGAAGATCTCATGTCCCATAGTTAATGGTTCAGCAAGCGGCATTGGAAGTTTCATGTCAGCACCTAAATCAAAATAGCCATCATGAATGTGAACGTCTGAATGACAAACTCCACAAGAAACTGTTTTAAGTAAAATTTCCTTTCCAGTTGGTATTGGTGTCTCTATTTCTTTTTTTTCTAAAGGTTTTCCATTTTCAACTACTTGATAAGCTTTCATAATATTTCTCCGATGTAAAATCTAATCATATTTATTTAGTTGGTGGAAGTCCTTTTATAGGAGGTTCGTGGATTTTGACACTTAAAGTCTCATATGATAACTAGCACTATTTTAGTGCACAAATCGTCTTTCTTTTTGATAGAATTCGCAACATCAATCGACACCGTGTCGAAGACTTTTATTATTTAGGGGGAAAAATGTTCAAAAATTTTCTTAAATATATAGTGACACTATCACTATTTATTACCTCTACTATTTCTCTTGCTCAAGTTGCACTTGAAGAAATGGTAGTTACTTCTCAAAAAAGAGAACAAAACCTTTTAGACGTCCCGTCTGCACTGCAAGCTTTTTCAGGCGATATGCTTGAGGGTGCAGGTGTTAGAGATACTAACGACTTGATGAGACTTGTCCCAGATATGATGTTATCAGGTGAAAATGCAGGACGAGCCCAATTTTGGTTAAGAGGAATTGGTTCAACAAAATTTGACATTGGTTCGGAAAGTTCTAATGCATTGTTTGTAGATGAAATCTATATGCCAAGAGTTCAGTCTTCTATGTCAGGACTTGTGGATGTTGAGCGTATTGAAGTCTTAAAAGGACCTCAAGGAACGTTATACGGAAGAAATGCTCTTGGAGGAGCTGTAAGTATTTTCTATAAAAAACCAACTAGCGAAACGGAACAAAAAATAAAAGTCGGTGCTGGAGATTCTGGCTATCAAAATTTTAGCTACATGTTGTCTGGAGAGTTGGGTCAAGACCTTTACGGAAGAATGGTGATCGGCTACCAAGATATAGAAGGCGTTCATAAAAATACTAGTTCTTTTGGCGGTGACGATGGTCCTTCAAATGAAAGTTTTAGATTTTCTTTATTTGGCGAAGGTCAGGATTATGAATGGTCCCTAACTGCCGATCATGCTGTCTCTAAAACAGACGCATTAGTATCTGAAGCGGTAGTTTGTACAAGAGGCACAACAGAATGTACAACTGCCCAGACCAACCTTATCCAACAAAGTGTGGCAGCTCAAGCGGGCGGCCTAGATATATTTCAAACTGATTTATCAAAAGCTTTCGGCTCAGATGCAGCAGGTCTTGCTGCTATAAGGGCAGACAAGTTTTCAGCTTCTGAGGACGTTGACTCAATGGACAGAAGAGATGATGCCTTGCTAGCGGCAAAAGTTAAATTTTTTAGAGACGATTATGATTTAACTATTTTATTGTCTACCAATCAAAATCAGTCTGATGAAAGAAGAGATTTTGATGCAACAGCGGCTGAGTCTTTTTCTCAAGAAAGTGCACAAAAAACAAATCAATCAAATTTTGAATTGAGATGGAATTCAAAACCTGAAGACGAAATTCAATGGGTTGCAGGTCTTTATCAGTTTTTAGACTATGGAGATAGACTTGATACTTTCAAAACAGGTCGTCACGGTGCTTTCAACCAACAAGGAGCCGCTGCGATTGCAGTTGCTGATGGAGGAATCTTTACGGCAAATGGAGTAGGAAGTCTTGCCGCTTTGCAAGGTGGTACTTACACAGGACCTTCGGCATCAAAATCCTTATTGTATGAAGATTGGGGTATAGCGACCGCATCTGCATATGAAAACCGAGGAACTGCTGGGTTGGATTTAAGAATTAATAATAAATCTACTGCTGCATTTGGTCAGGTAACTATTCCAATGGCTGATAGATGGAACATTACTTTAGGAGCAAGATATACATACGATACAAAAGGAATGACTTACATCACATCTTCAAATGCTGTGGGTGTTCCTGGGTCATTGATTATTCCTGATAATATGACAGGTGCTGGATTTAATCCTGCTAATGGTGCTACACATTACACGGCGGCTACTTTTGCAGGTCAAAAAGCAGTTGTTGATGGCACTATTGCTGCATTTGCTGCATTAGGCGCTTTTGCGCCTTCAATAGCAACTCTTAATGCAATTGATGCCAACAGTGTAGCTGGCGATGCAGACTATAGAGCCGCATTTGCTTCGGTAGTGGATATACAAGGTGTAGGTATTGCACCAATTGCTTCAGCAGTTCAAACTTTCACAGCAAATAATCAAGCCTCTTGGTCTTCTACAGATCCTAAATTAACCATCGATTATAAAGATGATAACGGGATGACGTGGTTTACCTATGCTACCGGTTTCAAAAGTGGAGGATGGCAATTTGCAACCTACTTTAAAGAACTTGTTGATCAAGGTTTTGATCCTGAAGAACTTGAAATGTATGAAGTTGGCTACAAAGGAGCTTTCTTAAATAACTCCTTAAATTTAAGCGCTGTAGCTTACACTTATGATTGGACTAATAAGCAACTAATTAAGGTGGCTGTAGTTCAAGGTCTACCTCTTGGGTTAACAAGAAATGCGGGTGCATCAACCATTAATGGTTTGGATTTGAATCTAGTTGCTCGAGTATCTGAAGGTACAACTTTGAATTTCAACTATGCCTACATAGATGCAAAGTATGATAATTATTGTGACGATTCTAGAGACTGGAGAGAAATTCATGGATCTACATTTACAGATTGTAGTGCAACTGCAGTTGGTTCTTATCAACGTGCAGGCGGAGGCATGCCATGGACTCCTGAACAGTCAATGATTTTCTCAGTAGATCATGTTCAACCTACTAACATAGGAGATGTAATAATCAGCGCCTCTTATTCTTACAAAGCCGATGTAGCTCTTGGAGATGAAAGAGTCGTAGGTTTAACTTTTGAAGAAAAGATAGAAAGATTGAATTTTTCTACCACGATAGACTTTAACAACGGTACTTCTTTGAGAGGTTTCTGTACCAACTGTCTAGACGAGAAAGATGATATTGCGTTTACCTTGATTTATCCTCAAAGCCAAGGTGGAGGAGCTAGATTGAAATACTATCCTGGAATGAGGGCAGGTATTGAAGTAATTCATCAATTTTAGTCTTTCCATTACAAAAAAAAGGCGCCTTCCGGCGCCTTTTTTTTAATTAGCTTTTAAATTTAAATGGTCGAAACCTCTGAAGATTAAATTCTTCCCCCAAGAAGGATTTTCATCTAAGAGTTCTAATTTAGAAAATCTATCGAATATGCTTTCAAAAGCAATTCTTGATTCGATCCTAGCTAAGCTTGCGCCTATACACATATGTGGACCATAGCCAAAAGATATGTGTTTGATATTCTCTCTTGAAATATCGAATTCATTAGGATTTGTGTTTGCTTCAGGATCTCTATTTGCTCCTGCTATGCTGACGGCAAAAGCTGTTCCTCTTTTGTAAGACTTTTCATTATAAATCATATCGCTTTCTGCAAATCTTACAGTAGCGTGCACCGGCGGCTCATATCTCAACATTTCCTCAATAGCATTTGGGATTAAATCGTAGTTATTTTTAAGATGCATCATTTGATCTTGATGATTGAACAAAGTGTACATGCCGTTTCCAATCAAACGAGTTGTGGTTTCATGGCCTGCAATTAACAGAAGCAGGCAGGTACCATACATTTCTTTTATGTTTAATTTATCGCCTTCTTCTTCTGCCTGAATTAATTTGCCAATAAAATCTTCTCCAGGAGAGTCCTTTCTTTTTAAAATTATTTCTTCAAAGTAATGAATTAAAGATTCGTAAGCATCTCCAGATTTTTTTATATCTTCTTTAGAAGTTCCAATTCCACCTACTCCTAATAATAAATCTTCTGACCAAGCTTGAAATTGATCCAAGTCTTTATCTGGTAGACCCATCATTTTTGCAATTACTATTGCTGGTAATGGCTTTGCTAAATTTTCAATAAGATCAAAACTTTCTTGGTTATGAATTTTATCCAGACAATCATCTACAACCTTTTTAATCTCAGGTTCCAGGGAGGTGATATACCTATTCGTAAAACCATATTGAACCAATTTCCTGATTCTTGAATGATCAGGGGGATCCAGTTTCAACATACTAGGATTTTCAAACTGTTCCAGCATTATTTCACGACCAGCCTTTTTAAACTCTTTTCTGCGTTTATCAGCAATAGGATATTTTCGATCATCAACGCTAAATCTTTTATCTCTTAACATTTCTTGAGCAAACTCCATTTTTGTGACCCAATGCAATCGGGTTGTCTGAGAAAATAAAATGGGTTTGTGCATTCTCATTGAGTTGTAAGTTTTATAAGGATCTTCGACAAAATCGTTAGCTAGAAAATCCAATACCACTCCTTTATTTATAAGCTTCTCAAAACTTACCAAAGTCTTGTAAGCACCAACAAGAAGAAAATTTTTTAATTTTGAAAATAACTTATTCATTAAATACTTATAAATTTTCTAATAGGGAAACAAATATTTCAAGAATTGGTTGGTTCAAACCAAATTGGCGAAGTCCAAGCTCTTTCTTGAATTGTAGATGGGATATCTGATCTTGGTTCAACACCTTCTCTGATCGAGTCCCAGGTTGACCATCGACAAACTGGATTCTCTAAAACCCTTACGTAATAAAAAGCTCTTTGATCCATTAAGAAATCAGGATCTAACCAAAAGGATTTAAGTTCTGATGCCCCCGAATTTTGGGTAACTTCGCAGGTTTCAATATTAACTTTTGCACCATTATCTGGACAACGATGTGTGGATGAATTGACAACTAACCCATCTGAGCATGCAACGTCATATACTTTTTCGTGGTGTTCTCCATTTTCTAACCAACCTTTAATTATTTGAATTCTTTGAAGCGGCGCACCCAATGGGTCTGCAGAAGCCCATACCAAGAACTTTGGTTCCTTCTCTTTTTCTATATTAATGGTGGAACCCATAGATAAATTATCCTCATAAGCTTTTTTAACAAGATCTAAGTCATTAATTTTAGTACCTTGAAAATCATACCCTGAAAAAAAGCGCACTTTGATTCTTGGACCACTGGTAGCAAAGGTTTCTTTTCTTCTAAAGGCGTCATAAATATCCTCGCGAGTGTTTTCTTTCGCCCAAACTCCAGTAAGACCTGAAGCTGAGAAGCCTATTAGCCTGTCTGTCACTGCCATATAGTCTTTACCATTAATTTCAGCGAAAGATTCTGGTCTAAAGATTTTTGCAGCTTTAGCTAAAGCCCAATTGAAAGGAATTGAACCTCTTAGTTCTGGAGTTCCATCTAACAGACCAATTTTTGAAAAAAAAGCTTCTTCACTGTAGGAACCTCCAGCAACATGAGTGTCACTTGCCCCTGCAAGACCAAATTTGTAGGGATTTGTTATGCCTTGTTCGGCTAAAGTTAGTCCTCTTAAGTAAGCATTTCGGACATAACTTCCTTTCGCATTTTCTAAAACTTTAGCTTGCTTTTCTACCGGTATTTCAAATGCTGCCCATTCATCATTTTTTGAGAGTAAAGGATGCGTTTCGGAGGAACCCTTTGCTTGAGTAACTTCAACTAAAGGCTCATTTCTTGTTCTTTGCAGCGCATATGCTTCATCTATTGGTTTACCGTCATAGTAAGTCATCTTAAAAGCAGCACCTGCTGAAATGTTTGAATTGTGAGGAATTGCCAAGCTTTCTATACCTTCAAGTCTTAGTCTGTCCAACCATTTCCAAAGATCTTCCGGATTTAAACTGTCACCCCGTGTAAAAATTCTTTTGGGTAAGTTTTTTGTGTCTCTAAAAATTACATTTCTGTGCAAATAATTATCGTAAATCTCAACCGAAGATGAATATTCATAGGCAGCAAAGGTTGTAAATAAACCTGGAACGTAAGCTTGATCTGCAGCTTCAATCGTTTTGAGCCAAGTATCATTCATAACTTTCTGTAAAATCTTCATATCAACAGTTCCGTCTTGAATGCTATTTGCCAATTTTTGGGCAAATGGTCTAAAAGTTCCTGCTCTGCTAATAATGGAGAAAATACTATTACTTATATTTTCATTCATATTATGTAGAGGCTTAGTAAGTTCATATTGTCCAATTTCACTATTTGGGTCAGCAGCTTCTTTAACTACACCTAGAAATACTCCATGATCCGTGACCGCATAAAAATCCAAAGGCCTTGATAACTGAATGAAATAACCAGTAGGGTGTTTTATTGCTTCCCCTTTAGCGTATTTATAAGCATCAGCGGGAGAAGCAGTAGTTCCAAAGCTATAGGCATCAAAAGAATTTTCCGTATGAACATGTAAGTCACCAAAATAGGCATTTTTATCTGGATTGGGACTAGGCTTGTATTCGACTAAAGGAATATCTCCGAATTTTTCTTGAGCTAACTCTTTTTCTGTTTTTTTCTCAAATTCAGAACAAGAGAAAAAAAACGTAATTACAAATAAGAAACAAAATATATTTTTAAACATAAGAAATGACAGTATAACTGTCATATTTTAACACTTACAAAAATCTTGAATAAAACTTTTTCCTATTGGACAAACATATAAAATGCAAAAAGTAATGAATATCTTTACGCTTTTGAAGCTTTTAGTTTTAATCATAATAGTTTTAACATCCATAATTCTGCCTTTGTCATTTCTTGAGTCATCGATAGCTGACTTAACAAATGAGTTTATTGAATGGAGTGGGAACAACCAATTTTTAAACTCTATTTTGGTTATCTTCGCGTTAGCAGCAGATGTTTTTTTACCTGTTCCAAATGGCGTTACCAATACTTTTGCTGGAGCCATTCTAGGATTCTATTTATCCGTACCTGTGATTTGGATAGGACTTACTTTGGGTTCAATAATCGGGTTTGCGATAGGAAAGTATGCTGCCAAACCTTTAGCAAGAAAAATACTCAGTCAAGAAGATTTAGCAAGATCAGAAGAGGTGGCAAAAAAATTTGGTGTCAGTATTTTATTGATTGCCAGGCCTGCTCCAGCTCTAGCGGAAATTTCAACTGTAGCTGCTGGGTTAGCCGGCATGAAATGGAGTATTTTTCTAACCGTAATGATTGTGAGTAATTTGTTAATTTCAGTAGTTTATGCCATCATCGGTACGACAGCCCTTACCAGTCAATCAGCCTCAATAGCATTTATAGGCATTGCGGCAATACCTTTTTTGTTTTGGCTTTTAGCAAAAAGATATATTTGAATACTCAATGTTTGCTGCTTCGATGGGCTACATAATCCATCATTGCCAAAAGCAATCCAGAGATTATAAAAATGATGTGAATGATAACCATCCACTTAATCTCAACTTCGCTCACTGCAACATCGCCCGAACCAGCTATTTTAAGAAAGGTTTCAAGCAGTCCAATACCTGATATAGCTAAAATTGAGGCAACCAATTTAATTTTAAGATCACTAAAATCAACCGAACCCATCCAATCCGGTCTATCTCTATCATCCTTCGCTACATCAATTTTAGAAATAAAGTTTTCGTAACCGGAAAAAATAATCATCACAACAAGGTTTGCAATCAAAGCAAGGTCTACCACTTGCAGAACAAATAAAAGTACTTCTTTTAACTTCATGCTCATTAAACCTGGAGCATATTGAATGAAATGTTGAATTGTAGTTATGGCGATCAGTGCCAAGCAAAGACACAAAATCATATAAATGGGTGCTAAAAGCCATCTGCTGGCATAGATTAAGCCCTCTAATAGATTTTCTATAGTTCTCATGATTTCCCCTATTTTGAATATTATATTCTAGTTTTTTAAAGTATCTTTCTCTACTATTTAAAAATCTATAACGCCTTCTTCTTTAAGCTTGTCGAGTTCTTTTGAATCTATGCCAATGCCAGACAGAATTTCTTTGGAATGTTCTCCCAAGTCGGGACCTCTGGAGGGAGTTTTTTTAGGTTCATCTTTAAGAAATACCGGACTATTAATGGTTAAGTTCTCTGATTCAAAACTATCCTTTGAAAAGTTAACCAAAACCTCACTTTTTAGAAATTGTTCGTCTTTTTTATGATCTGTAGATTTACTAAGAATTCCAAAGGTAACTTCAGAGAATCTTAATTTTTCAGCTATTTCATTCAAATCATATTGCTTAAAGATTTTTTCAAGTTCCTTATAAAGCTGTTGGTGATTTTCGTTCATTTTTTGAAAGGATGAAAATCTTTCATCGCCGTTTAAATATTCTATATCGAGAGCTTTTAGTAATTTTGGCCATTCTTTAGCTGCATCAATGATTGCCAACAAAAGATATCTGCCATCCTTAGTTTCATATCTCCCACCAAAAGGGTGAGGAGTAACTTCAGCCTTCCTCTCTGGAAAATCAGCATCAAAAAGTGCTGCTTGAATGAAAGATCCATTTGACCATGCACCATTTGCCATCAAGGAAGTATTTACCTCTCCACCTTTGCCTGTTTTTTCTCTTCTATAAAGAGCCGTCATGATGCTGGCAAATAAAGACACTCCAGTAGGCTGATCTCCCATACCTATAGGCGGCATCCCCGGAGTAGAATTTTCCGATGGCCTTACGATATCCATCAAACCACTTCTAGCCCACCAAGCCATCGTATCAAAGGCAGTTCTGTGCGAGTCTGGACCATCTTCACCATAGCCTGTCAAAGATCCATAGATTAGTCTCTCATTTAAAGGGAGCAAGTCTGAGGCATTAATTTTCAACTTATCCCTTATTCTTTGGGGCATATTGGTTACAAATACGTCAGAAATTTTTACCAGTTCTTTTAAAATTTTTTGTCCTTTTGGGTCCCCAAGATTCAAAGCCAAGCTTTTTTTGTTTCTTGAGGTTAAGTGCCAACAATAATCCTCATCGGAAACAGGATTTACTCTTTTTGTTCGAGCAATTAAATGTCTTAAGCTATCACCAACTTTTGGCGGTTCAATCTTGATAACTTCTGCACCAAAATCAGAAAGAATTGTGGTTGAAACCGGCCCTGCGATAAAACTTCCCGCATCAATAACTTTTAAACCTTCTAAAAGAAACTTTTCAGACATGGACAAATATTACACAAGGACGCGCATATATTGCAGAAAAGTTTTATCATTAATTTCAAAACTATACTAATTTTTAAAAATTAAATGCCAAAGGTGACCATGACTAAAGAATCCTATTTTTTATTATTTATTTCTATTGGAGTATTTCCAGCTGCTTTGGGATACGGATTAAATCCAAAAGAGTTTCTGCCAGTTCTTTATGGAATTGAGGTAGCAGACAATAATTTGTCAAATATCTTTAGAGCTGTAATGGGTCTCTATATTGGCTGTGTGTTGTTATGGGTTTCTGGAGCTTTTAATAAAAGCCTAACGATCCCAGCTTTATGGTGTATGTTTGTCTTTATGCTCGGGATTGGCCTTGGAAGAGCACTCAGTTTAATTCTAGATGGTATGCCAGATATGATCTTTGTATTCTTTATGATTTTTGAGTTTATTGCTGCAGGAATTACTTTTTATTTACTAAAGGCAAAAGCTTAAAGTGCTTATTTTAATGGTGCCCAGAGGTGGAATCGAACCACCGACACAAGGATTTTCAGTCCTTTGCTCTACCGACTGAGCTATCTGGGCAAAAAGAAAATCAAATTCTATAGATATTTAGCTAGCTAATAAAGTTATTTATCTAAAGGGACAAAACCATCAGCTTTATCAAATGATTCGTTATTTAAAAAGTTTTCGAGCTGCTGACTGAGGTAGTCTCTGGACTCTTTTTTTGATAAATCTAACTGCTTTTCGTTCACTAGCATTGTTTGATGTTGTAGCCATTCCATCCAAGCTTGTTTTGAAACGTTAGATAAAAGTTCCTCTCCTTTTTCTCCTGGAAAAGGAGCCCTATCCATTTTAGGAAGATCTTTTTTATATTTTCTACAAAAAACAGTTTTCATAAGTAATTATTAATAATTTCTTTAATAGGTTTTGGCATTCCCATTTTAACTGAATCGGATTTGCTTACCCAAACAGAATGAGATCTATCAATTTTTAATCTGTCTTTATTTTTAATTGAGAATTTTTTTGTAGATATATTTAATCTTCGATGAGATAAATTATGTATAAGATTAGGTAGTGATTCTTTTTCTTCCAATAATTGAAGATTCTCATTACTCAAAATATCTTTTTCAGGAAAGAGCCATAAGTTTTTCCAGATACCTTTATTTTCATTTCTTCTGAGTAAAATTTTATTTTTTGAAGATATTAAGAGCCAATTAATATTTTTTTCTTTTTTAGGTTTAGATGGATTTTTGTGTGGAATTATTTCTTGAAGGTCATCTTTTAAGGCTATACAGTTTTTATTAATAGGACATAAATTACAAGATGGATTTTTTGGTCTACATAAAATTGAGCCCAAATCCATTATTCCTTGAGAATATCTCCTGAAAGAATCTTTTGGTAAGAAAGTTTCAGCAAAACTTTTTATTTCTTTCTGTGTCTGATTGTTATTAATTGGATTTTTAATACCTTTATATCTAACAATAACTCTCTTCACATTGCCATCTAAAATTATCCCAGGTTCGTTAAAAGCTAAAGACAAGATAGCGCCTGCTGTAGAAGGACCTATTCCTGGGAGTTCTATTAAATCATCAAAATCTCTAGGAAATTCTCCACTATATTTTTTTAAAATAATCCTTGCTGTTTTATGGATATTTCTAGCTCTAGAGTAATAGCCCAAACCGCTCCACAAACTCATGACTACCTCTTCGTGACTATTTGCCAACTTTTTTACTTCAGGAAACTTTTTTATAAACTTCAGATAATAGGGTATAACGGTTTCAACTTGAGTCTGTTGAAGCATAATTTCAGAAATCCATACTTCATAAGCGCTCTTCATTTGCCAGGGGAGATTATTTCTTCCTTTTTGCTTCTGCCAATCAATTATTTTTTTAGAAAATTGACTCATGTTTATTATTTTACTTATTTCTGTCCGTTATAATGTGTTTTTTAAAAGAGGATAAAAATGCGTAACGCTGAACTAGAACGAAATACAAAAGAGACCCAAATAAAAGTATCTTTGGAACTAGATGGTAAAGGCGAAAGTAATTTAAAAGCTGACCTACCTTTTTTTGAACATATGTTAGATCAACTCTCCAAACACGGTGGGTTTGATATTGTGTTGGACGCTAAAGGTGACTTAGAAATAGATGCTCACCACACAGTCGAAGATGTAGGAATTAGTTTAGGTGAAGCTTTTAATAAGGCACTTGGTGATAAAAAAGGAATTTATAGATTTGGCTCTGCTTATGCGCCTTTGGATGAAGCTTTATCTAGAGTAGTAGTAGATTTCTCAGGAAGGCCAGGTTTAAATTGGGACGTAAAATTCACCAAAGAATCTATAAATGATTTTGATCTAAGTCTATTAAAAGAATTTTTCCATGGATTTGTTAATAAGGCTCTTGCTACTGTCCATATTGACAACCTCAAAGGTGAAAATGCTCACCACCAAGCTGAAACTATATTCAAAGCATTTGCTTTAGCTCTCAAAACCGCATGTATGATAGATCCTTCTAAAGGAGATGTTCTCCCTTCCACTAAAGGTTTGCTTTAAATTAATGCGCCTAGGAGTAATTGATTACGGAGCCAGCAACATACATTCAGTAGCTAGAGCTCTTCAATCACTTGGTTCAAAAGTTTCAATAGTCGATACTCCCGAAAAATTCAAAAAAATCGACAAGCTTGTTTTCCCTGGACAAGGTTCTATGGGTTCTTGTCTAAACAAACTAAAAGAAACGGAAATGATCAATCCTTTATTGGATGCAATTAAATCGAAACCTTTTCTTGGAATTTGTTTAGGTCTTCAAATCCTCTTTAATTCGAGCGAAGAAAGTAAAGAGAAGGGTTTAGGTGTAATAAACGGATGCATCACCAAAATAAAAGATATAAATAAAGAAAATCTAAAAATACCTCACATGGGTTGGAATAATGTAAAGATTGAAAAAAAACACGAATTATTTTCAGGAATAGAAGACAAGCAGTTTTTTTATTTTGTCCATTCTTTTGTAGCTGCTAAAACAGAAGCCTTCATCACCACTACTAACTATGGAGAAGATTTTGTTTCGTCGTTAGCCACTGAAAACATTTTTGCTACTCAATTTCACCCGGAAAAAAGTGGAGAGATAGGTCTCAAATTTTTAGAAAATTTTATCAATTGGAAAATTTAAATGTTGCCAATTCCTGCAATTGATATCCAAAGTGGAAAATGTGTTCGCTTGCAAAAAGGAGACTTATCCTCAACTAAAATTTATTTTGAAAAGCCCATCGATGCAGCAGCTCATTGGATAAAAGAAGGAACAAAAAAACTGCATTTGGTTGATTTAGATGGCGCCAAGTCAGGCAAACCTGAAAACTTAGAATATGTTTTAACGATTAAAGAAAAATTCCCAGACGTAAATCTTCAGCTGGGAGGGGGGGTAAGAGATCTTGAAACCTTAGATTTAATTTTCGAATCTGGAGTAGATAACGTAATTCTAGGAAGCATTGCTATAAAGGATAAAGAATTATTCATGAAAGCATGTATAAACTTTCCAGGAAAAATTATTTTGGGAATTGATGCAATGAATGGTTTTCTTGCTGCAGAAGCATGGACAGAAGCTTCAAAATTGTCAGCCTCAGACTTGATTGATTCTTATAAAGAGCTGCCTATCAAATCAATAATTTACACCGACATTAATAAAGATGGCATGCTCTCTGGGCCAAATTTAGTAGAAACATCTGAAGTTGCAAAACTATCTCCTTTTCCTGTCATAGCTTCAGGCGGAGTAAAAGATATCAACGATTTGATAAATCTTTCAAAAATCCCAAATGTCGTCGGGGCTATATGTGGTGTTTCGCTTTATGAAAATAAAATAAACTTCAAAGAAGCTTTAGAGATGTTTTAAAAAAATGAGTTTAGCAGTTCGAATTATCCCTTGTTTAGATGTCAGAGGGGGGAGAGTAGTAAAAGGTATTAATTTTAAGGATATCGTTGATGCTGGAGATCCAGCAGAAGCTGCTAAAAGATACGATGCTGAAGGTGCAGATGAGATATGCATGTTGGATATCGACGCGTCTTTTGAAGAACGTTCCACAACAATTGAGACTGTTAAATCAATAGCCTCACAAGTCTTCATCCCGTTTACTGTTGGAGGTGGAATAAAATCTCTCAAAGATATTGATATGCTTCTAAAATCAGGTGCTGACAAAGTTTCTATTAATACAAGCGCTATTTTGAACCCCAAACTTATAGAGGAGGCTTCCAAAGAGTATGGAGCTCAATGTATTGTTTTAGCTATAGATGCTAAAAAAGACGGAGAAATCTGGAATGTCTATACTCACGGTGGAAAAAATAAAACCGACTTAAATGCTATTGAGTGGGCGAAAAAAGGGCAAGATTTAGGCGCAGGGGAAATTCTCATGACTTCCATGGATAAAGATGGAACCAAAAGCGGTTTTGATAATAATTTGTATATGGAACTTTCAAACAATTTATCTATTCCTGTTATTGCATCTGGAGGAGCAGGAGAGCTTTCTCATTTAGTTGATGCTGTAAAGCTTGGAAAAGCAGATGCTTTACTTGCAGCCAGTATTTTTCACTACGAAGAAATTTCGATAAAAAAAGTTAAGAATGCTTTAAGAGACGAAGGTTTTGAGGTAAGACTTTAGCTTTTTTAAGATATCAACATTCTTAACTTTGTAGAAAATAGGCTCTCCAGTAGCAATTTCTTTTTTTACAATCTCATCAGGAGAAATTGCTTCAATATGCATCACTAGAGCACGAAGTGAGTTACCATGCGCACAAATTAAAATATTTTTATTTTCTTCCAAATAAGGCTCAATTACTTTTTTATAATATGGAATAACTCTTTCTGCAGTATCTTTTAAACTCTCTCCACCAGGAGGAGGCTGATCAAATGATCTTCTCCAAATGTGAATTTGTTCTTCTCCCCATTTTTCACGTGATTCATCTTTATTAAGTCCAGATAGTTCACCATAGTCCCTTTCATTAAGGGCAATGTTTTTTATCGTCTCTATTGAATTTTGGTTAATCTCTGAGAGGATAATTTCTCCAGTTAATTGAGCCCTCTTGAGTCCAGACGTAAAATGTATATCAAAGTTTATATTTTTCTCTTTTATTTTTTCTCCAGCATTTTTTGCTTCCTTAATTCCTTCTTCAGTAAGAGATGGATCTTTCCAGCCAGTAAAGAGATTCTTTGCATTCCATTCGCTTTGTCCATGCCTAACGAGAACTAAATGAGAAAAATTTTCTTCCGAATTCATAGTGTCAAATCAGTTTTACGTTTATCATATCGCGCTTATGCCATATTTTATTGAATTTTTAATCGACAATTGGTTTATTGTTATTCCTTTAATCTTTTCATTATTTGCCCTTTACTTATTGGATAGGATTTCAAAAGCTATAAATTTAGAACCTCATAAGGGCGTTGTTTTGATCAATAAAAAAAATGCTCTCGTTATTGATATAAGAACTCAGAAAGAATTCGATGAAGGAAAAATTAGCCAGGCAAGACATGTCGGTCCTGATTTAGATGTTTGCAAGAAGGAAATAGCAAAAGCTGATGGCAAACCAGTTATCTTGGTTTGTCAAAACGGAACAAATTCATCTCGTATGGCATCAGATCTAAAAAAAGAAGAAATAAATGTTTTCGTCCTAAAAGGCGGAATAAATAATTGGGTATCGGAGAAATTGCCTTTAATAAATTAAAGGTCGAGTTCAGTTATCTTTCTAGCTAGAGTATTTCTTCCCCAACCAAGGAGTTTAGCCGCTTCACTTTTTTTCCCTTTTGTTGCCTTTAGAGCAGCTTTTATCATTGTGCCTTCAAATATAGGAGTAGCACTATTTAGAATATGGTCATCTCCTTTAAGTAATTTTTTTGAAGCCCAGGATTCGAGCATATCACTCCAGCTCATTTCTGGACCCTTTCTTTGTAAAGACAAGTCTTTGGGGATATCGCTCATAGAAATCTCTTGACCTGAGGATAATAAAGTTAAAGACTGGCAAACATTTTGTAATTGCAAGACATTTCCAGGCCAGATTAAATTTTCGAAAAGTTCTTCGACCTCTTTACTTAATACTTTAACTTTAATTTTTGCTTCTTCAGAGAACTTCTTTAAAAAGTAACTGGTTAATAAAAGGATATCTTCTTTTCTATCTCTTAAAGGAGGTAAATTTATTTTTATGACATTGAGTCTATGATAGAGATCTTCTCTATAAGACCCATTCTTTACTTTTTCCTCGAGGTTTTGGTTTGTAGCTGCAATAATTCTAACATCCACTTTAATAGGACTATTTCCTCCAATTCTATAAAATTCGCCACTCGATAAAACTCTTATTAATCTAGTCTGAGTTTCTAGAGGCATATCTCCAACTTCATCTAAAAACAAGGTTCCTTTATCAGCTTGCTCAAATCTACCTATTCTTTGATCACCAGCGCCTTTGAAAGCGCCTTTTTCGTGACCAAATAATTCAGACTCTAATAGCTCGACAGGTATATCCGCTACATTAAGCGAAATTAACTTTTTATTGGACCTGTCTGAGTGTTCGAAGATTGCTTGAGACACTAACTCTTTTCCTGTACCTGACTCACCAACCAATAAAACTGTGCTGTCCGAGTGTGACAATTTACCTATAGAATTAAACAAATCTTGCATTGCTGGAGACTTTCCAAGAATTTTTCCTGCTCTGAGACTGATTTCTTCTTTCTCTGAAAGTTTCTTTTGTACATTTTTCTTTTCAGAAATTGCTTTGTTTATTTTTTCTATTGCGGTATTTAAATCAAAAGGTTTCGCAATGTAGTCCCAAGCACCTGCTTCAAAAGCCTCTACAGTGGTTTCTAAATCAGAATGTGCCGTCATAATAATAATTGGAATCTTTTGATGCTCATTACGAAAAGTTTCCAATAAATCCATACCATCTCTTCCAGGCATTTTAAGGTCAGTAAGTAAAAGGTGAGGTGATTCAATATCAAGTTTATTTACTACTTCGTTTCCATCTTCAAAGGTAGAAACATTAAAACCTGCTTCTGATAAACCTGACTTTAAAACAAATCTGATTGATTCATCGTCATCAGCAATCCAGATTTTTTTATTTTTAGCCATTTATTCCTCAGTTTGCTTTTGTTTTTTCAAAGTTAACTTCTGTGATGGGCAGAAGAATCGTGAAAGTTGTTCCAGTATCGTCACTAGAACAATCTATCGAACCCCCATGTTGATTGATAATTCCTTTAACAATAGATAAACCTAGACCAGATGCTATTTCTTTTGATGAAACCAATGGAAAAAAAACAGAGTCAATAATATCGTCTGGAATCCCCGGCCCATTATCAATGAAATCTATCTGGCAAGCCGTATTATATTTTTTATTATTTATAAAAACCTCGTAAGCAACTCTACTTCTTATTGTAATTTTCCCTGACTTATTGTTCTTTTTAAAAGCTTCAATTGAATTAGTTGCAAGGTTAAAAAATACCTGAGAAATCAACGAATTATCTATTTCAATTAAGGGCAAGCTAGGATCATAATCCTTAAGAACTTGGACTTTTTGATTATCAATATTTTTTATGAAAGCAGGAATCTTTTCGAGAATGGTATGAATATTTTGAAAATTCTGTTCCAGTTTGAAACTGTTGCCTGAAACTTTATTAACAATATTTACGAGTCTGTCCGACTCCTTAAGAATAATATTTGCGAATTCTTTTTTTTTGGGATCTTCTATTTTTTGGGAAAGTAACTGTGCGGCGCCTCTAATACCGCTTAAAGGATTTTTAATTTCATGCGCCAGCCCTCTAGAAAAAGCCTGAGTAATCGATGCCGCCGTTCTTTTCTTCATTCTATCTGAAATAGATTCGGGATTTTGATTATCAAAGAATTCAAAAATAATGCCTTTAAATTCATCATTGGAAAAATAAGAAGCTTTAAAAGATGTTTTCTTTTGAAGATTATCTTTAAGAAAAATTGTAGTTATGTGACGTTTAAAAGATTTTTTCTTTTCAAGAATTTCTTGAAGTTCTAGCTCATTACTGGTTTTCTCTTTGAAAACTTCATCTATATTTTTTCCTTTAGATTCGTCAAGAGAAGTACATAGATAGTCTTCAGCAGATTTATTTAAAAATAAAACATCTAAATTGTCATCTGTAACTAGAATTTTCGCAGATAATTCGTCTAAAACATTTTCAAAAAATATCATCTTTGAAAATTACTTTTATTTTTAATTTAAAAAGCTGAATGTTAAGACCTAGGATTAACCAAAAGATTTTTTCCGATTGGGTCAATCCTATGGTCTTAAACACTTTACACCTTGAGATTTATTTAGTCAGCGTACCTACAATGTGCGCTAAAATTTTGTAAGGATCTGCATTAGAAGCAGGTCTTCTGTCTTCTAAATATCCATTCCAATCATGTTCAACTGTATAGACTGGTATCCTAATACTGGCTCCTCTATCACTTACTCCGTAGGAGAATTCCGTGATTTTTTGAGTTTCATGCAGTCCTGTTAGTCTCATGTCATTGTCAGAACCATAAGAAGCAATTCCATCATCATGAACTTTTCCAAGTTTTTCACACATTCCTTCAAAAAGCTCTTTTGAACCTTTTGATCTCATTTCTTCATTAGAAAAGTTAGTGTGCATACCAGAACCGTTCCAGTCTCCTGTTTTTGGTTTAGGATGAATATTTACCCCAACGCCAAATTCTTCAGCTATTTTGAAAAGCATATATCTGCTTACCCACAAGTCATCAGCAGCTTTGATTCCTTTTCCAAAACATTGGTATTCCCATTGTCCTAAAGCAACTTCAGCATTTGTTCCTGTCAGTGTGATTCCAAGATCAAGACAGGCATGCAAATGAGCATCAGAAATTTCTCTACCCACAACGTTACTTGCACCAACACCACAATAATATTCTCCTTGTTCTCTTTCTGGAGTGCCGTCTTCCCAACCAAGAGGTTCACCAGTTTTTGGATCGGTAAAGAAAAATTCTTGTTCAAATCCAAACCACCATTCATCTGTAACTACTTCCGCAGCAGCGGCTCTAAAATTAGAAGGGTGTGTTGTATGGTCTGCTGCCTGCACCTGAGTCATTACTAAGTCATGCCCATTGGGGTTTTCATAAGTTTGTACAGGTAACAAAAGACAATCTGAACTGCCTCCATCTGCTTGTTGTGTTGATGAACCATCAAAAGACCAGTCTGGAGCTGTATCTTCATCAGTAGCTTTTACTTTACTTCGCATATTTGCTTCAGGAGTGTATCCATCTAGCCAAATATATTCGTACGTTTTAAAGTCTGTCATTGTATTCTCCGTGTAAATAAATTTAGGAGAAAATATTAGCAAAGTAATTGCTATAAAATAGTGCATTTTTTGTCTCTATTTAGTGCTTAATTTGCACTATTTTAGTACATATAGTCTAAAATCAAAGGAATTTTTTCAAAAAAGTCATCATAACTATGATTCCCCCCTTTTTCGCTAAGCACATAAGATTTAGAAAAATATTCTAACGTTTTATTGTGATCTAAAACTTCATCTGACATCTTTATTAGACATAAGTGATTTAAGGGTTCTTTAAGTTCTTTTAGACCTAATTTTTGTAAATCTAAGTAATCCTTCATTGAAAACTCATATTCTTCATCCGTATGAAAGTTTTTATGAGGACCTACTAGGTCCTTCATTTCGGAGATATGATTTGTCACTACTGGATTTATTGTCACTGATCTAAGATCGAATTTATCTGCCACAAAAGTTGCATATAATCCTCCGAGAGAACTTCCTACTACACAAACCCTATTAGAACTTTCTTTAATTATTTTCTCTATTTGAGAGATAGCTTTTGAGGGAGAGGTATTTAAGTTAGGAGATTCTAAATTGATAAGTTCTTTTCTTTCTAAATAAGAATCTAAAATTTTTGATTTTTTTGATTCTGCTGAACTATTGAATCCATGAAGGTAAATAATCTTCAACTGCACTTCCATGGAGAATAGAATAATTCAAAAATTGATTCATAAAAAGATTCCATTGAAATCGTTCATCTTTTTCAAAATTCATTTTTTTTAATTTAAAAATAGACAACAAATCTTTATGAAAATTTTGAAATTCAATCACTTCAACCATTTTAGCTTCTTTGTAAGTTCTGCATTTGATAACAATATCTTTTATTCCGGTAACATCATTGATTAGGAATTCAAGTTCATCGGTAAATTTTGATAACTGCTTTTTTGAAATGCTAACTTGGCTTTTGATTGCAAGATTTCCAACTTGAAAAGAAAATTTATTGTGTTTATTGAGTTCGCCAGAGAGCTTATCTATTAAAACGAAATTCTGCTCATAAAGGGTATGCAAGCTTTTTAAATTTCGATAGGTTTTAAACATTTAATCAGTCTATAGAGATTTTATTCATTTTAAAATTTAGTCATAAGATGCCCATAGCACATTAGCCACAGTACTTCTATAAGGTCTCCAAATTTGAGAAATTTTTTCCATATCTTCTTCTGAAGGTCTCTTTTTAAGTCCTTTTATTCTTTTCACCGCTTCCATTAAACCTAAGTCAGCTACTGGCCACACATCATTTCTTCTAAGTGAAGCAAGCATGTAACATTGAGCTGTCCATGGTCCAATGCCTTTAATTTTAGTAATTTCTTTCACTAAATTTTCATCATCCATTTTGTGAATTTTCCTGAAATTGATTTCCTTATTCTTACATTTTTTCGCTAGGCCAGTTAAGTAATCAATTTTCTGTTTGCTTAAACCGCATTTTTTTAAATCTGATTCTTTTATTTTTAAAAAAGATTCTGGAGAAATATTTGGCATTTTTATCTTTAGCTTTCTAAATATTGCGTTTGCTGAAGCAACAGATAGCTGTTGCTCAATAATCAATTGCAAAATTCCTTTAAAGCCTTTGTCCCTTTTATATTCCTCGAAATCAGAAAAATTGATAAACAAATCAATTAAATCTTTGTCTTTTTTGGCGAGATAAAAAATCTTTTCTTTTGATTTATGATTTTTAAATACTTTTAAAAGGGAGGTATTTGCTTGTTGCTTTGACATAGGCGTTTATATGTTGTTCTTCGTTATTCACAAAATTTTCTATCGCATCTCTAAAGCTGGGTTCAGATATCCAATGTGCAGAATATGTAATTGTTGGCTTAAAACCTCTTTTAATTTTATGTTCGCCTTGAACGCCAGGGTCAAACTTATTGAGTTTATTTTTAATTGCAAACTCTATTCCTTGGTAGTAACAGCATTCAAAATGTAAGCAATCGTATTCAGCTGAGCAGCCCCAATAACGTCCATATAAATTTTCCCTATCTTTAAAAAACATTGATCCTCCAACCAAGGAATTATTATTTGTATCTTTTGCTAGCACAAGAACGATATTTTCATTTATCGTATCAAGACATCCTTCAAAAAATTCTTTTGTAAGATATCCAAAATGTCCACTGCGCTTTAGATTTGTTGATAAGTAAAATTCATAAAACTGCATCATCAACTCTTGGTTCAAATCAGTTCCTGAGAAAGTTTGTATGTCTATGCCTTGGCTTAAAACCCTTTCTCTTTCTTTTTTTACATTTTTTCTATGTCTTGATCTAAAAGTATCAACGAAGTCATCGAATGTATTAAAGTTTTCATTAAACCAAATAAACTGAGCATTTTTCCTTACGCTGAGAGATTTCTCAGAAAATACGTTTATATCTTTTTCTTCTGGAAACAAGACATGCCAGGAAGATATATTATTTTCCTCGCTAAGCTTTTTAACACCTGAAAGAATTAGAGAAAATATATGATCTGCTGATTCTTTATCTTGATGAAGAATTCTTGGACCAGTAGCAGGAGTAAAGGGTATGGAGGAAACCAATTTAGGATAATAATCTAAACCATGTTGATAAAAAGCGTTTGCCCAAGAGTAATCAAAAACAAACTCTCCAGAGGAATCGGTTTTAATGTAAAGAGGCATTGCCCCTAAAATTTCGTTATTTTCTTCTATGGAAATGTGCGCAGGATGCCAACCAGTATTTTTTCCTACACAATTTGTTATTTCTAGTAGCTCAAGAAATTCGTATTTTAAAAAAGGGTAATCATTTTCTGGAATTAGTTTGTTCCAGTTTTTTTTGTCAATTGTGCTAATCGAATTATTAAATTTAATTTCTTTCATTTATACAAAAGCAGCAACAAAGCTCAAAAATATTCCTATACCCAGCCAATGGTTTTTTCTAAAAAATTTAGAACAATCAGATGGTTTTTCAAAATTAGTAGTGATCATCAAAAAAAGGATCAATAAAATATTTGCTGAAAGCGCTAAGTAATATAATAAAGAAAAGGAATTAAAAACTCCTATTATTAGGAGAAAAGTTATAAGTAAAAAATAACTTATCCATAAAATTAACTTTTCTTTACCTTGAAAATAAATTGCAGAGCTTTTTACGTTGATTAATAAATCATCTTGTCTGTCTGACAATGCATAAACTGTATCGTACGCAAGTACCCAAAAGATGTTTCCAAAAAACAACAGCCAACAACTTAAAGGAAATGTTCCTTGATAGAATGCATAGGCCATAAATATTCCCATGGAATAACAAACCCCCAAGTACAGTTGAGGAATAGGTAAGAATCTTTTCATCAGAGGATAGGTAGAAATTAATAGAATGCAAAATAAAGCTATATATAAACTTTTGAGATTTAAAAAAAGAAGTAAACTTGAAGACAAAATCATCAATATTAAGAACAAAGCTAGAGCTTCTTTATTTGAGACAGAATAATTGGCTATAGGCCTATTAAATGTTCTCAATACCTTTCTATCGATGTCTTGATCAAGGAAATCATTCATGATTACTCCTGCGGATCTCATGAAAAAACTGCCAAGACAAAAAATTATTACAATTAAAAGCTCTGGATTGCCTTCAGAAGCAAGCCATAACGCCGTTAAAGACGGCCACAGAAGAAGATACACGCCAATGGGTTTATCTAGTCTTAGAAGGAAAAAATAGTTTTTTAAAATGCCCAACATGAATATAATCCAAACTTCATAGAGATATTAAACTTATTTAGTTATGGAAGAATACATTAAGTGGGAATGCATTGTCTGCGGATTGATTTACGATGAAGCTGAAGGCTGGCCTGAAGATGGCATCGAACCGGGAACAAAATGGGAAGATGTTCCATTTGACTGGGTTTGTCCTGACTGCGGAGTTGGAAAAGAGGATTTTGAGATGGTTCCTTTGGAGGGCGGAAAAAGCTACTAATCTCAAATGTCTTTAACTGCAAAAATCCTTCTTGGAATGCTTCTGGGAATAATTTTAGGAAGTATCTCTAACTCTGTTTTTCAGGAAAATTTACCAAGTTTTTTAAATTTCTTTTCAGAATTTATTGATGCATTAGGAAGTATTTTTCTTTCTCTTCTTAAATTGTTAGTTGTTCCTTTGGTCTTTGTATCTTTGGTAGTGGGAGTTTCTAACCTAAGTTCCAATAAGCAGCTTCTGTCCATCAGCTCTAAAGCAATAGCACTTTATTTATTCACCACTGCGTTGGCAATTATTAGCGCTTTATTTGTAAGTTCTTTCTTTGAAATGGCAAATGGAGTTAGCATGGTAAGTAATTCATCTTTTGAACAAGATTCCATTCCATCTCTTAAAGATACTTTTGTAAATTTGTTTCCCAGCAATCCAATTGAAGCCATGGCAGCGGGAAATATGATTCAGATCATAATATTTGCTATTTTATTTGGGTATGGCATAAACAAAATTTCAAACGAAACTTCAAAAGTAAGATCGTTCTTCATAGATTTAAATGAAATTATTTTAAACATTGTCAATTTTGTAATTTGGCTTTCGCCGATAGGAGTATTTTGTTTGATATTCTCAACTTTCTCGTCTTTGGGAATATCAATTATCTTCACATTGATTAATTATTTTCTAATCGTCGTAGGGGTTTTAATATTTCATGCTGCATTTACTTATAGCTTGTTACTAACTTCGTTAGCAAAAATTAATCCTTTTATTTTCTTCACAAAAATGAGAGAAGCCATTATTTTTGCTTTCAGTACATCTTCAAGCAGTGCAACCATGCCCGTAACTTTGAAAACTGTAGAAGAAAAACTAGGCGTTGATAAATCCGTAAGTTCTTTCTGTATTCCTTTGGGAACAACCATAAATATGGATGGCACTGCAATTATGCAAGGTGTAGCAACTGTATTTATTGCTCAGGTTTACCAAGTTGATTTGAGCATGGTGGAATATTTAATGGTTATCATCACAGCAACTTTAGCTTCAATTGGAACCGCCGGAGTTCCTGGGGTAGGACTTATCATGTTAGCTATGGTTCTCCAACAAGTAGGATTACCAGTTGAAGGAATCGCTTTAATCATTGGTGTTGATAGATTATTGGACATGTTAAGAACAGCGGTAAACGTATCAGGAGATGCGACTATCTCTTGCATTGTTGCAAATTCAGAAAATCAGCTCTCAAGAAAAGATTTTATTAGTTAAAAAATAGTTACTAATCTGGTAAATTAGCGTTTTTATTCTCGGGAGAGTCACTTATGGAAACTTATATTTCTATGCCACCAATTTTCGGCCTTTTCGGTTTGTTAATAGCATTAGTTATTTATTTTATTGTTGTCAGTTATGACGAAGGTTCTGAAAAAGTAAAAAAAATTGCTGACCAAATTCACTTAGGAGCAATGGTTTTCATGCGCCGAGAATACACATATTTATTTTTCTTTGTTTTAGTTTTAATTGCTTTATCTTATTTTGCTCTGGGTTTTAATACCGCACTTGCAGTTACAGCAGGAGCTCTTTCTTCATCTTTAGCAGGTTGGCTTGGAATGTTTTCTGCAACCAAAGCAAACTCCAGAACAGCAACCGCTGCAGCTGAAAAAGGCTCAAAAGTAGCCCTTTCAATTGCCTTTTATGGTGGTTCGATTATGGGTTTGTGTGTAGCTTCTTTAGGACTTGTAGGTTTAGGTGGATTGTATTTTTATTTTGGAGGAGATCCAGCAACTGCCAGAGCTATCGAAGGATTTGGAATGGGAGCATCCTGTGTAGCTTTATTTTCAAGAGTAGGTGGCGGGATTTATACCAAAAGTGCGGATGTTGGTGCTGATTTAGTAGGTAAGGTTGAGGCAGGTATTCCCGAAGATGATCCAAGAAATCCTGGCGTAATTGCTGATAACGTTGGAGACAATGTTGGTGATGTTGCTGGTATGGGTTCTGATATTTTTGAATCTTATTGCGGAGCGATGATTGCTTCAATTGCTATTGCATCGACATTAGACGATTCTGGAATGATGCTTCTACCTCTTGCGCTTGCTTCTATTGGACTAATAGCCTCAGTTCTTGGAATAATTATTGTCAAAGCATTTTCTTCAATGTCACCTGATGCTGCTTTAAGAACCGGTACCATAGGGTCAGCTGTTTTATTCATCGTAGCTGCGTATTTTCTAATTCAATTATTCATTGGAGAAGGATTTGTTAACATTTGGCTTGCTGTTCTAACTGGTGCAGTCGGAGGAGTTCTCATAGGACTGATTACTGAGTATTACACTGGAAGCAGTCCAATTAGGCAGATTGCAAAATCAGGAGAAACTGGCCCGGCAACTGTAATGATTACTGGCTTAGCTGTTGGTATGCAATCTGTGGTTCTTCCAATCCTTGTGCTTGCAACAATAATTTGGATATCAACAAGTTTGACTGGTCTATATGGAGTTGGAATAGCTGCTGTAGGAATGCTTGCTACAGTTGGTATAACCATGGCTATAGATGCTTATGGACCTGTCGCAGATAATGCCGGTGGTATTGCTGAAATGGCTGGTATGGGCCCTGAAACTAGAGAAATTACAGATGGCCTAGATGAGGTAGGAAACTCAACTGCAGCTATAGGAAAGGGCTTTGCAATTGGTGCTGCTGCCTTAGCAGCTTTAGCTATTATCGCAGCTTTCGTAGAAACGGTTGCTCATAATAAAGGAGAGTTTGAACTGCTTCTTTCAGATCCTCGCGTTTTAGTTGGAATGTTTATTGGTATCTCAATTCCTTTTTTAATTTCTTCAATCACAATGACTGCAGTTGGAGACGCTGCCTTTGAGATGATTAATGAAATCAGAAGACAGTTCAGGGAAATTCCAGGATTACTCGAAGGAAATGCAGAACCAGATACAGCGAAATGCGTAGACATTGCTACTTCAGCAGCTTTGAAAAGAATGCTTATTCCAGGCGTTATCGCAGTTGGTGCTCCTGCTGTCGTAGGTTTTGGTTTAGGTGCAGAATCTTTGGGCGGAATGCTTGGTGGTGGACTCATCGGATGTGTTGCGATGGCTTTAATGATGGCTAATGCCGGTGGAGCTTGGGATAACGCTAAAAAATATATTGAAAAAGGAAACCTTGGAGGGAAGGGTACCGATACTCATTCGGCAGCCGTTGTTGGAGATACTGTGGGGGATCCCTTTAAAGATACTTCAGGACCTTCAATGAACATTCTTATTAATGTTATGGCAATAGTGAGTTTAGTTATTTCCCCATTGCTTTAAATTTTTTTTACTGGGCGATAATCAAATTTTGTTTATCGCCCAGCCACCTATCAAGAAGAATTTTAGATATCTCCTCATCTTTTTGATTTAAGCCCTCTACAAGTTTTTCTGCTTTTTTTATTAAATGAGCATCTCTAGATAAATCTGAGATTTTAAGTTCTATTCCTCCAGACTGTTTGGTGCCTAAAATTTCTCCAGTACCTCTCAACTTCATGTCGATCTCTGAGATTTCAAATCCATCATTAGTCGATTTCATCGCTTCGAGTCTAGCTTTAGCAATTTCACCAATCTCCCCGTGATAAATTAGAACGCAATAAGCATCTAAATCTGCTTTCCTTCCGACTCTTCCCCTTAATTGGTGTAATTGACTTAAACCCAGTCTTTCGGCATTTTCAATAACCATCAAACTAGCATTAGGAACATCCATACCTACTTCAATAACAGTCGTACATACCAATACATCAGTTTTTCCACTTCTAAAATTTTCTATTGCCTTATCTCTTTGGTCTTTTGGAAGTTTGCTATGCACAAGACCAACATTCAAACCATTAGTATTTTCTTTAATCCATTCTTTAGCTTCATCTGCTGCTTGAACATCTAGATTTTCGGATTCTTCAATCATAGTACAAAGCCAAAAAACTTGATTACCTAATTTACATACGGTTTCCAATCTTTTAACTATTTCATCTTTTTTCTTATCACTAAAGACCAAAGTTTCTACTGGTTTTCTGCCTGGCGGCAATTCATCAATTTTAGAAGTTTCTAGATCAGCAAAAATAGTCATTGCTAGGGTTCTTGGTATGGGCGTAGCGGTCATAAATAATTGGTGAGGCATTATTTGATTGGAACTTTTTTTTACTAAATCAAATCTTTGTTTAACACCAAATCTTTGTTGTTCATCAACTACGACTAGACCTAGATTTTTCATTTTTACTTTATCTTGAAAGACCGCATGCGTGCCAATCAAAATATCAATTTCGCCATGTTCTAAGCCTTGGTAGATTTCTCCTCTTTTAGAGACAGGCATTTTCCCAGTTAATGATTCAATTTTTATATTTGAGCTTTTAAACCATGATGAAAAGTTTTTGAAATGTTGTTCAGCTAAAACCTCCGTAGGACAGAGTAAAACAGATTGAGTATTATTTTTTGCAGATATATACATACTTACCGCTGCTACTACTGTCTTTCCTGAACCAACGTCACCTTGGACCAGTCTCCTCATAGGCTTGGCAAGGGATATATCATCTGAAATTTCTTTAATCGTTCTTTCTTGAGCATTAGTTAATTTAAAAGGTAAATTTTCTTTAAATAACTGTACTTCTTCTATTGAAATTGGCATTTGCTTTGCTTTAAGTTTATTTATTTTTTCGGAGGCGATTTTTACTCCAATAAGATTTGTCGCTAATTCTTCTACTATTAAACGTTCTTGAGCTTCATGCTTGTAACTATTGATTTTAATAATGTCATCTTCAATTGATGGGCTATGAATTTTCAGCAGTGCATCTTTAATAGATAAAGAACTTATTTTTTGTTGTGTAAATATCGAATCAATTTCTTTTTCGTTAAGATTTAGTTCCTCAATTTCTTTTAAACATTCTTTAATTATATTTCTTGCTCTAAATTGAGTTAGTTTCGAAGAGCCAAGAGAATATATTGGAGTAAGAGTATTATCTAAAACAGGGCGATTAGATGATGCAAAGATTTTATAGCTTGGATGAAATACCTGAAGCAAAGAGCCATTGGTCCTTACAACACCATAACCTCTAACATGCAAACCAACTTTAAAAGCTTTGGCTTGGGCAAATGAAAAATAGAATAACCTAATTTGTAAAAATCCTGTGCCGTCAGATATTCTTGCTATAAATGACCTTCTGCCTGGAAATATAGTTTTGCTTTCAAGAATTTCTCCCTCAAATTGAAACGCTTCCCCTGGTACTAAATCTTTTATAGAGGTTAATTTTGTTCTATTTTCATATTTTTTAGGCAATAAAAAGAGAGCGTCTTCGATATAGTTAATACCAATTTTATTAAGCTCCTCTTTAACTTTGGGACCAACCCCTTTTATTTCTGAGATGTTTTTTTGAAGTGATTTGCTTTTCACTCTTTAAAAGCAATGGTTTCGATTTCTACTGAACTTCCCTTTGGTAATTTTGATACTTCATATGCAGCTCTTGCAGGGTAAGGTTTTGAAAATATTTTAGCCATTATTTCATTAACTTTTTCAAAGTGATTTAAGTCGTCAAGTAATACAGAAAGCTTTACTACATTTGAAAAATCCATTCCATCGGCTTTTAAAATTTGATTGATATTTTCAAAAACTTGATTGATTTGATTTTCAATTCCTTCTACCAATTCCATTGTTGAGGGATCTAAGGGTATCTGACCAGAAATAAACAAAAAACCATTAACCCTCACAGCTTGGGAGTAAGTCCCAATAGCCTTTGGAGCATTATTTGTTTCAATTATCTTCACTTATTTCCTCTTCAATAATTGGAAGGGTAGCGTTTCTTTGCTCCCAGCTATGAATTCTTGTAGCTGATATGACAAAGTCTTTTCGACGCAATCTTCTTAGAATTTTTGCTAAATGATTTCTATCCGTTACTGCAAGTAAAATATATAGATCCACCTTATTTCCAGCAGAAGGATCACTTTTTATGCTTTCAATGTTAGTAGAGTACTCTGCGATTACCGCTGAAACTTCCGCAAGTATTCCAGCTTTATCTTCTGCAACAATTTTTATCTCTACTGAAAAGTCTCCTGACAGAGTATCTTCCCACTGAACCGGCGAACACAAAGCGGGGTCATGACGAATTGGTAGAATGTTTTTACACCTTTCTTGGTGAATGACAATACCTCTGCTTGTTGAAAAGTGTGCAATTACATGATCTCCAGGAATAGGTCGACAACAACTTGAATAGGTTACCACCAAGCCCTCAGCACCTGTAATTTGTAAGTTAGAGAATTGGATTTCATCATTTTCTTTTTCATCAAGAAATTGCATGATTTGATGTGCAACAACTAAACTAGATCTTTTTCCTGAGCCTATGCTTTCAAGAAGCTCTCTTACACTTTTATAGTTCAAGGAGGTGAGAAGTTTTTTCATTTTATTTTTAGGAACATCTCTTAGTTTTGTTTGATGAGGAAATAAAGATTGCTCCAAGAGCCGTTTTCCGAATTTTCTTGATTCTGACTCTTTAAGATTTTTTAAATTATGGCGAATAGCTGACCTTGCTCTGGATGTTCTAATGAAATCTAGCCAGCTTGGGTTTGTTTGTGGAACTTTATCCGTAATAATTTCTACTGTCTGACCACTTTCTAAAGGGACACTTAAAGGAGCAAGGTTTTTATTGATTCTACAACCGCTGCAATGAAGTCCAATATCTGAATGCAAAGCGAAGGCAAAATCTATTGGCGTAGAGTCTTTTGGTAAATCAATGATATCTCCTTGAGGAGTAAAAACATAAACCTCATTGGAGACTAATCCTGTTTTAATAACCTCAACAAAATCTGAGGCATCTTCTGATCGAGCATTTATTTCCATCAAACCATTAACCCACCTTCTTGCTCTTGCTTGAACTGGATTATCCGTCTCTCCAGATTTATAAACCCAATGTGTCGCTATTCCAAACTCTGCTAATTCATCCATTTCACTAGTTCTGATTTGAATTTCTATAGGCAGTCCCTCAAAAGTCATTATTCCGGTGTGAAGTGATTGGTAAGAATTAGATTTTGGTATGGCTATATAGTCTTTAAATCTTCCTTCGATTGGATTAAAGGCATTATGTATTACACCTAAAGCCTTGTAACAATCTATAGCGTTTGATGTAGTTATTTTTAAAGCATAGACATCCAAAACTTCTTTCAAAGTTTTGGACTGTCTTTTCATTTTTTTATAAATTCCATAGAAATGCTTTCTCCTGCTGGAAATAGCACAACTCAAATCTTGCTCTTGCAATTTTTGATTTATAGATGATTCAACTTTTTTCAGAATCTTTTTTCTTCCTCTGGTATTTCTTTTTACAGCTTCCTCAATAACTCTGAACCTCAATGGATATAAAATTTCAAAGGCTAAGTCTTCAAGCTCCCTGTATATTTGATGCATACCTAATCTATGCGCAATTGGTGCGTAAATTTCAACTGTTTCATTAGCAATTCTTAATTTTTTTTCTTTATTAAGGAATTTTATTGTTCTCATGTTGTGCAATCTATCTGCAAGCTTTACAACAATAACTCTTATATCTTCTGACATTGCAAGAACCATTTTTTGAAAGCTCTCAGCTTGCAAGTCTTTTTTTGAAGTCAATTCAACTTTATCTAGTTTGCTTACACCATCAACTAAATTAGCAACTTCTTTATTAAATTCTTTTTTTAGAAAGGTCTTTGGAATTCCCGAGTCTTCGATAACATCGTGAAGCATTGCTGCAGACAGGCAGTCTTGATCCATCTTTAAATTTCCTAGTATTTCTGCAACAGCAAGAGGGTGAGATACGTAAGGATCTCCACTTACACGAAACTGACCTGAATGAGCATTTGCGGCAAAAAAATAAGCTTTTTTTACCTGTTCAAGTTGAACTTGATCAAGATACTTTCCAAGGTTTTTGGTGAGTTTTTTAAGGTTTTTTGTCTCAGTTGCCATAAGCAAAGAGATTTTACCAAAAAAAAGTTATTCTATGCCTTCTTCGTCTTCTGAATTTAATTTGTCAGAGAATTCCTCTTCAAGGGCATCGAAATTAAAGCTGTCTATATTTTCAATAGTTACAGTACCAGCAGCAATTTCTCTAAGAGCTATTACCGTAGGTTTATCGTCTTCCGGATCAATGGTAGGTTCTCTTCCATCTATAGCTAGTTGCTTAACTCGCTTTGCAGCAAGTTTCACCATTTCATATCTGTTAGGGATTTTTTTTAAACAATCTTCGACAGTAATTCTAGCCATGCGTAAACCTCTTGAGGATGTGGATTCTACTTAATTTTTATTAATTATTCTACTAATCTTTTAATCAAGTCTTTTGATACTCTTGAGTCATAATCAAAAGCTGAAATTCTTTCAAAAAGAATTAGCGAGAGGTCTTCTAAAGCTTTTTCGAAATCATCATTTAAGACTAAAAAATCATATTTTTCAGACTTACTGATTTCTTTTTTTGCTTCCGAAAGTCTCTTTTCTATTGATTCAGGAGAATCTAAATTTCTCGAAATAAGTCTTTTTTTTAGATCCTTCAAAGATGGTGGAACTAAAAAAATAAGCTGAGCATCATCATAAAGTTTTTTAACAGCATAAGCTCCTTGCCAATCCAATTCTAAAACCAGGTTTGAATTTTTAAATTTTTTTTTGATTTCCCTTTTTGATGTGCCATAAAAATTCTTGAAGACAGTTGCGTATTCAACATATTCCTCTTTTTGGATTTTTTCTTTGAAATCTTTTTCAGATAAAAAATAATAATCTATACCTTCTACATCTCCTTGACGTTTTTGCCTCGTGGTATCTGAAATACTTTTTTCAAAATCCAGAGATCTTGAATCTTCAAAAAGTTTATTTATCAGAGACGTTTTACCACCTCCTGAAGGACTGGAAATAACAAAAAGTTTGTGGAGATTTTCAGGCATTGATAAAGTATGAAAACGTTGAAACCAATATGCAAGATTTTTTAGAAAAAGCCATTGAATTAGAAGCGCTTAAGTTTGGAAGCTTTAAACTTAAATCCGGGATGAATAGTGATTATTTTTTTAATATTGCTGCCTTTTTTGATTCTGAATCACTTTCTTTTTTAGCTGATTGCTATGTATCTAAAATATTAGACTTAAAAATAGATTTTGATTTGTTTTTTGGTCCTGCTTACAAAGGTATTCCATTGGCGTCAGTTGTCGCAACAAAATACTTTGAAGCAACAAAAAAAAATATCCCTTTAGCCTTTGATCGAAAGGAAGAGAAAAATCATGGCGAAGGAGGAACTATTATGGGAAATTTACAAGGAAAGAAAGCTTTGTTGATTGATGATGTTCTAACTGCTGGAACTGCTATTAAGAACTCAATAGAAATCATCGAAAACAATAGAGGGACTTTTGTGGGAGCATTGGTTGCTCTAGATAGAGAAGAACCTTATGACCCAGATAAAACCTTTCAAGAGTTTTATGCTGAGCAAGGTATTAAAATACATTCAATCGCAAAAATTTCGGAACTTAAAAAAATAAAAAATGTTTAGTGGAATAGTTCAAGCTTTATCAAAGAAAGTAATATTTGAAGAAAAGGATTATGGATATAAGTTATCCATCACAGTTCCATCTAATTTTACAAAGAAAATAAAGAAAGGAGATAGCGTTGCGGTAAATGGAGTTTGTTTAACGGTAGTTGGCTTCAAAAAAGACTTGATAGAATTTGATGTTGTTCATGAATCAATAAAATTAACCAACATATCAGAGAAATTTTCTTCTATACCTTTCAACTTAGAGAGATCTTTAAAAATAGGCGACGAAGTAGGAGGACATTTTGTCTCTGGACATGTTCATAATGTTGCCGAAATAATTAGCTTTGAGAGTAAAAAGGAAACAATTCTGAAAATCAAGAT
The DNA here is from genome assembly GCA_902632605.1 of uncultured SAR86 cluster bacterium. Taxonomy (GTDB): domain Bacteria; phylum Pseudomonadota; class Gammaproteobacteria; order Magnimaribacterales; family AG-339-G14; genus MEDG-81. The sequence continues at coordinate 13,722 of CACPDB010000006.1, read as the reverse complement.
ACCTTCTAACTTAAAGGGATACATTTTTAAAAAAGGGTATGTTTCTATAAATGGAATTAGTCTTACTGTCGTTCATGTGACAAACAGATTTTTTACGATTTCCATAATTCCAGAAACTTTATCTAAAACTAATTTATCTTATCTAAAAAAAGGAGATTTTGTGAACGTTGAAGCAGATCAACAAACTATTTCTATTGTTGAGACTGTAAAAAAATTAACTTAGAGCTTTTTTTACCAATTGGCTTACAATGCCAGCATCTGCTTTTCCGGAAATCAAAGGTTTCAAAGAACCCATTACTTTGCCCATATCCTTCATATCCTTAGCATCAACTTCAGAGATAATTTTAGAAACTAATTCAAAAACCTCTTCTTCTGACATTTGTTCTGGTAAAAATTCTTTTACAATTTCTATTTCTTGTTTTTCTTTATCTGCTAATTCTTGTCTTTTTGCTTGTTCAAATTGAGCTATTGCATCATTTCTTTGTTTAATCATCTTTTCAAGAATTGAGGTAATCTGGAGTTCATCAAGATCTGACTTTTCTTCGATTTCAATTTTTTGAATTTCCGCGAGAACCATTCTTAAGACGGTAGTCCTAAACTTGTTCCCATCTTTCATAGAAATTGTGACTTGAGTTTTAATCAAGCTTTTCAAATCTTTGGACATTTAGACTCTTGCTCTCAAAGGGGGCATTTTGCCAAACTTTCTTCTTTTCGCTTGTCTTTTTACTGCAGCAGCAGCTTTTCTTTTCCTTACGGAGGTGGGCTTTTCGTAAAACTCTCTTTTTCTTATTTCAGAAATGATTCCAGCTTTATCACAAGACCTTTTAAATCTCCTGAGTCCAGAATCGAAAGATTCATTATCTTTTAGCTTTATAATAGGCATATTTATATTAGGACCGCAATTCTATAGAGAGTTAAGATATTTTGCAAAATAACTTTTAAACAAAATGAAAATATTAGGAATAGAGACTTCATGCGATGAAACTGGAATTGCTTTATATGATGGCAAAGCAAATAAAGTCATATTTGAAGCTTTATATAGTCAGGCAGAAGAACACGATTTATATGGAGGCGTAGTACCTGAGTTAGCAGCAAGAGATCACATTAATCGCCTCTTGCCCTTATTAAAAAATAAAATGAAAGAATCAAGTGTCTTGATGAATGAGATTGAGGCAATTGCGTTTACTAATGGTCCTGGTTTAAGAGGTCCTTTAATGGTTGGAGCTGGCTTTGCAAACTCTTTATCCTATGCCCTAAATATTCCTGTAATACCAGTACATCATATGGAAGCGCACTTAATAATGGCAAAATATGATGCAGAAGATTTATCCTACCCCTTTATTAGTTTGTTAGTCTCAGGAGGGCATACTTTAATAGTTAAAGTTTCATCACCCAATGCATATAAAGTTATTGGGCAAACAAAAGATGATGCAGTGGGAGAAGCTTTTGATAAAACAGCTAAATTATTAAAATTAGGTTATCCAGGAGGTCCAGAAATTGAAAAAAGAGCTATGCTTTCCGGAGGAAAAAATCATTTTTCTTTTCCACGCCCCATGATTGACTCAAAGGACTTAAATTTTAGTTTTAGTGGCTTGAAAACTTCCGTTCTCTATAAAGTGAGAGATTTATCCGAAAAAGAGGACTTATCAGAGGATACAGTAAATGATATTGCGTTTGAGTTCCAAAATGCTGCAATAGATTGTCTAGTTAAAAAATCCCTTAAAGCATGCAAAATTGAACGCAGTCAATCACTTGTTTTATCTGGTGGAGTTGCAGCAAATAAATACCTTAGAGCAGAACTTGAAAAACAAAAAGGAGCAATAAATCTTTATTATCCAGATCAAAAACACTGTACTGATAATGGGTTGATGATTGCATTTACAGGTTTCCAAAAAATTACAGAGCAAACCAAAGATTTTAGAATTGATGTTGCGCCAAGATGGAGTTTAGAAAATGTCGAATAAGATTTTTGTAAAAGATTTAGAAATTGAAACCATAATTGGAATTTTTGATTGGGAGAGAGAGGTTAAGCAATTAATAAAAATATCTTATGAAGTTGAAGTTGATATTAATAGGGCTTTCAAGTCAGATAACATAGAAGATACTTTTGACTACAAAAGCACTTCAAAGAAAATAATTAAATTTGTTGAAAAATCATCTTTTCAGCTAATTGAGGCTCTTGCTGAAAAAATTTCAAGAATTATTATGCAAGATGAAAAAGTCTTAAATCTCTCTCTTTCTGTTTCAAAGCCTGGCGCACTTCGCGGATCAAAGGAAGTAGGGCTCACAATTTTTCGTTCAAGATAATGCCAAAAATATATTTAAGTCTCGGCAGTAATATCAACGCAGAGGAAAATTTAAATAAAGCCAAAGAACTTTTGAAAAAAGAGTATCAACCAAAACTTGAATCGAACACTTATAAGACAAAATCAGAAGGTTTTGAAGGTGAAGATTTTCTTAATCAAGTAGTTTGTTTTACAACAGAAGATTCTCCAGATAGGGTAGTTGCTAAATTGAAAGATATCGAAAAAAAAATTGGAAGAAAAAAACGAACTGAAAAGTTTTCAGACAGAGAAATAGATATTGATTTACTGCTTTATGGAAACTACGTAGGAAAAGTTTTAGGCAAAGATATACCTCATAAAGACATTGATTTATACAGGTTTGTCTTAGAGCCTTTAGCAGAAATTGCACCTGATTTAGTTCATCCAAAATATCAAGAAAAAATCTCAGAAATTTGGAAAAAGAGGTTAAACAGCTTCGCCTAGATTTCTAGCTTTTGCAAAAAGATTATCTTCATCTTTTTTTAAAAATCTACAAGCAAAACCTAATAAAACCATTGGCACTAATAAAACTATCAAAGATTGAGCAAGAGCTTGTTTTAACCCAATAGCTTCAGCCATTGACTTATTCATTCCTTCAGTAAGAAACTGTATTGTATAAATATCACTCAACATACCTGTTAAATATGGTCCAAGAGCTAATCCTCCCATGCTTAGCATTAAGATAAAAAATGCACTTGCTACAGCTCTTAACCTAGGTAAAACAAGTTCGGTTACTGTTGATGCTGCACAACCTAACCAAGCTGTTGAAGAAACATGATAGAAAAATTTCCATGCAAAAGAGATATTGGCTTCAGGAGAATACAAAAATCCCAAACCTGTTATTGCAGTTAATAGGGCAGATGCCATTATCAAATAAAGCTTTCCATTTGTGTACTTTTCCCTAAGTTTGTCTCCAATGAAACCGCCCCCAATTACTCCTACCATGGATCCAAAAGCAGTAATCAAACCATATATAACTCCAACCTCAGAAGCTGACATACCAAAATTTCTTATGTAAAAAGCAGGTCCAAAGGCACCTAATGCATAGGTAACGAAAGTAATGAAAGGAAAAGCTAAAAGACCAAGCAATAAGGCCTTGCTTTTGAACATCAATTCAAAAGCTACTTTATCTCTTATTCTAAGTCCCTGAATCCAATTACTTACAATATAAAAACCTATTCCAAAGGCAATCCATTGTAAGTAGTCTCCGGTAGTTTGAATTAACCAATAAGCTCCAGACACAACAAAAATTAGTAAAGCAAAATTTCTTATCAATTCTTTTTGAGTATTTTCAGCTTGAAGTAGTCCAAAAGGAGTTAACCCTACTAGCTCTCCAAATGCTGCTTTGAGGGGGTTTTCTTTTTTTGTTTCTGTAAGTCCTTCACTTAGACCTCTAGGCGGTTCTTTGATCTGCCATGTTATTAAAGCCAATAAAATACCTGGTAGACCAACTGCCATAAAAGCTACTTGCCATCCCTTTAATCCAAAAGGAGCTTCAGATATTGTTGGAAAAGCTTCATTCCAGTTATCTACTATAAGTCCTCCAATGAAAATACCTATTCCCGAACCTATATAGAGTCCGCTAGCATAAATTGAAAGTACCGTTGCTCTTACTTTTGGAGAGAAATAGTCTGATAAAAGCGAGTAAGAAGCTGGAGATGCGCTGGATTCTCCAATTCCAACACCAAATCTATAAATTGATAATGATAAAAAGGATTTAGCAGTTCCTGATAAAAACGTCATCAAACTCCAAAAAGCTAAACCCAAGCTTATTAAATTTTTTCTATTCCAGGTATCAGCTAGTTTTCCCATTGGAATACCAACGACTGAATAAAAGACTGCGAAAGCTGTTCCGTACAAGAAACCAATGTCGCTGTCAGAGATATTTAAGTCTGCTTTTAAATCCTCGGCGAGAATGGTTAAGATCTGTCTGTCTATAAAATTAAAGACATAGACAATGACAAGTAAGATTAGTGCAAATTTTGCACTACGCCCACCAACTTCTGGAATAGAAGAATTGTTCATTAAGCCCAGTTATTAACCTACTTTTGCAATAGCTGAGCCAGTTATAACGGTTGCACCATCTTGATTTTTTGTTTCGATTACAATTTCAGCCAGGGTTTCACCATCTTCTTCTTTGATGTCTATTATTGTTGCAGTGCTTTCTAAAGAATCTCCGGGCCAAACTTGGTTAGTAAAACGAACACCAAATTTTTTAAGCGTTCCGTCACCAACAAAATTTGTGAGCATTTTTCCTGTCATTCCCATCGATAACATACCATGGGCAAATACACCGGGATAACCAGCAATTTCTTTTGTAAATTTATCATCAGAATGAAGTGGGTTATAGTCTCCTGATGCACCGGCATATTGAACTATTTGTGTTCTTTTCAAATCTTCTACTATTTTTTCAGAATAAGTATCTCCGACTTTGATTTCATTTTTCTTTAACATATCCTACTCCTAATTTTCTACAGGTTTTTCCGTAACCACACCAACAGAGGTTGCAGTGATAATCAACTCTCCTTCTTGATTTCTGTATTCCGTTACACTTTCACTAAATTTTAATTTCCCAGCTCTTTTGCTTTCTTTTTCCCAAGTTTTTCCCGGTTTTACTTCAGCGCTAATGACATCGCCCACTTTAAGTGGTTGATGATATTCATAATGTTGTTCTGCATGCAGACCCATAGCTGCTCCACCACCGCCTGAACCAGAACCTGATGATTTCATTCCTGTAGCTTCTTTTCCTGACCCAAACCAATTGTCACCACCAATTTTTGGTCTTAAAAAATAGTCAGGATCATATTGAGCGCTAGATTGAATGAAGGTAGGCGGGGCAATGACATCTTCATCTTTTTCTTCATAATATTTTGGATTCGCATCACCGATAGACCTAGCGAACATCATGATGTGACTTTTTTCTACTGGCATTTTGATTTTTGACATTCTTACCTCACTCGTTAATTAATTTCCATGCTGCATCAGCCATCATAACGGCATTTTCGCCAAAAGAGTCAGCATTTTTTCCTGCTGCTGTTCCATCTCTGACTCTACCCATTATTCCCTGACTAATCGCTGCTAATTTAAATAGGTTAAAACCCATGTACAAATTCCACTCTGGCTTTATTTGATAACCTGTTTTCTCTTCATACATTTCCAAATATTCCATTTCAGTAGGAATACCTAAATCTTTACATTGCTTTTCATCTGACAAAACAGGGTTCAACTTATATTGAATACAGTGATAACTAAAATCTGCAAAGGGATCTCCAAGTGTAGAAAGCTCCCAATCCAATATCGCACAAACCTTAAAGGTACTTAAGTTAATCATGACATTACTCAAGCTAAAGTCACCATGAACAAGTTTGGTGGTTTTTTCAGTAGGCAGATTTTTTGGCAACCACTCCATAAGATTATTCATAGATTTTATTTCTCTTGTTTCGGATGCAATATATTGTTTGGACCATCTCGCCACTTGTCTGCCAACATAATTTCCTGGTTTTCCAAAAGATTCCAATCCAATACTTTTATGATCAACACCATGCAACTTTGCAATTGTTTCATTCATGGAATGATAAATTTTTTGCCTTTCTTTATTGGATGCTTGCGGAATATGTGGCTCCCACATTACTTCTCCATCAACAAAGCTCATTAGAAAGAATTCTGTTCCAATAACTGATTCATCTTCGCAATGTATATGAGCTTTTGGAACCGGAACATCAGTTTTATTCAAAGCAGCAATTACTCTGTACTCTCTATCAACAGCGTGAGCAGATTTCAAAAGCTTTCCTGGAGGTTTTCTTCTTAAGACATAAGACTCGCTTTGAGTTTTTAAAAGGTAGGTAGGATTGGATTGTCCTCCAATGAATTCTTCGATTGAATTTATTTCTCCAAAGTTTGTTAATTTATCACTCAGATATTCTTGAAGTTTCTTTTTATCAATCTCATGTCTTTCAGATACACTTTTAGTACCCGAATATTCCCCTTTAAATTTACTATCCATTCATTTCCCAAAAAAAGTAAATATACATCAATTTAAAGATCTGCCGCCATCAATTTTTAAGATTTGACCTGTTACGTAAGAAAATTTTGTCAAACCTACTACCGCATCGGAAATATCTCTCTCAGTTCCAATTCTATTTAAGGGAATTTCTTTTATTAATTCTTCCTCTACTGACGAACCATCAGATGGCAGTAATATCGCCCCTGGAGCAACAGCATTTACTCTCACTTCGGGCGCAAGTTCTCGAGCAAGAGTTTTAGTTAAATTTTCAAGTCCTGCTTTTGCTATGGAATAAATAACGTAATTTTTCATTCCTCTACTAACCATCGCATCAGATATATTGATAATTAAACCTTTAGACTCTGAAAGCATTTTTTTACAGTGTTTTGCTAATAAGAAAGGTCCTCTTAAATTTGAGTTAATAAGGTCATCCCAATCAGAATCATGGTGGCCTTCTAAATCTGTTTTAAAAAAAGAGGAAGCATTGTTTACTAATAAATCTAAAGAATTAAAATTTTTATTAATCTTTGTTAAAAGATCTTCAACTTGATTCAGTTCATTCAGATCTAAGCAAAATATCTCACAACTATTTTTCCTTGATTTATTTAATTCAGATTTAAGATCCTCTGCAGCATCTTTAGATTTATTGTAGTGACAAAGAATGTTGTAACCATTTTCATGAAGTTTTTTGCATATATCTTTGCCAATTCTTATTGCCCCCCCTGTGACAAGTGCAGTTTTATAAGTCATTTTTGTAGCCTTTTATTATCTCTAGTCTTCCTTGATAGAACTTTTCTTTTATTTCTTTCGAGCTTAGATTTGATGTTTTTATTTTTATCTTCATAAGATCATTCAAAAGGGAGTTCCACTTTTTAAATTCTTTGGGAGAAATTAATTCTACGTCATGAAGTAATTTCAAAGAATTTAATAAATTTGACTCATCTCTAAAATAATTCATCTTATTAAGATTCGTTAAAATATTTTTTTCACTTAAAGTTTTCTTTTTTTTATTTAATTGAAATATTCCGTTAAGAGTTTTTCTGAAATTTGAAATTTTATTAGGGACCCTGATCTTTTCCTCAATTACATCTGCTTCATTAGAAGCAAGGTTAATTAATGCCCATTTTTCTTGGATCATATTTTTTTTATTATCAATCTTTTTAAGTAACTTTAAATTTCTTGAATATACTTTTTCAAGCCCTTCAAAATATTTAAGGGCATTTACTTTCTTTAGAGTCTTAAAATATGTACTAGAATTTTTGTAACTCAATGCTTTTTGTGTCTCATCCCAAATTCTTTCTCCTGATAGAAAGTCTATTTCGTCTCCTGAAGACATTGACTTCAAAACTTCTAAAGTATGCTTGGTAATTGAAAAATTAAAGTCGGCTAGTTTTGATTTAAATCTTGCAACCCTAAAAAGTCTCAAAGGATCTTCAGAAAAAGCTTCAGAAACTGTTCGAATCTTTCGATCTTTTAAGTCTTTGATACCTCCATAAGGATCAAATATATTTCCAGAATTATCTTTCGCAATGGCATTGATTGTTATATCTCTTCTTTTTAGGTCATCCTGAAGAGAAATTTTTGATTTTGTATCAAAAGAAAAATTTTTATGACCCTTTCCTGTCTTTCTTTCTTTTCTAGCCAAAGCATATTGTTCTTTTGTCTTTGGGTGCAAATATACTGGAAAGTTTTTTCCAACTTGTTTGAAACCTTTTTCAATCATTTCTTTATGGGATGAATTCACAACAACCCAATCTTTTTCAGTAAAAGGAATACCCAATAAGTCATCTCTTATTGCTCCTCCTACTAAAAAAACCTTCATCTATGTTTACTCTTAACTGCAAATTTTTTTTTATCTTCTAGCCTTAAAAATGTTAGTTCTTTTCCCCAACAACATCCAGTATCCATAGCAATGATTTTTGATAAATTTGTTTTGCCTTCAAGAGCCGCCCAATGACCAAATACGAGGTAATCAAGATCATCCATTACCTTATTCTTCTCATCGAACCATGGAAACAAATGTGATGGAATATCTTTTATTTTCCCTTTGAAAGAAAAATTTGGCAGCCCATTTTTTTTTGTTACCCTTGCTCTCGTAAAAAAACTTATTGCACCTCTTATTGTGTCTATAGAGTAATTTTTTTTATCTCGTTCAAAGATTGTTTTTAAAACTTTTTTTGGGTTACCTTTAAGCTTAAGACTAGAAAGCTTTGATAAAGTTTCAGCCTTTTTAAGGGACATATTTTTTGGAATACCGGCATGTACCATCCCAACTTTAATTGTTCTTTTTTTGGTTTGAACTCTTTTTGAGAAAACAAAAGGCTGTTTTAAAAGAAAACTTGCCATTATTGATACTTTTTTATGATTGATAAGCGACTCAAAGGTATCAGTTTTACTTAAACTTTTCTCATTATAGAAACAGTTCAAGAAGTGTAAATCATGATTTCCAAGAACAATGTGTACAGCACTTCTGATGGAGAGAATATGTTTAATGACCTTTAAGGAATCTGGTCCTTTATTTATGAGGTCGCCAGTAATCCACAAAAAATCTTTTGAGGTATCAAATTCAATAAGTTTTAAACCTTCTATGAATTCTCCATAACAACCTTGTATGTCTCCAACTACATAATTAGACATTATTTTAAAAGTGCAGATATTTTTAGATAATCTTTTAGCGAAAGGTGATCTGGTCGCAGGTTCAAATCTAAATCTAACTTATCTAGATTGTCGTCATCCATAATATCTTTTAAAGAATTGGATATTTTTTTTCTCTTTTTGTTGAATAACGCTCTGGTAACTTGTTTCAACGAATTTAACTCTTTAAGATTTATTTTTTTTACTTTCGGAGTAAATCTTACAAAGAGACTATCTACCTTGGGTTGCGGATCAAAATAGTCTCTCGGTATGTCCTTTAAGATTGTTACTTCGTATAAATAATTGCAAATCACACTTAATCTTCCATAAGATGAAGAACCTTCATCTCCAGCACACCTTAAAGCAAATTCCCTCTGAAGCATAAAATGCATATCGATTATCCTTTCAAAGTTTTTTTCACACCAGTCTAGAAGAGGACTAGATATGTTGTAGGGAATATTACCAATTATTCTTACATTACTTGAATCAACAATTTCACTAAGCTTCAGATTTAAAATATCCATGTTAAAAAAAGAATTTTTATTTTTTGGAAATTTATCTTCTAAAAAACTAAATAGATCTTTATCAATTTCAATTCCATAATAAGAATCACAGAATCTAATTAAGTTCTCTGTAAAATCACCTTTTCCTGGACCGACTTCTAAAATTTTATCTTCATTGGAGATATCAATGAGCTTAACTAAATCTTCTAACAATTTTTTATCAGTTAAGAAATTCTGTCCAAATCTTTTTTTTGGATGCATTTTAAAGAAATTTCATTGAAGTCTTTAGCGCTTCATTCATACTTGAAAAGTCAGCTATATTTTTTCCCGCTAGATCAAAAGCAGTTCCGTGATCAACGGATATTCTTATAAATGGCAGTCCCAGAGTAATATTAAGTGTATTTCCAAAACCCATTGATTTGATTACTGGCAAAGCTTGATCATGATACATAGCCAAAAAAACATCATATTTTTTGATGTTTTGATTTATGAAAGCTGTATCAGCAGAAATCGGACCATAAACATTCTCATTGGCAGAATTTACAAAAGGCTTGATGATTTCTTCTTCTTCATGCCCTATATAACCTCCTTCACCAGCATGAGGATTAAGTCCCAATAAACATACTGATGGATTTGAAATTTTCCAAGTATTTTCAAATTCTCTAATAATAATTGATGTTGTTTCTTCCAAATTTTTTTTTGTTACTTTAAATGGCACTTCAGATAGAGGAATGTGAGTTGTTAAAAGAGCAATTTTTAACTTTTCATTCATTAAAAGCATCACAACTTTTTTCACGTTAGCAATATCAGATAAAAATTCTGTATGACCTGAAAATTCAAAACCTGACTGATTTATGATTTCTTTGTTTACTGGTCCTGTAATAAGACCTTTAAATTCATTATTCAAACAACCTAAAGCACCATGGGAAAGGACATCAATTATGTAGTTCGAATTTGAGATATCTGGTTGACCTATAATAACTTTGTTTTGCAAGGGGAAGTGTTTAAACAAAACCCCATTTTCTTGAGATTCTTTATCAATAAGTTTTAAGTCAATATCATTTGTCTCAATCAAATCTTGGTAAAAATTCCTATCTCCAGCTAAAACAAAATATTTCTGAATACTCTTGTTTTCTGATAAAGCTCGAAGTGAAATTTCTGGACCAATCCCAGCTGGATCTCCAGGAGATATGAAAAATTTTTTCATGAAGAGATTTTTATATCAACAAAAGCTTCTGCCCTAATTTCTTCAAGAGTATTTTGGAGTTGTTCCCTATATTTTCTTTGAAACAGAATTCCATATGCTTTATCTTTCAGCAAATCATCTGAAATATTTTTTTCTCTTCTATCTAGAACCTTTAAAACATGCCATCCAAAAGAGCTTTTAAATGGTTTGCTAAAAGTATCGATATCGGTTTTGAGCATTATTTCCTCAAAATTCTTATCATAAATGCCTAGTGGAGCCCAATCTAGTCTTCCTCCATCAAGTTTTGATCCTGGGTCATCAGAATAAACCCTTGCCAAAATTGACATTTCTTCACCATTTTTTAATCTGTTGTGCAAATTATCTATAAGATCTTTAGCTTGCTTTTCACTTCTTATTTCTGATTCTTTTATGAGAATGTGTTGGACTAACGTTTGTGACTCTGTCTGTATGGTTTCTCCTCTTATATCTTCTAGTTTTATGATGTGCACTCCCGCACCACTTTTTATTGGTCCAAAAATTTCATTTTTTTCCATTTCAATAATTTTTTTTGAAAATAAAGTAGGTATTTGAGATCTTGTTCTCCAACCCAAACTTCCGTTTTGGTCATTATCAAATAATGATGAGTAATTTTTTTGTGCTTCTTTGAAAGAAAGACCATTTTCTATTTCGGTGATAATGACCTCGGCTTTATTTATCGCTTCTTCTAAATCATCATTTTTAAGTAATATTTGATTAATTTTATACTCAATAGAAAAAAGACTTTCTCCTTCTGCGGAGTTAATATAGTTCATAACTTCTTCTTCAGATATTATGACCTTGGGTCCTACTAGGCCAGATTGAACTCTTCTCTTAATCATTTCCGCTTTCATTTCTTCTCTGAAAACTGCGAAAGATTTACTTTCACTTTCAATTTTTTCTTTAAATTCTTTGAGAGATAATCCGTCTTGATCTGCAAAGTTAGCTAATGCTTCGTTTAATTCCTGATCGCTGATTCTTATTCCAAATTTTTTTGCCTTTTGCAAAAGAATTTCATCAATGATTAATCTTTCTAGCACTCTCTGAAAAAGAATTTCACTTGGAGGAAGTCTTTCTCCATTTTCTTTAAAATTATTTATTGTTCGTTCTAAAGCGTCATTTACTTCAGATTCCATAATGATGCCTTCGTCCACAATGATTCCAATACGATCAAGAAAATCAACATCCGAAAAAATTAGATTTGATAAAACAAAAAAAACAAAAAAATTAAATTTCATAAACTTCTTCTCTTTAGGTAATCTTCCTTTGGCCTTCCTATAGACCCAAGACCCTTTAATTCAAAAAATAGTCTAAACCTATCTTTATGATAATCTCTAAAGGTACTATTTTCCAAAATGCTAAACCAGTCAAGCTCTATAGATTTCAAATAAGCTAAACCCACAGTCATTCCATCATTTTCATAATCTAAAGAAATAACAGAATTAATATTTTTTTTATGTTCTAAATCATTTATAAATTTAAAACCGCCAGCCCAATTTTTAGATAATTTAAATTTTGCCGTAAAATCAAAAGAATTTATTTTCTTCATTTTCAAGTTATTAGTTTTCAAATTAAAAATTTGAATATTTTCTGCAAAATAATGACTAAAAGATAATTCATATTTTTTTGAGTTTATCTTCAGAGTATTTTTATAGGATGAAAAGTTTTCATTATTATCTATAGAAATATCAGAATTAAAAATAACCCCTAGAGGAGACTTATAATTAAATCTAATAGAAAAAGGCTCCGGTAAATCCAATCTTATTTCATCATAAAAGATACTTTTCTTTCCTGCAGAAAATAATTTTTCTACTTTCAAACTTAAATTTTTTTTTCTTGAGCTTGCTTTGAATAATTTCGCCCCTATGTTTAAGTCCCTTTGGTAACTTAAGAATAAGTCTCCAAAATTTGCATCTTCATTTAAGGATGTCATTCTGATGCCAGAATCAACCAATAATTCGTTAAGTACTTTTTTTTGATCTGAAACTGAAATATTTAAGAAAGGTTCAAATATTAATCTTTCTGATTTATTTTGTTTATAAAATTTTAAAGATTGATTTAATTTTAAAGTTGGAAGAAAGGAACTAGTCTCATCTGCATTTGTATCTAGATGAACATAACTTACCAAGAAAGATGTTTCTAGAAGATAGTTATTTTTGAAGAAGGCATAAGAAAATTTTGGTTTTAATATCAATCTTTGAGCTTTTTGCTTTTCCTCATTTCTAAATGAACCTCCCTTTCTAAAATTTGCCAAATCAGATTCAAGATGAAAACTAAAGTTTTTTCTATTCATAAAATATTTAATCTCAATTCCTGGCATCCTTTGAAATTGATTAACTCCAAGGGGATTAGTGAGTTTAAAGGAATTTATATCTGCTTTTATAGAGAGGTTTTTATCAAAAAATGTTAGTTCTGCTCTCTGGGGCAAGACAAAAGTTCTAGAAAGTCCGCTCATAAAACTTCCTAGATCAGATAAGTAGAAAGGATCTCCAGTAGAGGAAGTTTCTAAATTAAAAAAGACATAATCTTCGATTTTTTGTTGGTGTGATAGATTGTACGACCATCTAGCTTCATCTCTTACTAATGTTTTGAACGACGATTCACTATCAAATAAGATTGAGGAATTAAAAAATCCCTCATAATTTTTTCCTAAATATCTAAGTTGATTCGTTATTCCATAACCTCTTTGTGTCATTAATCTTGGTTCAACGGTTAAATCAAGGTTTTCTTTTAGATTTAGATAAACTGGAATTTTCAGATCTAGACCAGACCTTTCATTTATAGAAATTTCTGGAAGAAGAATTCCAGTCTTTCTTTTTGCGCTAATTGGAAAGTTTGCTTTATTTAAGTAGGCTAGAGTTTTTCCTTGAACAATTAATTTGCTTTTTTTTGCTGAAAGAAGATTATTACTATTTTGAAACTCCAATTCTTCTGATTCAACCCACCATATTTTATCTTCACAAGGACAGCTTGAAAATTCTACGTCCTTCATGATCGTTTGATCTTTAGAGATATTTACAAACTTGGTTTGTCCAT
>CACPDB010000005.1 GCA_902632605.1 uncultured SAR86 cluster bacterium | reverse complement strand
TTGAATACCTGAGAGATAGCAAAAGACAAAGGTCCTAAAGCAGTAATCCATGTGACTCCAACACCTAAGGAATATCTAAGCTCTGATAAATCAAATTCATAGCAATTTACCTCATACGATCTGCATCCATCACTAAAAACATTTCCATAGTCTAAAAATACAGAGCCCCTAACAGATCTTGGATCAGGAACAAAGTCTAAGGGAATGATAAGGTCAAATCCTCCGGCAAGACTATAAGGACCTCCAACAGGCCTTTGATATCTGGGGTTATAGCCTGAATCATAAACTGCTTTTGGACCAAGATAATTTTGTCTAAACCCTCTAACTGACCTCATACCTCCTGCATAAAAATGCTGATAAGGCGGTGCAGTTTTTGTATCTTCATAAGCAAACAAAATTCCAATTCTTGATCTATATCCAAATATCAACCTCTGGGGTAAGGGCCTGAAAATCTTAAATTCATGAGTAAATCTTCCATAATTTAAATTACTACCGGGAAGGGTTAAAGACAAAGATATTGTATTGCTAGAACCATTTGTAGGAAACAAACCTCTATCAAGGCTAAATCTAGCCCAACTTACTGATGCATTGTAGGTAGTGAACTCAGATCCTTCTGAATTATAGAAATCTTGCAGTTGTCTTGAGCTATAAAAATTTGTAGCTAATTGCGTGTTATCTAAAGCTAGTGATAGCGATAATGACTCTATTTCACTGATGGGGAGTTGAAATCTGACACTTCCTCCATAAGAGTCTGTATTGTATGCAGCAATATTAAAGTTTCCATAATCTGTTTTTCTTAAATATGCGCCGTATCCAAGCCCAATTCCGTCTATAGTGAAATAAGGGTCAAAAAAATCAAAAGATAAGTCTTGTCTCCACTCACTATAATTTATTCCAACAGAAACAGAGTTTCCTGTTCCAAATGCATTCTTTTCTGAATAGTTTGCTCCTAAGCTGAATCCATAAGCGCCATACCCCAAAGATCCTCCTATCGACCCTGAATACTGCTCTTCAATTTTAAAAATTACATCAACTTCATCAGGAGAACCAGGAACAGATTTTTTTTCATACTCCACATTTTTAAAAAAACCCAATCTATTCAGTCTCAATTTTGAAGCATCAAGAAGATTGTTTGAAATCCAGCTTTTTTCCATCTGACGCATTTCTCTTCTCAACACAACATCATGAGTTCTTTCATTTCCTTCAAAAGAGATACGATTTACCATTGCCCTTTGTCCTGGATCCACAAATAAAGTTAAGGAAACCTGTTTTTGTTTTTCATCAATATCTTTAGATGTTGACACCTCGGCATTCATGTAACCAAGGTTTTCCAATAAATTCACTATTCTGTCTTCACTTGCTTTTAAAAATCCTTCAATGTAGATCTCATTTACTGGAATATTGATTAAGCTTCTAATAAAAAGCTCTTTATCCTCTAAATCGCCGGCAAGTTTTACATCGCTAACTCTGTAAACATCGCCTTCATCGATTGAGATGGTAATAAATAAATCTTCTTTATTTTTGGATAAAGAAACCATGGTATTTGTTACTTTAAAATTTAAATAACCATTGTTTTTATACATTGATTCGAGAGTCTCTAGATCTCCTTTTAAATTTTCTCTTGAGTAATTTGAACCTCTCCTAAATACGGATAGCCAGTCTTTTTCTCTCAACTTAAATTCATCGAGAATGTCTTGATTAGAAAAAAAATTGTTTCCAATTATGTTTATTTTTCTTAAGCTTGATGAGCTTCCTTCTTCAATCAAAATAGATAGTTTTATTCTATTTTTTGGAAGTTCATCGGTTTTTACTTCAACAGATGCAGAATATTTACCTTGAGATGAATATTGCCTTTCAAGCTCTACGCTTAAACTTTCGAACACAGATCTTTTATAGAGAGCTCCTTCAAAAATACCAGATTTTTTTAGCCCATCCAAAAGAGCCTCTGATTTAATTTGCTTATTACCTTCAATGAAAATCTCATCGATTGTAGGTCTTTCTTTTAAGTCTATAAGCAAAGCATTACCATCTCTTCCTAACTTTACGTCATCAAATTTTTCGGTTTCAAAAATAGATAAAGTTATTTCCTTTAAAAGATCTCTACTTACTAAATCACCAAGTCCGATAGGCATTACTGCAAATACACTTCCAGCTGAAACCCTTTGCAGACCCGATATTCTAATGTCATCAACTAGCCAAGAATCATCATTTTGAGAAATCAAGGATGCTGAAAATAGAGTAAAAATTAACAATAGTTTTGGCATGGTATTTATCTAGTTGATGATTCTAAAGATATCATTGTAGAAAACGAATATAAAAAGAAATAAAAGCATAAAAGTTCCTATTCTATAAAAAAATTCCAATAATTTTTCTGGTAAATTTCTTCCTATAATTTTTTCTATAGTTAAAATCAAAGCCTGCCCCCCATCCAGAATAGGCAAAGGTAAAAGGTTAACTATACCTAGACTGATACTAATAAATGCTATTAAGTAGACAAAAGAATACATACCTCCATAAATAACTGACTCACCTGCATACTGGCCGATCATCACAGGTCCTCCAAGGTTTTTTGCAGATACTTGACCGAAAATGATTTTTTTAAAAAATAATAATGAATTTTCTATTACGCTATAAGTCTGTGACACAGAATTTTGCAGAGATTCAATAAAGCTATAATTGACTAATTTTCTTGTCTTTTGACTAATAAGATAAGATGATGAAATTCCAATTTGCCAAGTATAATCTTTTTCGGATAACTTTGGCTTAACTCTCAAGAAGACTTCTTCCTTGTTACGAGATACTGAGATTAAAAGTTCTTCACCTTGAGAATAATTTATCTCATCCTTGATATCTCCCCAGAAATCTACCGGTTGTCCATTTATTTCGAGAATTCTATCGCCTTTTTCAAAACCACCTCTGTCGGCAGGACTTGAAGGTAAGACATTCCCAACTACAGGATCTAGTGGAGGGACAATCCCAAGAGATGATAAAAGATTGGATGGCTCTTCATTGCTTAGCCATGAATTTATATTTATTGAATATTCTAAAATCCTGTCATTTCTGGATACTAAAAAAATAATACTTCCTGTATTTCCTAATCTTTTTGACAACTCTAACTGAGAATCTGAGTATGAAGATATTTTAGAGGAATCTATTTCAAGAATTAAGTCTCCCTTTAATAAGCCTGCCTGGTCTGCTTGAGAATTAGGCAAAACATCTCCAATAAGTGGAGTAATTTTATATACCCCATATAAATTCAAAAAAAGAAATATAAATATTGCAAGAACGAAGTTAAATAGAGGTCCTCCCAATGTTATTAAAAGTTTTTGATAGTACTCCTTTGAGTTAAAAGAATCACCAGCTTCCTCATCATCTGAAATCTCTTCACCTTTCATCTTAACAAATCCCCCCACTGGAAGGATTCTGAGATTGAAACTTGTATTAGATTTAGTTTTCCAAGTTTTTAAAGACTTTCCAAACCCTATAGAAAAATCCAAAACCCTTACCCCAAAAATTCTTGCAAAGCTGAAATGGCCAAGCTCATGAATAAAAACTATGATGCTTATAAGAGCTAAAAAAGAAAATAAATATGTGAGGAAAGTCATTAAATTAATTTTTTATTAAGCTTGAAGCAATTCTCTTAGCTTCATTATTAAAATCTAAAATAGATTCTAACGATACAGAAGTTAACTTCATATTATTTTTTTCAGCATAATTTAATGCAGAAGAGATAATCGTAAAGATTTCCAAAAAACCAATTTTTTTCTTTAAGAATTGATCAACTGCAACTTCATTTGCGGCATTCAAAATTATGGGCATTCCCTTACCAGAGTTCATTGCAAAATATGCATAATCTATGGATGGAAATTTTGAGTAATCTACTTTCTGTATAGTAAGTTGTTTCAGCTCTTGAAGATTTATTTTAGGAAAACTATTGTTAATCGTATCAGGGTACCCAAGCCCGTAGGAAATTGGTATCTTCATATCTGGGCTTGCCATAGAAGCTAAGATGGTGCCGTCAATCAACTCGACAAAAGAATGAATTAAACCTTCTGGATGAATGATTGTTTCTATTTTATCTGGGCTTAACTCAAATAAATAACTTGCCTCAATAATCTCAAGAGCTTTATTCATTAAAGTAGAAGAATCAATTGTAATTTTTTTTCCCATTTTCCAAATTGGATGTTTCAGGGCTTGGTTTAAAGTTATTTCCTTGAATTTGTTTTTTGGAAGAGAATAAAAAGGACCTCCTGAACATGTAATGGTTACCTTGGAAATATCTTTTTTATCTATGTTTTTAATACTCTGGTGCACAGAGCAGTGTTCAGAATCTATTGGGATGATTAATGCTTTATTTTTCTTTGCCTCATTGATTAAAAACTCCCCTGCCATTACTAAAGGCTCTTTATTTGCAATTAATACTTTTTTTCCAGACTTTATAGAATGATGGATTAACTCTAGACCTGAAGATCCTGAAATTGCAGCAATCACAGTATCTGTTTGCGAGCTAGAAATTAAGTCATAAAGTTTGTCTTTATTAATTAGAGGTTTAGAAAGAAAGTTTTTTGTTTTTGGATTTTCTAAATATATTTTTGCTTTTTTATGAATTTTTGATTGTTGATCTATGAGATTGGAGTTTTTTGATGCTACAAGGCACTTTGCAACATAATTTTTATTTTGTTCTATGACTTCCAGAGATGATTTGCCAACCGAGCCTGTTGAGCCTAGAACTATAATTTTTTGCATCATAAATAAATATTTAAAAAGATAAAAATGGGAATACAAAAAAGGTGACTATCAACTCTATCGAGAATCCCGCCGTGACCGGGTAATAAATTACTAAAATCTTTAACATTCATTAACCTTTTGGCTTTACTTGCAACTAAATCCCCAAAAATACTTGCAAGCGAACATAGAGTTATGATTATGAAACAAGAAAAATAGCCCCATTGAAAAATCAAAGAATCAAGATATAAATATTTTGAGAAAGTATAAGAATTTAACATACCCTTTTCCAAAATAAGAAAAGAGAGAGTTACTAATAATGTTGCCGGTAAGAATAGTCCTGAAATAAAGCCTTCTAAAGTTTTGTTTGGGCTTATAGTAGGAACAATTTTGATATGCCCAATCAATTTTCCAAAAACCAAAGCCAAGACATCTGTTAAAACAGAAATTAACAGAACTGTAAAAAAGAAACTTCGTGAAAAATCTTCGGTAATAGTTTTCACAAGTAAAATATTCACTAAAACCACAGCCAAGATTATCCAAACGAATATATTATTTTTATTTTTTTGTCTTAATAGTTCGATAGATGAAATTATTAAGATGCTATATAAAACAAGTTGCAAAAAAAAGTTTGATGTCAGGAAAACAAAACATAGAGCAGCAAGCCCTAATGTAATTCCCGTAATAACTCTTTTCATACCTATGGTTACCCTGTCTCAATACCAAACTTACGTTTTCTATTGAAAAAGTCTTCGATAGCTTTTTTTAAATCTTTTTTTGTAAAGTCAGGCCAAAGTCTATTTGAAAAATAAAGTTCAGAATATGATGATTGCCATAAATAGAAATTACTCAATCTTTTTTCACCGCCGGTTCTTATAATCAGATCTGGATTTGGAAAGTCTGAAGTTTCTAGGTTTTCTTCTAAGTCTTTTTCAGTAAATTTTGTCTTCTGATTGCTTTTTGAATTGCTTTTATTTACTGCATTCACGATATCCCATTTACCACCATAACTAACAGCAATTATCAAATTAAGCTTGGGATTATTTATTTCAGTTGCTTTTGAAGATTTATCTATTTTATTTATCAATCTTTTACTAAACCTTGTGATATCTCCAATGAAATTGAGTTTTACTTGCTCATTTATTAGTTCGGGAGTTTGATCTTCTAAAGCTTCAAAAAATATAGATATTAAATCTTTTACTTCAATTTCGTCTCTAAGCCAATTTTCTGTACTAAAAGCAAATAAAGTTAAATAAGGGATTTTATTTTCTAAAGCAAATTCTACGGCCTCTCTTGCTTTTTTTACTCCTTCTTTATGACCATTTTTAGAGGGTAAATCTCTTTTAGCTGCCCATCTAGTATTACCATCCATGATGATTGCCACATGGTTTAGGTCTGGATTCATTTTATATTTCTAAAAGATCTTTTTCCTTCTTTTCCAAAAGGAAATCTATCTTGTTTATAAAATCATCAGTAATTTTTTGAATTAATTCTTCTCCGCGCCTTAAATCATCTTGAGAAATTTCTTTCTCATTTAAAAATTCCTTAAGAAGAGCGTTAGCGTCTCTTCTTTGATTTCTTATTGCAACTTTGGAATTTTCTGCCTCTGATTTAGCTACTTTTATAAGGTCTTTTCTTGTTTCTTCAGTTAATTCTGGAATTATTACTCGAATAACATCTCCAGATGTTGCAGGTTGAAGCCCAATATCTGAAGATTGAATGGCTTTTTCAATATTTTGAACCTGATCCTTTTCCCAAGGAACAATTGATAAGGTCCGTGCATCTTCAATGGAAATATTGCTCATTTGACTTACCGGGGTATTGGATCCGTAATAATCTACTTCAACTGAATCTAGGATTGATGGATTTGCTCTGCCAGTTCTAATTCTTTGTAATTTCTTTTCTAAAGAAACTATTGTTTTTTCCATCTGCACTTTAGTTTCTAATTCGGTTTCACTAATCATTTAATTATTTACCAATATTCCTATTTCTATTCCTTTGGTTGCTGAGATCAAAATAATTTCCACTTAACACGAGAAGAACTATATTTGATGTTGACATTGTCTAACTTTCCAATTGAGATTTGACCTCTTCAGCAAAATCCTTTTTTTCGACCTCTATGCCCTCACCTACCTCGAGTCTCACAAATGATTCTATTTCTGCATCTGCTTGAGATAAATAATTTTCAATTTTTATTGAAGGATCTTTGACAAAAGGCTGTTTCAATAAGCTTACATCAGACAGCTGTTTATTTAATTTGCCTTCAATCATCTTTTCGAGGATTTCAGGTGATTTATTTTCTTTCTCCACTTGAGATTTAAATATTTCTCTCTCTTTTTGAATGTAGTCTTCCCCTAAATGCTCAGGAGATAATACTAAAGGATTTGATGCTGCAACATGCATTGCTATTTCCTTGGCAATTTCTTCATTTCCTTTTTTTAAAGATACTCCTGAGGCAATCTTTTTATTTGAATGAATATAAAATTCTGAGATATTGCCCGAAAGTTTTACTACTTTTCTTATGACTATATTTTCTCCAATTTTTTGAACCAAAGACATTCTTTGCTCCTCCATACCGTTGCATACTTTTTCAAATATGTTGTCAAAAGATCTATTATCACAAGCGAAGTTAAGGATTTGTTGGCAAAACTCTAGAAAGCTTTCATCTTTAGCTACAAAATCTGTTTCGCAATTAACTTCTACAAAGAGGGTATCTGAATCTATTTTTTTTGAAAGAATTATTCCTTCAACTGCGGTCCTCGAAGCTTTCTTTTCTGCTTTTAAAACACTACTTTTTCTTAAATTTGTAATTGCTTCTTCAAGATTTCCTCCTGCTTCTTCAAGAGCTTTTTTACACTCCATCATTCCTAAGCCAGTTTTTTCTCTTAGATTTTTTACGTCAGCTGCTTTAATTGCCATTTAATCCTCCTTAATCTCTTCTTTGATTTCTAGAGATTTTTCATCTTCACTAGATTCAGAAGTTTGTTCGTCATTTAAAGTAGATTTTTTAACAACAATTGGACCATCTTTTGTTTGTCTCGATATACCAGATGTTTCAAAGCCCTCCAAGCAAGCATTTGAAACTATTCTTGATATAAGAGATATAGATCTTATCGCGTCATCATTTCCAGGAATAACGAAGTCGATATCGTCTGGGTTTGAATTTGTATCAACGATTCCAATTATTGGTATTCCCATTTTTTTTGCTTCAGCCACAGCAATTTTTTCATTTTCAACATCAATAACGAATAGAGCTTCTGGGAGACCTCCAATATTTTTTATGCCTCCAATAGAGCGTTCAAGCTTTTCCATTTCTCTTTTGATGCCTAGAACTTCTTTTTTAGTAAGATCTTCAAACTTCCCTTCCTCTTCTTGTGAATTAAGAATCTCCAGCCTCCTGATTGACGACCTTACAGTTTTGTAATTGGTTAACATCCCTCCGAGCCACCTATGATTAATGTAAGGCATATTACACCTTTCGGCTTCCTCTTTTATGACTCTTCTTGCAGCTCTTTTAGTGCCTACAAAAAGAATTCTATTATTAGATGCGGAAAGTTTTTTACAAAATTCAATGGCTGGCTCTAAGCACTCAAGAGTTTTCTCTAAATTAATAATATGAACTTTTTTTCTATCGCCAAAAATATATGGCTGCATTTTGGGATTCCAAAATTTGGTTTGATGACCAAAATGTACTCCGGCCTTTAACATTTGTTCAATGGATATTTCCATTTGAATGCTCCTTTTTTGTAGCCCTAGGGCTGGGTTATTCCTCCTCGTGGCTAAGCATTAAACTGATATTGAGCAATATCAGCACCCTAATACTCTATCCAATCGAGTGCGTGTTTATTTCTGTACAAAAACAGAACGCGAATTAGAACACATTACAAAAGTAGAATAAAGAGTTTATGCTAGAAAAAATTATCGACCTTCTAGTAATTCTGTCATGGAATAAATACCAGGCTTTTTATCCAAAATATCCACAGCAAGTGAAATTCCTTGACCAAATATGTCTCTATTAAAAGCATTATGAGAAACAGAAAATTCCTCATTTTTCAGTGTAAAAATAACTTCATGTTTTCCTACAGATGACTTATCTCGAATGGACTTGATTTCTATTTCTGAATCCATATGACCTAGACCTTTTTTAATGTAATTTTTCAAATCAATAGCTGTTCCTGAAGGGGCGTCTTTCTTTTTATCGTGGTGTGTTTCAATAATTTTAATTTTTACATCCGAAATATCATACTCGTTCTGGATACTTATAGCTCCAAGGTTTGTCTTAGAATTAATAAGACTGATTATGGGTTTTAATATCATTTTTTTAAAGAAAGCGATTCCTTCACTTAAGTTAGGTGCTTTTAAAACGGCAACTTTTTTTGCTAATTTGTCTAACTTTCTGAGCTGTTCTTGGGTGTGGCCTGTAGAAGCAAGCACTAAAGGAATTTTATTTTGATAACAAAAATCATAAATGTTATCAAAATTTTCTGGATACGATGCATCAACTACCAAGGGAATGTTAGCAATCTCAAGACTTACTTCTGATAAAGAAGAGATTAAAGGTTCCTGAATGCCACTTATTACCTCTCCCAAATGAGGATTGTCTTTCGAGCAAATACCATAAGTGATATAAGCATTATGAGATGAAATTGATCTTCCTAACTTTCCAGTTGCTCCTACTAAAATAAATTTTATACGTTGCTCAGGAGGTATAGGAGTTGTCATAAATTTTTAAAAAAATCCTTTGCTGAGTTTAGCCAAGAGCTCATTAAAGGTGAGTTATCTTTATGAGACATATTTGCTTTGAAATCGTTCAATAAATCTTTCTGTTTTGAGTTTAAGTTTACTGGAACCTCAACAATTACTCTAACCAAGATATCTCCTACTCTGCCACCTCTCAAAGGTTTGATACCCTTTCCGTTGAGTCTAAATATTTTATGGCTTTGAGTTCCTGATGGAATTTTTATCTTTGCTTTTCCAACTAGTGTTGGCACTTCTATTGATCCCCCCAGAGCAGCATCAGCAAAATCCAAAGGAACTTCACAATAAAGATGTTTGCCATCTCTCTCGAAGATTTTATGTTTTTTTACATTTATAGAAATATAAAGATCTCCCCGAGAACCTCCTCTCCCAAGTTCTCCTTCTCCAGATAACCTGATTCTATCTCCGTCATCAACTCCAGCGGGAATTTTTACCGACAATTTCTTATCTTTACTTATAAAACCAACTCCATTGCAATTGGAACAATTTTGGTCATGAATTTCTCCTTCGCCTCTGCAATGAGGACAGGTTTGTTGCATTGAAAAGAAACCTTGTTGCTGTCTTATTACCCCAGAACCGCCACAATATGAACATCTATTCCATAAACCATTGCATCTTTCTTTTGAAGGAATCTCTATACTTAAGGATTTACCAAATACTGCCTCCTCTAAATCTACCTCTAAGTTATAGCTTAAATCTCTTCCTCTTGAAGAATTCCTCGAAGAAGCTCCTCCAAATATGTCAGAAAAAATATCTCCAAAAATATCACTAAATGCATCTGCAGCACCTTGTGAATTTGTAAATGAAGAATTTACACCATCATGGCCAAAACTATTATAAGTTTGTCTTTTCTGATCATCTGAAAGAATCTCATATGCTTCAGAAAGCTCTTTGAATTTTTCAGCCGCTTTGTCATCATCAGGATTTCTATCCGGATGATACTTCATAGCTAGCTTACGATAAGCCTTTTTAAGTGCGTCTTTTGAAACATCCTTAGGAACTCCCAAAACATCATAATAATCTCTCTTGCTCATGATGTTTTAAGAAATAGAAAAATTAATTTTTCTCTTCTTTTACTTCTTCAAAATCTGCATCGACAACTTCGTCATTTGCAGAATTGCTAGAGTCAGATTCAGTATTATTTTCATTTGCTTGAGCTTCTTGCTGTTGTTCCGCATAAAGCCTTTGAGCCAAAGAAGATGATGCGTCAGCTAAAGATTTAGTTTTTTCCTCTATCTGATTTTTATCTTCACCTTTTAAAGCTTCTTCTAAATCTACAATAGCAGCTTCAATACTATCTTTCTCTGAAGGCTCGACTTTATCTGCAGACTCGTCAAGAGTTTTTTTACATCCATGAATAAGAGTATCCGCAGCATTTCTTGCCTGCACAAGTTCTTCAAATTTTTTGTCATCCTCTGCGTTGGCTTCAGCATCCTGGACCATTTTTTCTATTTCTTCCTCAGAAAGACCGCTTGATGCTTGGATAGTTATTGATTGCTCTTTATTTGTTGCCTTATCTTTTGCTGATACATTCAATATGCCATTTGCATCTATATCGAAAGAGACTTCTATTTGAGGCATTCCTCTTGGAGCAGCAGGAATTCCATCTAGGTTAAATAAACCTAGTTGTTTATTATCTTTGGCTTGCTTTCTTTCGCCTTGCACTACATTTACTGTAACGGCGGTTTGATTATCTTCTGCTGTAGAGAAAATTTGAGATTTATTTGTCGGTATCGTTGTATTTTTTTCTATCAGAGGAGTCATTACTCCGCCCATTGTTTCAATTCCTAGAGTCAGTGGAGTCACATCTAATAGAAGAATGTCTGTAACATCTCCTGATAGAACCGCCCCTTGAATCGCAGCTCCAGCAGCTACA
This sequence comes from uncultured SAR86 cluster bacterium, assembly GCA_902632605.1. GTDB lineage: Bacteria > Pseudomonadota > Gammaproteobacteria > Magnimaribacterales > AG-339-G14 > MEDG-81. Next base: position 119,725 of record CACPDB010000005.1, on the reverse strand, counting down.
GCCTCATCAGGGTTTATGTCCTTTCTTGGTTCTTTACCAAAAAATTCTTTTACTTTTTCTTGTACAAGAGGCATTCTTGTTTGCCCTCCTACTAAAATTACATCACTTATTTCTGAAGTGGATAATTTTGCATCTTTAAGAGCTACATCGACCGGCGTTAAAGTTTTGGAAACAAGATCTCCTACAAGAGATTCTAATTTTGCTCTTGTTAGCTTCAAAAGAAGGTGTTTTGGACCTGATGAATCTGCTGTGATGTAAGGTAAATTTATTTCCGTTTGCTGATTGGAGGAAAGCTCAATTTTTGCCTTTTCAGCTGCCTCTTTTAACCTTTGGATTGCAGATGAGTCTTGAGTTAAATCAAAATTCTGTTCTTTTTTAAATTCATCAACAAGATGGTCTATTAATACATTATCGAAGTCTTCGCCACCTAAAGAAGTATCTCCATTAGTAGACAGAACTTCAAACTGTTTCTCCCCATCAATTTCAGCTAACTCTATAATTGAGATATCAAAAGTACCTCCACCCAAGTCATAAACTGCTACTTTTTGATCTCCGGTTTTTTTATCCATTCCAAAGGCAAGAGCAGCTGCTGTCGGTTCATTAATAATTCTTTTAACCTCAAGGCCAGCGATTTTGCCAGCATCTTTGGTTGCTTGTCTTTGCGAATCATTAAAATATGCAGGTACAGTTATAACTGCATCCTTAACCTCATGACCTAAGTAATCCTCAGCGGATTTTTTCATTTTTGTTAAAACTTGTGCAGAAATTTGTTGTGGAGCGAGTTTTTCTCCTTTTACCTCCACCCAAGCATCTCCATTATCAGCTTTAATAACTTTATATGGTGCTACTTCCGATTCTTTTTTGATTTCTCCATCAAACTTTCTTCCTATAAGTCTCTTAATTGCATAAAGAGTATTTTCTGGATTTGTTACAGCTTGCCTTTTAGCGCTTTGACCTACTAGGATTTCTCCATCAGTGTATGCAACCACTGACGGGGTTGTTCTGTCACCCTCAGCATTTTCTATAATTTTTGGTTGACCACTTTCTAAGACAGATACACAAGAATTAGTTGTACCTAAATCAATACCAATTATTTTAGACATTTTTACTCCTTAATATATTCTTTAACCTTAAATAGGGGCTAAACAAAAAAAAACAAGTAAAAAACTAAACTTTATTTACAACAACGAGAGCGGGTCTGATTACTCTATCTTCTATCATGTATCCTTTTTGAATGACTTCTATAACTTCATCTGGACCCTTTTTCTGATCCTCTAGTACTGAGAGTGCCTCATGAAAATTAGGATTAAATTTTTCGCCTATGGGATTAATTTCTTTCACATCATTATTAGAAAAAGCTTGATTAATCTCCTTTAAAACTAATTCTAGCAAGGACTTAGGAACATCCTGATCGGAATGCTCTAAAGCTCTTTGGAGATTATCAATAGGCGATAGAAGTTCTTTTGCTAATGATTCTGAGGCATAAATTCTTGCTTTCAATATCTCCTTTTGAGATGTTTTTCTTACATTTTCTATTTCAGCCTGAGCCCTCAGGATTTTTTCTTCTAGGGATTTTACCAACTCTGATAAAACCACATTTTCTTCCTCAAGAGAGGTATCGATGTCTTTTTCTTCTTGACTACTTTTAGGAGTTTCGTCTAAGTCTAATTTTGATTTTTTATCTTTATTTTTTACCATTCAAAGGCTTCACATATAAAACTAATTTATGATCAACAATTTTATAACCATGTTCTTTTGCAATCTTATCCTGTTCATTTTCGATTACATCATTCTTGAACTCAATTACTTCGCCGGAATCAATGCAAACCATATGATCATGATGATCATCGGAAACAAGCTCATAGACTGAAAAATTATCTTCAAAATTTTGTTTCATTAAAATTCCAGCCGATTCAAATTGAGTGAGAACTCGGTAGACCGTTGCCAAACCAACTTCATCTCCCCCCTCTCTTATTTTATTGTATATGTCTTCAGCGCTTAAATGTCTTTCAGATGAGTTTTCAAAAATCTCTAAGATTCTGACTCTTGGAAGAGTTACCTTTAAACCGGCTTTTCTTAAATTTTTATCTTCGCTCATTTTTAAAACTATGCTTAAATCTCAGTGTGAAAATTTCCCATTTGCCGATTATTATATCTTCTTTTTTTATTATTTCTTGTGCTAATGATTTTTACCAAGTTCCAGTATCTCAAGGAAATATTATCAGCTTAGATATGATCTCCAAGTTGGAAACTGGACTGACTAAAGCCCAGGTTCAATATATTATGGGAACTCCATCAATTAAGGATCCTTTTAATTCATCAAGGTGGGATTACATAGGTTTTGAAATTATAGGTGATGAGGTATTTCGTGAAGTTCATCACTCTCTTTATTTTGAAAAAAATAAATTGGTAGATTGGAAAAAGGAAGTTGATACTGAAGTTAATGATAATGCTCTGGAAGAGTCTAAAAAACTAAGTAAAGAAATACCAGAGTAATTGAAACTGGAGCAACAAATCTCAAGAAAAAATAAAAAGCTTTAAATTTATACTTAGATAAATTTAAATTTTTCTCAAGAAATTTCTCTGGCACAAGCCAACCTACTAAAACTGCAACAAAGAGTCCTCCAAGAGGGAGCATGATGTTGTTTGTAAGATAGTCCATAAGCTCTAAAAAATTAAAGCCAAATAACCTGAGGTCTGACCAAATATTGAAAGAGAAAATGCTTCCCAATCCTAAAAACCAGATCGAAATACCAAGAACAGCTACTAAAACGGGTCTTTTAAATTTTTCTTTTTCTTCCATCCAAGCTGTAAATGGCTCAAGAAGAGATATTGAAGAACTTAAAGCAGCAATTGAAATTAAGATGAAAAAAATAATAGAAAAAAAACTTCCTAGGGGAAGTGAGTAAAACGCTACGGGAAGAGTCTCAAAAATTAGCCCTGGGCCAGCATTAATTGCTAAAAATGGATTACTAAAAACTATTGGAAAAATAGCTAGTCCCGCGGAAAGGGCAACAAAAGTATCTAGGAAGATAATTGTGATGACAGTTTTTCCAATCATTTGTTTCTCTGGCATATATGCCCCATAAGCCATTATTGCTCCCATCCCAATTGATAAAGAGAAAAAAGCTTGTCCCATGGCGCTTATCACTATTTGTGGAGTAATAACTGAAAAATCAGGTTTGAATAAAAAATAGATTGTGCTTAGGAAGTCGCCAACAAACGAAGAATAAATCGACACCAAAATTATAAAGAGAAAAAGAAATGGCATTAAGACATTTACCGATCTACCTATACCCTTAACTACTCCAAAACCAACTATCAAAGAGGTCAAAATAATAAATAAACTATGCCAAAAAATTAAATCGAAGGGAGAGGAAGAAAAATTTGTAAAATAATTTGTCGAATATTGCGAAGGGTTTTCCAAGCCTGAAGGAAATACATTAAAAATATATGAAAATGCCATTCCTGCAAAAACACTATAGTAAGAAAGTATTATCACTCCAGCAAATGCTCCAAGAATACCTAAATACTTCCAGTAGGAACTTAAATTAAACTCAACAGATAGTTTTTTTAAAGAATTTATTGGGCTTTTTCTACCATATTTCCCTATTAAAATTTCTGAAACCATTACTGGAAACCCAATTGCAAAGATACAAATCAAATAAATAAATACAAAAGCACTTCCGCCATTTGAGCCAACCATATATGGAAATTTCCATATGTTACCTAACCCAACTGCAGATCCTGCAGCTGCTAAGATGAATGTTGTATTTCCTTGCCAAATTTTATTAGCACTCATAGCAAAATATTTTATTTAAGCTTTACAAGTTATACTAAATCGATGGTTAAAAACAACAAACTTTCAAAAAAACCAATCATAGAAAATAGACAGGCTAAATTTAATTACGAATTAGGCGAGAGTTTTGAAGCTGGAATCTCTTTATTAGGTTGGGAAGTGAAATCAATCAGAGCTGCTAGAGTTGATATAAAAGATAGTTACGTATTAATGAAAAAAGGAGAGGCTTGGCTAATTGGAATGTCTGTTTCACCGCTTAATGAAGTAACGCATGAAGTAGATCCCCTTCGAACAAAAAAACTGCTTCTAACTAAATCAGAATTATCAAAAATATTTAAGGGCACTCAAGAGAAAGGTTTAACCTGTCTTCCTGTAAAAATTTTCTGGAAAGATAATTTAGTTAAATTAAAAATAAGTTTAGGAAAAGGAAAATCTAAGTTTGATAAAAGAGAGAGCATAAAACAAAAAGAGTGGAAAAAAGAAAAAGCCAAAACCTCAAAACTAAATAGCAACTTTTCATAATTTCATTAGAATAGAAGTCCCTTTTGGGGGCGAAATGGATTAGACATCTATTTTTGAACTTAAAGTGCATGTCGAGCTTGTAACTTGCTCGTAAAAATAAGTTTCAAAAAAATTAGTTGGCAATAAAGCAAACTACGCTCTAGCCGCTTAAATAGGCTAGCTTTCTTTACCCCATACCTATTAAGGTAATAGAAAGTCGACCAATAGGTTGCTTAGGAAAATTTTTCTGTGATTTTTCTAAAAAGTTTTTACAGAATACTTTTTATCTATCCTGCTCATCGGAGATTTAAAATAGGAAACTAAAAGATGAATCTAAACATGTAGAGCTGATAGGAATAGATCGATGGACGCGGGTTCGATACCCGCCGCCTCCACCATTTTCTCTTTTCCCTTAATGGATTGCTTAAAAGCCTGTATGGCATAGAATAAATTCTAAGTTATAAATAAGGTTAAAGATGGCTAAAAATGAAAATAGCAAAAAAAGTGGCTTTGAATATGAAGACACTTTTGATAGCAAGTTTGAGAATTATAACGATGAAGGGGCTCATAAAGAAGCTTTTGATTGGCTAAAAAAAAATCTCAATAAAGTTAAACAGTTAATTTCTGATACTCCGGTATCAAAGTTTGTCTTTGAACCCTTTGAAGGTGTTTTTAAAACTAAATACGATTTAATTGAATCAGATATTTATGGGGTAATAACTAAAGTAGCTGTAATTAATATGGTGTTAGCAGGCCTTCCTGGTAAGTTAGGCATAGGAGTATTTGTTTCAATTGCTTTTGAGTTCTGGATGGCCTTCAAGATTGCGCAATATGTTGGTTTGAAAGAAATAAAATCCTATACAGATGTTGCCCGTTATCTTGGTCTGGTCGCAGGAACTATCCTGTCAATTTTAGAGATATTTAAAATAGCGATTGGAATTTTGATTTCTTGGATTTCAGTATTGTGGCCATATAGCCCAATAATATTTGCTGAGTTATTTGTGACAAATATGCTCGGTTTAATATTTCTGTTTGGTTTTGAAAATTTACTTCACGCTAAGAGTTTTCAAGACATTAAACTCTATAGATTATTTTCTTACACCAAGAATCTCACTAGTCACCAATGGAATTTAATCAAGAATATTGCCAATATAGATAATCTCAAGGTTGTTGGAAATAGAATAAAAGATTTTTTAACTGGAGATTTCCCTGTAGATCAAAAGATAGTAAATGGGGAAGTTTTTAGCACTGTGGCAATGGCATACCTCATAGCTGGACAACATGAAAAGCTTGAAGGTCCATTGGGAGAAACATTTATTCAAGCCATAAGACTTCGTTGGTCAGCTCAATTAGGTGAAACAGCAACGATTGATGAAATATCAGAACATTTTCAACAATATGATGGTCAACAGTTAGAAGGTGCTGCAAACACCATCAAAGGAAAGATGTTTGAAATTTTAGTATCAGATCAAGAGAATTTTGATAACGATAACTGGACTGCAGAAATGCATAAAGATGAGTCTTTTCCGGGATCAGATATCACTTTTCATAATTTTGAGAATAATGAGCAACTAGAAGTTTCACTCAAGGCTATCTCGACAGATAACTCCTATATTATTGAAGATGCTTTAGCAAAGTATCCAGATTTACCTATTATGAGTACTGATGAAGTAGCAGATCTATACATCGGTAATCCTAATGTCTTTGGAAGTGGTTTTACAAACAAAGATTTAGAGGAAATAACAGACGAAAAATTACAAGTTCTTATTTCTCAAATGGAGCCTATTAATGCAAAAGAGGTAGTTGTTGGAGGAGTAACCATGAGTACTTTTGCTGCATTATGGCCTTTTGTAATGGCTTATTTGCGAAGACGAATTACTAAAGAACTACTTGAAAAGGTTTTCTTTCAGGTAATGGGTGATTCAGGGGTGAAGTTGGTTTCTAGATTGTCATGGGCTTTGCTGTTTGGGCCTTTATTTGCTTGGTGGCTTCTAGCTAGAGGAGTCGGAGGTATGGTTGATATGGCTAGTCAGGATACAAACAATCCTCAAAAGACAACGAAGTTAGCATTTTTACCTTCTTAACCAGAAGTTGAGCAATGTATACATGTATACTTCTTGAGTGATTGTTTATTTAATTAATCTTGAAAGGGCAAATGATAGATTGGTTTCTGCAACAGAGAGCTTCAAGAAAATTGGCATAGAATTTGAATTGGAAGTCGCCGTAGATGGCAAGAAAATATCTTTACCTCATCAAAATTATTCAGAACTTAAATATAATTTGCTGCATGGCAAAAGAACTAATCTTGGAGAATTAGGTTGTTATTTTAGCCACCTGAATGTTTTAAAAAAATTTTTAGATACCAAAGAAGATTTTGCTTTAGTTTGTGAAGATGACATTGAGTTTGAAGAAGATATAGTTGAAATTATCAATTGTGCAATACGTTCTGGAATTAATTTTGATTTATTAAGGCTTAGCGGAGGAAGTGATAGAACAAAAGAAAAAGGTATGCCTGTTAAATTAAAGAAAATTCATAAAGAATTCTATATTGCTTTGAATTTTGGATTTAAATCTGGAACTGGGTGTTATCTGATCAACAGATTTGCTGCTAAAAACCTTTTAGAGAAAATGAGGGTAATGAGCCTTCCCATAGATCATGCAATGGATAGGGACTGGGCCTTAAACCTAAGATCATTATGTATTACTCCATCCCCGGTTCACCTTAAGGAAGAATTGCATTTGGGAAACTCTTATATTCAAGCAAAGAGTGAATTCAAGTTTCCCCTCTATAAAAGATATTGGATTATGGCGCCCTATAGAATACTAAATGAACTAACAAGATTATTTTATAAACTGTTTATTTTTGTAAAAATTAAAATAGAAAGTTGACAATAAACTAAATAATCTTCATCATCGCCACCTATGGCGAATATCCAATCAGCAAAAAAAAGGTCTAGACAAGCAAATTCTAGAAACTCTTTAAAAAGTTCACAAAGAGCATCTGTAAGAACAATGGTTAGAAACGTTGAAGAAGCTATCAATGAAAGTGATGTTTCCAAAGCCAAAGACTTATTTGTTTCAACTCAAAAAGTTTTAGATAAGTTAGCTAATAAAAAGGTTCTTCCAAAAAATGCAGTTGCTCGTCAAAAATCTAGACTAATTAAATCTATTAAAAAATTAGGATAAATAAATCATAGTTCCAACCCCCTTTTTTTGGACAGCTTTTTCTAATATCCCTTTATCATTTCCATTTAGTATCCAAACCTCATTGCTTTTTTTGAGGTAATCCTTTGCAGCTTTTATTTTTGTCGTCATTCCTCCTCTTCCCAAAATACCTGAATCACCAAAAGACACTTCTTTGAAATTAAATTCATTAAGATTTACTTTACTTATTATTTTGGCGTCAATGTGTTGATCAGGATTTTTATCATATAGTCCATTTTGATCTGTCAGAATAAATAATTTTTTTGAACTTAGTAAAGTTGCAACTTTTCCACTCAACCTGTCATTGTCTCCATTTAAGATCTCTTCAGTCGATATAGAATCATTTTCATTAATTATCGGAATGGCGCCCAACGCGATGAGATTAGAAATACTATTTTTAGCATTTTCAGAACGGCTTTTAACGCCGAAATCTGAATGACTTAGTAAAACTTGTGCAGCAATTAAGTCAAACCTTTTAAATTCCTTTTGGTAATTATTTATCAATTCAATCTGACCGGTTGCGGATAAGGCCTGTAGGAAATCTACAGACTTGGGTTTGGAGGATAAATTCCATATTTTCATTCCCTGAGCAATTGCTCCCGAAGAAACCAAAACGATATGAAATCCCTTTTTGTAGAGCATGGATATTTGTTCAGAAATAGATTTTATAAATCTCAAATTAGGCAGCCCAGACTCCAAAGTAGTTAGGCTTGATCCAGCTTTAATAACGATCAATTTTTCAGATTTAATTTTTTTCACTTGCTAGTCTATTTCCTATGCTTTGAATTAGGTTTTCTAAACCTGCTCCAGAAATCGATGATACATAAAAGACATTTTTTTTGCTGAAAAGTTTCTGAGCTTGTTTTTTTAAATAATTTATTTTGTCATCAGAAATTTTATCAATTTTACTAATCACAACCCATTGTTCTTTTTGATTTAGCTCGTTGCTAAATGCTTTCAGCTCTTTATTAATGTTGTCATAATTTTTTTTGATTTCTTCTAGATTACCTTCTTCAACATCGATTAAATGCAAAAGTATTTCTACTCTGGAAAGATGCTTCAAAAAATCTATTCCTAATCCAATACCTTCTGATGCCCCCGGAATTAATCCGGGTATATCAGCTATAACAAAGCTTGAATAACTATTTAACTTTACCACTCCTAAATTGGGACTTAATGTTGTGAATGGATAATCAGCTATTTTGGGTTTAGCTGAAGATATTTTTGAAATTAAAGTTGACTTACCTGCGTTTGGTTTCCCTAAAAGCCCTACATCTGCTAAGACTTTTAATTCTAGTCTCACACTTATTATTTCGCCTAACTTTCCTTCTGTGGTTTTTCTAGGCGCTCTATTGGTAGATGTCTTAAACCTAGCATTACCAAGACCGCCTTTCCCTCCTATTACAGCGGTGTATTCCTGATTAGCATCAGTAAGATCGCAAAGCAGTTCATCCGTTTCGTCATTTATTAATAGGGTTCCTAATGGGACTTCTAAGATGGTATCCTCACCATCTTTTCCATGCATATTTTTCCCTTTTCCTTGTCGCCCATTTTGGGCTTTGTATTTTCTTTTGAGTTTAAAATCTTGCAAGGTATGCAAAGATTCTTTTGCAATAAAATTTATACTGCCGCCTTTACCTCCATCGCCTCCATCCGGTCCTCCTTTGGGAATGAATTTCTCTCTACGGAAGCTCAGGCAGCCATTGCCACCATCTCCGGATGAAATTTCTATAACTGCTTCATCAATGAAGCGCATGATTTTATGAAGTAGATTCTATATTGACAAATTGCTTAAGGTTTTTTCCTTTTTTGTTAAAGAAGACTTTGCCATCACATTTTGCAAAAAGAGTATGATCTTTTCCGATACCAACGTTCTGTCCCGGATGAAATTTTGTTCCTCTTTGTCTTACGAGTATTTCCCCAGCAGCTACTACTTGACCACCATACCTTTTAACGCCAAGTCTTTTCGACTCAGAATCTCTTCCGTTTCTTGAGCTTCCGCCTGCTTTCTTATGCGCCATAACTTATAGATTCGATTTTTACTTTTGTTAAATTCTGCCTATGTCCTTGTTTTTTTCTGTAGTCTTTTCTTCTTTTCATTTTTATAACTGAGATTTTTTTTGTCTTAAGGTGATTTATTATCTTGCCCTTTACGACTGCTCCCTCTAAAAGTGGTTTTCCAACGTTTAAAGTACCATCCTTATTTACAGCTAAAACCTCTGAAAATTCTATTATTTCTCCTTCGCCTAAAGATATCTTTTCAAGAAGAATTTCCTCGCCTTCTGAAACTTTATGTTGCTTTCCACCGCTTTTTATTACTGCGTACATCTTTACAAATTACAAAATAGAAGCGAATAGTATAGGATAAAGTCTTTCCTCGCAATCCTTAAGAAAGGTATGATAATTAATAAGTAATGGATTTAAAAAACAAAAACAGTTTTTCTAAAGATGAGCTAGTAGCTTGCTCTAATGGTGATTTATTTGGACCTAAAAATGGAAGATTGCCAAATAATGAAATGCTAATGATGGATAGAATTATTGAAATTAATGATTCTTTAGGTGATTACAATAACGGAGAAATTCAAGGTGAATTGGATATTACTCCTGAGCTATGGTTTTTTGACTGTCACTTTTCAACTGACCCAGTAATGCCCGGTTGTTTGGGGCTTGATGCGATGTGGCAGTTATTAGGTTTTTATCTTTTATGGGAAGGTAACAGTGGTATTGGCAGAGCCCTAGGTTCAGGCCAAGTAAAATTTTATGGTCAAGTTCTGCCTAAAGCTAAATTAGTTGAATATAAAATTAGTATAAAAAAAGTTAGAAAGCAAAAGCTTGTTATAGGTTTTGCCGATGGATTAATGTTTGTCGATGGTAAAGAAATTTATTCTGCAAAAGATTTAAGAGTTGGATTGTTTGAAGATCCTCAAAATTTCTGATGTCTAAAAAAAGAGCAGTTATCACGGGTATGGGTTCAATCTCATGTATTGGGAATAATATAGAAGAAATATCTACTTCACTAAGAAATGGCATCTCAGGAATTTCTAAGAACGAAGAATATAATGATTTAGGGTTTAGAAGCAAAATTTCAGGGTCAATATCCATAAATCTTAAAGATTTAATTGACAGAAAATTATTTAGATTCATGGGGGAAGCTGCAGCTTACTCTTATCTAAGTGCTTTAGATGCGATAAAAGATTCAGATTTACCAGAAAGCATCTTTGAAACAGACAGAATTGGAGTAATTGCAGGCTCGGGGGGAGCATCCTCTCGAAGTCAAGTTGATGCAGCAGATATTTTAAGAGAAAAAGGAGTTAAAAGAGTTGGTCCTTACCGCGTAACTCAAACTATGGGTAGTACAGTTTCTGCATGCCTAGCAACTTCTTTGAAAATCAAAGGAGTAAATTTCTCAATCTCTTCAGCTTGTTCAACCAGCGCTCACTGCATTGGTTCTGCTTGGGAACAGATCCAACTTGGTAATCAAGATGTAATAATTGCAGGTGGAGCAGAAGATGAGCATTGGACACAATCTGGATTGTTCGATGCAATGGGGGCTTTATCTAGTAATTTCAACGAAAATCCAACTGAAGCGTCTAGGCCCTTTGACGAAAATAGAGATGGTTTTGTAATTTCAGGTGGAGGAGGAATTTTGATAGTTGAAGAGCTAGAACATGCCTTATCAAGAAAAGCTAAAATATACGCAGAAATAAAAGGATACTCAGCAACATCCGATGGAGACGATATGGTTGCGCCTTCCGGAGAAGGAGCAAAAAATTGTATGAAGAAATCTCTTGAAATGAGTGGTCTAAAATCTATTGAATATCTTAATGCTCATGGAACCTCTACTCCTGCTGGAGATCCTATCGAGTTGAATGCTATAAAATCGGTTTTCAAAGATGATGTTCCGGTTGTAAGCTCAACAAAGTCCCTTACTGGACATACTTTAGGGGCTGCAGGTGTACAAGAATGCATCTACAGCATTCTTATGATGAATGGTAATTTCATTGCTGGAAATAAAAATTTAACTAATCCTATTCCAGAAGCAGAAGGCATAAATATTCCAGAAAAATCTTTGGAAAAAGAATTTAGTTCTTTTATGAGTAATAGTTTTGGATTTGGTGGAACTAATGTAAGTTTGGTTCTTTCTAAATACGAGAATTAAAACGGAATGTCTTCGTCTTCCCAAGGTGGGTCTTCTTGTTGAGAATTTTGGGTTGATTGGTTAAAGCCTGAATCTTGACTTTGTTGACTTAATTCACCTCTAGGTGTGAGCATCTGCATTTCTCTTGCAACAATCTGGGTACTATATTTCTTCTCGCCAGTATTCTTATCTTCCCAGCTGTTAGTTCTCAATTGTCCTTCTACATAGATTTTTGAACCTTTCTTAAGATATTGCTCAACGATTTCTGCTAGACGATTAAAAAAAACAATTTTATGCCATTCTGTCTGCTCAACGGTCTCTCCAGAATTTTTATCCTTCCAGCTATTTGATGTAGCAATGGATACATTTGCTATTGGTACCCCTCCAGCTGTATATCTTACTTCAGGATCCGCCCCTAAATTTCCAAGTAATATAACCTTATTTATTCCGCTTTGAGCCATAATTGTTATCTGATAAGTTAGTCTAATCTAAAAGAAAAATTAAATAAATGAAATTTATTCATGTTAAAGGTGCCAAGCAGCATAATCTTAAGAATATTGATTTAGATATCCCTAGAGATAAATTGACTGTTATAACTGGCTTATCGGGTTCTGGAAAATCTTCACTTGCTTTTGATACTTTATATGCCGAAGGACAGAGAAGATATGTAGAATCTCTTTCTGCTTATGCTAGACAGTTCCTTTCTGTAATGGATAAACCGGAGGTCGATACCATAGAAGGCTTGTCTCCTGCGATTTCCATTGAGCAAAAGTCAACATCTCATAATCCTAGGTCTACAGTTGGAACTGTGACAGAAATTTATGATTATCTAAGACTGCTTTATGCGCGATCAGGTAGTGCAAAATGCTTAGATCATAATATCTCTCTCGAAGGTCAAACCATTGATCAAATAGCAAAAAAAATACTAAAAACTTTTAATAAAAAAAGAGTTTTTGTATTAGCTCCTGTAGTTAAAGAACAAAAAGGTGAGCATTTAAACTTATTTAATGACCTGCTTATGAAAGGATATGTAAGAGTAACCGTAAATGGAACAGTCTATGATTTAAGCGAACAAATCAAACTAGATAAAAATAAGAAACACTCAATATCGATTGTGGTGGATCGACTCACTATTGATTCAAAAAACAATAGTCGTCTCATACAATCTTTAGAAACTTGTGTTTCAGAATCAAATGGATTGGTAGAAATACAGGATATGGATAATGAAAAAAGCTTTGATGCATTTTCGACTAAAATGGCCTGTCCTAAATGTGGATTTAGTATTCAAGAATTAGAGCCAAGATTGTTTTCTTTTAATAGTCCATCAGGCGCTTGTCCATCCTGTGATGGCTTAGGATATAAATCTAAAATAGATCTTTCGAAATTGATTGTAAGACCAGAACTAAGTCTTAATCAGGGCGCTATAAAAGACTGGGATGCAAGTCACACTTATCATAATAGATACCTTTTAAACAGAGTCAGTCAGACTTTTGGGTTTTCTCTTGATACGCCTTTCGAAGACCTTTTAGAAAAAGAAAAAGAAATTATCCTTTATGGAAGTAATGATGAAGTTGATTTTAGTTATGTTTCCAAAAGAGGTTTTAAAAGAGAGATATTTAAGCCTTTTGAAGGTGTCGTAAGAAATATTGAAAGGAGACTTGGAGATACAGATTCAAACTTTAGACGAGAATATTATGCAAAGTTTATGACGAATACTCTCTGCGATGAATGCAATGGAACAAGGTTAAATTTAGAAGCAAGAAGTGTCTTTATAAATAAATTTTCTTTACCTGAGATTGTAGGCATGACAATTGGTGATGCTCTCAGTTTTTTTAAAAAGTTAACTCTAACTGGGGTAAAAGGAGAAATAGCATTTAAAATTATCAAAGAAATAAAAGAACGCTTAACTTTCCTTTCTGATGTTGGACTTAATTATCTAACTCTTTCTAGAAGTGCTGAAACTTTGAGTGGAGGTGAAGCACAAAGAATAAGACTTGCCTCTCAAATTGGTGCGGGTCTAGTGGGTGTTACCTATATACTTGATGAACCTTCTATAGGCTTACATCAAAGAGACAATAAAAAACTTTTATCTACTCTTAAAAGACTTAAAGAACTTGGCAACACTGTAATAGTTGTAGAGCATGATCAAGAAACTATTGAAGAAGCAGACCACATCATAGATATAGGACCGAAAGCAGGAGTTCATGGAGGAGAGGTTTGTTTCTCCGGAAATGTTGAATCTCTTAAAAAGGCAAAAAATTCTCTCACTTCTCAATATGTATTTGGGAAAAAAAGAATTCAAATAGAAAAAAAGAAAAAAATTGCAGATAAAGGAAAAATTAAGTTATCAGGTTGTACAGGAAATAACCTTAAAAATATAGATTTAGAAATTCCTCTAGGGAATATAATTTCTATTACAGGAGTCTCTGGTTCAGGAAAATCTACCCTGATAAATCAAACGCTTTATCCTGCCCTATCGAATATTTTAAGCAAAAGTTCCATGAAAACTGAAGCTTTTGAAAAAATAGAAGGAACGGAATTTGTCGATAAGGTAATCGAAATAAGTCAAAGTCCCATCGGTAGAACTCCGCGATCTAACCCAGTAACTTATACGGGCATCTTTACTCCAATAAGAGAACTTTTTGCTGAAACACAAGAGGCTAGAGCAAAAGGATACAAACCTGGAAGGTTTAGTTTCAATGTTAGAGGGGGGAGGTGCGAAGCTTGTGAAGGAGATGGAATGATAAAAGTAGAAATGCACTTTCTCCCAGATGTTTATGTTAAGTGTGATGTATGTAATGGAAAGAGATACAACAATGAAACCTTAACGGTTAAATTTAAAGGAAAAAATATCTCAGAAGTTTTAAATATGACTGTTGAACAGGCAACTATATTTTTTGAAGCCGTCCCAAAAATTAAGAAAAAACTCGATACTTTGAATCAAGTCGGACTAGGCTATTTGCGGCTAGGACAGCCAGCTACTACTTTATCTGGAGGAGAAGCTCAAAGAGTTAAGTTAGCTAAAGAACTTTCCAAAACGTCTACGGGAAAAACAATCTATTTATTAGACGAACCAACGACAGGTTTACATTTTCATGATGTCCAGCTGCTCATGGATGTTTTACAAAAACTAAATTCTCAGGGAAACACAATCGTTGTGATTGAACATAATTTAGATGTAATTAAAAACTCTGATTGGATTATTGACATTGGACCCGAAGGTGGAAATGGCGGAGGAGAAATAGTTGCCGCAGGAAATACAAGTCAGCTAGCTAAATGCAAAAAGTCCTATACCGGAAAGTTTTTATAAAAAAGCTACATTTAAAGCTTTTCAGGCTCTACTGCATCAGCAACAACAGTTTCATCTTCTGCAGTTCTATCTAGGAGTTCAATAAAGGCAATTGGAGCAGCATCTCCTTTTCTAAAACCAATCTTTATTATTCTGGAATAGCCTCCAGGCCTGTCTTTAAATCTAGGACCTAAATCAGAAAAAAGTTTTCCTACCGCAGACTTATTTCTTATCTTTTTAAAAGCAAGTCTTCGATTACTTACAGAATCATCTTTAGCAAGGGTTATCAGAGGTTCAATGAAAGACCTTAATTCTTTGGCTTTAGGCAAAGTTGTTTTAATTCCTTCATGTTCTATTAAAGAAATAGCTAAAGCTTTAAATAGCGCCTTTCTTCTAGAGCTATTTCTGCCAAAGGTTCTGCCTCTTTTTAAATTACTCATTAACTTTCTATATTTGAAGGCGGCCAGTTTTCTAATTCCAATCCCAAGGATAATCCCCTAGCGGCCAATACATCTTTAATTTCATTTAGGGACTTTCTTCCTAGATTTGGTGTCTTTAATAAATCAGATTCTTTTCTAGTAACAAGATCACCAATGTAATAAATTTTCTCTACTTTCAAACAGTTTGCTGATCTAACAGTAAGCTCTAATTCATCAACAGGACGAAGCATAATTGGATCGACTGGAGGAATTTCTTCTTCTTCTTCCTCTTCAGTTTCAAAACCTAGTTCAGCAAATGCAATGAGCTGTCTTTGTAAAATAGTTGCTGCTAATCTTAAAATTTCTTCTGGATCAATTGTGCCATTAGTATGAACATCTAAAATAAGCTTATCTAAATCTGTTCTATTTTCGACCCTTGTATTTTCAACTTGATAAGCCACTTTTTGTATTGGTGAATAAGAAGCATCTAACCTTAACAGACCAACTTCTTTACTTTCCTCTTCCTCAGTAGCACTAATTATCACTGGATCGTAACCTCTACCCTTTTTGACTTTGATTGACATTTTTATACTGCCGTTGTCAGCAAGAGTTGCAATCTGGTGATCTGGGTTAATGATTTCTATCCCGGCAGGAAGTTCAAAATCTCCTGCAGTTAACTTTCCTGTTCCAGATTTCTCGACTGATAATTCTGCCTCTTCAACATCCATCATTCGCACAGCTATACCTTTTAAATTTAAAAGTATATTTATTACGTCTTCTGCAACCCCATCAATTGTTGAGAATTCATGCAATACCCCATCAATCTTTGCTTCAACAACACAAGAACCGGGTATAGAAGATAAAATAATTCTTCTTAAAGCATTTCCTAATGTGTGGCCAAATCCTCTTTCCAAAGGCTCTAATATAATTTTTGAATGATTGGGATTAACTTCCTCCACAATAATTTCTTTTGGAGTTAAGAAGTCCTTGATAATGTCAAAATTGTCTGTCATATGATCCTCAAATTTAGATTTTTTACCTTGAATAAAGCTCTACTATGTAGTTCTCATTTATTTCACTACTTAGCAACTCTCTCGTAGGTAAATTTTTAAAAGTACCAGTAAATTTAGATTTATCTACTGATACCCATTCACATTCTTCTCTTTGTTCACTTAAAGATAAAGCCTGCGTAATTCTTTTTTGCGACTGTGATTTTTCTGCTATAGAGATCTCATCGCCTTCAGCAACTTGATAAGAAGGGATATTTACTGTTTTTCCATTTACTAAGATGGATTTATGGCTGACAAGCTGTCTTGCCTCGGCTCTAGTTGATGCAAAGCCAAGTCTATAAAGAACGTTATCAAGTCTTGCCTCTAAGAAAAGTAACAAGTTAGTGCCGGTTTCACCCTTCTGACGTGCTGCTCTTTTATAATAATTTCTGAACTGTTTTTCCAAGACACCATACATTCTTTTTACTTTCTGCTTTTCTCTTAATTGCATACCGTAATCAGAAAGCCTACCCCTCCTTAATCCATGAACACCAGGAGGGTTTTCTGACCTAGCTTTAGATTCATAAGATCTGTATCCACTTTTAAGCTGTAGATCGGTGCCTTCTCTTCTAGAAAGCTTAATTTTTGGTCCTATATATCTTGCCATAATTACACTCTTCTCTTTTTAGGCGGTCTACAACCATTATGAGGAATTGGCGTGACATCTGAAATTTTTGTAATTCTTAGACCACAACCATTTAGAGCTCTTACCGCTGACTCTCTACCAGATCCAGGACCTGAAACTTCCACTTCTACTTCTGACAGACCTAAATTCATTGCTTGTTCTCCAGCTTTAGTTGCAGCGATTTGGGCAGCGAAAGGTGTGCTTTTTCTTGAGCCCTTAAATCCATTTGCCCCAGAGCTTGACCAAGAAATGGTATTTCCTTTTTTATCTGTAATATTAATAATCGTATTATTAAAAGTTGCAAGAATATGAGCTACGCCCTCGCTTGCAACAGACTTAGAATTTTTTGTTTTCTTTGATTTTTCTTTTGCCATTATTATCTTCTAATTGGTTTTCTAGGACCCTTTCTAGTCCTAGCGTTTGTCTTTGTTCTTTGACCTCTTACTGGAAGTCTTTTTCTGTGCCTTATACCTCTTAAGGTGCCAAGGTCCATTAATCTTTTGATGTTAGTGCTTACCTCTCTTCTTAAGTCTCCTTCTACAAGAAAATTACCTACTTCTTTTCTTAACTTCTCTAATTCTTGCTCATTTAAAGCTGAAATTTTTGTATCAAACCTAATACCTGTGGTTTCACAGATTTTGAGGGCCGTAGTCCTGCCAATTCCAAAAATATGTGTTAATGATATCCAAGCCTGCTTTTTATCAGGTATGTTAACTCCAGCTACCCTTGCCATTATCCTTGCCTCTGTTTATGTTTTTGATCAGTTTTGCAGATTACGTAAACTGTGCCTCTCCTCTTAACGAGTTTGCAATCTTTGCATATTTTTTTTACTGATGCTCTTACTTTCATTTTATCTCTTAAATCCTTTTAAATTAGCTTTCTTCATCAAAGACTGGTACTGACTCGATAAAAGGTGTGATTGTACCTGAGCCATGAAGTCCATTACCACTACT
This sequence comes from uncultured SAR86 cluster bacterium, assembly GCA_902632605.1. Taxonomy (GTDB): domain Bacteria; phylum Pseudomonadota; class Gammaproteobacteria; order Magnimaribacterales; family AG-339-G14; genus MEDG-81. The sequence continues at coordinate 101,748 of CACPDB010000005.1, read as the reverse complement.
ACTGCAATTAAAAGTGAAGTTCCTCCAAGATAAAAAGGAACATTCGCGGAAACAATTAAAAATTGGGGTAACAAACAAATCATGATCATATATATGGATCCCCAAACTGTCAGTCTAGACATAACATTATCAATGTATTCTTCCGTATGACCTCCAGGTCTTATTCCAGGAAGGAAGCCACCAGATCTTTTCAAATTATCTGAAATATCTTTTGCCGGAAACTGTATTGCAGTGTAAAAAAAACAAAAATAGGCAATCAAAATAGAAAACACAACTACATATAAGGGTTGTCCAGGACTAAGTGCTAGAGAAACTTCTTGAAGCCATTCCATACCTTCGCTTTGTCCAAACCAAGAACTAATTGACGCTGGGAACAGAACTATACTGCTAGCGAAAATAGCAGGAATCACTCCTGACATGTTTACTTTTAATGGAACGTGCGAAGCTTGTCCCATAGCCATTTGGTTAGGATTTCTTCTAGCATAATTTACAGTTACTCTTCTTTGTGCCCTTTCTACCCAAACTATGAAAGAAATAGCAAGTATTGCCATAAAAGCTACTGTAAGAAGTAAAATTAGACTTATTTCACCTTGTCTCGCTCCTTCAAAGGATTGTCCAATTGCACTTGGCAAACCAGATACGATACTTGCGAAAATAATTAGAGAAATACCATTTCCAATTCCTCTTTCATTAACTTGCTCTCCAAGCCAAACTAAAAACATTGTACCTGTTACGAAAGAAACCACCGCAGTGAAAATGAACATAGTACCAGGGTCTATTGCCATTCCTTGAGAAGAAAGTGCTATAGCAAAACCCATAGATTGAAATATTGCTAGAAGCAAAGTTCCTAAACGTACATAGTGAGTTCTTTTTCTTCTACCTTGTTCTCCTTCTTGTCTGAACATTTTCTTTAAACTCGGAGTAGTGGCTTCTAAAAGATTCATCACAATAGCCGCAGTGATATATGGAACGACGTTAAGAGCCATGATGCTCATTCTTTCTAAAGCACCCCCGGAAAACATATTGAACAGGCCAAGCAAGGTTCCTTGATTTTGATCAAATAAAGAGGAGATTTTGACAGGATCTATTCCAGGAACAGGTATATGTGTTCCAATCCTATAAATGATAAGTGCTAGTAAGACAAATCTCAGTCTAGACCAAAGTTCGGAAAGACCGGATGATTTTGGATTAATAGCAGCCATTAACCTACCTCTCCTCCAGATTTTTTGACTTCTTCTGAAGCAGTTTTTGAAATTTTTAGACCTTTTATTTTGATGGCTTTATTTAGCTCGCCAGAATTAATTACTTTAACTTCTTTTGTTATTCTTGAAATTAGTTTATTTGCTTTCAAGACATTTAAATCAATGATGTCTTCAGATAAATTGTTCAAATCACCAAGCTTGATGTGTGTTTTATATTTTGATGATCTTGAAGTAAAGCCAAATTTAGGTAATCTTTGTTGAATTGGCATTTGCCCACCTTCAAATCCGGGACGAACCTTTCCACCAGATCTTGCTTTTTGACCTTTGTGCCCTTTTCCAGAAGTTTTTCCTAAACCAGAACCTGCTCCTCGACCGACTCTTTTAGTAGGTTTGTTTTTTATTTTAGGATTTAATTCGTTAAGCTTCATTATTCCTCGATTACCTCTATCAAATGCCTGCACTTATTTATCATGCCAAGATTCTCTTTTGTGCTTTTAACTTGTACCACGTGATTGATTTTTTTTAAGCCCAATCCCCTTAAAGAGAGTCTCTGGTTTCTTTTAGAACCAGTTACGCTTTTAATTTGTTTTACAGAAATTGTTTTTTCTTCAGCCATGATTATTTTGATCTTCTTAATGCAACTTTTTCTGGTGATTCTATTTCCGATAAACCTTTGAATGTGGCTCTTACAACGTTAATTTGATTTGTAGAGCCATACGACTTAGCTAACACGTCTTTTACACCAGCAAGCTCCAAAACCGCTCGCATTGCTCCTCCAGCGATAATTCCTGTCCCTGGTGAAGCAGGTTGCATGTAAACAGTTGCCGATCCATGTTTTGCTTTAACTGCATAATGAATGGTTGATCCATTTAGGTCGACATTAACCATATTTCTTCTAGCGCTTTCTAATGCTTTTTGAATTGCTATAGGTACTTCCCTTGCTTTGCCTCTACCAAATCCTACTTTCCCTTTTCCATCACCAACTACGGTTAAGGCAGTAAAACCGAATAGTCTTCCTCCTTTAACTACTTTGGCAACTCTATTGACGCCAACTAGTTTTTCTTCTAAAACTTCTGTGGTTTGTTCAAAATTTTCTTCCATATTCTTCTCTAAAATTCTAATCCTTGAGACCTAGCGCCATCAGCAAGAGACTTTACTCTTCCATGATATTTATAACCGGATCTATCAAAAGTAACTTTCTTTATTCCTTGCTCAATTGCCCTTTTTGCAACTAATTCTCCAACTTTTTCAGCTGCTTCTATATTTCCGCCATTAGTAACTTTTAACTCTTTATCGAGTGAGGAAGCTTGTGCAAGTATTTGTTTTCCGTCAATTGAGAATACTTGTGCGTAAATGTGTCTTGCCGATCTGAATATAGCTAGTCTATTAACTTTAAGCCCTTCAGATAAACTTCTTAGTTTTCTCGATCTTCTATTTCTTGCTTCAATCTTTTTCATCTTAAGCGGTCTTCTTAGATTCTTTTCTTTTTATATGTTCATCGGAATATTTAACTCCCTTACCTTTATAGGGTTCTGGAGGTCTAAAAGCTCTTATCTCTGAGGCTGTATCACCTAGAAGTTGTTTATTCGTTGATGTCAGTACTAATTCTGTATTGGTGGGAGCTTCGGCGGTAACTCCATCAGGTAGTTTGTAGCTAATTGGATGAGAATAGCCAAGTGAGAGTTCAAGATTAGCTCCTGAAACTTTTACCCTGTAACCAACACCATTAATTTCAAGTTTTTTCTCAAAACCTTTGGTGACTCCTTCTATCATGTTCAATGCAAGAGACCTCATAGTGCTTGTCATTGAAATAGAGGTTTTATTCTCCAAGTCCTTTGGATTGAAGAGAATTGAATCCTCTTCTAAAGAAACTTTCACGGTATCGTGCACATTAAGAGATAGCTCTCCCTTCGAGCCGGAAATAGACAGAACATCTTCAGCTATTGACGCCTTTGCTCCATCAGAAAGTGTTAATTTTCTATTTATATTTCTTGCCATTTTAAAATACCGTACAGATTAGTTCTCCACCTACTTTTTCTTTTTTTGCTTGGTCGCTGGTAATAATTCCCTTACTTGTGGTCATAATAGCTGTACCCAAACCTCCTTTAACGGGAGGAATTTGATCAAAGGAAAAGTATTTGCGAAGCCCTGGCTTGCTTGCTCTATCAAATTCTTTGATAACAGGTAAATCCTCAAAATACTTGAGAGTTATTTTAATTTCCTGCTTGGGTTGGTCTCCAACTAACTCAACTTTTTGAATGTAACCTTCTGTTTCTAGGACTTTACATATACCAAACTTAATTTTAGAGGAATCAAAAAGTACTTCTTTGTGACCTCTAGATTGGGCATTTTTGATTCTTGCGATCATGTCTGAAATTGGATCTTGCATACTCATAATTCTTACCAGCTTGATTTTACTAATCCTGGAACATCACCTCTCATAGCTAATTCTCTTAATTTATTTCTTGAAAGACCAAACTTTCTGTAAACAGCATGAGGTCTTCCCGTGATTTGACATCTTCTCTGAAGACGGATTGGATTTGCATTCCTTGGGAGTTTTTGCAATTTTTCTCTAGCAGCAAACTTATCTTCTTCAGAAGATTTAGAATCAGCAATTATCTTTTTTAACTCTGCCCTTTTTGCAGCAAAGCGTTCAACTGTTTTCTGTCTTTTTATTTCTCTTGCTATCATTGATTTTTTCGCCATTCTTACCTCAACTAACAAATGGAAAATTTAGTTCTTTAAGTAGGGACAAGCCTTCTTCATCATTTTTTGCAGAAGTAGTAATACTTATATCCATGCCTCTAATTTTTTGGACTTTGTCGTAGTCTATTTCTGGGAAAATAATATGCTCTTTTATTCCCATAGTGTAATTGCCTTGTCCATCAAAAGATTTGATACTTAGTCCTCTAAAGTCCCTTTCTCTTGGGATTGCGATATTCAAGAGTCTATCTAAGAAATCGAACATTCTTTCTCCTCTTAGGGTAACTTTACAACCTATAGGATATCCATCTCTAATTTTAAAACTTGCTACAGACTTTCTTACCAATGTTTTAACTGGCTGTTGACCAGATATAAGTCTTAAATCCTCTATTGCAGTATCAATAACTTTTCTATCGTTTACTGCATCTGGTCCTAAACCCATGTTAAGAGTTACTTTAATAATTTTGGGTACTGCCATATTAGAATTTAAACCTAAAGATTCCTTTAAGTTTGGAACAGCCTTTTCAAGATAAGTTTTCTTTAAAATTGAAGTGCTCATTTGACCTCTTTTCCATCCGATTTAAATACTCTTATTTTTTTATCCTTTTTAATTTCAATATTAATCTTGTCTGCTTTTTTTGATTTCTTGTTATAGATGGCTAAGTTAGAAACATCAATTGGTGATTCTTTTTCAAGAATACCTCCTTGAATATTAAGTTGAGGATTAGGCTTCTGATGCTTCTTAACAATTTTAACTCCAGAGACAATACATTTTGTTTCTGAGATAAATTTAGAAAGAGTTCCAGTTTTCCCGGTATCTTTTCCAGATATCACAATAACCTCGTCTCCAGTTCTAAGTTTTTTCATAATTAAATGACCTCCGGAGCAAGAGAAATAATCCTCATGAAATCTTTACTTCTAAGTTCTCTTGATACAGGACCAAAAATTCTAGTACCAATTGGCTGTTTTTGAGTGTTAACTAAAACTGCTGCATTATCATCAAATCTTATGCTCGAACCATCTTCTCTTTTAATATCTTTTTTAGTTCTTACTACGACTGCTTCAGCAACCTGACCCTTTTTTACTCTTCCAGTTGGAATAGCTTCTTTTATGGCAACCTTGATTATGTCTCCAACTCGAGCGTATCTTCTTTTTGATCCGCCAAGAACTTTTATACACATAACTTTCCTTGCTCCGCTATTATCTGCAATTTCTAGAATGGTCTGAGTTTGGATCATTTTTATTCAACCCCCTCAAATACCCTTAGAACTTCAACAAGTTTCCAGGATTTAGATTTAGAGTAAGGCTTGCACTCCATAATTTTTACCTTATCTCCTAAATTGCTCGAATTATCTTCATCATGGAAGCTAATTTTTGAAGAGCGTTTTATAATTTTACCCAGTGTTTTATGTTTTACACTTCTTTGAATAAGGGCTACCCTGGACTTATTTCCAGAAATACTAACTACCGATCCAACTAAAGTTCTTTCGATTGCTTCGCTCATTTTTCTATTCCCATTCTTTCTTTAGTCTTTAACCTAGCTATATCTTTTCTTAATTCCGAAAGTTTGTGAGTATCTTTAAGCGAGCCCGAACTATTTTTTAATTTCAAATCTAGATACTCCATATTGAGTTTTTCGATTTCTGATAAGTTTGTTTTTTTCTTAGCCATTAAACCGATCTCCTTTGAACAAATTTTGTTCCTACAGGTAATTTTGCAGCTGCTAAAGTTAAAGCTTCTCTTGCAATTGATTCATCAACTCCTTCCATCTCATAAAGAATTCTCCCAGGTTTTATAGGACAAACCCAATACTCAACATTTCCTTTACCTTTACCTTGTCTAACTTCAAGAGGTTTTTTTGTAATTGGTTTATCAGGAAAGATTCTTATCCAAATTTTTGCTCCTCTTTTAACATGCCTTGTCATAGCTCTTCTAGCAGCTTCAATTTGTCTTGAAGTAATTTGTCCTCGAGACGTGGCTTTGAGACCAAAAGCACCAAAATCTAAAGAATTGCCCTTCTGAGCAAGGCCTCTATTGCGACCCTTCATCTGTTTTCTATATTTTGTTCTTTTAGGTTGAAACATAATTCTTAGTTATCAGTTTTTTTAGGTTTAGAAGATATTTCACCTCTACAAATCCAAACTTTTACTCCAATGATTCCATAGGTTGTTTTTGCTTCTGCAAGGCCATAATCTATATCTGCTCTGAGGGTATGAAGAGGTACTCTCCCTTCTTTATGCCATTCGGCTCTCGCAATTTCTGCACCACCCAATCTTCCTGCAACTCTAACTTTTACTCCTTGGGCGCCTTGACGCATAGTGTTTTGTGCCGCTCTTTTAATTACTCTTCTAAACATCGCACGTCTTTCAAGTTGAACCGCAATATTTGCAGCAACCAGTTGAGCATCTAAATCGGGTTTTCTTATTTCCTGAATGTTTAAGCTAACTGGAACTTCCATTAACTTTGTAAGCTCATCTCTTAGACGATCTATATCCTCACCTTTTTTTCCAATGATCATTCCTGGTCTTGAGGTATGGATGGTTACTTTTCCACTTTGTGAAGGACGTTCAATTTCAATTTTGCTTACAAAAGAATTATCAAGTTCTTTTTTAAGGAACTCTCTAACAGCAAAATCATTAAGCAAAAGTTCTTGATACTTATCTTTTTCAGCATACCAAGTTGAATTATGCTTCCGTGAAATTCCTAATCGTATTCCTATCGGATTTACTTTTTGTCCCATTTAGTTTTTCTCACTCCCTAAAGTTATGTTGACATGACAACTGCGTTTTTGAATTCTGTCTGCTCTTCCCCTGGCTCTTGCTTGGATTCTTTTTAGAATAAAAGATTCATCAACTTTAATTTCTGAAACAAAAAGATTATCGATATCCAAACCTTTATTATTTTCGGCATTGGCTATTGCTGATTCCAAAAGCTTAAGTACATTTGACGCAGAAGATTTTTTGCTGAAGGATAATATGTCTATTGCCTCTTCGACTCTCTTACCTCTGATTTGATCAGCTACCAACCTTACTTTGTAAGGTGAAACAGTCAATTTACTAAGCTTTGCTTTTACCTCAGTCATAGTTAGCCTGCTTGTCTATCTCCCGAATGCATTTTGAATGTTCTTGTAGGGACGAATTCACCCAACTTATGTCCAACCATGTCTTCTTTAATGAGAATTGGTACATGAGCACGGCCATTGTGGACTGCAATAGTCAAATTCACCATTTCAGGCGTAATCATTGATCTCCTTGACCAAGTTTTTATTGGTCTTTTGCTCTTTTCTTCAATCGCCTTTTGAACTTTCTCTTCAAGATGATGATCTACAAAAGGACCTTTTTTTACCGATCTAACCATTACTTCTTCCTTCTTCTAACAATTAGTGAATCTGTTCTTTTATTACTTCTAGTTCTGTATCCTTTAGTAGGAACTCCCCATGGAGAAACAGGATGTCTCCCTCCAGATGTCTTTCCTTCTCCACCTCCGTGAGGATGATCAATTGGATTCATTGCCACACCTCTAACGGTGGGTCTGACTCCGATCCATCTTTTGGCGCCAGCTTTACCTAAGGATTTTAGTGAATGCTCTTGGTTTGAGACCTCTCCAATTGTCGCCCTGCATTCAGTCAATACTTTTCTGACCTCACCACTTTTAAGTCTTAAAGTTGCATACTGACCTTCTTTGGCAACAAATTGCACATAGGTTCCTGCACTTCTTGCGAGTTGCGCTCCTTTTCCAGGTTTTAGTTCTACACAGTGGAGAATTGTTCCAACGGGAATATCATTCAAAACTAGGGTATTTCCGATATTTACCGATGCCTTTTCTCCAGAAAGCACTTCGTCATTTACTTTTAGGTTTTTGGGAGCAATTATGTATCTTCTTTCGCCATCATTATAAAGCAGCAAAGCTATAAAAGCTGAACGGTTAGGATCGTACTCAATTCTTTCTACTTTTGCGGGGATGTTATCTTTATTTCTTTTAAAATCAATAATCCTATAGTGTTGCTTATGTCCTCCACCAATGTGGCGTGTTGTAATTCTTCCCGCATTATTTCTGCCGCCTGTTTTGCTTTTTTTGGTTACAAGTGAAGACAAAGGTCTGCCTTTATATAAATTTTTTCCGGTCTGAAGACTTCTAAATCTTCTTCCTGGTGACGTTGGTTTTGCCCTTACTACAGTCATTTTATTCTTGAATAATCTCGATTCGTTGTTCTGGTTTTAAAGAAACGTAAGCTTTTTTCCAATCAGATTTTTTTCTAATCTTGCCTCTGAGATTCATCATTCTTTTTGTCTTTCCTTTAACATTCAAAATATTTACTTTTGTTACATTTACATCAAATTTTGCTTCTATAGCTTTTTTTACCTGATTCTTTGTAGCTGAAGTATTCACTTTAAATACATATGTGTTTGCGTTTTGTCCAACCAAAGAGGATTTCTCAGAAACTAAAGCTGATTCGATAATTTTATTTGGAATCACAGTACTCACGACAATTTCTCTTCAATAAGGTTAAGACAGTTTTCAGAAATCACTATTGAGTTAAACTTCAATAAATTAACAGGATTCAAAGAATTCAAGTTGGTTACATTTACGTTTGGTAAATTTCTCGAAGCTAAATTAAGATTGTGTGAAATCTCATCAACAATAAAAAGACCCTCTTTAAGTTCGTTTTTCTTTAAAAAATCTACAAAATCCTTGGTCTTTGGATTTTCTATGTTTATTTGGTCAGACAAAAAAACTCTATTATCTTTTGCAAGAGACGAAAAAATTGAACGCATTGCTAGTTTATACATTTTCTTATTTAGTTTTTTTGGTTTTGCTGACTTAGTTGAAGCAGGAAATACAACCCCTCCTCCGCGCCAGAGAGGACTTCTAGATGTTCCTGCTCTAGCTCTTCCTGTTCCTTTTTGACGCCATGGTTTTTTTCCACCACCTCTAACGGCAGATCTGTTTTTTTGAGATTTTGTGCCGGGATGGCTATTTTCAATATAGACTTTAATGAGTTGAGCAATAAGATCTTTATTAATCTCAACTCCAAAGATTTTTTCTGAGACTTCAAGCTCAGTTGTTTTAGAAGATTTTAAAAAAGGTAATTTCATTATTTTTTAATTGCCGGTTTAATAGTAACTTCTGTTCCATTTGGACCAGGAACAGCTCCCTTGATTAAAATGAAGTTATTTTCCAAATCAATTTTTTGGACTCTTAAATTTTGTGTAGTTTGTCTTACGTTACCCATGTGTCCTGACATTTTTTTACCTTTCCAAACTCTTCCAGGAGTTTGACATTGTCCGATTGATCCTGGTTTTCTATGTGCAAGAGAGTTTCCGTGAGTAGCATCTTGAGTTGCGAAATTCCATCTTTTGACTGTGCCCGCAAAACCTTTTCCTTTTGTCGTTCCTATAACGTCAACGAATTGACCTTCCTCGAATATATCGGCTTTTATCTCAGAACCTATATCAAGATTTTCTTCTTCTGTTCTATTTAAAGAAAATTCTTGAGAAATTTTTTTGAAGGAAATATTGTTTTTTTTCAAATGACCTATTTCAGCTTTAGATTTATTTTTTTCTGATTTATCTACTGCTGATATTTGAATGGCATCATAGCCATCTTTTTCAGAAGTTTTAATCTGAGAAATTACATTAGTATGAATTTTCAAAATTGTCACAGGAACAGATTTCCCTTCCTCAGTGAAAACCCTGCTCATTCCTTCTTTTCTTGCAATTAATCCAATCATTTTTTAGTTGAGTTCATCCAGAGATATTTGTACGTCTACACCGGCAGAAAGATCTAGTTTCATTAGCGCATCCACAGTTTTTTCAGTGGGTTTGATTATGTCCATAATTCGTTTATAAGTTCTAATCTCGTATTGATCACGAGCATCCTTATCTTTGTGGGGAGAAATTAAAATTGTTGTTTGCCTTTTTCTCACAGGCATGGGAATAGGTCCTTTTACAACTGCGCCAGTCCTTTTAACGGTTTCTACAATCTCTTTAGCAGACTTATCTATTAGCTTGTTATCAAAAGCTTTTAGACGAATTCTTATATTTTGGCTTTGCAAAGCTTACCTCTATTTAAACAACAAAATTTTTAAAGAACATCCCGATAAAATCGGTCTTTCACATATAAATACGCAAAAGAGCGGCAATTCTATGCCTGCCCTTAGAGACTGTCAATAAGAAATTAACCTTTATTTATAAGTGCTTCTGCAACATTTGCAGGGACTTCTGAATACTTTAAAGGTTCCATGGTGAAAGTTGCTCTTCCTTGAGTGGCAGACCTCAAATCAGTTGCATAACCAAACATTTCTGCAAGTGGAACTTCTCCATCTAGAACCTTTCCTGCATGAATATCATTCATGCCTTGTACTATTCCTCTTCTTCTATTCAAATCTCCTACAACATCGCCCATATACTCTTCTGGAGTTACAACTTCCAGCTTCATTATTGGTTCAAGTATGACTGGATTAGCTTTTAGTGCACCATCTTTTAAAGCCATCGAGGAAGCAACCTTAAAAGCAATCTCTGAAGAATCTACATCATGAAAAGATCCATCATAAACTGTTACTTTTACATCTATCAGAGGATAGCCGCCTAATATTCCTGATTGCATTTGCTCGAAGGCACCTTTTTCAACGGCTGGAATGAATTCTCTTGGAATAGTTCCTCCAACTATTTTATTCACAAACTGGAATACTTCGTTTTCGTCTTCTTTTTCAGCTTCTGCTAAAGGCTCTATTTTTAACCAAACATGACCATATTGACCCTTTCCTCCAGATTGTCTGACAAACTTTCCTTCAGACTCAACATCTTTCTTTATTGTTTCTCTGTAAGCAACTTGAGGTTTACCTATATTAGCTTCAACATCAAATTCCCTTTTCATCCTGTCAACAAGTACATCTAGATGAAGTTCTCCCATACCTGAGATTATTGTCTGGCCCGACTCTTCGTCAGAATTAACCCTAAAAGACGGATCTTCTTGAGCAAGTCTTCCCAAAGCAGTTGACATTTTTTCTTGGTCTGTTTTTGTTTTAGGTTCAACCGCAACTGAAATAACAGGTTCAGGGAAAGTCATTTTTTCCAAGATAATTGGTTTCTTAAGATCGCACAAAGTATCTCCTGTTGTTACGTCCTTTAAACCAATAACTGCAGCTATGTCCCCTGCTCTTACTTCTGATATTTCACTTCTGTTGTTGGCATGCATTTGAAGCATTCTTCCTATTCTCTCTTTAGATCTTTTAGCAGGAGAATAAACTGCATCTCCAGAATTTAAAACACCTGAATAAACTCTTACAAATGTTAAGGTTCCAACAAACGGGTCTGTGGCAATTTTGAAGGCCAAAGCAGAAAAAGGTTCTTCATCACTAGATGATCTTTGATCGGTTGTTTCTTCATCTTCCAAAATACCCTGTATTGCTTCAACTTCATCAGGCGAAGGAAGGAAATCTATTACGCAATCCAGCATTGGTTGGACGCCTTTATTCTTGAAGGCAGAACCACATATAGTAGGAACAATTTCATTGTTCAAAGTTCTAATCCTTATACCTTGAATTATCTCTTCAAGAGTTAAATCACCATTCTCCAGATATTTTTCCATTAATTCTTCACTTGCTTCTGCAACTGACTCAAGCATTGCTTCCCTATATTCGTTAGATTGCCCAAGAAGGTCTGATGGAATATCCTCTTCTCTATAAGATGTTCCCATATCATCTCCATCCCAATAGAGAGCTTTCATTCTCATTAAATCAATGATTCCTTTGAAATCATCTTCCGCTCCTATAGGAAGTTGTATTGGAACAGGAGTTGCGCCTAACCTATCTTTAATTTGACCAACAACTCTTAAAAAATCAGCTCCAGCTCTATCCATTTTATTAACAAAAGCTATTCTAGGGACTTTGTATCTGTTTGCTTGTCTCCAAACAGTTTCAGATTGAGGTTCTACACCAGAGCTTCCACAAAAAACAACTACAGCGCCATCCAAAACTCTTAACGATCTTTCTACTTCAATCGTAAAATCAACGTGACCTGGAGTATCTATTATATTTATTCTATGTTCATTAAATTGGCTTCTCATACCTTTCCAAAAGCAAGTCGTAGCAGCTGAAGTAATAGTAATGCCTCTCTCTTGTTCTTGTTCCATCCAATCCATTGTGGCGGCGCCATCATGAACTTCACCTATTTTGTGAGATATTCCAGTATAAAAAAGTACTCTTTCAGTTGTTGTAGTCTTACCAGCATCTACGTGCGCGCAGATGCCAATGTTTCTATAAAGATTTAAAGGAACTTTTCTTGTAGACATTGATCAAAATCTAAAGTGGGAGAAAGCTTTGTTTGCTTCGGCCATTTTATGAGTGTCCTGACGTTTTTTTACTGCCTCTCCTCTTCCATCAGCAGCATCAATCAATTCTCCAGCCAATTTTGTAGACATATTTTTTTCAGACCTTTTCTTGGCACTTGAAACAATCCATCTCATAGCTAAAGCAAGACGTCTTGAGGTTTTTACTTCTAAAGGGACTTGATAAGTAGCACCGCCAACTCTTCTCGATTTAACTTCAACTTGAGGGCCAACTTGATCTAATGCTTCTTCGAAAACTTCAAGCGGATCTCTCTTTGATTTAGAAGAAACTTGATCTAGAGCAGAGTAGATGATTTTTTCAGCGGTACTCTTTTTTCCTCTTTGCATGAGGTTATTTACAAACTTTGCAAGTTTTACATTCCCATATTTCGGATCAGGGATTACTTCTCTTTTTGGGACTGGTCCTTTTCTAGGCATTACTTAGGCCTCTTGGATCCATATTTAGACCTACGTTGTTTTCTGTCTTCGACACCCGTAGTATCTAGCGTACCTCTAACAGTATGATATCTAACACCCGGAAGGTCTTTGACTCGACCGCCTCTAATTAAAACAACAGAGTGTTCTTGAAGATTATGCCCTTCTCCACCGATGTAGGAAATAACTTCATATCCTGAAGTTAATCTTACTTTACAAACTTTTCTTAAAGCCGAATTAGGTTTTTTTGGAGTAGTTGTATAAACCCTAGTACAAACTCCTCTTTTTTGCGGAGAACCTACCAATGCTGGAACATCGCTTTTAGCCTTCTTAACCTTTCTTGGTTTTCTTATTAGTTGATTTACTCTTGCCATAATTAAGTGGGCGATTTTAATGAGACATTGTCATTTGGTCAAACTATTCTTCGCTTGCAGCTTCACTTTCATCTGATTCAGTATCAGCGATTACTTCGCTTAACTTAGATTCCATATCTGAAACTAAATCTGCTTGTCCTTGAGAAGCTCCATATCCAGTTCCAGCAGGAATAAGTCTTCCTATTACAACGTTTTCTTTTAGACCTCTTAACTTATCTATCTTTCCAGTTACGGAAGCTTCAGTAAGAACTCTTGTAGTTTCTTGAAAAGATGCAGCTGAAACAAAAGACTCTGTAGCAAGAGCTGCTTTGGTAATTCCTAATAAAAGACGCTTGAATTTAGCTGGAATTCCACCATCTGAAGAGACTTTTTTATTCTGTTGAATTACCTCCGAAAGTTCCATTTGATCACCTATGATTAAATCTGTATTTCCAGACTCAGTAATCTCAACTTTTCTGAGCATTTGTCTGAGGATACACTCTATGTGTTTATCACTTATTTCAACACCTTGTAATCGATAGACATCTTGAATTTCATTAACCACATACTTTGTTAATTCCTCAACTCCTTTTAAAGAGAGAATATCGTGAGGACTCAAGGGGCCTTCACTTATTACATCTCCTTTGGTGACTGCTTCTCCTTCAAAGACATTAATACTTCTTGTTTTAGGTATTAATTCTTCCTCAACAATCTCTTCTTTACCTTCCTTTCCAGTTAATACAAGTCTTCTTTTTCCTTTGGTCTCTTTTCCCCAGGAAACTACACCACTTATTTTAGCAAGAATAGCAACTTCTTTTTCCTCTCTTGCTTCAAACAAGGCAGCAACTCTGGGTAGTCCTCCAGTAATATCTCTTGTTTTGGAAGATTCTTTAGGAATTCTTGCAAGAACATCACCTATTTCAATAGATTGTCCATCGGTTACATTCACGAGAGATTTTTGTTCTAACTTGTATTCAGCAGGTCTTTTACCTCCAGGAAGCATAACTTCTTTCCCTTTAGCATCTGTTATGATTACCATAGGAACCATATCTTTCCCGGCAGAAGTTCTCTCAGACGCATCCAATATCTCCACGCTTGATAAACCTGTTAACTCATCAGTTACTTCTCTGATAGTTATACCATTTTCCATATCTTTAAGATTTACCTTACCCTTAACTTCAGAAATTATCGGATGATTTAATGGATCCCAAGTTGCCAACAATTCTCCTGATTTTATAGCAGCACCTTCATTAACATTAATTTCTGCTCCATAAGGAATTTTGTATCTTTCTTTTTCAGATTCGTTTTCATCAAAAAGAACCAATTCAGCTGATCTAGAAATACAAACTTGTTTTTTAGATTTATTTTGAAGTGAATTCAGATTTATAAATTTCGCTGTCCCGTCATACTTAGCTTGAATTCTGTCTTCCTCTGAAGATCTAGAAGCAGCTCCTCCAATGTGGAAGGTTCTCATTGTAAGTTGAGTTCCAGGTTCTCCAATAGATTGAGCAGCTACTATGCCAACGGCTTCTCCAGGATCTACTAGATTTCCTCTTCCCAAATCTCTTCCATAGCATTTTGAACAAATTCCAAAGCTAGTTTCACAAGTTATTGGAGATCTTACTCTTGCAATATCTATGTTGTTTTGCCCAATTTGTTCAGACAATGCTTCATCAATTAAGGTACCTTTTGGGATTTTGAAAGACCCATCTTTTGAAGACAACGGTTCAGCTAAAACTCTACCCAAAATTCTATCTTCTAGATGTTGAACAACTTCACCTCCTTCAATAATTGATCTTAATTCTATACCTTCTTTTGTTTCACAATCTTCTTCCCTAATGACTAAATCTTGTGCAACATCGACTAATCTTCTTGTTAGATAGCCTGAATTAGCTGTTTTCAAAGCAGTATCTGCTAGACCTTTTCTAGCTCCATGAGTAGAAGTGAAATACTGTAGGACTGTTAACCCCTCTCTGAAGTTTGCCGTAATAGGAGTCTCAATAATCGAACCGTCTGGTTTAGCCATGAGTCCTCGCATTCCTGCAAGCTGTCTGACTTGCGCTGGTGAACTCCTAGCACCAGAATCCAAGTACATAAATACTGAATTGAAGGATTTCTGATCTACAGAATTTCCTTCACTGTCCTCAACTTTTTCGGTTGAAATTGTATCCATTAATGATTTTGCAACTTTTTCATTTGCTCTTGACCAAATATCAATAACTTTATTGTACTTTTCACCTTGTGTTACTAGACCAGATGAATACTGAGATTCAATATCTTTTACTTCAGACTCAGCACTTGAAATGATTTCCTCTTTATCTATAGGAATTTGACAATCATCAACACAAATCGATGAGCCGGATTTGGTAGAGTACTCGTATCCCAAATACATTAATTTGTCTGCAAATATTACTGTTTCTTTTAAGCCGCTGTGTCTGTATGCCATATTAATGAGAGAAGAAATTGCTTTACTATCTAAAGGTTTATTTATGAGTTCAAAATCAAGTTCCTTAGGAAGTATCCCAGAAAGAATTGCTCTTCCAACAGTAGTATCAACAAGATTTAACTCTGATTCTTTATTTGCCAATCTGACTTTTACTTTTGCCTGAAGGTCAACATTTCCACTGTCATATGCTCTGTGAACTTCGTTTATATCAGCAAAAATAGAGCCTTCTCCTTTTGCTGAAACCTTTTCTCTGGTCATGTAATAGATTCCAAGAACAACATCTTGTGAGGGATCGATTATTGGTTTTCCATTTGAGGGTGAAAGAATATTATTACTTGCCATCATTAAAGCTCTGCATTCTAGTTGAGCTCCTAAAGTTAGAGGAACATGCACAGCCATTTGGTCGCCATCAAAATCTGCATTGTAAGCTTTGCAAACTAGAGGATGGAGTTGAATAGCTTTTCCTTCAATTAAGGTTGGCTCAAAAGCTTGAATTCCAAGTCTGTGTAAAGTTGGCGCTCTATTTAGAAGTATAGGATGTTCTCTAATTACATCAGCTAAAATATCCCAAACTACTGGCTCTTCTCTTTCGACCATTCTTTTAGCACCTTTGATAGTTGTTGCTAATTCTTTTTGTTGGAGTTTTCCAAAAACAAATGGTTTGAAAAGCTCCAAAGCCATTTTCTTGGGTAAACCACACTGGTGCAGTTTTAAGGTTGGACCTACAACAATTACAGATCTTCCAGAATAGTCTACTCTTTTACCAAGTAGATTTTGTCTGAATCTGCCTTGTTTTCCTTTAATCATATCTGCCAATGATTTCAAAGGTCTTTTGCTTGAACCTGAAGCAGTAATAGCTCTACCCCTTCTTCCGTTATCAAGTAATGCGTCTACCGATTCTTGAAGCATTCTCTTTTCATTTCTAACTATAATCTCAGGAGCATTAAGTTCTATTAATCTTTTAAGTCTGTTATTACGATTAATAACTCTCCTATAGAGATCATTAAGGTCAGAAGTTGCAAACCTTCCCCCTTCAAGAGGAACCAAAGGCCTTAAATCCGGAGGTAAGACAGGTAATACGTCCAAGATCATCCACTCTGGCTTGTTGTTAGAGGAAGTAAAAGCTTTAAGAATTTTTAATCTTTTGGAAAGCTTCTTTTTCTTGGCATCACTATTTGTGGAATCTATTTGTTCTTGTACTTCCGATATTTCATTGTCCAAATTCATCTCAGAAAGAAGAGTTTTTACCGATTCTGCGCCCATGCCAGCAGAAAATTCTTCTCCAAACTCCTCGAGTTTATCAAAATATTCTTCTTCATCTAAAATCTGACCTTTATCAAGGTCGGTCATACCTGGGTCTGTAACCACGAAAGATTCAAAGTACAAAATTCTTTCTACTTCTCTTAATGTTTTGTTTAAAAGTAATGATATTCTGGATGGAAGAGATTTTAAAAACCATATGTGTGCAACCGGGGCTGCAAGTTCAATATGACCCATTCTTTCTCTTCTGACTTTAGCTAGAGTAACTTCTACGCCACATTTCTCACAGACAACTCCTCTGTGTTTCATTCTTTTATATTTTCCACAAATACATTCGTAGTCCTTAACTGGTCCAAATATTTTTGCGCAAAATAAACCATCTCTTTCAGGTTTGAAAGTTCTATAGTTTATGGTTTCAGGTTTTTTAACTTCTCCAAAAGACCAGGACCTGATTTGCTGGCTAGATGCCAATCCGGCTTTTATAGCATTAAAATTATTTTCTTCTTCTTGTTTGAAAAGTTTTAATAAATCTTTCATATATTCAATCTACCTCATCGAAGTCAATATCTATTCCTAGAGATCTAACTTCTTTGGTTAAAACGTTATAGGATTCTGGAATACCAGCTTCCATTTCATAGGTACCGTCTACAATGTTTTTGTAAACTTTTGTTCTTCCAGCTACATCATCCGATTTTACAGTTAACATTTCTTGTAAGGTGTTTGCGGCACCATAAGCTTCTAATGCCCATACTTCCATTTCGCCAAGTCTCTGACCTCCAAATTGAGCTTTCCCTCCGAGGGGTTGTTGAGTAACAAGACTGTATGACCCGGTAGACCTAGCATGCATTTTATCTTCGATTAAATGATTTAATTTAAGGATATACATGTATCCAATCGTCACTAATCTATCAAAAGCGTCCCCTGTTCTTCCATCATAAAGTCTGGTTTGACCAGATGAAGGTAAATCAGCTAGTTCAAGCATCTTTTTAATTTCTTCTTCTGATGCTCCGTCAAAAACTGGAGTAGCCATTGGTACTCCGGATTTTAAGTTTTCACAAAGCTCTTTAAACTCTTTATCAGAAAGTTTTTCAAGCTCTTCTTTTTTTCCTGTGGAACAATAAACTTTTTCAACAAAAGATTTTACTTCGGAAAGGTTTTTAGTTTTTTCGACAAGTTCACCTATTTTTTTTCCTAGTTCTTTTGAAGCCCAACCTAGGTGAACTTCAAGAAGTTGTCCTACATTCATTCTTGAAGGAACTCCTAAAGGATTTAGAACTAAATCAACTGGTTCTCCGTTTTCATCATAAGGCATATCCTCGACAGGCATGACTACTGAAATTACACCTTTATTTCCATGTCTTCCAGCAAGTTTATCCCCAGGTTGAATTTTTCTCTTAACAGCAAGGTAAACTTTAATAACTTGCTGAACTCCTGGAGGCAAATCATCGCCAGACACTATTTTCCTTTTTTTATCCTCAAATCTTTTTTTGAGCATATCCTCATATTTATTTTTTTTGTCTTTTGATTCTTTAATCAAATCGTTGAGTTTTTCATCTTGCATTCTCAACTTAAACCATTCAGAAGAAGGTAAGCTTTTTAAGAAATCTTTAGTCAAAGATTCTCCTTTAGAGATACCTCTTCCGCTTATAACTTTTTTACCTTCAAGAGATGGTAAGAGAGAGTTGATGCTAGCTTCAGAGACAATGCTGAGTTCTTGATCAATATCTTTTTGAATCTCTGCTAAAGAAACTGATTCAATCACTTCAGCACGAGAATTTTTTTCTAAGCCTTCTCTGGTATATACCTGAACATCAATAACAGTTCCATCTTGTCCAGCTTTTACCCTTAATGAGGTATCTTTTACGTCAGACGCTTTTTCTCCAAATATAGCTCTTAAAAGTTTTTCTTCTGGGGATAGTTGTGTTTCACCTTTAGGTGTTACTTTGCCAACTAGGATGTCTCCTGCATTTACTTCAGCCCCAATATGTACTATTCCACATTCATCAAGCTTAGATAGTGCAGACTCGCCAACGTTAGGAATATCTGCTGTGATCTCATCTGGTCCAAGCTTTGTATCTCTTGCAGTACAAGTTTCTTCTATAATATGAACACTTGTAAGCTTGTCTTCTTTGACTAATTTATCCGAAATTAAGATTGAATCTTCAAAGTTATATCCATGCCATGCCATGAAAGCAACTTTTATGTTTTGTCCAAGAGCTAATTCTCCTAAATCAATGGAAGAGCCGTCTGCCAAAATATCTCCAGCAGAAATCTTGTCTCCCTCACTTACAATAGGTCTTTGGTTGATACAAGTATTTTGATTTGATCTTGTATATTTGATCAGATTATAAATATCAACGGCGGAGTCTGTCGCACTTATCTCTTTAAGGTTTTTTCTAACGACTATCTTCCCTGAATCAACTTTTTCAACCGTTCCAGAATTTTTGGCAATAATACAATCTCCAGAATATTGCGCTACCAGTCTTTCCATACCAGTACCAACTAGGGGAGCTTCTGTAGATAACGTTGGAACTGCCTGACGTTGCATGTTTGATCCCATCAAAGCCCTGTTAGCATCGTCATGTTCTAAAAACGGTATTAACGCTGCAGCAATTGAGACTACCTGCTGAGGAGAAACATCCATAAGATCAACTCTATCTACAGTCATCAGCTCAAATTCATTTCTGTAACGAACTGGTACAAGCTCTTCCACAAATTTATTATTCTTATCCAACTTAACAGAGGCTTGTGCAATAACAAATTCACCTTCTTCGATTGCAGATACATACTGAATTTCATCAGTTACCTTGCCTTTTTCAACTTTCCTGTAAGGAGTTTCAATAAAGCCGAAATCATTGACTTGTGCATATACTGACAATGAATTTATTAAGCCAATATTCGGTCCTTCAGGAGTTTCAATTGGACAAACTCTTCCGTAATGAGAAGGATGAACATCTCTAACTTCAAAACCAGCTCTTTCACGAGTAAGTCCTCCAGGACCCAATGCCGACACGCGTCTTTTGTGAGTTACTTCGGATAGAGGATTATTTTGGTCCATGAATTGAGATAACTGACTTGATCCAAAAAACTCATTTATGGCTGCGGTTATTGGTTTTGCATTAATTAAATCTGCTGGTCCCAGTTCTTCTGCTTCTGCAATGTTTAATCTTTCTCTTACGGCTCTTTCTACTCTCGCCAAACCTACTCTAACTTGATTAGCAACCATTTCTCCGACTGATTTGATCCTTCGATTTCCCAGATGATCTATATCGTCACAATTTTGCTTTCCATTTCTGATATCCACTAAGGTTTTTAAAACATCCAAAATATCATCATTATCTAAAATGTTTTTACCTGTTAACTCTTCTCTTCCTAATCTTTTGTTAAATTTCATCCTTCCAACTTCAGAAAGGTTATATTTTTCTTCTTTGAAGAATAAACTCTTAAATAATTCTATTGCAGCATCTTTAGTAGGTGGCTCACCTGGTCTCATCATTCGATATATTTCAGCAAGAGCTTCAAGTGAATTCGATGTAGTATCTGACCTTAGGGTTTCTGAAATATATGGACCTGATTCAAGTTCATTTATGTAAAGAACATTGACTTCTTTTAATTTGAGCTCATTAAGCTTTAGAAGAACATCTTCATCAATTAAAGTGTTACAAGCTATTGCGATTTCTCCAGTCGAAGGATCTATAATATCTTCAGCAATTGTTTGATTAAAAAGACTTTGTTTTGGAACTTCTAGGGTTTTAATCTTGCTTGATTCAATAAGTCTTATATGTCTAGCGGTAATCCTTTTACCTGCTTCGATGATAACTCCGTCTTTACCTTTAACGTCCAATGGAGCAATCTTTCCAACCATTCTTCTAGGAATTACTTTTAGAGAATAATTATTTGAACCTATAAGATAAGTTTCTTTTTCATAGAATTTTTCTAATATCTCTTGAGAAGTAAAGCCCAATGCTCTAAGTAAAATGGTCGCATAGAGTTTTTTTCTTCTATCGATACGAATGTAAACAAGATCTTTATGATCAAATTCAAAGTCTAGCCAAGAACCTCTATAAGGAATGATTCTGGAAGAGTATAAGAGTTTTCCTGAAGAATGAGACTTACCCTTATCATTATCGAATATCAAACCAGGAGATCTATGAAGCTGCGAAACAACTACTCTTTCAGTACCGTTGATTACAAAAGTTCCATGATCTGTCATGAGAGGAATGGTTCCCATGTAAACTTCTTGATCTCGAGCTTCTTTTAAATTTTCCTCTCCTGTAGTTTTATCGATAAAGATAATCCTACAAGTAATTTTAAGAGCCGCTTCATAAGTTTTTCCTCGAGGAAGGCATTCTTGAACTTCAAACTCAGGGTCTTTTAATTTGTACCCTTTATACTCGATCCTTGCATTTCCAGAGGCACTTTCGATTGGAAAAATCGATTGGAAAACATTTTCTAAACCTTGATTTTTTCTTTTCGTAGCATCAGGAATATTTTGTAAAAAATAATCATACGAATTCGTTTGAATTTCCAGAATGTCAGGTAGTGACATCGCACTAGAAATTTTTTCAAAACTTTTTCTTATTCTTTTTTTCTCTGCGAATGAGTATGTGCTTGCCATATGAATTTAGCCTATAAATGATGTTATTTTAGTTCTACTTTTGCGCCAGCTTCTTCAAGTTGAGACTTAGCTTGCTCAGCCTCATCTTTGTTTGCGCCTTCTTTAACAGAAGCAGGAGCGCCATCAACTATTGCTTTTGCTTCTTTCAAGCCTAAGCCAGTAATTGCTCTCACAGCTTTGATG
This sequence comes from uncultured SAR86 cluster bacterium, assembly GCA_902632605.1. GTDB lineage: Bacteria > Pseudomonadota > Gammaproteobacteria > Magnimaribacterales > AG-339-G14 > MEDG-81. The sequence goes on along the minus strand of CACPDB010000005.1, from coordinate 80,220 downwards.
ACATCGATTTTCTTTTCACCAACATCAGCTAAGAAAATTTCAAATTCACTTTGCTCTTCAGCGGCAGCGGCTTCGCCAGCTGCGGCAGGAGCAGCAGCAGCAGCAACTGGAGCTGCAGCAGTGACACCAAATTTTTCTTCCATAAGTTTTACCAAATCAACTACATCCATAACGCTCATTTCTGATATCGCATCTAGTATTTCTTCTTTAGTAATAGCCATTATTTTTCTCCGTTATGCCTAGATTATTAAGATTTAGTTTGGCTCACTGCGTTAACAGTTCTTACTAACTGTGACGGTACCTCATTTAAGGTTCCGGCTAGTTTATTAAGTGGAGCTTGCATTAATCCTAAGAGCATAGAAATTGCTTCTTCTTTTGACGGAAGAGAAGCTAAAGCTTTAAGCTCGTTTGGCTCAAGAAAACCTTCTCCTATGGAAAGTCCTTTTACTTCGAATGACTCTTCTTTTGCTGCAAAGTCCTTCAGAAGCTTTGCTGCACTTTGAAAGTCGTTCATAGAAAAAGCCAACAAAGTTGGACCAGTGAGAATTTCATTTAGAGAATCAAATTTTGTATTCTCTAAAGCTCTTTTTGCTAAAGTATTTTTTATAACTTTTAATTGCACAGACTGTGATTTAGCTTCCTTTCTAAGTTGAGTAAGACCTGGAACGTTAGTTCCTCGATAATCAACAGCGATCACAGAAAACGCTTCTTGAGCAATCTTGTTCAAATCCTCAACTAGAACTTTCTTAGTATCTAAGCGTGACATTAATTAAAACCCTCCTTTGATAAAATTTTCAAAAGAGGAACCTTTTATCCAAAAAGAAAAATCTTTTTGAACTATCTGCGTAGGAAACATTAAGTTTAATGAAGTAAAACTCCTACGGTCTAAGACGGTTGTAACGAAGTTACAACAGCTTAAAATTCTTATTTTTTCAAACAAACTCATCTATAAATTAAAAATTAAGTTTTGCAGTATCAATTTCAAACCCTTTGCCCATTGTGGAAGAAAGAGTTACTTTTGAAATATAAATCCCTTTTGCCGAAGGGGGTTTTGCCTTCTTAACATCTGTTAAAAAAGCTTCTAAATTATCTTTCAATTGTTCTTCTGTATAACCTATCTGTCCAATACGGGCGTGGATTATACCTTGTTTATCTGATTTGTACCTAATTTGTCCTGATTTAGCGTTTTTTACTGTATTTGGAATATCCTTAGTAACAGTTTCTGATTTTGGATTTGGCATCAGCCCCTTCGGTCCGAGAATTTGTCCTAGGGGAGAAACTACTCTCATGGTGTCTGGTGTAGCAATCACAACATCAAAATCCATGTTGCCCGCTTTTATTTCTTCTGCCAGATCTTCCATACCTACTTTATCTGCCCCTGCTTCTTTTGCTTGAGTTGCTTCATCTCCGTCAGCAAATACTGCAACTTTAAAAGATTTTCCGTTTCCATGAGGAAGATTTGAAGCTCCCCTAACATTCTGGTCTGATTTGGAAGCATCAATTCCTAAGTTAACTGAAACATCCAACGATTCAGTAAATTTTTTTGAAGCTTTAGAATTAAGTTCGCTCAAAGCTTCTTCAATCAAATATTTTTTAGTTTCCTGAGACATTAAATTACCTCTATTCCCATGCTTCTGGCGCTTCCTTCAATAATTTTTACAGCTTGGTCCATATCAGTAGCATTTAAATCAGCCATTTTAGCCTCTGCAATTTCTTCTAATTGTTTTCTTGAGACTTTTCCAACTTTTTCTGAGTTTGGTGTTGGACTTCCTTTAGAGAGTCCTGCTGCTTTTTTTAAAAGAACACTTGCCGGAGTCGTTTTTACAATGAAATCAAAGCTCCTATCTTCGTAAACAGTAATGACTACTGGTACAGGTAGATTTTTTTCCAACTCATTGGTTTTAGAATTAAATGCGTTACAAAAGTCCATTAAATTTACTCCATGTTGTCCTAAAGCAGGACCAACTGGAGGGCTTGGGGATGCAGCCCCTGCAGGAACTTGTAATTTAATGTAAGTCATTATTTTTTTTTCAGCCATATTTACCCTCTTTCAATTTGAGAAAAGTCCAATTCAACAGGAGTGGATCTCCCAAATATCATTACAGCAACTTTTACTTTGCCTTTTTGATTATCAGCTTCTTCAACGACGCCACTGAAGTCATTAAATGGACCGTCTATTACTCTAATCATTTCTCCAGGCTCATAAACAGTTCCTTGAGATGTCTCCTCTATTCCGTATTCCATTTGATTTAAAATCTTTGCTGCTTCGGCATCCGAAATAGGCTTAGGGTTATTTTTCGTTCCACCTATAAAACCAAGCACTCTAGGAGTCTCTTTAACCAAATGCCATGTTTCATCATTCATTTCCATTTCAACTAAAATGTATCCGGGGAAGAATTTTTTTTCTGTAATCTTTTCTTTTCCTCCTTTTAATTCAACAACTTCATGAACGGGTATTTCTATCCTTCCAAAATGATCTTCCATTTTTTCCAATTTAATTCTCTCTAAAAGTTGCTCTTTAGCTTTATTTTCGTAGTTGGAATAAGAATTTATGATGTACCAAGCTTTAGACATTTATCACCCTAAGATTAAACTCATTGCAAAAGAAAAAAAGGAATCTAAGCCCCACAAAATAAGAGCAGCTAAGATCACTACGCCTACAACGATAAGAGTAGTTTGAGTTGTCTCCGTTCTATTTGGCCAAACTACCTTGCGGATTTCAGTCGTAGACTGTTTTATAGTTTGGAAAGCAATGGATCCAAACTCGGTAAATCTTAATACAAATAGGCCTAATGAAAATAAAGCTATTACTCCTATAACTCTATAAAGAAGACCAAAATCACTATAGTAGGAGTTGCCCCATACTGCGGCAGCAATAATTGCCAATCCTACTAACCAAAGACCTTTACTTAGAATCATCTAATTCCTCTTAAACCATGCTCTTTAAAAAGAGGGCTTCTCTTTCTGGCAGGCCAGGAGGGAATTGAACCCCCAACCTGCGGTTTTGGAGACCGCCGCTCTACCAATTGAGCTACTGGCCTATTGAATAATTTTAGAAACTACTCCGGCACCAACAGTTCTTCCACCTTCACGGATAGCGAACTTCATACCATCTTCCATTGCTACTGGAGAAATAAGTTCTACAGTTACTGCAACATCATCTCCAGGCATAACCATTTCTACACCATCGGGAAGAGTCACTTCACCAGTCACATCAGTAGTTCTTACATAGAATTGGGGTCTGTACCCTTTAAAGAAAGGAGTATGTCTTCCTCCCTCTTCTTTGCTAAGAACATATACTTGAGCTTCAAACTTTGTATGAGGAGTAATTGAACCGGGCGCAGAAAGAACTTGTCCCCTTTCTACATCTTCTCTTTTTGTACCTCTTAAAAGTACTCCTACGTTTTCTCCAGCTTTTCCTTCATCCAAAAGCTTTCTAAACATTTCAACTCCGGTGCATACGGTTTTTTCAGTATCCTTGATACCTACTATTTCCATTTCGTCGTTAACTTTGACTTCTCCTCTTTCAATTCTTCCTGTAACAACAGTCCCCCTTCCTTGAATTGAAAAGATATCTTCAATTGGCATTAGGAAAGGCTTGTCAGTTTCTCTAGTTGGCTCTGGAATGTAAGAGTCAAGAGCTTCAACAAGCTTTTGAACAGATTGAACCCCATGTTCTGAATCTTCTCCTTCAAGAGCTTTAAGAGCCGAACCTATAATAATAGGTGTATCATCTCCAGGAAATTCATATTCATTCAATAAATCTCTGACCTCTACCTCTACAAGCTCAATAAGTTCTGCATCATCAACTTGATCAGCCTTATTAAGATAAACAACAATGTAAGGAACGCCCACTTGTCTGGCAAGAAGAATATGCTCTCTTGTTTGAGGCATTGGACCATCTGCACAATTAACCACAAGAATGGCTCCATCCATTTGTGCAGCTCCTGTAATCATATTCTTAATGTAGTCGGCGTGGCCTGGACAGTCTACATGAGCGTAGTGTCTTGCATTAGAATCATACTCTACGTGAGATGTTGCAATCGTAATCCCCCTCTCTCTTTCTTCAGGAGCATTATCGATACCATCAAAAGCAATTGCTTCACCAGTACCCTGAGCTTCGGCACACACTTTAGTTAAAGCAGCAGTTAAAGTTGTTTTACCATGATCTACGTGACCAATAGTTCCCACGTTTAAATGCGGTTTGGTTCTTTCGAATTTTTCTTTTGCCATTTTTTATTCCTCTTTAAAAAACTTTTTTAATGGAGCTCATAACCGGACTTGAACCGGTGACCTCTTCCTTACCAAGGAAGTGCTCTACCAGCTGAGCTATATGAGCAATTCCTTTAATATCTTAGGAGACGGTATAAGAAAAGTAGAAAATAAAATAACCCTCAACACCCGATGCTCCGAACGGCTTTATACTTAAATTTTGCTTTAAATGCAACACTTTTGGTGGAGGGGGCAGGATTCGAACCTGCGAAGCCGAAGCGTCTGATTTACAGTCAGATGGGTTTGACCGCTCCCCAACCCCTCCTATAGAGTTGTGTATTCTCTGAGTACACATGAAAGATGTCAAACAAAATACATTAAAAGAAGAAAAAATCTTGAATTTTCTTGAAAAAAACCTCGATTTTGAGTGGCATTTATCGCTTTTTGAAGAACTAGAATCAACTAATGATTACCTTATTCAGTTTGCAAATCCTTATAAATACTCTCTCTGCGTAGCGGAAAGCCAAACAAAAGGTAGGGGAAGAAATTTGAAAAAATGGCAAAGTCCAAAGTATGAAAATATTTACATGTCTCTTAGTTTTTCTACTAATCATGAATTGAAAAATTTCAGCTCTTTTAGTCTAGTGTCAGCTCTTGCTGTACATAATGTTTTAATGAAGCAAAATATTTTTACTGAAATTAAATGGCCTAATGATATTTACTTAAATAAAAAGAAAGTCGGAGGAATCTTAATAGAAACTTTTGCAAGAGGTAGGGAAAATTTAATTGTTGTAGGAATTGGCTTAAATGTTTTTATGGAAAACAATTCAAAAATTGAGAGAGACTGGACTTCTCTTAAATTAGAATTTGAGAATATCAAAATCGATAGAAACGAAATAATATCCAAAATAGCAAATGAAGTTTTATCATTGAAATCAAATTTTGAAAAAAAAGGTTTTAATGACTTTGTAAAAGATTTCAATAACTTGAATTTTTTGAAGGACAAAAAAGTTTTTCTCTCAAATTCAATTAGTAAAGAAGGAACTGCTTTGGATATTAATTCCGATGGATCTCTAAATGTCAGAATAGGTAATAAAACAAAAAAGGTATCTTCTGGAGAGGTTTCGATAAATATAAATTAATCTGCAATTTATTTTTTAATTAATATATCATCTTCTCTTGATTTGCTGGCGTAGCTCAGTTGGTAGAGCTCCTGATTTGTAATCAGGCGGTCGTTGGTTCGAATCCAATCGCCAGCTCCAATGTTATTTGAATTTTTCTTCCTCAATTATTTGAGCATCCTCTATATCTGAAGCTTTGTCTTTTGGACTCTTTCTTTCTGAACTTTTTTTTCTTAAGGATAAAAATACAAATCCAATTAAATATGGCCAGAAAAAAAGTAATGCGGAAAATAAAATATTCCACTCCCAGATAAATGTTGCTCCTATGATGCCTAAAATTGGACCTAATAAAGGAGTAAAGGTAAGAAAGAGAGAGATGATAAATAAAATACCTTCCAGAAAAGTGCTTTGAACCATAAAGATAAGTTTTAAAGCATCTGTGACGGCGCTGATCTGATAGATGGAAATTGTGATGTAAAAAAATAAAACAATAAAAAAAGGCATTCTCAAATAGCAATTTTACAAAGTATACTCTTAAGTCTGTTATGAAATTAAAAAAAATAATTTCCAAGCTTTCTCTTGAAGAAAAAGTTTCTTTGTTGTCAGGTTTTGATAACTGGCATACCCCTGATATTAAAAGATATGGAATACCGAAAATAAAAATGTCCGATGGTCCAAACGGAGTAAGAGGAGACTCCAGTACTCCTCAAACTTCAGCTTGTTTTCCCAGCCCTATTCTTTTGGGAGCAACTTGGAATGAAAAACTAATTAAAAAAATTGGTTCGGCTACAGGCGAGGAAGCCCTTTTTAAGGATGTTGATGTTCTCTTAGCCCCTACTATAAATTTACATCGTCACCCGCTTGGGGGTCGTCATTTTGAGTGTTATTCAGAAGATCCTGTTTTAACTTCAAAAATTGCCTGCTCTTATGTCTCAGGCGTTCAAAGTAAGGGGGTTGCTGCTTGTTTGAAGCATTTTGCTGGAAACGATACTGAATTTGAAAGACACCTTGTTAGTTCCAACATAGATGAAAAAACATTAAGAGAACTTTATTTATATCCTTTTGAAATGGGAATAAAAAAAGCCAAAGCTAAAGTAGTAATGTCGGCCTATAACAAAGTAAATAATATTTATTGCAGTTCTCACGATGAATTAATAAATAAAATTTTGAAAAAAGAATGGAAATTTAGTGGTTATGTTGTAAGCGACTGGGGAGCTGCATTAGAAACCGTGGAAAATGCCAATGGCGGTCTAGATTTAGAAATGCCTGGGCCAGCGAAAACTTGGGGAAAAAACCTTGTCGAAGCAGTTAAAGATGGACTTGTTGAAGAAGGAACGATTGACGAGAAAGTAAAGAGAATTCTCAACGTTGCAAAGTTCACAAATAGGTTTAATAAAAGAAGAGTTGCAGAGAAAAGCATTGATAAAAAGTCTCATCGTGAACTTATTAAAAAAACTGCTACTGAAGGTATGGTTCTTTTAAAGAATGAAGAAGTATTACCTTTTGATAAAACTAAAATTTCTAAAATTGCTCTAATCGGCCCAAACGTTAAAGATAGTCAGATTATTGGTGGCGGAAGCGCAGGTTTGAAACCTCATTACGAAGTTCATCCCTTGGAGGGAATTTCAAATTTCTTAAAGGAAGAAAAAGTAAAAATAAATTATGCAAAAGGTTGCCATGTTGATAAATATCTTCCTCCTTTAGAAAAAGAAAACTCTTATGTTCCAGGAAAAAAAGAAAACGGATTTGAAGTTGAGTTTTTTAGAGGAAAAACTTTTGATGGAGAACTAATAGCAAGACAAGTTTTAAGTGGAAATAGGTTTTGGGCCTTGCAAGGATTTGCAAGAGAGTTTTTGGATGAAAAGGAAAGGCCAGAATTATCTGTTAAATTTTCTACTACTTATAAACCAGAGATTTCAGGAGAATTTGAGTTTGAGGTTTTTAGTATTGGTTTATCCAGAATCAAAATCAACGGAAAGGAGTTAGTTGATAATTGGTCGTCTCAAAAAAAAGGAGAAGCTTTTTTCGGTTTTGCATGTGCTCCAAAGAGAAACAAAATAAAACTTTCTAAAGGAAGAAAATATCTAGTAGAGGTTGAGTATGAATTTGAAGGGAGATTTCCTGCCATACAATTTGGCTGTAGACCGCCTGACCCAAAAAATTTGCTTGAAGAAGCAGTCAAAGTTGCAAAGAAATCTGATGCAGTAGTTCTAGTTGTTGGCACAAATTCAGATTGGGAAACTGAAGGTAATGATAGAAAAAGTTTAAGCCTTCCAGGCGAGCAGGATGCTCTTATAAAAAGGATTTTAGCTACAAATAAAAATACGGTTTTAGTTATAAATACTGGATCTCCTGTAAGCATGCCCTGGATAAAAGCATGCCCAGCAATTTTACAAACTTGGTTTCCAGGACAAGAATTTGGAAATGCTTTAGCAGAAATATTATTTGGCAAAGAAAGTCCAAGTGGCAAGTTGCCTACAACTTACCCCAAAAAACTTTCTGATACGCCGGCATATTCTTCTTATCCAGGTAAAGACTTGCAAATGGACTACAAAGAAAAATTATTAGTTGGCTATAAATGGTACGACAAGAAGAAAATTGAACCTCTTTTTCCTTTCGGTCACGGTTTGTCTTACTCAAAATTTAAATTAAAAAAGATTTCTGTTACAAAGAAGAAACACGAAATCAAAATTAAAGTAAAACTTAAAAATATTGGTGACTTTTCCACTTTTGAAACTGTGCAGTGTTATCTAGAAAGAAAGGCAGTGAAGGCAGGAACGCCAAAAAAGAAACTCGTAGATTTTAAAAAGCTAAAAATTACAAAAAACAAATCTAAGACATTAACTTTAAAAGTTTCTAAAAGAGATCTCTCAGAATGGGACGTAAACAATTCTAAATGGGAAATTGCTAAGGGGGATTACGTCATTCATATAGGGACCTCTGTAAAAGATATTTCAATTACGGAAGAGATAAAAATCTAATCTAAATCTAACTGTTCTTTAGAAACTAATATCCCGCTTTCATCAGCATAAGCCCAATTTCCAGATTCAATTGAGATGCCTCCAAATTTAATATTAATTCCTATTTCACCTCGATCTTTTTTTTCACTTTTTTTTGGAACTGAGCCCAAAGCAAATATTCCGATCTTGAAATTAGACAGGGCCTCAACATCTCTCACGCAGCCATTTATTATGACCGCTTGCCAATTATTCTTTTCCGCAGACTCTGCAATCATATCTCCCATTAAGGCAACTCTGGTACTGCCTTGACCATCTACGATCAAAATTTTTCCATCGCCCTCTTCACCTAGAACTTGCTTAACTTTTGAATTATCGTCAGGACAAATTACAGTTTCAATTTTTCCTGAAAAAAAACCTTTTTTGCCAAAATTCGTAAACTGCAAATTCAAAAAATTTACGTGGGGGTACTTATCACTTAAGTCTGGGGTGGTCATATATTTCTATCAATATACATTAAAAAATTAAATCGCTTTATAGATTATCAAGGACAGTATAATTTAAAAAATGAAAAAGAATTTTAAGGCCAAGGTATTTTTAAATAAATCAGGCAGAGGGAGGGTAAAGTATTCAGAGGATGAATTTCTTTCTTTATCGAATAGAGAAATGTTCAAAGTTTTTCCAGGAGACGAAGTTGTTTGTCAAAAAATGCCTGGAAGTAAGGCAAAAATTAAGGAAGTTTTGAAAAGAAATACCAGTGAGCTTACGGGCATTGTTAGGAAGTATAAAGGCAAGACTTATCTAACCAGTCTAGACAAAAGTTTTCATCTCGATATCCTACTAGAGGGCAAGAATTTGAAGAATTTCAAATCAAATGATATTTGTGAGGTAAAAATAACATCTCAACCATCTCTAAAGTACAAACCTAAAGCAAAACCAATAAAAACCTTAAAAAGCAATGATGTATTTGAGGAAGCTTTTATTTTTGCTACCAATGGAACCGAGCTTTCTACCAAATGGTCCAAATCTGTTATAAACGAATGTAACAAGATTAAAAGAGATATTTCAGCACAGGATGTTAAGTCCAGAAAAGATCTGAGGAGTTTAAATTTTGTGACGATTGATGGAAGCAACGCTAAAGATTTTGATGATGCTGTGTATGCTGAAGAAAGTTCCGATGGCTTTCTTTTATACGTAGCAATAGCAGACGTTTCCGAATATGTACTTCAAGATTCTGCGCTAGATAAAGAAGCTTTGTCTAGAGCAACCTCGGTTTATTTTGAAAAAAAAGTAATCCCTATGCTGCCAGAACTTATATCAAATAAACTTTGTTCGTTGAGGCCTAACGAGGATAAGTTGGTTTTAACTTGTGAAATTTATCTAGATAGAGAAGGAGAAATAAAATCCTTTGAATTTTTCAATTCTGTTATCTGTTCTAAGAATCGTCTTACCTATGATGAGGTTGAAAAATTTTATCAAAAAGGTCAAACCACCCTTCCAAGTGATATTGTGTCTAATTTAAGTACCTTAAAAAAAATACATGCTTTGAGAAGAAAAATAAGAGAAGAAAGGAAGGCGATAGATTTTTATCTCCCTGAATACAGGCCAGTTGGCAAAGATAACAAAATAATTAAGTTCAAATCTATAAATCATTTATTAGCAAACGAAGTCATAGAAGAATCTATGATTCTGGCAAATATTTGTGCGGCAAAATTAACTAAAAAACTTAAAAAACCTATCCCATTCCGACACCACGATAACCCGGATTACAATGAATTGGAAAAGCTAAAAGAATTTCTAAAAGCGAGAGGCCTCCGTGAAGGTATGACTGAATCCAATCCTAGAGAGAAACTCAACGCTTGGCTAAAGGAGATCAAACAAAAAGAAAAATCTTTTTCTTTGACATATCAGATTTTAAGAAGCATGAAACTTGCTGTTTATTCAGGAAAAGAAAGCAATCATTTTGCTCTTGGACTCAAAGAATACTGTCATTTTACATCTCCAATAAGAAGGTATTCAGATCTGGTAACGCATAGAGTTATTAAGTCGATTATTGAAAAAAAAGGAAGCTCTTATTCTCAAGATGAAATAGATGGAATTGCTACAATTTGTAGTGATAAAGACAGAGAAGCAGAGAAAATCGTGAGGGAATCTTCTAAATATCTAAGTTGTAAGTGTGCCGAAGAACACATTGGAAAGGAATTCGATGGAGAAGTTGTGGCAGTATTGGAATTTGGAGTATTTATGCACATCGATGGACTTAATATTGAAGGGTTTTGTCACATAAAAAATCTTAAAAGATCACCTTATTATGTTCATGATGCTACATCTCATTCTCTTACTTCAGCAAATAAAAATAATATTTATGCGTTGGGTGATAAATTCAAAATTAAAATAAAATCTGTGGAAACTTCTAGAAAGAGGATTGATTTGAAAGCTATTAATTAGAAATGAAAAAGTTGGAAACTATTGATCAAAACTTTATCAAAACTTTACTTGATAACATCCCTCAAAATATCGAAGAACTTTCTGTTCCAAAGGATAAAAATAATAAAAAAACTTTGGAATTGATTTCACTCGCAGAGGAAAAGGATTTAGCTATCTCATTTAACAAAGATAAAAAACTATCAGCTATTTTCAAACCATCACAAATAAAAGATATTAATTTTTTAGAAAAGTTGATTAGTCAAAAAGAGAATTCACTTCTACTGATTTTGGATCATGTCATGGATCCACAAAATGTAGGTTCGATATTAAGAACTGCTTTAGCTGCAAATGTAGATGCGGTAATAGTTAGCAAAAATAGAGCATGTCATCTTACCGAAACAGTAAGAAAAGTTTCCAAAGGTGCTTCAGAGATAATACCTTTTGTTATTGTTAACAATATTAAGTATCTACTAAAGAATCTTAAAACTTTAAATTTCAATATTCTTGGATGCGATGGAACTGCTGAAAAAAAATATTATGAGTGTGATTATAACTTGCCTACGGCTATTATAATGGGTTCCGAAGGCAAAGGCATAAAACCAAATCTAAAAAAAGATATAGACGAAATGATAAGAATTCCTATGAATGATCAAATAGAAAGTCTTAACGTATCTAATGCTTGTTCTGTTATCCTATTTGAAGCTAGAAAACAAAGAATTAAAGAGCAATGTTAGTACAACGAACACTTACAAATCCAATAAAAGCAACGGGAATTGGCGTTCATTCAGGAAGAAAAATTGTAATTAATCTTCTCCCAGCCGAAGAAGATCAAGGTATTGTTTTCAGAAGAGTAGATTTAGATCCCCATGTTGAAATTAAGGCAGTTGTAGAAAATGTTGGGCCAACTACTCTGGCAACAACACTTAAATTCGGTGAAATTGAAATAGCTACTGTTGAACACTTGATGTCTGCTTTTGCTGGGCTTGGCATAGATAACGTAACTGTCGAAATAAATGACAGAGAAGTTCCAATTATGGATGGTAGCGCCAGTCCTTTTGTCTTCTTAATTCAGTCTGCAGGCATAAAAGAACAAACAAAACCAAAAAAGTTTATAAAAATTAAAAAGGAAGTTTCGATATTCACAGATAATGGTGCTTGGGCAAAACTTTCTCCCTACGATGGTTTCAAAGTGACTCATTCACTTGTTTATGACGACGAAGTTAGGAAAGGTTTATCCAGAAAAACCACAGTTGATTTTAATTCAACGACGTATTTAAAAGAAATTTCAAGATCAAGGACTTATGGCTTTATGGAAGATCTTGAAGCAGCAAAAAAGAATTCTCTTTCGCTGGGGGCTAGTCAAAAAAATGCTATCGCTATCAAAGATAATGAAATCTTAAACGAAGAAGGTTTGCGATCTAAAGATGAGTTGGTTAAACATAAAATTTTGGATGTAATCGGAGACTTATATTTATTGCAACATAATCTTATTGGAGAATTTGAGGGATATAAATCTGGACATACACAAAACAACTTGCTTTTAAGAAAATTAATTGAAGTTCCAGATTCATGGGAGCTCATTTCCTCTGAAAGTGATAATCCTATTATTGATTATATAGAACCGATCATCGACCCTAGTCTTGGATAAACATGTCCATATTGTCATTCTTATTTGGAAACAAAGATAAGCGAGTTTTACGTAAACTCGGAAGCGTTGTAAATTCAATAAATGATTTAGAACAAAACTTTGATTCTTTTACAAACGAAGAACTTAAAAATACAACTAGTAAATTAAAAGAAAGACTTTCCGAAGGTTCAAGTTTAGAAGACATCATGCCAGAGGCGTTTGCAGCTGTAAGAGAATCAAGCAAAAGATTTATAGGACTTCGTCACTACGATTGTCAATTGATTGGTGGTGCCATTTTGAATGAAGGCATGATTGCCGAAATGGCAACGGGAGAAGGAAAGACATTGGTTGCAACCTTACCCTGTTATCTCAATGCACTTACTGGAAAAAGTGTCATTGTGGTTACTGCAAATGAATACTTGGCTAAAAGAGATGCAAACTGGATGGCGCCAATTTTTGAAGGCTTGGGAATGAATGTTGGATATATCACTTCAGAACTTAATCCTTTAGAGAAAAAAGAAAACTATGCCAAAAATGTCGTTTATGCCACAAACAATGAACTGGGGTTTGATTACCTCAGGGACAATATGGTTCTCAGAGAGGAAGATCGTCTTCAAAGAGATCCTTATTTTGTGGTGGTAGACGAAGTGGATTCGATATTAATCGATGAAGCCAGAACTCCTCTTATTATAAGTGGTGTTGCTGAAGATAATGGACCTCTCTACAGAAAGCTTAAGCCGGTAGTGAAAAGTCTTACTGAGGAAGAGTTTGATTTTGAAAAAGAAGAAGTCGTGAAAGCAGGAGACTTCACTATAGATCTGCAATCCAGATCAATAGAAATTACCGAAAATGGGCATGAAAAAATAGAAAATTATCTCAAGCAAAATGACCTCCTCGAGGATTCTGTGAGTTTGTATGCTAGTGAAAACTTAAAACTTCTGAATATGGTCCAAGCTCTTGTTAGGGCTGAAACTCTGTTTGAAAAAAATACCGATTACATAGTTCAAAATGGAAAAGTCATCTTAATTGATACCAATTCAGGTCGAGCGATGCCAGGCAGAAGACTTTCTGATGGAGTGCATCAAGCTCTAGAATTAAAAGAAAATTTGGATATTCAAGTTGAAAGTCAAACACTTGCGTCTACTACTTTTCAAAACTTCTTTAGAATGTTTGAAAAGCTGTCAGGCATGACAGGAACTGCCAAAACAGAAGCTAGAGAATTTGATGAAATTTATTCTTTGCAGGCAATTTCTATTCCCACAAATCTTCCAATGGTCAGAGAAGACAAAAACGATAAAATTTATCTCACAGAGGATGAAAAAAATGATGCCATCATAGATGAGATAAAAACTTATCACGAAAAAGGTAATCCCATTCTTGTTGGCACCATATCTGTTGAAAACTCTGAAGTTTTGTCAAAAAAACTGGATACATTAAATATTCCTCATCGTGTTTTAAACGCCAAACAAAATCAACAAGAAGCAGAAATAATTTCTCAAGCTGGAAAAGAAAAAGCTGTAACCATAGCTACAAATATGGCTGGAAGAGGAACAGATATTGTCCTTGGAGGGTTCCCTGAATCTGCAGCAGCCAGAAAGGAAATTGTTGAATTGGGAGGATTGCATGTCATCGGTACCGAAAGACATGAATCTCGAAGAATTGATAATCAGTTGAGAGGTAGGTCAGGACGGCAAGGTGACCCCGGTTCTTCCCAGTTTTTCTTATCACTTGATGATGGCTTGCTCAAAATATTTGCTCCTGACCGAATGAAAGCTCTTATGCAATCCTTCGGCGGAATGAAAAAAGGAGAATCGATAGAACATAAAATGTTAACCAATTCTATAGAACGAGCTCAACGACGAGTTGAAGGTAGGAATTTTGACATTCGGAAAAGAATTCTAGAATTTGACGATGTCTTGAATGAACAAAGACAGGTAATTTATAAGCAAAGAAAAGAAATATTAGAAGACAAAGAATTAGACGACTTAATTTCAAATATGCGAGCTGATGTTTTGAGCTCGATTTTTGAAGCTCATATTCCTGAATATGAAATAGAAACCAATTGGAAAGTTGATGAACTAACAAATATCCTAGAATCTGAATTTAATTTGCAATTTAATTTAAAAGCTGAATTAGAAAATAGTGAATCCAACACGCAAGAGGTGTTGAATAAGCTTTTGGATTTTGCTGACAAAATTTACTTAGAAAAAAGAAATAAATTTTCAGACGTTTATTCTCAATTGGAAAATCAAATCATCCTCCAAGTTATTGATCAAAGTTGGAAGAATCATATCAATCAACTTGATTCGCTTAGACAAAACATTGGGTTTCGAAGTTATGCAGGAAAAGATCCGCGTCTTGAATATAAAAGAGAAGCGTTTGAGATGTTTGAACAACTTCTTGAAACAATAAAAAAAGAATCTACAAGATTCCTTTGCCGCGTCGAAGTAAAACCTGAAGACGAACAAGAAATTGAAAAGATGAAATCTAGAGAGGTCTTAGAAAAAACTAAAACAGTGCATGAAAATTCTCCATCAGCATTTATGGATAACTCTGTGTCTAACCAACAAGCATCTAATAACGATCAACCAGTAGAAGGAAATAGACGTCTAAGAAGACTACAAGCAAAAGCTAACAGAAAAAAGAAGAAAAGATAATGTTGAAAGATATAAAAATTGGTTGCGCATCCTCCAAGACGAAGTATGGAACTAGATTGGATACCTCAATAGTAAAACTTGAGAAGAAAGCAATTTGGTCTGGCTTGTTTACCTCAAATAAATTTAAGTCTGCACCTGTTGAAATATGTTTGGAAAAAATAAATAAAAATATTTCGGAACCAAAAATCTTGATGGTCAATGCTGGAAATGCAAATGCTGCAACTGGCAAGAAAGGAAAAAAAGACTCTGAGAAACTCATTGAGCATGTTTCCTCTTCATTAAATGTATCCAAAGACAATATCTTGCCCTTTTCTACTGGCGTGGTAGGAGAATTGCTTGACACTAAAAAGCTTTCTCAAGCGTTTAAAAAATGTACCAATCAGTTAGGCAAAAATTCTTGGGAAGACTTTGCTAATGCAATAATGACTACAGACACTCGACATAAAGTAGTAAAAAAGGAATTTAAACTAGGGAGTCAAAAAATTAATGTAATCGGAGTTGCAAAAGGAGTTGGGATGATTGAACCGAATATGGCAACTACCCTGAGTTTTATTTTTACGGATCTAAAAATTTCAAAAATTCAGTTGAAGAAATTACACAGGGATATTTGCGATCAAACATTTAATGCCATCTCCATTGATGGAGATCAATCTCCGAGCGATTCCAGTATTTTTGCAACAACCTCAGAGAAAAAAAGTGACTTTAAGAAATATCACAAAAAAATTAAGAATAACTTTTTTGAGGTCTTTAGAGAATTAGCTGAAAAGATGGTTTTAGATGGAGAAGGTGCGACCAAACTCATTAAAATTAAAGTTTCGGGATTAAGCTCTTATAAAGCTTCTAAGAAAGTTGCTTTAAAAGTTGCAAACTCTCCTCTGGTTAAAACAGCCGCATACGGTGAAGATCCCAATTGGGGCAGAATTATTACTGCTGCAGGAAATGCTGATGAAAAAGAGTTTGATATGAAAAATCTATCACTAAAAATTGGAGGTCATCCGGTTTTAGTCAATGGAAATCTAAGTCCAAAATATTCCGAAGCAAAAGGCAAAAAGGAATTTAGAAAAAAAACAATCAATATTGAAATCAATCTTGGAAAATCTAAACAATCGGCTCTTGTCATGACTTCAGACCTATCCCCAGAGTACATATCAATCAATAGTGATTACAGAAGCTAGTTTTATTCCAATAACTCCAAAAAAAATTCCAGAAAACTTCTTTTCTCTAATTGAAAAACTATCTGATACTTCTAAGTACTTGATCTACAGAGTAGATGTAATAGATTTTTCATCAGAGCATTGGAATAAAACCAAAGAAATTTACGAAAATAAGGGAGGCAAAGTAATTTTGAATTCAGGATTGGTAAAAAATATTTCCGGTCATGAAAGCCTACATCTAACCTCCAGAGATTTGATAGAAACAAATCAGTTGAGTTCCTCTTTGACCGGTGCTTCCTGTCATAATAAAAAAGAAGTTATTAAAGCTGCACAACTTGGGCTGGATTATATATTTATCTCTCCAATAAAAAATGTTGTTAATAAAAATCCTGCATTGGGCTGGGAGAAATTTTCAAAACTGGCTAAGCTATTTCCAGGGCCGAGTTTTGCTTTGGGAGGTTTAAAGCAAGACGACCTTAGAATTGCACAAGAAAATGGTGCTCAAGGTATTGCAGGTATAAGTGGATTTTTTCAATCTTCTGAATGAGATAAGTCCGAAGAAATAACATTTCTTTCGTTAAGCCAATCTGACAGGTCCAAAGAGCGGCATCTTTCTGAGCAGAAAGGTCTAAATTTTTTATCAGCGCTTTCTGAAATTTCTTCTTTACAACTTGGACATTTCATTTGGTTTCAATTTGAGTAATTATTTTTTGATGTAATTCTGTTACAGCTTTTTTTAGATCATCTAAAGTATTTTCGTTTTCTATGATATGAGTTGCTAATCTGAGTCTTTCAGAACGATTGATTTGCGAAAGAATTATAGTTTTCACTTGTTCTTCAGGAACATCGTCTCGCGTCTTTGTTCTTAAAATTTGAGTTTCCTCAGATACATCAATAACCAGTACTTCATCGCAATAATCGGACTGTTTAGTTTCGAACAACAATGGCGAGGCAAGGATTGTATACTTGGAAGTAGATGACTTTAATTCCTCTTTTATTAAATCCGCTATTAAAGGATGAAGTAAATTTTCTAACCAATCTTTTTCCTCTTCTTTTTCAAATATTATTTCTCTTAATTTTTTTCTATCCAGTTCACCTGTAGCAAGAAGAATTTCAGAACCATATCTTTTTTCTATCTCAAAAAGGCCTGCTTCTCCTTTTTGAACAGGGACTCTAGATAAAACATCGGCATCAACTATCTTAATTCCCAGAGAGGAAAAAATATCAGTTGCTGCTGATTTGCCAGACCCAATTCCACCTGTTACGCCCAAAACAAACATTTTTTATATTTTTTTAAAAATCCTATACTATGATAATTCTTTCACAATATCCTATAAGTATGAATCCATATAGACTTCTTTTTTTTCTGACTGTATTAAATCTTCTCAATATTACAGATAGACAATTAATCGCAAGTTTTGCCAACTACATTGTTCCGGAACTAGAGCTTACAGGTTGGCAATTTGGACTGCTTACCTCTTTGGCTTTTATTTTCTTTTACTCAATAATGGGTCTGTTCATGGGAGCTCTAGCTGATCGTGTAAATAGATCTAAGTTGATTGCTTTTGGAGTGGTGCTTTGGAGTGTTTTCACAATGGCCTCAGGTGCAGCCAAAGGATTTATTACTTTAGCTCTGCCGAGAATGTTTATTGGTGTCGGTGAATCAATCATAACCCCAACATCAATGTCTCTCTTGGGCGATGCCTTCCCACCTAAAAGGATGGGGTTTGCTGCTGGATTTTATTACTTAGGAGTTCCCTTGGGTGTTGCGATAAGTCTTTTATTGGTTGGATTTGTTGCGGATATAAAATCGCCAATTTTTTTAGAAGGCTTACTTGGAGAGACGATTGGGTGGCGTGGATGTTTTTATATGTTAGGAATCCTAGGTGTCTTTTTAGGACTTTGCATGTTGCTCTTTAAAGATAAAAAAAGAGTTGAAAGTCAAAATTTAATCGAAGCCCAAGAAGAGAAACTATCTTTCTCGGAAGTAATGACAATCTTGGTTAATGCTTTAAAAAAATCACCTGCTCTAACGCTCACCATCTCTGGAGGAGTTTTCTATCATATTATTCTTGGTGCAGCCGCCTTTGAACAAATATGGCTTGTTGAGGAAAGAGGTTTTGATAGAAGTGTCATCGCTCAAATATCTGGAATTATCGCTGTCTTTGCCGGACTGGCGGGAGTTTTGTTTGGTGGGCTAGTAAGTGACTGGTGGTTGGAGAAAACCAATCAGGGTAGACCGATTTTCTTATTTTGGTTATCTCTTATTTTATTACCAATAGGTGTAATTTATAGATTTGTGGAACCAACAACGGTAATTTTTTGGGTTGGTGTAGTCGTTGGTTATTTTCAGTTGGGATGTTTTTATGGACCCACTTTTTCTACAGTTCAAGAGTTAGTTCCGGAGAAAATTAGAGCGACAATCGTTGCTTTCTATATTCTTTGTATAAACTTAATTGGTCTTACTATCGGTTCCCTAGGAGCTGGAATTCTAATTGATTTAACCAAAGGTGCCATTGCAGAACCTTATACCTGGGCTTTATTAATCTTTGGTTTTATCGGATCACTTGCCATCCCATGCTATTACTTTGCAGGGCGAAGATATGCTCGAGATAAAGCTAATCTGGAAACTTCAGTTTAGTCGTCAGAAACAACTGTCGTTTTAACTGAGCTTTTTCTGAAATTCCAGAGTAATTTAAAAGCTTTAACAGACATTAAACGAAGAGTTCGATCAATGAAAGGTACCCTTTCTTTTTCCGTTTTTACTTCACAAGTTTGTTTTCCTCGAATTAATTTTCCAGGAAGAACTCCTGTCGCTTCACCAGCTTCGTAGACTACTTCACCGCTTTTAACTGTAGCCAAGTAACCTGAAGAGGTTTGAATTAATCTTCTTCCTCCCAAAGGCAGGTCATATACCATTTTTGGATGAGTAACATTAAGCTTCTCGAAATCAATGATATTCAAATCGGCTAACATCCCTGTTTTAATTTCCCCTCGGTCAAACAAACCATAAGTTTCGGCAGTATCCTTAGTTTGTTTTCTAACAATTAATTCAATCGGAATTTTTTTACCAGCCTCTCTGTCTCTTGCCCAGTGTGATAAGTTAGTTGTGGGCATACTAGCATCGCATATCAATCCACAATGAGCTCCACCATCGCTTCCGCCAGCTACAGAGGATTTAAGACTATAAGCTCGTTCTACAAAATCTAATTTGTGATTATCGTATGGAGTAAAACAGGCATAAACTAAATTAGTGCCATCGTTTTTAAGAAATTCATCATAAATGACTTCAAGCTCAGCTATGCCTTTGGATTTTGCTAAAGCTGCAATACTGTCCTCTTTTCCAGGCTCATAATTAGGAGGATCTCCTAAAATAAACTGAGTATCGTAATTGGAAATAAGTTTAAGACCTAGATTAGCTGCTTCTTTGATTTCTTCTTGAGATTTGGTATTGCCTTGATCATTCATTGATTTTTCTATCTCAGAAGCAAAATTTGGTTTTTCATTAAGAAGTTTTTCCTTAAAAGCAGGATCTTTCATAATTTTTACCTTTTCAGATAAAGGAAGGTCTGCTATTTCACGATAAGAAGGATGACCAATAAAAGGATGCAAAGAACTTTCTAAACCAAACATCATTCCCACATTCCTACCTGGGAATTGAGGTCTAACATTTTTACCTTTAAGAAACTGTTCTTCACAAAATAAAGTTGTTTTTATTGCATCTCCACTTGTTTGGAGAACTGTCAGTCCGCAATCGCTTTTTTCAACGTATTCTCTCATCCAAGACATTTCGATTTCTTTATCAAGCCAATCAGAAACAATTTCCAATGTTCCCTCGCCAGCTTTATCGATCGCAAAAGCTAAAGACTTCATTTCTTCTGAGCTTGCTTCTGTTCCAGGTACATAAACTCCGTGAACATCCCGATGTAAAATCGTTCTGGAAGTACTAAACCCTAAAGCGCCAGATTCAATTGCCTCGGTGACAATATCCGACATTTTCGAAATTTCCTCTTTCGAGGCATCAACTTGACTTTGACATCTTTCATAACCCATGACGTAACTTCTCAAAGGACCATGTCCAATCATGAAACCTAGATCCATGACAAAATCCTTTTTTTCAATTGCATCTAAAAACTCTGGAAAAGTCTCCCAATTCCAGTCAACTCCTTCGTGAAGAGCCGTACCTGGGATATCCTCAACTCCTTCCATCAATTGAATTAAAAATTCCTCATCGCCAGGTTTAACGGGGGCAAAACCAACCCCACAATTTCCCATCACTACTGTAGTAACTCCATGCCAACTTGATGGTGTTAAATATGGGTCCCAACAAACTTGACCATCATAGTGAGTATGTATGTCTACCCACCCAGGAGTGACAATGTTACCTTTTGCGTCAATCTCCTTTTTACCAGGACTCTCAACGATTCCTACTGCAGATATCTTTCCATTATCAATAGCAACATCACCATGAAACGGTTTTTTTCCGCTGCCATCTACAATTTTTCCGTTTCTAATGACTAAGTCGTGTAATGCTCTCATAAGGTAATTATATAAATAAAAAATGAAGAAATGTAATATTTTGGTGGAGCTACGCGGGATCGAACCGCGGACCTCCTGAATGCAAATCAGGCGCTCTCCCAGCTGAGCTATAGCCCCAAAGGAATTGGATTATATAAGAAGTTTACAAATAACTAAACCGATACGAAACTTGGACTATCTGAAGGATTAGGTAAATTTGCCTGGATTTTTTCTACAATATCTTGTTGAAAAACTTCTTTCGTTTTTTGGTACATCGGATGACCTAAAGTTGCCAAATCTTCTGCTTTTTCCATCGCTCTTGTCATAAGATCACTTGGAGAAGAAACGACTTCATCAATCCAACCGGCATTAACAGCATCAGACATTTTGTAAGGATCTGCGTGAAAAAGAGCTCTATAAATGTGTTGTTTGTCTACCCTACTGGCTGCAATTTCCATAATAGGTACGGGAATATCCATATTGTTTCTTACTTCATTTGCTTGAACCACAAATTCTCCATCTATCCCAATTCGGTAGTCACAACAGCAAACTACAAAAATACCTAGCGCTACAGCATGACCTGAAATTGCAGCAACTACTGGTCTTGGAAAGGTATACAAATCAAATAAAGTTTTGAACCCCAAAGCCGACATGTTTTTAATTTGATCAACATCCCCAGATGCGAAAGTTTTTAAATCAAAACCTCCAGAAAACATTCCATCTCTTCCGGTAATAATTACTGAACCTTTATCTTTGGGTATCTCGGAAAGAATTTTTTGAAGGGTTTCCAACATTGGATAAGAAAAAACGTTGGCCTTTCCATCATCCAAAGTAATTATCGATACATCTCCTTTTGTTTTTAAAGTAGCTAGCTCAGACATTTTTTATCTCCTATATTAAGTCGCATGCCTCTGCAGGCATCCAGTGTGCTTCCTTGCCCTCCCATTTAATATTACAGCCAATGGGATTGGTAACTGGCACTGATATTTTTCTTTCTTCTTTGAGTTCTTCAAGAGCTCTTTCTAAATCGTTAACTTTAATATTAGATGAATCTTTTGGAGAATCAACTCCTCGTCCGGTGTAAACCAACTTTCTTTCTTTATCAAAAACAAAAAAATGGGGAGTTTTTAAGGCCCCATAATCCCTAGCTGCTTTCTGTGTCTCGTCATAAAGATAAAGCCATGGAAATTTTAAGTCATCTATTCTTTTAACCATATTTTCAAAACTATCTTCTTCGTAGGTATTTTTGCTATTTGAATTAATTGCAACGAACTTAAATCTTGGTCCTTGGAATTTCTCTACTGTTGCTCGCGTGACTTCGTCTGATCCGGTGACATACGGACAGTGGTTGCAAGTAAAGAAAATTATTAAATTTTCGTATTCTCGAAAGGAATCCAAAGAGTAATAATCTACATCGGTTCCTACCAAATCAAAGTCAGGAGCATTTTCACCAATGCTTATAGTGTAAGCCAATGTTATTTAAAGGATAAAAGTTTATAAGAAATCTTATCAGGAAGATCTTCAGCACCAGGAATGCCTCTAGCTATCATATATGGCTTTAGTGCCTCTATCGCTTTCGGTTCATCGAAATGACAAATATTTGGATACATATGATGCATCACATGGATTTGCATGGAGTGATTGAAAAATCTTGGGATTCCATTTACCCAGAACCTTGTATCTTTGTATCTTCCCTGTGGTAAAACTTTATGGGGTTCGTGAGAAAAGATAACTCCTAAATATGAAGTTACAAGTTTTCTAGGAAGCCACCATAGAAACAAAGTTTCCAGAGGAAAATAAAAGGCTGCGATCATTTGCCCGAAAAAAAACATCAAAGCAAAAGGGGTTCCTTTTTCTACATCGGCCTTGAAGTTTTCATCTTTTTCGATATACATCTCCATCATTTTTTGTAGTCTTGAGTCTCCGCCATTAGTCTGACCGTGAACATTTATAGCTGCTTGCCACCAGTGATCAACGTGAGTATGAAAAAAATCAGGATCTCTTTCGGAGTTATTGGTGTAAGCATGGTGCTTCATATGAAGAGCTTTTAAAACATGGTGCGATTGCGCAAGAGGAATTAAAGAAATCTGGCCGACAAATGCGTTTACCCATTTTAATTTTTTATTCTTTCCAGATAGATGACCGTGCTGACCTGCGTGAGACGGTAGATATGAGAATGCAGTTGAAATAGTGCTAAGTACAAATCCAGCCCAAAGCGACAAAGATCCCATTAGAACCATTGCCCAAATCCCCAGCCAGACTAAAAATTGTCCTAAGCCAATGACAATCATTTCCCACTCTATTCTGCCCATGAAGGTTCTGGCAACTAAACGTTCCTCATCGATAGAGAGAAGTTTTTGGCTATCCAAAGTAAATTGATTCATCCTAACCAACCCCAAGCCTTATATTTAGCAAACACTCCAAGAATAAGTCCTGCGAAGTAGCCTAGATAGTTTAAATAGAATTCTGAACTGAAGTTAAAAAAATTAAGGAAAATTGCATTAAAAATACTTCCCCAAAAAATCAAACAAAACCAAACTAGCCCCCAATTTGTAAGATGGGTTGAAAAGCGCTCTGCAAATTTTTCCATTATAAAAAATCGTAAGTTTTTTAACTAATTATGATATTTTCTTATTTGAGGAGAAATAATACAACATAAAATTTGTATTCAAAGATACCATGTCAGAAATAAAAGATTTCTCAATAGCTATACCTGAAAGTAAGCTTGAAGACTTAAAAAAACGTTTGGAACTCACAAGATGGCCCGAAAAGGAGACGCCGGATGATTGGACTCAAGGCATTCCTTTGCATTACATGAAAGAAATTCATGAATATTGGTTGAATGATTATGACTGGAAAAAACATGAAAAAAATATTAATGAATTTCCTCAGTTCATAACAAAAATAAATGATTTGGATATTCATTTCATTCATTTCCCGTCTCCTCACAAAGAAGCCAAACCTTTAATCATCACTCATGGTTGGCCAGGTTCCATTATGGAATTTCTACAAGTGATTAAACCTTTAGCAGATCCAACAATTGACGGCGGAGATCCTAAAGAAGCTTTTCATGTTGTGACACCTTCTTTACCTGGATTTGGATTTTCAGGAAAACCCACAAAACCTGGGTTTGGTGTAGAAAAGATTGCAGATACTTTTTCTCAACTCATGAAAAACCTTGGTTACAAAAAATATTTTGCTCAAGGTGGCGACTGGGGTTCTGCGGTTACCACTGCTCTCGGCACACAAGATCCTGACTGTGAAGCTATTCATTTAAATATGGCAGTAGTTTCTCCTGATATGGATACCATGAATGATTTAACTGAATTCGAGCAAAACGCTTTAGCAGGATTTCAATTTTATCAAGAATGGGACTCTGGTTATTCCAAACAACAATCCACAAGACCGCAAACTTTAGGCTATGGTTTGACAGATTCGCCCATGGGTCA
This sequence comes from uncultured SAR86 cluster bacterium, assembly GCA_902632605.1. GTDB lineage: Bacteria > Pseudomonadota > Gammaproteobacteria > Magnimaribacterales > AG-339-G14 > MEDG-81. The sequence continues at coordinate 56,098 of CACPDB010000005.1, read as the reverse complement.
AGCAGCTTGGATTTTAGAAAAATTTTATCAATGGACGGATTGTGATGGTCATCCAGAAAATGCCGTATCAAGGGATGAGTTGCTGACTAATGTTATGTTTTATTGGTTAACGGAAACAGCAACATCCTCCGCCAGACTTTATTGGGAAAGTTTTGGTGAATTCAATGGAGGCGAAGTTAAAACGCCTACCGGTGTAAGTATCTATCCAAAAGAGATTTTCAAGGCATCCGAACGTTGGCTTAAAAAACGTTACAGTAATCTAAAGTATTACAACGTTTTAGATTCAGGCGGGCACTTTGCAGCTTTAGAAAAGCCAGAACTTTATATCCAAGAACTAAGAAGTTTCTTTGGCTCTTTATAAGTTAGTCTGGTTTAGCCGAAGGCTGGTAATCGTAATAACCCTCCACAGGAATCATTAAATGGGCATAAACTGTCCCTGGAAACATGACGTATGGCTCTCCTTGTGTAAAATCACTAGGAAAATTTTTGAGGCTTTTTGGATCTTTTGGCATCAGCATTAAATGAGGGCCTGATTCAATCCATTGTCCTGGAGTTGAATCACTCTCATTCAAAACGCCAGGTACTAAATTGTCTTCACCAACATCGCCATGCAGCATCCACATATAAGTGTCTCTGCTTAAATTAGGGGTCTTTCCTTTAGCATAGGCCATCATCCATTTCATTCCTTCTTCATCGTGACACGCTGGCATGGCTTCATGGGCAGATTTCCATCCGTCTTTTGGATAAGGTCTTGGATTGCCTTGTTGGCAAATCCAACCATTAGTTCCTTCTCTGAGTATTTCTCCATTACCGCCTATCACGGTAGCAAAATCTCCAATATATGAAGGTGCAGCAGAAGAATAAGTTTTAATTTGCCACTCTGCTGAATTATGAGAAATTTCCGAACACGAAATAAGAATTACTGTTAATAAAATAAATGACAATCTCATATCTTTCTCCCAAAAAAATTACATGAAAAGTGTAAAAAATATTTTTTTATAATACAATCTCACGCGTGTTAGGAAAAGGAAACAAACTAGCAATTCTTTTTAGCTTAGTTTTAGCTTCAAGTGGCTTACTTGGAGAACTGTCTCATGATCATTCTCATGAAGTTCAAGATGCTGAACATCACGAAATTGAGTTTCATAATGAATGTCTTACTTGTACAAGTGATCAAGTAAGTAATGAACTTGAACTCGCTTCATATCATCTCTTTTTCTCTAACAACATAGAAATTGAACACTTCAGTTTTCATCAGAAAAAGAATCAGTCTTACTTTTTTTCTAGAGCCCCGCCTCAATAATACCAACCTTTAAACTTTTTTTAATTTTTTAATTTTTTAATTTCTTAGGAGGAAATTATGAAAAAATCTTTGTATTTTATTTTGTGTTTTGCATTTCTGAATGTGCTTCACGCAATGGATGAAGAAATTGTCGTTACTTCATCTTTGGGCGGCGCAACTCTTGCAGAAATCGATTCACCAGTTTTTGTCATCAAAGGCGATGACATCAATTATTCGGCTTCGACAAATCTTGGAGAAAGCTTAAATTATTTACTTGGAGTGAATTCTTCAAACTTTGGTCCTGGCGTTGGCCAACCGATCATTAGAGGTATGGGTGGTACTAGAGTAAGAATACTTTCTAACGGTAAGTTGGTAAGAGATGTCTCTGGTTTGGGTTCTGATCATTTAAACGACGTGGATATGAACGACTTACAACAAATAGAAGTTGTTCGTGGTCCTTCGTCTTTGTTGTATTCCAACGGAACAATGGGTGGAATAATCAATATCGTCGATCAAACAATTGCTAGTAAAGACTTTGAAGGTAACGATTTTAATATCGGTCTTGAAAGACAAACAGCAAACATGGGAACTGCTGGAAGTTTTTCTTATAAGGGAAACGTCAACGATGTAAATCTGACTTATGCTCTGAAAGAAGTAAATTTCGAAAGTTATGATGTGCCAAGTGGCGCTATCATACACGAAGGTTCTCCAGAGGCTAAAACATCTTTAGAGAACTCTGATTTCGCAACATTTAGTCACAAATTTGGTACTTCGGTTGTTAGAGACTGGGGTTACTTTGGTTTTTCTGTGGGAAAAATTGAAAATACCTATGGAATAGCTTTCCACGGTGAAGAAGAGGAAGAGCATGGTGAAGGTGAAGAAGAACATGAAGAGAGGATCCAAGTAGATACTGAATCCGAAAACTTAACCCTTGAAGGAGCGGCAACTAATCTGCGTGGACTGGACAAGTTGAGTTACTTCTTACAAGTAAATGATTACACCTTTACTGAAGCTCATGTAGAAGGTGAGCATCATGGTGAAGAAGAAGAGGAAGAGGAGGAGCACGGTCCAACTACCTTTACCAATGAATCTTTTGAATTTGGCATGAAGCTTGATATTGGAAATCAAGATAGTGGTAACAGACAAAGTGTAACAATTAATGCAAGTCAAGAAGATGTAGCAATCATAGGTGAAGAAGCTTTCATGAAACCGGTTGATTCTCAAATGTTGAGCTTTGGTTATTTCATTTGCAGAGAACTAGAAGTCATGGACATTGATTTTGGTGTTCGTCTAGATCAGGTTGATCGAGATGGTGCAATTGGAAACACTCTTCATGATATAAGCGAGAGTAACTTGAGCACTGCACTTACTATGGGTTGGGATGTAGCAAACAATGTTGGTATAACTCTTGGTATTTCAAGTGTTGCCAGAGCTCCATCTGAAATAGAACTTTTCATGAATGGAACTCACCTGGCTGCGGCTAGAAATGAGTTTGGTAATGTAAATTTAGAATCAGAAAGATCCAATAATTTGGATTTTAGTGTGAGCTATGAAAATGATGGATACTTTGTTAATGCCTCGGTTTATGCAAACGCAGTAGATGACTACATTTATATTAAAAATAGAGGAACAGTTACTAGTGGTAGACCGAATGTAGATTATTCTCAAGCCGATGCTGATTTCAATGGTTATGAATTCGAAGTAGGTAGATCTTTTTCTACAAACAACGGAGAACTTCAAATTTCCTATGGAAGAGAAGAAGTTGTCGGAACTTTTGGAAGTGGTGGAAATGTTCCAAGAATCACTCCAATCAAAAATGTCTATCGTTTTGCCCTAGAAAATTCAAATGTTATTTATGGCGTCAAAATTATGGATGTACAAAAAGAAGATGACATTAGTTTTGGAGAGTCGGTATCAGAAGGCTACACCATGGTTGATTTAGATATCAGAAGAACCATTGCCATTGGTAATGACGAGGAACTAATTTTAGCTGTCTTTGGAAAAAACCTTTTGGATGAAAAAGCTAGAAATCATACTTCGTATGTTAAAAATGAAGTGCCTTTAGCTGGCCGAAACTTCGGTATCAAACTGAACTTTAACTTCTAAGTTAGAGAATCCCCCTAGAGCACCCCTTCGATTCTGGAAGGGGTGTTCCCAAGAAAATTTAATTGTTAATTTTATAAATTACTCTTATTAATGCCTCAGCAATTTCAAGAGGAACTTCTTCTTGAAGAAAGTGTCCTGCAGAGGTTTCTGTCACAGGTGCATCTGGAAAGTTTGCCTTCATTATAGGAAGTCCTTTTCCTAAAATAGGGTCATTCATTCCCCAGACTATTTCTGATGGAATCTCTAAAGATTGAACATATTCTTCTATCTTGCGTAAAGCTGGGGCACTTGGATGATTTGGTCCGTCAGGAACCATCCTCATCATTGCAAGAGGAGCTTTGTAATTGCCGCTGTCATCGACAGGTTTGCCATATAATTCAGCTACCTCTGGAGTCCAAGAGTTTGGATCTCCTTGAACTCCCTTCAATCTTTCAAAAATTGAAAAAACTACTTCGATAATCATTTCTCCGATAACTGGAGTTTTTACAATTGCATGTGCTGGAGAAAGATCCATTTCTTCAGTTGGTGCATTAAATCCAGTATTCAATAAAACTGCCCCCTTAAGAAGATTAGGCGATAAAGCTAAAGCACCCATTCCAATTGGGCCGCCCCAATCTTGGCCGGCATATACCAATTCAGTAAGTTCCAGTTCTGTAAGGACTTTATTTATCCATCGAATATGATTATCTGCAGTGTGCATGCTTGCAGGAATTTTTGTGGAAAAACCAAGTCCAAGACTGGTAGGCATAATAACCCTGACCTTGTCTAAAGGGAGGTATTCCAGAACTTTTCTATACAAAAATCCTGAAGTAGGATTTCCATGCATTAAAAAAACAGGAAAACCTTCTCCAGTCTCTAGGACGTGAACTTTCAAACCCGGTTCTACTTCAACAAAGTAACTTTTATAGTTCTGATCAATCATTTTCGAAGCATATTCAGGTAAAGGGAATGCTTCATAAGTTCCAGAATTTAGTTTCACTTCGCCCTCGCCTTTGGGAGTATAAAGCTCTCCATCTCTAGTTATATAAAAACTAAAAATAGCTAATCCCAAAGCTACTAAAATTAAGACTCTTAAAAATACTTTCATAATCTTGCCTCTACTTTATTTAGGTTTATTTAGTTCGACCAATAGATATACTCATCCCCTGCTTCGTATTCTTGTCCATCATATTTATCGATCATTATTGGTGCTTCATAAGCTGATGGCACAATAGGTTCTGCTTGCTCAGAATTAAATTTAGCAATTAAGTCTTCAAGTAATTTTGCTTTCTCTGGATATGACTCAATTAAATTATTTTTCTCTGTAGGATCGACGGAAGTATCGAAAAGCCAACGAAAATTTTCCTTTTTGCTTACGATGTACTTCCAATTTTCGTGCAAAACGGATTGGTGATTTCCCGAGCGCCAGAAAAGAGTTTTATGAGGTTCTGAAGATTTTTCTTTCTTAATATAAGGGAGAAGATTAACCCCGTCTAAATCTGCTCCTTTAAATTTTATTCCAGCGGCAGAAGTAACTGTGGAGAAAATATCAAAGTGGTGTACAGCGCTATTGGATTTTTGTCCTGGTTTAATCTCATCAGGCCAGCTGACAATATATGGAACTCTAATTCCACCCTCAAAAAAACTTATTTTCCATCCTCTATAGGGCTTATTGATGTCTTCCAATTCAATGTAATTTGCTCCACCATTATCACTGGTAAAAATGATCATAGTTTTGCCATAAATTTCTAACTCTTTAAGTTTTGCAACCACTTTTCCAACACTTCTATCGAGTGCCGCAATCATGCCGGAATAAACCTGAAGATTGTGACCAGCCATATGACTCATTTGTTCAACATCGCTTCGTAAGGCTTGAAGTGGGTTATGTACTGCCCAATGACTTAAATACAAAAAGAATGGTCTGTTTTTATTTTTTTCAATAACTTTTAATGCCTCATCAGTATAGTAATCAGTGACATATTTATCCGGGGCAAATAGCTCGCCTTCATTGAATCTTGCTGAATACTGACCGATTCCCCAAATCATTCGATCAATTCCAGTATCGAACTTAGCATTAACTATTTCTGGATCGTCCTCCGGAGCATATAGGGGACCAACTAGAGATAAAGAATCTTCAAATCCTTGACTCAATGGGTCCATGCCATTGGCATGACCAAGATGCCATTTTCCAATGTGAGCTGTGTAATATCCAGCATCGCGCAAAACCTCAGCAATGGTAATTTGCTCGGTAGGCATTCCTTGTTCCCACACAGGAGGCAAATTTCTTGAAACTTCGTTATCAATTCTTGCTTTGAGTACTGCATCGTCTTCTTCAGCAAGCCAAGACAAGATCAATCGTCCGGTTGCAGGTACTGGAGTGAATTCGTAACCAAATCTGGTTGGATATTTTCCAGTCATGATGGACGCTCTGGAAGGCGCACAAGTCGCATTCGCTGCGTAACCTCGAGAAAACAAAATTCCGCTTTCTGCTAAAGAATCTATATGGATGGTCTTTAAAGAACCGTCTGCTGCTCCACCGTTATGCATGGAAATATCGTTGTAACCCATATCATCTGCCAAGATTAAAATGATGTTTGGTCTTTCATCTTCACTCGTAGCTTCCGGGCCCGCTGACCAAGAAGTAGGAATATTTTCTTGAACCGGCATAAAGATAGCGGCTACTTTTGGTATAGACCAAATTAAGATATTTACTTTGTATTCCCAAGCAATAATCCCAATAAAAACAATTGCAATAAGTGAGTAAAGCGTTTTTTTGAGCATTTTGAATCCTATCTCTAAAAAAAGAATATAAAATATGAAATTTTGACTGTCAAAATAAGGGTTACTGGTGGGTCTGGCAGAACTCGAATCTGCGACCTCACCCTTATCAGGGGTGCGCTCTAACCAGCTGAGCTACAGACCCAAAATTAGAAGTAAAAACCTTATCTTGCTGATCTTGGAAAAAGGATTATAGGTTTTTTTTCTTGTAGATACTATGTAAAGTAAAAAAACTTTAGAAAATTATTTTTAGGAGAAAGATGGAAAATTTTGATGAAAAAATTGCGGTGATCACAGGCGGTGGAACAGGCATGGGAAGAGAACTCACTTATCAACTAGCTGCGGAAGGTTGTCATGTCTCTATTTGCGATGTCATTGAAGAAAATATGGAAGAGACCTTCCAAGAAGCTACAAAAAAATATCCTCATGTAAAAATCACCAAACACTTATGCGATGTTTCTTCTGAAGAAGATGTCTTGCGTTTTAGAGATGAAGTTTTAGAGCAACAAGAAACCGAACATATCAATTTACTTTTTAATAATGCCGGTATTGGCGGTGGTGCAAGTTTTGTTCTTTCTGGAATAGAAGAATGGGAAAGAACTTTTAAGATTTGTTGGGATGGAGTTTATTTGTGCTCTAGAGCGTTTATGGACGCCCTACTTAAAAGCGAAGAAGGTCATATGATCAATACTAGTAGTGTAAATGGTTTTTGGGCAACTCTAGGACATTCCCAACCTCACACTTCTTACTCTGCAGCAAAATTTGCCGTCAAAGGTTTTACCGAAGCCTTAATTAATGATTTTCGCATCAATGCGCCACACCTTGGAGTGTCCCTTGTAATGCCAGGACATATTGGTACTTCGATTAGTGAAAATTCTGGAAAAGTTTTGGGCCAAAAAGACATTGCTGATTTGAATGATGAAGAACTTCAAGAAATGAAAGATAGATGGATTAAAGTGGGTGCGCCAGTACATAACCTTTCCTTAGAAATGTTTCGTGAATCGGTCATGAATAGACAAAAGGATTTTAAAGAAAAAGCCATCACCTCTGCCGAAGCTGCAGCTAAAGTAATTTTAGATGGGGTCAAAGCCAAAGAGTGGCGCATACTTATTGGCCCAGATGCTAAGGCCTTAGACAGAAGAGTCAGAGAGAATCCAGAAAAAGCATACGATCATGATTTTCTACCCATGAGAGACGACAGTCACTTCAATTTAATGAAGCAACTTAAAAATCTCTCTGAAGAAGAAAGCTAAAAAATCTAGTTTTTAGTTTTATCAACCAATTTATTTGCTTCAATCCAAGGCATCATGCCTCGAAGGTCTGCACCGACTTTTTCAATAGGGTGTTCTCTCGATTCGCGACGATACTTTTCCATTTCTGGTCCGCCTTCAGGACCATTACTCTTTCTGGCATCGGTGACAAATTCATCAGCAAATTCACCGTTTTGAATTCGATCTAGAATTTTTTTCATCGCTTGCTTGGCTTCATCGGTCACAACTTTAGGACCAGAGGTATAATCACCATACTCTGCAGTATTTGAGATGCTGTAACGCATGTTTGCTAAACCTCCTTCATAAATCAAATCAACAATAAGTTTCACTTCATGAACACATTCAAAGTATGCCATCTCCGGTGGATAACCAGCTTCAACTAAAGTTTCATAACCAGCTTGAATGAGAGAAGTTAATCCGCCGCAAAGAACTGCTTGCTCACCGAATAAATCGGTTTCCGTCTCATCTTTAAAAGAGGTTTTGATGATCCCAGCTCTTCCTCCACCAATTGCAGAAGCATAAGCCACAGAATTATCTAGTGCATTGCCAGATGCATCTTGATGAATAGCTACTAAACAAGGTACCCCTGCCCCAATTTGATATTGACCTCGAACGGTATGTCCAGGACCTTTCGGTGCAATCATCACTACATCCAAGTCTGTTCTGGGTTTGATTTGACCGTAATGAATATTAAAACCATGGGCAAAAGCCAAAGTTGCACCTTCTTTTAGATTAGGCTCAATTTCTTCAGCATAAGTTTTTCCCTGTTTTTCATCAGGAATAAGCATCATTACAAAGTCAGCTGCCGCTGCTGCAGCCTTGTTATCCATCACTTCAAAACCTGCGCTTTTGGCTTTATCAGCTGAACTTGAACCTTCACGCAAACCAATAATAACTTGCATACCGGAATCCTTAAGATTGTTGGCATGCGCATGTCCTTGGGAACCAAAGCCAATAACCGCTATGGTTTTATCTTTTATAAGATCCAACTTTGCGTCTTTATCGTAATAAACTTCCATTTGTTTCTCCTCTAATTAATCGTAAGAAATTTTAGTCTGATCATTAGTTGCCAAGGACTCATTGCCTTTGGTCATCCCTAAAGTTCCAGACCTTGTAACTTCTAAAAAATCTTCTTTCTTCAATTCAGACAATAACTTTTCAATTTCTCGAGTATCGCCTAAAACTTTGAAAACTGTGTAGTTGTCTTTTTCATCTAAAATTTCTCTTTCAAATTCATAATTTTTTAAAAGATTCTCTACATCTGTTTTGGACTTATTTAATTTAATTAATGCAAGTTCCAAGGTTAATGAATCGGCTTCACTTAAATTTTGAACCATTACGACATCAACCAATTTATAAAGTTGTTTTAGAATTTGATTGATGTCTGCACCTTCCTCGCCAATGGTCATGGTCAATCTGGAAAGTGTTTCGTCTTGTGTTGGAGCTACCGATAAAGAATCGATGTTATAACCTCTTTGAGAAAATAAACCTATCACCCTAGATAAAGCTCCAGGTTGGTTTTCCATTAGCAAGGCAATATGATTCATTTGAAAGTTTTTTCTGTTTTACTTAAGAACATTTCTGACATATCTCCGCCAGCTTTCAACATAGGATAAACATGCTCATCTGGATCAACATAGACATCAAGAAAAACCAATTTGTCTTTTAAAGCAAAGCACTCTTCCATTGCCGCTTCTAGTTCCGAAAGCTTTTCTACCTTCATACCAACATGTCCGTAGGATTCTGCAAGCTTGATAAAGTCAGGTAAGGAGTCTTCGTAAGAGATACTTGAATATCGACCGCCGTATTGCATATCCTGCCACTGTTTAACCATGCCAAGCGCTCTATTGTTAAGATTTATAATCTTTATGGGCAACCCATATTGTCCGCAAGTTGATAATTCTTGAATACACATTTGAATGCTGCCCTCTCCCGTGATGCAAGCAACCGTTTCATCAGGAAAAGCAAATTTAACTCCCATTGCAGCAGGCAAACCAAAACCCATGGTTCCTAATCCACCTGAATTGATCCATTTTCTGGGCTCATTAAAATGATAATACTGTGCCGCAAACATTTGATGCTGACCAACGTCTGAAGTTACAAATGCCTTGCCACCAGTTGCTTTATAAGCAGACTGAATAACTTGTTGGGGCAAAATAATATCGCCTGTATTTTTTTGATTCAACATATTATGGTTCAGTCCGTGTTCAGAACGCCACTGCATGGCTTTTTTCATCCAAGGGCTAAATTTTTTGTTATCGAAATTCATAGCCTTTAGTTCTTTGTTGATTTGAGAAATAACTTTTTTTGCATTTCCAGTCATTGATACGTCTACATTTATGATCTTGTCGATTGAAGAAGGATCGGAATCAATGTGTATTTTTTTTGCTTGCAGACCGAATTTGTTTGGATTGTTGGTAATTCGATCATCAAACCTTGCTCCAATTGCCATGATCAAATCTGCTTCATGCATCACCATGTTTGCTTCATAAGTACCATGCATGCCTAACATGCCAACAAATTGTTCATCTGATGCTGGGTATACACCAAGACCCATTAAAGTATTAGTAACGGGACAGCCCATCAATTTTCCAAATTCATATATTTCCTCTGCAGCATTGGAGTTGATAGCTCCACCACCGGCATAAATGACAGGTCTTTCTGCCTCGGTAAGCAATTTCACAGCTTTTTTTACGTCTCTATCTTGTGCTTCGTCATATAAGGCGAATGATCTAAGATACAAATCTGATGGAAATTTATATTCAAACTTTTCATTTGGATCGGTTAAGTTTTTTGGAACATCAATTACGACTGGCCCGGGTCTGCCGCTAGTAGCAATGTGAAATGCTTTTTTGACAATAACCGGAATTTCTTCTGGTTTTTGTACTAAAAAACTATGTTTTACAATGGGTCTAGAAATACCCATCATATCGGTTTCTTGAAAAGCATCGGTGCCTATTAAATGATTTGGTACTTGGCCAGAAATAACAACCAAAGGAATTGAATCCATGTATGCCGTAGCGATACCAGTAATTGCATTAGTAGCTCCAGGTCCAGAAGTTACCAAACAAACTCCGGGTTTTCCAGTAGCTCTTGCAAAGCCATCAGCTGCATGAGTTGCAGCTTGTTCATGTCGCACTAAGATATGTTGTACTCGTTCTTGCTGATAGATGGCATCATAAATATGCAAAGCAGCACCTCCAGGGTAACCGAAGATGATGTCTACATTTTCATCAGCTAAAGCCCTAATTAAAGCTTCGCCGCCAGATGTCATAACTTTTGCCATTTTTCTAAAAAAATTTGAAGAAATCTCTTAAGGGAGCGAATTTTGACAGTCCTTGTAAGCAAGTCAAGAAAATTATGCTTGATTTAAAAGGTTTTCCCTTAATTCAACTAGATCAGAGGGTAATTTGGATTGAAAGTTCACTTCTTTTGAAGTTGCAGGATCTATAAAACTCAGTTTATCAGCATGTAGTGCCTGTCTGGGAAAGCTTTCTATTATTTCTCTAAGTTTTTGGTGAGTGTTTTTTGCAAATCTTCTGCGCCTGCCATAAAGAGGATCGCCAATTAAAGGAAAGCCTAGGTGATTCATATGAACACGTATTTGGTGAGTTCTTCCGGTTTCTAAGGAAACTTCAAGATGACAATAAGAGCCAAAATTTTCTATTACCTTGTAGTGTGAAATGGCCTCTCGACCAGAATCTATAATTGCTTGTTTTTGTCTATTCTTTGGGTGTCTGCCTATTGGCGCCTCAACTTTCCCGGATCTTTCTATCCTCCCAACTGCAAAAGCTTGATAAATCCTTTTAATTGACCTGTTGGAGATTTGTTCCGATAAGCTCTGCATGGCAGGTTCATTTCTTGCTACTACCATCAGCCCTGAAGTATCTTTATCCAAACGATGAACAATCCCTGCTCTAGGTAATTTTTTTAATTCGGGGTATTGATGTAATAAGGCATTCAATAATGTTCCAGATTTATTGCCAGCTCCTGGATGGACCACCATTCCTGCAATTTTATCAATAACAATATATGCATCAGAAGAATAAACGATGTTTATCTTAATTTTTTCTGGTAAATCTTCTGTGAGATTATCATCTGGCACTCTCAATTCTAATTTTGCTGGGAAGGTGACTTTATAACTGGGCTTGTTAACAATTTCTTGATTGACACAGACTAAATCGCATTCGAGCCATTTTTTTAGTCTGCTTCTAGAATATTCTGGAAATGTTTCAGCCAAAACGATATCTAAACGTTTGTTAGATAGCTTTTCAATGATTTCTCTAGAAATTAAATTCTTCTTTATCCTCATGGCAGAATGATAAACTTATTTAATGAAAATTTATTTAAATCTTTCTCTGGTAATTTTAGTCGGCCTTGTCATAAGTTGTGCTACTCAAAATATTGAAGAACCTATGACGCCTGCAAAAATAGAAAAAGAAATCTATGATCAATCACAAGAGCGAATAAAATCTGGAAATTATTCCATGGCAATTGATGCTCTAGAATCTTTAGAAAGAAGATTCCCATTTGGAAAGTATGCAGAGCAAGCTCAAGCAGAGCTTATTTATGCATACTATGAAAATGGATTATATGAATCCGCAGTCGTTGCCGCAGAAAGATTTATAAGTCTTCACCCGAGGCATCCCAATACAGATTACGCTTACTATATGAAAGGCTTGGCAAAGTTTTCCAAAGAAAAAGAATTGCTAAGCAATGTGCCAATATTGGGAGAACTTACCTACAAAAGAGATTTGACACAAGCTAAAGAATCGTTTGACGAATTGACTGAATTCATTTCTAGATTTCCTGAAAGTTCATATGTAGAAGATGCAAAAAGAAGAATGCTGTTTCTAAGAAGTTTGATATCTAAACAAGAAATTGAAGTAGCCGAATTCTATATTGAAAGAAAAGCATATATTGCAGCTGTATCAAGGGCAGACTATATCATTTCAAATCTCCCTAATTCTGAAGAGTTTCAAAAAGCATTAGAAATAAAAGTTCAAGCCTATGACCTTATGGGAAAAGAAGATTTAAAAAATAAAGCAGCCGAAGTTTTAAAAAGATTCATAGAGGCTTCTAATAAAGAAACTGGGGAAAAATCCTAAATATGATTCTAAATCTTATTTTAATTCTGGCATTCATTGGAATCCTTTCAGGTCTTTCTAGGCTCTTCAAACAAGAAGAAGTTGATTTAGATAAGGAAAACAAAGACCTGGTTAAATGTTATGAATGTGGGGATTATTTACCAAAAAATCTTACAAAATTATTTTCGGGTAATCTTTACTGCAGAAAATGTAAGACTTAAAATTTATATCTTATTTTTACGATAAATTTATCCAAAGTTTGCTCATTCCAAGCGTTTGAATAGAGTCCGTCAAAAGAATCCTTAAGGAGTCCGGAAGATTTTCCTCCGCGAGTATAAACCACATATAGATTTGATAATGGTGAAAGTTCATATTTATATCTTATTTGGAATGCTGTTTCTGAAACTTGAAAAGGATTGATCGCATCAGAAGAAGAAGACATATAACCATTTTGATTAACTCGAAAAGCCCTTGCGTTGTTTGCCTTGATTCCATAAATAAAGGCTTTTAATCTAAATTCTTGATTATTTCCAGGAAACCAATCTAAGTTGATTCCTGAGGAAACCATTTCCTTATCAAAATATCCAAAAAAGTTTTCTCTTTGCCAAACTTCCCAATTGTTTTCTTTTTGGTACTCAAAAAAATCCAAAGAAGCTCGAAATTGACTTGAGGTAGTCAAAATTAAGCCAAGTCCAAAGTTAACTGTTTCGTGTTGTAGATCTGAATCTAAGTCATTTATTCTATAGCCTCCAGTAGCTAGACCAAACTTTACAAATGGTCTAATCCTGTCTGTCCGAGGAGTAAAGTAAGCCAATTGAAAATCATAATTTGCCAAACTTTCAATATAAGGTGCAGTTGGGTAGTTTCTTGTTTCAGTGAAATCCTTTCCTCTTTTGACTGTGCAGTTACACTTTAAACTCAAGTAAGAATTATCTCGCATATATAATTCAAGTTCCGTAATGAACCCTATTCCGTTTCCATATCCTTCGGTAGATCTATTGTGCCCTCCATTTACTTTTAATATTGTCTGTGCAACTTTTGATTTTTTATCTCTAATTGGGCGGATGTATTGCAAAAATCCACCAACCGAGATTTTGTTATATTCTTCAATGTATCCCATATCATTGATATTAAAATCTTCATCTAAATAATTTATAGCCCCTAAAATAAATAGCTGATCAGAAAATCCTTTTGTGACAACCACTCTTGCTCCTGTTCCGACCGTATCGTTTTGATTGTCTTTGATATGAGCTTGACTCAACCATCCATAAACTCTTGTCGGGGCAGAAGGCTTAAAATCAAAATCTACAGTATGCACGTAGGCTTCTCTATTTATGGAAGGTCTGTCTACGGCAGTTACCATATAACCCATCTTGCCATTTGCTTCAGAAATATTTCTTCGATAACGACCTGCAAAGTAGTCTCTTCCCGAAGAATGAAGACTGTTGGCTTCAAAAGCAGAGAAAAATCCAAACTCATTTTCCTGAGATTTTTGGGTATACCTTAAAGCAAGATCAATGTCTGAAGAATCTACGAGACTGTTTGCACACTGGCCTTTTAAAGTCTCATTGATAGGCGAACATTTGTCAGGAATACCTCCAATCCTTCTAGTGTTTACAAAATAGAGATTCCACCCAGTGATTTCAAAGAGGGTTTGGTTTTCTGTAAAAAAAGGTCTTTTATCTTTGTAATAAGTTTCAATTGCAGAGAAGTTTACAATTAGATCGTCACTTTCAACCTGACCAAAATCTGGGTTTATAGAAACATCCAGTTTTGACTCTGAATTAATATCCCAAAAAATTTCTCCACCAAAATTTATGTTTCTGTTGTTTTCAACAAAGTTGTTGGTGAAACTTAAGTAAGGAAAATAATCTACTCTGGACGTCTTAATATTTTCTGGATTATCTACTTTTATGCCTAAAAACCTGGACAAAAAAGGAGATTGTTCTGCCCAAAGTCCTGGAATGTTATAAAACTTGTTTTCTGAATGGTGTCTTCTCACAAAGGTCAGCTTTATATTTCTTTTTTTTCCTTCGATGATATTCATTGGAGCTACTTCCCATGGGATAAAAAATTCAGAAAACCAAGCAGTCTTTGTCTGGTGTGTTTTTGCATACCAAATTGCATCCCAGCTATCTGATAGCTCATTTTCATTAGTTATAATTGCATCTCGTAAAGTATCGCCCAGCGTGACGGAAAATTCGTAACCTACAGTTGCATTACCATCGAAATCTATCATGATAAAATTTCTATCTGCATCAACAAACCATTTGTCTCTGGGGTGTTTTAGGGGAGTATGCGTTTCAATTGGCTGTTCATTTACAAAACCAAAATATATGCCCTTGTCATCAGAAAAAACTTTTACTTCAGTTTTATATTTTGGTTTTGACTTGTCATTAGGGTAAACAGTTACGAAATCACTTAAAGTTTGAGCATTGTCCCATGCAGGTTCATCCAAAATTCCGTCAACTGTTATTGATGCTGTTATGACTCCAGAAAATAAAAACAGTAATAATGTTTTTATTAATTTAAGTTTCATATTTCCCGTCTTGATATATTAAGGGATTCATTTTTCCAGAATGAGATAAGTTTTGAACTTCGCCAATCACTAAAGAATGAGAATACAAAGGAACTATTTTTCTACAAATACAAAATAAAATAGATTGTGCAGATTTTAAATAAGGAGTTTCAGAAAATTCCCAATCAGAATGTTCAAATCTAATTTGTCCTTCTTCACTACCACTACAGATTTCAGCAATTTCGGTTTGATCTGAGGCTAAAAGGTTTAAAGAAAATTTACTATCAACAGTCAAAATATCATGAAGACTTGCGCTTTGGTTGACGCTAACTGCCATTGACATAGGTTCCAATGATACTGAGAAAACTGAAGAAACCGTCATGGCATGTCTCTGATCACCGCTTTCTGCGGCTAAAACAAAAACGTTTTGCTTTGTTGTTCTAAGAATTTCTAGAAATTTTTCTTTCAAAGTAGGTAAAAAGGTAAATTTAAAACCAGATTATGTCATGTATTATCATAAATGAAATGAAGATAGAAAAAAAAGGCGAAATTAGAATCACAGGAGGAAAATGGAAAGGTAAAAAAATTTACTTTGATATAAGCGAAGACTTGAGACCAACTCCAGATAGAGCAAAAGAGACACTTTTTAATTGGTTGGGACAAAATTTAAGTGAAATGAATTGTTTAGACCTTTTTTCTGGAACAGGAGCTTTAGGTTTAGAAGCAGTCTCTAGAGGAGCAAAAAGAGTTACTTTTGTAGAAAAAAATAAAGACTTCCTCCAAAAAATTGAAAAAGTTTATTTGGAAATGAGTATGAAAGAAAATTGTGATTTTTTTTGTGCAGAATGCTTGGACTGGGTGAAGAATTATAAATCTGACTTCAAATATGATTTGATTTTTATTGATCCACCTTTTAATAATAATTTGATTGATGATTTGCTTAAAAATATTTTAAATAAAAATCTTTTATCCAAAGGCGGAAAGATTTATTTTGAGTTTGAAAAAAATTTTAATTTAAAAATTCCAGAATCTTTATCTTTAAAAAAGGAAAAAAGTATGGGAAGAAAAAGTTATGTTCTAGCTGAGGTTATTTGCCTTTCTTCATAGAATCGAAAAATTCACTGTTGGTTTTATGTTTGCTTAGCTTATCAATTAACCAGTCAGTTGCATCAATATCTTCCATTTCATGAAGTAGTTTTCTAAGAATATTAATTCTTGCTAGTTCAGCATCATCGGTAATAAGTTCTTCTCTTCTGGTTCCCGATCTTCTAATGTTGATGGCAGGAAATATTCTTTTTTCAGCAATAGCTCGATCCAAATGAATTTCTTGGTTACCGGTGCCTTTAAATTCTTCAAAAATAACTTCATCCATTCTTGAGCCGGTATCAATTAATGCAGTTGCAATGATAGTCAGACTTCCACCGCCTTCAATATTTCTTGCTGCTCCAAAAAATCTTTTTGGTTTTTCTAAAGCATTTGCATCAACTCCTCCGGTTAAGATTTTTCCTGAAGCTGCTTGAGTTGAATTATATGCTCTTGCCAATCTTGTAATAGAGTCGAGTAAGATTATAACGTCGTGTTTCTTTTCGACGAGTCTTTTAGCTTTAGCAATAACCATTTCCGCAACCTGAACGTGACGAGAAGGAGGTTCATCAAAAGTACTTGCAACAACTTCACCTCTCACAGATCTTTTCATATCAGTAACTTCTTCCGGTCTTTCATCTACAAGCAAGACCATCAATTTACTTTCAGGGCTATTTTTTTCAATAGAATGAGCAATTGATTGCATTAGAAGAGTTTTACCAGCTTTTGGAGGTGAGACAATCAGTCCTCTTTGGCCTTTTCCAGTGGGAGATACCAAATCAATTATTCTTGCAGAAAGGTCCTCTGTTGTTCCATTACCTGATTCCATAATGATTCTTTCTTCTGGAAATAACGGAGTAAGGTTTTCAAAGGCAACTTTATTTTTTGTTTTATCTGACGGTTCAAAATTTATTTGATCTATTTTTAGCAAAGCAAAGTATCTTTCACCATCTTTTGGAGGTCTTATATTTCCAGAAACAGAATCACCTGTTTTTAAACCAAATCTCCTAATCTGACTCGGTGAGACGTATATATCATCAGGACCGGCAAGGTAAGAAGATGATGGCGATCTCAAAAATCCAAAACCGTCATTTAAAATTTCTAAAACACCTTCTCCTTCAATATCTTCTCCGCCATTGGAATGAGTTTTTAAAATGTTGAAAATAACGTCTTGTTTTTTTTGACGTGATAGGTTTTCGATACCCATACCCTCAGCGATAATGAGTAATTCCTCTACTGGTTTTGCTTTAAGTTCCCCTAAATGCATCTTATTAAATATTTGTATAAATTAAAGGTTTTGAGTATTTCTACTAAAAGAAGATTTTCAATGTACCACTATAGAAATTATGAGTCTAGTTTTTTTATTGTTAAATATGTTCGTTAATGAAATCTTGGAGTTGATTTTTCGTTAAAGCACCGATCCTTTGATCAATAGGTTGTCCGTCCTTAAATAATATAAGGGTGGGTATGCTCATGACGTTTTGTTTGGCAGCTGAATCCCTATTAGAATCTACATCAATCTTGCCAATGGTTAATTTACCGTCAAGTTCGGCTGCTAGCTCTTCTAAAACCGGAGCAACCATTTTGCAAGGTCCACACCATTCAGCCCAATAATCAACAAGCACCGGTATAGAAGAGTTTGAGAGTGTTTCCTCTAAATTTTCGTCGTTTAGCTCAATGGGTTTGGACATACTTTTATTATGAGGGCGTATTCAAATAAAACAAGCTTTTTTAGTCTGTAACCGCACCTTCAGAAGCTGATTGAACAGTTTTAGCATATTTAGCCAAGACGCCTTTTTTAGGTATTGGTTTAGGATTCTTCCAATTTTTCTTTCTTTTTTCTAGTTCATTTGCTGGTATGTCTGCATCAATCGTTCCCTTCAAAGCATCTATAGTTATTCTATCGCCATCTTTCAAAAGCCCTATTAAGCCACCATTTGCAGCTTCGGGTGTCACGTGTCCAACCACAAAGCCATGAGAACCGCCGGAAAATCTTCCATCCGTAATAAAAGCTACTTTATCTCCAAGTCCTTGACCCATAATTGCCGATGTTGGTTTGAGCATTTCTCTCATGCCTGGACCACCGACAGGTCCTTCGTATCTTACAACAATTACATCTCCTTCTTGGATATTAGAGCCATAAATAGCGTCTAAGGTTTCTTCTTCAGAATTAAAGACTCTAGCTGAGCCTGAAAAACTATGACCTTCTTTTCCAGTAATTTTTGCAACAGCTCCTTCACTTGCAAGGTTTCCCTTTAAAATTTTCAAATGACTATCTTTTTTAATAGGCTTATCTAAAGGCATTATGATCTTTTGCTTTTCTGGATAAGGTTTAACATCACTCAAATTATCTGCCATGGTTTTACCTGTTACTGTCAAAGTATCACCATGAAGAAGGTTGGCGTCTAAAAGAGTTTTCATCAAAGGTTGTATACCGCCAATCTCATTCAACTCAGACATAAGAAAATGTCCTGAAGGCCTTAAGTCTGCTAATAATGGACTGGTTTTACCTATTTCCTCAAAATCGTCAATATTCAATGGTATGTCTACACTTTTTGCCATGGCTAACAAATGAAGTACAGCATTGGTTGATCCGCCCAAAGCAATCACAACACGAATAGCATTTTCAAAAGCTTTTCTAGTCATAATGTCTGTGGGCTTGATATCTTTTTCAAGCAGATTGTTGATTGCATTACCAATTTTCCTACAATCTTCTTGTTTATCTGTTGAAACTGCGTCTTGTGAGCTGCTTCCAGGTAAGCTCATACCCAAAGCTTCAATTGCAGAAGCCATAGTGTTCGCGGTATACATTCCTCCGCAAGAGCCTGGTCCAGGTAGAGCTGTTTTTTCTATTGCAATTAATTCTTCTTCAGAAATTTGATTGCTTGAGAAACTTCCTACCCCTTCCATCACAGTAACCAAATCTGTATGGTTTTCCCCAGGCCTTATTGAGCCGCCATAAACAAAAATGGATGGGCGATTGAGTCGCGCTAAGCCAATTAAACACCCCGGCATATTTTTATCACAACCTCCGATTGCAACGACGCCATCAAAAGACTGACAGCCAACCACTGTTTCGATTGAGTCAGCAATGACTTCCCTTGAAACCAATGAATATCTCATACCCAAGGTCCCCATCGAGATTCCATCCGAGATTGTTATGGTATTAAATAAAACGGCCTTCAACTCTTCTTGATCAATTGAATCACAAATTAACGATGCAAGGTCATTGATGTGCATATTGCATGGTGTTACGTTAGACCACGTAGAAGCAACTCCAACTTGAGGTCTTCTAAAATCGTCGTCTTCAAAACCTGCAGCTCTTAACATTGATCTTGAAGGAGCTTGTTCGGGTCCATCAACTAGAGGAGCTGAATATTTTCGTTTATTTATTTTTGTCATATAAAAAAATTAACTATAAGCAGCCTGAATTAAGGATTTCGTATAATGTTCTTTAGCATCATAAAAAATTTCATCTCGCTTGCCTTGTTCGACTATTTTACCTGACTTTAAAACAACTATTTCATCTGCAATAGCATTAATGACTTTTAGATCATGACTAATCAACAAATAACTCAATCCTCTTTTTGACTGTAAATCTAATAAAAGGTTGATAATTTCTTTTTGGATAGATATATCAAGAGCAGAGGTTGGTTCATCTAAGATGACAAACTCTGGCTCTAAAATTAATACTTTTGCAAGGGCAATTCTTTGTCTTTGGCCGCCTGAAAACTCATGTGGGAATTTAACAAGACAACTTTCATCCATTTTTACGTCTTCTAGAACCTTCAAAACTTTCTCTTTCTTTTGTGAGGAGTTTAAAGAAGGTTCGTGGATATCAAGTCCCTCCTTAATAATATCGAATATTTTTTGTCTTGGCGAAAGAGAGCTAAAAGGATCTTGAAAAACAAGCTGACAATTTTTTTTGAAATGTTTTTTTTCTTTATTATTGTAATTTGAGATATTTTTATCATTAAAGAATATTTCTCCCGAAAATTTTTCAATTCCTAATATCGATCTCGCAAGAGACGACTTTCCTGATCCAGACTCTCCTACCAAACCAAATGCAGAATTTTTTTTAATAGACAAATTTATGTTCTTAAGAGCAGAGAAACTGGAGGTCCTCCCAATAAAATCTCTTTTTGAATAAATTAAATTTAAGGAAGAGATTTTTAAAATTTCATCATTTAGATCGATAGTCCCCAGCTTTGGCTCTGGAGACGAATTAATGAGCTTTTTAGTATAAGAATCCTTAGGGTTTTGAAAAATTTCATTCATTGAGTTTTCTTCCTTGATCTCACCTTTTTGCATGACCAAAACCCTATCTGATATTTTTCTTACAATATTTAGATCATGAGAAATGAATATGATGCTCATTCCCATTTTTTTTTGTATTTTTTTTAATAACACTAATAAACTTTGTTCAACACTGACATCAAGAGCAGTCGTTGGTTCATCAGCAATTAATAAATCTGGCTCATTTGCAATAGCCATAGCAATCATGACTCTTTGTCTTTGTCCTCCCGAAATTTGATGTGGATAGGAATTAAAGATTTTTTTAGGATCTGCAAATTCAACTTCTTCTAGAAGCTCAGTAACTCGATTTTTTTTATCAAAATTTGAAGAACTATTAAAAATACTCTCCTTTATTTGTTCTCCGCATTTCAAAAAAGGATTTAAAGATGTCATGGGCTCTTGAAAAATCATTGATATTTTTTTTCCTCGCAATTTACGCATTCGCGAATTTGAATTTTGAAGAATATCTTTCCCTTTGAAAAGGATCTTACTTCCTAGTCCATGACCTGCTAGAGGATAAGGAAGTAACTTCATAATTGATAAGCCGATTATGCTTTTTCCAGAACCCGATTCCCCAACAATAGAAAGTGTTTCGCCCTTTTGAATAGAAAAAGAAATATCTGAAGCTGCTAAAACTTGATTATCTTTATTTGTATTAAAATAAATGGATAGATTTTTTACTTCCAAAATATTCATATGGAGAAGATTACATGAAAAAAAAATTATTTATAGTTGGCTTTTTTTCTCTTCTCAGTCATGCACAAATATTTGACTCAAAGGATCTTATACCTACTGTTCATGAAGCTTTTATACTTTCTGCTGAACTTAAAAATCGAAACATTTTAGTAAATTTTCGTTTGATGCCCAAAACCTACATATATCTAAATAAAATAAATTTAAAAGATTCAAATGATTCAAATATGTATTTTGAGTTTCAAGGAAATAAGAAGGAAAAAGAAGATGTATTTTTTGGTCTAACTAAAATTGTTGACTCTAACTTTAGTATCAAATTTACCCCCAGGGATAAGGAGAAGATAGTCTTAAACTATCAAGGATGCTATGAGAATAAGGTCTGTTACCCCAGTAAAACAAAAAATATTGTCATAAAATACGATAAAAAAAGGATATCTTCTGTGAAAATCGATTAAATTTCGTCTAAAATCAAATAAATGAAAAGTTTTCTTCTTTTAAATGGACCCAATCTTAATTTACTTGGTAAGCGAGAAACAGATATCTATGGTGAACATACCTTGGAACAAATAGAAAACAATTTAATTGAATTAGCAAAACAAAATAAAGTTGACTTGAAGACCTTTCAAAGCAATGCAGAGCATGAACTTGTAGATAGAATTCAAACAGGAAAAGAAGAAAAAGTATCATGTATTTTGTTCAATCCAGGTGCTTTCACTCACACAAGTGTTGCACTAAGAGATGCTATTCTTGGAGTAGACATTCCGCTTATAGAAATTCATATAAGCAATATTTTTAATAGAGAAGCTTTCAGAGAAAAGTCTTATTTTTCAGATATAGCTGTTGGGATAATTTCTGGATTTGGTGAGCAGGGATACAAAGCTGCTCTAGAGCTAGCAATAGATAGATTTTAATAAGGAGAAACTATGGATATTAGAAAAGTAAAAAAACTTATAGAAATGTTAGAAGAGTCACAACTTAATGAAATTGAAATTAAAGAAGGAGAAGAGTCAGTAAAACTTGTCAAAGCAATTTCTATTCCTATTCAAGAGCAAATTGTAACGTCCAATGTTGTTGCCCCTGCTCCGCAGCCATCGGCTGCTAAGAACAATCTCTCCTCGGAAGAAGATAGTGGTCAATCAACTGATGTTGAAAAAATATCTGGTCAAACCATTGACTCTCCAATGGTCGGAACCTTTTATGCAGCTCCAAATCCAGGAGCAAAAGATTTTGTATCGGTTGGCGATAAAATTTCAGAAGGAGATGTTCTTTGTATCATTGAAGCTATGAAAATGATGAATGAAGTAAAGGCAGACTCTTCTGGAACTATCAAACAAGTTTTAATAGAAAATGCTGAACCAGTTGAATTTGGTCAACCTTTATTTGTAATAGAATAAATGTTCAAAAAAATTCTCATTGCCAACAGAGGAGAAGTAGCTCTTAGAGTTCTTAGAGCCTGTAAAGAAATGGGAATCTCTACAGTTGCTATCTACTCTGAAGCAGATAAAGATTTAAAACATGTAAAAATGGCAGATGAATCTGTTTGCATCGGGCCAGCAGAGTCTGCAAAGAGTTATCTAAATATCCCAGCTATTATAAGTGCCTGTGAAGTAACAGACAGTGATGCCATTCATCCCGGAGTAGGCTTTTTAGCAGAAAACGATCACTTCGCAGAACAAGTTCAAGCAAGTGGATATACATTTATTGGTCCCGACCCAGAGAGTATAAAGATCATGGGTAATAAAATTTCAGCGAAAGAATCAGTTTCGAGTTCTGGTATGCAATGTGTTCCAGGCACGGGAAGAATTTCTGCAACCAACAGGGAGACAATGGAAATCGCAAAAAAGATTGGATATCCAATAATCATTAAAGCCGCTGCAGGAGGCGGTGGAAAAGGTATTCAAATAGTTGAAGAAGAAGCTGATTTACTTGATAAGTTACAACTTACTCAAAGAGAGGCTTTAAATAGTTTTGGTAGTGATGAAATATATATAGAAAAATTTTTAACCTCTCCTAGACATGTTGAAATTCAAATAGCTGCAGATAATGCAGGAAATGTGATTCATTTTTTTGAAAGAGATTGTTCCATCCAAAGAAAAAATCAAAAAATTATTGAAGAAGCACCAGCTTTTGGAATACCAGAAGAAAAACTTCAAGAGATAAGGCGAGTTTCAGTAGATACTTGTAAAAAACTTAATTATAGGGGCTTGGGAACTTTTGAATTTCTCTACGAAAATGGAGAATTTTATTTCATTGAAATGAATACCCGCCTTCAGGTAGAACACACCATTACCGAAATGATTACAGGAATCGACTTAGTAAAGTTACAAATTAAAATTGCAGCGGGTGAAGAAATAAGATTTTCGCAGGAAGAAATAAATTGTCGAGGGCATGCAATCGAGTGCAGAATAAATGCAGAACATTCTGAGACCTTTATTCCATCGCCAGGTTTGGTCACAGAATTCCATCCTCCAGGTGGATTTAGAATCAGAACCGACTCGCATTTATATTCGGGATATAAAGTCCCGCAATATTATGATGCATTGGTCGCCAAGATTTGCTCTCACTCCAAAGACCGACTGGACGCCATTAGAAAAATGAGAGTGGCTCTTGAAGAAATGTACATTGAAGGAATTGATACCAATACTGATCTGCACGATAAAATCTTTAATGAAAAAAACTTTGTTGAGGGAAATATTTCTATAAATTATCTTAAAGAAATTCTAAATATTTCCTAATGTCAGAAACTGAGTATAACTTTCAATTAATCGAAAAAAAGGCTCAAGAGTATTGGGAAGAAAATAAGTCTTTTGAGGTTGAACCCGACCCTAAAAAAGAAAAATTTTATTGTTTGAGTATGTTTCCTTATCCCTCTGGACAGTGTCATATGGGGCATGTAAGAAACTATACAATCGGTGATGTGATTTCAAGATATCAAAGACTAAAAGGGAAAAATGTACTACAACCAATGGGCTGGGATGCTTTTGGATTGCCTGCTGAGAACGCCGCTATTCAAAATAAAGTTTCGCCCAAAGATTGGACAGAGAAAAATATCCAAGAAATGAAGCTCCAACTTAAATCTTTGGGCTTTGCTTATGACTGGCGGAGAGAATTAAAAACATGTAGTGAAGATTACTATAAATGGGAGCAATGGTTATTTTGTAAGCTTTACGAAAAAGGTCTGGTTATCAGAGAAAAGACTGAGGTGAATTGGGATCCTGTTGATAAAACAGTTCTCGCAAATGAACAAGTTATTGACGGTAAAGGTTGGCGATCCGGTGCTGCAGTAGAAAAAAAAATTATCAATCAGTGGTCTTTTAAAATCACCGATTACGCTGATGAGCTTTTGAAAGATCTAGATCTTTTAGATGGTTGGCCTGAACAAGTAAAGACAATGCAGAAAAATTGGATAGGAAAATCCAAGGGAGTTTTGTTTAAGTTTATTTCGGATTCTGAAGATAGTATTGAAGTATTTACTACCAGACCAGATACCATCATGGGAGTTACTTTCATGGCATTGTCTTTCAATCACGAAATTGTAGAAAGAGAAGCAAAAGATAATCACGAATTAGCTGAGTGGATAAAAAATAACTCCAATGTAAAACAAGCAGAAGCAGATTTATCAAAACAAGAAAAAAAGGGTTTCAAATTAAGGACTAAGGCAATTCATCCCATTTCAAATAAAGAGATAGATATTTGGGTGGCAAATTTCGTTTTGGCTGATTATGGCTCGGGGGCTTTAATGGGCGTCCCCGGTCACGACCAAAGAGATTTTGAGTTTGCCCAAGCTGAGCAAATTGAAATCATTCAAGTCATAGACGATGGTAGAGGAAAATTAGACAAAATAGAAAGTGCCATAGAAGGGAAAGGAATTTTAATTAATTCTGATAAATTAAATGGACTTTCTTTTGAAGAAGCTTTTTCAATTTTAACAGAAGAAAATAATTTCGGTTTCAAAGGAATAAAAAAAATAAATTTTCGTTTAAGAAATTGGGGAGTTTCAAGACAAAGAACTTGGGGAGCTCCAATACCCATGTTCATATCGGATGACGATGATGAAGTTTTGCCTTTCAATGATTTAAGTCAGGAAGAAATTGCCAAGGAAAAAATCGAATTGAATGGATTAGATTATTTCAAAGAGAAAGATACTTTTGATACTTTTGTTGAATCATCTTGGTATTTTGCAAGATTTGCTTCTTATAAATCTTCAGAATCAATGCTTGATGCTGAAGCAGATTATTGGATGCCAGTAGATCAATATATAGGCGGAATAGAGCATGCAATTCTTCATCTTTTGTATTCGCGTTTTTTTTGTAAAGCCATGAATGATTTATCTTTGATTAGTGTGAGAGAGCCATTTAAAAGATTGTTGTGTCAAGGTATGGTTCTGAAAGACGGATCAAAAATGTCAAAATCTAAAGGAAATACTGTAAATCCTAATGAGTTGATTGAGAAATATGGTGCCGATACCGTAAGGTTGTTTTCAATGTTTGCTGCACCTCCTGAGCAATCTTTGGAATGGTCGGATTCCGGAGTTAATGGTTCTCATAAGTTTATAAAAAGGCTTTGGTCTTTATCACAAAGCTTGTTCAATCAGACTATAGACAATAAGGTACAGTCATTGGATTTAAGTGATATCAAAATTAAATTGAATCAAACGATTAAAAAAGTCTCTGCGGACTTTGGAGATAAAAATCAATTCAATACCGCAATCGCAGCGATTATGGAATTATTAAATGCCATTCCCAAAGAAATGTTGAGAAGTTCCGTTTCAAAAGAGAGTAATGAATTCTTTAAAGAAATAATTGAAAAAAGTGTAGTTATGTTGTCGCCAATCATTCCTCATGTCTGTCATGAATTATGGGAAGCTTTGGGTAAAAAAACTCCTATCCACAATGAAAATTGGCCTACCTATGATGTAGACCAATTAGAAGGAAACGAAATGACAATTGCAATTCAGATTAATGGTAAATTAAGGGGAAAAATCCTTTTGGATATATCAAGTAGCGAAGAGACAATTATTGAAGAAAGTAAAGAATTAGAAAATGTAAAAAAATATTTAGAAAAAGAAAATATAAAAAAAACTATATATGTTCCAAAAAAACTCGTTAATTTTGTCATTTAATTTAAAAAGAATTTTTTTAAATTCCTTGCTTGTTTTTTTCGTTGCTTCATGTGGATTTAAACCACTTAATTATTCTGAACAAAAGATTGCGATTTTTTTTGAGTTTCAAAAAAATCCCCTTAACTTCTCTCTTGTGCAAGAATTAAAAAAGAATTTTTTCTTAATGAATGCGAATCTAGCAGAAACTAAAGATGCTGCAGATTTTGTAATTGAAATCAGTAACCATAGACTGGGTAAATTTCTAGAAGCTACCGATGAAAATTTTTTTCCTGCTGTAGTAAGTCTAGATTATCAAGTTAAGTTAAGTATTTTTGATAAAAATACTAATACTGCCCATGAGATTCCAATCTTTACATCAGAGGATTTTTCTTACGATACCGAAAGTATTCTTTCAAATGAAAAACAAGCAGATGAAATTAAATTGGATTTCTTCAGTGAGGCAGTCAATGAATTATTGATTTTCTTTTCAGAAAAAAGCAATGCGTAATCAGCATAAATTAATTTTAAGCAATGATGAGTTACTAAACTCTAAATTGAGAGACGAATTTATTTCTAATCTTAAAAAAGAAGGCTTCCAGAGTAGAAAGATTTTCTTTTACAAAAAAGGTTTTAAAGAAGAAATAAATATTGAAAATCAACAAGGGAGTTTATTTAGTGAAAAAGAAATAATAGATTTGCGTCTTCAAGAAAAAAGTATCCTTAAAGATGATTTAGATTTTTTTTTGGGCTTATTAGGAGACGATAACCCAGATCGTATAATTGTTATTTCTTCATTAAATAAAAAGATAAAAACATCTGCTTGGTTTAAAAAAATAAAAAAATACCTAGATATCTCCGAAGTTCAACCAGTCTATTCAAATCAATTTAAGGATTGGATTAAAGGCGAGGCAAAAAATATGGATTTGCTTCTAAGCGAGGAAGGTATTAATTTAATTGCCTCTCGAAATGAAGAAAATTTATTGTCTGCTTATCAAGAGCTAAAGTTTCTAAAATGTTTAAATCAAAAACATACAGATTATGAATTTGTAAAAGATAGCTCCGAATATCATGTCTTTAGTTTAATCAATAGTTGTTTGTCTAACCAAATTTCAAAATCTTTAGAAATTTTGGAAATTATGAAATTAAATAAAGAAAATGAGCCAGGTATAATTGCTGTCATACACCAGCAACTTGATCGATTAGAGCAATACAAAAAGAATCCAAATTTTTTTCTAAAAGGTGTTCCAAAAGATTACCTTTTCAAACTTAAAATAAAAGCAAAGAAAATATCACCCCCACAAATTAAAAGTTTAAGAAAAAAAATTGCAGATCTTGATAAAGACTTTAAAACAGGCAAGGCAGAATTCTGGACAGAATTAAGAAAAATTGTTGTAAATTTTGGGTATATCTAACCTGTAAGTTTATTGATAAAAGCTTTAGAAATTTGAAGATATTTTTCACCCGGTAATCCAGATCCTATTTTTTTACCATCAAGTTCAATGATTGGAATGATTCCTTTAGTTGAATTAGTAACCCAAATTTCTTCTGCTGAAAGAATAGAATCAACGGGAATTTTTGTCTCTTCGTATTCCAAAGAGGCATCTTGAATTAACTCTAAAATTACTTTTCTCGTTACTCCAGGAAGAATATTTTCTGTTAAGGGCGGCGTAATAATTTTATTATCAATAGTGCAAAAAACATTACTTACTGCGCCTTCAGTAATGAATCCATCTTCAAAAAGAATAGTCTCAAAAACTTCTTGGTGTTTAGCCTCAGTTCTATAAATGACATTGGCTAATAAAGAAGTTGCCTTTATTTGACTTTTTCTCCATCTAAAATCTTCTAATAAAATTGCCTTCTCACCAGAACTTGGAGAAAACTCAGTTTTCAATTCATGAGAAGATACAAATATAGTGGGTGTTAAATCATTACTTGGAATATGGTCTCTTACAATGTCTGTACCTCTGGAGATTTGAACATAAATTACCTGGTTCAAAAAAATATTTCTGGATATTACTTCTAGAATTATTTGTTCTAGATCAATTTGATCTGATAATGAATACTTTAATGAAGTTATATTTTTTTTTAATCTGTTTAAATGAGCACTAAGTTCGAAAGGTTTTTTATTTACTGAAATGATTACTTCATAAATAGCATCTCCAAAAAGAAAACCTCTATCCAGTGGTGAGATTTTTGCTTCTTGAATATCTAAATATTTGTCGTTTAAAAAACAAATTGACATTAATTTATTTCATCTTGCATGAAGAAACTATAAACGTAGAACAGCAAAGATTCTAAAGTAGCAATGACAATCCCTTTTCTTTGAACATTATTTACAGCAACCAAATCTACAGATTGAATGGTTTCCCCATCAACTTTGATATCTAATCTGTCTATGACCGAATCCTTTCTGACAGGAGCTTTTACACCCAAATTTTTTGATGCCTCAATTGTAAGTCTGTCAAAAGTAGGTTTAGTTAATGTTATAAAAATGTCTTTTTCAGGACCAAGTTCTAATTTATCTTCCATTCCACCCCAGACATCAACTATAGATATTGGTTGGTATTTAGCTATTATTTTTTTAGTTTGATAATACTTAAAACCATAATCTAGTAATCTTCTAGTATCTTGAAGTCTCGATTTTTCAGAGGCACTATCAAGAACTATCGAAATTAGCCTCATGTCTGCTCTTTTGGATGAGGCTACCAAACAATATCCTGACGCTCTTGTATGGCCTGTTTTAATACCATCTATTGAGTCATCTTGCCAAAGTAAACTATTTCTATTTAATTGCCTAATTTCATTATAGGTAAATTCTTTTTCACTGTAGATTGAATATTCATCAGGAAAGTCTTTTATTAAAACTTTACTTAATTTTGCAATATCTTCAGCTGTTGAATAGTGGTTAACATTTGGTAAGCCCGTAGGATTGGTAAAGTTTGTATTTTTTAACTCCATTTTTTTAGCATAGTCATTCATAAGACTCGCAAAATCTTCTTGAGTTCCTGCAATATGTTCAGCTAAGGCACAAGCTGCATCATTTCCAGATTGGATAATCATACCGCGCATCAAATCTTCTATCAGAACTTTTTTGCCTTCTTGGATAAACATCCTCGAGCCCTCCATTCGCCAACATTTTTCACTTACGATGGTGGAGTCTTTAATGTTTAAAAATCCTTGCTTTAAATAGTCAGCCACTATGTAACTAGTCATTATTTTTGTGATACTCGCCAATCCTGTTGAGGCCTCTGGATTTTGTTGAGCTATTATTTTATTTGTTTCAGCGTCAATAAGTAAAAAGCTAGAAGCAGTAATTTGCGGTAATTTTGGGATTAAAGTTTGTGAGAAAGCTACGGTAGAGAATATAAAACTTATTAAGAGGATTTTTTTCATATTTTTACTCTAAACGCATAGTCAATTTCTTGGCTCAGAAGAAAGACTGCCATGACGTAAAAGGAACTTCTATTATAACGTGATAAGACATATAAATTTTTGTGACCCAACCAAAATTCTTTATTTTCAAAATTTATTTGTAAGTATTTTTTATTAGATAAATCTATTTTAGATACTAGTTCTAGAGTATCTGGTTCTTTTAACGAAAGTGATGTCTTGAAGTTTGAGTTCACATCATTTTTTGTGAGAGCCTCTGCTATGATGGCATTTCTTTCCCAGCCATGCTTACTCAAATAATTTGCAACGCTGCCAATTGCATCAATTGGGTTTGTTACAATATTTCTTATTCCATCGTCATCGAAATCTATTGCATAAGCTCGATAAGAGCTTGGTATAAATTGGCCATAGCCCATAGCTCCAGCATACGAACCTTTCATAACTAGGGGGTCAAGTTTTTCTTCTCTAGTAAGTAAGAGAAAATGCTCTAGTTGTTTAGTAAAAAATTTGCTTCGTCTTGGATAATCAAAGGCAAGAGTAGATAGCGAATCTATTACTCTTTCCCTGCCAGTAATAGATCCATAACTAGATTCTATACCTATAATAGCTGCAATAATTTCTTTGGGAACTCCAAATTCTTGTTCTGCTTTTTCAAACTCTGGTAAAAATCTCTTAAGAAAACTTACGCCGTTGTTAATTCTGATGGGCGAAATCAACCTAGATTTGTATTGAGCCCAAGAAAATTTCTTTTCTGCGGGTCTATTCATAGAATTTATTATTTTTTCTCTTTTTTCAGCACTTTTGAAAATTTCTAACAAATAAGATTTTTCAAATTTATATTTCGAAACCATTTCATCTATGAAAGACAATGTTTCATAACTTTTTGAATAATCCACATGAATTAGAGGCACAAAAAAAGCTAAAAGCAAAAGCAAACTTATTTTTTTCAAGTCGTTCTCCTTAAAGATAAAATTATACCGATAGTAATCATATTAACCACTAGTGCTGTTCCCCCCTGACTAATGAATGGCAAAGGCATACCTACTATGGGAAAGATGCCAACTACCATTGAAATGTTTATTGTTATGTAGGCAGCTAAAATAATTGAAAGCGTCCCTGAGACCAATTTTGCAAATTTTGAATTACTGCTTTTAGCAACATATAAGAGACGATGAATTAAAAAAGCATAAAGAAGAAAAAGTACAAGAGCGCCTAAGAATCCAAACTCCTCGACAATTACTGCAAAAATAAAATCGGTATGGCTTTCAGGGATAAAATCCAGTTGGCTTTGACTTCCTTCCATATAGCCCTTTCCAAAAAATTGCCCAGATCCGATGGCAATCTTGGATTGTGCAATATTCCATCCTGAACCTAAGGCATCACTTTCGGGGCTGATAAAGGTATAAATTCTATCTTTTTGATAATCCATCAAGCTCATCCATAGGAAAGGAAGAGTTCCAATGCCTCCCAAAAAACTATAAATAATAAATCTCCATGGCAGACCAGATAAGATTATTGGCATTATCCCAGAGAGCAAAACAATTGCTGAGGTACCAAAATCTGGCTGCAAGAAAACTAAAATAAAAGCTATCAATGTCGCAACCAGAACGATTATCCAGTCGGATAATTTTATCTGTGGATTTCGTGTTAAATAAGCTGCTGCAGAAATAGGCAATAAAAACCTCATAAGCTCAGAAGGTTGAAACCCAATGAAGCCTAAATTTATCCATCGATTCGTGGTTGCAGAATTTGGCAAAACCAAAACTAAAACCAAGAAAAAAAATCCTATCCAAACTGCATTCAAATATATAGGTTCCATTTTTCTGAAATTGGACATTGCCGCAGTAATCATCAAGATTGCTCCTAGAAAAAAGTACAATGCCTGTCTTAGAACCAGAGCAAAGGACCCACTTGCGCTATAAATCATTGCTAAACCAAAGAGACCCAAAAGAAAAACCGTAAGAACAATGGAGTAATCAAAATTTAATAAATTTCTCCTTTGATTCAATCTGATATCAACTGAAAAACTTAAAGGTTTATTCCGCATCAAGCCCTCCTTTGTAATAATTTATTGCAGATTTAACAATTGGAGCGGCAACTTCACTACCTGACTCGCCATTTTCAATGACGACTGCTACAACTAGTTTTGGATCTTCTACTGGTCCATAGCCCACGAAAAGAGCATGATCTCGTAACGCGGGATTTTCTCGAATTGCATCGTATTCTTTACCTGGAAGAATACTTTTAATTTGTGCAGTACCTGTTTTTCCTGCAATAACAGCTGAATTACCATCAAAAACTTTATGAGCTGTTCCATTTCTTGCAGAAATCACATCGACTAGAGCTTGTTCCATTTTTTCCCAGGATTTACTATCGGAAAGCTTAATTTCAGCTACCTTTTTTGGTTTAAATGATTTTTCGTCTGTCGGTTGTATGAATTGAGGCTGATAAATTACTCCTTTGTTTGCGAGACCAGAATAAGCCATTGCTAATTGAAGTGGTGTGGCTAAAATATAGCCCTGTCCTATTCCCAAATTTATTGTGTCACCTTTGAACCAAAAATCTCCTTTGTAGCCTAATTTCCATTTTTTGTCGGGAAGAAGACCATTGGACTCAAAGTCGGATAGACCTGTTTTTTTACCAAAGCCAAAACTGTCAAGCATTGGTCTTATTCCTGCTAAAGTTAAGTCAAAAGCAATGGTATAAAAATATACGTCAGAGGATTCTACAATCGCTTTCCTCATGTCTACTCTTCCATGTCCATTTTCTTTCCAGCCACGATAAGGTCTTGGATCTCCCTCAACATAAAATTCACCATCGTCTTTAATTTTTTTATCCCAGCTGATTACTTCATTTTCTATTGCAGCAAGACCTACAAAAGGCTTTAAAGTTGATGCTGGAGGGTATTGACCCGAAACGGCTCTATTAAATATTGGACTTTCTTTATTTGAAAATAAACTTTCTACCTCATCGGTATCTACAATTGAGTTTAATATGTTTGGATTGAACGAGGGGGAGCTAATCAAAGCTCTAACCAAACCAGTTTTTGGCTCTAGGGCTACTAGCGCTCCTCTTCTGTTTTTAAAAAGCTTGAAGAGATGATCTTGTAATCTTTGGTCAATTGATAAGTAAATATCTTTTCCGTCTTCAGCTCCTTGAGTATCTAAAATCCTTACTAATTTGCCTTTGACGTCTCTTTCTTGAGTCTGAATCCCGGGTTTACCTCTTAAAATGGAGTCAAACTCTTTTTCAATACCTGTTTTTCCAATTTGAGTATTTTGTAATTCCGCTAATTGCTTGTCCTTTCTAATTTCATTGGAAGAAATATCTCCGACGTATCCTAATACATGAGCCATAGTTTCCTCATGGAGAGCATATCTTTTAAGAGTGGCTTTGACTTCAATACCTGAAATTGAATCTAAGTTTACTTTGGCTTTTGCAATCTGTTCTTCATTTAGAGCTTTTACCAAAGGAAAAGAATCAAACTTCTTTACTTTTTTTTCACCCTTTGAGAAGTTTTCTTCCAAAAGTTCATAAGGCATATCTAATAAATTAGATAACATCAAAATTGTTTTAGCAGAATCCTCAATATAGGCGGGAGTAACATAAAGATCTCTCTGGACTATATTTTCAGCTAACAAAGTCCCCTTTCTGTCATATATGAAGCCTCTCACGGGATTAATGGGTTTTTGATAAATCCTATTTGACTCAGCTATTGTTTGATATTTATCACCTTGAAACAAAGTTAAGTTCATGACTTGAAAAAGCGATATTGAAAAGAGAAAAATAAAAGGTGATAAAAAAAACAGAGCCCTAGAATATTCTTCTCCTGATTTGAATCTTCCTCTAGAAAAATTTTTCATTTCAATTCAAAGCTGGATCCCAAAGACTTTCCAAATCATACAATGCTCTTGAGTCCTTAGACATAATGTTTATTACAAAATCTCCCAAGTCTAAAAGAATCCATTCACTAGAGTTTTGGCCTTCAACCCCGCTGATTGATATTTTATTACTTTTCAAATCTTCTAATAATTTATCTTTTATAGCCGACATATGACGGGAAGAAGTTCCTGAAGTTATGACCAAAAAATCTGTAAAACTGTTTAATTTTGATAGATCCAAGAATATTGTATTTTGTGCCTTTATCTCTTCTAAACTATTTTGAATAATTTTTTTTGATTTTTTGGGCATTTAAACTTTAATAAAGAGATTTATTTGAGATGTATTCCAATACTTGATCATCAACTATGCCTTTTAGGTTTTCATTATTCTTTAATTTTAGTCTAACGTCTGTTGAAGATATGTTTATCAAATCGTTTTTTAAAATGAGAATTTTTCCATGACCAGAAAAAAAATCTTCATAATCAGGTGATATTTTACTTTCTAACTCCCTATTAAGTCCTAAACTGTCATTCAATTTTCTTTCCAAAACTAAAAGCGAACACAAAGACAAAATGTTTTCCCAATTTTTCCAAGTTGTAAAGCTATATAAAGAATCCAAACCTATAATTAAAGATAGATGTTTTTTGGGATAAATGTCTTTGAGGTATTTAAGCGTCTCGTAAGTATAGGATTTGGTTTTATTTTTTAATTCAATATCATTCAGCTTAATATTTTTATTTTGTTTAAAAGCTATTTCTAGCATTTTTAGACGATGCTTCTCGTCAGTTTGAATATCTTTGTTGTGAGGTGATTCATAATTTGGAATGACCTGGATTTCATCAATAATTTTTAGATCGCTGATGTATTTTAGAGATTGAGTGTGGCCTTTATGAACTGGATCGAACGCTCCACCAAAGATACCTAATCTTTTTATCATCAATTATGATCTAAGTTGTCCTTGGCCTTTAATTACAAATTTCTGACTTGTTAAGCCTTCCAATCCAACAGGTCCTCTAGCATGCAACTTATCCGTGGATATGCCTACTTCAGCTCCGAGTCCATACTCAAATCCATCTGCATAACAAGTTGGCAGATTATGCATAACCGATGAAGAATCAACTTCATTGAAAAAAATTTCTACCGCTGAAAAATTCTCAGAAACAATAGAGTCGGTATGACCAGAGCCATACTTATTTATATGCGAGATTGCCGCTTGAAGATTTGAAACGACTTTCACAGAAAGAATTGGAGCAAGATACTCTGTAATCCAATCATCATCTGAAGCAGATTTAACATCGATAACTTTTTTAGTTTTTTCACAACCTCTTATTTCTACGCCCAATTTATCCAACTCAGCTTTAATCTCTGGTAAAACTTTTGCTGCTACCTCTTCTGAAGTTAGCAAAGTCTCCATCGTTCCACAGATTCCGTAACGATATGTTTTTGCATTTACGGATATTTCTATGGCTTTTTTTAAGTCAGCATCCTTATCTATGAAGACATGACACAAACCTTCATAATGTTTGAGCACAGGAATTTTGGCTTCATCAGAAACAACTTTAATTAAACTTTTTCCACCCCTAGGGATTAATAAATCGATATCTCCTTCCCGCTTAATCATTTCTCCTACAAGCTTCCTATCTTGATTTTTTATAAGCTGTATAGAGTATTTAGGCAATGATGCTTTATCCAAACCATCCTGCATGCACTCCTCAATTACAGCATTAGAATTAGCTGCTTCAGATCCTCCCCTTAAGATACATGCATTACCAGACTTCAAGCATAATGCAGATGCGTCTGCAGTAACATTTGGCCGAGATTCATAAATAATCCCTATCACACCAAGAGGAACACGCATTTTTGATACTTCGAAACCAGATGGCGAAGTGTGGGGTTGATCCGTTTGACCTACTGGATCGTCTAAATTTATGACTTTATCTAATCCAGAAATCATTGAATCTATCCTTTTTTCATTCAGCTCAAGTCGATCAACAAATGAATCTTGTAAGTCTTTCTGACTGGCTAATTCCATATCAATTGTATTTGCATCTATAAGCTTTGCTTTGTTCTTTAACAAAAACTCAGCAGCATATTTTAGCGCGTCATTTTTTTTTGCTTTCGAAGATCTTCTTAACTCAATCTTTGCTTCTTGAGCTTGTTTGCAGATTAAATCTAACTCTGAAAGGGATGTTTTTGCACTCATGTACTGTATTATTGCAATAATTTAATTATCTGCATATGTTCGATTCTATCCTTTCTTTTTTAGAAACAAATCCTGATTGGGTAAATTGGACTATTTTTGCGTTGATTTTTATTGAATCCCTTTTCATTGCAGGTCTGTTTACGCCTGCTACATTAATTGTCCCCGGCGTTGGAGCGCTTGCAGCAACAGTTGGAATAAGTCCTTTTGAGATAACTTTTTACGCAACCATGGGAATGATTACAGGGGATTCAGTAAGTTACGGCTTAGGAAGACTGATTGGAAAAGACTCCTCGAAACTATTTAATTGGGTACCAGATAATTATCATGGCTATATAAAACAGGCTCAAAAATTTATGCAAAAGTACGGAATTTTAAGTGTCGCATTAGGAAGGTTTTTTGGTCCATTGAGATGTGTCGTACCCTTTACCGCAGGTTTTTTAGGAATGCATAAAAGAATTTTTTTTCCTGTAACTATATTGTCTGCTCCGGTTTGGACTTCTTTGTATGTTTTAAGCGGCTACTTTTTAGGTGTTGCATTTATAGAATATTTTAATTATGTATTAATTGGATTCATTCTTGTCATAACTATTTATACTGTATATAAAGATCCGATGAATTTAAGAGAGGATAAAAAAAATGATTAAAAGAGAAAGTAAAAATAAATTTTTATCTGGAAACTGGTATCCGGTAGAAGAAACATCTACAACTGAATTAAAAATCACAGGTGAATTACCTAGAGAGCTATCAGGTCTATTTCTTAGAAACGGACCTAATCCAAAAGAGCCAATAAATCATGAAAATTATCATCCTTTTTTTGGTGACGGTATGATTCATGGCATAAGAGTAGAAGATGGAAAAGCTCTTTGGTACAAGAATAAATTTGTGACCTCGCCTTTTGGTTTTGGCCCCAATACTCATGTGCTTAAACATAGTGAAAAAATTTATGCTTTAGTCGAAGGAGGAGTTTCACCAGTTATTATGGACTCCGAGATGAATTTTCTTGAAGAAGAGCCTTTTCCAGCAGCAGATAATAAAAGATTTACTGCCCACCCAAAGATTGATTCAGATACTGGTGAAATGCATGCCGTAAGTTACGATTTCGGGGAATACGTAAATGGATTAGGCCAAGTTCACTACGTGACTATAGATAGCGACGGAAAACTCATCAAAGATCAAATCATAGAAACACCCAGCAGACCAATGGTTCATGATTGTGCTATTACTGAAAATTATGTTCTAATTTTTGACCTACCCGTGACTTTTAATCTTGGTAGAAGAGATGATGACAATAATCCCATTGGTGGAGATTATCCAGTAGTCTGGAATGACAAACATACTTCCAGAGTAGGATTACAAAGCAAAAAAACCGATGAAATTATCTGGATAGAAGTAAATCCAGGGTTTTTATTTCATATAGTAAATTCGTATGAAAATGAAAATGGCCAAGTTATCCTAGACTTTTGTCGATACGAAAGACTGTTTGATTTTGATAACCCCCTACCCATGGGACAAAAACCTTTTCTTACAAGATGGATTCTAGATCCAAAAGCTAAAACATGTTCTGAAGAAATGTTGGACGATAGACCTATGGAATTTTCCAGAGTTCATCCAGATTATGACGGCAAACAACATCGTTTTGGCTACTTGCTTAACGATGGAAGACTCAACAACTATTTCAAACATGATTTTGAAAAAAGTGAAACCATTACTCATGATTTTGGTGAAAGTTGCCAAGCTGCTGAACCGGTTTTTATACCTAAGAAAAATGCCAAATCAGAAGATGATGGTTATGTAGTTGGTTTTGTTTACGATAAAACAACTGATTTAAGTGATTTTGTTATTTTAGATGCTCAGAATTTTTCCGAAACACCAGTAGCTAGAGTAACTTTGCCTCAAAGAGTGCCTTTTGGATTTCACGGTAGTTGGATTAATTTAGATTAAATTCTTTCTAAGATAGCTTGATGGATACCATCAAAAGAGCCATTAGATAAACAAATCAAGTGGGTGTTGTCTAAATTTAAGCTAGAGAGTTTTCTCAAAAATTCTTGCGTAGTGGAGCACGCTACGATATTTTTACTTTCACTTTCTAAAGCTGTAATTTGCTTCTTATCTTTAGAAAAGATAAAAACTTGATCAGCTGAAGCAACTGCCTTTGGAATTTTTTTATCGTGATATCCAGAAAGCATCGTATTGGACCTCATTTCCAAAAGACAAATTATCTTCTCACTTCCTACTTTTTTTCTCAGGCCCTCAAGAGTATATTTAATGGCAGTAGGATGGTGTGCGAAGTCGTCATAAACTTTGACGCTGCTTTTATCTCCAACCAGATCCATTCTTCTCGTAACGCCTTTAAACTTCGAAAGTGACTCTGCAATATCTTTTGATTTCAAGCCTAAGGATTTACAGACTAAATAGCTAGCTAATCCATTTTGAAGACTATGCTCACCAATAGATGACCAACTTATTGATGCTTTTTTCTTTTTATCTTTGAAAATATCAAATTTAGAAGAATCTGCCGTAACTTTCTTGGCATGCCATCCTCTTGCAAATTTAGTATTGAAAGGTAGGCTTTGACTGTAAAAACCCATTTTCATGACATTTTTAATATTGATGTTATGCTCGGGAAAAATTAATGTTGACGAGGAAGACATCAATCTCAATAGATGATGAAATTGCTTTTTAATATCACTAAGACTACTAAAAATATCAGCATGATCAAATTCAAGATTGTTGATTAAAAGGGTTTTGGGGTGGTAGTGAATAAATTTTGACCTTTTATCAAAGAAAGCAGTGTCATATTCGTCAGCCTCTATGACGAAAAATTCATGAGTTCCTAATGAAGCAGTTGCATCTAAATCTTTTGCTCGTCCAGCAATTAAATAACCACAATCTACTCCATTATCTAGAAGTACTTTTGTAACCATAGAAGACACTGAGGTTTTTCCATGAGTTCCACTTATAGCTACAACATGCCTTTTAGCTAATAAATACTTTGATAAAAACTCTGGGCCAGAAATGAAGTCTATGCCTTTATTGAGTATTTTTTCGATCATGGGATTGCCGCGTGCTATTACATTCCCTACAACAACCAAGTCAACGTCTTTGGGTAAATTTTTTGGATTGTATCCTTCGTCAATCTTTATGCCATTGGAGACTAAGACTTGATCCATGGGAGGATATACATTCTCATCACAACCAGAAACCTTAATGCCTTTTTCTGCTGCCAACTGCGCAAGTCCGCCCATAAATGTTCCGCAAATACCTAAGACATATATTTTCATCTTATGATTATATCCTTTTCCCACAAAACCTTTTTTCAGTTATATTGCCTCAATGACAAAAATTAAAAACGCTTTCTATGCCCAATCTGGCGGAGTGACAGCTGTAATAAATGCATCTGCATGTGGTGTCATTGAGACTGTAAATAAATCCAAAAAAATACACAAGGTGCTTGCAGGTGAGAATGGAATCCTTGGAGCTCTTAATGAAGAGCTAATAGATACCTCAAAAGAATCTAAGAAAAATATTGCGAAACTGAAACAAACTCCGGGTGGAGCATTTGGCTCTTGCAGATTTAAATTAAAGGATCCTATAAAGCAAAAGAAAGAATATGAGAGATTGTTTGAAGTTTTTGCTGCGCATGATATTGAATATTTTTTCTATAACGGTGGAGGAGACAGTCAAGATACTACTTTTAAGGTATCTGAAATGGCAAAAAAACTAAAGTTTCCATTGAAATGTGTTGGGGTACCAAAAACAGTTGATAATGATTTACCTTATACGGACTGCTCTCCAGGTTTCGGTTCAGTAGCAAAATACATCGCTACTTCAACTTTAGAAGCTGGACTTGATGTAAAAAGCATGGCTGAAACATCAACGAAAGTTTTCATCTTGGAAGTAATGGGAAGACATGCGGGATGGATTGCTGCAGCATCCTGTTTAGCAGCAACAAAGCCAGGAGATCCGCCACACATTATTTTGCTTCCTGAAGTGCCTTTTGAGAAAACTAAATTTATTACTAAAGTCAAACAAACCATCAAAAAACAAGGTTATTGTGTAATTGTTGCTTCGGAAGGTACCCAAACAAAAAACGGAAGGTTTTTAGCAGACTCAGGTTTATCGGATGCTTTTGGTCACAGACAGCTTGGAGGAGTGGCGCCTATTTTAGCTGAAATGATTTCAAAGATAGGATTAAAAAATCATTGGGCAGTAGCAGATTACTTACAACGCTCAGCAAGACACATAGCATCAAAAACCGATCTAGATCAGGCTTATGCCGTAGGAGAACATGCGGTAAAACTAGCTATATCTGGGAAGACAGCTGTTATGCCGGTTATCAAAAGGATAAATGATTCACCTTATAAATGGAAGTTAGCTACTGCACCTCTAAAAAATGTGGCAAATGTCGAAAAAACTATGCCAAAAAAATTTATTTCTAAAAATGGTTTTGAAATTACTCAAGCAGGAAAAACATATTTAAGTCCTCTTATAAAAGGAGAGGCGCCAATAAAATATGTAAATGGTCTTCCTGATGTTGCTGAACTAAAGAAGATAAAAGTAAAAAAGAAATTAAATTAGTTTATTTTTTTATCTTTTTTACTATTCCAGAAAAACTAAGGACTATTTCACCTTCACATTCTATGCGACCTTGCCCAAAAGCAAGACTTCTCGTTTCTTTCGTGATCGTAGTAAATATTTCTACCAAGGAGCCAACCTTTGCCGGAGCTACGAATTCCGATCTAAAGCTTATCGTTGCTGCATAATTCTCTTTTGATTCCATTGCAACAGAACACAAGCAGTAATCTGCAATACTCATCAACATTCCACCGTGAGCAACTCCACCAGAATTTCCGTTTTCAGCTCTTACCCAGAAAGCCATAATCAAATCTCCTGAGTCATTTCTTTTGTAAAAACCTTGTCCAATATTCGCAATATGATCTTCGGATTGATTAATAATTTCATAACCTTTAGGGGTAGAAAATTTTTTCGATGTCATGATGAAGATTTTAACTCAATATGTATAATTATCCTTTCATTATGGATTTTAAATTAACTTCAGAACAATTAGAGTTGCAAAAAGTCGCAAGAGATTTTGCTCAAAATGAATTAACAGCATTAGCTGATGAGATGGAAGAATCAGCAAATCCTGTGCCAAAGGATATGCTAAAAAAAATAGGTGAATTGGGCTTTTTAGGAATCAATACACCAACGGAGTATGGTGGACTTGGGCTATCAAATCTTGATGCCATCATAGTTCTCGAAGAATTTGGAAAGATATCTTCTGCAGTAGGATGGCCAGTATTTGAAGCAAATGCAGGTCCTGTAAAAGTTATAGAGCATTTTGGATCGGATGCACTAAAGAAAAGAGTGATACCAAAAGTTTGTAAAGGTGAGATGGTGGTAGCTGTTAGTATGTCAGAACCCAATGCTGGAACTGGTTTGACCGATTTAACAACCAAAGCTGAAATCAAAGGAGATAAAATCATAATAAATGGAACCAAACGTTGGTGCTCGGGTGCCGGTCATTCTGATGGTTATGTAGTTTATGCCCGAATGTCTGATGCCCCTGCTGCAAAAGGTATTGGTGCGGTTTTTGTTGATATTGATACGCCGGGACTGACTTTCGGAAATAGTGAGAGCTTGATGGGTTGGCGTGGAATACCCTCAGCAGATATCTACTTCGATAATGTAGAAGTTCCAATTGATAATTTATTGGTTGAGCCTGAAGATGGGTTCAAAAAATTAATGGAAACCTTTGACTTAGAAAGATGCGGTAATGCAACAATGGCTCTATCTCAAGCAGCAGCAGCTTTAGACTATGTCAGAGAATATGTTCAAGAAAGGGAGCAATTTGGTAAGCAATTGGTTGATTTTCAAGCAGTTCAAATCAAACTTGCTGACATGCTCATCAGAGTGGAAGCATCTAGACTTTTGATTCACCGTGCAGTTTTCAATGCCGCTAATGGTTTACCTGATATTTTGGAATCAAGCACTGCAAAATGTTTTGCCAATGAAATCTCAAGAGAGGTCACTACGAATGCAATGCAGCTTATGGGTGGATATGGATTCAACAAAGAATACAAAATGGAGAGACGTGTCAGAGACTCTTTTGGTTGGGGTATTGCTGGCGGAACAATTGATGTGCAAAAAGTAAATATTGCTTCAGCAATGATTGGTAGACGTTTTAATCAGAGAGCTAAGTAATTTAGTCTGCTCGATATTCGCTGATAATTTCTTCCAAACTGCTGACAAATTCTTTTTTTTCTTCGTCTGTTAAAAAATTCCCGACAGGGATTTTTTCTCCCTTAGAAGATATAACAATTTTAATTGGATACCAATGATGAGAAGGTTTTTCAACAAAAACATATGACCATTCCCTGATGAATTCCGAAACTGAATCCGGTCTAAAGAGACCCTTTTCAATAGTTAATTTTTCTTTGGTGAGCGTGATGACTTCTTTCTTTGAACTTTTTTTAAAAACAACATAAAGAGCTGTCCCGACGATTAAAATTTCTAACCCTGCAAAGGGAAGAATAATCGGGGCGCCGTAAAAAAAGAAAGTGAGACCGATAATAGTTATAGGAAAGGAAATTAGCGCTAAAAATAATAAACTTCCCTGCCAGGAGATTGAACTGTTTGGCATCAAAGATAATCTATATCCATTATCAATTTGTTCAGTTATAACCATTAACAAAATACCTTTTTATGAAAAAAACTGCTCAGATTATGATATTTTCAATAATCAATAGCAAAAATGACAAAGATTAATTCTATAAATAGAACTTCCTTGATGCCAAATTATGCTCCGGCATCATTTATTCCTGTAAAAGGTAAAAAGTCAGTTCTATGGGACGAACAAGGGAAAGACTATATAGACTTTGGCGGAGGTATTGCCGTTACTTGTCTTGGTCATTCTCATCCACAACTTAACAAAGTTTTGAAAGAACAATCAACAAAGCTTTGGCATGTGAGTAATTATTTGTACAACAAGCCAGCATTAGAGCTAAGCAGAATGCTTTCTGATAAAACTTTTGCCGATAAGGTGTTTTTCTCTAATTCCGGAAATGAAGCAAATGAAGCAGCAATTAAATTAGCCAGAAA
This sequence comes from uncultured SAR86 cluster bacterium, assembly GCA_902632605.1. GTDB lineage: Bacteria > Pseudomonadota > Gammaproteobacteria > Magnimaribacterales > AG-339-G14 > MEDG-81. The sequence goes on along the minus strand of CACPDB010000005.1, from coordinate 13,328 downwards.
ATATTATTTCGACCAAGGCAAGCCCGGGAAACATGAAATTATTGTTTTTACAAATGCTTTTCACGGCAGATCGATGTTAAACATAACCGCCGGCGATTCGAAATTTCAAAAAACAGGTTTTGGTCCACTTTTGCAGGGATTCAAGAGAGCGAAATTTAACGATCTTAACTCTGTCAAAAAAGCTATTTCCAAAAAAACCGCTGCTATTTTCGTAGAACCTATTCTAGGAGAGTCGGGAATAATTAGAGCAGAAAATCCTTTCTTAGAAGGCCTTAGAAAATTGGCTAATGAAAAAGACTGTCTTTTGATATTTGATGAAGTACAAAGTGGTATTGGCAGAACAGGAACTTTAATGGCTTATATGGGTTACGGCGTTAAGCCCGATATTTCTACTCTGGCAAAAGGCCTTGGTGGTGGAATACCAATTGGGGCAACTTTAACGACTGGTAAAATTGCTAACGCTTTTCAGCCAGGTACTCACGGTAGTACCTTCGGAGGAAATCCCCTTGCCTGCGAAGTTGCTAAGAAAGTTGTAGAAATAGTCTCGTCTCAAAAAGTTTTAAAAGGGGTCATGAAAAAAACATTTAACTTTCATGAACATTTAAACAAATTATCAGAAAGGTTTGATTTATTTGAAGATGTAAGATCAGCTGGCCTATGGATTTGTTGTGACTTAAAAAAAGTAAAAGCAAAAGATTTTATTGATGCCTGTTATAAAAAAGGATTAATATTGGTTCAAGCTGCTGGAGAAAACACAATTAGGATTGCCCCATCATTAATTATTTCAGACAAAGAAATTGAAGAAGGTTTTAAAAGATTTGAAAAGGCAGCCAAAACTTTGAAGTAATTACTCAGAGATTACTTCAACTTTATCAACCTTGCGATAACCTTTTGGAAGGAAATTTCCTTTTCTGCCCCGATTTCCTAGAAAATTTTCTAAATCGTTTGGCTTGATTACAAAGTGTTGTTTGCCACTATAGAGTTTTATGGACTCTCCTTTTTTAAAAGTTACCAAATACATAAGTTGGTCTTCTTTAGCTTCAAATTTCTTTTTATCAATTGAAATGATTTTATTGCCTTTTCCTTTTCCTAAAATTGGTAATTCGCCTGCCTCGATAATAAGCATTTTGCCTTCTTGAGTAATCGAGGCAATGTAATTTTCTTCAACTGCTGAAAGAATTTTAGGTGTGATTGGTTTAGCATTCTTTGCATTCAAAGCCGCTTTACCTGATTTGTTTTTTGTTTGCAGATCTCCTAATTTGACCACAAAACCATAGCCTAAATTAGACGCTAAGACAGCCATGGTTTCTTCCGATCCTGCAATCACACCAGGAAAAGTTGCTCCAGATTGTGCATTAATCTTTCCTGAAACTGGATCTCCTTGACCTCTTGCAGATGGTAATTGATGAATGGGTAAGGTATAAGCTTTGCCAAAATTATCCAAGAGAACTGCATTTTGACTGTTTCTCGCAAAAGATGAAGATAAGTAAGAATCGCCCTCTCTGTATTGTAATCCTTCAACATCCACATCATGTCCTTTGGCAGCACGAATCCAACCTTTTTCTGATAGAACAACAGTCATTGGATCGTTTGAAATAAGTTCCTTTTCATCAAAAGCTTTTGCTTCCTCTGCCTCGGCAAGCATACTGTTTCTTTCATCCCCAAATTCTTCCTGATCTTCTTTTAGCTCTTTTTTGATTAGAGTTTTTAAGCGAGAAGCAGAATTAAGTATTTTTTCGATTTCCTTTGCTTCTGCTTTTAATGAATCCCTTTCTTCGATGATGCTCTGTTCTTCAAGCTTTGCCAGCTGCCGTAAACGAATATCAAGAATAGCGTTTGCCTGAATTTCAGTGAGTTTGAATTTTTTGATTAATTGTTTTTTTGGATCGTCATGAGTTCTGATTATTTTAATTACCTCATCTAAATTTAGATAAGCGATCATCAAACCTTCAAGAATGTGCAATCTATCGTTGAGCCAATCTAACCTGTGTTGCAACCTTCTTTTGACAGTTTGTGTTCTAAAAGTGATCCATTCTTTTAGAATTTCTCTCAAATCGAAAACTTTTGGCCTTCCGCTTAAACCAATCACATTCAGATTAACTCTGACATTCTTTTGTAAGTCTGTTGTAGCAAAGAGATGACTCATCAAAGCATCTTTATCAACCCTATTCGATCTCGGCACGACAATAATTCTTACAGGATTTTCACCATCGCTTTCGTCTCTTAAGTCTTCTATTAAATTCATTTTTTTGGAATCAATTTGTGCGGCAATCTGTTCTAGAATCCTTGTTGTTGAAACCTGATATGGAAGAGCTGAAATTACAACCTCGCCATTTTCTATTTCATATGTTGCTCTTAACTTAACTGCTCCTCTTCCAGTCTGATACATTTCCAAAAGTTCTTCAGACGTTGAGATAATCTCTGCCTTGGTTGGGAAGTCAGGTGCTGGAATAATTTTTAACAACTCTTTTACAGAAAGTTTAGGGGAGTCAATAAGGGCGATGGTTGCATCCACAACTTCGTTTAAATTATGCGGCGGGATATCTGTTGCCATGCCTACTGCAATACCAGACGCACCGTTGAGTAAAACATTTGGAATTCTTGATGATAAAAATCTTGGTTCAATCAAAGTGCCATCAAAATTAGGCCCCCAATCTACAGTTCCTTGAGATAATTCCGAAAGCAATACTTGTGCATATGCAGACAGCCTGCACTCTGTGTACCTTACTGCAGCAAAACTCTTTGGATCATCTAGAGAACCCCAATTTCCTTGTCCTTCTATCAAGGGATACCTAGTTGAGAAATTCTGTGCCATCAAGACCATTGCCTCGTAAGCGGCATTGTCTCCATGAGGATGAAATTTACCTATCACCTCGCCCACGGTTCTTGCGCTTTTCTTAAATTTGGATGTAGATTTCAACCCTATTTCTGACATCGCATAAATTATTCTTCTTTGAACTGGCTTTAAGCCGTCTCCAATGAAAGGAAGTGCCCTATCTAAGATTACATACATGGAGTAATCGAGATAAGCTCTCTCTGCAAAACCGCCAATACTTAAACTTTTTTCTTTAGTCATTGATACTAGCCAAATCTCCTTTGCTTTCTAACCAACTTTTTCTATCTGAAGCTCTTTTTTTAGAAAGCAACATATTGAACATCGTTGTTGCACTATTTCCTTTTTCCAATTTAAGTTGCAGTAATTTTCTTACGTCTTGGGACATGGTAGTTTCTTTCAACTGTGAAGGATTCATTTCGCCTAAACCTTTAAATCTTTGTATTTCAACTTTAGTTCTTTTATTTTGTGATGTAAGTTTTTTTACCAAGTCATCTTTTTCTTTTTCATCCAGGGCGTAATAAATGTCCTTACCTTGATCGATTCTAAATAAAGGAGGTTGGGCTACATATAACCTACCTTCCTCTACTAGAGGTCTAAAATGTTTGAGAAATAAAGCACAAATCAACGTTGCAATATGAAGACCATCAGAATCTGCATCTGCCAAGATACATATTTTTCCATATCTCAAGCCATCTAAGACTCTACATCCAGGCTGTAAACCAATTGCCATACCAATATCTTTTACCTCTTGCGATTGGTTTACCGCATCGGTATCAACTTCCCAAGTATTTAAAATTTTACCTTTTAGGGCCATAACAGCTTGAAAGTTTCTATCCCTCGCCTGTTTCGCTGAACCGCCGGCAGAATCTCCTTCAACTAAAAACAATTCGGTTTCTTCATAATTAGATGAAACGCAATCAGAAAGTTTTCCTGGAAGGGTTACCCCTTTGGTAACTTTTTTTCTCTCTACCGATTTACTTTCCTTGACTCTTTTTTGTGCGTTATCTATTGCGATATTAGCGATTCTTTCAGCGAGCTCTGTTTCCTTATTAAGCCAAATGGCAAAAGCATCTCTTGTAATATTCGCTGCAATAGTTTGAAAATCTTTTGAAGACAGTTTCTCTTTGGTCTGCCCAGAAAATTGTGGGTCTTTTAGTTTTGCGGAAAGAACAAATGAGGCATTTTTCCAAACATCTTCCGCGGTAACTTTTACGCCTTTAGGGATTAAATTTCGATATTCACAAAACTCTTTCAAGGCATCGGTTATTCCAGTTCGCATACCAGCAACGTGCGTGCCGCCTTGAATGGTGGGAATTAGATTCACATAACTTTCTGTAATACTTTCTTGATCTCTTAATTCCCAAGCCACCGCCCAAGCCAGAGAGCTTTCCTCATCCTCAAACTCTCCTTCGATTGGCTCATCAGGAAGATATTCGCCCTCGCCTAGCGAAGTACTTAAATATTTTCCAAGCCCATCAACAAAACACCACTCCTCTTTCGTTTTGTTAACCTCATCCTTAAATTTTATTTTAAGACCCGGGCAAAGAACGGCTTTGGCTTTGAGAGAATTGGAAAGATATTTTCCAGAGATTTTTTCGGTATCAAAAAATGATGGATCGGCTTTGAATAAAATTTTTGTTCCTGAATTTCTTTGTCCAACACTATCTATAACCTTTAGATCCTTTTTTTTAACACTGTCTTTAAATTTAATCTCATACTTTTTTCCATCTCGTTTGATTTCCGCATCAAGGTAAGTTGAAAGAGCGTTTACAACTGAAACACCAACACCGTGAAGGCCGCCAGAAAAGACATAATCTTTGTTTGAAAACTTAGCACCTGCATGCAATCTTGAAAAAATTAATTCCACACCTGGTACTTTTTCTTCAGGATGAATATCAACTGGCATGCCTCTGCCATCATCTTCAACAGATACAGAAAAATCTTTATTTAAGACAACTGAAATTTCTTTTGCATGACCTGCTAAAGCCTCGTCGACACTGTTATCAATCACTTCCATCACCAAGTGATTGGGGCTGGTTGTATCTGTATACATTCCAGGTCTTTTTCTAACGGGCTCTAGACCCGAAAGCACCTCAATGGATTCAGATGTGTAGTCTCTGTTAGCCAAGCTTATAAGTGTTCTAGAATATTTTCAGCACTACTTACTTCAAATGCGCCACCTTTTTCTGCAAGTAAGCAATTTACCTTCCCATCTTCGATGATAGCAGCATATCTCGACGATACTTTCCCAAGACCAAAGCCGCTACCATCCATAATGAGTCCCATACTCTCAGTGAATTCGCAGTTTCCGTCCGATAACATAGTTATTTTGTCTGCGTTTAAATTTTTTCCCCAAGCATCCATAACCCAAGGATTGGTTACCGAGATACAGATTATTTCATCTACTCCTTTAGCAAGAATTTCATCTGCTTTTTCAATAAATCCTGGGACATGATTTACCGAACAAGTAGGTGTAAATGCTCCAGGAACTCCAATAAGAACTAACTTTTTGTCTTTGGAGTATTCGTTTAATTGAATAGAATCGATGCCCTCAGATCCTAATTTTCTCAGAGTAGCATCTGAAATTTGATCGCCTTGTTGTTTCATCTTTAGATTTTACTATAAATTTTACTTCCAGATTCACGGAATTCTTCTGCTTTTACCTTCATAGCAACTTCTTGTTCTTTTACTTGTTTTGCAGCGTAGTCTCTAACATCCTGAGATATTTTCATAGAGCAAAATTTCGGCCCACACATTGAACAGAAGTGAGCTACTTTTGCGGAATCCTTAGGCAAGGTTTCATCATGAAACTCTCTTGCTCTTTCAGGATCCAAACCAAGGTTAAATTGGTCTTCCCACCTGAATTCAAACCTTGCTTGAGAAAGTGCATTGTCTCTGATTTGTGCTGAAGGATGTCCTTTTGCTAGATCAGCCGCGTGCGCCGCAATTCGATAAGCCATCAAACCATCTTTAACATCCTCTTTATTGGGTAAGCCTAAATGTTCTTTAGGAGTTACATAACAGAGCATGGCGCAACCATACCAACCTATCATCGCAGCTCCTATGGCTGAGGTAATATGATCGTATCCCGGAGCAATGTCAGTTGTAAGTGGACCTAGAGTATAAAAAGGTGCCTCGGAACATTGTTCCAATTGTTTATCCATGTTTTCTTTGATAAGTTGCATTGGTACATGTCCTGGGCCTTCAATCATAGTTTGTACATCATTTTCCCAGGCAGTAGATGTTAATTCTCCAAGAGTTTTTAATTCTCCGAATTGTGCCTCATCATTGGCATCTGCAACGGATCCTGGTCTTAATCCATCGCCTAATGAAAAAGTAACATCGTACTTTTTCATAATTTTGCAAATGTCCTCAAAACGGGTGTAAAGGAAATTTTCTTCATGATGCGCAAGACACCACTTAGCCATGATAGATCCGCCTCGAGAAACAATGCCTGTAACTCTTTTTGCAGTCATCGGGACATACCTTAAGAGCACTCCTGCATGAATAGTAAAATAATCCACGCCTTGTTCTGCTTGTTCAATTAAGGTCTCTTCAAAAACTTCCCAAGACAAATTTTCCGCAATGCCATCAACCTTTTCTAATGCTTGATAAATTGGAACAGTTCCAATTGGAACCGGAGAATTTCTAATAATCCACTCGCGTGTCTCGTGAATATTTTTACCTGTTGAAAGATCCATTACCGTATCTGCCCCCCAACGAGTAGACCAAGTGAGTTTTTCTACTTCATCATGAATCGATGAAGACAAAGCTGAATTACCTATATTGGCATTCACTTTAGTTTTGAAGTTTCTACCAATGATCATCGGCTCGATTTCAGGATGTTTTATGTTTGCTGGAATAACCGCTCTGCCACTTGCAATTTCTTCCCTGACAAACTCAGGTGTATAAAAATCTGGAATATTTGCACCAAAGTTTTCTCCAGTATGAAAACGTCCTTCTTTGAGTTTTGAGTTTTTCTCTATATTTTGGTTTTCTCTTATTGCAATGTATTCCATCTCTTCAGTGATAATGCCTTTTCGAGCAAGTGACATTTGTGTTGAATTTTCTTCTCTACTGGATAACCAACTCAATCTATTTTTTGGAATTCCAAATTCAATATCTATTTCAACTTCAGGATCAGTATAAGGACCTGAAGTATCGTAAACATAAAGCGGTTTATTTTTCTGCTTTCCCTCTGTTGTTAAGGAATCCGTTTGCAGAATTTCTCGCATTGGTACTTTGATTTCAGGTTTGGATCCATCGAGGTAAATTTTTTTAGAACCGGCAAAAGTTTTTGATGCTGTTTCAAGGATTTCTTTGGCTTCAGGAGCGTTATTGAGGTCTTGGGTAATTATTTTTTTCACTTATTTGATTATTTTAATGGTAAAAAAGGTTACAAAAAATTATGATGTCTTTCCTAAACATAATTTAACTCAAGAGGAGCTTCTTTTGGAAAAATTTGCATCATTTCTAATAACTTTATCCCTTTTATTTTTATGTTCCTATGGTCATTCAGCTACTTTAGCAGATGTTTATGAACTTGCTCTTACGAACGATCCGCAGCTGAAAATTGATGAAGCAACATTTAATGCTAATAAAGAGATAAAAAATAAAGCCATGGCAGGCTTGCTGCCCAAGTTTTCTCTTAGAGCGGGAACTACATGGAATGAAAATAAAAATACCGAATCAAATGCTGCTTTATTTACTGATACCCAAGGCAGCAACTCTAATTATTACTCAGCTAATTTGATTCAACCGATCTTCAGAGTTGATACGTGGTTTCAATTTTCTCAAGGCAAAGCATTGAGCGAGGCTGCAGAGGCAAAATTTGCACTTTCACAACAAGAAACCATTATTAGAATCTCCAATGTTTATTTTAATCTTTTGAAAGCTAAAAAAAATCTTGAAGTTGCGAGATTGGAAGAACAATCTATTAAAAAGCAACGAGATCGAACCAAACGACTCTATGAAGAAGGAGTTTCGTCTAAATCTGAATATCAAGAGGCTCAGGCGTTTTATGATTTAGCTAGAGTTTCAAAAATTGCTTCTGAAGGACAACTCGAATTTGCCAGGGAGGCAATGATTTCAATCATTGGAGATGCGCCTGACATTAAGGATTTAAATGATGATTTTCCCGTGAGTAAGCCTGATCCAATAGAACAAGATCAATGGGCTGAATTGGCTTTGGCAAATAGTTTTACCCTCAAAGCTTCTAAGTTAAACGCAACAGCCGCCAAGAAAAATTCTCAGGCAAAGCTCGCCTCTCATTTCCCAGATATAGATTTGGTTGCAAATATTACCCAAAATAATTCTAGAGGTATTGTTGATTTTGCATTGGGTGCAGGAGGTCCTAATGTTATTTATGGGCCTAATGGCATAGAACAGACTAGATATAGTTTGGAATTCAATTGGCCAATTGTTACAGGCGGCTTATTGCATGCAGAAAGAAGAGAAGCTAAAGCCTTATCAAAGCAAGCAGATCAACAAGAGCTTCTTACTGAAAGATTTGTAATTAGGGATGTAAAAACAAAATTTACTTCTGTATTAACCAATTTAGCCAATGTGAGTGCTAGGAAAGCTTCTTTAAAATCCTCAAATTTTGCGCTCAAAGCAACTATGGTTGGTTATGAAGAAAACACCAGAAATATTGTTGACTTATTAAACGCAGAAAAAAATTATTTTTCAGCACAAAGAGATTTCATTGCTGCTAAGTACGATTACATCATTAGTACTTTAGAATTGAAATTGGCTTCAGGAATTTTATCGCCAGCAGATATTTATGAGATCAGTGGGTATCTTGATAGTTAATGCCAGAACTGCCTGAGGTTGAAACAACCCTAAGGGGAATAGAAAAAAAAATTCTCGATAAAACAATTATCTCTTTTGTGACACGCGAGAAAAAACTGCGTTGGCTAATTCCTACCAACATAAATAAATTAGTTAAAGGTAAAAAAATTAATAATGCTTATAGACGTGGTAAATACATAATTTTTCAACTCGATGAATGCGCCTTAATCATTCATTTAGGCATGTCTGGCAAGTTAAGGGTGTTCAACAAAAAAGTTTCCCCAAAGAAACATGAACATTGGGATTTAAATTTTTCTGATAACTGGACGCTGAGATATACCGATATTAGAAAGTTTGGCGTTTTAGATTTAACCAAAAAGAATCCTTTAGAACATAGACTATTAAAAGATCTTGGCCCTGAACCATTAGGGAATAGCTTCAATGGATTGTATTTATTTGAAAAATCTAGAAAAAAATCTGTAGCAATCAAACAATTCATTATGAATGCAAAAATTGTGGTTGGTGTTGGAAACATTTATGCCAATGAAGCATTATTTAAAGCAGGCATTAGACCTACCAAGCAAGCAGGCAAAGTGACTAAAAATCAATATGAAATATTATCTTCTAAAATTGTTGAAGTATTGAAAGAAGCTATTACTGAAGGTGGAACAACCTTGAAGGACTATAGTAATGCGGAAGAGGCTCCAGGGTATTTCAAGAAAAAATTAGAAGTTTATGGCAGAGGAAAGCAAGAATGCTTTAATTGTAAAAAAGAATTGAAAGAAATTAGGTTAGGAAATAGATCTACGGTTTACTGCACTGACTGTCAAAGTTAGCCAAACTTTTTTTTCATTTCTTCCAAGGAAATAGGATCCACAAAAGAAGATACGTCACCACCCATTTTACAAATTTCTTTCACTAAGCTTGAGCTTACAAAGCTGTATTCGGTTACTGGTGTCAGAAATACGCTTTCGAGTTCTGGCATCATAGCTCGATTCATATTTGCCAATTGAAACTCGTATTCAAAATCGGCTACAACTCGAAGTCCTCGAATTAGAATAGTGGCGTCATTGTCTTTTGCCAAATCCACAAGTAACCCAGAGAAGCCAATAATCTCTACTTGATCGTTTCCCTTAAAAATCCTTTTTGAAATATCAATTCTTTCCTCAAGAGTGAACAAAGGACTTTTAGCTTCGCTTGCTGCTATGGCAAGCACGACTCTATCGAAAAGCTTACAAGCTCTTTCGACTAAATCTATGTGTCCTTTGGTGATTGGGTCGAAAGTTCCGGGATATATGGCTTTTTGAGACATAAGAACATTATTATATTCTATTTAAAAGCCAAGAAGAACTTTCGACCAAAGAGATAACGATCTTCTGTTAAAAAAGATCGTTATTCATGATTTTGTTCCAAGCTTTCACAAAGTCTTTTTTAAACTTTTCTTCTGAGTCGCTTTGAGCATATACCTCAACATAAGCTCTTAATTGAGAATTAGAACCAAACACTAAATCTGCTCTTGAGGCAGTTCTAGCTTTCTCACCTGTCACTCTATCGAATGCTTCATAAGAGTTTCCAGTACCATTTGGTTTCCATTGAACTCTCATATCTAACAAAGTTTTGAAGTACTCATTGGTTAGCTGATTAGAATTTTCCGATACCAAACCATAATCACTAGCCGTGATACCTAAAGATCTCATTCCGCCTAAGAGGACTGTCATCTCGGGTGCTGTTATACCAAGTAACTGAGCTTTATCAAGCATCATTTCCTCTGCGGTAACACTCAAACCAGAACGGTGGTAGTTTCTAAAAGCATCGGATAAAGGCTCAAGATATTCAAAAGACTCGGGGTCGGTTTGATCATCTGATGCATCTCCTCTACCTGGGGTAAATGGAACCTCCATGCCAGACGCTTTTTCAATCGCTAAGTTTCCTGCAAGGACAATAATATCTGCAACAGAAACACCAATATCATCTGAAACACCTTGATAAGCTGCGAGTACTTTTTCCAGCTGTTCTGGTTTATTAACTTCCCAGTCTTTTTGCGGAGCCAAACGAATTCTTGCTCCGTTTGCACCACCTCTCATGTCCGAGCCACGGTAGGTATAGGCACTAGCCCAAGCAGTTTCCGCCATTTCTTGAATGCTTAATCCTAATCCGGCAATTTTTTCTTTTACTGCAGCAACGTCATAGTCAGTGTTACCTGCGGGGATTGGGTCTTGCCAAATCAAATCTTCTTCAGGGACTTCTGGACCAATGTAGTTGGACTTAGGACCCATGTCACGATGAAGGAGTTTGAACCAAGCTTTAGCAAAAGCATCGGCAAACTCATCTGGATTTTCGTGAAATCTTTTTGAGATTTCTTTGTAACTAGGATCTTCCTTAAGAGCAATGTCAGTAGTTGCCATTATGGTTGGTACTTTTTTTGAAGAATCATGAGCATCAGGAGCCATGTCTTCTTCTTTTTGATCTTTGGCATACCATTGATGCGCACCGGCAGGACTTTTTCCTAGTTCCCACTCGTAACCGAAGAGCAAGTCAAAGTAACCGTTGTCCCATTTAATAGGATTAGTTGTCCAAGCGCCCTCTAAGCCACTAGTAATAGAGTCTGCTCCCAAACCAGAGCCATGTTTGTTGGTCCAACCTAAACCCATTTGTTCAATTGGTGCACCTTCTGGTTCGGCTTGAACTAAGTCTGCATCTCCAGCACCATGGCATTTACCAAAAGTGTGACCACCTGCGATCAAAGCCACTGTTTCGTAATCATTCATTGCCATACGACCAAAGGTTTCTCTAATATCATGCGCGCTGGCTAAAGGATCTGGGTTAGCATCAGGACCTTGAGGGTTTACATAAATCAAGCCCATTTGAACTGCAGCTAAAGGATTATCGAGTTCACGCTCACCTTTGTAACGCTGATTTTCTAACCACTCATCTTCAACTCCCCAAAGGATATCTTCTTCAGGACCCCAAATATCGTCTCGACCGCCACTGAAACCATAAGTTTTTCCACCCATAGACTCGATTGCGACATTTCCTGCAAGGATCAAAAGGTCTGCCCAACTTATTTTATTACCATACTTTTCTTTTATCGGCCAAAGTAATCTTCTTGCTTTATCTAGGTTACCGTTATCAGGCCAGCTGTTGAGTGGAGCAAACCTCATAGCTCCTGTACCTCCACCACCTCGGCCATCTGTACTTCTGTAGGTACCAGCAGCATGCCAGGTTAAACGAACAAAAAATGGACCGTAATGACCATAATCTGCAGGCCACCAGTCTTGTGAGTCTGTCATTAAGTCGTTTAGGTCTTTTTTTAAAGCCGCGTAATCTAGTTTTAGAAATTCTTCACGATAATTGAAATCCTCTCCAAGGGGATTGGATTTTCTATCGTGTTGATGAAGAATATTTAAATTCAATGCATCGGGCCACCAATCTTTATTGGATTGGCCGGTTGAACTATTGCTTGTCATTGCCCCATGCATAACAGGGCATTTTCCTTCTGTTTCTGACATTTATTTCACCTCATATAAAAAACAAAACTGTTTTAATTTTAAACTATATTTTTATGTATTGTAAAATATGAATATTTCTTATTTAATGTTCGAAAAAATCGAATATAAATGATTAGCGTTAAACAAATAAATTATGCCTTAGCGGTAGAAAAAGAGTTGCATTTTAAAAATGCCGCGGATAAGTGTTATGTTTCGGCTTCCACTTTGAGTAATGCTATATCAGAAATGGAAAACCAACTGGGTTTTGAAATTTTTGAAAGAAATAACAAGAAAGTAATTGTTACTAAACTAGGTGAAAAAATTTTAAAGAAATATAAAAATATTAAGTTGCAGTTGGAAGACATTCAAAAAATTTCTGAAAACAATTCACAACCGCTTTCACATCCTATATCTCTTGGAGTTATACCGACCATCAGCCCCTTCTTAATGCCATTTGCCATAAAGTCTTTAAGCTCTAAGTTTCCTAAATTAAATTTAAACATCTCCGAAGGTCAATCAAATGAGCTAATTGATAAAGTCAAAAAAGGAGATTTGGATATGGCTATTCTTGCCTTACCCTTCAAACTTAAAGGTTTGATACCTATAAAAATTTGGGCAGAAGACTTTTTTTGGATTACAAAGAAAGATGATCCTCGCTCTAAGGTTAAAGAGATTAAAGCCAGTGAACTAGATCGATCTGAATTACTGTTACTAGAGGAAGGACATTGTCTAAAAGATCATATACTTGCAGCATGCAAAATGACGAAACAGGCAAGTAATATTTCTTTCAAAGCCTCTTCCTTAAATACATTAGTCCAGTTTGTAAAAAGCGGCATGGGTAGTACCCTGGTACCAAAAATGGCCATTAGTCAGTTGATGCTAGGCAATCCAGACCTTAAAAATTTACATCTCAATGAGTCTGGCCCTCATAGAGAAATAGCCATAGTCATAAGGCCTAATTATGGCGGCATTCAAGATGTTGAATTGCTTGTGTCAGAGCTAAAAAAAATTCTCAAGGAGAATTTTAGTTAAGTTCTTCAGGATCAGTCTTTAAAACTTTAATTCTCAATTTTAAAATTTGTCTTTTATTTGCTGCTAAAACAGTAAAGTGAAAATTTTGTATCTCAATTGAGTCATTCACCAAAGGAATTTTACCAAAAGCATTTAAGACAATTCCACCGATCGTATCAAAGTCTGTTGCCTCAAAACTTGAA
>CACPDB010000004.1 GCA_902632605.1 uncultured SAR86 cluster bacterium | reverse complement strand
GTTATTTTTAGCGGATCATCATCTAGAGCGCCTTCGAGTCGAGCATCTGTAGAACTTTTATTTGATAATTCTTTAGGAAAATTAGGCGGAGAATATTCGGGCTATTCAGAAATTTCTGTTAAACGAGTTTTAGAAATTGATGGAAGATCTATCTACTTTTTAAACGGCTCAGAATGCAGAAGAAAAGACATTACAGATATATTTCTTGGTACTGGTCTAGGACCTAGAAGTTATGCAGTCATTGAACAAGATATGGCAACTAAGCTAATAAGTTCTAAACCTGAAGAATTAAGAATGTATATTGAAGAGGTTGCAGGCATTTCAGTTTATCGCGAAAGGAAAAAAGAAACCGAATCAAGAATTAAGAAAACTAAAGAGAATCTCAGTCGAGTTAGAGATCTCAAAGATGAGATTGAAAGACAGCTTTTAAAGCTCAAAAGGCAGGTAAAGTCGGCTGAAAGATACGAAGCATTGAAAGCTGAAGAAAAATCAAAAAAAGGCCTTTTGAAAGCAATCTCATGGCAAACAAGAAAAGAAAAAATTTCGAACATAGATCTATCAATCAAAGAACTTGAATCAAGTTTAGAAAAAGAAAGAACTCTTAAAATCTCACTTAACTCTGAAATAGATAAATCGAAAGTAACTCAATCTGAAATTCAACAAAAAATAGATAAAGTCCAGCAGGATTATTATTCCAGCGGTGCAGACCTAAATAGTTCTGAACAAGAATTGTCTTTATTGAAAGAGAAAAGAAACGATCTTCTTTCGGAAAAGGGGCAAATGGTAGATGCTTTAAATAGTTTTTCTAACGAAAAAGATAACCTATCAAAAGAGTTATCTGAAGCTGAATTAGAACTTTCAAAAAAAGAACCAGAACTTCAAGCTTTAGATGAAAGCTTTTCTAAACTTGAGGGGGCAATGTCTCCAGATTTCCTAGCGGAAAAAATATTTCTCGACGTATCAAATCTTACAGTTTCTCTAGAAGAGACTTCAAGGGATTTCTCAACAAAAACAGAAAATGATATTAAGGAAATCCATTCTTTTGCTCTTGAGATAAAAAATAAGTTAGAAAAACTAAAGGAATCAATTAAGCATCAATCTCAATATCAAGAAGAAAAGTTTAAGGCTCAAAAAACCGAACTCCTTTCTTTGAGTTCAGAAATTACATCTTTCAAAGTAAAAATAGCTGAAATCAAGAGCAAATTATCTGCAATAGAAAGTTCCAAGCTGAATACTCTTTCTGCAAAAAACTCTCTTGAAGAAAAACTTCTTGAGATTGAAGGTCCAATAAAGAAAATTGAAGCAGATATTAAGCCCTTATTAGACTCTAGAATAGATGTAGAGGGAAACTTATCAAAACTGAGGGAAAATTTTAATGATTTAAACGAAACCATAAGAACGAACGAGCGCAGAATCCACGAAACCGATATCAGTCTTGAAAACTTTAATAATGATATTCAAAAATATAAATTAGAAAGACAAGGATTCCTTTCTGAATCAGCAATTTTTGAAGAACAACTTAAAAACGATAACTATGAAATTCAGGGATTACTTGATGAAATTACTGAAAATATGACCGAGGAGTCATTGGTAGAAGAAATTTCAAAAATTGAAAATTCTATAGAAAGAATTGGCCCAATAAACTTAGCTGCAGCAGAAGAATACAAATTAGAAGAAGAAAGAAACTCTGAAATTGATACTCAAATGTCTGAATTGAATAGTGCGCTGGAAACTTTACAAGGGGCAATAAAAAAAATTGATTTGGAATCAAGAACAAAATTTAAGGACACATTGGACAAGCTAAATATTAAATTAGGGGAGCTTTTTCCAAAACTATTTGGCGGTGGTTTTGCAAAATTAGAATTGACTGAAAGAGACTTATTAGAATCCGGAGTAATTTTTAAGGCTATGCCTCCAGGAAAAAAGAATGTAAATGTTTCTCAATTGTCTGGCGGAGAAAAAGCTTTATCGTCTATAGCTTTGGTGTTTAGCTTTTTTTCTCTCAATCCAGCGCCTTTTTGTATTCTTGATGAAATAGATGCTCCATTGGATGACTTTAACACTTCAAGATTTATCAATATGGTTGAGGAAATGTCTGAAAAGGTTCAATTTATTTTTGTAACTCACAATAAAATTTCGATGGAAAAAAGTAAACACCTTATGGGAGTTACTATGCAGGAGCCCGGCGTTTCAAGACTAGTTTCTGTCGATGTTGATGAAGCTTTAAAAATGGCTGCAAGTTGATGATGTTAAATGAAATCATAGTTTTAATCTTTGGAATAATAATTGCTGTAACAATTTTGCTTATGCTAAGAAAAATTTTTTTTGGCAGCAGAACTAATTTAAAGATAAACAAAAAAGTAAATTCTCGCGAGCTTTTTGAGTCTTTAGAAAATGATCCAAATATCTTAAGAGACGAAGTTTCATCATTTGGCGAAAATGAAGCTTCAGAAGAACTTCAAGAACAGTCAACTCTTGATGCATCCGATAATCTCTTTGTGATTAATTTAGAAGGAGAAGATAAGAAAATAACCTATAAGAATTTAATCTTTATTTTAGAAGAACATAGCTCTAATTATTCCAATGAGGGAGGATGGTTCAGAATTTTTTCTGACGACCATTTTTTTTCTTTGGTCAATGGCTTAAACCCAGGAAGATTTGATACTTCGAAAGAAGATGACGAAACAACTGCTTTAACATTAATTTTAAGTCCCATATCTGGTACGAATACAATTAGTAACTTCAACCAAATGGTTACTTTTGCTGAGCTTTTAGCTTCTAAATTAGACCTAAACCTCTTTGACTCTGAAAGAAATCCTCTTACACAACAAATGATAGATCATTACTCTCATCAAGCAGAAGACTTTGATCTGAGAAATTTTGCTTAGTCCTTATGGCTATAAGCCAAAAAGTTAAAAAGGAATATTTTGCTTTAGTTGCCGAACTAAACAAACATAATGAACTCTATCATAATCAAGATTCTCCAGAAATTTCTGACCAAGAATATGATCGGCTTTTTAAGAAATTGCTTGTTTTAGAAAGTGAATTTCCAAATATAAAGGTAAGAAACTCTCCTAGCGAAAGAGTAGGTTCAGAGCCTGTTTCAGGACTTAGCCCATTTAATCATCGAATTCCTATGCTCTCATTAGACAATGCCTTTGATGACCAGGATTTAAATGATTTTGAAAAAAGATTTTTAAATAAACTCAAAAGAAAGGAAGCGTTTAGCTATTCTTGTGAACCAAAAATCGATGGAATAGCAATTTGTTTAGTTTATCAAGATGGTTTTCTCACGCGTGCTGGTACTAGAGGAGATGGAAATATTGGAGAGGAAGTCACTCATAATGTAAAAACTATGAAAGAGGTTCCGTTGCAACTGAAAAAAAGTAAGACCTTTGCTTATCCAAAAGAAATTGAAATTAGAGGCGAAATATATGTTGAAAAAAAAGACTTCTTTAATTTGAATAATAAATATAAAGAAGATGGTCAAAAGGTTTTTGCTAACCCTAGAA
This sequence comes from uncultured SAR86 cluster bacterium, assembly GCA_902632605.1. Lineage (GTDB taxonomy): Bacteria > Pseudomonadota > Gammaproteobacteria > Magnimaribacterales > AG-339-G14 > MEDG-81. The sequence continues at coordinate 159,374 of CACPDB010000004.1, read as the reverse complement.
ATTTTGCTTCAGGAAGTATGCGTCAACTCAATCCAAAGGTTGCAAGCGCAAGACCTTTAAAAGTATTTTGTCATAGTTTAGGATTCCTTGATGGGAATGTTCTTTTTGATAGCCAATCGTCGGTTATCAAAGCTTTCCAGGAATGGGGCCTCCCAACTTGTCCTGACATCTCATTAGCTTCTAGTCTTGAAGAAACAAAAAATGCTTTTTCAAAGATTGCACAGCAAAGAGAACAACTACCATATGAGATTGATGGAGTCGTCATAAAAATCAATGAAATTTCTCTTCAACAAGAGCTGGGTTTTTCATCTAGAGCACCTAGGTGGGCCATAGCAAGAAAATTTGAAGCAGAACAAGCAGAGACCAAAATAAATTCAATATCTTTCCAAATGGGCAGAACAGGAGCTTTAACTCCAGTTGCTAACTTAGAACCAGTAAAAGTTGGGGGAGTGACTATTTCCAATGCAACTTTGCACAATATGGATGAAGTAGAAAGACTAGATGTCAGAGAGCAGGATTACGTTTTTATAAAAAGAGCAGGAGACGTCATCCCTAAAATAGTTTCTGTAATAAAAGAAAAAAGAAGCGGATCTGAAATTAGAGTTAAGTTACCTTCCTCTTGTTCTGTCTGTAAAAGAAAGGTTTCTCACTTTGAAGAAAATATTCCTTGCCTGGAGATTGCATTAGAATCAGAATTTTCAGAAGGCTGTTATGGCTATGACCAGTTTAAAGAATCTTTAAAGCACTTCGTTTCAAGAAATGCTATGGATATTGAGGGCCTTGGTTCAAAAACTATAGATGCCTTAATTAATAATAAATACATTAGCTCTATAACTGACCTTTACTCTCTAGATACGAGCCAATTACTTTCTCTTGAGGGTTTTGCAGAAAAATCAGCTAAAAACCTTCTTGATTCCATTTCAAAAAGTAAGGAAACGGAACTTTACAGGTTTATTTATTCTCTAGGAATAAAAGAAATTGGGTTACAAACATCAAAGAATATTGCCAAAGAATTAGGGACTCTTGAAAATATAATCAAAACCAGTTATGAAAGATTCATTCAGGTTGAAGATATTGGAGAAGTTGCTGCTTCAAACTTAGTTTCTTTTTTTGAGAATAAAAAATACTTGAAGATATTAGAAAATTTTCAAAAATTAAACTTTAACCTTTCTAATGAAATATCAAATAATCAGGAAAGCCACTTACGAAATAAGAAGATTGTTATCACGGGGACATTGAATAGTTATTCCAGAAACGAACTTAAAGAGATTTTAGAGAAAATGGGTGCAAAAGTTTCTTCAGCAGTTTCAAAAAACACCGACTATCTCATCTCAGGAAGTGACCCAGGATCAAAAATTAAAAAGGCCTCTGAATTAAATATTCAAATAATTGATGAGGATGGATTATCTTCTTTTCTTCAAAATGATAAATAAGCTAATTCTTTGGTTTTTTTGTTTAATCGTTCTGTGTTCTTGTGTGGTTTCGCCGCCAAAAAAAACTACCAACATATGTGAAATTTTTTATGAAAAAAGAAGTTGGTATAAGGCGGCTGTAAAGACAGAAAAAAGATGGAGCAGTCCAGCATACGTAACTTTGGCATTTATAAAACAAGAGTCGGATTTCCAACAAGGAGCAAAACCAGAAAGAACCAAGCTTTTTGGGTTTATTCCATGGAAAAGAAAAAGTTCTGCTTATGGATATGCTCAGGCTATAGATGGAACTTGGGATATTTATAAAAAACAAGCAAAAAAACCGTTTGCTTCACGAACAAGCTTTAAAGATTCTGTTGATTTTATTGGTTGGTATAACAAAAAAAGCAATAAACTTTTAGGAATTCCTAAAGACAATGCAAGACTATTATATCTTGCATATCATGAAGGAAGAGCAGGATACAAGAAAGGAAGCTATAAGTCTAAGCCCTGGTTGCTTTCGGTATCTTCGGACGTTCAAAAAATGTCTAATAGATACCGAAACCAATATGATAGTTGTAAAAAGAAATTAAAAAGTCCTTTTTACTTTCTTTTTAACTAGTTCTTTGAACCAGTTGGTATTTCATTAAATGGAACGTTTTTATCAACTCTTATGTCTTGTGGCATTCCAAGAACTTGCTCAGCAATAATATTCTTTAGAACTTCATCAGTTCCACCTGCAATTCTTATGAGAGGTGCTCCAAGTAAGCTTCCTTGGAAAATAGCAGTTTCTTCATCTCTTGCAATGGAAGCATTATCCATTAGATCCATGCCATAGTTTGCAATATCTTGAAGTTTATTTGCACTAACTATTTTAGTTATAGAAGCTTCAGGGCCAGGAGTACTTCCTTGCGATAAGGCTGAGATGTTTCTCATTTTAGTGTACTTCAAACCAGATTGCTCACAATACCAATCAGCAAGTTTTTCTCTGACAGCACCATTTGAAATCGCAGCGTCGCCATTGAAATCTTGGTCTTTAGCAAGCTCAAAGATTTCTTGAAAATCTACTCCGGATGCATCACCCACAGCAAGTCTCTCATTCATTAGGGTTGTTAACGAAACCTTCCAACCATCACCAATTTCACCAAGACGTTGCGAATCAGGAATTTTTACATCGGTAAAGTAAACTTCATTAAAGTTGGCTCCACCTGTGATTTGTTTGATTGGTCTGACTTCAACTCCTGGAGACTTCATATCCAAGAAGAAGTAGGTAAGGCCTTTATGTTTAGGTGCTGAGAAATCACTTCTAGTGACAATGATTCCATAATCACTGTAGTGGGCTCCAGACGTCCATACTTTTTGACCATTAATAGTCCATGTATCGCCATCTAGTTCAGCCTTGGTTTTAATACCCGCTAAGTCGGAACCAGCTCCAGGTTCACTAAACAATTGACACCAAATTTCTTCACCCTTCGCCATTGGAGGAAGGTATCTTTTTTTCTGCTCTTCTGTTGCATATAGCATTAGTACGGGGCCGGCCATACCTTGTCCGATCTCAAAAAAACCACCTGGCACCTTAAATTTTGATTCTTCTTGTCCCCAAATCACTCTTTCCATTGGAGTCGCATCACGTCCACCATAATCCTTGGGCCAGTGAAGACATGCCCAGCCAGCATCATATTTCTTTGCTTGCCAAGCTTTTGCATCTTTAAGAGCACTTGATTCTCCAGACTCACTTTCACCACTCATTTCAGCAGGGCGGTATATGTCTTTAGCATGCTCTTTTTTGTCTGCGTTAGCAGATAACCAAGAATTTACCTCATCTCTAAACTTTGCTTCATCTTTAGTATCGTTAAAATCCATGTTTTTCCTCCGAATAGATTATAATTTTATGATGGTGAATTACTTTTTTCTAGTGATGTAATTAATTTATCTTTCCATATTCCTTGACTGCCTATGTTACTGGAAAGTAATCTTGCTCTCCTGTAGAAAAGATGACAATCAAACTCCCAAGTAGCACCCATTCCTCCATGAGTTTGGATATTTTCTTTTGAACATTCATAAAATGCCTTTGTAGCACTTACTCGAGCAGTAGCTGCGGCTGTTGGAAGCTCAGGCGCATCATTACTCAAAGCCCAGGCACCGTAATAGCAGTTGGAACGGGCCAATTGAAGTGAAATATACATGTCAGCTACTTTGTGTTTGATAGCTTGAAAAGAAGCAATAGCTCTTCCGAAAGCATATCTGCCCATAGCATAGTCTTTAGCTTGATTCATTGCAGCTTCAGCTCCACCTACTTGTTCAAAAGCAAATAAAACCGCAGATTGATCTAGGAGTTTTTCTATGTCTTCCCAAGCATTTGGACTTAGTTCTTTAGCAGGTGTATTTTTAAAAGATATATCAGCATGAGATCTTGAAGGATCAAAAGTCTCTAAAGAATCAACTTTCACACCATCAGCAGATAAATCAACCAAATAAAGACCAACTTTATTTTTACCTGAAGTTGCAGATACCAGAGCAAAATTTGCTATATCTCCATCAGGCACAGCAACTTTTTTTCCAGTTATTTTTCCAGATTTAGCAGCAACACTTATTCCAGACTCGCTTGGAAATGTTGTTTTTTCTGAATGCGCAAAAGTACCGATGATTTCGCCACTAGCTAATTTTGGCAGAAATTCCTTTTTAATATCTTCATTTGAGGAATTTAAAATTGCTGTAGTAGCAAGATATACACTCGAAGAGAAGGGAACTGGAGCTATTCCTCTTCCAAGTTCTTCAGCAATGACACACAATTCTAAAAAACCCATACCGATTCCACCGTACTCTTCAGGAATGGTAGTAGCCGTTAAGCCCATTTGAACCAGCTGGTCCCAAAGTTCTTTATCAAACTTTTCTTCTCCCTCTAAAATATTTCTATTTCTTTTTACAGAATTCTCTTTATCAAGAAGCTTTTTCACCTCTTCTTTCATCAACAATTGATCTTCAGAAAAATTAAAATTCATTTCTTCTCCTTATTTATAATAGCTTTCTATTCTAACCATGAATTAAAATAAACAAAATAACCAATCTCAACTAAATGAAAAAAAATCCAATCTCAACTAGAAGAATATTTCCTTCCAGTCAGGTACCGCCAAGTTCAGTAATATCTTATGGAGTCTTTCTTTTGGTTTTTATTTTATTGATTTCCTTCATGTTATTTAGAACTTCTTCTCAACAAGAAAATCTCATAAACATGAATTCCAGGTTGATTGATTTGGAACAACAAGTTCAACAATCCGTTCAGTCATCGGAAGTTACTGTTGAAACCCTTTCAGATGATCTTAAGGAAGTTAATAGGGAGATAAGAAAGTTATGGGACCTAAGTAATAAAAGAAATAAACAAAGAATTGCTGCTCTTGAAGATCAGCTCAATTCAATTGATAGTTCGATTAAAGAAATTTTCACTCAATCTCAAGAAATCAGATTGATTTCAAAAGAATTTTCAAAATCTATTTCCGATATAAAAACCAGAGTCGCTAAAATAGATACATCCTCCTTAAGCTCTCCTGATTTCGAGCTGCGTATGAAAGATTTAGAGGAGGCGGTGAACTCTATGGATTCTTTTAGAAGGCAAACCAACCAATCTATTCTTAAATTAAAAGATGAGCTTTCAAAATCTATTTCCAATCAAGAGAACTCAGAAAGTAATTCCTTGCCAATAGAGAACTAATCAATATACTTATTTTTTTACGCGGATATGGTGGAACTGGTAGACACGCTAGATTTAGGTTCTAGTGCCGTAAGGTGTGGGGGTTCGACTCCCTCTATCCGCACCAAAAAGTAACTCTACAGATGCTCAATTAGTAAAGTAGGGATATTTGAACAGTGAGATTTAATCGTTGCAACAAGAGTATTTGGTTTTCTACCATCTTTGACATCCGTAATATTCACACCTGCATCAAGCAATCTTTTGTGGGCTTTTTTAATATCTTTTGTTGTCCAAGCTAAGCCCCACAAAGAATCTTCTGGAGACCCATCTTTTTTAATTCCAATTGCTTCAATAGTAGTATGATTGGTTCTAAAAAAAAGCATTCGACCTCCCCATTGTTCTACGAATTGATCTAAAGCCAGTCTGATTCCGTATTTATCTCTATAAAGGTCAACCAAGCCATCAGGATCGTTTGAATTAATAACTACATGATCCATTCTTGAAATACATGCTTCGTCAGAATTTTCATTTTTTGGCAGATTACCTTTTGTGTGTTCTATCAAAAAAGTAAATATTCCTCTCGTAAACTTTTTAGGAATGGAAATGTTTCTCCAGTATCTTTCATCTTTCGAAATATTGTTTACACCCTTTCCATTTGATATTTCTAAATTTGTATCCAAGTTTGCCGAAAGTTCTTTTTTTGCCATTTCAATATCATCTGTCTCCAATGCTAAGCCAAAAATACTCTCTCCATTTTTTTCTAAATGTTCTTTAACAGTTTCTGCAAGGGGCCCATCGTCATTTACAGCAATCAATTCAAAATATAGGTTATCTAGGGGAAATAGAGCGTTTTTTGTTCCTAGAGAAGGATGGCTTCCTTGCCAAGTAGGACCAAAGCCTAAGACCAGAGTATAGTCTTTAACTGCTTTATCCAAATCCTCTACAGCAACTAATATGTGATCGATAGATTTAATCATATGAGATGTATTATTTTGACATATAGGGTGTCAAATTTTTTAAAAACTTGTTAATATTTTTTTTCTTAAATCAAGAGGATATATATGGAATTTCAACATACGGATAAAGTTAAAGACTTATTGGAACGCGTCACAAAATTCATGGACGATCATGTTTATGAAGGCGAAAAAGTGTATGCAGATCAAATGACAGAATTTAGAAATCAAGGAAACCCTTGGCAAGTTCCTCCAGTCTTAGATGAACTTAAAGCAAAAGCAAAAGCCGAAGGTCTTTGGAACTTGTTTTTACCTGATTCTCAATGGGGACCGGGATTAACTAATTTAGAATACGCTCCTTTGTCAGAGCAAATGGGAAGATGTGGAATCGCATCAGAAGTATTCAATTGTTCCGCTCCAGATACCGGAAACATGGAAGTTATTGATAAGTATGGTAACCCTGAGCAACAAGAACAATGGTTAAAACCTTTGCTTGATGGAGAAATAAGATCAGCATTTGGAATGACTGAGCCAAATGTTGCTTCATCGGATGCAACAAACATCGGTAGTAGAATTGAGGATAAAGGAGATAGGTATGTCATCAATGGCGAAAAATGGTGGACTTCTGGCGCTGGTGATCCTCGTTGCAAAATCATTATATTCATGGGAGTTACAAATCCTGATAACCCTAAACATCAAAGACAATCTCAGATTCTTGTCCCAATGGATACCCCTGGAGTAGAAGTTTTAAGAATGATGACCGTTTTCGGAAACGATGATGCTCCTCATGGTCATGCACATATGAAATTTACAGATGTTGAAGTACCTAAAGAGAATCTTCTTTTAGGTGAAGGCAGGGGTTTTGAAATTGCCCAAGGTCGTTTAGGCCCGGGGAGAATCCATCATTGTATGAGAACAATTGGAGCTGCTGAGAGAGCTTTAGACTTATTATGCAAAAGATCTCTTAATAGAAAGGCATTTGGAAAAACACTTTCCGAATTGGGTGGAAATTACGATGTCATTGCCGATTGCAGAATAGAAATTGATATGTGTAGGCTTCTTACCTTAAAAGCTGCCTACATGATGGATACAGTTGGAAACAAAATTGCCAAAAGTGAAATTGCGCAAATCAAAGTAGCTGTACCTAATATGGCTCTCCGTGTTATTGATAAAGCAATTCAAATGCATGGTGGAGCTGGAGTTTCTCAAGATACTCCTCTGGCAAGACTTTATGCTGGAATGCGAACTCTTCGTTTAGCTGATGGACCTGATGAAGTTCACAGAAGAACTGTTGCAAGATTAGAACTTGGTAAGCATCAAGCTGAAGAGGCAAAAGCAGAAGAATATATCGGCAGACCAAGTTAATTTTTAATGGCTGATCATACCACGTATGGATTAGTCTGCTCTGAGCTCTCCGAAGATTTGTCAAAGACAAATTTAGGAGAACTCGAATTAGATTCTTTTCAAGATAATTCAGTCAAAATTAAAATTAAAGCTGCTTCTCTCAACTTCCCTGATTTATTAATGACTCAGGGTAAATATCAAAACAAACCTAACCTTCCTTTTGCTCTTGGCATGGAAGGAGCTGGAATAGTTGAAAAGATTGGATCTGGAGTTTCTTCATTGAAAGAAGGTGATGAAGTTATGTTTGGTGGTTGGGGTCATGGCGCAATTGCCGAATCAATCATTCTTCCGGAAAGTTTAGTCTCATTAAAACCTAAATCATTGAATTTTTCTGAAGCAGCTTCCTTTAAAACAGCTTATTTGACAGCTTATGTTGGGTTAATTCGAAGAGGAGAATTAAAACAAGATGAGACTTTGCTTGTCCATGGTGCCTCAGGTGGTGTGGGTATGGCAGCAGTGCAAATGGGTAAACTTTATGGTGCAAGGGTGATTGCAAGCGGTACCTCCGACGAAAAATTAAAAATTGTTAAGACTTGGGGCGCAGATGAAATAATCAATACCGGATATGAAGGTTCCGTTTCTTTTCGTGAAGAGATAAAACATCTGACGAATGGAAAAGGGGCTGATGTAATTTACGATCCAGTTGGAGGAGATGTCTTTGATGAATCCATTCGATGCATAAATTGGGGAGGTAGGTTATTAATAATTGGTTTTACTAGTGGGAGGATTCCAACAGTCCCAGTTAACTATCCTCTCATTAAAGGATTTTCAGTTATCGGCGTAAGAGCAGGTGAATTTGGTAGAAGAGATCCTGAAAAAGGTAGAGAAAACAATGAAATTATTATGGAGTTAGCTGAGTCAGGAAAACTAAAGCCACATATTTGTAAGGAATTTTCCCTAGACAATTCTAAAGAAGGTCTGGAGTATTTAAGAGATCGAAAATTAGTAGGAAAAGTTACAGTTACAATGTCTTAGGTTTGTTTCTTTTGCAACGTTCACTGCAGTACAAAACATTTTCCCAATCTCTTTCCCATTTTTTTCGCCATGTAAACGGTTTTTCACATACCCTGCAAATTTTTTCGTCTTTATGTTTCATAGAGAATTTTTCTTAATAAAATCATCCGCAAGAGTAAAAATTCTTTCCTTTCGTTCTGGATCCATCTTATCGAGAGAACGAGTTAAAATTGATAATCTTGGATTTGATTCATAGAAATCACGATGCTTTTCTGTAAACCTCCAATAAAGACCGTCTAAAACTTCACACCAAGGTCCTTTTTTATAATTACTCATTTTTAAGACGTAGTTTGAACCGCATGTATAGGGCTTAGTAGACATTATCCCTCCATCAGCAAAAGTTCCCATACCGAAAACATTTGGTACCATTACCCACTCAGAAGAGTCGACAAACATTTCCATGAACCATCTATAGATTTCTCTGGGATCAATCTCAGAGAGAGTAAAGATATTAGAAAGAATCATTAATCTGGGAATATGATGCGTATAGCCATACTTATTAACCATTTTTATTACATCATCCAAAGGCTCCAGACCTGTAGTTCCATCGTACCAATTTGAATTAATTTTATTCTTATGATTCCAATAGTTATTTTTAAATTGAAGCTCACTTTTTTCTTGATAGACACCTCTGATAAACTCTCGCCAACCTATAATTTGTCTTATAAAACCCTCTAGAGAATTCAAAGGGATATCATTTGATTTTGCATAGCTTAGGGCTGAGTCAATAACTTCTTTAGGCGTTAAAAGACCAATGTTCAAAAGAGGCGATAACATGCTGTGAAATAAAAAATTTTGTTGTTCCAACATAGCATCTTCATAAGTTCCAAAAAATTTAAACCTTTGTTCTAAAAATTTTTTTAAATTTTGTTTTGCATCTTTTCTGTTATCCGGTAGCCAAGAATTTAACTCTCCAGGATGATTACTAAAATATTTTTGAACATCTTTGCCTACATCATCTCCATGAGTATTTTTTGAAAAAATTTTCACTTTTGGAAGCTCTAAGCCCTTAGGGATTTTTTTTCTGTTTTCTTCGTCGTAAGACCATTTTCCTCCTATTGGCTTACCATCTGAAACTAAGATATCTAGATGTTTTCGCATCATCTGATAAAAACTTACCATTCTGAGATTTTTTTTGTTATAGGCAAACTTACTAAATTTATCTCTTGAACAAAGAAACATTGGAGACTGGATAATTTCAAAATCAATTTCTTTTTGTGTTAAAAAATCAAATATTTTTCTTTCAAAGAATTTATCTTCTATTTCAAAAAATTTTAGAGTCTTAAATTTATTTTTATCTAAAAATTCTTCAAGAAGGGCAATGAAATCTTTATTTTTGTTTTTATCACTTAGTTTGTTGTAAAAAACTTTATAACCAAGATCAGATATTTCATCCTTGAAGGTTCGCATGGAACTTAAAAAGAAGAATATTTTTTGTTTATGAAATTGCTCTTCTGTGCAAAGTCCAAAGTCTTCCGCCATGAAAATATTCTTTGTTTTTGCTTTAGAAAGATATTTTTTATCAAAAAGTTGATTGCCAAGAATTATTAATAAAGTATCATCACTCATTCTTTTAATTTACTTTATTTGAAACTTTTTTATTCAGTTAATAACTATTCATTATTTAAATAGCTATGAAAAATAAATTTCCATATCCAGGCATTGCAAAAAAGGTTACTGAAGAAATGTGTGACCTGAACGGTCATATGAATGTGACTTTTTATACAAAAATCTTTGAAGAAGGATCCTATGAAATGTTCAACCAACTCGGAATGGGATTCGATTATATTAACTCCGGTTTTAGCACTTTCACTCTTGAACAAAATCTCAGATACGTAAAAGAAAACCTATTAGGAGATAAGATTTCCACTCATTACAGAATTGTCAACGTGAATAGAAAATTAATCCATCATGTTGGGATTCTTTTAAATAACGATAAAGAACTTAGCGCAATAGAAGAAATTCTTCTTATTCACATCGACATGAAAAAAAGAAAGTCGTGCCCTATGCCAGATGATTCCTTTAATAAAGTACTTCAGATGAAAGAAGAAAACGATGCTCTCGGTGAATTAGATTTTGACTTAAGGTTTAAGATTAAAACTTAATTACCAGTAAATTCTGGATCTCTTCTTTCTAGAGATGCTTTGATTCCCTCTTGAAAATCAGCCGTCTCTCTAAGTCTATTTTGTTCAGAAAGTTCCCATTTGACTATCTCTTCAATTTTTTTAACGGAGTCACCTTTGATTGTCTCTCTTATAGCTTGCACTCCCAAAGGACCTGCAGCATTAATTTCTTTTGCTAGTTCTTCTGCTTTGGACATTAATTCATTTTGAGGAACAAGAAAATCAGCAAGACCTATTTCAAAAGCTTCCTTACCTTTTACTCTAGCGCTGGTAAGTAACATCCATTTTGCTTTCTGATTTCCAACGACTCGCGGAAGAGTTACCGTGGTGCCAAATCCTTGATGAAAAGCTAATTTAGAAAAATTTGCACTGAATCTAGATTCTTCACAAGCGATTCTAAAGTCAGCAGAAAGGGCTACTCCCAATCCACCTCCTACAGCTGCTCCCTGAATGGTTGCTATGACCGGTTTTTTAGTTTTAAAAAGTCTTACTGCCTCTTGATACAACCTTTCATAAGGATCTGATTCTTCCTTATAGGAGGATCTAGTAAAGTCAGCTCCAGCACAAAAATGTTTTCCTTCTGAAGATAAAATAATACTTCTGCATTCACTTTCGTTATCCATTTCCTCTAAGAAATCTGCAATTTGACCAATAAGTTCGGCATCGAAATGGTTGTTGGGCGGTCTATTGATTGAAACGTAACCAATATGGTTTTCTATTTTGGTTTTTAAGTCTTTATTACTCATAGTGAAAATAAGTCTATCACGAAGAATTTAAAGTAAAATAAGCCGATGGATTTATTAATTAAAAAGTTTTCAATTCTTTGTTGTTTATTTATCTCCACATTCATTTTTTCAGAGGAATGGAAAATATCTCCCAGCGATTCAGCACAAGATGATATTCAGTCCGCGATGATTTTAGCTCAAGAAGGAGATACCATTTCTTTAGCCGCAGGAATTTATAATTTGAATCACGGTTTATCTCTCGATATCGATAATATTACTCTTAAAGGAGAAGGTCACAAAAAAACTATTTTAAACTTTTCAGAGCAAAAGACAGGAGCACAAGGTCTTCTTATAACTTCCAACAATATAACTTTAGAAGATTTTGCCGTCGAAAATGCTAAAGGTGATGCTATCAAATCTAAAGGTTCTAAAAATATCAAATTTTTAAACTTAAGAACTGAATGGACAAATGGACCAGATACCAAAAACGGAGCTTACGGTCTCTATCCCGTCGAATCTGAGGAGGTGCTAATTGACGGTTGCATTGCTATTGGAGCATCTGATGCTGGAGTATATGTTGGACAATCTGAAAACATTATAGTGAGGAATACTGAAGTTTATTTCAATGTTGCTGGAATTGAAATTGAAAATTCTTACTATGCCGATGTTTATGACAATGTTGCTGAGAATAATACCGCGGGAATTTTAGTTTTTGATTTACCAGATTTACCCAAACAAGGTGGAAAATTTGTCAGAGTTTTTAATAATATTTCATCAAATAACAATACAGAAAATTTTGCCCCAGAAGGAAATATTGTCGGACAAGTACCAAAAGGAACTGGATTGGTCATAAGAGCTAATCGTCATGTAGAAGTTTTTAAGAATACTTTTGAAAACAATTCAACAATAGGTGTCGCCTTAGTGGCTGGTGATCTTGAGTCTGGAGACGATTCATATGATCCTTATCCAAGAAATATTCAAATTTATGATAATTATTTTAAAAATTCTGGTTATGATCCAGACTTCAATCGAGGAGAGCTTTCTCCTTTGTTAGTAGAAATCTCCAATGGTTTTCAACCAGATATTATGTGGGACGGTATTTTACCTTTTTGGCAAAACGTTTTTGGTCAAAAAAAAGAAGAAAGACTTATTCTTGATTCAAATAACGATGCTAAGTTTTTAAATCTTGATCTATTTTGGTACTTTGTGATGTCTTTTTTTCATAGTCCAGAATTCAATGGGAAGGAATATTTCTCAGATGTAAAAAATCTTGATCCAATTGCCGAATGGTAAAAAAACTTCTTTTAATAGTTGCAATCTTTTCGCAATTAATTTTTGCAGTAAACGATGAAGCTATTCTCTCAAAAAGACCTGAAGCTAAGCTATCAGACTATGACTTTTTTAAATCACCTAAAGAACAAATTCCTAACGATAATGTTCACAAATACTTTCTTCAAACTCCTTTGTTTTCCGACTACTCTTTGAAGGACAGATTTGTTTATATTCCTCAAGAAAAAAAAGCTATTCATTCTTTTGATAAGGTTTACGAATTTCCAATTGGATCTGCATTAGTTAAAACATTCTCCTATGAGATGGCATCGAACAATAACAAAGTTTTATTGGAAACCCGATTGCTTCTTTTACAAGAATCAGGTTGGTCTGCTCACACTTATATTTGGGATGAAAATCAGGAGGATGCATTCCTTAAGGTTTCCGGAAAAACTATTGAAGGAATTGAATTTCTTCACGACGGGAAATTAAAAAAAGTAGATTATCGAGTTCCTAATCAGAACCAATGTAAGGAATGTCATTTATCTGATAACAAAATTATGCCAATAGGACCAAAATCCAGAAATCTCAATTTTGAGATAACTCAGCATAATAAAAGCATAAATCAAATTGACTATTGGATAGAAAATGGTCTTGTTGAAAATCACGATCCGCAAAAAGTAGTTGCTGACTGGAAAAATACCGAAGAAGCTTTAGATGACAGAGCAAGAGCTTATCTGGATGTGAATTGTGGCCATTGCCATATGCCAGGCGGCTCAGCAGACACAACTGGACTGTATCTCTCAGTAAATGTGAAAGATGTTAGAAAACTTGGAGTAAATAAACCGCCAGTAGCCGCAGGTCGAGCGAGTGGTAATCTTTTGTATTCAATTGTTCCGGGTAAACCAGAAAAATCTATATTGTTATATCGAATGAAATCTGAAGATCCGGGTATTATGATGCCAGAGTCTGGAAGGGCTTTAGCCCATTCTGAAGGCATTAGACTAATTGAAAGCTGGATAAAAAACTACGATAAATGAAACTTATCAAAAGCATAATCTCTAAAATAGATGTTTCTTTATTTGTGATTTATGGTTTCCTAGGATTTGGTAGTATGTACTTAGCAAGCTTCATTCGAAGTGTCACCAAGTTAAATTTTTGGGCAGAATTATTGATTTGTTTCTTAATAATTTCCCCAATTTATTTTCTGGTGAGAATTCTTAAGAAAAAATATATTAACTGATGTTAAGAATTTTAATAATTTCACTTTTTTTGATAGGAATTATTTTAATCTTTTCTTACTTAACTACTTACTTAGTGAAAAAATTTGGAAAATTGATTGCAATTTCTTCTATCATTTCTGTTGGTATTATTTTAAGCGCAATTATTATCGCTCATGAAGATGGTTGTGTTACTGAGGTTGAAGGAATAGAGGTTGTAAAGGTTTGTTGGTTTAAATGAAAAATTTTCAAGATTTAGTTCAAGAAGCTTTAAAAAACGTTCCGGAAGTTGATATTTACCAACTCAAGGAAAAAATTGAAAGTAATAAACAAATAAAACTAATTGATATCAGGGAAGACCGAGAGTGGGTTTCTGGTAGAATTCCTTCAGCATTTCATATTGGCAGAGGCGTTCTTGAAAAAGGCATTTTAGAAGTTGCCAATAGTGATGATGAAATTATTTTGTATTGTGCGAGTGGTTTTAGGTCGGTGTTGGGTTCTAAATCTCTCAATGAAATGGGATTTAATAATGTTTTCTCTTTAAAAGGGGGTATAACTGACTGGATTACTGCTGGATTTGAAATTGAAGAATAATTTCAAAAGAAATATTAAGTATTTATAATAAAACTATGAATGAAGAAATCTTAGATGTACTGATTGTTGGTTCAGGTATTTCTGGCATTGGTGCTGGCGCACATCTCAGTATGAAGTGTCCCAATAAAAAGTACCTGATTTTAGAGGGCAGAGATAATTTTGGCGGCACTTGGGATTTATTCAAATATCCAGGTATAAGATCAGATTCAGACATGCATACTCTTGGTTTTAGTTTTAAACCTTGGCTTCACCGAAAATCAATAGCAGATGGCTCTTCCATAATGGAATATTTAGAAGAAACTATTAAGGAGTACGAACTAACAGATAAAATAAGATACAGACACCACGTGCATCAAGCCGAATGGTCTTCCTCTGAAAATCTTTGGACTTTAAAGGTTGAAGATAAAAATTCTGGTGAGACTAAACTCTTTAAATCTTCTTTTCTGTATATGTGTGCAGGTTATTACAGTTACAAAGGTGGGCACTTACCAGAATTTAAAGGAAGAGAAGAATTTCAAGGCGAAATCATTCATCCTCAGGAGTGGCCAGAAGATTTTGATTACGAGGGAAAAAATATTGTTGTGATTGGAAGTGGTGCTACCGCAGCGACAATTGTTCCTGCGATGTCAAAAAAAGCAAAGCATGTGACAATGCTCCAAAGGTCACCTACATATTACGCCTCCGCCCCAGATGAGGACGCGATAGCTCTTTTTCTGAATAAGTTTCTTCCAAGGCGTTTTGTTTATAGCATCATAAGACTCAGGAATGTCCTTTTTCAACAGTGGCTTTACAAAAGAGCAAGAAATCGCCCTGAAAAAGTTAAGGAATTTTTGCTTGATAGAGTTAAAGAAGAACTTCCAAATTACAATATACAAAAGCACTTCACCCCATCCTATAATCCTTGGGAACAACGTATGTGTTTAGTTCCAAATAGCGATTTATTTGAGGCAATCAGACAAAATGATGTATCCATTGTTACCGATCATATTGAAAAGTTTACTAAGGAAGGTATTGAGCTTAAGTCTGGCGAGGTTTTAAAAACTGACGTAATTATTACTGCAACTGGAATTGTTCTTGAAAACTTCGGCGGAATAGAAGTTAAAGTTGATGATTCAATGGTTAAGGTCTCAGATACTATGACTTACAAAAGCATGATGTATAGCGGGATACCTAATTTTGTAAATTCTTTTGGCTACATTAATGCTTCTTGGACCTTGAAGGCAGATATCACAAGTGAATATGTCTGCCGTCTAATCAAACACATGGATAAAAACAATTTCAAAAAATGTTGTCCTGAAATTCCTTCCGATGTCGAAGAATCTAAAGATTGGCTTGAAGACTGGTCTTCCGGATATATTCAAAGGTCCATCCATAAGTTTGCTAAGCAAGGTAATAAAAAACCTTGGGTTAATTATCAAGATTATTTAAAAGATTGGTTTGACGTTAAATTTGGAAAAATGGAAGACGGCAACCTACAGTTTTCAAATAAGAAATCTTAATAAAAACTAGCACCATGCTAGATTCAATTTTTTTTAAAATTTTTCTTTTTACTTTTGTTCTTTGTTCTTGCGGAGGAGGTAATAGTTCTTCAGAACTTTCAAGGGATGTTTCTTTTGTAACTCAACCTAAATCAATTAATGGACTGGTAGTAGATGGTTATATTAGAAACGCCGATGTTTGGATTGAAACTACAAATGATTTTTCAAATATTGGAGAATCAAAGACAACTTCAAATAGTCAAGGAAGATTTAATCTAACAACAAATCAAGCTGACTTTAGGGTTCAAACTTCTGGCGGTATAGATTTAGATACAAATAATAGCTTACAAGGTTTGATTTTAATCAATCATAAAATAGATGAACTAATAACTTCTAATACTTCGCAAAATTTTATTATTTCACCATTAACAACAGCAGATTTTTTTCTTTCAGAATCTCTAAAAAAATTAACTAACCCATTTTCAACAACCATAAATAATATTCTGGGTTTAGATCAAAATTTAGATGTAAATACTACTGACCATGTAGCTAATTTAAATAATGGATTCGTGTTTGCTGAGGCCTATGAAAGAGCAAATCAATTGACCTCTATAACTTTATCACTGACAAGACTAGTGAATAATTTAAGCGCTTCAAACATCAATAGCAGCGAAATCTTTCAATTAGTCTTAGATCGAGTGGTAGCAATTTATCAGATTTCTCAAAATGAAATTAACTTGGAATCTACAGTTTTTTTAGATTCTTTAGTAGACGATGTGGTTCTTAAATTTTCGCTTTCCATAGAAAATGAAATTAAGACGAAAGTAAAAAATATGTATAAGGCTTTCATACCCTTGATACAAGTTAAACCCAATTTAGCTGCAACTCATGGATTATTTTATTTTGCATCTAATACTTTTTTTAATGACCTTGTTTTAGTTGCATCAAACAATGATCGAGAAAATATTTATTCAAGATACAGTCTCGATCTAATTTCTTACATTTCTGAAATATCTGGCCAATCAGAATCCGCCTTAGCATTTTCTATCAAAGCAAATCCTGATGCTGTCTCCTCTTTTGAAGATCAGTCATTCAATATAGACGTTCTAGAAAACGATGATTTTGATAGTCAATCGTCTTTTAATGTCTCATTCACACAACCAGTCAATGGAACGATAAATAAAAATAATTCAAACATTTTGGTATATCAACCAAATATAAATTTTAATGGCAACGACTCTTTTTCATACACGCTTGAGCAAGGCTCATTAAGCACTTCCGCATCAGTAAATATATCTGTTCAACCTCTGAATGATGCTCCGATCATTTCAATCTCGTCAAATGAAGTAACAATTCCAGAAAATCAACTAAATGTTTTAAACATAGCTGCTAGCGATGTTGATGGTGATACCTTAAGTTTCGCTTTATCAGGAATTGATTCAGCATATTTTAATATTTCTAATCTTGGAGAATTGTCTTTTATAAACCCTCCAGATTACGAAACTAAGTCTTCTTTTCGTGTGACAGTTTCAGTATCTGATGGTTCTTTATCTGATAGCAGAGATTTAATAATCAATGTTACTAATGTTGCCTATGAAGTAGATCTCTTGGTTTATTATGCGCCAGATATGTTAGCTAAATACACTACAGAAAATGCTATTCGTACCAGAGTTTTATATCTTATTACATCTACAAACAATGCCCTAACAAGAAGTAAATCTGAAATTCAGTTCAATTTGCTTAAGCTCTTGCCATATGATGTTGACGTTAGCAATCAGTCTGGAGATACAATTTTTTCTTCACTACTTGGAAGGGAAAAAATAAAAAAAGACCAAGTCATGTATGGTGCTGATTATTTTATTCTTCTCTCTAGATGGGACGCAGCAAAGGGTCAAACAGGAGGAACAGCCTCAATTGATTTATCTATTGATAATTTAATTGATTGGGATATTGCTCATGGGTATTTGTCTGCTTGGTCAGTTGATCCTAATTGGTCAGAACCAGGATGTAATCCTTGTTTTCCTGATAAAGTGTTCGCTCATGAGTTAGGACACAATTTAGGCTCAGGACATTGGCCAGGAGAAACTGGACAGTCTTACGCTTACGGTCATCGTGTCGATGGAAATACCGACGGAGATTTTACAGATAGTTTAGATTGGGGAACTGTCATGAGTTACAACAATATCTCGCCTGATTTTTTTTCAAATCCTAATGTGACATGTAAAAATGGTTCAGCATGCGGTGTTCTGAATGTTAGCGATAATACTAAATGGTACAACAATTTAGGAACAAGATTTTCTAGCATTTTGCCGGCTAGTTCTTTAGATAACTCTAATATTTCAAATAAAATAAATATTAAGAACTATTTTCCAAAAATATCAGGCGGTATTTCTACTTTTTCAAATGCTGGCTCTACAAGAGTTTTTCAAGTTACTGAGTTTTCCGATGTTGATATAAATGGGCAGATATATAAAAGTTTTAAGTGGGAAAATTCATTTAACGGAAATCCTAAAATGGCTTTTCATTTTTATGAAAAGGATAACAAATATTATATAAATCGAACTGATTATGAAGCGGGTTACAAATTTTCAAATCAAGATGAATACACTCTCTACAATAATAACAATTTATGTGTTTTCTTTGATTCATTCCAAAGCGTAGGTAATTTTCTAGCAAGAGATTGCAGTAATGCACATTATGGAGATCCACCAACTTATAACAATGTTTATCACTTTAATCACTTTATTAAAAATGAAACCATTAGCGTTCCCTATGGAAATTTTGAAACTGTAAAATATGTTTTTACAATTTGGGACAACAACAATAGTCCTTATAGCGATACGCCTTATTTGATGCATACAATTTTTTGGATGAGTCCAGAAATGGGTATCATTCAGTATCGCGATCACTTAGGAAGAATATGGAAACTGGAAACTGCTGACTCAGATGGAGATGGTATTGAAAATAAATTGGATAATGATGATGATAATGATGGAGTTTTGGATATTTCTGATGCTTTTAAACTTGACCCTACCACTTCAGTTGATGCTAATTCGGATGGTGTTCCAGATTAGAGAATTATTTTTGCCTTGTTGAATAATCTTCTTCGCTAAATTGCGGTATTTCAAGATTTGCTTCAGCAGTATTAACAACATAAGTCAGTTTTGAATCTTTTTTCAACAGGAATACCTTTTCGTTAATATGAAACTTTCCAAAAGCGACTTCCTTTCCAATTACGATAAAAGATTCATTTTCATTGGTCTTTGAGTAAGTTGTAATAATTTTATTACCAAATGATTTTTCTATAGATTTAATTTCTTCTTGGAAAAAATTTCCAAAAAGATTCACATTCAAAATATCACCAGGAATGATATCCACAAATGATTCTTCAAAGTTATTTACTTTTTGAAAAGCAGTACCATTTATTCCAGAAAGTTCAACTTCACTTATGTTTAGTTGTTCCAAATCAAGATAAATATTTTTTTTTGATACTCTATTACTTAAAGAAGTTAAATCGTTTAATTTATTTTGCAATTCTATTTTGGCTTGCTTGTCTTCTACAGCTTCTACATTATTATGTTTATTAGAACTTTTTTCGTATACAAAAAAAAATGAAATAAAAATTATTAGCGATGTAAGCAGGCTAATTATTAATCTCATATCCTATAAAGTATCTTAAAAAACAAATTGTAAGATAAAATTAGATAAATTTATTATTAGTATTTTCAGGTGTTTAATTTCAAGAACATAGAGCTAATAATCGGGAATTCTGGAAGGAATTTTTCCGGAGGAACTTCCATTACAATCCAATTATTGGATTATCAAGAAAAAGAAATGAATTTGGCTGTTTTAGGGTCAAGATTTATTCCTAACCACATTAAGACCTTAAATTATTTTCAATTTCTTTTGCTCACTAGAACAAAATTGCCTAATGGAAAGTTAAGAGTTTTCTACACTAGAAAAAACAATGAAATGATTCAAGGTCTGATTGCGAAGTATATATTCCGTTCAAAAATTAAAATTATTTTTTCTTCATCTGCTCAAAGAAGTCATACCAAATTTACTAAATGGCTCATGTCTAAAATGGATAGCATCGTATCAACATCTAAAAAGGCAGGAAGCTATCTAATCAAGGAACCCGATAAAATTATTTCTCATGGTATAGATCTCAATAGATTCACTGTACCAGAAGATAAAGATAAAGCTTGGCAAGCTTTGGGTTTTCCTGGTTCTATAGGAATTGGAATTTTTGGAAGAGTAAGATATTCAAAAGGTATAGATATTTTAGTTGACGCAGCTTTAGAAGTTTTGCCTAAACATCCCCTAGCTACTGTAATAATTTGTGGAGAAATCCAGTTAGAGGATCAAACATATAAAAACAATATGTTAAGAAAAATAACTGACGCAAACTTAAAAGAAAGAATACTATTTATCGGTAAAAAACCTTTTGAAGATTTGCCTAAATTATTTCAAGGCATGACAGTTGTTGCAGCATTGAGTAGAAATGAGGGATATGGTCTTACTCCATTAGAAGGCATGGCATCTGGCGCAGCTGTTCTTACCAGTTCAGAAGGAGTTTGGGACGAGTTGGTTAGAGATGGCATTGATGGATATGTAGTAAAAACAAATGATGTCTATCAAACGACGGAAAGATTAAATACATTAATAAAAAATAGTTCTAAAACAAAAATCATGGGTAAAAATGCTGCAAAATATATTTTAGAAAACTTTTCAGTTGAAAAAGAGGCAGCACAGATTATTCAACATATTAGAGATGTACAAAATATATAAAAACTTAAAATTTGTAATTTTCATTCTCTTTTGCCACTGTGCATGGAGTTCTTCAGTAGATTTAGATAATTCCACTAGTCATTTAAAAACGATTATTTTCGGCGCTGGTTGTTTTTGGAGTGTTGAAAAGAAATTTCAAGAAACTTATGGAGTTGAAGATGTTAAATCTGGATATGCAGATGGTAAAAATATAAAACCTAGTTATAAAGAAATCATTAAAAGAGAAAATAGATTTAATCCAAATAATTATGCTGAAGTTGTAAAAGTCACTTACAACGGCAATAAAACCAGTTTAGAGAATCTTTTAAAGACTTTTTTTGAATTACATGATCCCACTCAAGAAAATCGTCAAGGAAACGATATTGGTGTTCAGTATCGTTCCTTAATCTTGACTTCTACAGAAGAGGAATTTTATCTTTCTAATAAGATAAAAAATGAATATCAAAATCTTTTAACTAAGGCAGGATTTGGATCAATCAAAACTGACATAAAAAATTTCACGAATTTCTATTTGGCTGAAAATTATCATCAAGATTATCTAAAAAAGAATCCAAATGGATATTGTCCAGATTATTCAACTGGAGTTGTTTTCTCAAAAAAACCAGAAAAATTTACAGACAATAAGAATTTGGTAATTGGGAAAAAAATACTTATTCTTGAGGCAGAAGGCTGTCCCTATTGTTATAAATTAAGGCAAGATGTTTTAAATGATTATCGAGGATCCTTAGAAATATCTTATAGAAAATCAGATGAACTTGATGAGCTAGACCTAAACACACCCACTTGGGCAACTCCAACTATTTATTTTTTAGAGAATGGTAAAGAAGTTTGGTCGCATCAAGGCTATTTATCGAAAGAAAAATTTTATAAATCTCTGGGAAATTTTAAGTTAGGTAAAACAGAAGCTTATGATGTTGCCTTTAATCAAGGTACAGATCCTACATATTGTAAAGAGTATGAATTATTTAAAAATACACCAGATGGAGTTTTTATAGATAAATTGAGCGGAGCTCCACTCTTTAGTACTAAGTACAGATTTAATTCTAAAACA
The DNA here is from genome assembly GCA_902632605.1 of uncultured SAR86 cluster bacterium. Lineage (GTDB taxonomy): Bacteria > Pseudomonadota > Gammaproteobacteria > Magnimaribacterales > AG-339-G14 > MEDG-81. The sequence goes on along the minus strand of CACPDB010000004.1, from coordinate 137,655 downwards.
GGATGGCTATCTTTTACTGAAGCCATAGAAGATTCTGTAACCGAACATATGGATTACAGTTATGGCATGGTTAGAGTAGAGATAAGGTCTAAATCATCGGGCATTCATTTAGGGCATGTATTTAATGACGGTCCAAATGGAAAACCAAGGTATTGTATCAATGCGACTGTGTTAGAATTCGTTCCGAATTTAGACACGTAGCTCAGTTGGTTAGAGTACTACCTTGACATGGTAGGGGTCCCCGGTTCGAATCCGGGCGTGTCTACCAAATTTTTGAGGTTATTATGTTCGAAATTAATATTTTTAATTCTGCACAAATTTTTGATCAAATTTTCGCTTTCGTTTGTGTTTTTTTACTAACCAGTATCAATGCAAAAACTCGTTTTTATGGTTTTATTATTGGCACCGTTGGTTTTATTCCAGGAGTTTACTTACTAATCGCTACTCAACTTTGGTGGTTATTAGCTTTTATGCCAGTTTGGGCCTACATTAACTATATTGGAATAGTTAACAATTACAGAGAGTACAAAAAAGCTAAAACTGCTTAAAAGATATTTTTTTATAACTAATTTTGTAGGTAACTTTCTTGTATGGATAATTTTCTAAAAGCTTTTTTAAGATCAGATCATGCCGGTGAGGTAGGCGCTGTTTATATATATAAAGGAATTCTTAAAATTGCTAAGGATCCAGAATTAGTAAGTTTTTCTAAAAGACATTTAGCAACTGAAGAATCTCACCTTCAAAAGATTGAAGCAGTGCTTCCAAAAAAAGACAGGAGTAAGCTAGTATGGTTATGGAAGGTTGCAGGCTTTTTACTTGGTTTCCTTCCTGCACTATTTAGCCCCAAAATTGTCTTTGCTACTATCGAAGCTGTCGAAGCTTTCGTAGAAGAGCACTACGAAGAACAACTCAAATATCTTCGAGCTCAGCCTAATCCTAACCAAGAGCTCATAGATCTTCTTCAGTCATGTCAGGATGATGAGATTGATCATAAGCTTGAATCAGCTGAAAAGAAGAATTTAACCCCAGGTATTTTCATTAATCTCTGGACTAAAATAGTAGGCGGTGGCTCAGCTTTCGCAGTCAAAGTAGCTAAAATTATCTAATAAAATTCCAGTTGCATTTTCTTCGAATGCAAATATACTGTATATATATACAGTATTAATCATTTAACCTTAATATTTATGAATCTAAAACATTTAGGGCAGATTGCAGACTCTGACGAAAGCTTAGAAACACCTTTGTTTTCTGAATATGTTCAAGTAGGTTGGCCAAGCCCTGCAGATGACTACATAGAAAAATCAATTGATTTACATCAACTCTTAATAAAAGCCCCAGCTGCTACTTATCTTGTGAGGGCAAATGGAGATTCCATGTTAAATGCAGGAATAAACAACGGCGCAATACTTGTAGTCGATAGAAGTCTGGAACCCAAACACGGTAACATCGTTATTGCTTCTATCGATGGTGCTTATGCTTGTAAGCGTCTCCAGTTAACACCTAAGGTGAGTTTATTATCGGAGAATATTAAATATCCACCGATTTTTTTAAAGAACGGAGAAGAACTAGACATAATGGGAGTTGTTACTGCGGCAATAAATCAATTTTGAGATGTTTGCTTTAGTAGACTGTAATAGCTTTTATGCTTCATGCGAAAGAGTTTTTAGACCAGATCTTAGAACAAAACCGGTAGTTGTTTTATCAAATAATGATGGCTGCGTCGTTGCTTTAACTAAGGAAGCAAAAAATCTTGGTATCAAGATGTGCGATCCTTGGTTCAAAATCGAAAAGACATTCAAGCAAAAAGGTGGAATTGCATTCTCATCCAATTATGAGCTGTATGGCGATATTTCATCTCGAATCATGAATATTTTAGAAGAGCTTGCTCCTAGAGTAGAAATTTATAGTATTGATGAAGCATTTCTTGATTTAACCGGTATAGCTAATTGCATGGACTTAGAAGAGTTCGGTAGAGCCTGTCAAAAACAAATCATGCAGTATACCGGGATGCCAGTTCGCGTCGGTATAGGTCCTACCAAGACCTTGGCTAAGGTTGCAAGTTATGGTGCTAAGCGTTATCCAACTACTCAAGGAGTACTAGACATTACCGCATTGCATAAAAGAACAAAACTCATGAAGCTAATGCCGGTAAATGAAATATGGGGAGTAGGGCGGAGATTAAATAAGCGCCTTCTTTCTCAAAGAGTTTCAACCGCATTTAACCTAAGTCAGATGGATATAGGACAGGTACGAAAACAATTCAGTATTATGTTGGTTAATACCATTAGAGAGCTAAGAGGAGAGACTTGTATTCCCTTGGATAATGCACCTGCACCAAAAAAACAAATAGTAGTCAGTCGGACGTTTGGCAAACGCGTCACAGAACTAGATTTTTTAGAGGAAGCAGTTAGCGATTACGCGGCTAGAGCAGCTGAAAAATTAAGAAAAGAAGGGAAGGCTTGTAAAATCATTTCTGTCTTTATTAGAACCAATCCTTTTAGAAAACAAGATATTCAGCATAGAGAAATTAGATCAACCTCTCTTTTATACCCAACTAATGACACAAGAGATCTGATTAAATCTGCAAAGCTCTTATTGAGGGATTTATACCGAAAAGATTTTAACTACAACAAAGCTGGCATTATGCTGAGTGATTTTTTTGATGAAACTGTATATCAACTAGACTTATTCGAACAAAAAGACAGAAATACTCGAGACTTTAAGATGATGAGCTTAGTCGATCAAATTAACCAAAGTAACCTAGGCCCTGTAAGTTTTCTTGCACAAGGAATTAAAAAAGAATGGTCAATGAAAAGAGAATTGCAATCTCCTCGATACACTACCAACTTACAAGATATTTTAGCAGTTGATTAAAACCTATTTATTAGAGAACCAAGCTACATTGGAAGTAGACTCTTCTATTTTATTTTGAACTCCTAAGACTAAAGAAAAGAGTGCCATTCGAATTAAAAGTCCATTATCTGTTTGTCTGTAAATAGCCAAATTAGGATTCTGATTGAGATCAGGATCTAATTCATTTGCATCTGGACGAGAATCACGAGGAAGAGGATGCATAATTATGGTATTGGGCTCACAGTTTTTTGTATAAATTTCTTGGTTTAAAGACATGAGTCCTTTGTATTTTCCAGATTCAGATTTATTGGAAAACCTCTCCTCTTGAATACGCGTCATGTAGATAATATCTACTTCAGAAATTCCTTTTGTGATGTCATCTGTTTCATAAAAACTTATAGACGATTCTTTAAAAGTTTCTTTAATTGAGGACGGAAGTTTTAACTTTTTAGGAGAAATTAGATTGATAGTTACATTTTTATATAGGCAAAGAACCTTGCATAAAGAATGTACAGCTCTTCCATATTTAAGATCGCCTATCAGAGCAATTCTTAGGCCATCAATTGATTTATTTTTTGATTCAAGCTCTTTTTTAATTGTGTAAAGGTCCAACAGAGCCTGGCTAGGATGTTCATTGTCACCATCACCTCCATTTATCACGGGAACTCTAGATGCTTCTGCAAACTCATTTACTGACCCAGCTTCATGGTGCCGCATGACAATTATGTCACTATAGCCACTTAAAACTCTCGAGGTATCATAAAGGGATTCACCCTTAGCCAAAGAAGTTGCTTCTATTCCAGTTGTTTCTCTTACTTCTCCACCTAGAATATTAAATGCACTTCCAAAACTTATTCTTGTTCTAGTGCTTGGTTCAAAAAACATATTAGAAAGTATTGCGCCTTGAAGTACGCGAGTAATTCTCTCTCTTTTAGCATAAGGAACTAGAGAGTCAGACGTAGTAAATATTTTTTCTATATCAGTTCTTTCGAACTGATCTATGGAGAGAATGTGGCTTCCTAAGAACTCCATGGCGAGCCATTCTAGCATTAAATTATTTACTTTATGGAATTAAAAATTTTTATGAATTCTTGTATGATAAATGAATGTCTAACGATTGTTTAATACTCAATGGAAATGGAAAACCTTTAAGTTATTTTCCTTTATCAGCAGTAGATTGGAAAACCGCTGTTAAATTAGTATTTACGAGAAACGTAATTGTTATTAAAGAACATGATAATTGGGAGGTAAGATCTCCATCACAATCTTTCAAAGTTCCTAGTATTGTCATGCTTCGAAAGTATTACAAATTTTCAAAAAAAGTTAAGTTTTCGAGATCTAATGTATTTTTGAGAGACATGTTTACTTGTCAATATTGTAAAAATGTTTTTGAGAAGAAAGACCTTACTATCGATCACATAATTCCTAAAAGTAAGGGTGGAGAGACTAATTGGCTAAACGTAACTACTAGCTGTAAATCTTGTAATTTATCAAAAGCAGACAAAATAATTGATCCTTCCCCAGAAGTAAAAACTCCTTCTCTAAGAGACCTTATAAAAGGTCAAGAATCTTTGGGAACAAAAAAAATAGAAACGGATTGGCAGGAATATATAGTTGCCTAAATTAGTTTAAATAATCTTTTATTAATGATTCGGTTAAGATCTCTGGCAGGATAATTGGATCTTTTTTTTCACCCGGAAAGAAGACATAAAGAGGAATGCTTGATCTTCCAAAACTAGCAAGTTTTTTTGCTATCAATTTATTTTTATTTGTCCAATCAGCCTCAAGGTAAAAAATATTTTTCTCATCAAAAAATTTAAGAGTTTCATTGGTTTTTAAAGCAACTCTTTCATTCACTTTGCAAGTAATACACCAATCAGCTGTGAAGTTTAAAAAAACTGGACCTTCGGCTAATCTCCTGCTTAGTTCTTCATCACTAAAAGCATTTCTTTCGCTCTCAAAAGGAGATCTTTCAATCGGCAAAGTAAAAAATAAGGAGACTAAGATAGCTAAATAAATAAAATTTCTAATTTGCAATCCTACCTTAGAAAATATTTTGAGTTGATTTAACCAATAAAAAAATACAATTAAAGTAATACCAAAGAGAACCAAAACAAGCTGAAATGAATTAATTTGGCTACTTAAGACCCACACCAACCACAGTGCAGTCAGAATCATTGGAAAAGCCATAAACTGCTTAAAAGTTTCCATCCAAGCACCAGGTTTTGGAAGTAAGGACAGCATATTTGGAAAAACTGATAAAAGAATATAAGGGAAAGCAAATCCAATTCCCAAAAAAAGAAAGATTAAAAATGATGAAAAGCCTGGCTGAAGGATAGCAAACCCCAATGCAGAGCCCATAAACGGAGCAGTACAAGGAGTAGCAACAATAACAGCTAAAAAGCCAGTTCCAAAAGAATTCATATAGCTTGGGGCGCTAACTCCAGCAGAACCTATGTTAAGTAAAGAATTTAAAAAATTAACATTCAGTAAAAAGAACCCAGCCAAGAAAATAAAAAGAAAAATTAACAAACTAACAACTAAAGGCGATTGGAGTTGATATCCCCATCCAATATCCATACCTATTCCTTTAAGGAGAAGGACGGAAAGACCTATTAAAACAAACATTAAGATTGATCCAGATGAAAAAGCAAAACCGTGCAATGAGGTTTGTGTTTTATTTTCAGCGTGATTAACGAAATTTAAAATTTTCAAGGAAATCACAGGAAAAACACAGGGCATTAAATTTAATAAAAGACCGCCAATTAAAGAAAATAAAATTGCAGCAGAAAGAGAGATGAATTCAGGATTCAATGTTGATTGAGTATTGAAAAGATTAGAATCTAATTCAATTTCATAATCGTCTACATTCGTCTTCAAAACACCGCCTGATAAACCTATGGATTTATTTTTATTAAGAAGATTTATATAAAGATTTGTTCCATCAGGATTTTTATCTAATTTTTGATTAATTGAATAATCAATAACATTTTCTTGATAAGGAAAAAAATAAGCATCTTTTATCTCAGAATCAAAATTACTTAAATTTAAGGTAAGTATTCCACCGTCAATCTTAGAGTTTACCTTTTGCTTTATCGTTTTCGGAATAGATGACTTTACGTCATTAATTAATAAATTTTGAATTGAAAAATCATTACTACTTCCTTTAGAAAGGACAAAGCTAACTTTGCCTTCTTGGGGTATACAAACATCCGCACAAACTAGCCATTTCGATATCACAGAAAACTTATTGATTGAATCAAGTTGTTTGGGAATAGATAGTTTAAAAAGAAGCTTGAGTTCATCTGTATAGCCAAAGGTTGTAAGTGGGGGATAAGGTATTAGCTCAGGAGTTGGCCAAATTGGTTCAGAAATATTAAATCCATCAGGCAGCTCCCAATTGAAAGATGCAGGTTCTCCTGAATCTCCAGGATTGATCCAATAAGTATGCCAATCCTTATCTAAATTGAATCGTACTATTAAGAAGATATGTTTCTCAGCATCAATTACATTTTTTTCAGGAATGACTTCAAAAGAAGAGTTCGAAGCAAAATATTTGTTTTCCAAGAAAGCGTTAGAGCTCGAAAAAACTAACAACAAAAACAGTAGGATTGGATAATATCTAAGCCTTACCATGATTACTACTCACCAAATTTAGATTAAAGCCTGCAAGTTTACTCGCCTCTTCTATCTTTTTATCACTCTTAGTTGAAAAGATTATTTGCTCATTAGCAGGAATTATTATCCAAGAACCTCGCTGTATCTCTTTTTCAAGTTGGCCAGAACCCCATCCGGTATAACCAAATGAGACTATAAATTTTTCAGGAAAATTTTTATTCAGAATTGACTGAATTATATCTTGCTTTGATGAAACTCCAATATCAGAGGTAATCGTATGAGTTTCATCATATTTTTTTTCTAAACTGTGAAGCACAAATGGTGAAAAAGGCGTAACTGGACCTCCTAGAAATACCTTGTCATCATTGAGAATTTCTTCTAGCTCTTTGTCGGACTGTAAGGCAAAGTCTTTTAAATTTATTTTTATTTTTTTATTTATAATAATCCCAAACGAACCGTCTTTATCATTTTTGCATAAGTAAATTAAAGCATTTTTAAAGTAGCTTTCTTCTTCATCAGTCTCACAAAAATATAAGAAACTATTTTCTAGTTTTGTAATCATTTTTATTTCAATAAATTGATTATATTCATTAAAATCACCTCTACATTTAAGAATATATGGAATCTTCAAATATTAACTTAGTTCCTAAAAGTCTGCTTAAGAAACACAAGCAGAAAATATTTAGCAATTCAGAAAAACCTCTTTCTGAAGAAAGTCTTATTAAAAAAATAAAGAAAATAGTTTTAGAAGAAAATATTTATCTTATTTCTCATTATTATACTGATCCAAAAATACAAAAAATTACAGAAGAATTAAACGGCTGTGTTTCCGATTCATTACAAATGGCAAAAGCAGGGTCAATATCTGACTCGGAAACAATTATTGTGTCTGGAGTAAAGTTCATGGGTGAAACAGCTAAAATCTTGAGTCCAGAAAAAAAAATAATAATGCCGACACTGGAAGCAACATGCTCCCTTGATTTAGGCTGTCCAGCTGATGATTTTAAAAAATTCTGTGAATCTTACTCCGATAGAGAAATAGTTGTTTATGCTAATACTTCAGCTGAAGTAAAAGCTCTAGCTGATTGGGTAGTTACCTCGAGTATTGCTCTTGAAGTCGTAGATTACTTAGATTCAGAAGGTAAAAAGATTTTATGGGCTCCTGATAAGCACCTGGGTAGTTATATAAGAAATCAAACAAAAGCAGATATGATCATGTGGGACGGAGCATGTGTTGTTCATGAAGAGTTTAAGCACGAGGGATTAAAGAAACTAATAAAACTTCATCCTGATGCAGAAATCCTAGTTCATCCTGAATCACCATCATCCGTAGTTGATCTGGCAGATAGTGTTGGCTCTACATCTCAACTAATAAATTATGCAAATTTATCCAAAGCAAAAAAATTTATTGTTGCAACAGATAAAGGTATCTTTTACCAGCTTCTAAAAAATAATCCAGAGAAAGAATTTTACGAAGCTCCAACTGCTGGAAATGGCGCAACTTGTAATAGTTGTTCCATGTGTCCTTGGATGGGCATGAATTCGCTTATGAATTTATACGACGCTGTTAAAAATAAAACAAACGAAATTTCCTTGGACGAAAAAATAATGGCAGAAGCAAGGATTTCTTTAGACAGAATGGTCAACTTCAAATAAATTGAAATTAAAAAAAAGTATAGTCAGTGATAGTGTAAAGAGAGCTTTACTTGAAGATGGATATGAGAGTGATCTTTCTTTAAAGGCAAAAAATATTAATCCCAAGAATGTTTTAAGAGCGTCCCTTATATCTCGGGAAAAAGGAATTTTAAGTGGCAGCTTATGGTTTGAGGAATCTTTTAAGCAAATTGATAAGAAAGCAGAAATTAAATGGAACGTAATTGAAGGAGAGACCTTTAAAAAAGATAATGTGATTGCTGAAATAAACGCAAGCTCGAAATCAATTCTCTCAGGGGAAAGGACAGCTTTAAATTTTTTACAAATGATGTCTGGAATCTCCACTAAAACTAATAAATATTCAAAACTTCTCAAAAACAGCAACATCGAATTATTAGATACCAGAAAAACTCTTCCCGGACTTAGATACGAACAAAAGTATTCAACTTTTATTGGAGGAGCCAAAAATCATAGGTTCGGGCTTTTTGATGCAATTATGCTTAAAGATAATCATTTAAAAGCTTTTGGCGGTATAAAAAAAATAAAAGATATTAAATTTTTAAAAAGGGGAGATTTTTTAGAGATTGAGATTGAAAAGCTGTCTCAAATAAAACTAGCATTGAAAAGCAAACCAGATATTTTATTATTGGATAACTTAAATCTTAGCGAAATAAAAAAGGCAATTTCTCTGATTGAAGACAAATGTTTGATTGAAGTTTCTGGAATAAAGAAGCCTGAAGATATTAAAAAATATAAAGAACTTGCTATACATTTTATTTCTTTAGGAGATCTTACAAAAAATATTAAGTCCATAGATTTTTCTTTAAATATTTTATGAAGCCAATTACATTTTTTTGTTTAGTTTTATTTATTCTTTTTGGTTGTTCCCAAAACAATGAAAACATATCAATGCAAGGTAAAAAAATTTATGAATTTTCATGGTGTACATATAATGATGGCTTTAAAGCTCAAGATTTGAATAATGAATTAATATCTTATTTAGGATTCTTAAAAAATCTCAAGGATCAACATGGATTGCATAAAGAAACTAAGTACATGGATCCATCTTTCAAGCAAAAAAAATATGATTTTTCTTGGCTTGATATTTTCGAAAATGATTTGGAAAAAAAAGCATTTTATGAATTTGCTGAAAACTCCGAAATTTATAAAAATTGGTTGAGTAGTAAAGATGAAATAATTGCCTGTGACACTCAAAAACAGACATTTTATGAAACTAAAATTGTAAATGGTTATGATTTCTTAGATGGCGATCAGACTTATATAGGCTTTTGTAAACTAAAAGATGGATTTGATTTGAATTATTTAATATCTCAAATAAGAAGCAATTCTATTTTTGTTGATAAGCCATATAATCAAGCAGTCCTTACTCCAGATTTTAGTATGATAGATTTTAATTTTTTGTTTTATTTGGAAACAAATTTTGTTGTAAACGATCTTGATCTTATAAAAATAAATGGAATTGAAAATGCTTGTGAAGAGTATGAAAATTACTCTACAAATAGTTTATTATTTAATACTTACATCATCGATTAACTGAGGTTCAATTTTGAAAAAATATTTTTACTTAAGTCTTTTAGCTTTCTCAATTTTTAGTTTTTCTGCAGATTACGACTTCTCTGAATATACCAAATATTTAAATAAAGAAATAAATAAAGGTAACTATCCTGGATTTGTTACTTTAATTTATCAAAATGGAGAAATAATTTTTTCTGATACTAGAGGTTTTTCTGATATTGAAGAACAAATTCCTTTGAACTTAGATTCTCTTTTTAGAATTTACTCTATGACAAAGCCCATTACCGGAGCTGCGTTGATGATTCTAGTTGAACAAGGAAAGGTATCTCTTTCAGATCCTGTAGAGAAATATATTCCTGAATTTAAAAATACAAAAGTTTTTAATAGAAAAACTAAACAACTAGAAATACTTGATAGATCTATAACTTTGTTAGATTTAGCAACTCATTCTTCTGGTTTAACATACTCATTCATTGATAAGGGAAAGATAAAAGAAATTTATGAACAAGAAAGTATTTATCCATATTATTTCTTAGATAACGTTTCCTTAGCAAGACCTGCCAAAAAAAATTATCCAGATATTTGTACTTTTTCTGAGAAAGTAGCCACATTACCTCTAGTGCATCAACCTGGAGAAAAATGGACTTATTCAATAGGCATGGACATTCTTGGGTGCGTAATCGAAAGAGCATCCAATCAATCTTTTGGAGAATTTCTTAAGAAAAATATTTTTGATCCTTTGGAAATGAAGGATACATTTTTTGAGGTTCCTAACTCAAAGCAAAATAGGATGATTGATTTATATGCTCATAAAAAAGGTTTTAAGGAGTATGGCGTGGATGTTCCAGATTCCATAGCATCTCAAAAAAATAAATTAATACTACTTGATCCTAAAGAAGATAGTTTCTTCTTTCAGGTAGCATCTATAGAAGATGGCGGGTCAGGATTGGTGTCTACTGCTAAAGATTATCTTAAATTTGCAACAATGCTCTTAAACAAAGGTTCTCTCAATGGCAAAAGGATTTTAAATTCAGAGACTGTGGAAATAATGACTTCTAATCAAGTTGCAAAAAAAGCTAAGCCTTACAAGTTTGATGCTTTTGGTTTTGGAGTTACTGTTGGAGTTGCTTTAAATTCAAAAAAAATGAGAATGAAAAGAGGAGATAATTCATACTTTTGGGGAGGCGCTGCAAGAACTTTATTTTGGGTGGATCCTAAAAATGATTTAGTTTTTGTGAACATGTCACAAGTTTTAGGAAGTCCAAGAATAAACAATAAGGTAGAAAAATTAGTTTATAAGGCCCTTGGGATTTAAAAAAACATTTATCAAAGAAGATAAAATAAGAATCAAAATTTTAGATCTTTTATCCAGGAGAGAACATTCCTTTAAAGAATTAATCAATAAGTTGAAGGATAGAGTGGATTCAGAAGAAAAGCTTTTTGAAGAGTTAACAAAGTTAAAAGAAGAAAATTTGCAGTCTGATGCGAGATTTGCTGAATCCTATACTCGATCGAGAAGTGTAAAAGGATTTGGTCCTGAAAAAATTTCTTTTGAGCTCAAATCCAGAGGAATAAGTGAAAACCTCATAAGTAAGATAGTGTATTCTGATGAAATAAATTGGATGGAAATTATAAAAAAAGAGTTTAATAAAAAATTTATTGTTGATAACGATTTTGTAGAAGAAGATATTCCTCGAGCAAAAAAATTTCTTTTACAGAGAGGTTTCGAATTTGATCAAATAAACCAATTATTTAAATAATGAGTTATTTAGTTTTAGCAAGAAAGTGGAGACCATCTAAATTTTCAGAAGTTGTTGGTCAAGATCATGCCATAGCAGCTTTAAAAAATTCAATTTCCTCGAAAAATATTCACCATGCGTATTTATTTACAGGAACTAGAGGTATCGGTAAAACATCTATTGCCAGAATCTTAGCAAAAGCTCTTAATTGTTCTGACTTAATCGATAACTCGGAACCTTGCAACGCCTGTGAATCATGTACATCAATAAATGAAGGAGCGGCAATTGACTTTATTGAGATTGATGCGGCATCAAGAAGAGGTATTGAGGATACTAAAAATCTTTTAGAAACTATTTCTTATTTGCCTTCTTCGTCAAAATATAAAGTTTATTTGATTGATGAAGTTCATATGCTGACTCCTGAAAGTTTTAATGCTCTACTAAAAAACTTAGAAGAACCACCTCCTCATGTAATATTTATGTTTGCAACAACAGAATATAAGAAGATTTTGCCGACAATAATCTCTAGATGCCTACAAATAAACTTAAGTTCTGTTTCTGTAAAAGTCATTTCGGAACAATTAGGAGAAATTTTTTCAAAAGAAAAAATAAAATCAGATGAAAACTCCTTAAAGCTTATCGCCGAAGCTGCTCAAGGAAGTATTAGAGATGCTCTATCTATTTCTGAAAAAGTAATTTCCTTTTGCAATAGAAATCTTGAAGAGAAAGAAGTGCGGGAGGTTTTAGGAATACCAGAACCTGAAATTATTGCGAATCTATTAAAGTCAATTTTAGATGAAGACATAACAGAGGTTCTATCAATTCTTGAAAATTATGGAGAATACGAAGATCACGAATTTTTATTAAAGTCTTTAATGAATCTAATTCAAGAAATTGCAATTAGTCAGTTTGAAAAAAAAGCAGTTAAAGATAATGAAACTGATTTTCTAAAAACCGATCCTGCCAAACTCCAGTTTCTTTACCAGTTAGGACTTTCCAATTTAAAGCATTTTAGTTTGGGCTATGATTCTCTTTCAATCCTCAAAATGACCCTATTAAAAATGGTTGCTTTTTCTCCTGAAAGTCAAAAAAAAAATTCTTTAGCAATTAAAAATCAGGACGACATTCAACTTCAGTGGCCAGGTATATTCACTGAATTAAATCTCAACGGCATATCAAAAAATCTTCTCAAGCAAGCAAGTGTTACTCTGCAAGAAGATAAGCTAAAGCTATCTTTTCCAAAAAATGTTCTATCTATACTTAATAATGATCAGAAATCCGATATTGAAAAAAGTTTTGAAGATTACCTAAAAATGAAATTGATATTTATTTACGATGATGATGTTGATTTAAAACTTACTCCAGAATATAAGAAAAAAAACAAAGATAAAGGAATTAGAAGAAATATAAAAAAAACCATGGAAAAAGATAAAAACTTCAATGAAATTGTGGGCGGGCTAAAAATCGAGTCTGTAAAATTTAATAGAAAAAATGAAACTGAGTCCTAAAATTTCTGAATTAATTGATTCGTTAAAGACTCTTCCTGGCATTGGTCCAAAATCAGCCAAAAGAATGGCTCTTTCATTGCTAAGTTCAAATAAAGAAATTGGCTTAACACTCTCCAAATCTATTGAAGATGCAATTTTAAATATCCAATTGTGTCAAAAATGTAATGTTTTAAATGATCAAGAGCTTTGTGAAATTTGTAACTCAACAAATAGGAACAAGAATTTAATATGCGTTGTAGAGTCAACTTCCGATCTTTATTCAATTGAAGAAACATCTGAATTTGACGGTAGGTATTTTGTTCTTAACGGTCTTCTCTCACCAATAGATAATATCGGCTCCGAAGAACTTAGAATAGAAAAATTATTAGAGATCATTGATGAATATGACTCAAAGGAAGTTATTCTTGCATTGAATTCAACATTAGAAGGTGAGGCTACTGCTTATTTTTTATTGGAAAAATTAAAAAAGAAAGATGTAACCGTTACAAGAATTGCACAAGGTGTTCCGGCAGGAGGAGACTTAAATTATGTTGATAATAATACTCTCAGAAGAGCAATTTCCTTTAGAACTGAATTAAAATAAAAACTATGTCTATCAAATCAGATAATTGGATAAAAAAAATGTCTCTTGAAAATGACATGATTTCTCCTTTTCAGCCCAATCAAATAAAAGTTAATGAAGAAAATAATGAAAAATTAATTTCCTATGGTCTTTCCAGTTATGGTTATGACGTTAGATGTGCAAATGAATTTAAAGTTTTTACAAATATCCATTCAGCAACAGTTGATCCAAAAAAATTTGATAGTTCTAGTTTTATCGACGTTGTTCAAGATGAGTGCGTAATTCCACCTAATTCGTTTGCTTTAGCAAGAACAATTGAGTACTTTAAAATTCCAAGAGATGTTCTTACGATTTGTCTTGGAAAATCAACTTATGCAAGATGTGGAATTATAGTAAATGTAACTCCTCTTGAGCCAGAATGGGAAGGGCACGTAACTTTAGAATTTTCAAATACTACTAGTCTACCGGCGAAAATTTACGCAAATGAGGGGGTAGCTCAAATGTTATTTTTTCAATCAGATGAAGTTTGCGAGACTAGTTATAAAGACAGGGATGGAAAGTACCAAGGTCAAAAAGGAGTAACGCTTCCTAAAGCTTAACTAATCCAATTCCCATTCAACGTTAAATCCTCTTCCGCCTTGGAAAACTTTTATTGTTTCTTTATCAGAATCGTTTTTGATTAAAAATTTAAAGAATCTTTTATCTTCTCTCTCCTCTGTAAATTCAAATACTTCAACAGATTTAGATTTATAAATGATTTCATTTTTATTATTCAAAAAAGATTTTATTTTTATTTTACCTTTATCAAAATAATTTATTACAAATCGGTCTTTTTCAAGATAATTCATCTTAACTTGAATCTGAAGAGTTAGGTTATCGTACAAGCTTTCTTTAATTTCAATTGAACCTTTATTTTTTCCATAAGAATAAATTACAATTTTTTTATCTCCCTTTTTCTCAATTTTATAAGTTTGGTGATCCTTTCTTAAACCTCCTAAGATATCTAGTTTTCTAAAACCAGATTCCAAAATAACATTTCCATTATTTATACTAAAAATAGATTCTTGTTTAATTGTGAAAAGAGGGTGTTTGCCAAAGGATGAAATCTTCCAACTATTTTCAGATATTTTCTCTAAAGTTTCCTTTACCGATCCAGTTGGTTTTGAAGAATAATAATTTTCATAAGACTCTAGATCAAATAAGAATATTTGATTGCAAAACAAACAAAACAATATTTTAAATAAAATATTCTTTGCCATCTTTATAAAAGACATCATCTATTCTTATTTTATTGCCAGCAGTAGTTATTTTACCTTCCTGAAATTCAGATAATATTTTTGGATAAATATAATGTTCTATTTTATGAATTTTATTTTCAAGATCGTTTTCTTTTTCTTCATCTTCCACATTTATTTTCATGAAGCCTATAATCGGTCCACTATCTAACCCCTCATCTACAAGGTGAACCGTAACTCCATGCTCTTTATCTTTGTTTTCAAGAACTTTTTTATGAGTATTTAGACCCGGATATTTTGGTAAAAGAGAAGGGTGAATATTAATTATTTTATTTGGGAAATGTCTTACAAAATTTGAACCTAAAATTCTCATAAAACCCGCAAGGACAATAAAATCAACTTTCTCTTGTTCTATTATTTCTATTAGTCTTTGATCGTAGGATTCCCTATCTGCAAAATTTTTATGATCGATACACAAATTTTTTATGTTGTGTTTTTTTGCTCGTTTTAAACCAAAAGCATTTTTATTATTAGAAATTACAATTTTTATTGCAGCTTTCAATTGTCCTTTATCAATACTATCAACTATTGCTTGAAAATTTGAACCATTCCCCGATAAAAGAATTGCTAAAGATAAATTTTTGTTCATTTAAAAAACGATTTTTTTATTGGATTTTCGTGTACCTATAAAACCTAATTCATAATAAGGGATTTTTAATTTTTTTAAATGACTCTTACATCGTGTTATGTCACTTTTGCTAATCGAAAGAATCATACCAATGCCACAGTTAAAGGTAGATAGCATCTCCATTTTAGATAGACTTGATTTTGACTCAATAAAACTAAAAAGCTCATCATTAAATGGATATTTTGATCCAAAAGAAATATACGCTGAAAGATTTTTAGGAATTATTCTTTCTAAATTTCCTGTAAACCCACCTCCAGTAATATGACTCAGGGCGTTTAATTCAATTTTATTCTTTAGAGATAAAATTTCTTTTACATATATTTTTGTGGGTTTTAGTAGAGCTTTTCCTAGAGTTGAGCCTTTGAACTTTTGATTTAATTTAATCTTCTTTTTTTCAATAAGTTTTCTAATTAAAGAAAAACCATTTGAATGTAATCCATTAGATTTTAAACCTATCAAAACATCATCTTTTTTTACTTGATTGCTAAGTTTCTTGGAGTCTTTTTCTAAAACTCCAACGCAAAAGCCTGCTAAGTCAAACTTGCCTTTGGGAAAGGCATTAGGATGCTCTGCTGTCTCTCCACCAATTAAAGAACAATTAGAATCTCTACAGCCTTTAGCTATTCCTTTAACTATTTCTTTTGAAACTTTAAGATTTATTTTATCTGTAACTAGATAGTCCAGAAAAAAAAGTGGCTCAGCTTGCAAAGTAATTAAATCGTTAACACACATTGCAACTAAATCTATTCCAATGGAATTATAAATTTTTAACGAGTCGGCAATTTCAATTTTTGTACCCACTCCATCAGTACAACTTATCAAAACAGGATTTTCGTATTTTTTCGGAAGAACAGAGGCAGCGGCAAATCCTCCTATCGAACCAATAATTTCTTTTCTGAAGGTCGTCTTAGCCAAAGGTTTGATGATATCTACAAGTTGATCTCCTCTTTTTATGCTTACTCCAGATGAAGCATAGGAGGTTTTGTTTGATCTAGACAAAGGACTTTGAATTTAAGTTCTATTAAAAAAACATATTATAATCATTTTTAATGCTAAAGATTATTAAAGTTATTTTTTTTATCTCTCTTATTTACTCTGCTTTAAACTTATTCAGCGAGGATTATTCCACTATTGTTCAAGGTGATGATGAGGATGTTTCTGAATTACTCCAGAAAGCTTTAAACCAATCAATATTAAAAGTTTTGGGCAGTCAAAGAGACTTCAATCTTAATCAACAAAATTTCAAAAAATTAAATCCTAACAATTTTGTAAGAGAGTATAAATTTATTGAATTTAATGATGAAGAAGCGCTGGAGGTTAAGATTGATTTAAAAGCGCTGCAAGAAAAGCTTCTAGAACTAAATCTTGGAATTTCTTTCTTAAAAAATCCTAAAGTTGCAGCTTGGGTTTTGTGTAAACCAGATTTCTCATCTCTTCAAGCAGCTAAATCTTTAGAGCAGAAATGCAAGTTCGTGAAAAAAGAATTTGATAAGGTTGCTAATGAAAGAGGTGTAACAATTATTTATCCGATTTTAGACTCCCGAGACATTAGTTTGTTTAGTTTCGAAAATGATTCTAGTTTGGAGAATTCAACTATTTTTAACGATCGTTATCCTTCCGATGGATGGTTTTTCTGTGAAATTTCGAATTCTAGTGAATGGTGTTTTCTTCCGGAAGAGATTGAAAAGAAACTTTCTAAATTAGATCTAGAATCTAAGTATAAGCCAACGGTTGGAATAAATATTTTAATCGATAACTTATTCAGCAACCAGAGACTTAGAGCAGTCTCGCAATCTAATCTTCCTTACTATTTAGAAATAAAAGGATTGAAAAAGTTTTCAGATTACAAATCATTTGAAAATTTATTGCAAAATATTCTATTCATAAATAATTTGAGTTTATTGTCATTTAGAAATAATTCAGCTACTTATAGTTTTAATCTTTTGTCAGAGGAAAAAAACCTATTGAATTACTTTGGTGAAATTGAAAATTTAATTTTTATAAATAAAGAAAAAGATAAAGTTTTCTTAGCTTTAGGCGAATAATGATTGTGTCCTCAATACCAAATTTCCTAACCGTTTTTCGTTTTTTTTTGGTTTACCCAATTGTAATAAGTATTTTAGAAGAAAATTATCAACTTACCCTTTTTTTCTTTTTTTTGGCAGGAATATCAGATTTTTTAGATGGATATCTTGCAAGAAAGTTCTCTTGGGAAAGCCGATTTGGCAAAATATTTGACCCTATTTCAGATAAAGTTCTTGTCATTGCTACACTTATATCTCTTTCTTTAGTTGGAGAAATAAATATTTATTTAACTATGTTTCTATTGAGCAGAGATCTATTTATTATTGTTGGAGTTATTTTGTCATCTCTTCTGCTAGATAATTATGAAATAAAGCCATATTTCTCAGGAAAATTTAATAGTTTTGTTCTGATGACTTACCTTGGGTTTGAAATTATTGAAGTTTCATTTGGTCTTGTTCCTTTAGTGTTCTTAAACTTTTTGATGGCAGCGCTTTTAGTAACTTCTCTTTATAGTGTGATTGAATACTTAAACTATCCAGGAAGAAAAGTTATTTCTCAAATATTCTTTTAATGAATCAAAAAGTTTTAGATATTTACTTGCCCAAGGAAAGGTCATTAGACCAATTAAAAAGCTTCTCATTCTTAAAAAAAATGATCTCTGAAATTGAATTATTTTTTGATAATGATGAAAATTTTTTATTAATAAATATTGAAGAAGATTTAATTCGAAATTATTTATTTCATGCTTCTCTAAATTCTTATGCAACACATCCCAAAATAATCGATCTTGAAGAAAAGATTTTCAATTCAGAAGATTTTAAAAATCCATTAGTGTTTATAAAAAACTTATCAAGCGATACTTTAAATCAAGAATCAGAGATTTTTCTATTTAATGGTTTTAATTATTGCTTAAATCAAAATACTAAAATCCTATTTTCAAGTAACGATTTCGTTAAAAATTTAGATATTAAATTGGCAGATCTTGAGTCAAGACTAAATACCGTTTTACCTGTAGAGATTTTAAATCCTTCTGATGAAGAAAAAATGAACTTAATTGACTTTGAACTTCAGCAAAGAGGGCTAGTAATCAACGACAAAGAAATGAAATATATATTTACGCATCATTCTCGAGATTTAAATAGTCTCTTAAATTTGGCAGAAAAGCTTGATGTAATTTCCCATCAGGAAAAAAAATCTATTTCAATAAATTTAATAAAGAAAATTATTTAAAAGCTATCTTAGTTCAGGACAAACTAAACAAATTAAGTTTGTTTCAATTTTTTTCTTACTAACAATCCTTTGAACATCTATTGACCCTAAAAGACCAAAAAAACTATAAGTAGAATTCAAAAAGGAATTTAAAGATGCAAATAAGTCTTCAATAATTCCTGGAGAGGTAGATATATATTTTATTTTGTAATCCGAAATTCTTGCCTCCTCTTGAAGAATTTTAATGCCGTCTTGAAATACCCCAAGAGAGTCAACAAGATTGTTTTGAAGAGCTGATTTACCAGACCAAATCCTTCCTTGAGCAATTTTTTCGGTATTATCAATAGTTAACTGTCGGTTCTTTGACACAAGCTTGATAAATTTATTATAAGAACCATCAACATAATTTTGCATAAATGAGGATAAGTTTTCATTTGGAGGTTCAAACAGCGAAAAATTTAATTCATTGGTAGAAACCTGATCAAAAAGTATTCCAATCTTTTCAAAAGAATTTTTAAAATTAGGTAATACTGCCCAAACGCCAATCGATCCGGTAAGAGTAAAAGGATTTGCAATTATTGTATTTTGATTCATAGAAATCCAATAACCCCCCGATGCAGCAATGTCTCCCATTGAAATTACTATCGGAATATTTTTATTCAGAAGCTCTAATCTTTGTCTGATTATTTCTGATGCAAACCCACTTCCTCCTGGTGAATTTACTCTAAGAAATAAACCTTTAATGGATTTATCGTTATCGATTTTATTTAGAGTTTTTAAAAAGTTTTCACTGGAGATAGCTCCTTCAGCATATTCGCCATCGATAATTTCTCCAGAGGCTACTAAAACAGCTAATCCATTTTCTGATGAATTTTCTTTTTTCAAGAGCGCTAAGTTATCTTTGAGAAATATTTTTTTTTCTTCAACGAAGGACGAAAGATAGTCATTTAAATTCGTTCTCGCAATTAAAATATCAATCAGACCTTCACTTTCTGCTAACTTTGCAGTATCACCATCAAATTCTCCGGTTAATTTACCAAGATTATTTATGTAATTATCTATTTTTGAATCTGAAATTTTATTTCTATTTTTTATTATTATTTCTTTCCAAGAATTCCATACTTCAGAAACATATGAAAAAGTTTGGAGTTTATCTTCTTCGGATAAATCATCTCGGGTAAAAGTATCTAATGCTGATTTATATTTTCCTGAAACAAAAGTTGATACGCCAATATCTAGTTTTCCTAATAACTGTTTAATAAAAGGCTTTTGCGAAGAAAATCCGTCTAAAAGAACAAGACCATTTTGATTCAATAAAATAGAATCAGCATAAGATGCCAGTAAATAGTTCTTCTTATCATAAAAATCAGAATAGGCGATTACTTTTTTGCCATTGTTTTTAAACTTTTCTAGGGCGTTTCCAATCTCTAAAATACCAGTGAAAGAAATATCTAAATAGGTTAAGTCCATAAAAAGAATTTCTACTTCTTTTTCTAAACCAGCTATTTCAATAGATGATATTATTTCGAATAAATTTAGATCATAAGTTTCCCGTTCAAAAAAAGAAAAATTTAAATTTGTTGTTTCATTTATTTTTTTTGGAGCAAAGGTAATTACTGGACCAAGATCTTCTTTTGCATCACTAATTAAAAAAGTAACTGCAATAAACAACAAAGCCAAAATAAAAAATAAATTCAAAATTACTTTTCTCGTTGTGTCAATGATGTTAAAAAAATTTTTAAAGAAGCTCATTTAAAAAGTATTATATAAAGATTATGAAGTCCATTTTTAATAATTTTCTTATTATTTTTTTTCTACTTTCGTGCTCAAAAGCAGACCTCAATGTTTTTGAGGGAAGAGGGGTTTTTCTTGATGATTTA
Organism: uncultured SAR86 cluster bacterium; assembly: GCA_902632605.1. Classification (GTDB taxonomy): domain Bacteria; phylum Pseudomonadota; class Gammaproteobacteria; order Magnimaribacterales; family AG-339-G14; genus MEDG-81. The sequence goes on along the minus strand of CACPDB010000004.1, from coordinate 117,149 downwards.
AAAGGTAAGTGGATAGTTTTTAATTATTGGGCAGATTGGTGTCCACCTTGTATAAAAGAAATTCCTGAATTGAATAAGCTCCAGTCTAATTTCTCTCAAGATTTAAAAGTTTTTTTAATAAACTTCGATATGTTGGAAGGAGAGGAATTAAAACAACAGTTAGATAAATTCAATGTACAAGTAGACTCACTATTAACGGATCCCTCTATTATCTACGATTGGATTATTCCAGAAAATCTTCCTGTAACATTTATAGTAAACAGAAAAGGAGAATTAGAACACACATTGGTTGGACCACAAACAGAAGAAGAAATTATTAAACTGTTATCTCTTTAAAGAAACAGCATTGGATTTACTTTTGTTCCTAATAAAATAATTTCAAAGTGAAGATGAGGTCCTGTAACTCTTCCAGAAGAACCAACTGAAGCAATTTTAGAATCTTTAAGAACTTTATCTCCTACAGAAACAAAAGTTTTTTCTAAATGAGAGTAAGTCGAGATAATGCCGTTACCATGATCAATGATTATTAAGTTACCTCTATAAAAAAATTCTCCTACAAAAATTACCTCACCATTTTCTGGAGCAACTACTGTTGTTCCTGTTTCTGCTGCTATATCAAGTCCCAAGTGAGGATTTCTAGGAGAGCCATTTATATAACGCTTTACTCCATACTCACTAGAAATTATCCCTTTAGTAGGTAAATTGAACTTAATATCCTGATGTTTTTTTAATGATACTGAAGTAATTTTTCTTCTGTAAATTTCTCTTTCGGTCTTGATTCTTGTGAGATTTTCTTCAGAAATTTGGTTGAACTTATTATCTTTAATTGTAATTCTAGACACTCTGAATTCTTTTTCAGAAAGAATTATAGTCTCTCCCATAATAGTAAATTTCATTTTTGAAGAATAAGAAATAGGGTATATAAGTCGATGACCAAGAAAGTCTTTACAAATATATTTTTTATAAGAATCGTCTAATTTTTCTTGATTAATTAATCGGTTTACAAGTCCTCCTTTTTCGAGTTTTTCCTTTGGAAATGAACAAAGTTTATCCTCTGCAACTTTAAAGTTTGCACAACTAATTAAAAATATCAGACAAAAAAATATTAAAAAATTATTTAATTTCATCTATTTTAGTTATTTTTGAGTAAATGTGACTTCTTTGAGTTCTAGTAAGAATTTCATCTCCCTTAGATAATTCTGTTTTATCTAAGAGTTCGTCATTTTTGGTGGAGATAGTATATCCTCTAGATAAAACTGATAGAGGGCTAAAAGCTAGTAATTTTGATGAAAGAGTATCAAAAGACGTTTTTTTGTTAGAAAGAACATTATTAAATACATTTTTAAAAATTAATTTTTTACTTTTTAAATTCGCTTTTTGATTTGAGAGCTTGATGAGCGGATTTTTATCTCTTAAAGAGGTCCTTTTTTTTATCAGTTTTAATCTTTTAGATGAAAACCTTTCCCTTTGTAAAAAGACAACTTTATTGAAGCTTTCATCAATTTTAAAAATCTTTTGATCTAAATTAAAATTAATTTTTTTTAATACATTGAATGTATCCCTAAAACTTTCATTTTTGGCTTCAAGATAGTTTTTAATCGATATTGAAATTACTTTTTCTAGGTTCTCAATATTATCAACGATTTGTGAGTGAGTTTGGCTCGCTATTTCAGCTGCTGCAGAGGGGGTTGGGGCTCTTAAGTCAGAAACTAAGTCGCAGATTGTAAAGTCTGTTTCGTGACCAATCGCACTTATGACAGGAATTTCAAGAGCATAAATCTTTCTTGCAATTTTTTCGCTATTGAAGCACCAAAGGTCTTCTAGGGAGCCGCCGCCTCTCGCAATTATTATTAGGTCCAAATTTTCTTTTTTATTGAATTCTTGAAGAATGGTTAAAGCATTTATTATTTCGTTCTCTGCTTTATCACCCTGTACCAGCGAAGGAGATAAAATAATTCTTGTCAACGGCGCTCTTCTTTCTAATACGTTTTTAATATCTTGAATTACAGCGCCTGATGGTGAAGTTACTACTCCGATATGCATCGGCAATTCAGGAATTTCTTTTTTAAAAGATTTGTCGAAGAGGCCTTCTTTTAAAAGTTTATTTTTTAAATTTTCAAATGCTTTTAACAGGTCACCTTCACCAGCATAATCCAAACTTTCTGCAATAAATTGATATTTTCCCTGAGCCTCAAATAAGGATAACTTTCCTTTGAGAACAATCTCATCACCAATTTCGGGAATATTTTTAAGATATGAATTTTTGAATTTAAACATAACACAACTAATGGATGAATTCTCATCCTTCAATGTAAAGTACCAATGTCCAGATTGACGATAATTAGTAAATTCAGAAATTTCTCCTTTCACCCAAACATCATTGAATTTTTTTTCTAGAGAAAACTTAGCGCTTCTATTGAGTTGAGAGACAGAAAAAATCTCTGGTGAATTTTTTTGTTCTTTACTTAACATTGTTACAGTATATCTATACTTCCCATAAAAATGATAAATCTAAATTCAAGAACAATCGGAATACTTTCTACATCTCTGGGAGCTATGCTAATTGGCATAGCCCCAATTTTAGTAAGAACCAGTGAAATTACTCCTTCTTTAACAGGATTTTATAGATTTCTCGTTGCAACATTCATTTTGTTTCTTTACGGGATTGCAAAAGATAAATTTATCAATCTCAATTACAAAGATATTCTCATTCTTGCAGTACCAGGATTATTTTTTGGAAGTGACATAACCTTATGGCATTGGTCAATAAATCAAACATCAGTAGCTAATGCTGCTCTTTTTGTTAATACAGCTCCCATTTATGTAGCCATAATTTCTTATTTTTTATTTAAAGATAAATTAGATATGTTTTTTTATTTTGCTGGTTTTTGTTGTCTTGGAGGGGTTTTTTTAATTTTATTTGAACAAAATGAATACCAATCTTTTAAAGGAGATTTACTTTCTTTATTAGCTGCAGTTTTTTATTCAGGTTATTTAATTTCAGTTAAAAAGTTTTCAGAAACTTATGAGACTTTTCATTTAATGTTCTTTTCTGCATTATTTGGATGCATTCCTCTTTATTTGGGAAGTCTTTTAGAGATCGGTCAATCTTTTCCTGAAACAGTTCTAGGCTGGTCAAATATTTTATTTCAAGGTTTATTCATTCAAATTGCAGGCCAAGGCTTAATCATTTATGGACTTTCACTAATAAGAGTACAATTTTCTTCTCTAATACTTTTAATTCAGCCGCTTACAGCAGCTTTTCTAGCTTTTTTACTATTTCAAGAAATGTTCTTAATACAGCAGATTTTCGGTGCTATTATTCTTTTAATTGGGATTTACTTAGCAGGAATTTCCGATCAAAAAACTATAAAAGATTAAATGTCAGAAGTAATAAAGATAGCAAATTGCAGTGGGTTTTATGGAGATAATCTATCCATAGCAAAAAAAATGGTTCAAGGCGGACCAATCGATGTTTTAACGGGAGATTATCTTGCTGAATTGACGATGACTATTCTGTATAACCAAAAAATGAAAAGGGGAGAAAATCTGGGATACGTAGGAACTTTTCTAAAACAATTTAAAGATGTAGCAAAACTCTGCGATGACCAAAAAATTAAGATTGTATCCAACGCTGGAGGTTTGAATCCTGCTTCAATGGCAGCTGAAGTTGAAAATATAATTAATGAATTGAATCTTGATTTAAAGGTAGCTTACATTGACGGTGATGATTTGATGCCTAGGTTAGATGAATTATCTTCCTCTGGAGAAAAGCTAAAAAATATTGATAAGAATAACGATCTTTTTACTTACGAGAAAAAACCACTTACTGCAAATGCTTATTTAGGAGCTTGGGGCATTAAAGAAGCTTTAGATAATGGCGCTGATGTGGTCATATGTCCGAGAGTTACAGATGCCGCTGTAGTTATAGGTCCTGCAGCATGGAAATTCAATTGGTCAAGAAATGATTATGATCAGCTTGCTGGAGCACTTGCAGCTGGTCATATAATCGAATGCGGTGCCCAAGCCACCGGCGGTAATTATTCTTTTTTTAAAGAAGTTCCTTCTTTCAAAGATATTGGTTATCCAATAGCCGAAATAAACCAAGACGGTAGCTTTATAATTACCAAACATCCAAATACTGGAGGATTAGTTTCGGTTGGCACTGTTACAGCGCAGCTTCTCTATGAAATAAGTTCGCCAGCTTATGTAAATCCAGATGTTATTTCCCATTTTGACACTCTAAAAATTGAACAAGAGGCTGAAGATAGAGTTTTTGTTTCTGGCTGTAGAGGCAGTAGTCCGCCTAAAGATCATAAAGTTTGTATCAATCTTGCGGGCGGTTTTAGAAATGGTACTGAGTTACTTCTAACAGGTTTAGATATTGAAGAAAAAGCTAAATTAATTACTGAAACTATTTTTGATTCGGTTGGGGGTAAAGAGCAGTTTGATAAGGTTGATATACAGTTACACAGAACTGATAAAGAAAATCCAGAAAGCAATGAACAAGCGCAAGCTTTTCTTCGAATTGATGTGATGTCTCAAAACTCTGATTTAGTTGGGCGATTATTTAGCGCTAAAATAATTGAATTAGCTCTAGCAAACTTTCCTGGCTGGACAGGAAGAAGTGGAGTTGTTCCTAACGGTCCTTATATTGAGTATTGGCCAGCTTTGGTTGATAGTAAATTTATAAAAGAAAAGGTACATTTTGATGGTAAGACCATGGAAGTAATTCCAACCAGCCAATTGGACTTTGAAGAAGTTTATTACCAAAAGGAACCTACTGAAGTAAAAAAAATAACTGAAAATCCTGATACGGAAATATTTTTTGGAGATATCTTTGGCACCAGATCTGGAGATAAAGGAGGTTGTGCAAATTTAGGTGTTTGGAGCAAAAATCCAGACGCTTACGGATTTTTATATGAATTTTTAACTGTTGAAAATTTAAAAGAATTGCTACCAGATTTAAAATCTTTTGAAATTGATAGATTTGAATTGCCTAATATTTTATCTTTAAATTTTTATATTCATGGAATTTTGCAAGATGGGGTTTCTTCATCAACGAGGATGGATGGACAGGCAAAGTCGTTAGGCGAGTATTTAAGAGCAAAAAAAATAAACGTACCAAAAATTATTCTAAAATAAGACGAAATGACAAGTAAAAAACTTTCAATAAAAAATCTAACCTTTCAAGCAACAAAAATAGATGTTTCTAATCACATTTTAACTATTACTTTGAACAGACCGGAAAAGAAAAATGCTCTTAACAACGTAATGATGAATGAAATAAATTATGCCCTTGCATATGCTAAGCAGGAAAGGGGTGTAAGAGTAGTCATTATTGCAGCAGAAGGTGATGTTTTTTGTGCAGGGGCAGACTTAAATAGAAAACAGGAGGAATCTAACGTTCCTAGATTGGAAGGTTCTGATGACATAAGTCTGTCAATTAGGCATTTATACAAGCCAGTTATTTGTAAAATTCAAGGATCGGTTCACGCAGGTGCTCTTTTAATGGTTACAAATTGCACTCATGCAATTGCTGTTGAATCTGCAAAATTTTCGGCTCCTGAAATTCTTCGCGGGGTCTGGCCTCATATGGTTATGGCCGGTTTATTTAGAGTTATGCCTAAGAGAGTTGGATTAGATTTTTGTATGCGTGGTCAAGCAATAGATGCGAAAAAAGCTCAAGAGTGGGGGTTGATTAATGAATCTGTAGTAACAGATGCTTTAGACGAAACTGTTGCTAAATTAGCAAAGGATTTAGCCAGTCTTGCTCCTGGAACAATGCAATTTGGTCTTGAGGCATATGTAAATCAGGATAGTATGAATTTTGATGAAGCATTACCTTATTTAGGAAAGAAAAGTGCAGAAACTTTTGCTGGTCCTGACGCAAAAGAGGGAATTGCTGCTTTCTTAGAGAAAAGAGAACCCAAATGGGACTAATCCAAAACAACTAAGGTTTGACCATTTTCTACTTGTTCACCTTTAGAAACTAAAATATTTTTAATTTTACCAGAAGACGGAGCACTCACTTTATGTTCCATTTTCATTGCCTCTAAGATAATCAAAGTATCTCCTTTTTTAACGGAAGAACCTTTTTTGATTTGGACTTCTACTACCTTTCCGGGCATTGGGGCATTTAGACCGCCTTCAATCATTCCTGAAACTTTAACTTCAAATTTAGGTAAAACATTAAAAAGTAAATCACCCTTGTAGGTATGAATTAATAAAAGATTATCTTCAAAAGATATTTTTGATCTGAGCCTGGTTCCTGATATTTCAACATCTATGAAATTTTCTTGCCAATCATGGACAATAGCCAATACTGAATCAGAAAATTTAAACTTACCATCTCTTGATTTTTTATAATTAATAACAAAATTTGTATCCTTCAAAGAAAGTTTTACCTCCTGAAAAGGTAACCTTGCATTGTTCCATCCTGAATCCATATTGGTTAAAACAGCGGCATTTTTCCTATTCAGTCCTTGAATCCATAAACTTGCTGCTTTTGCATAATTTTTTATTTCTTCTTCGGAAAGGTGTATTTCTCCACTTAGTTTTTCCTTCTCGATGAAATCAGTAGTGGTGGCACCTTTTAAAAATTTCTCAGATCTTAAAATAGCAATTAAGAATTCTCGGTTTGTTTGCATTCCCCCAAAGTGACTATTTTCTAATGCAAGAGCTAATTTTTTTGCTGCTTCTGTTCTGGTTTCTCCATAAGAAATAACTTTAGCTAACATTGGATCAAAATCAGGAGTAATGATTGACCCCGATTCAATTCCTACATCCCATCTAACATGAGGATCATCAGCCGGTAAAAAAGAAATCATCTTTCCAGTCACCGGTAAAAAATCATTATTTGGATCTTCAGCATACAGTCTCACTTCTATAGAACTTCCAAACCAATCAATATCGGATTGGTCATAACCCAGAGACTCACCTTCGGCTATTCTGAGCTGCTCTTTAACAAGATCAATTCCTGTAACTTCTTCGGTAACAGGATGTTCAACTTGAAGCCTAGTATTGACCTCAAGAAACCAAAATTCTTTCGTCTTTTCATCAACGAGAAATTCAACAGTCCCAGCTGATTCATACTTTAATTTGGAAGCTAACTTTATGGCGGCGTCTCCCATTTTTTCTCTCATGGAATCATCAACCATGGGTGAGGGCGATTCTTCAACCACTTTTTGATGTCGTCTTTGAATTGAACACTCTCTTTCTCCTAAATGAACTAAATTACCAAAGGAATCGCCAAGGATTTGTACTTCGATGTGTCTAGACTTTTCAATGTATCTTTCTAAGAAAACTCTCTTATCGCCAAAACCACCCTCAGCTTCTCTCTCTGCAGAAGCAATAGATTCTTTTAAATCCTTTGGACTTTTGACAATACGCATACCTTTACCACCACCTCCTGCGGCAGCTTTTACAAGGATAGGATAACCAATTTTATTTGCATCTTTAGCTGAAGAACCCGAAGGTAGAGTAGGGACACCAGCTTTTTCTGCTAAAGTTTTTGCAGTAATTTTATCTCCCATTTTTTTTATGGCATTTGCAGAAGGTCCTACCCACTTCATTCCTGCCTTTTTTACATTATTTGCAAAATTAGCATTTTCAGATAAAAATCCATATCCAGGATGAATTGCATCTACATTATTTTTTTTAGCTATTTCTAAAATTTCTTTAGCATTTAGATATGAATCTGAAAGTTTAAAGGATTGATCTGCCTCTCTAACATAAGGGGTATTTTTATCAGCTTCTGTATAAATGGCTACACAGGTTATTCCCATTTCGTGAGCACTTTTTATGATTCTACTGGCGATTTCTCCTCTGTTTGAAATCAACAATTTTTTAATTGTCATAACCTAAATACTCCAAATCCTTCTGATCCTTTAACTTCTTTATTATTAACAATCGATAAACACATTCCCAATACATTTCTGGTATCTCTGGGATCTATAATTCCGTCATCACTAATAACGCTTGTAGCTCTCAAAGCTTTGGAACCCTTATCATGAGAGATTTGCTGATTTTTCACAATTTCTGCGTCAGCTTTTTCATCAAATTTAAGACCTTTTCTTGCAGCTTGACCTCTTCTTACGATAGACATAACTCCAGCTATAACTTCTCCACCCATGACTGCAATTTTTGCTGTTGGCCATAGAAAAGTAAAAGAATTTCCAAATTCTCTTCCAGACATTGCGTAAGTTCCAGCTCCATATGAATTTCCTACTATGACAGTAAGATGAGGAACATTTGAGTTTGAAACAGCATTTAACATTTGAGCTCCTTTTTTGATGGAACCATCTTGCTCGTAATCTTTTCCGACCATAAATCCAGTGATATTTTGAAGAAAAACTAAAGGTAAATTTCTTTTGTTACATAGTTGAATGAAGTGAGCTGCTTTTTGAGAAGCATCAGGAAAAAGCATACCGTTATTTCCAAGCACGCCAACTGGGTATCCATGAATGGAAATAAAACCACAAATTATTGTCGGCCCAAAAAGCGGTTTGAATTCTTCGAACTTTGATCCGTCAGAGATACGACCGATTATTTCTCTGATATCAAAAGGAGTCTTTAAACTTGGCTCAATAATTCCTAATAGGTCTTCTTGACTGTATTTTGGAGGAGCTATTTCAAATCGAGGATTATTTCCTTCTTTATCCCAATTTAAATGGGACATTACTTCTCGAGCAATTCTTATTCCATCTAAATCATCCTCAGCTAAATATTCAGCTAAACCAGATTTCTCAGCATGCATTTTTGCTCCTCCAATGTCTTCTCTGGAAGAAATTTCACCAGTTGCCATTTGAACCAAAGGCGGACCAGCAAGGGCAACATCTGCCTGGTTTTTAACAAAAATATTATAGTCCGACATTCCAGGTTGATAAGCTCCACCGGCGGTAGCAGTTCCGAAAGCAACAGTTACAGTTGGAATATTAAGTTTTGAAAGCTCCGTGATTTCATAAAATTGTCTACCTGATTCAGCAAAATGACCCATTCCACCAACAGCAGCTCCAGCTCTTGGACGTAAATCACCTCCAGCAGATTCAACAAATTGAATGAAAGGAATTCGACAATCTCGTGCAATTTGCATGCATCTCATCCATTTTTTTACAGAGTAAAAATGCATTGCTCCTGCAAGAACAGTAGGATCATTTGCAAAAATTACACACTCGATTCCTGAAGATACTCCAATACCAGCAAAAGCACCTCCACCGATGGGGTATTCAGATTTATAGGCCGCTAAACCGCTAATTTCTAAAAAAGGACTATCTGGGTCCAAGAAGTGGAAAACTCTTTCTCGAACTGGAAGTTTTCCCCTTGCTGCTAATCTTTTATGATGATCTGGACCACCACCTGCTTCAGCTTCATCTAATAATTCATTTAACTCAGAAATCATCTCCAGCATGGATGACTTATTGTTCTCGAATTCTTCAGAATTTAAATTTAGTTTTGATTGAAAGGGTTGAGATTCTAGTTGTTTCATTACTTCTTTATAAAGAAAAAAATATGCACTAATTTTTTCATATTGTCCATTTGATTATATTTAATTTGGGTATAATGCTGTCTCTTTTGGGCGACTAACTCAATTGGTAGAGTGCCACCCTTACAAGGTGGAAGTTACAGGTTCAAGTCCTGTGTCGCCCACCACTTAAATTTTTACAAAAAAACTCACTTTAGGATTTTTTGAAGGTTCAATATAAGCATTTTGTATTTTAAAAGTTAAATTCATTTCTTTGAGCTTTACTATAGTTTTTATTTCAATAATTTTCTTACTATGAGCATCAACATGAAATGAATCAGTATTTTGAGAAAAGGTATATTTTGAAATATTTTTTAACATCATTTTAGAATCAGATTTATTTTCTATTTCCACTTTAAGAATAAATGTTCCAGTCTCATAACCTAAACTTTTAAAAGATAGACTACTTTTTAAAAGTGGAACTAAATTATCCTTTAATCCAATTAATTTATTTTTAAACCAAACAACTGTTCTTCCTTTGAACAAAGCATCTTTAATAGATTTTTCAGTTTTATCTTTAGATAAAACTAAGGTCACAGGCCTATGTTTTCCCTTATAAAAGGAATAATCCCAATCAATAAGATTATGAACATCAGAAGTACCGATAATTGTTAAATTATTATCAATTGCAATCTGAAATGCTTCGTCTGAATAATTAACACCATTTACTATTTCTATTCCATGTAGTTTATTTTCTGAAATAAGCTTTTTATGAAAATCGGTTAAAATAGAAATTCCTTGTGGAGATTGAGGTGTCCACCAAGAGTGATTCCAAAAAATAAATGCTCCTTGAGAATGTGCTTCATCAATAGCCTGTTCGGCTGGCCAGACTGATGTTAGGGCATAATAATTGCTCACTTCATCATTTTCTTCCCATGAGCCTGCTTCTGGATATTGTTTTAAAAGTTCTCTAGCAATAGGAATGTTCGACTCATCATCATTGAATAAAGAATTAGCATCCCTTATAAAAATAGCATTCATATGTCCTACTGGTGGAATTCTTGTTATCTCTGCTCCATTAACTATGAGTAAGTCTTTATCATCGTTTGCCACCAAAGCTTCTTTAAAGGCATCGTTTCTGTCGGTGTTCGGAACGAATTTCATATGAGGTTGGTACTCAAGGTGTTCAGTAATTGCAAGAAGATCAAGACCATCTCTTTGTGCTTCTTCTACCCTGATATTTGGCCACACATGCCCATCTGAAAATATAGAATGTGTATGTAAATCTGACACAATAACTTTGAATTCATTTGTATCCGGAAAGGATATTTTTCTGTCTTCTATAATTTCCCTATCTAATGAAAGTGTTCCAGCCTTAGCATCTGTAAAAACAAAATTACAAAAAGGCAAAAAGAAGATAAATATTAGAAATTTTTTCATTTTTAAAACTCTCTTGATCTTATTCCCCCAAGTTTAAGTGATTTTTTTTCTGCAAGATATGTATAATTGTTCACCTAAATTGGACCGGTAGTTCAGTTCTGGTTAGAACGCCGCCCTGTCACGGCGGAGGTCGCGGGTTCGAGCCCCGTCCGGTCCGCCATTTCTGATAAATAGAGATATTTATATTTGGAGAAAAAAATGAAAATTGAAGAACTTTTTTCAGTGAACAAGAAAATTGCTGTTGTCACTGGCGGCTCTAGAGGAATCGGAGAAATGATTGCATCGGCATATTTAGCAAATGGAGCAACTGTTTATATTACTTCGAGAAAGGCTGATGTTTGTGATGCGAAGGCTATAGAACTTTCGGAAAGATATAATGCTCATTGTATATCTCTCCCATCTGACTTATCTTCTTTGGAAGGCATAGAGAATTTTGTAAAAGAAGTAGAGGCCTTAGAATCAGGAATTGATATATTAGTAAACAATGCTGGAGCTGCATGGGCAGAACCTATCGACATCTTTTCTGAAAAAGGCTGGGATAAAGTTATGGATTTGAATGTAAAAAGTGTATTTTTCTCTACACAAAAATTTCTTCCTTTGCTTAAGAAGAATGCTACAAGAGAAGATCCTTCAAGAATAATCAACATAGGTTCAATTGATGGCATCGGAACACCTATTTTTGAAACATATCCTTACAGTGCTTCAAAAGCTTCAGTTCATCACATGACAAGAGTTCTTGCAGCAAGACTTGTCAAAGAAAATATTTTAGTAAATGCAATTGCTCCAGGACCTTTTCCTAGTGATATGTTGGGTTCAGCAGTAGCCCATAACTATGAAGGTATTATTTCTAGAAATCCGGTCCATAGAATGGGGAGAGCTGAGGATGTCGGCGGTTTAGCTTTATATTTATCATCAAAAGCAGGTTCTTATACTGTTGGAGAAACTATTACCTGCGATGGTGGAACCATCTCAGCAACTGGTCACGATTTGAGTGAATAAAAAAACCCCGCCATTTCTGACGGGGCTTAAGAATAAGTATTCCAACTTAATTCTTACCTTAAGCGGGCGAACCGGCAAAAGGTCGGAATCGGGTTAACCCGTTGTCAAGAGGCACCCCCTGAAATTCCTGCTAATTCGTTAATACTAATTTGGACCACCTCCTTCACAGGGTAAGAAAAAAACGCACTTTACTAGGAACCCCTGATATTGAACCTAAGTGCAACACTCCAAAATATTTTACTACAAGACGAGAGGGTAATAAAAGACTGATAAAAGAAGGATATATAGAAATGAAATTATATTAATAAAAATTCCTGCTCTCACCATCTGCTGAATGGGAACCAAGTTTGAAGCAAAGACTATAGAGTTGGGAGGAGTTGCAACTGGCAACATGAAAGCACAACTAGCAACGATTGTAAGGGGTAAAGTAAGTAATAAGGGATTTACATCTAGATTGAAACCTACACTAGCAATTACAGGCATGAAAGTAATTGTTGTTGTGAGATTACTTGTTAACTCTGTAAGGAATAAGACCAATAATATGATCAAAGCAACAACTATAATAGGATTGACGTCTGCAGGTATCAAATTAGCTAACCATGAAGCAAGGCCTGTAGAATTTACTTCGTAAGCCAAGGCCATACCTCCTCCAAATAAAAAGATGAGCCCCCATGGAAATTTTTTCTGCAAATCATCCCAATTAAGCAAATAATCTTCTCTATTTTTAGAACTCACAAAAAATAATGAAATCCCACCAATCATTGCAATGACAGCATCTTCTAAAAATCCGAGTCCTGGTAAATCATCTAATAATTTTCTAAACACCCAACAAAAGGCAGTTATTGAGAAAATAATTGCAACCATTTTTTGCTCTGAAGTGATCTTTCCTAAATCTTCAAGCATTGTCCTTAGTTTAGAATTTGTTTCTGGAGAAGCCTTAAAATTTATTGGAAAAATTAAAGAGGTTAAAATAAACCAAACAAGGGGTATCATGATTAAAGTCACAGGAAGTCCTATAGCTAGCCAGCTTATAAAGCCTATATCTTGATTAAAATTATCATTTGCATACTGAATCAGATAACCATTAGGAGAAGTTCCAATTGGAGTAGAGATTCCTCCCAGGGAAGCTGAATATGCAATCCCTAGAAGAAGAGCAAATTGAAAATTTTTACTTTCACTTGGAAGTAAGTCTTTTACAGTCTCATTTATTACAGCTATGACTGATACTCCAATGGGTAATAGCATTATGGCAGTCGAAGTATTCATAACCCACATACTTAAAATCGCACTTGTAAGCATGAAAGCAGCCACAATATTTTTAGCCTGCAAACCACTATATTTTAAAATATTGAGTGCAATTCTTTTGTGCAAATTCCACTTTTGCATAGCGATCCCGATCATGAATCCTCCAGCAAAAAGGAATTGAACTTTATTCATATATTCTTTGCTTATTACTCCAATTGGATCTATTCCCAATAAAGGAAAAAAAATCAAAGGTAAGAGGGCAGTCGCATAAAGAGGCATTGCTTCGGTAGCCCACCAAATCCCCATCAATAAAAAAATTGCTGCAGTTAGCTTTCCTTCGTTTGATAAACCATCGGGGGTAGGTAAGAAATAAATACAAACAAAAATTGTTAGGCCAGTCCAAAAACCTATTTTTTTGGCATTAAATGAATTCATTTAAAATACTTAGTATAGTTTCGTTCATAATATGCTGAATTTATCTAAAAATAACAATGACTAAATATGTTTTGTCTATCGATGGAGGCGGTGTGAGAGGATTAGCTTCCGCAACTTTCCTAAGCGAATTAGACAAAGTAGCTCCAAAAAAACTTTCTGAATGTTTTGATTTGATTGTAGGTACTTCAACAGGCGGCATTATTGCCCTGGCTATATCAATTCTCGATTTACAAAAGGACGATTTAGTAAAGATTTACTCTATAGAAAATATAAAAAAAATTTTTTCGCCTTTTAGGTATAGAATACTCGGTTCTAAATACGCGGGAAAAGTTAAAAGAAAAGTATTTAAAGATTATTTCAAAGCAGAAACTCTAAGCGCAGCAAAAACACCAACAATGATCACAGCTTTTGATTTGGAAAAAAGAAGAGTAAAAATGTTTAAATCTTGGACAGAAGGATATTTGCCAGCGAGAAGAGTCGCAGCAGCTACTTCTGCGGCACCAACATATTTTCCAGCTGAATCAATAGAAGGCCAGTGGTATATAGATGGTGCAGTATCTACTAACAACCCAGTACTGATTGCATATGCCGAAGCAAAAAAACTATGGCCCAACGATGAGATCAAAATCTTAAGTGTTGGCACAGGTTACAACTCTAAAAGATTAGATGGAAGACGTGCTAGAAAATGGGGTTCAATTTCTTGGCTGAACGCTGGAATTATACAAATTCTTATGGAATCAAATATTGAGCATGTTATCGCTCAATCACTTTTCGAAGAAAATTATTTGAGAGTTGATTCGTCTTTATCGGGTATTAAGTCTTCTTTTGATAACACTTCAAAGAGAAACTTAAAGGCCATAAAATTTTTGGGAGAAAATTGGTGGAAAAAATTTGGAGATAAATCACTTAATTTTATCTCTTAAAATTTCATATGAATAAGATTTTAGTTTTAGGCGGAGGTTCTTGGGGCACAACATTAGCTAATCTATTGGCAGAGAAAGATCATGATGTATCTCTTTGGGCTAGAAATTTAAAAATATTCAATAAAGTTAAAAATACTTGGATCAATAATAAATATCTTCCTCAATATAAACTTTCAAAAAATTTAAAAATTATTTCTAATTTAAAGGATGCTTTTAGTGATGTAGATCTTGTTGTTATTGCAATTCCATCAAAAGGCTTTAGATCAATTTCAGCAAAAATTGCCAAATACTTAGATAATCAAAAGATTTTGATCGCATCCAAAGGAATTGAAAATAAATCTTTTATGACAATGAGCGAAGTATTTATAGATGAAACAAATCATTCAAAAAAAAATATCATGGTTCTTTCTGGCCCAAATATTGCTGATGAAATTATGAGAAAAAATATATCGGCTTCAGTCATTGCAGGAAGCAATAAAAAATCTTTAAATCATATATCGAATTTATTCAATACAGAATTTTTTAAAATATTTCTTTCAAAAGATATAAAAGGAATAGAAATGGCAGGAGCTTTGAAAAATTTGTATGCAATATGTTCTGGTCTTTCTGATGGATTAGGTTTTGAATCAAATACAAAAGCTATGTTACTCACAAGGTCTCTTTCAGAGATGTCAGAACTCTTTAAAAAGATAAATGCCAACCCATTAACGCTTCTAGGTTTATCAGGAGTCGGTGATCTTATAGCTACGAGTAGTTCCAAAAAAAGTAGAAATTATTCTTTTGGAAAACTCTTAGGAAAAGGAAATAGTTCTCGCAAAGCATTGGGAATGATAAATCAATCCGTTGAAGGGTATAGGACCCTGGAAGTCTTATATTTCGAAAAGAAAAAACTTTCTCTAAAGATGCCTATAATTGAGGCTCTTTATGAGATTGTGTATCAAAAAAAAGACCCAAAAAAATGTTTTTTAAAGTTTATCCACGAAAGTGGTAATATTGACACCGCATATGACTGATAAAAACGAAGATTCTTCAGTAATGGCTGAAGTTGAAACAGAAGAAGCAAAAAATTTTAAAGATGTATTGCCTGAAAAGGCTAAACATCCTTCCACCTGGATTACAGCTGGATTAGTTGTTTTCTATCTTTTTCTATTAGGTTTTTTGGATTTTGTTTTATGGATTATTGCAGGAGTTCAATTTTTATTTACTCTTTTTAGTAAAGAACCTAATTTACATTTATCAGTTTTTTCAATAAAGTTACGAAATTATATTATCCAAATTATTGATTTTGTAACTTATAGTACTAAAGAAAGACCTTTTCCATTTAATCCTTTCCCTTCAGATAAAGAATAAAAATCTTTTATTTACAACCCTAACAATAAAAAAAATGACTAACAAAGATAAACCTAAGCAAAAAATTTCTAGACCGTCCGCAGAAGAAGCTATGGAAGCTGTAAAAACTTTGCTTGCATATGCTGGAGATGACCCATTAAGAGAAGGATTGTTGGAAACCCCTAAAAGAGTAATTAAATCTTATGATGAATTTTTTGGCGGCTACCACGAAGACCCAGAAGAAGTTTTAGCTAAAACTTTTGAGCAAGTCGAGGGTTACGATGAGATGGTTATTGTCAAAGGCATAAGAGTTGAATCTCATTGTGAACATCATATGGCTCCGATAATTGGGGTTGCCCATGTCGGATATATTCCAGACAACAGAGTCGTAGGTATAAGTAAATTAGCAAGAATAGTCGATATTTTTGGAAAGCGCCTTCAAACACAAGAAACTATGACGGCACAAGTAGCAGACACAATAAATAACGTATTAAAGCCTAAAGGTGTTGCTGTTGTAATAGATGCAGCTCATCAATGTATGACTACAAGAGGGATTCATAAAACTGAAACAAGCACTGTCACAAGTAGAATGTTAGGAGCATTCAAAGAAAATGCATCTACCAGAACCGAATTCATGAACTTAATCGATTCGAATAAAGATTGAGCGTAAATTCGTTATTAGATAGCAAATCTATTATTCTTGCATCCGGTTCGGAAATTAGAAAAAAGATTTTAATAGATGCTGGTTTAGAATTTCTAATTATCCCTGCGAATATAGATGAAAAAAAATTAAAAAAAACTCTTCCTAAAAATAACTTTAAAAAATATTGTCTGACTTTAGCAAAAGCTAAAGCTTTAGATGTAAGTAATAAAAATAAAAATGCTTATGTAATTGGTTCAGATCAAATATGCTGTCATGAAGACGAAATTTTTAGCAAGCCCCTTACTAGGGAAAACTGTTTTAAAACATTATCTAAACTATCCGGAAATACCCATTATCAAAATTGTGGTATAAGCATCTGCAAAGATGGGAAGGAAATTTGGTCGCATTATGCACAAGCAGCTCTTACCATGAAATCTTTATCGGATTCAGAAATTAAAGATTATATTGATAAAGATGAGCCTTTCATGGCTTGCGGAGCCTATCGATTTGAATCATTAGGAAAAAATTTATTTTTATCTACCGAAGGCGACGAGACCACCATTCAAGGATTGACTTTAAATCCCATATTAAACTTTTTAACTTCTAAAAAAATTATAGATATTTAAAATTTTCACTAAAAATTGGACAGTCATACTGTCATAAATTATATTTATCTGGCGGAGAATAATATGAAAAATTTTGATGGCAAAGTTGCAGTCATAACCGGAGCAGGTTCTGGCATGGGTAGAGAGTTAGCTATAGAACTCGCAAAATCAGGAGCAAACATAGCTTTAGCGGAGTGGAATGAAGATACTCTTAATGAAACAGCTGAGCTTTTGAAAAATTATAATGTAGGTGTTTCTAAACATGTAATAGACGTAAGCGACAAAGAGGCCGTTTTTGCTTTACCGCAAAAAGTGATAGATGAACATGGTGCTGTGGATATGGTTTTCAATAATGCTGGAGTTGCTTTGTCACAAACTGTTGAGGATTCTACTGATGAAGATTGGGACTGGGGTTTGGGGATTCTTCTCCATGGAGTAATAAATGGAACTAGAGCTTTTTTACCTCATCTAAAAAAAAGACCTGAAGCAGCCATAATTAATACTTCATCTATTTTTGGACTTTTGTCAGTGCCTACGCAATCTATATATCATGTCGGTAAATACGGGGTAAGGGCTTTTACTGAAACTTTAGCCCTCGAAATGAAAATGGAAGATTCTCCAGTTGAAGTATATTCAGTTCATCCAGGTCATATTGGTACCAATATTGCAAACTATGGTGTTAAAAACGATAAGTTGGAAATAGATCTTGATAGAGAGGACGAAAGACCTAATTTGTTTGGCCCCAAGGCCAAAACAAAAGAAGAGGTTGGAGAGATATTTAAAAATCAAGCTCCGATTAATGCCAATACAGCAGCAAAAATTATTTTAAAAAACATCAAGAAAAAAAATAAAAGAATATTGGTTGGAGGAGATGCTCACTGGTATGACAGAATTCAGAGATTTTTTCCAAAAAAATATATTTATCTGTTACCACTCATACCCCTAATTGGAAGGCTATTTCCTAAGGATAAGCTTTTAGACAGATAGTTTATAAATCTATATCTTTGTAATCAGAGATAGATATTTTATCTTTTGTTATTTTCATATCTCCCGAAGGGTCAAGAACTTCTTCTTTGAAGCGATAAATCAGGTTGTAATTTCCGTTGTTACTTTCTTCTAAATAAACTTTTCTTTTCGCTTCAGTATCAGAAAGTTTTTCCTCATAATTTTTTAAATCTTTTTTATTGATTTTTGATTTGATGAAGCTTGGACTTACCACACCACAAGAACCATTATTGCCCCCAAAACCTTTAGCATTCAGGTAGATAGCATCTACTTTTTCTTTATCTACTTCTCGAGTATTCAGACAAAAATCTAAGTTATCCGATAACACATCATTAGCTAATTTTTTAGTTGTATTTATTCCTGGAATCAAACCATGATTCCAAATTCCTAAAGCTGTTATTAATTCATCCCCAGCAGCAGGACCCATGGTATGACCCAACATACCTTTTAAGGCAGTTACCTTCCAATTTTTTAGTTCAAATCCTTCAGCGACTCTATTTAGTACGTCAGATTCGGTACTTCGATTTTGAAAAGTTCCCGTACCATGAGCGATAACAATACTCTCTTGAATGGAACAACCTATTTTCAACGTATTAGAAAGAGATTGAGCCATTGTTATGTAGTTACCAATTCCAGGAGAACTAATTGATTTTTTGAATCCATCCGCATTTATTGCAACGTCTGTAAAACCACCAAATATTTTTAGGCCGTTTTTTATAGCAAATTCCAAAGTTGTAACCGCTACAAAATGAGCTGCTTCACCCAAAATCATTCCCGCATTATCTCCAAAAGGCCGACAGGCATTTTTATGATCTACAACTTCAGAGTTTTCATCGTTATTTCTAATCTGCATTTCTAGAATCTTTTTATCATCAGCAATTCCTGTAGTTGCTAAAAAGCCATCTGTTATCTCTGGATTAATAGGCGCTTCTGCAGATCCAACAATTGAAAAATCTAGTTCATTATTTTTAATTCCTTTCAAAGCCAAATCTAAGTTGTAGAGAAAAGTTGCACAAGCACCGGCTACAGTTCCTGTCTTTCCCAAGGATCCTAGTACATAAGCATTTATGAAATCCGCTGACATACCAATCAAGGACATTGACAAGTGTTTGGAACTAGCTCTTTTACCAATCTTTCTTGATTGTAAAAGGCCACCCATCCCTTCGTAGTCTAACTGCCCTATTGCAGGACCAGAAAAAACACCTATTTTTTTTGGATCCAATAATGGTTTTATTTCAGTATCCCAATCCTTGCCCATATTTCTCAAGCAATCGGTAACACCAAAAATAGTCATTTGAATTCCTTTTGGATGTTGTCTTGAGTTATACATTTTTGAGAGATTTATTCCTTCAGGCAGTTGTCCGGCGGCATTCACATTCATGACATCTTTCATGAGTAAATCTGGATCAAAAAGAGCTGAATTGACTTTTCTTACTAATGTTTTTTCAAAAATATCTTTTTCCGATGAAATTTCAGAATTCGTGAGTGAACTTAAGTCTTTCAGCAACGATTTTTTAGAATTTGTATCGAGATTGTCTATAACTAGTCGTTTGTAAGAAAAATCAAAAGAAGATCTTCCAGCTGAGTTTATGCCTCCAACACTGCAAATAACTGGAAATCTTTTAAAATCTTGCATGTAAAATTTATTTAAATTAACTTAGGAGTTTAATTTTACATTATTTAGAGGAGAGGACATGCATCCAGGAATAAACGGACCTAAATTAAAAGATAAGCCGGCCATTATCATGGCAGGAAGTGGTGACGTAATCACTCACCAAGAATTAAACGAATTATCAAATCAAGGGGCTCAATTATTTAGATCTTTAGGTCTTAAACCTGGAGATAGTATGGCTTTTATGATGGAAAACCATAAGTTATTTTTTCCTATCGCCTTTGCTGCATATCGAAGTGGATTGAAATATACAGCTATAAGCTGGAGACTCCAGGCAAGTGAAGTTGAATATATTGTTAAAGATTGTGGCGCAAAAGTTTTTATAACTAGCAAATTCCTTGAAGAATCTGCAAAGTCTTTAGCGAATTCTTTAGAGGGAGTTCATAAATTCATGCTTGATGGCACAACAGATGACTTTAAGTCTTATGAGGAAGAAATAAAAAACATGCCAGACACACCCATAGAGGATGAGTGTCAAGGAGCCGCAATGTTGTATTCTTCAGGAACAACTGGAAAGCCAAAAGGCGTTAGTCGAGAAATAAGTTTAAGTCCTTTACCTTATAAAGCAGATGAAGATGACTTAGGCCTGACTCGCGTTGTTCAAGGATTATATTCTGCTGATGAAGATTCTGTTTACCTATCTCCAGCTCCTCTCTACCACTCAGCACCAATGGGGTTTAATACGGGATTTCTTGCCTTGGGAGCAACCAGTATTATATTAGAAAAATTTGATCCTGAAGCTGCATTAGCTGCTATAGAAAAGTATAAGATCACTCATAGTCAGTGGGTTCCAACAATGTTCATCAGATTTTTAAAAAGTGATCCGGAGATTTTAAATAAATATGATTTGTCATCTCATCGAATAGCAATTCATGCTGCGGCTCCTTGTCCAGTAGAGGTGAAAGAGAAAATGATAGATTGGTGGGGCCCTATCATTAATGAATACTATGCAGGAACTGAATTTAATGGTTTTGTTGCATGCAATTCAGAACAGTGGCTCTCCCATAAGGGTACAGTTGGTCAGTCCTTACTTGGCCCAATACATATTTTAGATGATGATCAAAATGAAGTACCTGTTGGAGAAGAGGGCACAATTTACTTTGAAGGACCTACTGCAAATGGATTTTCATATCACAATGACAAAGAAAAAACTAAAGGTGCTACTTCAAAACAAGGCTATACAACCCTTGGAGATATAGGCTATTTAGATGAAGATGGTTTTCTATACTTAACAGATAGAAAAGCTTTTATGATTATTTCTGGAGGAGTAAACATTTATCCAAAAGAGACGGAAGATGCATTAATCATGCACCCTAAAGTCGCTGATGTTGCTGTTTTTGGTGTTCCAAATGAAGAAATGGGTGAAGAGGTAAAAGCTGTAGTTCAACCTGAAGATATGAACCTTGCAGGAGAAGACCTTGAGGCAGAACTGATGGCGTATTGTCGGGAAAATATATCTCATGTGAAGTGTCCCAAATCTATAGATTTTAGAGAAGAGCTTCCTAGACATCCAACTGGGAAACTTTATAAAAGACTTCTTAAAGACGAATACTGGAAAAATTAATCAAGACCTAGATGAGCTTCGCAGCTTTCTAAAGTTTGCATAATTAAAGTATTAATAGTCATTGGTCCAACACCACCAGGAACAGGAGTGTAAGCGGATGATCTTGAAATAACGCCTTCAAGATCGATATCACCACATTTTTCAGGATGATATCCTGCATCTACTACAACGGCATTGTCTTTGATCCAATCACTTTTAATAAATTTTGGAATGCCGACTGCGCCGACAACAATATCTGCGGTAGATATAATTTCAGGCAAATTTTTTGTTCTAGAATGACAAATTGTTACTGTCGCATTTTCATTCAATAACATCATTGCCATAGGTTTTCCCAAAATTGGACTTCTTCCAACAACAACCGCCGACTTTCCTTCTAAAGGAATTTTATATTCTTTCAAGAGACGCATAATGCCATAAGGAGTACAAGAGCCATATGCTCTTTCCTGCATGCTCATTCTTCCAAAACCCAAACTAGTTACTCCATCAACATCTTTTTTTATATCTATCGCATCAAAACAAGATCTTTCATCGATATGTTCTGGAACAGGATGCTGCAATAATATTCCATGAACATCTTCATTAGCATTAAGTTCTTTAATTTTTTTTATCAACTCCGAAGTAGTTGTAGCTTCATCGAGTTCTATTTTCAAAGAGTCCATTCCAACTCTTTTACAAGCATTGCCTTTCATTTTGACATAAGTTGCCGAAGCAGGATCACTTCCAACTAAAATTGTAGCCAATATAGGAGTGGAATGATTTTTGGCCTTAATTTTTTCAACGCGTTTGGAAAAATCATTTTCTGATTCAAGTGATAATTTTTTTCCGTCGAGTACTATAGCCATGGTTATTTGTTATCATACCACCCCTTATTTAAAAATTAACGGGGTGTAGCGCAGTCTGGTAGCGCGCCTGCTTTGGGAGCAGGATGTCGGGGGTTCAAATCCCTCCACCCCGACCAAAAAATAATGACTTATTTGAAAAATAAAACAGCATTAGTCACGGGTTCCTCTTCTGGCATTGGGTTTGAAATAGTCAAATATCTTTCAAAATTTGACATGCAAATTATTGTTACAGCAAGAAGAGAAGATAAATTATTAGAACTTAAAGAAGAAGTGGAGTCTAAGTCAAACTCAAAAGTAATAGTTTTGGTAAAAGATTTGACTAAATCTGAAAGTCCTCAGGAGATTTATGATTTCTGTCAAAATAACAACTATGAAATTGATTTCTTAGTAAATAATGCTGGATATGGATTTACAGAAGACTTTGATTCGTATGATCTTGAAAAACTTGATGGATTTCTAAATGTGTTATTGAACTCTTTGGTAAAATTAACGCGTCTTTTTATCAAAGATATGAAAGAAAGAAAATCTGGAAAGATTCTTCAGGTATCCTCAATTGCAGGAATAATTCCAAGTGGAAGCGGTGCAATAGGAATTTATGGAAATATAAAGAATTTTGTTAATGAATTCACTATCACGTTAAACAGTACTTACAAAGAATATAATGTACATGTTTGTGCTCTTTGCCCAGGATTTACAGAAACAGGTTTCAATGAAAGAGCCGGATTTAATATGCAATATTCCGATGTGCCTTCCTTATTTTTGATGTCTGCGAAACAAGTTGCAGTGCAGGGAGTAAATGCTTGTTTAAAAGGAAAAGAAATTTATGTTGTTAGAGGAGGTTTTAATAAAACGATGATATTTATATCTAAATTCATCCCAAATAAGGTATTAAGATTCCTTTTTGGCTCATTAGTCAATTTTGGTAAGTAAAGACTAATCGTAAGTATTTTTATACAATAGCAAAAATTTACTCCCGGTAGCTCAGCTGGATAGAGCATCTGCCTTCTAAGCAGAGGGTCGCAGGTTCGAATCCTGCCCGGGAGGCCACTAATGGTGGGCGTAGCTCAGTTGGTAGAGCACTGGTTTGTGGTACCGGTTGTCGTGGGTTCGAGCCCCATCGCCCACCCCAAAAAAATGAAGGATATTATGTTCAGTAAAAAAAATAGTCTAGAGAAAAAACTTAAATTAAATATTTCATCTAAAGATCTTGAAAGTGACTTCAAGAAAAGACTTTTATCTCAGCAATCTTCTTCTGACCTGAAAGGATTTAGAAAAGGTAAAGCTCCCTTGGACGTAATTGAAAAATACTATGGAGACCAAATCAAACAACGACTAATCATGGATAAAATGGGGGATATCTTTTACAAAAAGATTTCAGAAGAAAATATACCTGTTGTTGGCCAGCCTAGTTTTGCTCCAGAATCATTTGATATAAAAAAAGATATTAAATTTGAAGTCTTATATGAAATTTATCCAGAATTTTCTCTTGCAAAAATGGGTTCACTATCCTTCAAAAAACCTGTTTCAAAAGTTACAAATGAAGACGTTAAAAAAGCTACTGATTTAGTTTTAAGGAGATATGGAAAAGCCGAGCCAGTAGACGAAGAAAGCAAGGAAGGAAATTTTGTTAAAATTGATTTCGAAGGTTTTTTAAATGAAGAAAAATTTGAGGGTGGCGAAGCACAAGATTATTCTCTTGAACTTGGATCAAAAACTATGATTCCAGGCTTTGAAGAACAAATTATCGGAATGAAAGCTTCAGAGACCAAAGAAATAGAAGTAACTTTTCCTGAAGACTACCAAGCTGAAAATTTAAAAGGACAAAAAGTTCTCTTTAAAATTAAAATGAAAGAAGTTTCAGAGGTAAAACTTCCCAATCTTGATGAGGAATTTTTTAAATCCATAAATATGGATGTAAAAACAAAAGTGGAATTTGAGAAAAAAATAGAAGAACAACTTCAAACTGATTTAAAAACAAATTTAAAAGCAAAAACCAAACAAAGGATATTTGATGTATTCGAAAGTTCAAATCAAATTGATATTCCTCAAAGCATGATTATTTCTGAGGCAAATAATTTAAGAAACAATACCGCTCAACAAATGGGAATGGATGTTAGTAAATTAGAGGATGATCAATTCCCTATTGATAACTTCAAGGAAAATGCTCTTAAAAGAGTCAGGTTGGGAGTTTTGATAAATAAATTAATTGAAGAAAATAATATTTCTGTCGATAAGGATACTTTGAAGAAAGAAATTGAAGATAAATCAAAGTCATTTAAAGATCCTGAGCAATATGTCAATTGGATATATGGTAATGAAGAACAACTAAAAAATATTGAGTCTCTCGTTCTAGAAGATAAAGTTGCAGAATATCTTGAAGGCAAATCTAAAGTAGAGGAGGAGTCGTTAAGTTTTGAAGAAGTAGTTTCTATGGGTTAAATTAGTAGCATGACAAATATTAAAAATCAGCTTGTTCCAATGGTTGTGGAACAAACACCAAGAGGAGAGAGGGCTTTTGACATTTATTCAAGACTTCTCAAGGAAAGAGTTATCTTTATAACTGGACCTATTGAAGATCATATGGCGAATTTGGTTGTGGCTCAGTTGCTTTTTCTAGAAGCTGAAAATCCTGAAAAAGACATAAACATTTATATAAATTCACCTGGCGGTTCAGTAACCTCAGGCATGTCAATTTACGATACTATGTCTTATATCAAGCCGGATATAAGTACTTTATGTATAGGCCAAGCTTCTAGTATGGGAGCAATCTTACTTACAGGTGGTACAAAAGGTAAAAGATTTGCTCTACCCAATTCTAGAATTATGATTCATCAACCTTTGGGAGGATTTCAAGGACAAGCGACTGATATTGAAATTCATGCTCAGGAAATACTCAAAATTAGAACTAAATTGAATGAAATTCTGTCTCATCATAGTGGAAAAGATATTGACAAAGTGAGTCAAGATACTGAAAGAGATAATTTTATGAGCGGCGACGAAGCTGTAAAATATGGTTTAATAGATAAAGTTATTGATAAAAGAGATAAATAGGTATGTCTGAAAATCAAGAAACAGATAAAAAATTGTTTTGTTCTTTTTGCGGAAAGAATCAGTCCGAGGTTAAAAAACTAATAGCCGGACCTTCTGTTTACATTTGTGACGAATGCGTATCTCTTTGTAACGACATAATCAAAGAAGATTTAGCAGAAACAAATCAAGAATCCTCCGAAGAAAAATTACCTGTTCCAGAAGAAATCAAAGCTATTCTTGATGATTATGTCATTGGACAAGAATCTGCAAAAAAGACATTAGCTGTTGCCGTTTACAATCATTATAAAAAATTAAAAAGCTCACAGTCTTCTAGTGAAGATGTGGAGTTAGGAAAAAGTAATATTCTTCTCTTAGGGCCTACAGGTAGTGGTAAAACTTTATTAGCACAGACTTTAGCTAGACTTTTAGATGTTCCCTTTACCATTGCGGATGCAACGACATTAACCGAAGCCGGATATGTTGGAGAAGATGTTGAAAATATAATTCAAAAACTTCTTCAAAAATGCGATTACGATGTCGAAAAAGCTCAGGTTGGAATTGTTTATATTGATGAAATAGACAAAATCGCAAGAAAATCCGATAATCCTTCAATCACCCGTGATGTGTCTGGTGAAGGAGTTCAACAGGCATTACTTAAACTCGTAGAAGGAACTACGGCATCAGTTCCGCCTCAAGGTGGGAGAAAACATCCCCAACAAGAATTTTTACAAGTTGATACATCAAATATTTTATTTATTTGTGGTGGAGCTTTTTCAGGACTAGAGGAAATAATTAAAGCTAGATCTGATGAAAGAGGTATGGGATTTGAAGCATCCGTTAAGAAAAAAACACAAGGGTTTGATTCGAAGGTTATAAAAAATTCTCAACCTGAAGATTTGATCAAGTATGGTCTAATTCCTGAGTTTGTAGGTAGATTGCCAGTTATGGCTACTTTAGACGAACTTGATGAAAATGCGCTTGTAACAATTCTTACTGAGCCAAAAAATTCTTTAACAAAACAATTCAAGAAACTTTTTGAGATGGAAGATGTAGAACTCGATATTAGAGACGATGCTTTATTGGAAATAGCAAAACTTGCAATAGAAATGAAAACTGGTGCTAGAGGCTTAAGGTCAATTTTAGAAAAGTCGCTTTTAGACACCATGTATGAAGTTCCGTCTGTAGAAAATCTTGAAAAAGTTGTTTTAGATGCCTCTTGTATCAAGGGCGACTCAAAGCCTTTATTGGTTTACGAAACTGATCTAGATTCAAAAAAATTGCAATAACTTGTTTTTTTTTCTTCAGACCCTATATAAAAGTTAGAGGTTATTATGAATATTCCATTAGTCCCCCTTAGAGATGTTGTAATTTTTCCAGGTGTTGTGACACCTTTGTTTGTTGGTAGAGAATCGTCGATAAATTCTCTTCAAAAAGCTATGTCGGACGATAAATCAGTTATGTTGGTTGCTCAAAGAGAGGCAAATACAGAAAATCCCAATCAAAATGATTTATATGAAATCGGAACTGTTTCTACCATATTGCAACTAATTAAACTGCCCGATGGAACATACAAAGTTTTAGTTGAAGGGATAAAAAGAGCAAAGTTACAAAACTTGATTGCTGGAAAAGATATTTTAGAAGCAGAAGTTGATATTCTTGAAGACTCTGAAATGGAAGAGGATCTGAAGAAAAGTTATGTTAATACACTACAGTCGCAATTTAGAGAACTTTCAAAAACATCTCAAAAAATTAGACCCGAAATTGCGAATCAAGTTAGATCGGTAGAAAGATTAGAAAAGTTAATAGATACCTTAGTTGGACATCTGTCGATTTCCATAGCAGACCGTCAAATCTTACTTGAAGAATTAGACATTGAAGAAAGGGCAAAAAATTTGGTTAATCTTCTCGAAACTCAGCTTGATCTTACGCAAATGGAAAAAAAGATTCGTAATAGAGTTAAAAAACAAATGGAAAAGAGCCAAAAAGAGTATTACTTAAGTGAGCAAATGAAGGCTCTCAAAAAAGAAATGGGAGAGGGTGAAGACGTCGATGACGAGGTAGAGGTTCTTGAAAAGAAAATAAAGGATTCTGGAATGCCAGATGATGCTAAAGACAAGGTAAATACAGAATTAAATAAATTTAAGCTCATGCCCCCGATGTCAGCTGAAGCTTCAGTAGTGAGAGGTTATATTGATTGGATGACAAGTATTCCTTGGAAGAAGAAGTCTAAAATTCAAAAAAGTATTGAAAATGCTAGCGAGGTTCTGGAAACAGATCATCATGGTCTTGAAGAAGTTAAAGAAAGAATTCTTGAATATCTTGCTGTTCAAAAAAGAGTTTCTAAACTCAAAGGCCCTGTCCTGTGTTTAGTTGGACCTCCTGGTGTAGGAAAAACTTCTTTGGGAGAGTCTATTGCAAGAGCAACTGGGAGAAAATTCACAAGAGTCTCCTTAGGTGGTGTCAGAGATGAAGCAGAGATAAGAGGACATAGAAGAACCTATATCGGTTCTATGCCTGGAAAAATACTTCAGAAGATGTCAAAAGTAGGAGTGAAAAATCCTTTATTTCTTCTTGATGAAATAGACAAAATGGGGATGGATTATAGAGGTGATCCTTCTTCTGCTCTTCTTGAAGTTTTAGATCCCGAACAAAATCACACTTTTAACGACCATTATCTTGAAGTTGATTATGATTTATCTGATGTCATGTTTGTATGCACAGCAAACTCTTTAGATATTCCTGCGCCTTTGTTAGATAGGATGGAGATCATCAGACTACCCGGTTATACAGAAGATGAAAAACTAAGTATTGCCAAAGATTATCTAGTTAAAAAACAGCTAAAAAATAATGGGTTAGATGAAACTGAAATTAAAATTTCAGATAATTCCATCTTAGATGTTATCCGTTATTACACCAGAGAAGCTGGCGTTAGGTCTTTAGAAAGAGAAATAGCAAAAATTTGCAGAAAAACAATTAAAAAAATTGCTGATCTTAAAGAGAAAAAATTAATTAAAGTTACTCCAAAAATACTCGAAGATATCTTGGGTGTTAAAAAGTTTGATTATGGAGAAGCTAAAGATAAAGATCGAATCGGTCAGGTAACTGGTTTGGCATGGACTCAAGTCGGAGGAGAACTCTTAACGATTGAAGCCTCAGCTTTTAAAGGGAAAGGTAAAATTATTAAAACTGGAAAGTTGGGAGATGTAATGCAGGAATCTATACAAGCTGCTATTTCAGTAATTAGAGCTAGAGCAGAAACTTTAGGGATTAATCCAGATTTTCATGAATTAAATGATCTTCACATTCATGTTCCAGAAGGAGCAACTCCTAAAGATGGTCCTAGTGCTGGTATTGGCATGTGTACTGCTGTAGCTTCGGTTTTGTCTGAAATCCCTGTAAGAGCCGACGTAGCTATGACAGGGGAAATCACATTAAGAGGTGAAGTTCTTAAAATCGGCGGTTTAAAAGAGAAGCTATTGGCTGCAAAGAGAGGGGGCATTAAAACAGTATTGATTCCTGAGGGTAATGTTGGAGACTTGAGAGAAATTCCTGAGAAAATTAAAACCAAGCTAGAAATTAGACCTGTTAAATGGATTGATGAAGTTTTTGAACTAGTTTTGACTGAAAAACCTAAAATTTGGGAAGAAAAAGGAGAAAATTCATCCAAATCTTCTGGAAGAAGAAAATCAAGAAAAGATAAGCTTGAAACCCATTAAAAAAGGTGTTTCAGGCGCTAAATCTCGCTTGACAGAAATATATCTACATGTCTAAATCACTCTATCGACATTGTGTCTGAAGATTTTAACAACTTTATTTAGGAGAGAGACTAGTGAATAAAGCCGAATTAATAGAAGCAGTTGCAGATGCAACTGATACCTCAAAAGCAGAAGCCAGCAGAACTTTAGATGCTGTGCTAGATTCAATTGCAGGAGCTTTAAGTAATGGAGATTCCGTTCAGCTTGTTGGATTTGGAACTTTCAACGTTAGAGAAAGAGCAGCAAGAATGGGAAGAAATCCAGCAACTGGAGAAACCATCCAAATTGCAGCTTCTAAAGGCGTAGGCTTCAAAGCCGGAAAAAGTCTCAAAGATAGTTTATAAACTTATTTTTTAAAACGCGTCCTATGTTTTTAGGGCGCGTTTTTATTTTATAATCCCAAAATGTCCGCACTTCAAAATATAAGAAAGGGTCTATCATCGACTGGGTCATCTATAATTGTCGCAATACTAATTTTTGGTTTAGTAGCAACTTTTGGTGGATTTCTAACAGATCCATCTGCTCCTTCAAACTCACCACTAAAAATTAATGGCAAAAACATTTCTTTTGGAGAATATAATTTAGAATTTAGCAGACTATCTACATTGTTTTCTGAAGGTGAGGTATCCGAAGAATTAATTAACGAAATAACTAGGAACTCCATAATTTCTAAAGAATTGGTATATCAAAAAGCTTTAGATTTAAAAATGAATGTTTCTGATGACTTCGTAAATAACTTAATTGCAAACGACAAATCATTCCAAACAAATGATGAATTTGATACATCCCTATTTTCAGGATATATGGCAAGACTAGGTTTAACAATAAACGATTATAGAGAACTAGTGAAATCAAAATATTTGGCAAATAATCTAAGTGATTTTATATCTCGTTCTGAATTTTCTTTAGATTCAACTGCTTTGAATTTTATACAGGCTACAAATCAACAAAGATCTTTAAGTTTTTACAAATTGGATCTTAATGAAATTGCTGAAAAGGAAATAATCCCAGAGTCTGAGATCTTGAATTATTATCAACAAAATCAGTTTAAATTTATTGAGCCAAAAAAAATTGCTATCAATTATATTTTGTTGAATGAAGATCTTTTTAGAAATTCTTTAGAAGTTTCTTCTCAAGAAATTCTAGATGAGAGAAATCTTTTAGAAGAGGGCGATGATAATTCTCAAACTAGAGTAAGTCATATCCAACTCAGCTTTTCTTCCGAAGATGAAAAAAAAGAAAAATTAAATACAGCGAATATAATTCTAAAGAAACTTTCCGATTCAATAACCTTTGAGTCTTTAGTTGAAGAATATTCTGATGATTTTGGTAGTAATAGTAATGGTGGAGATTTGGGTTATACCGATGGAACAATTCTTCCTGAAGAATTTGAAATACAAATAAAAAATTTATCAATTAATGATGTTTCTCAAATTATAGAAATGCCTAGTTCAATTCATATTTTAAAAGTTACAGAAAAGAATGATTTTTTATTTTCAGATGATGAAATTAAAGACATGATTTTATCTAATAAATCTCAAGAAATTCTTAATCAAACTCTTTTAAACATTGAAGATAACTATTTTGGCCTTACCCTAGATGTTCTTAGTTCTGATTTGAATCTCAAAGTTAAAAAATCAGAGGAATTTAATAAAGATAATTTACCAGAAGAATTATTTTCTTTTGATGTTTCAGATGAAATCTTTGGTCAGAATGATGTAAGTACTGAGTTTTTTGGTCCTATTGAAGATGAAATAGGTAATTTTCTTTTATATGAAGTAAGAGATGTAATCCCAGAAACTTTACTTTCCCAATCAGCAGCAGAGTCAGAAATTAAAAAGATACTTCAATTTGAGCAAGCGCAAGATACCATTCTTCAAGAGTTAGAAAAGTATGAAACCAAAGCCATTGATAATGAGTTATCAGAATTTAATTCCTATTCATTAATAAAAAGAGATAGCAGTCTTTTACCTGACAACTTGCTTAGCGACTTATTTACGGTTGATCTTGATAAGCCGGTCTTTATTTCTTCTCAAGAAAATGGAGACATCTATGTAGTCAGATTAACAAAAGTTAAAAATTCAAAAAATCTTGCTAAAAAAGAAGACATAGAAGCAGCTAAGAATTCTTTGAAAGCATTGAATTCAAGATCTTATCTTGATACTTTTTTTAAAGAATTAGAGTCAAGTTCTTCCATTAATTAACTTCAGATAAATCGCCCATAGCAGTGATATTGAATCCTGCATCAACATAAAGAACTTCACCTGTTATTCCGCTTGCTAAATCTGAACAAAGAAAAGCTGCTGCATTGCCTACTTCTTCAGTAGTGATGTTTCTTTTCAGCGGAGCTCTGGATTCATTATAAGAAAGCATTTTCTTAAAGCTTTTTACTCCTGATGCAGCTAATGTTTTTACTGGTCCAGCTGAAATTGCATTTACTCGAATTTGATCTGCACCCATACTGTTTGCAAGATATCTTGTTGTAGATTCTAAAGCTGCCTTTGCAACTCCCATAACATTGTAGTTTGGCAAAGTTCTTTGTGCTCCGAGGTAAGAGAGAGTTAATAATGATGCATTTCTATTTTTCATTAAATTTTTGGCTTTTTGGGCAAGAGCGGTAAAGCTGAAAACACTAATATCATGAGCAATCATAAATCCTTCTCTAGTAGCAACATCTACAAAATTTCCGTCTAATTCATTTGCTGGTGCAAATCCAACAGCATGAACTATTCCATCTAAATAACCCCATTTGGCTTCGATTTCTTTAATGAGAGAATCAATTGAATCATCATTACTTACATCACATTCAAAATAATTTTTACATCCCAAAGGGTCTCCAACCTGGGAAACTTTTTTCAACAATCTCTCACTTTGATAAGATAAAAATAAATCAGCTCCTTGATCAGACATTGATTTCGCAATACCTGCTGCAATAGAAAATTTGTTTGCTACACCAACGATTAGAAACTTTTTATCTTTAAGAAATGACATCAAGTTTAATTTTACCATTGCATTCAGTAAAAAAGATTTTTTATCATAATTTAAATCAAATATAATCGTGTTTTTCTCATGAAAAATTTTTTACTATTTTTTTTAATTTTGTCTTTTTACGAAACTATACTCGGTGAAGTTACTGAAGATGTTTACGTAACTGGTAGTTCAATTAAGAAATCTTCATTATTAGTTGCCAATCCAATATCTTCGTTTGATTTAGATGATATTAAAAATAGAGGAGCTTTTCATATTGAAAACTTTCTTAGTGTTTTACCTCAAATAAATCCAAGTAATTCATCTTTTCATTCTAATAAAGCAACTGGGACTGCATCTGTTAGTTTAAGAGGTCTAGGAGGTACCAGGACCTTAGTTCTCTTGAATGGAAAAAGACTTTCTCCTGGAACGCCAATGAATGGCACAGCAGAACAAGATTTAAGCCAAGTTCCTTTTTCGCTGATTAAGAAAGTTGATGTTCTTACGGGAGGCAAGTCAACGATTTATGGTTCCGATGCAATAGGTGGAGTAATTAATTTTCAATTGGATAGAAAATTTTCAGGCATAGATATCTCATATCAGCATTCTTTTTATAATCATCAAAATGATAATAATAATTTGAGAGCTCTGCATATTTCTAACAATTATGATTTGTCTCCTAAATCTGTGTCCGATGGTCATAAAAATGCTATACAAATTTCTTTGGGATATGAAATTTTTCAAGATATTCATCTTACATCTTTCTTTAATTATAGGTCTGTTGATGAAGTCACTTGGTCTCAAAGAGACATAAGCGTTTGTGCTTTGAGTGGAAATAATACTTGCAGAGGTTCAAGTACATCTCCTGAAGGTAAATTTAGTGAAAATAGAGTTGGGGGGAAAAACTTTTATGTACAGAACGATATCTTCGTTGAAGGCACAACTCGATATAATTTTGCGTCAAAAAATCATTTACTTAGGCCCGATGAAAAAAATGATATAGGAATCTTACTGACTTTTGAAAATCTTAAGAATCATATTTTCAATTTTGATTACTTTAAGACATCTCATAAAACTACTGGTCAATTAGATTATTCTGGAGTTTTTCGACTTTCTGTAGATCTTCCTTGTAACAATCCTTTTTTATCAAATCAACAATTTAATACAATTTGTGCAAATAACGGTTTGTCATCATCAGATACTGCTCCTCTATATATCAGCAGGAGAAACATTGAAGGTAATCCAAGAAGACAAAGCTTTAAACATTCCACGGATAGGGTAGTCTTCGATGTTGAAGGTAAAATTAACAATGACTGGTTTTACAATTTTAGTCTTCAAAGTTCAAGAACAACTGCTGATTTTACTTACTTCAATGATATTTCAAAATCTAGAGCAACAAATGCATTAAATGTAACAGGAACGGCATCAAATTCTGCTTGTGTATCAGGGAATAACTGCAAACCTTGGAATATTTTTAGATTATCAAGCGGCACTGTACAGAATTCGGCAGCATTAGGAGTTACTCAAGAAGCTCTAGACTACATATCAACGAATTTGAATGTAGTTGCCGAATTGACTGAAAATCAGTATAGGTTTGTGACCTCAAAATCTTTTACATTTGGGAATTCAATTTTACCTTCTTTGGATTTAGCTTTAGGTATTGAATATAGAGATTTAAATTTAAAGAAAAATGCGGAAGATTTCTCTGACGGAGCTGGTCAACAATATCCTCATTCAAACTTGTATGGAGACTTAGAGGTCAAAGAATTCTTTTCGGAGATTTATTTGCCTTTAGTGACAGAAACCAATTTAAACTTAAGTATTAGGTATTCCGATTATTCATTAGAAGATGATGCTTTGACTTATGACTTAGGACTGGTACATCTGTTTAGTGACAAACATACACTTAAATTCTCACACCAAAAAGCTATAAGAATGCCAGATATTAATGATCTTTATAGTCCTGCAAAAGTACAACAAACTTTTCTAGACAATGATCCTTGCTCCGGAGCAAATCCTCAAAGATCTTTTTCTGATTGCTCGAGAACTGGGGTAACTCAATCTTTATATGGAACAATTTCAAATACTGAAGATCAAGTCAATTCTCTTGTAGGCGGTAATCTAAATTTACGTCCTGAAACTGCAAATACAAACAGCTTAAGTTACCTTTTTTCTGATGAAATTGATTTGGAAATTGATTTTTATTCAATTTCTCTTAAAGATAAAATTGGAACAGCAGATGCTTCATTTATTTTAAATAGATGTTTGGATTCTGGAGAACCTTATTTTTGCAATTTAATAGAGAGAAATTCAACAACAGGAACTTTTTATGAAGGAACAGGAAAAATTGCCTCACCTCTTTTAAATGTATCTAGTCAAAAAATTTCCGGTTTAGATATAAATATTAATAAGAGACTTTTTATGGATTTTGGCGAATTAAGAATTAATAATTTTCTTTCTTACTTGCTTAAAAATGACATTCAGCTTAGATCATCACTTCCAATTGAAGATTGTAAAGGTAAGTATGAAAATACCTGTGGACTACCATCACCAAAATTTCAAAATGTATTTAACATGGAATTTATTTATAAAATTTTACAATTTGATACTTCATCAAATCTCACAATCCGCTACATTGGTAGCGTTGAAGATTCAAACGCGACCAATCCTATTGATTTCAGTAGTTATTATTATTTAGATACGAATTTTTCAATAAATTTGATTGACGATATAAATTTTTCTTTTGGTATTAATAATATCTTAGATGAGAATCCGCCTTTAAACGGAAGATCAATCAATTA
The DNA here is from genome assembly GCA_902632605.1 of uncultured SAR86 cluster bacterium. Taxonomy (GTDB): domain Bacteria; phylum Pseudomonadota; class Gammaproteobacteria; order Magnimaribacterales; family AG-339-G14; genus MEDG-81. The sequence continues at coordinate 82,431 of CACPDB010000004.1, read as the reverse complement.
TGTACCTGGGAACGCAAATACTTACCCATCTTATTATGATCCACTAGGAAGATTTATTTATCTAAATATTTCAAAGAGAATCTATTGATGCATTGGTTAATAATATTTTTTTTATTTCTTGTTGGTTGCTCAGAAAACACTGTTCAGAAATCAAAAGTTGATCTTTATTCAGAACAAGGAATTTTACTTCTTGGAAATGGTACAGAACCCTCTGGAATAGATCCTCATATTGTTACAGGAGTTCCAGAACATAAAATACTTTTAGCTCTTTTGGAAGGGCTAGTTATTTTTAATCCAAAAAACAACGGAGTGCTTCCTGGAGTAGCATTAGAATGGATGATAAGTGAGGATGGCTTAACTTATACTTTTATTTTTAATCCAGAGGCGAAATGGACAAATGGCGAATCAGTGAAACCTGAACATTTTGTTTATTCTTGGGAAAGAATTCTTTCACCTGAACTAGGGGCACAGTACGCGGACATGCTATATGTCATAAAAAATGCTGAAAGCTTTCATAAAGGGCAAATTAAAGATTTTTTTAAGGTCGGAGTTTCTGCCCTTGAAAATAAGCTTGTTGTTACATTGGAAAATCCTACTCCTTATTTTTTAAATATTTTGACTCATTATTCAACTTGGCCTGTGCATCCTGAAACTGTAGAAAAATTTGGTGGAATGACTAGTAGGAATAATAAATGGACAAGAGTAGAAAATTTCATTGGCAATGGTCCTTTCAAACTAGATTCATGGGAAATCAATAAATCTCTCAAAGTGTCAAGAAATGTTGTTTATTGGGGTAATGATTCAAATAAAATTAACGGTATAGAATTTCTTCCTATTGATAACGAATTAACGCAAGATCGTTTATTTAGATCTGGTGGAATTCATCTAGCAAATACTGTTCCAACAGAAAAAATAATTAGATACAGGGAAGAAAGACCTAGGGAATTAATTGAACATAATTATTTTGGAACTTATTATTACAGAATCAATACAAATAAATTTCCTCTAAACGATGTGAATTTCAGAAAGGCATTATCTTTATCTATAGATCGTGACTTAATTGTAAAAAGTATTTTAAAAGGTAATCAAAAAGTATCTTATTCTTTCACTCCGCCAGATGAAAATGGCTATAACCCAAATACCAAACTAGAATTTAATCCAGTTAAGGCAAAACTACTTCTAAAAGAATCAGGATATAACATAAATAATAACCCTCTTGAGGTGCTCTATAATACCTCCGAAGGTCATCAAAAAATTGCTCAAGCTATTCAAGAAATGTGGAAAAAACATTTGGGATTGAATGTAGTTTTAACCAATGTAGATTGGAAAGTTTATTTAGCAAGAGAAACTCAAGGAGAATTTGACATATCTAGGGCTGGTTGGATTGGTGACTATCCTGATCCCTTTACTTTTCTTGATATGATGGTTACAGATAGAGGAAACAATAAAACTGGTTGGAGTAATGCTAAATATGATGAAATTTTAAATAGTGCAGCTTCAAAAATTTCAACCAATAGGAGATATGAACTATACGAGCAAGCAGAAAAAATTCTAATAGAAGAACTGCCTGTTATTCCTTTATATACTTACACCAGAACATATCTTCTAAGCGAAAGGGTTAAAAATTGGCAAAACAATATTTTAGATACCAACCCATATCAATTTCTAAGTTTGGAATAATATTTTGATTCAATTAATCTTAAAAAGATTATTCACTTACATTCCTGTTTTATTAGTTGTAGTGATTATTACATTCTTAATGATCCATGCTGCACCTGGAGGACCATTTGATGCTGAAAGAGTGGCGTCGCCTGAAATAATAGAAAAATTAAATGAAGCTTATAATTTAGATAAACCAATTCACGTTCAAATTTATAATTATTTATATAATGCTATTCAAGGAGATTTTGGACCGTCCTTTAAATATCCTGGCAGAACTGTCGCAGAACTCATTATGTCAGGATTGCCGACAACTATTGAATTAGCAATTTATTCAATTCTTTTTGCCATCTTTCTAGGAGTAATTTCTGGACTTGTAGCTTCTTTAAATCCAGGAAAAATTTTAGATATTGTGCCGATGTCCATTTCATTACTAGGCATTTGTATTCCCTCAATTATTTTAGGACCAGTATTGGTTTTAATATTTGGAATTTGGTACGAAGTTTTACCCGTTTACGGATGGGGGGATAATCCTGGCGATAAGATTCTCCCGACAGTAACTCTCGGTACCGCCTATGCTGCTATTTTTGCAAGACTTACTCGTGGAGGGATGTTAGAGATTCTTGGTCAAGATTATATAAGAACAGCAAGGGCAAAGGGTCTTTCAGAAATTAGAATTGTTATTGTTCATGCTTTAAGAGGTGGAATTTTACCGGTTATAAGTTTTTTAGGTCCTGCGATTGCTGGCTTGCTTGCAGGATCTTTTGTAGTTGAAACTATATTTCAAATAAACGGTGTGGGTCGATTTTATGTTCAAGCGGCCTTCAATAGAGACTACACAATGATCTTAGGCACTTCTATTTTATTTACTTTTATGACTTTAACCTTTGTGTTGATCTCAGATATTATGGCTTCTTTCTTAAATCCTACTTTGAGAGATTCAGGCGGTCTTGAATAAATGTGGTTAGAATTATTTCAAGAGATCAAACATAGAAAAGTTCTCCTGATTTCTCTTTTATATACTTTATTTCTAATATTTTTAGCACTACTAGCACCTATAATTTCTCCTTATGAAGTATCTGAACAAAATTTATCTTTAGGAGCTTCTGCACCATCTATTCAGTACATTTTAGGCACTGATGTGCTTGGTAGAGATCTATTCTCAAGAATACTTTACGGTAGCAGAATATCATTGCTAGTAGGCTTTTTAGCTACTTTTGTAGCAATAACTATCGGCCTTTCGTATGGAGCAGTATCTGGGTATTTTGGTGGAAAAATAGACTCATTAATGATGAGACTGGTAGATATATTGGATGGATTGCCTTTTGTCATTTTTATTATTCTCATTCTAGTCATATTTGGTAGAGATATTTATTTTCTATTCATTTCAATTGGCGCTTTTGGGTGGCTTTCTATGGCAAGAATTGTTCGCTTACAAGTTTTGGGTTTAAGAAAAAAAGAATTTATCATATCTGCACAAATTATGGGCGCAAGCTCTTTCAGAATCTTGTTTAAACATATTATTCCCAATGTTTTGGGTACCGTTATAATTTATTCAACCTTACTAGTACCTCAATTTATGCTTTTGGAAGCTTTTTTAAGTTTTTTAGGTTTGGGAGTACAACCACCCGATAGTTCTTGGGGCATATTAATTAGAGAGGGTGCTAATACTATGGAAGAATATTGGTGGTTACTTATATTTCCAGCTTTTTTATTTTCTTTAACCTTATTTGCTTTAAATTTTTTAGGTGACGGATTAAGAGATATCTTGGATCCAAGAGATACTCAAAAATTAGAAAATTAATTAATCTCAGAAAGTTTCAATTCAATTATTTGTCCAGGATAAATTAGAGTTTCATCTGGAATATTATTCCACTTCAAGATCCATTCTTTTGGAATACCAAATTTATTGGATATTTTAATTATACTATCACCTCTTTTTACAGGATAAGCGATATCATTTTTAGGAACTGGTTTTGGTTTAATTTCTTTAAAATATTTTGGATAGATCAATATTTTTGTATCTGTGAGGAGAAATTTTTCTGGATTTAGATCATTCCAAATCGATAAATCCCTTATAGTCACATTAAATTTCTTCGCAATCGACCACATGCTATCTCCAGCTTTAACATAATAAATATCCGGTTTATTGAGATAATCTTTAATCCAACTTGGACCTCTTGGGACAATTAATTCTTCGTTTTCATATATGGTATCGTCTTTAAATCCATTGATTTCTTTTAATAAAGCAAAATCAATAAGATATTTTTTTGCAATGGAAGTCAATGTATCTCCTTTTTTAACTAGATACTTATCCCACTGAACTAGTTCAGATGGGTCAGTATTATCCAAAATAACTTGAAATCTATCAGCTATACCTACAGGAAGAAGAATATGAAACGGACCATTTGGATCTGTTGCCCATTGATTAAAACCTGGGTTAAGTTCGTAAATAACCTCTAGTTTCAAACCAGAGATATTAGCTACCTGCATTAGATCAACTTGAGAGGGAAGAGTAACCAATTGAAAATAAGGTCTATTGGGCAAATTTGGAATAACAACACTAAATTTATCCGGATTTTTGATGACCTCGACAAGAGCTAAAAGTTTTGGAACATAAGCCTTTGTTTCTCTGGGAAGTTTTAAAGACCAAAAATCTATAGGCAATCCCTTGGTTTTATTTTTTTTAATTTCTTTTAAAATTCTATTTGGCCCGGCATTGTAAGCTGCAATTGCAAGTAACCAATCATCATATTTTTTGTAAAGTTTTGTCAGATAGTTATACGCAGCATCAGTTGAAGCAACAATGTCTCTTCTTCCGTCGTACCACCAATTTTTTTTAAGTTTTTGTTCACGAGCGGTGCTTAGGATAAATTGCCAAATTCCTGATGCTCCAGTAGAAGATTGTGCGTAAGGATCAAATTGGCTTTCAATAAAGGGAAGCAATGCGAGTTCTACCGGTAAGTCTCTTTTAATTGATTCAGTTACTGTGTAATAAAGATATCGTTGACCATTCTTTGCTAGTCTATTTATGACGTATTGATTGTCATTATATTTCTCAAGTTCATATTGAACTGAAGGCTGGTCTAACTCATGATTAAAAATCATTCTATCTCTGATTTCACTCCATAAATCACTAGATGATTGGCTAAGAAGGGAAAAACTTAAGAGAGAACTAAGAAAAAGAAGTAAATATTTATTCATTCTAAAAATTATCTTTCCAATCTCGAATTGCTGCTAGAACTTCCACGGGTTGTAAGTTTTTTTTCTTAACATAATTTTCAGCATTTTCTTTGACTTGGTCAACAGAAGTTCTCAAAAATGGATTAATTTTATTTTCTAATAAAATACTTGTAGGCAGAGATATTTTATTGGAAGCTCTGAGAGCGGTAACTTTCTCAAAATAGTTTTTTAAATCAACATTATTGGGTTCTACTTCTAGGGCAAAAGTTAAATTACTTAATGTATATTCATGAGTACAATAAACCTTAGTCTCCTCAGGTAGACCGGTAAACTTGTTTAATGAATCAAACATTTGTAGAGGTGTTCCTTCAAAAAGTCTCCCGCATCCACCAGAGAAAAGAGTATCTCCACAAAACAAGGATCCAATATCTTTAGAGTAGTAGGCAATGTGATCAAGGGTATGTCCAGGAGTTTCAAATATATGAAATTCCGTATCTAGGATTGTAATGATTGAGTTTTCTGATAATTCAGAGTCAATACCCTTTATATGACCTCCCTTAGGACCATAGACTTTTGGTTTCCATTTAGAAGCGAGGTCTTTTATTCCTCCGGTATGATCAAAATGATGGTGGGTAATTATAATCGATTCAAGACTTAGATTATTTTTGTTCAAAAAACTTTCAACTGCTGAAGCATCACCAGGGTCGACAACAGCTGCTGAATTACCGTTAAATAATGTCCAAATATAATTATCTGAAAATGCTGGGATAGCTTCTATATTAGAAATCATTTTTAAAGTAACATTAACACCTATCTCTTTTCTTATAGATGTCTGAAAATATAATTAAGATTTTTACAGATGGAGCTTGTAAAGGCAATCCCGGATTAGGCGGATGGGGCGCTCTTATTATTGAAGATGGTGAAGAAAAAGAAATATATGGTGGTAGTTTCAATACAACCAACAATCAGATGGAGCTAAGAGCAACTATTGAAGCATTAAAGTTTTTTAAAGATCCAAAAATTATTGAGGTTTATACAGATTCAAAATATGTAAAAGATGGAATAACTAAATGGATTATCAATTGGAAAAAAAATGGTTGGAAAAATGCTTCAAATAAATCAGTTAAAAACTCTGAACTATGGATAGATCTAGACAAAATGACAAATCATCATACAGTTAATTGGTTTTGGGTGAAGGGTCACAGCAATCATAGAGAAAACGATATCGCCGATGCTTTAGCGAATAAAGGAATAGATGAGCTAACATGAGGCAAATTGTTTTGGATACAGAAACAACTGGCTTAGATCTTGCTAACGATCATAGAATTATTGAAATTGCTGGAGTTGAATTAATAAATAGAAAATTAACAAAAAACTCTTATCAAGTTTATGTAAATCCGGAGAGAACAGTTGGATCATCTTTTAAAATTCATGGATTATCTGATGATTTCTTATCTGATAAACCCTTATTTAAAGATATTTATCAGGATTTTTTAGACTTTATCAAAGATTCAGAATTATTAATCCATAATGCTGAGTTCGATGTTGGATTTTTAAATCACGAACTCAAAAAAATAGGCCTTGATATAAAAATTGAGGATCATGTAAGTAAAATTACCGATACCTTGTCAATTGCAAGAGAAAAACACCCCGGTCAAAGAAATAGTCTAGAAGTTTTAACTGACAGATATCAAATTACCGGTTATGACAGAAGCTATCATGGAGCTTTGATTGATTCCGAAATTTTAGCTGATGTATATCTTGCTATGACAGGAGGACAAAGAGATTTGGGATTTGACGATTACTCTTCGAAAGAATCTCAAACTGAATTTTCTAATGATGTTTCAAACGATTTCAATTTAGTCAAAATTAAAACTTCAGAATATGATGTCGTTGAGCATGAAAATTACTTAAATTCTCTAAATACAGAGTATGGAAATAACTAGATTTGCGCCTAGCCCGACAGGACATCTGCATATAGGTGGAGCAAGAACTGCATTATTCTCTTTTTTATTTGCAAAAGCTAATCAAGGAAAGTTTCTGCTAAGGTTTGAGGATACAGATCAAGAGCGCTCCAAAGAAGAATATGTTGATTCTATTCTTAAGTCTCTTGAGTGGATGAACATTAAACTTGATTCTGATCCTGTATTTCAGTCAAAAAAGATTGCGAAACACAAAGAACTTGCAATTGAGCTTTATAAAAAAGGTTTTGCATATGCTTGTAATTGTAGCGAAGAGGTTCTTACTAAAATGAGAGAGAATCAAATAGCTAAAAAACAAAAACCCAAGTACAACGGATTGAATAGAGATGCAAATATAGAATTTGCAGAAGGTATGGTTTTAAGATTTAAATTTCCTATAGATGGTGACTCAAATTTTAAAGACTTAATCTTAGGAGATATTTCTATAAATAATAAAGAATTTGATGATTTTATAATTCTTAGAAGCGACGGAACTCCAACTTATAATTTTTCTGCTGCCGTTGATGATATGGATATGAAGATTACAACGGTAATTAGAGGAGACGATCATATTACGAATACGCTCAAGCAAATTAACGTTTTAGATGCATTAGGTGCAACGATTCCGAGTTATGCTCATCTTCCAATGGTTTTGGCTGAATCAGGCAAAAGACTTTCTAAGAGGGATGGAGCAGACGATATTTTGGATTATAAAAAAAAGGGGTATTTGAGTGATGCTTTAATAAATTATTTAGTACGTTTGGGATGGTCTTACGGAGAAGAAGAAATATTTTCCTTAAACAAACTTCAAGAAATTTTTAATTTAAAGGATGTTAATTCTTCACCGTCTAAATATTCTCAAGATTTATTAGATTGGTATAACAATAAATATTTAAATTTTTTAACCTCTGAAGAATTAATTTCAAAAGTCAAAGAAACTTCAGGAGTTGATTTTAATCAAATAGATAATGGAGAATTAGCAATCTCTTTGTTAGCACAGGGAGCAAACTCTTTGAATCAGATTGCTGAAGAATCAATTTATTTTTTTCAAGAACCTCATACTAAGTTCGATTCGCTAAATATCGATGCCAATAAAAAAATATTATTTTCTGAATTTAGTAAGCAATTAAAAGAAATTGATTTTGAAAAAAATAAGATAGAAAAATATATCAAAGAGTTTTTACAAGCCAATGATCTAAAGTTTCCTGAATTAGGAAAGCCTTTAAGATTAATCTTAACGGGTAAGGAAAATGCTCCATCTATTTCAGAACTTTTATTTATATTGGGCAAAGAAACTTCTTTAAAAAGGATAGAATACACCTTAAATGATTAATCAAAAATTACTAGAAATTTTAGTCTGCCCTAAAACACATTCATCTCTAATTCAACTAGGAGATGAATTGATTAGCAAAGAGGCTAAATTGGCATATCCAATTCGAGATGGCATTCCCATCATGCTCATAAATGAAGCTCGTGAATTATCACTAGAAGAGCTTGAAAAACTTTAATTATCTGAGGCTAAATCCCTTTTTAGTTCATTTGAAGCTAAATTAGCATGATTAAAAATATTTCTAGCCATTGAAGAATCCTGTTCTTTAGAGAGAGTTGCATATATTTCTTTTCTAGCATCATGCAACTTTTCATTTTTTTTATCAGCATAATAAGCAACTTCAATTAGATGAGCTGCTAATTTATATTTTTTGTTTTTTAAATTATTTAAAGCTTTGTCTATGATTGCATCTATTCCACCGCTAAGCTCAACCCATTCTTTTGCTTCATTTTCTCTCGTATCCGGTAATAATCTATCGTATTCACCATCCCACCAACCTCCATACCTTCTCCAGATCATTCTTATTAAAAACTTTGGATCGTCATAAACAGGTCTTAACCAAGGTTTATTTTTTATTTCAGGCGAAATTTTTACTTGATGAAAAACCTCATTTAAAGACTTACCTTGATTCATTAGTTCAAGAGTTTGATCTTCAATATCTTTTAAAAAATCCGCTGTAGTCGATAAAGCTTCCTGAATTCTATCTTTTCCATATATCGGTAGTCCGTGTCCCGGAATCATAATTTCTGCATCCTTTTTCATCATCAATTTCAGAGCATCTGACCAATCACTAATATATCTCTGAACTTTTTGCGGATTACCGCCATTGGGCACTGCCCAAATGAATAAATCTCCAGGTGCTAAAATTTTTCTTTCAGGAATGTAAACCCAGGTATGGTCATCTGTTTCACCGCGACCATGAAAAAGTTCGAAAGTACAATCTCCAACTTTGAAAGTATATTCATCTTCGAAGGTTATATCTGGGTAGCGATATTCTTCTGGCCATTTGAAATGTGGAACATTAATCGCAAACTGCCTTTTATTAATTGCAGTGTTCCATCCAAGTGTTTTTTTGTATCTATCAAAATGATCGGGTAATAATTTATGGCTGTAAACAACCGGTCTTTTTTGGTTAGATTTATCTGCATCTTCATCAAATTTTTTTGTAGCAAATATATGATCTACATGATGGTGAGTAAAAACAGCTGCTCTAACAGTGCTGTTCGGTCTCCATTTCTTTATTTCACTGTATGCTGAATCTATATCTAAATGACTTCCTGCATCTATCATTACTAACCCATCATTTGTATCAACAACATAAAATCCACCAATTCCTTTGAGTCCTAGTAAATTATGAGCAAGTTCGGTGGAACCTTCATAAAAAGTATGAACTGGATGATGCTCAAATTTAGTATCTAATTTACCTTGCCATGCAAGCTCTGATAAGTCTTTTAAGTTATCCATCATTTCCCCCATTGAATATGTCTACAAGACGAAGTATCTTAATTATAAATAATATTTCGGGGGAGTGAGAATGACTTATGCCAAACCTTTAGAAGGAGTAAAAATTGTGGAAATTTCTACAATTGTTACAGCTTCATTAGCGACTATGATGATGGCCGATCAAGGCGCTGAAGTAATAAAAATAGAACAGTCGGGCATAGGAGACCCTATGCGTTACTTGGGTACTCAAAAAGGGGGAGTGTCTGCGTTATTTGCAAACTGCAATAGAGGGAAAAGATCGATAGATTTAAATTTAAAAGAAAAAGATGATTTGGAAATAGTAAAAAAATTAATTTCCAATGCAGATATTTTAATCAATAATTTTAGGCCTGGAGTCATGGAAAAAATAGGACTTGGAGAGAGTGATTGTAAAAAAATAAATGATAAATTAATTTATGCCTCCATAAACGGTTTCGGTAATTCGGGACCGTATTCATCTGCACCTGCATATGATCACGTAGTTCAAGCTATGGCAGGAGCTACAGATATTCAATCTGACCTCAATGAACCCGCTTACATAAAAACGCTTTTGTGCGACAAGATAACTGCTTATACAGTTTGTCAGTCACTATCATCTGCTCTTTTTAAAAGAGAAAGAACCGGTATAGCAGATCGTCTCAACCTTTCTATGATTGATTCAGCAGTTTTTTTTCTTTGGCCAGATGGCATGATGAATCACACTTTGTTGGATGATGATGTAGTAACGTTACCTCCTTTAACAAAGTCTTACAGTCTTTATAAGTGCAAAGACGGTTATCTTTCCATTGCAGCTTTATCAGATGCTCAATGGTTTGGAATTTTCAGAGCTCTAGGTTTACCAGAGTATATTGAAGATGAAAGATTTAATAATGCCTTTGCAAGAAGTGAAAATATGGTTGAGTTGGTTAAATCTTTGGCAACTTTTGAGTCATTAACTGTGGACGACGCTCTGCAAAAATTACAGGATGAAGATGTACCATGTTCAAAAACCATCTCTTTGGATGAGTTGATGATCCACCCGCAGATTGAGGCAAACAATCTTTTCCAATCTATAAATAGTGATATTCAAGGCAAGATGCGAGCATTAAGATATCCAACTAAATTTAACGACAACGAAATGTTCAATGATAAACCTGCTCCAGCATTGGGTGAACACAAACAAGAGATTATTGAATCTTTAAGTAATTGAACCCATTATCCAATAGACAGAGAATCGGCTATGGAATAGGCGATATTGCTATTTGTTTTTATTGGTCAGGAGTTGGTCTTTATCTTTTATATTTTTACACCGATATTGTGGGCATCAGTCCATACTTAGCTGGTTGGATATATGCCCTTGGTATTGCTTGGGATGCGGTCACCGACCCATTCATGGGTTATTTGGCGGAAAGAACATCCTCAAAAAGAGGTAAATATCGACCCTATATTTTTTTTGGAACGATTCCACTAGCTATATCCTTTGTTTTATTGTTTTGGGTTCCTCCTTTAACAGGATTATCACTTTTTATTTGTTTATTTTTTGTTAATGTTTTTCATCGAACATGTTTTACGATTGTCAGTGTTCCTTATTCCTCTCTTACTCCAAGGATTACTTCAGACAGTGAAGAAAGAACAAAGTTGACCACTGCAAGAATGATAGGAGCATCGTTTGGGACGTTATTGATGTCTTCTCTGGGATTTCCAATAATTAACTTCTTCGGTCAAAACGATGAGTCCCTTGGGATAGTTTATTTATCATGTTTTGCAGCTTCTTTTGCTGTCATTATTCTCTTTATTACATATGCATCCGTGCAAGAATCTTCTACCGAAGAAATTGGTGAAACTTATCCTCCGATATCAAAGCTAATTTTATCGATTCTAAAAAATTATCCCTTCTGGATTGTTTTTTCATCCATACTTATTTTAGGTTCTACCACGATAATGTTTAATAAAAATTTAATTTATTACATCAAATATGCTTTGGACTTACATAGTTATCAAGGATTGGTCTTAGGCTTAAGCGGATTAAGTAGTTTTGCATCAATACCTTTTTGGTCATACGTATCTTTGAAAATTGGTAAAAGAAATACCTGGCAAATATCAATGTCCTTGCTATTGCTTGCATTTGCATTATTTTATTTCTATCAAATCAGCTCACTACAAGAACTAATCATTATAGTTTGCCTGATAGGCATAGCTTCAGGAGCAGGAGGCGTATTATTTTGGTCAATGCTGCCGGATACCATTGAATATGGCGAGTGGAAATCAGGAATTAGGAGCGAATCCTCTTTGTATGGATTTATGACATTTGCTCAAAAATCATCAATCGCTGTTGCTGCCTTAGTTTTAGGAATTTTGTTAACCTCGATAAACTTTTCACCAAATGAAGTTCAAACTCCTGAAACTCTTAGTGGTTTGAAAAATATTATGTCTTTAATACCTGCTTCGGGTATCGCTATTTCCATCTTCTTAATGTATTTTTATCCAATTAATTCTGCGTATCATAAAGAATTACTGATTAATATTGAGGCAAGAAAAAATGATTAAGTGGGGCGTTATCAGTACAGGAAATATTTCTAAGGCTTTCTGCGACTCTATTAGATATTCAAAAGAAGCTGAATTGGCAGCAGTTGCAAGTAGATCATCTAAAAATTTAAAACATTTTTCTGATAAATACGGAGTTGAAACTTACGACTCGTATAATGCCTTACTTAATGATTCGAACATAGATGCAATCTATATAGGAACTCCCCATAACAGTCATTTTGATTTAAGTCTAAAAACACTTAGAAGCGGTAAAAACCTTCTTTGTGAAAAACCAATGACAATGAATTCAACTGAAGCAATGATTTTACTTAATGAATCAAGGAGACAGAATTTATTTTTTATGGAAGCTTTTATGTATAGATGTCATCCATTAACTCATAAAATGCTCGAATTTGTTAAACAAGAATTCGCTAACCAAGAAGTATTTATAGAGTCTTCTTTCGGATTTGTTGCTGATGTTGAAGAAAGCCATCGACTTAAAAATCCAGAATTGGGGGGAGGTTCAATCTTGGATATTGGTTGTTATCCTCTATCCATGGTTAGGTTGATAGCAGGAAATCTAATGGAAAATTCTTTTTCTGATCCGTTAACCATATCTGCATCAGGGGAGTTATCTTCAAATAATATCGACTTGAATGCAAAAGCGGACCTTGAGTTTAGTCCAAAAATCAGAGCTTCAATACAATCAGCAATAAATGAAGAATACGAAAATTCGTTAAGAATTTCATCTGGTGACAAACAAATTTTTGTCAAAGAACCATGGCATTGTGGTCAATTTCAAGGACAAAAAGCAGAAATTAAAATTTTAGAAAACAACCAAGAGAAGGTCATCGAAGTCACAGATGATGTTGGTTTGTTTACCCGGGAAATTGACGAAGCAAGCTCTTGTATTAAGGCAGGAAAAATTGAATCTTCATTTATGCCACATGCTGATTCTTTGAGTAATTCAATTTGGCTTGATAAATGGCTTAATAAATTAAAAGTAGTATATCCAGCTAACTCAATAAATACATCGTCATTAAAAAGTTCAGTTTTTTCAAAACCATCAAAAGACTTAAATACAATAGAAATTCCTGAATTGGATAAAGAAATATCCCCAATAGTTTTTGGGTGCGACAATCAAATAAATGAAGTTCATGCGTTTGCTATGTTTGATTATTACTACAGTAAGGGCGGCAAGGTTTTTGATACTGCCTTTATTTACAATCATGGATTGAGTGACAAATATTTGGGTGATTGGATAAATTCTAGGAACTTAAAAGATGTAGTTGTTTTGGGCAAAGGAGCACACACTCCAGATTGTTTTCCAGATAAAATCAAACCTCAAATTGAAGAATCTTTAGCTAGAGGCAATATAGATAAATTAGATATTTACTGCCTACATAGAGATAATCTCGAAGTTCCTGTGAACGAATTCATCGATGCTTTGAATGAATGCAAACACGATGGATTGATAGATGTTTTAGGTGCATCTAATTGGGAACTGGAACGTTTCAAGTCAGCAAACGACTATGCAAACGAACAAGAGAAAGTCGGATTCAAAGTTTTAAGTAACAATTTTAGTTTGGCTAAAATGATTGAACCTGTTTGGCCTGGTTGTATTTCTTGCGATGAGATTTACTTAAAATATCTCAAAGATAACAATATTCATCTTTTTCCCTGGTCTTCCCAAGCAAGAGGTTTTTTTGTTAACCAAGTAGAATTTGCTGCGAATGAACACTTTGCTAATCCAACAGATGAAGAAGAAAAAAGAGTTTGGCACGATGAGCTAAATCTTGCTAGAAGAAAAAGAACTATCAAGTTAGCTCAAGAAAAAAACTGTCAACCAATACAAATAGCACTTTCTTATGTTGTAAACCTTGAAATATCTGCTTACCCTCTAGTTGGACCTAGAAATTTTTTCGAGTTGGACAGCTGTATCGAGGCAACGAATATCGAACTATCAGCTCAAGATTTAAGATACCTGGAAAAGGGCGATTAATATTTAAACTGCCGCAAGAGTTATGCGATGTAACAATCTGTCATAACCATCGTAGCCACCAGATGCCTGGTGCATAACAGTACGATTGTCCCACATGATTAACATATCTTCATTCCATACATGCTCATAAACAAATTTATCTTGAATCATATGTTCATAAAGCTCCCATAAAAGTTCTTGGGATTCGTCTTCTGAGAAACCTTCGATATTGATCGTATATACAGGGTTAATGAATAAACACTCTTTTTCGGTTTCAGGATGAATTTTAATCATTGGATGAGAAAAGGCAGCTTTGGCTTCTTTAGATGGAAGGATTTTCATCGAGCGTTCTTCTTTTTCAAGAGCATAAAAACCATCATCGGCATAAGGAATTTTTGCAGAATGTATTACTTTGAGATTCCTTAATTTATTTTTCATCTTTTCCGGAAGAGCAGCAAAAGATTTTTCTGTGTTAGCAAACAAAGTGTTTCCACCAACTGGAGGGATAATTTTTGAATGCAATAATGTCGCAGAAGGGGGTTTTTTCATAAAAGACCAATCCGAATGCCAGGTACCTCCAAAAGGGGTAGCCTTCTCATTAGCACTTCTCTTTATCTCCGCAATATTGGGATAATCTGGAAGAGAGGAGATAAATGGATCGTCGCCAAAATTTCCAAAACTTAATGCAAAGTCTTTGAATTCATCATGTGTCAGAGGAAGATTAGGAAAAACTATCAATCCATATTCAACCCATTTTGAACGTAAAAAACTTATATTCTCTTCTGTTAAATCAGACAAAGAAAAATCAGAGACTTCTACTCCGATACCATTTTTGGATAAATTCTCACTTACTCTCATATACTTTTTCAATAAATGAAGTTGCAGTTTCCCAAGCAGTTATTCCGGGGTGCATTTGATTCATTACAAAACCAATTGAAACATGATTATCTGGATCTCCAAAACCAAGAGAACCACCTGCTCCACCATGGCCAAAAGCGCCTTCAGCTGGACCCATTGAGACGTCCTTTGAGCCAAGCATGAAACCTAACCCAAAACGAGTTTGGAGATTAGCCAAAACTAAGTCGGAACCTTCTGATTCTGTTTGACGCGCCATATCTATTGTTTCTGGATTTAGTAGATGAACACCATCACGTTCACCGCCATTTGCTAAAACACCATAAAATTTTGCTACAGCTCTAGCACTTCCATGTCCATTGGCAGCAGGTATCTCAGCTTTTCGCCATTCTCGGGTATTTGCATAAAAAGGATTTTTAATCTCCATCTTTGGATTGTTAAAAGCCGAACCCGCTATAGTAGTAGGATCTTCGAAATCTTTAATCAAAGCAAGATCACCACGTAACATACTCTTAGGGATGATTTTAAAAATTGGAGCCACCATTCTAGTCCACAATGGAAATAAACTAGGCTGGATATCGGTTACTTTATTAAATTGTTCATCTGGCAACCCAATCCAGAAATCAAGATTTAAAGGTTCGGCAATTTTTTCATTAAAATATTCCCCAATAGATTGACCAGTTACTCTTCTAACCATTTCTCCAATTAAGTGACCATAAGTCAAAGCATGATAACCATGTCTTGTTCCAGGTTCCCATTGAGGTTTTTGTGCTGCTAATGCATCAACCATGACGTCCCAATTATAATAGGCGTCATCTGGTAACGGCTTAGTTACACCGCACAGACCAGATTTGTGGCAGAACAAATATCTTACAGGGATTTTATCTTTTCCTTCCTGAGCAAATTCTGGCCAATATTTAGCTACCGGGTCATCCAGATTAACTTTTCCTTCTTCCACTAGCTGTAGGAGACATACGGCTGCCAAACCTTTGGTGGTAGAAAAAACATTTACGATTGTATCTTCTTGCCAGGTTGTATTTTCTTCTTCGGAATCAATACCTCCCCAAAGATCTATTACTTTTTCACCTTCAATTTCAACGGTAATCGCCGCTCCTCTTTCGAAGCCAGATTTAAGGTTATTTTCAAATAGTTCTCTGGCAGAAGAGAATTTTTCATCGCAGTATCCACTTATCATTTTATCTCCCAAAAAAGATAGAATACCTTTAATTTATGGAAAAATGAAAGTAAAAAAAGTAGACGATTATCAATCTTGGTATATAGAAGAGGGTAATGAGGCTCTCTTAATTGATCCTTGGTTTGATTTCTCTCTTGTCGATGGAAAAGGCTGGTTTTTACAAAGAACAAAAGATAAAAAATCTCTCTTAACCTTGGAGGAAAACTCTTTAGTTAAGAATATTATTATTACCGCACCATTCGAAGATCACCTGCATTTTAAGACATTAAATGAATTTCCCGATGCCGACATTTGGTGTTCTTCTCAAGTCAAATCCATCCTAGTAAAGAAAAATCTTAAGAATAAGATCAATAATTTTTCATCCAATTCCAATTCAATAGGGAACCTAAAAGTTAGCGCTTATCCTGCTGGCTTTCCCTATAATACTACCGCGAATTGTTTAGTCATTTCCAATGCGGAAGGTTTTACCGTATTTCATGAGGGGCATGTCGTTAATAAAAGTGTTATTCATAAAAATGAAATCAAAGCAGATGTTGCAATCCTTACCGCAGAGGAGGTTAAATTTTTTGGGTTGTTAACTCTTAGTATGAACTTAAAAAATACAATTGCTGCGTGTAACTTATTAAGTGCAAATAAATTATTTATAACTGGGTCCAATCCTCTAAAAAATACCGGTTTTGTAAATCATTTTTTAAAGTTAAATAAACTTGATAATGATTTTAGAGACGATAAGATTGAAATCTTTTATGAAGCTGGCAGTACTTTTACCTCTTAAGATATTTTTCATCAGTATCTTTTTCTCTAGTCAGGTATTCTCCAAAAATATTATTTTAGACTGCGATGTAACTTTAGTAGGAATTGAAGGAAAAGATATGGCTTCAAAAGATACAGAAGTAATAGATATTAATCTCAAAGCAAAAACCATTTTCTTTGGTTCCGAAGCAATTCCTTATAAATTTAGAAATAGACTCAAAGTATATGAAGGCAGATACTTCAAAGGCAATAAAAGAACTTTTGCTATTGAAAACAAATTAGTCATTGATAAAAAGAGTTTTCAATCATCTCTTAATAAAAATGTTTGGGATAATAAAGCAATCAGTGTAAATTCTTACTCCTACTTTGATTGCAAACAAAGAAATTAATGGGGCTATAGCTCAGCTGGGAGAGCGCTTGCATGGCATGCAAGAGGTCGGCGGTTCGATCCCGCCTAGCTCCACCAAATAAACCCTTCAATGCTCCAAAAAGAATTAAGATTATGTTCATGATAGAATTTTTAAAGTTTATCGATACGATTAATATCTATTAACATAATGGAGAATAGTAAAAGTGGAAAATACAGAAAATAAACTTGAAATTTGGGGGTCTGGTCGAGAGTTTCTTATGCACCCGGATTTAGACGCAATTTTAAAAAAATAAATATAGAAACTTTTTTACACTTAAGCAATTTAGAATCAAGGAATTTTCTGGTATTTTATGTATTCATAGAAAATCAGAGAATTATTAGGAATTAACAAAGAATTAATACTAAATTCTGTATGCCAACTACTGCCTAAAATAGAACTCTTTAATGAATTCATCAACAAATAAATTAGAATATTCATGGTCTCTTTACTTAATTTTATTTTTATTAATTTCGCCAATGTTTTTTGGCCCTATAATTGCTTTATTAAATCCACAATTTTTCGAGGGACTTGGAGATAATGAATTAAGTCTGGGTTCCACTTTATTTGTTGCAAGAAATCTTGCAATAGGACTAGCTTTTCTTTTTGCTATATTTATGAGGAGCGCACCCATGATATTTATTTTGATCTTAGTAAGATTAATAACAGACTTGATTGATTTTCCAGCATTTCAAATATTTAGAGAGTCCCCTTTAATCGGACAAATTATCATTTTTTCACTGATGTGTTATTTGCCAGCTTTTTTTGGTTTGCGTATCCTTTGGAAGGAGATAAAAAGTCCTTGATAATTTTTTGAGAATGTTAGAACACCCAAGTCAATTTTCTAAAAAATTCATTACTAGTCTATTCAATTCTTCAGAAGAGTATTTAAAAGGCTTTGAATTTAAGCCAGTAGGTTCCGGTCAAGTTGGAGACTGTTTTAGAGTAAATTTAGACTGGAAAGAAAAAAACAATCTTCCCACATCACTCATAGCTAAGTGTCCTGCTGCCGACCAATCCAGTAGAGATACTGCAAGAAATTTACATCTTTATGAAATTGAAACCTCTTTTTATAAATATTTATCAAAAAAATGTTCTGCAAGAGTTCCAGAATTATATTTTTCTGATTTTAATCCTGAGTCAGATGATGGAATATTACTCTTAGAAGATATGCATCCTGCAAAACAAATTCCTCAAATGGAAGGTTGTACATTTTCAGAGGTTTCCAAGATTCTAGAAGAAGCTGCAGCATTACACAAAAGTTATTGGAACAATGAGAATCTCTTGTCCTATTCTTGGCTTACTTACGGTGTAAGTGAAGAAAGAAAACAATTCGTTACAGATTTGCTACCTGCAGTATATCCAGAGTGGAAAAATAGATATCAAGGAAGAATCAGTAAAAATATTTTTGAAATGGGAGATGCATTGATTGCGAATTATGAAAAATATTCTGAAGTAAGAGAAGGACCTATGACTTTAGTCCAAGGAGATTTAAGACTAGATAACATTTTATTTTATGATTATGACAATAGGGCGATTCTTCTAGATTGGCAAACTGCAGCAGTAGGATTACCTCTTAATGATGTTGCTTATTGCATTTCTACTAGCTTTAAAAACCCAAATGATCGGGCTGATGCTGAAAAAAAATTAGTTAAGGATTACCACACTTTGCTAAATGTTGAAGATAGTTATTCATTCGAAGAAGCATGGAATGATTATCGACGGGGCTCCTTTGTGGGTTTTTTAATGGCTGTTATGTCTTCCATGATTGTCGAAAGAACTGAACGAGGTGATGAGATGTTTGCTGTGATGGCAGAAAGATCAGGTTGGCAGGCTTTGCATCTGGATGCAGTAAGTTTTCTAGAATAAAAAGAAGGGAACGTCTTTATTTTGGGAGAGAATAGACGTCCCCTTCAAAGAACTAGTTCAGTTTTTTCCACTCATAAGGTTTATTTCCACCAACTTTAAAATAGATAAACATATTGAACATATGAATACCTAATAAAGAAAAGGAAATTGGAACTATTAAGTAAGGATTTCTGAAGTTTTCAAAAGCACCCAAGTAGTGAAGAGCATATAAACTCAAAACTGTCCAAAGCACCATTAAACTAATTGCTTTAATACTTTCCATAATATTCTCCTTTAATCAATTAAATTAACTGCAACCGAGATATCTGATTTCAATGAAGTCTGACAAGCTAAAGCGTAACCATCATTCAACTCATCAGGACTTAATACGTAAGAGAAGTCTATTTCAGCTCTTGTTTTGCCATCAATAATTTTGCATTTACAAGTTCCGCAACTTCCTACCTGACACCTTTTCGGCCAAGGCAAACCTGCCTTTAATGCACCAGTGAGAAGAGAGTCACCTGGTTCAACAATAAATTCTTGATCATAATCAGCAAGTTTTGCAGTGAAACTTTTATTTTTTTTAAAAAGACCAAACATTAAGCAACTAAAATATTGTTTGATAAGTGTTTGGTATCTTCGTAATAATCTTTGGCAATTTGCCTTTCAGCAACGGAAGCTTGATTATTGTCCCATTCGTCTAAATATTTTTGAGTATATTTTCTAAAAAATGGTGGAATGAGGGTCAACAGAAATAAAGTGAAATAACCAATTTCATAATTTGGAGCTCCTACTTCATCTAATTCCCAAAAGTAAGTTTCTCCTCTAACATGATGATCCCCTTGTCTTCCAATTTCAATAAAAAACCAACTGGTAAAAAGATTATCGTTATCCCAGGAATGCCTATGCTCAACTGGTTTGCCAGCTTCACGTATAAGCCCGTAATGACCCATGAAATTTAAAGCTTCTAAAAGAAAATTAGAAATACTCCAAACCACAACAAGAGCAACAATGCCGATTATTCCTCCAGACCAGACGAAAAGAGTTATGGATGGCAAGCTATACAAATAACCCAAGATCCATTTATTGTCTAAGGAAAAAAATGATTTGTTATGTCTTTCAAGTTTTTGTTTTTCTAAATCAAAAGAAAATTTTGATTGACCAAAATGAGACAGCCATGTGTGCCAATAAACATTTCTTCCTCTTGGTGCAGTAGCTGGATCGTTCTGATGACCCAACTCCAAATGATGTTGATAGACATGAGCATAAGTAAAGTGTGAAGCACCGCTTAGAGCCATGACAGCTCTGGATACAGAAAAACCTTCTTTCTTATTATGAGATAACTCATGACCATAAATAATACCCAGACCAGCCCATAATCCTGTAGAGAGAATTGCCCCAATGAGCGATTCAATTGTTACAGCGCTCGAAGTTGTAAATTGGTACAAATTCCAACCTAATGTACATTGCAGCACAATGAAAATTGGCAACATCAGATACATCACGATATATTGAAAAGTTTTAATTCCAAAGGAATTACCATTTTCATCAAAGTCTGCTCTTAAATGAATATTTTTGGTTGCAGTATCTAATATGATATTTAGACCAAAAAGAAAAACTCCGGTCCAAGCATAGATACCTCCCAAGAAAAGTCCGCAAATAGTTAAAACTGTCATTACAGGAACTATTAAATAGCGGACGTTTACATAGAATGTTTTCATAGAAAACTCCGTTTAATTAAAGTTAAATCCTGGGAATTTTAATCTTCCGTTTTAGCACCTTTTTTTAAATCGCGGCAATAGGATCAAATCACGATTCAGCATATATTATAGCGAAAAAAAAATTTGTAAATAAAAAAATGAATTAAATCTTTTAAAGAAAATTTTATTTGGATTATTATTATTAGTGTCGAAGGAGGGTTTTTTTTATATACAAAAAATAGTATCAAAGAATATTTAGAAAAATTAACTTTTTAACTAAAAAAATCGTTTTCGTGAAGCAAAAAATTTATCACTTCAGGAATACTCTTCTTGAAATTGAAAAAACCTTTTTTTGAGAATTTCCAACAGAAAATATCTTCTTTCAAACCTATAAAATGTATTTTATTGATATCTTTTATTTGTTGATTTAAAAAATCCAAATTTTCTCCAATGGCAGGATATAACACATCAAACCCTTCGTTTAATTTCTTAATGTCATCTACACTAACAATTTCAGAATTAGTTATTTTGCTCTTGAACGCTTGTTGTAAGGTCCTCTTAAAATTTAGGACTGTGTCATCTAACTTTACATTTCTATCTGTATTTTCTAGTAATAGCAAAAAAACATTTTCGTAATTTTCATAAAAAGATTGTTTTTCATTCACGTTTAGATCTGATTCGAATAAAACAATGTTCCTACATTTTTGTTCGGTATGTAATTGTCTCACTTCATTTAGGGAGTAGATTTTATGATTTTCTAAGGGTGAGGCATTTTCATTAAGAGCAGTATTCACATACCTCTGATTGGTAAATTTCCTTATATTGGATTCTCGTGCAATATAATTTTTACCTCGTGTTTGAATGCCTGCAACCCATCTCCAACTCAAAGTGTTTGAGGCAGCATCTCCATCAAATAAATGCTTCAAAAAAAATCTAGCGCCCAGCTCCCAAGGTAGATTAAGAGTAAATATCCAAATACTCGCAAACCACATTCTGGTGTGATTGTGTAAATAATTCTCTGTTTTTAATTCATTCACCCAATCATCGAAACACTCGATTCCAGTTTTGCCATTTATTGCTTTCTCATAATCTTCTTTTCTATAACTTGGAGTTGAATTTACAAAATCTGTCCATACTTTGGGCCTGTGTTCTAGCCAACCTTTCCAGTAGACACGCCAAAAGATCTCTTGTATGAATTTATCTACTTTCTGAAGATTATGTTCAGAGAGGATTTCTCTAATGAGATCGTATTCGTTAATTATTCTGTGAGAAATATACTTTGATAAGTTTGATATATTTTCTCTAGATTTGGGGCCAAAGTCATAATTTCTCTGCGAAGCATAATCTTTCAATCCCTTTTGGATAAAATCCAATTTATCTTCATTGGCTCTCTGATACATATGACTATTTTAAAACCCATCGCTAAAACTCTTGATAAATTTGTAAAAATAATAATTCAATATAATTTTTATTTGCTAGATGTTAAGAACTAGATAAACTTAATCTATGTTTGAGAAACTTAACGATAAATCGGTAAACAGGGGACTTCACTGGACTACTATCGCCAGTGAAAAAGTTTTATTGGCGATTATTGGTATATCAACTTGTATTGCTGCAGCTATATATTGTTATGAGATGATTTTAGCGAGAGAAATTACTTTACCCGATTTATTTATGTTATTTATCTATGCAGAGATACTTGGCATGGTTGGTGCTTTTTACTCGACTTCAAGGATACCTGTAACTCTGCCAATTATTATTGCAATTACCGCCTTGTGTCGTTTGATAGTAATGCAAAATAAAGAAATGGACGCCTTGATGATCATTGCCGAGGCTTCAGCAGTCATTATACTTGCAGGTGCTGCTTACTTAATGAGTCTGAAAGACAAACTTAGTCTTGAAAAATTAAAAGCACGAGAACAAGATAAAGAATAATTTTTTTTTGGGGAGAATTAAATGAGCGCTGAAATATTTGTACCTATGTACTATATGGTTTTGCTTACTGCATCAGTATTTTTGTTAAGTACATTGATCAGATTTAAAAACGTACTGGTTGATAAAAGCCACACCGGAAGTGAGCTTATGAAAATACCTTTGCCTGCTTCTGCAGCACAAATAACTAAACAAGCAGATAGAAATTTAATAAATCTTTTTGAATTTCCTATTTTGTTTTATGCAATTTGTGTTGTTTTATACGTCACAGGAAAAGTAGATGCTTTTTCTGTACTTTTAGCTTATTGGTTTGTAGGACTTAGAGTTGCACATTCTTTATATCATATCTTCATTAATGGCTTTATCGGAGATATGCCTTTAAGAGCTTTGTTATGGTTGCCCAGTTGGCTAATTGTGATTTGGATGTGGGTAAGATTCGCTTCTTCAATTTAATTTAAGTCTATGGAAAAGGGACTCAAAATCTTTTCTTATCTACCAAACCCAAGAGTTTGGAAAGCAGAGATAGCTGCGAAGATTGCTGATATTCCAGTTGAAGTTATAGGCGACAAACCTTCTGAGATACACAATTGGCTTTGGGACTCTGATCCAAAAAAATTATCAAATGCCGATAAAAAAAAATTAAAACAATTTAAAAGAATAGGTAAGAGAGGTTTTAGTTCTGTATTATTTAAAACCGATGACTTCATAAAATTAAATCCTTTTGGAACTGTCCCAGCTGCTTTCAGCCCTGACGGAAAAATAGGAATATTTGAGTCAAATAGTATTTTAAGAGCTATCGCGAGACAAGACGATACTAACAATTTGTATGGAAAAGATTCCTTTGAGGCATCAAGAGTAGATAGTTTTTTAGATTCAGGACTTGTTTTCTCCAGAGAGCATCAAGAATACTTATTTGGTCTTAAGGATATGAACAAAGCTTTGTATCAAAGGATGAAATCAGCTTATGAATTTTTCCTAAATGGAATAGAAGAGTCTTTAAAAAATACTAAATTTATTGGATTTGACCATTTGACTATTATAGATATTTCATTTTTTTGTGATTTCTCTCAATTTTTAAGAGAAGGTCATTACGTAGATGATTTAAATGAGAAGGGCTTTAATCTTGTTTCACAGAATTTTGTTTCAGATTATCCCAAAACATATGATCATTTAATGAAACTATCAGAAGTGGATGAATTTTCTTCAGTTATCGGAACCTATTTAGATTGGTATAAAAAAAAACTCAAAGATTCTAACTAAAGTCTTTTAACATTTTTCTTAACTCAAGCTGATGTTGTTCTTCTTGGCCAATTAGATTCCTGGTGTATTCCTCTAAATATATAGATGCGCCTTCGACCATCGTGAGAAGTTTTTTGTATAAACCCAAAGCATGAAGCTCATGTTCTAAGCTTTCTTTTAATATATCTTTTATAGAATGATTATTAGTCTCCACGATATTAGATATTTTTTGACTAGGATGACCGTCCAGACCGGTAAGGAGTTCTCCAGCTTGTTGGGCATGCTGAAGTGATTCGTTAGCTTGTTCTTGTAAAAAACTCACTATAGGTATTCTATGAGGTCCAACTACCATCAATGCAGAATGAGTATATCTGACTACACCAGCCAATTCGTACTCCATAATTTCGTTTAAAGTTGTGCATACTTTTTTTAGATCAAGAACGTCTGGCATATCTAACTCCTTTTTATAAGAATTTTAACAGCTAAATATGAAAAACCTCTGGATGAGAAACAAGATAACAATGAGAATTATTTTCATGAAAAAGATTTGTATGCCCATTGATATTTAGAGAAAATAAGGACATGAAAAAATTCAAAGTGTCGGCCCTGGTGGAGGGTTATCGCATAGAGGAGTATGTGATGGCAGCGTCCGAACACCATGCCATTCGGTTGATGAATAGTAAGTATAGTAATGCCCGAAATACATGGGCATCACTAGTACAATCATAGAAACTATTGCTTGGATGATTCTTATGCAATGAATAGCAAAGTTTTTTAGCTAAAGACTTTTAGAAATATCTAACTCCTTTTCTTGTGAAAATTATCAACTAAATATTAAAAAATTTGGATGAGAAATAAGATAATAATGAGAATCATTTCTATAAAAAAAATTTGTATGCTCATGAAAATTTAGAGAAAATAACATTATGAAGAAAGCTAGTTTTACTAAAATGACCGAAGGAACCCAAGAGGACTATACTCCTATAGTTGAAGCTGCAATGGTTCATTCCGAAAATTTACCAGAAAGAATCATTCAACACTTGAATATGTTAAAAGACGATTTTGGTGGATTTGCAGTTGATAGATATGAACATTGTCTACAAACTGCAACAAGAGCTTATCGTGATGGTAGGGACGAAGAATACGTTGTTTGTGCTCTATTGCATGATATTGGAGACATATTGGCTCCAGCAAATCACGCAGACTTTGCCGCAACTTTGTTAGAACCTTATATTTCTGAAAAAAACTACTGGATCTTAAAACATCATGGTATTTTTCAAGGTTATTACTTTTTTCATTTTCTTGGGCTTGATAGACATATGCGAGACAGATTCAAAGATAGTGAACATTGGAAGGATTGTGTAGAGTTTTGTGCTAAGTACGATCAAAATTCTTTTGATCCCGAATACGATAGTTTACCTATTGAGACTTTCATGCCGATGCTCAAAAACGTTCTTTC
Organism: uncultured SAR86 cluster bacterium; assembly: GCA_902632605.1. Lineage (GTDB taxonomy): Bacteria > Pseudomonadota > Gammaproteobacteria > Magnimaribacterales > AG-339-G14 > MEDG-81. The sequence continues at coordinate 56,942 of CACPDB010000004.1, read as the reverse complement.
TCAGACAAGAAAATCTATTTATAAAGCTGAAGCCTAATTACGAAGGTTTTCCTTTTTCTTCAACTTCTTTGTCGTGATTTTTTTTCGCTTCAATGAGTTCCGGCATTAGTTGATTTAACTGATCCATTGACCATAGCTCTTTACTTTCGAAGGATTTTATCACTGCTGGCTGCTGCATGATTCCAACTGTTCCGGAAGAAACATGAAAAATTTGATTGGTAATTTCACTTGCTTCATCAGAACATATCCACGCAATGATTGGTGCTATCTGTTGCGGTCCTTGACTCCAATCGTTGGGGTCAACTTCTCTTCCCGCTGCTTTCATTAAATCTATAGTCAATCTTGTTGCAGCTCCAGGAGAGATAGTATTTACAGTGCATTTGTATTTGGCCATTTCCATAGAAAGAGATCGACTAAAGCCAGCAATTCCTGCCTTTGCCGCTCCGTAATTTGTCTGTCCAAAGTTACCAATAAGACCCGAAACCGAAGACATATTTACAATTCTGCAATTCAGCTTATTGTTTTCTCTAATGTATCTAACGAATGGCTGAGTACAATTAAAGTGACCTTTGAGGTGAACAGCCATGATTGCATCCCAATCAGACTCCTCCATATTGAATAAAGTTTTATCTCTTAAAATTCCTGCATTATTGATAATAATATCAACCGCTCCGTATGCTTCCATTGCTGTATTAAAAATATTTATTCCACCCTCATATGAATCAACAGAATCATAATTTGCAACCGCATCTCCCCCTAAGGATTTTATTTTAGTTACAACTTCATCTGCTATCTTTTCATGACCAGAACCATCTGGATTAGCTCCTAAATCATTAACGACAACTTTGGCTCCTTCTTTGGCAAATAATAAAGCTGTTTCCATTCCAATACCTCTGCCAGCTCCTGTAATTATTGCTACTTTATTATTTAGAACTCCCATGTCTTCACCTCCAGTATTAGTGCATAATTGTTTTTTACCTAGAGTATATTACTTTTTAAAATATTTAAATGTCGAAAAATAAGAACATAGAGGTTTCCAACACAACACTCTTTTTACATTCAGCTGGTTCTGGGGTTGTAGGGATAAAAAATGTAATTTTTGGTACTTGGGTACTTCTCTATTACAATCAAGTTTTAGGTTTAGAGCCTTATCTAGCATCTATTGCACTTGGGATTTCACTTTTTTTTGATGCCTTTTCTGATCCTTTGGTGGGCGTATGGTCAGATAGATTTAAGTCAAAATTAGGTAGGAGACATCCTTTCATTTATCTCAGCATTTTTCCCTTGGCATTTTGTATTTGGTTACTATTTATTCCGCCTTCATCTTATGATCAAACATACCTTTTTTTAAAATTATTGATTTTGACAGTTAGCATTCGACTTGCAATTACCTTCTTCGAAACACCCAGAGCTGCTTTAGGACCAGAGCTAACCAAGGATTACGATCGCAGAAATACTTTAAATGCTATGGGATTATTTTTTGGTTATGGAGGAGCGATTCTAATAGGTTATGTGATGTTAGAGTTTTTTCTTCCTGAAACATCAGGTTTTATGGGATCAAGAGCATATTTGAATCCTGAGGGATATGAAAAATTAGCATATTTTGCGGGCTTTATTACTCTGGTTTTAGGTTTTATAGCTGCCTCAAGCACTCATAAACATATTAAAGATCTTCATGTTGTGCCTGAAACTTCAAATGTTGAATTGAAACAAGTCTTTGGAGAAGTTATAGAAACTTTATCCAATAAGTCTTGGCTTATGATTTTTTTTGGAGGATGTCTTTATGCTTTATTTCTTGGATTAAATACTGGAGTAGGGAACTATATAAGTATTTATTTTTGGGAATGGACGCCTTCAGATATTTCTATATTTCCCTTAGCAGGAGGCGTTTCTGCAATTATTGGTGCAATTATTGCAGTAGTGATTTCCCAAGGTAGAGAAAAAAAGAACATTGCTCTATTTGCCTTAACAGCGACAGTATTAATCTCTTACATACCTTTTACTTTAAGATTGATAGATCCACTTTTTGAAGCTCAAACTTTCCCCGTAAATGGATCAAATGCATTGTGGTGGATTATGATTTCACATCAATGTATCACTGACGTTTTATCCGTGATGGGCTGGGTGATCTTAATATCAATGGTTTTTGATGTCGTTGAGGATTCTCAGAAAAAAACAGGAAGAAGAGATGAAGGTTTATTTCTTGCTGGTCCAGGATTATTTCAGAAAGTGTTTTCAGGATTAGGTGTATTTATTTTAGGTTTTGTTCTTCAATTTTTAGGCTTTGGCAATACAGAGGCTTCTATTCAAGAGATGAAAGAGCCAGTAAATAACTTAGTTCTATTCATTTGCATTATTGGTCCAATATTAAATATTGGCGGACTTATTTTTATTTACTTTTACACAATAACCAGAGACGAATTCGAGTCAGCTGTTAAAGATTTGGGTTACTAAATATGTTTTTTCCTATATCGGACGATAATCCGAGTTCTTCAACTCCTTATGTTACTTATTTTTTGATTGGGCTTTGTAGTTTTGTATTTGTTCTTCAATACTTAAGTCAAATGAATCCTTCGATTTTTTACAATTTTGGTTTTATTCCGGCAGATTTTTTTTCTAATTATTCATCATTTACTATCTATACCTCAATGTTTCTTCACGGCGGGCTATTACATATTGTCGGAAACATGCTTTATTTATGGATTTTTGGAGACAATGTAGAAGACTCTATGGGGACTCTTAAATTTATTATCTTCTATCTTCTTTGCGGAACAATTGCAGCACTTTGTCAGGGATTAGTGGACCCGACATCTCAAATTCCAATGGTTGGTGCAAGTGGAGCAATAGCGGGTGTTTTAGGAGCCTACTTAATGTTATTCCCAAAAGCTAATGTAAAATGTTTGGTATTTATTATCATAATCATTCAAATGATCAGAGTACCTGCTTTTTTGGTTCTGGGTTTTTGGCTTATTTTACAATTTTTCAGTATTCCAGGATCTCTTGATATGGATGGAGGAACAGCTTATTTTGCGCACATTGGAGGTTTTCTAGCAGGAATGTTTCTAATCCCTTTCTTTAAAAACAAAGATATAAAATTATTTCATGAACAAAACACATCATCATGGCAAGTATTTAATAGAGATTCTAAAGAATTTTCATTTCAAAGAAATGACAAAGTGGTGGTAGATTTCATAAAAAAATCAGAAGAAGAAGTGAATCGGAGAAAACATTGAATTTAATTTTAAAAATTACCTTTTGGTTTTTTGGAACTATATTGGCAATTGCATCAATTATAGGTATTTATTTATTGGCTTTTTATTTTGGTTTTTTTGGAGTTCTTGAAAAAGCTGGTTCAAATATTAATTCAACTTATCCAAAGAACTTACTTACCCAAAAAATACAATCTCAACTAGAACACAATCCATCGAACAAACAAATTTTGTTTGGCGACACTCATGTTCACTCAACATATTCTTCAGATGCATTTTTATGGAGTTTGCCACTAAACAATGGAGAGGGTCCTCACCCTGTATCAGATGCTTGTGATTATGCGAGGTTTTGTTCCGCTCTAGATTTTTGGGTGATTTCTGATCATGCAGAAGCTGCTACTCCTAAAAAGTGGATGGAGGCAAAAAAAGCCGTAAGACAATGTAATGCAATCCATGAAAATAGTGAGACTCCTGATTTGATATCTTTTCTAGGTTTTGAATGGACTCAAATTGATCCCGATAAAGAAAATCATTACGGACATAAAAATGTCATGTTTTTAGAAACAGATGAAGAATCTGTTCCAGTAATGCCTATTGGTTCCGGAGGTGTTGCTACCGATGGAATGCGTAGCGTTGATAGACTTCCAACTGTGAGGTCGAATATGTTATCTATGGCATTAGTTGATTTCAAAAACAGAAATAGATACGCAGATTTAATCACTTTCAGTGAACACATAGTTAAAACTGAAGATTGCGTTGATGATTTTTATAATCCTAATAATTCCTGTTACTTTTCAGCACTTTCTCCAAAAGATCTTTTTGCTGCATTAGATGAAATTAAATCAGATTCTATCGTCATACCACATGGAAATACTTGGGGTTTTTATACACCTAGTGAATCAAGTTGGGATAAACAACTATCCAATGAACATAATAGTTCTGAAAAGCAAATTTCTTTTGAAATCATGTCAGGTCATGGAAATTCTGAAGAATATCGACCTTGGAGTGCCAGCATTACAGAAAATAATGTGCAATTTTGCCCAGAACCTTCTAAAAATTATTTACCTTCTTGTTGGCAAGCTGGAGAAATTATCAAGGAAAGGTGTCTTGAAAATCAAAATAGCGAAGCAATCTGTGATAAGAGGGCAGCCCTAGCAAGACAGCTCTACATCGAAGGCGGGTTATCTGGAAAATTTGCTGTTAAGGGTATTACTCCAGAAGAATGGTTGGACTCTGGACAATGCAAGGATTGTTTTATTCCCGCCTTTAATTATCGACCCAGAGGTTCAGCTCAATATGCTTTGGCTTTGAGAAATTCTCAAGACGGGAAAGAACAAAGATTTAAATTTGGTTTTATTGCCTCAAGTGACAATCATCGATCTAGACCGGGAACAGGGTATAAACCAGTTGATAGGATGGTTACAACCGAAGCAAATGGTCCAGCTTTTAAATTTGTTGAAGAAAATTTAACTCCTCAAGAAGAAAAATCAGATCAACCAAGAAAAGTGAATTTAGAAGAATTAGATATTCCCGATCCGTTTTCTTTATGGGAACCCATAAGACAGTCATCTTTTTTTACTACAGGAGGATTGGCTGCAGTACATGTTGAAAATAGATCAAGAAAAGGGATATGGGATAGTTTTAAAAGAAGGGAAACTTATGCTACGAGCGGACCAAGAATTTTACTTTGGTTTAACTTAATAGATAAAACCGAAAGTCTACCTATGGGAACTGAAACTTCAAAAAAAGAAAATCCAGTTTTTGAAGTAAAAGCCATCGGCTCCTTTAAGCAAAAACCAGGTTGTCCTGATTATAAGTTAGGAAATCTTTCTAGTAAGCAAATACAAACTTTATGCAAAAATGAATGCTACAACCCTTCAGAAGAAAGAAATGTAATTACCAGAATTGAGGTCATAAAAATCACGCCACAGAATTCAGATAATGAGAATATCGATGAGTTGATTATGGACCCTTGGAAAATAATTGATTGCCCTAAAGAGGGAAATGGCTGTCGAGTTCGTTTCTCAGACGATGATTACTCTTTGAATAAAAGAGACTCGGTTTATTACGTAAGAGCTATTGAAGAACCATCACTTAGAATTAATGCTGGAAATCTCAGATGTGACTTTGACGAACAAGGAAATTGTAAGAAAGTAAATATTTGTTACGGAAACTACAAAACTTCCAGAGATGATAATTGCACAATGATGTCTGAAGAAAGAGCTTGGTCTTCTCCAATATATATAAACTACCAATAATTTTTTTGAAGAAGTGTGTAATACTTATTTTCTGTTTAGATTAAATAATTAAATGAACGAAAAATTACCTTTTTTAACTAAATTCTTTTATGGATTTGGCTCTCTTGCTTATGGAATAAAAGATAATGCTTTCAATTATTTTTTATTATTTGTATACGTTCAAGTCTTTGGATTGGCACCTAACTTGGCAGGTTTGGCAATATTATTGATGCTGGTTTTCGATGCTATTTCTGATCCTTTAATTGGCTATTTTTCTGATAAAACTCAATCGAAATGGGGTCGAAGACATCCTTGGATGTATGGATCAGCTATACCTGTTGCAGTTTCCTTTTTTCTGATTTGGGACCCTCCCGAAAACATGAGTCAAATGGAACTATTTTGGTTTTTACTAATTGTAGGAGCATTTATTAGAACAGCGATAACTATTTATGAAATACCAAGTAACGCCCTAGGACCCGAGCTTTCAAAAGATTATGTAGAAAGAAGTTCTCTTCTTTCTTATCGATATTGGTTTGGTTGGTGGGGAGGTTTAGCAGTTTGGAATTCTCTATGGATATTTGTCGTTTACAGCACCCTCACAGGTAGTCAGGATGCTAGATTCGTAGCTGATACTTGGATTACGTATGGCCTTGTTTGTAGCCCAATAATGTTCATTGCAATTGTAGTAACTGCAACTGGAACTCATAGACATATAAAAGATCTTCACGCCCCAGAAGTAGAAAGAAAAACCTTAAGAACAATTCTTAAAGAATTATACGAAACCATGACTGTTAGTAGAAATTACATCATCTTGTTTATTGCGATGATTATGATGGGTGTAGCAGGGGGAATAGGTACCAATCTGACACTTTATTACTATAGTTTTTTTTGGGAGTTTACTCCTCTTAATATTCTTACTATTGGCTTGAGCTTATTTTTAGCTCCGTTAGTTGGGATTGTCGTGTCTCCTTTTTTAGCTAATAAATTCGGTAAGAAAAACGGCGCATTGTTTTTATTTGCAGTTTCTTTAACGGTAGAAAATGGAATTATTGTTTTAAGACTTTTAGGTTTATTACCTGAAAATGGTTCGCCTATTGTTCTTGCTGGAGTCCTCGTTTTTCATTTCATTGGGGTAGCTACATCTGTTATTTCTTTCACCACCCTAAATTCAATGGTTTGGGATACTGTAGAAGAAGTTGAAATCAAAACTGGAAGACGAATGGAAGGAACTCTTCTAGCAGCAAGGTCATTTGCTCAGAAGTGCATGAGTGGAGCTGGAGCTTTCGCAGCAGGCATGATTTTAACTTTTGCAGCATGGCCAGAAAATGCAGTTCCAGGAAAAGTTGATCCTGAAATATTATTTACCTTTGGAGTTACAGCAGTAACAGCTTCTGTTATTTTGTGGGCTATATCGTTATTCACGATATCTTTTGTAACAACTACCAAAGAAAGTCATGAAGAGAAGTTAAATGAATTAAACTATGTAAATAATCCTGACTGAAAATGATTAAAGAGCAAATAGAAGAAAAATTAAAAAACGAAATGTCATCTGTTTACGTGGAGGTTATCAACGAGAGTCCAAATCACAATGTTCCCGATGGAGCTGAATCACACTTTAAAATTGTTGTTGTCTCTGATGAATTTGAGAATATGCGACCGGTACAAAGACATCAACTAATTTATAAAGTGCTTACAGAGGAGATGAAATTGATTCACGCTATAGCAATTCATCCCTTCACAAAAATAGAATGGGATAAGAATAATCAATCTAGCTCTGATTCTCCTGATTGCTTAGGCGGATCAAGGTAACAAGAATTTGCCTGTGTTTAAAATTGGAACTTTCTATAAATGTTTTAATTTTCCTATTTATAAAAAATTAGAAGATGGTTTAAGAGATCATTGCGTTAAAAGAAATATAAAAGGAACAATTATTCTTACCCCTGAAGGAATTAATGCCACTGTTTCTTCTGAGAGAGATAATGCTTTAGAAGACTTAAATTTATACATTAACAATTTAATTGGTAACATAAAATTTCGCTTTACTTCATCAGACATTTCTCCTTTCAAAAGATTAAAAATAAAAACTAGAAAAGAATTGGTGCCATCCGGTACCAAGGGAAAATCCTACAATCATCAAAGCAAATATTTAATGCCTATGGAATGGCATAGCTTTATCACAGACTCTAAAAATATAGTTATTGATGTAAGAAATGATTATGAAAGCAAGGTAGGAACTTTTAGAAATTCTGTCATACCTGACATAAAAAATTTTAGAGAATTTAAATCCTTTTTGAAAAAAAATAAAAGGAAATTCAAGAATAAAAAAATTGGTATTTTTTGTACCGGAGGAATTAGATGCGAAAAAGCACTTCACTCTTTTGAGAAAGAAGGACTTAATGATATCTATCAACTACAAGGAGGTATTTTGAATTTTTTATCAGAATCAAAGGATAAATCATCTTGGCAGGGAGATTGTTTTGTTTTTGATGAAAGAGTAACCGTTACCAATGAACTTTCTCCTGGCGATTACAAACAATGTTATGCATGCAGAAGACCCCTTTCTAAAGACGATCTACAAAAGCCTGAATATAAGAAAGGTATTTCTTGTCATAATTGTTTCTTTGAAAAAACTGAATCAGATAGAATTAGATACGCAGAACGACAAAAACAATTTGATATGAAGAAAACGTGAACATTTTTTTTAATTTTTTAGTCGACAAGTCAAAATTTTTTGTTTTTTTACTAATCTTACTATCTCTAGTAAGTCTTTTAGGACTACCAAAATTTCAATTGGATGCATCATCAGATACTTTGCTTTTAGACAACGATCCTGATTTAAAGACTTATCGAGAAAATTCCAGAAAATACGGGTCTAGTGATTTTCTTGTTATTGCATTTACTCCAAATAAAGATATTTTCACTATAGAAACTGTTTCTTTGTTAAAAAAACTTGTAGAAGACTTAAAAAAAGTAAATGGTATCAGAAATGTTTTAAGTTTATTTGACGTACCTCTTCTTAAGTATTCAGAACAATCCATAAGCGAATTAGCTGAAAATGTTGTCACTTTATCGACAGAGAATGTCGATTTAGCAAAAGCTAAATATGAATTCGAAACTAATGATGTTTATAGAGGTTTATTAATCAGTGAGGATTTAAAAACTATTGCCTTCCAGATGTCTTTAGAACCTAACAAAGAGTATCAAAAATTAATCTCAGAGAGATATGACTTATTAGATGTGGAGGAGTCTCTTGAATACGAAGTTTTTAAAAATAATCTAGAAGTTCTTGATCTAAAAATCGATGAACAAAAAAGAATAAATCTCTCAAATGAGGCAATTCTGATTAATGAAGTAAGAACTATTACAAAAAACTATAAAGATAGCGGGGAAATTTTCTTAGGCGGCGGAGCTATGATTTCCCACGATACTATAAAAATGATTCAACAGGATTTACTCACTTTCGGTGTAGCGGTATTTTTTATGTTTGTCTTAATTCTTTCACTTATTTTCAAACAATTCAGATGGGTTTCTATCCCATTGATATCTGCATGCTTATCTGCACTTTTTACTGCAGGACTTATAAGTTGGATGGGTTGGAAAGTAACTGTTGTTTCAGCTAATTTCATTGCTTTGCTAATGATAATAGGAATTTCCTTAACAGTTCATCTTGTTGTCAGGTATAGAGAGATAACTTCGAGATTTCATGATATTGCTCATAGTGAAGCTTTAAAAAATACCTTGTCACAGATGTTCCTGCCATGTCTATATACAGCACTTACCACAATGGTTGCCTTCGCATCATTAATAATTAGTGATATTAGACCAATTATAGATTTTGGATTATTAATGGTTTTGAGTATATTTATTGCGTTTATAGTATCTTTTATATTTTTTGGTTCTCTTGCATCATTAATGAAAAAAAATATCAAAGATACAAAAGTTGATTATTCTGCAGGTTTTACTACTTGGATTAATTCTTTAGTCGTAAGATTTAAAAATATTATTTTACTTATATCCTTGATTGGCTTCATCTTCTCTCTGGTGGGTATCAATAAATTAAGTGTTGAAAATAAATTTATTGACTACTTCAAACCCTCAACTGAAATCTACCAAGGACTTTCATTGATTGATAAGAAGTTAGGGGGGACGGCACCTTTAGATATTATTATTTCTGCTCCTCAAAGCACTTCACAAACTAATGACGAATTTGAAGAAGATTTTGATGATTTTGGAATTGAAACTCAAGAATATGGTTACTGGTTTAATTCACAAAATCTGTCGTTCTTAGAAGAAATCCATGATTATTTAGAAAGAAGACCAGAAATTGGAAAAGTCCTTTCTGTGTCAAGTGCAATTAAATTAGCAGAAATTGCCAAAGGAGAAAAACTAGATGACCTTGAATTGGCTTTATTGAGAAAGGTTCTTCCAGAGGATATTAATAATCAACTTCTAAGTGCTTATATTTCTGAAGATGATAATCAGGTTAGGTTGTCTGCAAGAGTTATTGAATCTATGGATGGATTAAATAGAAAAAATCTTATTGATGAAGTTAAAACAGATTTAATTAAAATCTATGAACTTAGTGAAGAACAATTTTATTTATCCGGTATATCAGTTATCTATAACAATCTTCTTCAAAGTTTATTTCAATCCTTAATAGGAAGCTTAACAATTGTGTTTAGTGCAATTTTTATAATGTTTATTATTTTGTTTAGATCTCTCTATATGGCTCTTATTGCTATGATTCCTAATTTATTATCTGCTGCAAGCGTTCTTGGAATAATAGGTTGGTCTGGAATTCCTTTAGACATTATGACTGTTACTGTTGCTGCAATCAGTATTGGAATTGGCGTAGATAACACAATCCATTATGTCCATAGATTTTTAAGAGAATACCATCTTCAAAAAAATTATGACTTAGCTATAAAAAATAGTCATGCCACAATTGGTAGGGCAATGTTTTACACATCGCTTACTATTGTTTTAGGATTTATGATTTTAGTAACTTCTAATTTTAATCCTAGTGTATTTTTTGGAATATTTACCTCTTTTTCTATGATAATAGCGATACTTGCAGCATTAATGTTATTGCCCGTTTTAATTAGACATTTAAAACCTTTTGGGAGAAATTTACATGGGACCACTTAAAGATATAAAAGTTATTGAAATGGCTGGAATTGGTCCAGCGCCATTCTGCGGAATGATTTTAGCTGATATGGGAGCAGAAGTAATTTCTGTGGAAAGAATTACGGCTGCTGGAAGAGGGTCTAGTGCAGATATTGCCTCTAGAGGAAAAAAATCAATGGCAGTAGATATTAGAAAACCTGAAGGCCAAGACATAATTAAAAGATTAGTTGAGTCTGCAGATGTTTTGATTGAAGGGTTTAGGCCTGGGGTCATGGAAAAGAATAATCTTGGACCAAATGAACTTCTGAATATAAACCCTAAGCTAATTTTTGGAAGGATGACTGGTTGGGGGCAAAGTGGTCCATTAGCCAATGCTGCAGGACATGATATTAATTACATTGCCTTAAGTGGCGTTCTTGGGTCAATTGGTAAGAAAGAGTCTCCACCACCACCTCCACTTAATTTAATTGGTGATTTTGGAGGAGGAGGTATGTTACTTGCACTTGGAGTATGCGCAGCTTTAAATACTGTTTATAAAGAAGGAAAAGGACAAGTCATTGATGCAGCTATGACTGAAGGATCGGCATTATTAATGAGCATGATGTATGGAATGCTAAATTCAGGTATCTGGACCGATTCAAGGGATTCCAATTTGCTTGATGGTGCAGCACATTTTTATGGTTGTTACGAATGTAAAGACGGAAAGTTTGTTTCTATAGGTTCAATAGAGCCGCAATTTTATTCATTATTAAGAGAAAAAATGAATATTGATGAGGATATTTTTGATAACCAAATGGATAAAAATTCATGGCCAACTTTACGAGAAAATTTAGAAATCAGATTTAAAGAAAAGACACGTGATGAATGGTGCCAAATAATGGAAGGAACTGATATTTGCTTTGCTCCTGTTCTTTCTATGAATGAAGCTATAAATCATGAACATAATGTTGATAGAAAATCTTTCTTTGATTTGGATAATGTCACTCAACCATCTCCGGCACCAAAATTTTCTTATTCCAAAAGTGAAGTAAGTCATCCTCCAGTCAAAGTAGGGACTCATACCAAAGAAATCATTGCTTCTCTTGGACTAGAGGAAAAATTAACTGAATTAATTTCTCAAAAAATTATTTCAGAAGCTTAAAGATTGAAGAATTTTTGACTGTTTTCAAAAAATATTTGAGTGATTTCTTCTAAACTTTTATTTTGTAATGTAGCTATTTTCTTTGCAACTTCAACAATAAATTTTGGCTCATTTCTTCTTCCTTTAATTTCAAGATTTTTAGGAAGTAAATATGGCGAATCCGTTTCGATCATTATTCTTTCAAGAGGCATGTTAGCTATTAAATCAATCATGTGCTTTCCCCTTACAGGATCACAAATCCAACCTGTAAATCCAATCCAAAAACCTCTATCAAGATACTCATAAAATTCTTCTTTCTCTCCTGTGAAACAATGAACTACTGCATTTACTTTAAGATCTATGTTTTTAAAACAATCCATAAAGTCTTTATGCGCTTCTCGTTGATGTAAAAAAAGGGGTAAATTGAGGTCTTGAGCAACTCCAATTTGTGACTTAAAACATAATATTTGATTTTCCTTCTTCGAATAATTTCTATTAAAGTCTAGTCCTGTTTCTCCTATAGCTTTAACAGAAGGGTGTTCACTTAAATTTTTTATCTCATCAATATTAGATTCTTCAAATGTATCAGCATTATGGGGATGTATACCGCAAGTTGTTATGAAAAAATTTTGATCATTCTCTAATAGTTTTAAAGAAACCTTTGTATCTTCAATTGAAGTGCTTGTTATACAAATTTTTTTTACATTATTTTGTTTAGCCTCTTTAATAACTGTTATCAAATCTTTATCAAAAGATTCATGAGTTAAGTTGGCTCCTATGTCAAAATAAGAATTACTATTCATTTTAATTTATGATTAAAACTAAATATGAGTATTTCTAAAAACTTTGAAGATGCTATAAAAGTCATTGAAACCTCAAACGGTAATTTTACAGCAAATATTTCAGATAACTGGAGTATTGGGCAAACTGCAAACGGCGGATACTCAATGTCATTGCTTGCAAAGGCTTGTTCAGAGTATCTTGATCACAAAGATCCGTTGGTTCTATCCGCCAATTATATAGATAGAGTTGAATTTGGATCTGCAGATATAGAAGTATCAAAAATAGCTTCTACTAAAAGTACTTCAACTGCATATGTTTCCTTGAAGCAAAATGGAACTTTAAAGATTTTTTCTACTGTAACTTTTACAGATTTTTCAAAGATGAAAGGCTTAAAAGAAAATTTCAGAAGGGAACCTAATTTTGATGATTATGAGACATGTACACAAGTCCCCTACAAAGAGGGTTTTAGCCCTAAACTGGATAAGAACTTAGAAAAAAAATATTGTTCAGATTCTATATGGTGGGAAAACCCGAATGAAGATAACCAGGCCACTTTAAACTTATATATGGGATGGAAAGACGGAGGAGCAGTAGATCTCTTTGGGCTAATTTTATTTTTAGATGCAACAACTCCACCAATCTATAACAAATTAGGTACAGTAGGATGGGTTCCAACACTTACGTTAACATCTCACATAAGAAACATACCCGAACCAGGTCCTTTAAAAGTTATTGCCAAAACAGAATTTATTACTAAAAACTACATTGAAGAAGATAGAGAAATCTGGGATTCTAAAGGTAATCTAGTAGGCCAATCAAAACAATTAGCAAAACTAAGAATTAAGAAATAATACTTAAAATATTGTTATTATAGATTTTTAAAAATTACTCAAATTAGGAAAATAAATGAAATTTACAGGCACAAAATCATATATAGCTACAGACGATCTAAGTCTTTCAGTTAATGCAGCAATAGCTCTTGAAAGACCATTATTGATAAAAGGAGAGCCAGGAACAGGAAAAACTATGCTTGCATTAGAAGTTGCTAAATCTTTAGACCTTCCTTTGATTGAATGGCACATCAAATCCACAACCAAAGCCCAACAAGGATTATACGAATATGATGCCGTTACAAGATTGAGAGATTCTCAATTAGGAGACGAGAGGGTCAAAGATATTTCAAATTACATTCAAAAAGGAAAACTTTGGGAGGCATTTACTTCAGAAAAACAAGCAGTTCTTCTTATCGACGAAATAGATAAGGCTGATATTGAATTTCCGAATGATCTTTTACAAGAATTAGACAGAATGGAATTCTATGTTTATGAGACTAAAGAAACAATAAAAGCAACAACAAGACCAATAGTGATAATTTCAAGTAACAATGAAAAAGAATTACCTGATGCTTTTTTAAGAAGATGTTTTTTTCACTATATATCTTTCCCAGATAGAGAAACAATGAAAGACATCATTAAAGTACATCATCCAAAAGTCAAAGAAAAGCTTGTTAAAGAAGCATTAGATATTTTCTTTGATGTCAGGAAAGTCCCCGGTTTAAAAAAGAAGCCTTCAACATCTGAGCTGGTTGATTGGCTAAAACTTCTGATGGCAGATGATTTACCTGATGAAATCTTAAAGAATAGAGATCCTTCAAAAGCCATACCTCCTTTATACGGTGCTTTGGTTAAAAATGAACAAGATGTTCAATTGCTTGAAAGATTAGCTTTTATGACTAGAAGAGAAGGCAACAACCAAAATTAATTGAATGTTAATAAATCTTTTTAAAACTCTAAAAGAAGTTGGTGTGCCTTGTACCCTTAGAGAACTTCTAGACTTAATATCTGGTCTAGAGAAACAGGTAATTTTTGCTGATATCAATGATTTTTACTATTTATCAAGATCCGTTCTCGTAAAAGATGAAAAACATTACGATAAGTTTGACAGAGCTTTTGATATTTACTTTAAAGGTCTTGAAACTTTGGATGATGTTCTTCAGGCTTTGGTTCCTGAAGAATGGTTAAGGAAAGAATTTGAAAAGTTTTTAACAGAAGATGAACTAAAAAAAATTGAAACGATGGGCGGCCTTGAGAAGCTTCTTTCAGAATTTAAAAAAAGATTAGAAGAGCAAAAAGGCAAGCACCAAAAGGGAGATAAGTGGGTTGGTACAGGTGGCACCTCACCCTTTGGCAATGCAGGTTCTCATCCAGAAGGTATAAGGGTAGATGGGGAAGGCAAACAAAATAAAGCTGTAAAAGTCTGGCAGCAAAGAGATTTTAAAAATTTAGACGATTCAGTTGAGCTTGGTACAAGAAATATAAAAGTTGCCCTCAGAAGATTGAGAAAATTTATTAGACAATCTAACGATGAAGAGCTTGATTTAGACGATACAATTAAAAGTACTGCTAAAAATGCAGGTTTATTAGATATAAAAATGATTCCAGAAAAAACCAATGCAGTCAAAGTTCTTGTTTTCTTCGATGTTGGCGGTTCAATGGATCCCCATATTAAAATTTGTGAGGAATTGTTTTCTGCATGCAAAACAGAATTTAAAAATTTAGAGTACTTTTATTTTCATAATTTTATTTATGAGACCGTATGGAAGGATAATAGAAGGAGACACAACGAAAGAATTAAAACCGAGGACGTAATACATAAATATGCTTCGGATTACAAAATAATTTTTGTAGGCGATGCAACTATGGCTCCTTATGAAATTACCAATCCCGGTGGCAGTATTGAACACTGGAATGAAGAGGCAGGATCTGTTTGGATGAAAAAAATCATGACTACTTATGACAAATTAATTTGGCTTAATCCAGTTCCAGAAGAGCATTGGGATTACTCATCTTCAATTGAAATTTCAAGACATCTTATTGAAGACAATATGTTTCCCTTGACTCTTAAAGGTTTAGAAGACGGCATGTCTTTTCTATCAAAAAAATAATTTGAAAGCATTAGAAATCAAAAATCTTACCAAGATTTACGATAATAATTTAGTAGCTTTAGACGATATAAGTTTTGAAGTTGAGCAAGGTGACTTCTATGCTTTATTGGGTCCAAACGGAGCGGGTAAATCTACTATGATTGGTATCATCAGCTCATTGGTGAATAAATCTTCAGGAAAAGTAAATATTTTGGGATTAGATATAGATACTCATCATTCCGAAGCTAAAAAGAGAATTGGAATCGTAGGTCAGGAAGTAAATTTTAATCAATTTGAAACAGTACATAACATTTTACTCCATCAAGCAGGTTTCTTTGGTATGCCATTTTTTGAAATTAAAAATAATTGTGAGTTTTATCTCAAAAGATTAGATCTATGGGATAAAAGGAATGAACAAGGTAGGAATTTATCTGGAGGAATGAAACGAAGGTTGATGGTTGCAAAAGCTTTAGTAAACAATCCAGAACTTCTTATATTAGATGAGCCAACAGCGGGAGTAGATACAGAATTAAGGAGATCCTTGTGGGAGTTTTTAATAGAAATAAATAAAAAAGGAACTACTATAATTCTTACAACTCATTATCTGGAAGAAGCAGAAAGACTTTGTAAAAACGTATCCATTATTGATCGTGGAAAGATTGTAAGAAATTCAGATATGAATTCTTTTCTTAGAGAAATAGAGATAGAAACTTTTGTTTTTGATTTAAAAGAAAAAACAGACAAACATCTATCTTCAAAAAATTTTGATATAAAAAAAATAGACGATTCCACTTTTTCCGTTCAAGCGAACAAAGGTACTAATTTAAATTCGATATTTGATTTTTTTGATCAAGAAGGAATTGAAATTTTGAGTATGAGAAATGAAACCAATAGACTTGAAGAATTATTTTTAAAACTTACTAATAATGACCATTAATGAACAACTAAGATCTTTATACATTCTTTTAAGAAAGGAAGTCTTAAGATTTTTTAGAATATGGAGTCAAACTTTAATTCCATCGGTACTTACAACAATATTGTATTTCTTAATATTTGGTACTTTTATTGGAGAAAGAATCGGCAAAATGTCTGGTTTTGATTATATGCAATTCATGGCACCGGGATTAGTAATGTTGGCAGTTATTACAAATGCCTATTCAAACGTAGTCTCATCTTTTTTTGGTGTTAAGTTTCAAAGAAGTATAGAGGAATTATTAGTCTCTCCTATGCCTACTTATTTAATTTTAATTGGATTTGTTCTTGGTGGGGTGGTTAGGGGAATTATCGTAGGTTTTCTTGTATTGCTTACATCTTTAATATTTACAGATATAACTGTTCAAAATATTCCCCTTACGCTTCTGGTTGTTGTAATGACTGCCTTCCTATTTTCAATAGCTGGTTTTTTGAATGCTTTATTTGCAGATAATTTTGACGATATAAATATCGTTCCTACATTTATCCTAACCCCGTTGATTTATTTGGGAGGTGTTTTTTATTCTGTAGATCTTTTGTCAAATACTTGGCAAATTGTCTCAAAGGCAAACCCTCTGCTCTATATGGTTAATGCGTTTAGATATGGAATGATAGGGGTGTCCGATATCAATGTTCAATTCGCCTTGATGATGATAACCTTTTTCATATTAATCTTTTTTGCTTTAGCTTATTATCTGCTTAAAAAAGGATATGGAATAAGGACCTAATGTTATACGACCTTTTTTTAACAATTGTATTCTTTTTGTCTTCTTTTGGTTTTAACGAATTTAATGAAATTTCTACTTGCAATGACGATGAAGTTTTTGAAATAGTTTGTGGATTCCAGAATCCTGAAGATTTATATCTCTCTCCTTCTAAAACAAAAATCATAGTTTCAGAATTTGGATCACTTGCGCCAAATACAAAATTTGGAAACTTGGTATATTTTGATTTAAGTACTAATAAAAGAGAACCAATCTCAATCAAATATGAAGTCAATCAATGGGGAGATGATACCTGTAGTTTAGACGATAAAAGATTATCACCTCATGGAATAGATCTTATTGAACGAAATGATGGAAAATATATGCTCGCAGTAGTAAATCATCTTCCTAGAGAGACAATAGAGTTATTTGAACTAATAGAGACTGATAGCGTGGAACTGATATGGAGGGGCTGTGTGGATGCACCACAGAATAAATATTTTAATGATATTGCCTTAAAAAAAGATGGTTCTTTTTATGTTACCAGCATGTTTGATTCTAATATTTCCGAATGGTCATTAGTTTCTTCAAGCATATTTATTTCAGATACAGGAGAAGTTTTTTATTGGCGAAAAGATAATGGTTTTGATGTCGTACCTAATACCAACGGTTCTTTTCCGAATGGGATAGATTTATCTTTTGATGAGAAGTTTCTCTACATTAATTATTGGTTTTCTGGATTAACTGTAAAATTTAATCTAAATGAAAACTCAGTCGATTATGAACACATTGGTGGAGGTAAAGATAATCTTTTGGTTACAGACTCTGGTTTGTGGGTTGCGGCGCATAATTATTCAGGTGTGGAAGGTCTACAGTGTGATGAATCCATAGTTCAATGTCCTTTACCTTTCACTATTCATCAACTTTCATTGTTGGATTTGAATGAAATCAATAATTATGAATTTTCCAATAAACAGATGGGTGCTGCTACAGTTGCTTTACCAGAAACAGATAAAATCTGGTTGGGTACTTTTCATGGAGATAGAATTGCTAGCTTTAAAATTAAATAAAATGGAGAGATGGCAGAGTGGTCGAATGCGCTCGCTTGGAAAGCGGGTAAGGGGGCAACTCCTTCAAGGGTTCGAATCCCTTTCTCTCCGCCAAAAATTTGATGGAATACATTGAGTCAAAATATTTTAGCTATGCGGATCCTGATGATCCCTGGCATCGTAAGTTAATAATAAGAACCATTGAATCTTTAGCCGGTCAGCCTGCTTTATACAAACTTTATCGACAATATCAGGAAAATCCTAATGATTGGGATAGCTTTTGGCACGGATGTTTGGATCTGCTCAAATTAAAGTTAGACTTTAATAGCAATATAAATATTCCAAAAGATGGCCCTACAATCTTTGTGGCAAATCATCCTTATGGAGTTTTGGACGGGTTGGTAATAAGTTATTTTGTTTCAAAATATAGAGATGATTTTAAAGTCTTAACACATTCACTATTGTTGAGAGCGCCAGAAACAAAAGGTTATTTATTACCAATAGACTTCACTGGAGATAAACAGGCTTTATTGACAAATTTAGATACTAGAAAAAAATCTAGAGAACACCTTTCTAATGGAGGTTCTATAATAATATTTCCTTCGGGAACTGTATCTACGACTGCAAAATTTTATGAAAAAACTAAAATGGCTTTTGATCCACAGTGGAAAAAATTTACATCAAGACTCATCAAGCAAACTGATCCAACTATAGTTCCTATTTATTTTTATGGATGTAATTCTATAAAGTTTCAATTAGCAAGCCATCTTGGCGATATGTTTAGAGCTTCATTACTATTTCATGAAGTCAAAAGAAGAATTGGTAGCCATTTTAAATTTACAGTTGGAAAGCCTTTTAAATACTCAAGTATTGATAATGAATTATCAAACGAGGAACTTGCTGACTATTTAAGGACTAAAACTTATTTATTAAATCCTTCAATTTCAAAGCCACCCCCATATGGATTAGATATTTAATTAAATTTCTTTAGCAAGGATGTTTTTTTTGCTATCTTATTAATAAGGGGAATTAATTTGTTAGTTTTAAGTCGAAGAAGAGATCAAACTCTTGTGATTGGTGATAATGTAGAAGTAACAGTTTTAGAAATTAAAGGAGGACAAGTCCGTTTAGGAATAAATGCTCCCAAAGCTGTTCCAGTTCACAGAGGAGAAATCCACGCCAAAGTAACTGAAGAGGAATAAAAAGCGCCCGTAGCTCAGTTGGATAGAGCACCTGGCTACGAACTAGGGTGTCGGAGGTTCGAATCCTTCCGGGCGCGCCATTTATATGAAAATTAAGTAAAATAAAACTATGTCATTAAAGTTAAATAGCGATTCACAACCATTCGTAAAGATTAATTCACCCAAGTATGAAGAAGTATATTCTTTTGAAAGAAATTTTGATTTAACTGACCTTTTTATGTTCACAAAGGGACAGCCATATGAAAATTTTGCTGAATTAAGAAAAAAAGCGCCCGTATATTTTCATAAGACAGGACCTGAAGATTCAGAGCCTGGTTTTTGGGTCCTAACAAAATATAGAGATATTGAATTTGTTTCAAAAAATCAGGATATTTTCTCTTCACAATTGGCAGGTGGAACTACTCTGACCCATGGTTTTACAGCTGCGGATGATACTCCTTTATATAGGTCCACCATGGATCATATGCTGAGTTTAGATGGTTTATTACACTTAAATATGAGAAACCCTCATATGGCTTTTTTTAATCCAAAATATGTAAGTAATTTAAGAAAAAAAGTTGAATTAAAAGTTGATAAATTATTAGATGCTATAGCTCCTCTTGGCAGCTGTAATTTAGTTGAAAGCGTTTCCGCGGAATTGCCAATGTTTACTTTATGCGAAATGTTAGGTGTACCTGAAGCAGATAGACCTA
This sequence comes from uncultured SAR86 cluster bacterium, assembly GCA_902632605.1. Classification (GTDB taxonomy): domain Bacteria; phylum Pseudomonadota; class Gammaproteobacteria; order Magnimaribacterales; family AG-339-G14; genus MEDG-81. The sequence continues at coordinate 36,924 of CACPDB010000004.1, read as the reverse complement.
AAATAATAGAATGGATGAAGTTTTTAGAAATGGCACAATTGATTGCTGCAACTCAAGCAGTTCAGAATAACGAAATAAGTTTATCTGAAGAGCAAAATCAGGCAGCGCCAGATCCAGCCATAATAGAAATGTTTACAAATATGGTTAATGAAATGTTCTCATACGGCAGACACATCTTAGAGGAAAGACGAAAATCTCCAAAAGATGATTTACTCTCTGTTATTGCAAACATCGAAATAGATGGAGAAAAACTACCAAATGAATATTTAGATGGATCTTGGCTGTTAATTATTTTTGCAGGAAATGATACAACTAGAAACTCTATTAGTGGCACAATGAATTTACTCTCTGAAAATCAAGATCAAAAGGAATTAGTACTAAACGACAGGTCTTTAATTCCAAATATGGTTCATGAATCCATAAGGGTAGCTAATCCCGTTACTTATATGAGGAGAACGACAAAGATTGACACACAAATTGGAGATCAAAAAATAGGACCAAATGAAAAAATTTCTTTATGGTATGGCGCAGCGAACAGAGATCCTGAAATTTTCGAAAATCCAGATAAATATGATGTCAGAAGAGAGAATGCAAAAAAACATCTATCCTTTGGTTATGGGAGACATCTTTGTTTGGGTAAACATACTGCTAACATGCAGCTTGAGGTCGTTTATGAAAAGATTTTTGAAAGATTTCCAGATATGACTCAGTCAGGAGACATAGTATATACACCTAATAATTTCGTAAATGCTATTCAGGAATTACCTGTAACTTTTACTCCAAAAAAATAAATAACATGTATGCAAGAAGCTTAATTGTATGTTTTATTGCTTATTTTTTTTCTATATTGCTTGGATACCTTTCTTTGGGGTATTTTGATTTGGGTCATATATGGCTGAATATTCTACTCGCTCACGTTGTAGCAACTGTAGTCATATTTATATTCAGTATTATTTATAAAAATTCAAGTCTGTATGATCCTTTTTGGTCTGTAATTCCATTTCCAATATTCATATATTTAATTATGTATCCCGAGGTTGATGAAACCTCAAATGTAAGATTTATCTTAATTGGTATACCTATAACTTACTATGTTATTCGTTTGACTTGGAACTGGTTAAAAACTTGGCCTGGTTTAGAAAAAGAAGATTTTCGCTATATTAATCTTTATCAAACTTTCGGACGATTTAAATTATTTATAAATTTCTTTGGCATACATCTATTTCCAACTCTAATGGTAAATATTTGTCTGTTTCCACTTTATTTCGCAATTACCATAAATAATCAACCAGTATCCTTTGTAGATTGGTTTTTTTGTATTTTTACTATCATGGCAGTTTTACTGGAACACATTTCTGACGAACAAATGCACAAATTTAAAGCTGATGAAAGAAATGCTTCTTTAACAATGAATAAAGGATTGTGGAAATACAGCCGCCATCCAAACTATTTAGGAGAGATTTTATTCTGGTTTGGGTTGTTTGGTTTTTCTTTATCTCACTCTTTTGATAATTTTTGGCTGATCATTTGTCCTATATCAATGCTTGTAATGTTTATTTTTGCATCAATTCCAATGATGGATAATAGAAGCTTAGAAAGAAGATCAGACTATGAAGAATATATGAAGAAAACTCCCGCACTAATCCCCAATATATTTAAATAAATGTTAGATCAAATAGTTATATTAGGTCTTTTAACCCTAATGGTAGGACTTTTTATATGGGGTAGATGGCGTTATGATGCAGTTTCCCTTGGCATTTTATCAATATTCGTTTTGCTTGGTTATATTCAACCAGAGAAAGCTTTTATCGGTTTTTCCCATCCAGCTGTAATAACAGTTGCTTTAGTTTTATTAATTAGCAAGGGTTTAGAAAGATCTGGTTTTATTTCTGTTATAGGTAGGAAACTACAAGGATATGCAAATAGTGAAATTCAATTTATGATTTCAATAACTTTTTTTGCAGCAATTCTTTCATCATTTATGAATAATATTGGCGCGATGGCAATGCTTTTGCCAATAACTCTCGGCATCTGTCAAAAAATGAATTGGAATCCATCCAAGTTTTTAATTCCTTTATCCTTTGCATCTATTCTAGGAGGAATGAATACAAAAATTGGCACCCCACCAAATATAATAATTTCTGAGTTTAGGAAAGATTATGTAGAAAAAGATTTTGCTTTTTTTGACTTTTCCTTTGCCGGAGTACCAGTAAGTATTTTAGGAATTTTGTTTATTGCGCTCGTTGGCTGGAGATTAATAAAAGTTAGACCAATAAATTCAGAAAATAATCCTTTGATAGAGCTAGAGGATTATCTTGTTGAAATGGTTATTACAAAAAATAGCAAACTTATCGATAAACGAGCATTAGATTTTCGCCAGGAATTGGATGTTGATACTGCACTAATAGGTCAAATTGATGAAAGTGGAAAGAAAATAGAAATTCACGGTAACCAAAAACTATATGAAGGCCAAATTCTTATTATGAAAATAAATCCTGATATGGTTGCAGATATTCAACAGGAATTTGGTTTGGATATTGATTCTGAAAATGATCTTACTTCAATAGATGACCTTGGAGGAATAGAAGCCATAATTGTTCCAAAATCAAGACTGATAGGTAGAAAATACCAATACTTTAAGAGATTGATTGGAAGAGAATTATCTTTGCTAGGATTATGGCGAAGAGGTTTGAAATTTAGATTTAGATTATCAAATGAAATTTTTAAAGTAGGGGATGTATTATTAATTGCCAATAGAGGTGATAAAAATAATATTGCAGAGAAACTTGAATTGGCAGGATTGATGCCTTTGTGGCAACGAGAATTCGATGTTGCAAGAGATCCAACTAAAATATTTATTGCATTTGGACTTTTTTCAATTTGTTTGCTTTTGGTTATTTTAAATTATGTTTCTATCGTAGTTGCTTTTCTTATTTGTGTAATAGGATTTGTAAGCTCAAAACTCTTAACTGGAGAGGGCGTTTATCGTCATATAGATTGGCCGGTTATTATTTTACTTGCTGCAATGATTCCAATTGGAAATACTTTAATCTCCTACGGAATTACTGACTCAGTTTCTGGATATTTAGCTGGGTTATCTTCGGCTATGGATTATGTTTGGCTCATCGTATTAATAATGATTATTACAATGTTTCTATCAGATATTATCAATAATGCTGCAACTGCTGTAATCATGGCACCTCTTGCCGTATCTCTTGCAGAAAAAATAAACCAACCAATTGAACCATTTTTAATGTCTGTAGCTATAGGGGCTAGTTGCGCTTTTCTATCGCCTATAGGTCACCAATGCAATACTTTGGTGATGGCGCCTGGAAATTATAAATTTGGTGATTATTGGAAAGTGGGATTGCCTTTAGAAATTTTAATTATTTTAATAAGCGTACCCGCAATAGTCTTTTATTGGGGCTGATAATTAAGATAGGTTCTTTTTTGTTGCGTTCTTTTGAACGCTTTCTATTCCTTTTTTTAGAGAACTTTCAGATTTATATGTTTGGCTAGTTGCAATTACTTTATTGTTACCAGCTATAACATTAAAAAAATAATTTCCTGCTCTATTTTTTTGAACTTTAAAAGATTTTCTTTTTTTTGAATTTAATATTAGAGATTTTGCTCCTTTAGTGCATGCGCCTTTTGTAGTGTAAGACTGACTTGCACATATATTTTCTCCATTTTTAGCTTTTAATCTAAATCTAAATTTCCCAGATTTGTCTTTATATATCTCAAACAATATTTTCTCCCATAATTCATATAAAATTTATATATAAATTTCACTCTATGTAAATTTTCTAATAGAATCAATCCCCATTATGAAATTTTTTGAAAAGTATTTTGATGACGTCATTGGATATTTGATTATTTTAAATGTTCTTCATCAAATATTAATTTCTGGATATTCTCTGTCAGATAATGCATTAAATTTATCTCAAAATTTTATTTTATTTTCTTTTGTTATTTTTATATTTGAGGCTATTTTTAGAATTATTAAAGAGAAAAAATTATCGATAATGCTTTTGATTGACATAGTCGTAATTTCCAATTACGTATTCATCAATATTCTTGATTTACGAATATTTAGAATCTTTAGAGCATATTCAATATTTAGCCAATTGAGAATTCTCCTCCCAACAAATACTTTGTTAAAAACAATATGGAAACAGAGACTTTCTATATTGGGAACTCAAATTGTTGTTTTTTCTTTGCTCTTAATTTTTTCTGTAATTATTCATTTTCTTGAAAAGGACCTACAACCTGAAGCATTTGGAAACATTTTAGACTCTATGTGGTACGGAATTGCTACTCTCACTACAGTGGGTTATGGTGATGTAACTCCGATATCAGATTTAGGAAAGCTTATCTCCAGCTTTGCTATGTTCTTAGGTATCGCAATGTTTGCTTTACCTGCAGCAATATTAGCATCAGCTTATTATGAAGATATACAAAAGAGAAATTTTCTAGTTTCTCTTGAAGCAATTACAGAAATAAATTTATTTTCGAATCTTCCAATAGGAGCAATAACTAAAATAAATTCTAAATTAGAGCCTTTAGTATTACCCGCAAAACAAATTGTTTTTGAAAAAGGCGATATTGCAGACGCTCTTTACATAATAGAATTTGGCAGTGTGCAAGTTGAAATTGAAAACCCAGTTACTTTGGGTTCTGGCGATTATTTTGGAGAAACCGGATTGATAAGCCAAGCAGAGAGAAACGCTACTATCTCTGTTCTTGAAGAAGCAAAATTATTAAAACTATCTAAGGAATCTTTAGAGGAATTAACAGAGGAATATCCTGCTTTATTTGAAGATTTAAAGTTAAGTGCTGCTGATAGGACTGGATAATTTATGATTCTATTTCGTGACTAGATTCAACATAAACTGACCTAGATGGAAAGGCAAAGTCAGAACCATTATTTCTAACAATCTCCATTACTTTATGGACAAGCTTCTGCTTCAAATCGGTATAGTGAGAATAATCTCGTTCTGCAGAATAACATAGTATTTCAACATCAATTGAACTTGCACCAAATTCAATTGCTTTTGCAAACGATTCCTGTCCAGGATTTATTGCAAATCCTTCTTTATCATCAGTAATAAACTCTCCTATCTGATCACATATTGATTTTAATTGATCTACTGATGTTGAATATAAAAGATTTATTTGCCATTTAATTCTTCTGTATCTAAGCTCGCCATGATTAGTTACATTAACGTCTGATAAATCTTTATTAGGAATTATCATTGGCGAAGTATTGAATAGTCTAATCATAGTTGACCTAAATCCAATCGTTTCTACGATTCCATGAAGTTTTCCATCTACTTCTATTCTGTCGCCAGGTTGAAATCTATTTTCTGCAATAATAAGAATTCCTGAAATAAGATTTTTAAATAAGTCTTGAGCTCCAAGAGCAACAGCAACAGAGAAAAGTCCCAATCCAGCAATGATAGGACCTATTTCTACACCAAAGATATCTAAAATAATAGCAATTGCTAAAATCCAAATTAAAACTCTTGTAAACCTTTCTAACCACATAGATAAAGCTGCAGTTACCCAAGACTTTATTGCAAGAAGTTCAAAGATTGGTCCGATTGCCTTTGTGAGAACGCTAAATATCGTATAAGCGATTAAAGCTTTAACGGCATTTGTTAAAAAAACGTCTGCAACTCCAGTCAAAGGTAAAAGCTCTATAATTAAATAAAGTCCTAATGCTAAAGGCACATTACCTATGGGCTTTTCCAAAGTTTCAAGCAGAATATCATCTGCTTCAGTTTCTGTTTCTTTGGCTAAATTTTCTAAAAATTTGAAAACTCTAGAAACAATTAGAGCTCTAAGAATTAAGGAGAAAACAATAATTATTAAAGAAATAATTACATTTCCAATAGAAATACCAAGAAAATCTTGATTCCATACTTCGAGAATTAAATTGAAAAAACCATCCATAACAATTAATTGAAATTATACGAAAATACGGTAGCAAATCCCTCTTCTTTTTTTACGGCATTTGAAGGAGGTTTTGAATCGTAAAAAGTATTGTATTGCAGAGAAATTTTAAAATTTTCGTTAACGTGAAAATCTAATTGACCTATCAGAGTCGCCTTATAATCACTTAGTGAATTTAAAGCCGGTTGTATGAAGCCAGATAAATCAAATACTATATTTTCATCAATTAAAAATTCACTATGCAAATAAGAAGAAATCCTCAAAGTTCTATCCATAATTCCTGATAAATCTTCTTCATCTTCATTCATGATTCCAATTCCTGCTTTAAAGTTATTTTCTAAATTAAATCTTGCACCTAAACCAATCAATTCTCTTTTATTAAATTTCCTAAATGGGTTTTTAGAATATTGTATGAAAGTCTCTAAACTTGGATCTTTATCAAATAAAAAATTCAGTCTCAGATGAGCTAATGTTGCTGAGTCATAATTATTTTTATTAATTTGTTTTTGAGATCTTTTAACAACAAAAAAAGTTTCAAGGTCTTCGACGTTATAGTCTAAAGAAGACTGAATAGAAAAACTATCTCTGCTTCTGTTTCCTCTAGTAAAGCTTAAGGAACCTGAAATGTTAGCAAAAAATCCTTTTTCTCCATCTCTTCTAAGATCTTCCACATTTACTATTGCTTCAGAATAAATGGAAGAAGACAATAATATGAAGAAAAGAAATAATAATCTATTTAGTTTTCGCAATAAATATACCTGACCAATCGTCTGGAAGGGCTTGTTTTGATAATTCATCGATCCTTTCTAAAAATAGCGTGTAGTATAAAGTAAATTCTGCTTTAGAAAACCTATATTTATCAATATGTTCTTTAGCTTCTAACCAGTTCTTAGATCTGTAATTCATTAAAAAATCTTTATGTTCTAACATAAAATTATCATCTAAGTTTTCAGAATCCTCCTTATCAAATACCGTATAAATTGTTACTGGCTCTTTTTTCCCTTTAACAGCAATTAAATCAAGCTCACATACTAAGTATTTATCCTTGGCAAGGCCTTCTACGGAACCTTCTCCAAGAATAATTTGCATTCCATAATTACCTGATTGTCCTTCTAGACGAGATGCTAAATTTACCGCATCTCCAAGTACTGTGTAGTCAAATCTTTTGTCAGATCCCATATTTCCTACAATACACTCGCCTGTATTAATACCGATTCCAACAGATAACTTATCATCATCAAATCTATTGAGATCTATATTCAATTTTTCTAAAGCTTTACTCATAGCAAAAGCAGCATCAATTGATTTTTCTCTATGCTCAGGATCTTCAGATGGTGCGTTCCAAAAAGCCATAATACAATCACCCATATATTTATCTATAGTTCCTTGATTGCTTAAAATCTCATTAGATAACACTGTCAATAAATTATTGATTAAATCAGTTAGAGCTTCTGGATCTCCTTTATATTTTTCAGAAATAGAAGTAAATCCTCTAATATCAGAAAAGAGAAAAGTCATTTCTTTTCTTTCTCCGCCAAGCTTAAGTGATTCGCTTGATTGAGCTAACTTTTCAACCATTACAGGTGACATATATTGTGAAAATGCATTTCTTACTTTACTTCTTTCTAATTCAGTGAAAAGAAAGTTAAAAAATGTAACTACCAAGTAACAAACAAGACATATTACTAATGGCGATATTGGATCGACCAAATAACTGTAAGAGTTAAAAATATAAAAACTACCAAAGGAAGAAATACCATTACCTAAGACAAAAACAAATAGACCGCCTATTGGCCCTAAAAACTGAATGAATAAAGTAATCAGCAAAGCAAGAAATAACCCGGTAATGACTTCTAAGCCAAATATCCAATCTGGTCTTTTTAAGAATTGACCTGAAAGAATTTGATCAGTTAAGTTTGCAATTATATTTACTCCTGGAACATTATTTTCAAGGGGTGTAGATCTCAAATCAAATAATCCCGGAGCGCTTGTTCCAACTATCAAAATTTTTCCCTCAAAATCTTCTTGAGAATATTTAGAGCTCAGTACCTCCCAAATAGGTATTGTTTTTATAGGTTTATTAGAATAATGGATCCAAGCAGAACCATCTTCGTTTGTTGGGATAATTAAATTACCTAATTTTACATGGTTGATTCCTGTTTCCTCACCAAGAGCACTTTCGCCTGAAGCATTTGAGGATTTAATTTGGAAAGTACTTGCACCTATTGCAACTCTTAATATTTCTAAAGATATGGATGGAACTAAATTTCCATCTATATTTTCAAAAAGAGGAAGTCTTCTAATTATTGAATCGTTAGTTCCAATACTCATACTTCCTATGCCGGTTGCAGAATTATCTAAGTTTTTTAAATTAGTTTGAATACCTGAATATTTTTGAAGGAATTTTCTTGGATCATCACCTTGCTCAATAAGACCAAATTTCATTTGGAAATCATTATTCTTAGAGTTACTAGGAATTGCTCCAAGAACAACAGTGCCATGATTCCTAATAGCATCAGCAAAAATATCGTCATTATTAGGAACTTGTTCGAGAATTTTTAATAGAGATGAATTATTTTTATATTGTTTTTTTAATTCGTTAGAGCCCGTTCTATCAAATTCTGCAAAAACTATGTCAAAACCCAAAGATGCTGAAAGATATGTTTTGTCAACCAATTCAGCAAGGATACTTCTTGGCCATGGCCATTGACCTATTTCAGAAAGAGATTTTTCATCTATATCTAACACAATGACCGTATCCGATGACATAGTTTCTCTTGGCGAGATATTTTGAAATAAATCAAAAGCAGTATTTCTTAAGCTTGAAAACATATTTAAAGGATCAAAAATTGGAATAAAGCTTACGAAAACCGCGAAAGGAATTAATAGATATTTGCCTATTTTAGAGAGATTCATTTTGATAAATAAAAATATTATCCAATATATGTCTTATTTTTAATATAATTCGTTTCGAAAGGTCTTATATATGAAGAATTTGTTTTTTTTAACAAGGGATTTTACCTTAATTATTTGTTGTATTTTAAGTATAAGTCTCTTTGCGCAAAATGTTCCTCCTTCGATAAATGATCCTGACGAATTAAGAGCTACTCAAATAGAAAGACAAAAAGTTTTTGATTCAATAATTAGAAGACTTCCTCTTTTTGAAAATATAGATGGAAATTTAGTTCCATCCATATCTTTAGAAATATTAAGAGCTGCAATAGGAGTCTTTGAGCAAATGCTTATTTATAAACCTGATTTACCTAGGATAAAACTAGAGCTTGGAGTTCTATATTTTAGATTAGGGGCTTATGCGTCTGCAAAAAGATACTTAGATGATGTAGATAATTATGACCCCCCTAAAGAAGTTAAAGAAAAGGTAGATGTATTTCTTGAGCAAATTGATAACGAAACAAGAGTTTTCAAAACTCAATCTGTAGTTTCTTTTGGAATGGGATTATCTAGTAATGCTAATGCAGGACTCGATACGGATGTTGTCACTGTAGTAGGAGACCTTGGCGCAATTGATCTAAATATATCAAATAGACCTGAATCTGATCTTTATTACACTGCCGCTTTTTCTTCTCAAATTACACAAGATTTGAAACATCCTAGAGGAGATACTATTAACTACGTTGTCTCTTTATCAAGACAGGTTTATAGAGATTTTTCTAACTTTGACTCTTCTACAGGAGTATTTTCTGTGAATAGAAAATTCAATATGCTTGATAATGATACTCTTGGCGTTGTAAACCAGTCATTCACACCATCTTTGACAGCATTCAAAGTTTTTCTTCAAGGATCTGAATTACTAAGATCTCATAGAGTTGATGTGGATTGGAAAGCTACATTAAAGGATTCGGGCTCCTTCGGATTAAATGTATATTTAGATGAAAGAGATTTTCTTGGATCTCAAAATAAAACAGGTGATTTTATTGGAGTCGGTCTAAGCCGAAGCACTATTTTCCCAAAAAGTGGAATATTTTTAAGTTATAAAACAAACTATGAACATTTTTATGCTTCGTCAGACACAGAAACCTATATTAAAAGGTCTTTTGATTTAAGTACTAGACAGCCATTGAACTCAACAACATTTGCAACTACTAGCGTTGCGTATTCATATAAAGATTATGAGGATAGAGATCCACTTCTTGGTTTGAGATCGGATAAAGCTCTAAACTTGAGATTAGGCCTCACTAAGATAATTGATCTTTGTTGGAATGCTGATTTAGGTGTTACTTTTTCTTCTAATAAAAGCTCCATTGGATTATATGCTCGTTCAAATCAAGGTATAGCTGTTAAATTTAATTATCTTTGTACTGAATAAATGTCTAAAGAATATATTTTAAGGGTTAAATGTCCCGACAGATATGGAATTGTTGCCAAAGTTTCTTCTACGCTTAACAAATCAAATCTATTTATCTTAGACTCAGCTCATTATGGAGATCCGGAGAACAAGTATTTTTTTATGAGAGCAAAATTAATTTATTCAGAAAATGAATTAGATATAAATAAATTTTCAAAATTTTTTGATAAAGAATGTAGAAGTTTTAAAATGAATTGGTCCATAAAAGAAGCTGGTTATAAACCCAATACCGCTATTTTTGTTTCAAAATATGGACACTGCTTACAAGACCTCATTTATAGAGTAGATTCAGGTATTTTGCCAATGAACATCTCTTGTATTATTTCGAACCACAAAGTTCATGAGAAGCTTGCTAACTGGCATAAAATTCCTTTCTATCATGTTCCGGTTAACAAAAATAATAAAAAGCAAGCAGAAAAGGAGACAAGAAAAATTCTTAACGAACTGAATATTGATTTTATTATTCTTGCAAGATACATGCAGATTTTATCGGATCAAATGTGTAAAGATTTTTATGGACAAATAATTAATATTCACCATTCTTTCTTACCAAGTTTTAAAGGAGCAAAGCCTTATCATCAAGCATATAAAAAGGGAGTAAAAATATTAGGTGCGACAGCTCATTATGTATCCTCAGACTTAGATGAGGGACCCATTATCGATCAAAGTGTTGAGAGAGTAGATCATGCCAAAACACCCAAAGATTTAGAATTAATCGGAAGAGATCTTGAATCAATTACTCTGGCTAGAGCTGTTAAGTATCACATTGAAAGAAGAGTGTTTATAAATAATTCAAAAACTGTAATTTTTAGTTAGTTGTTTAGAAGCTTTTCTATCTTCCATCTAATTAATTCCTTATGATTTTCCGTGGCTTCATCAACAGAAGGTGAAAAAGTATAGGCCTTAATCTTCTTAAGAGAAGCAAAACTTGCTGATACAGAGGGGGAATCAAAACTTCCGCTATTTACAATTATCATTAATCTTTTTAGATAATAGTTTTGAAGATTTTGATCTATACCGTTTAATTGTAGAGACTTACTATCCTTAAAAATAGCTGAGGTAATATCTTTGAGAAGTTCGCTAGGTAGGTATTCATTTCCATAAAGAGAAGTATCAGTAAGTCTTTTTAAAACTCTCGAATTAGTATAGTGCTTCAAAACTTTTTTTTGCCCTTTCAAAATCATATTATGAATTTTAGGGTCTTCAGTTTTTCCAAAAAAGTCAAAACTCCTTCTCTCTCTTTGCATCTTGCTTACAATATTTGAGGGGAGAATGAATTTATCACTATCGAAATAATATTCAGAAAGAATCTTTAGTGATTCTTTTTGAATTTTATAAGGAACAACTTCATAGGGATTTTTATCTTGGTCAGATATAAAACCTCTGTTCACATAAACTCCTCCTACTTGCCTTGAAATTATTTCTGCTGAAGTATGAATTTGTCTTAATAAAATTCTGTATCCTTGATAAATACTTTCCCAACTATCAGTTTTTGTTTTTAAAGTTTCATAAAGATTTGGTATTAAATTTTGCGATAATATAATTCTATCTTTAGCATATTCAACAGGATCATTTGTCATGTCTCCTGTATTTATTCTTGGGTCTATTCCTTTACCAGGAGACCTCATATCATCTCCATCATTACCAAATAAATATTCTGAAGAGGAATATTCGTCCAGCATATTGTTCAAATCATCTTTAGAAAGTTTTGGCGTATAACCATATTTAATAGCTAAGACGTCATATTTACCAGGTTTAATATCTGCATATTGACCTTGCTCGACTCCGAGAGGGGCTATATTTAGTGCATGGTAATCCATTACAGACGAGCTTAAACCTTCTTTATAAGTAACTTCTGGATTGTGTATATCAGAATTATCATGAAGGGTTGACGCAGCAAAGTTGTGATTAAGACCTAAAGTATGACCAACTTCATGAAGGATTAACTGATATAAGTCTTCTTCATATAATCTGCTAACTTCTTTATCATTTAAATTGAGCGCTTCTAAAGCTATTTTTCCAAACAACCGATTTTCTTGATTAATTATTGAATTGTGACAGAAATTTTGTTTATGATTTTCTTGATTCTCAAATATTTCCGAATATCTAACTCTATTTGTAAGATATATCCATTCAAGCATAATATCGGCTCCTAGGATTTCTCCGGTTCTTGGATTAGTAAAACTTGGTCCGTATCCACCAAAAGGAGGGTTTGGAGATGAAGTCCACCTAAGGGTGTTATATCTTATATCGCCAGCAGTCCATTCTGCATTATCGGGTTGAGTTTTTACTTCAATTGCATCAATAAAACCAGCTTCTTCAAAAGCAATGTTCCAAGCTAAAACTGCATTTTTAATTATTGGTCTAAGTTCATAAGGGGTTGTATTTTCTATCCAAAAGATAATAGGTTTTACCGGGATGGATTTTTCTTCATCAGGATCTTTTTTTTCAAGATGCCATTTATTTATCAAATCTTCATAAGGAGTTATATCAGTTGAAGATAAATTAGTTTTTCTTTCAGAAAAAAAACCAATTCTTTGGTCTTCTATTCGTGTTTCAAAATTATGATCAGGATAATCGATAAAGCTATATCTAATAGATATGGAATTATTTCTAGAATCTTGATTTTCTATGGGTTTATTTGAGGAGTTTGAAAATACATAATTAATTTCAAAGTCAGTATTTTTAGGGTAATTTAAAATTTTATCGATACTGGATTTGTTTTTAGATATAGACCCAATTTTAAAACCATCCTTTGTATCTTCTTTAGAAGCAAAAGTAATTTTTGATAAATTCTCACTCAATAGTAAAGATGTAACTTCTATTAAGAATTTATCTTTTGATTCAGATGTTTTATTAATTTTTATTGAATCTATTAGAGAGTTAGAAATATTTGCATTATTGGCTTTTGATAGTGGATTATTTTCATCAAAAACATAAGCAGTATTAACTCTATCTATTCTGATCTGATCAAAATACTTAATGAATTTAATGATGCCATTATCTAAATAATTTCCTCGCCAAGTTCCTGCCTCGACTATTCCGTCTAAAATATGAGCAAAATAAATAAATTCTTTATCTAGCTGATCTTTTTTAATCAACAAATAAATCTTTCCATCTTCATCATTTCTATATGTATCCAAAAGCCCTGGAAAATGAATTAAGTCTTCAAGAAAAGCCTCTAAGGTATCTTCCTTATTTTTCTCTGCTTTAGTGTCCTTATCCGAAAAAATAGATGTTGAAAGAAATCCAATAAGGACTATCCTAAATAGTAATTTAAAAATAATCATGATGCGCAATAAATTATCTTAGGTTAATGAAAAACAATCAATCGGAAAGAAAAAAAAGTTCTATACCTTTCAGAATTAATAGAAAAAGTTTTTTAGGTGTAATGAGCTTAGTTTTTCAAGAATTAATCGAAAGGATTTTTACTAAATTTAAAATTAAAATTCCCAAAGAAGAAGAAGTACTCAATCTTGTTAGACTTAAAGCTAATACTTGCGACCCTGATTCAGTTTTAGAAATAATTGATAATTATGCATACAAGAAAACTTTTTTAATGAATATTGGTGATGAAAAGGGTCAGCTGTTGGAGAATGCAATTGTTGATTCAAAAGCTAATAACATTCTTGAATTAGGAGTATATCTAGGATATTCCACAATCAGGATTCTCAAAAACTTAGATAATACGTCTAAGCTTACGTCTATTGAATCAAATAAGAAATTTGCAGATATTGCTATAGAACATATAAATATTTCAGGTTTATCTAAAAATCATAAATTAATAATTGGCAAATCAAATGAAGTTATTCCAAATCTAGATGAAAAGTATGATTTTATTTTTATTGATCATTGGAAAGAGCTTTACCTAAAAGATCTTAAATCCCTAGAAGAAAATAACTTAATTAAAAATAATGCTTGGATTTTTGCCGATAATGTAATTCTTTTTAATCTAGAAGATTATCTAGAATATGTAAGATCATCTTCAAAATACATCAGTAAGTTTATTCCAACTAAAAGAGAATATTCTAAATCTCATCCTGACGGAGTAGAGATATCAATATATAAAGATGAAATTTAATACTCTTGATTTGCATGGTTGTAGACATGGAGATGTTAAAATTGAAGTTACAAATTATCTGTATTTGAATCAAAACGATTGTCCGATATTAATTATCTGTGGAAATAGTCAAAAGATGATATCTTTAGTTGAGGAAACTTTAATGGATATAGGGTCTACTTTTGAAGTGGGTTCTGGAAACAATTATGGAACTATTATGGTTAGGTCAGTTTAAAAATGAGTAATTTTTCTTTGGTTTTAAAAAACTGTAATTTAGTTAATGAAGATTCTATTGCGGCAGTCGATATTGGAATCAAGGACGATAAAATTGAGAAAATAGATAGTCAAATAACTTCAGATTCAGATGAAATTATCGACCTTGACGGAAAATATGTAGCACCTGGAATAATAGACGATCAAGTTCATTTTAGAGATCCAGGACTAACTGAAAAAGGTGATATTAGTTCAGAATCTCTAGCTGCAGCTTATTCTGGAGTTACTTCAACTTTCGATATGCCAAATGTTAATCCAAATACAACCACCATTGATTTATTAAATGATAGAAATTTGCTCGGAGCAAAAAAGTCTTGGACAAATTATTCATATTACTTTGGGGCTACAGAAACTAACTTAGAAGAAATTAGAAAATTAAACCCCAAAGAAACCTGTGGTCTGAAAGTTTTTATGGGTACTTCTACTGGAACTTTATTAGTAGAAGATGATTTTGCTTTAGAGCAAATCTTTCAGTTTTGTCCAGTAACAATTGTTACTCACTGTGAAGATAACGAAACTATAAAAATTAATTCAGATAAGGTTAATTCACAATATGAGTCTTTAGATGCAAGTTTTCACCCAATCGTAAGAAATGATGTTTGTTGTTATAAATCGTCCTCAAAGGTCATTGATTTAGCTAAAAAATACTCTTCAGATTTGCATGTTCTTCATTTGACAACTGAAAAAGAAATTGAATTATTTGAAAATATTGATTTAAAGAACAAGAAAATTACCTGCGAAGTTTGTGTACATCATTTGTGGTTTGATGAGAGAGATTATGAAAAACAAGGAAATTTTATTGTTTGCAATCCCGCAATAAAAAAAGTAACTGATAGAGATGCTTTAAGAAAAGCACTTAAAGATGGATTTATAGATTATGTTGCTACTGACCATGCTCCTCATTCTTTTGAGGATAAAAAACTCCCATACGGAAAAGCTCCAGCTGGTATACCTTTGATTGAGCATTCTTTTCATATGATGATCGAACTTCACAAACAAGGTTTTTATTCTCTCGAAGAAGTTATTTCATATATGAGTCATAAAGTTGCCGATAGATTTTCTATCCAAGATAGAGGTTATGTTAGGGAGGGATACAAAGCTGACTTAATGATGTTTGACCTCAATAAAACAACTTCAGTTAAAAACGAAACAGAAAAAACTAAATGCGGTTGGACACCGTTTGATGGACAAACTTTTAGTTCATCTGTACTAGGTACAATTATCAATGGGAAGCCTATTGTGGTAGATGGAAAACATATCGCAGATAGTTCTTCTGCTGAACAAATATTATTTGATAGATAATGGATGATTTAGAATATTTTTCATATGATGCTTTGGGATTGGGCGAATTAGTAAGAACAAAGCAAATATCATCTGCAGAGTTATTAGAAATAGCAATAGGATTAGCTGAAAAACTTGATCCTAAATTAAATGCTATTCCGATTAAACATTACGATTTAGCTAGAAGAAATTCAAAGAGTAAAAAAAATTCAGGAATGTTCAACGGGGTTCCTTTTTTGTTGAAGGATCTAAATAATTATTTAGAAGGAACAGTGACTTCGGGTGGTTCTAGGGTTTTGGAAAATATAAAAGCAGATCACACAAGCGAATTGGTCTATAGAACCATGAGTTCAGGATTAAATATCTTTGGTAAAACAAATTCTCCTGAGTTAGGTCTCACTGTTACAACAGAGCCAGTTTTATATGGACCAACTAGAAATCCCTGGAATTTAGAAAGATCTTCTGGAGGCTCAAGTGGCGGAGCTTCATCTGCTGTTGCGTCAGGAATTGTTCCAATGGCTCAAGCAAGTGATGGAGGTGGCTCTATAAGAATTCCTGCTTCTTGTTGTGGACTATTTGGTCTAAAACCTACTAGAGCCAGAACCCCTTTAGGTCCAGCATCTTTAGAAGGGTGGGGTGGGCAGTCCATTTTTCATTGTGTTTCGGTTTCTGTAAGGGATTCTGCAGCTCTCTTGGATGTTACATCTGGTCATGAAAAAGGAGCTCCATATAGATCTGCACATCAAGAAAAAATTTTTTTAGAGCAAATTAATATTGAGCCAGGAAATCTTAAAATCGGATACATAGAAGACCCAAATATAACTGTAGATAAAGACGTCAAAGAAATTATGGACTCAACGATAAAATTATGCGAGAAATTGGGTCACACTGTAGAAAGCACAAAAATTGATTTTTCTTATGAAGAAATTTCTTTAGCTATAGCAACAATTATTTCTTCAAATGTAGCTTATGCCGTTAAATCGCAATCTCTATTAACTGAAAGGGAAGTTTCTAATGAATTCTTTGAAAAGGTAACATTACAAATGGCAGAAAATGGAAATAATTTTTCTGCTAGCGATTATATAAATGCTATCAAAATCAATCACAGATTAGGTCAAGAATTAGAAAATATGTTTGATCAATATGATGTCCTTCTTTCACCCGTTTTGGCATCTCCTCCGGTAAAAATTGGGAGTATAGATATGAATACCGATGATATGAAAACATATGTTGAAAGACTAACCCAATATTCTCCATTTACTGGAATATTTAACCAGTCTGGTCAACCTTCAATGTCTGTTCCTTTGTATAGAACAAAAGATAATTTGCCAGTAGGTTCTATGTTCTCTGCATCATTTGGAAACGAAAATTTATTATTTTCCTTGGCTGGACAATTAGAGCGTGAAGAGCCGTGGGCAGAGCCCCTTAATATTATGAGGAAAAAATTATTGGAAATTAGTTAGATTCCAAGTAGCTTGCTCTACTTTCTTCTTCTATTTCCTGTCTGAAATCTGATTCTTGAATAAAATATCCAAGTAGGCCGAGGACAAAAGTCAATCCAGCAATGAGGACAAAAAAGACAATTAAATTTTTTGTTATTTCGGAATCTTTCATGGATATATAATACATAAATTTCATCACCTCACAGAATGACTGTCACAAAAAGATATACCTTTAGAGAAAAATTTTCTTGGTCCCTATATGATTGGGCAAACTCTGTTTTTGCAACTACCGTTTTAGCAGGTTTTTTCCCACTTTTTTTTAAGTCCTTCTGGGCTGGTGATTTAGATGATGCAACCTCAACTGCTTTATTAGGAACCGCAAGCTCAGTAGCTGGAGTCATTATAGTTTTGATAGCTCCAATATTGGGAGCGATGGCAGACTTATCTCGCAACAAAAAACTATTCTTATTAATTTTTGCTTTATTGGGAATAATTTCTACCAGTATTCTTTTCTTTATTTCTTATGGTTTTTGGGAGTGGAGTTTAATAATTTTTGGTTTATCAATTATAGGTTTTTCAGGGGCAAATATTTTTTATGACTCTCTTTTAATAGATGTTTCTTCTAGTGAAGATAGGAACTATGTTTCTTCAATGGGCTATGCACTTGGATATTTAGGAGGAGGGATTCTTTTTCTTATTAATGTCTTAATGTATTTATATCCTTCTTATTTCAATTTAAATACTCAAACAGAAGGTATTTTATATTCATTCTTATCTGTAGCTATTTGGTGGTTTGTATTTTCAATTCCTTTGTTTATATTTGTTAAACAAAAAAAATTTGAAGACACGATTGATTTTAAAAATCCTCTAAAACAGTCTTTTATAAGAGTTTTTGATACTTTTAGAGAAATTAAGAAATATAAACCTGTATTAATTTTTTTGGTAGCTTATTGGTTTTATATAGACGCAATAGATACCATTGTGAGAATGGCAGTTGCTTATGGAACTGACTTAGGATTTGATTCTTCTAAATTAATAATTGCTTTAATTTTTACTCAATTTATCGGATTTCCAGCAACCTTTGCTTATGGCTATTTGGCTGAAAAATTTGGCTTATTTAATATGCTTGTTGTCGGAATTCTAATTTACATACTGATTTGTATTTACAGTTTATTCATTACAAGTGCTACCGATTTTTTTATTCTTGCAGGACTCGTTGGATTGGTTCAAGGAGGCGTCCAGTCTGTTAGCAGAACTATATTTAGTAGATTGATTCCTCAAGGAAAAGCTACTGAATTTTTTGGCTTTTATAATTTGATTGGAAAATCTGCTGTTGTAGTGGGACCCGCTTTAGTTGGTTGGATGGCTTATATATTTGATAATCCAAAAGCTGGAATCATTAGTTTGCTTCTTTTATTCATTCCTGGAATCCTAATTTTATTCTATGTACCAAGAACAAGTTTAGTAAGGGATTAGATTTTTATTTTTCATAACCTCCATTAGCATTTGAGGCTCATCGGTAACAATTCCATTTACTCCAATATTTATTAGATCATTCATTACTTTTTTATCATTTATTGTCCATACATGAACAAATAAGCCTTTATTGTGAGCTTTCTTGATTAAATTTTTTGTAACCACTTTAATACCATTCCACACTAAAGGGATTTGTAGAAATTTAATTCTTTTATTGTGCATTTTAAAAAATTTAAATTTAGCTACATCCTTTAACCCCATTGAAACAAATGCATTTTGGTTAAAATTTAAAACTTCCTGAGTTCTGCTTGAATTGAACGAGGCAAAACATACTCTGTGAAATGCATTTAAATTTGAAACAATATCAATACTATCTTTCGTGACCTTATTATCTTTTAAATCAATATTAAAATTTGTATCAGGAAAACTTTTCAATGCATCCTCAAGGGTAAGCAATTTACAATTTTTTTCTTTGAATAATTTAGCAATTTCATTAAAAGTAAGATCATTCACTTGAACATCTATTCCAAACAATCTTTTTAAGTCTAAATCGTGAAAGGTAATTACTTCTCTATCTAAGGTCATTCTTAAATCTGTTTCTATATACCTGAAGCCCATTTGCACGACGGAATTAAATGCTTCAAAACTATTCTCAATGAATTCTTTAGAATTTCCTCTGTGTGATAGACCAACAAAAGGGTCATTCTGATAGTTATCTTTCATATAGATAAAAATGATATTAGGATTTAAGATGAATAGGTGAAGTTTTTTTTATTTTTTATTTTCATATTAATAGCATTCATTTTGCTTCCTTATCTTTACTATTCTATTAAATTAGAAAACCCATCTAAAATTATTAAGCCCTCATATGGAAAATTTGCTGATTTAAAAAATGGAAATATTTTTTATCAAACTTTTAAGCCGATTAATCCTATAGGCCAAACTGTAGTTTTAGTACATGGATTTTCCACTCCAAGTATCGTCTGGAAAGGAATCGTTCCTTTTTTAACAGATGCTGGGTTTGATGTCATAGTCTATGACCATTACGGGAGAGGGTTTTCTTCAAGACCAAAAGTTGACTACACAAAAGATTTTTACGTTTCAACCTTAAAAGAACTCATTAGCTATTTAAATATAGAGCAAAAAGTTCATTTAATTGGATATTCTATGGGCGGACCTATTGTTGGGTATTTTGCAAATGAGTATCCAAATCAGGTAATTTCAGTAAACTTTATAGCTCCTGCAGGTTATATGTTTGAAAGAGAATCTCAACCTAATTTTTATCTTAAAATTCTTAATACACCTCTAATTAATAAGTATATCTCTGTTGTTTTTCCATCTTTAATGTATGGCGGTAAATCCTCCATTGAATTAACGACTGATGAAGATGAAAATAAATTATCCCAGGTTGAATTAAATAAAGTTTATCAAGAACAAATGAAGTTCGAAGGCTTTACAAGATCTTTAATATCAACAGCAAATAATTTTAATTTATTTAATACTAAAAAAATGTATCAGGAATTAGGAAAGAAAAATATTAGTGCATCTGTTATTTGGGGTAATGCAGATGAAGTTGTCCCAATAGAAGGTTTAGATTCTTTACGATCAGATTATCCTAATATAAGTTACAAAGTAATTGAAAATGGTCATCATGATATTACCTACGCATTACCAAGCACTGTTGGACCTTTTTTGACTAATTGTTTAATAAGTTTCTCAAATAGTGAATAAAAAAATTGGAATTACAGAAGTTGTGCTTAGAGATGGCAACCAATCTCTCCTTTCAACACGTTTGAAACTAGATGACATACTTCCAATTGCATCAAAATTAGATGATGTAGGTTATACCTCTATTGAAAGTTGGGGCGGTGCTATTTTTGATTCTTGTGTACGTTATTTAGATGAAGATCCATGGGAAAGATTAAGAGAATTAAAAAAAGCTATGCCAAAAACAAATCAACAAATGCTCTTAAGAGGGCAAAATTTAGTTGGTTATAAACATTATAGTGATGAAATAGTCTCTAAGTTTATTGAAAAATCTGCAATAAATGGAATAGATATCTTTAGAATTTTTGATGCTTTAAATGATCTCAGAAACATCAAGCATAGCGTCGAAGAAGTAAAAAAATATGATAAGCATGCCCAAGGCACTATCGCCTATACAATAAGTCCTGTACATACTCTAGACACATGGATTGATTTGGCTAAGGAAATCGAGGATTTACAATGTGATTCTCTCTGCATTAAAGATATGTCTGGCATCTTAAGCCCGGAATTTGCCTATGAGTTAATTTCCAAATTAAAAAAAGAATTATCAATTCCAATTCATCTACACACTCATGCTACAACTGGAATGTCTAACTTAACAAATATGAAGGCCATTGAAGCTGGCGTAGATAACATTGATACATCAATATCATCGATGAGTATGGGGTATGGTCACTCTGCAACAGAGACTATGATTTATTTGCTAGAAGAAAAAAAAATTAATGTAGATATCAATTTAAAAGATCTCTTAAAAATTTCAGAGTATTTCAAAGTGGTAAGAGAGAAATACAAAGAATTTGAAGGAAGTATGAAAGGAGTTGATTTGCAAATGTTAGTGAATCAAGTGCCAGGTGGCATGCTATCTAATTTAGAAACTCAATTAAAAAATTTAGGAAAAGAAGATTTGTTAGAAGAAGTTGTATCAGAAATATATGAAGTGCGAAAAGATGTTGGTTTTGTGCCTCTTGTGACACCTGCATCACAAATTATTGGAGCACAAGCTCTCTCAAATATTGTCAATAAAAGATATGAGACACTATCGATTGAAATAATAGACCTTATTCTTGGTTATTACGGCAAACTTCCTGGCGATATAAATACAGATTTACTTGAAAAGGCCTTAGAGCAAAAAACTAATATTAAAGAACGTCCTGCAGATTTTCTAACAGAAAAATTTGAAGACTATAAAGTGAATTTAAAGCAATATTGTGAAAAATTAAAAATAGATGATTTGAGTAGCATTGAAGAAAATATATTAACCTTTATTCTCATTCCTTATGGGAGTGAAAAAATTTTTAAAATGATGTCTTCCTAGATATTGAAAATACAAACCCATCATCATCGTAAGTACTTGAGGATCTCGCATTAAAGTAATAATAAAAAAAGCTTAAAGTAAAATCTTCTTGAAAAGAATCAATCCCAACTGAATAATTTTTTCCGTTAGAAAAATTATCATTTTTATAAGGATCAAAACTTCCATAAGATAAACCCAAAGTATTGTTTAAAAAATCATAGTTATAAGAAAGTTCGTAATAATCTGGAAAATTATCTAATCCTTTGAAGTAAGATATTTCAAAATCAAAAAATGAAAAATTAAATTCTAATTCATCATAGTTATCACTTTTTGAATTTGGATAATTTGTTCCGGTATAACTCAATAAGAAATTCAAATTATTATTAATAATTTTCTGGTAACCAAGAAAAAAACCAACTTCTCTATTAGGATAGGATGAACTTTCAGAACAACAACTCTCAATCCATAGACCTGAAATTAGCCCATTTGAAAGCGAAATATTCAAATCCATTCCTAATGTTGGATTTCCATTATTTTGAGTTAGCCCTCGCCATATTGAATCGCTGTTCAAGGAAAATTCAATTTCTCTTTCGGTAAAAATTGATAGAGAGAAAAAAAATACAAAAAAAACTTTTATTAAAAGATTCATAAAAAAAGCCTCTCTAAAAAGAGAGGCTTTAATTTTAACTTATTTTAAGTTCTTAGAAAGACCTGCTTAATGAAACATAAGCACCATCATCATCAGTCATTGATCCAGCTGAGTCAGCTTCGAAGTCAAAGTAATAAAAACCAAGACTAAAGTCACCAACATTCCAGTCATAACCAACTAATGTGTTATCTCCAGTGTCTTCATATTCACCATATGAAATACCGAAAGATCCGGGTCCAGCATCAACAGAATATCCGATTTCACTATAGGAAGGACCATTATTTTGACCATCAGAATATAGGATGCTAAGGCCATAAATATTAAATCCAACGTAAGCTTCTTCGAAGTCAGCTGCATCGTTTCCTGGATAGATAACAGAAATATAACCTACGTTGTAAGTCATGTTTTCCGCCATTTCGCCAGAAAAGCCAAGATAGACGTCTAATTCCATAGATGCAGTACCTACGTTAGCATTAGATGCCCAAGTTCCTATATAGAAACCCATATCTGTAGAAAGGTCGAAACCTCCATTTACAGAGATGTCTCCATTTGTCTGAGTCATTCCACGCCAGATGTAGTCACTACTTAAGCCTACATTGCTTGAAATTTCTACAGCAGATGCATAAGAACTTATTACTAAAAACATGCTTGTTAAAGCAATTTTTATACTTTTCATATCATCTCCATTATAAATTTATAAAAGATAAGCGCATTAAACAATAAAAGGGGCTGTCTTTAAAGATTTTTTTACAAAAACTCTTTAAATGTGTACATAAATTCACTTAAAAGACAAACAAACCCCTAATCTCCTTTAAAAAGTAAAGGGGTTTGTAAACTATAAAGTTTTTAAGAAAGGGGAATAAAACATTATAGTTTTTTGGTACCTCCCAGTAAGCAACTGGGAGGAATTTAATTTAGTAACTTATAGAAAAGAATCCGCCGTCTTGATCACCACTAGGACCGCTATCTGAATTGAAATCAGAATAGTAAAAACCTAAAGTAAAGTCACCCACAGGGTATTCGTAGCCTACCAAATAATTTTTACCGACATTTTCGTAATCTCCATAAGAAATAGAAAATGCTCCGGGTCCAGCATCAACTGAGTATCCAACTTCGCCATAATTGGTAGCAGTATCTATACCATTGGCATATGTTACATAGACACCATAAAAATCAATTGTTAGGTACAACTCTTCAAAATCTAGAGTTGCATTATCTGGATATGTATATGCAATGAATCCGAAATCATAACCCGAATCATCATTGAACGAACCCGAGTAACCCAAATAACCATCTAACTCCAAAGAACTAGTTCCACCACTAACATTAGCTGCCCAGACGCCCAAGTAAAAACCACTGTCATCCTCTAAGTCAAAACCACCACTGATAGATGGATCGCCATCGTTTTGAGTCATTCCTCTCCAAACATAGTCTGTTGTCAAAGCTACATTCCCTGATAAGGAAACTTCAGTAAAGCTCGCACTGCTTAAAGAAATAAATGAAACTAAAAAGATTTTTTTCAAAATATTCATGAATACTCCTAAATTAATTATTTAAAAAAAATAAATTATACAAGTGCTGTTTTTGATACATTTTTAGACTTGAATTACCAAAATTTAGAAGTTTTGCATCATAAAGATGCTTATTTCAAAATTATATACAAATCATTGATATTTCTTAGTGCATAAAAAAATAGATATTTTTCTAACAAAACTTTTTTAACTGAATGCTCTATGTTTTAATACTTTCTTTTAAAAAATGAAATATAAAGCTTTAGTAACTAGCGAAGAAAATAAAACATTCGTAAATTCAATAGAAAAACTTGACCTTTCTTCATTGCCAGAGCATGACACCTTAATAAAGGTTAAATTTTCATCCCTAAATTATAAAGATGCTCTATCTGCTTCTGGTAACAAAGGAGTTACTAGAAATTATCCACATACTCCGGGTATTGATGCAGCGGGAATAATAGAAAAAACTTCAGGTACGAAATTTTCTGAAGGCGATGAGGTGATAGTCACAGGATACGATATGGGCATGAATACTTATGGCGGCTTTGGTGAATACATCAAAGTTCCTGAAGACTGGATAGTAAAAAAACCAGATAATTTATCTCTTTCTGAATCAATGGCTTTTGGCACTGCTGGATTGACAGCAGGATTATGTTTAAGAAAGCTTTTAAATCATGGATTAAAACCTGAAGATGGTAATGTATTTGTTTCTGGAGTAACAGGTGGAGTAGGAATCATAAGTCTGATGCTTTTTTCTAAATTAGGTTTTGAAGTATCAGCTATTACTGGAAAAACCGAGCAAGAAGATTTACTTAAAACTTTAGGTGCCAAACAAATAATTGACAGAAATACTTTAGATGTTGATCTTATAGCACCATTACAAAAACCAATTTACTCAGGCGGTATAGATGCCGTTGGAGGAAATATTTTATCAAATTTAATCTGCTCAACATCTCAAAGATCAGCTATTGCTTGTTGTGGCATGGTTGGTGGTCTTAATCTAGATACAAGTATATTTCCATTTATTCTTAGAGGTTTAACTCTTTTCGGTATAGACTCTGCAGAATCTCTTATAGAGGTAAAGGAAGAAGTTTGGGGAAATTTTGCTTCTTCATGGAAATTATCAAACATTGATGAAAACATTAAAGATATTGATCTTAATGATTTGCCAGGCGAAATTGATAAAATATTGAAGGGTGAACAAATTGGCAGAATAAGGATTGTATATGACTGAAGAAAATAACTTTAACGAAAAAATTGCCAATGAAGATAGTCGATTAGACTCATTCATGTCTGTTTTAATAATTTTGGCTGTAACTGGAATAATAGTTTTTTGGGTTGCTACACAATAATGTCAGTTGCTGAATTATTTAAAAATACTAGACTCCCTGTCCTAGCAGCACCTCTTTTTATCATTTCATACCCAAAACTTGTAATAGCACAATGTAAAGCTGGAGTAATTGGTTCCTTTCCAGCACTCAATGCAAGACCAGCTGAGGAGTTAGAAAAATGGATAATACAAATTTCATCTGAACTTGAACAATATAAAAAAGATAATCCAAATGAGGTTGTTTCACCATTTGCTGTAAATCAAATCTGCCATAGTTCAAACGATAGACTCGAGCATGATGTTGATGTTTGTGTAAAACATAAGGTTCCTATGGTCATAACTAGCTTAAGAGCACCTAAATTTGTTGTAGATTCAATTCATAGTTACGGCGGCGTTGTAATGCATGATGTTATAAACGTTAGGCATGCTAAAAAAGCTGTTGACGAAGGTGCAGATGGTCTGATTCTCGTATGTGCGGGAGCAGGAGGTCATGCTGGAACATTAAGCCCCTTTGCTCTAGTCAGAGAAGTTAGAGAATTTTTTGATGGTCCTATAGCATTATCTGGAAGTATTTCTGAGGGTTCTTCAGTTCTATCGGCTCAAGCTTTAGGAGCAGACTATGCTTACATTGGAACCAGATTTATAGCAACTAAAGAGGCAAATGCTTCTCCAGGATATAAGCAAATGCTTGTAGACAGTGCAGCTAATGACATCATGTACAGTCCTACTTTTACTGGTGTTCATGGTAATTATTTAAAACCTAGTGTGGTAAATGCTGGGTTGGATCCTGATAATCTCCCCCACGCAGACAAAAACGACATGAACTTCGGTAGCTCTGGTCTTTCCGGCGATAATTCAAAAAAAGCTTGGAAAGATATCTGGGGGTCTGGTCAAGGTATTGGTTCAATAAAAGAAATTACTTCAGTCAAAGATACCGTCGATAAGTTAGTTTCAGAGTACCAATCTTCTAAAAAAAGGTTGGATAAGATTAGTTAGAGTTTTCTTTGGAAAATTCTCTACTCAAGAGAAATTGATCGTAATCCATATGCATTACCGAATGATCATTTTGATAGGTCAAAACATTAATACTTCGTTTTATCATCTGAGATGGCAAGGCAGGTTTTGAAGCATATTTTGTAGCAAAATTATCTGTTTTCTTTTTTAATTCTTTCTCCTTGTATAATTCGTCAATAAAACCCCAATCATAAAGGGTAGTAGCATTTTCTACATTTCCGCTGATTACCATTTTTTTAGTTTTTGATGGACCTATTAATCTAAGTAGCAATGGCAATCCAAACCAATTTAAATTCATACCAAGATCAATCTCAGGATATGCAACCAAAGTAGATTCTGAAGCCAGTCTAAAATCACAGGCAGAGGCAATACAAGCAGCTCCTCCTAAACAGTAACCCTTTAAAGAAGCTATCGTAATTTGATCAATTCTTAAAATTGATTCGATTGCCTCCTTACCTAAATTTGTTTTCCACATATCAAGGTTTGAAATTTTTTTTTGCTTTTCTTTAATATCTGCTCCAGCCGAAAAATGATTTCCAGTAGTCTGATAAACAACTACCTTGATTTTTGTATCTTTTTTAATTTGATTGTTCAGTTGAATCAATTCTTCAAGAGTTTGATTGTTAAGAGCATTTAATGATTTATTTCTTATAAAAGATACATAAGCTATCTTATTTTTTTTTGTTAATTTAAGAAATTTCATAGAGTTATCAATAGAAAATTAAAAATTTTCTTCAAGATATTTTTGTGCATCTAAAGCTGCCATACAACCTGAACCAGCAGAAGTAACGGCTTGACGATATATTGAATCCGCTACATCGCCAGATGCAAAAACTCCTTCTACGCTTGTTTGTGTGACATTTCCATTTAAACCAGAGTTGGTTATTATGTAACCGTTTTTCATTTCTAGTTGTGAATTAAAAATATCAGTATTTGGTTTGTGACCAATAGCGATAAAAACGCCTTGTAATTCTATTTCTTTTTTTGAATCAAGGGAGATTCCTGATACTAAATTTTCATCTCCTAAAACTTCTTTTAGCTGAGAGTTCCAGTGGATTTCAATTTTTCCTTCCTTTTCCTTTTCAAAGATTCTGTCTTGCAAGATCTGCTCTGCTCTTAATTTGTCTCTTCTGTGGATTAGATGAACTTTAGAACAAATATTTGATAAATATAATGCTTCTTCAGCAGCGGTATTTCCTCCTCCTACAACACAAACTTCTTTATCCTTATAAAAGAATCCATCACATGTTGCGCAAGCACTCACACCTCTACCTAAATACTTTTGCTCAGAATCAAGACCTAAATATAAAGCAGACGCTCCAGTTGCAATAATAAGAGAATTTGTTTGATATTCATCATTACCCTTTAATAAAAAAGGTTTCGATGACAAAGAAACTTCATCTATGTGATCATTAATAATTACTACCCCGAAAGTTTCTGCATGGGTTTTCATTCTTTCCATCAAGTCAGGACCCATTAAACCGTGAGCATCGCCAGGCCAGTTTTCTACCTCCGTAGTTGTGGTAAGTTGTCCGCCAACCTCTAAACCGGTTATTAATATTGGGTTGAGTCCTGCTCTTGCTGCATATATGCCTGCACTATATCCAGCCGGTCCAGAACCAAGAATTATTAAATTATTTGTATCTGTCATCGATGTAGTAGTTATAATGGCATCATTATACAAAGATAACGTGGCTAAAAAACGAGTATCTTCATCATTTTCAAACCTCATTAATTCATTGAGTATTTCCTCTGCCGCCAAAAGAATAGTTGCAGATATTTCAGTTCTATTCCTTTTGTTAGTGGGAATTATTTTCTTAATTTCTCTTTGGACATACAACCCCTCGGATCAGAATGAATTTAAAATGATTTCTGAAGCAAATTTTACTAATAGTATTGGTCTGATTGGAGCTTACTTATCGTATGGAAGTTACTGGTTTTTGGGAATTACCGCTTGGCTAATTTTAATTCCTTGTTTCTGGATCCCCCTGAAATATCTTTTTGCTGAAAGAACAGAAGAAACAAATTTTAATTTAAAAAATATTTTATTTTTTTCAATAGGTTTTATTTTTACTTCATTTTCTTTAGCGACTCTAATATCAATCCATCTAAACCCATATGATAATTTTTACCCAGAGAGTTCCTCTGGTTTTATAGGACTATCAATTAAAAACTTTTTAATCCCTTACTTAGCAACAATTGGTGCAACTATAGTGACTATCTTTTTCCTTTTAGTAAGTTTTACTTTGACGGTTAATTTATCTTGGAAAAACTTAATCTCTAGTCTTCAAGATACATTTATAAATTTTACCTATCAATTTTCTAAAATCTTTAAAGATGGTTTTGTTTTTTTTAAAAATAAAAATAAAGAGAGACTGGATAAAAAGAATAGACAATCCTTTTTGAATGAACATAAAAAGAAAATGGATGAAATGCCAAAGACTGAAGTTAAAGAAGTTACTAAGGAAGTTCCTCAAGGAAAAAAAGTTCATTTAGAGAAGCAGAAAGAATTGTTTGAAAAATCTATTCCGGGGGAGATGCCAAAAATATCTCTGTTACAAGAGAGAATTTCAGAATCAAAAGAATTCACATCTCAGCAAGCTTATGAGTTGGATATTCTTAAGAACGCATTAATTACAAAACTGGCTGAATTCAAAATAACTGGTCCGGAAAATGAATACGCAGTAGTAAAAGAAACCATGCGTGGTCCTGTGGTAACAAGATTTGAAGTGGAACTACCAAAAGGAATTAAAGTTTCTCAAGTCTCAAGTCTGAATAAAGACTTAGCAAGATCTCTTGGGGTTGGTAGTTTAAGAATTGTAGAAGTAATTCAAGGAAGAGAAACTATTGGAATTGAAATTCCAAATGCAGATAGAGAAGACGTTTTGCTTGGTGAGGTTATTGCTTCTAAAGTATTTGAAGAATCTAAAAGCCCAATAACCCTAGCTTATGGAAAAGACATTGAAGGCAAACCAATTTTAGAAGACTTAGCTAGCTTGCCTCATCTATTAATTGCAGGAACTACAGGTTCAGGTAAATCGGTTGCTTTGAATTCCATGTTAATGAGCATCCTTTATAAAGCTACACCACAGGAAGTGAAACTAGTTTTAATTGATCCAAAAATGCTGGAGTTGTCAGTTTATGAAGATCTTCCGCATCTCTTGACGCCAGTAATAACTGATATGTCAGAAGCTGCGCATGGATTGAGATGGTGTGTAAACGAAATGGAGAGGCGATATAAATTGATGGCAGCTTTATCAGTCAGAAATTTAAATGGTTTTAACACCAAAGTTTCTCAATCAGTTAAAAATGGTTCACCTTTGAAAGATCCTCTTTGGAAACCTAAAGACGGCGAGGAAGTGGTTGAAGCTGAAATTCCTTTACTATCAGAATTGCCTCTCATAGTAATTGCTGTTGATGAATTAGCTGATTTAATGATGGTAGTAGGAAAGAAAGTTGAACATCTCATTGCTAGATTAGCTCAAAAAGCAAGAGCTGCTGGTATTCACATGTTACTTGCAACTCAAAGACCGTCCGTTGATGTGATTACTGGACTTATAAAAGCTAACATTTCAGCAAGAATGGCATTCAATGTTGCTTCATCAATGGATTCAAGAGTTGTCTTAGATCAAGTAGGGGCAGAACAACTTCTTGGAAAAGGAGATATGCTTTATGTTGGTTCCGGAACTTCCATCCCATTAAGGGTTCATGGTGCATATGTGGGCGAGGAAGAAATCTTGCGAGTAGTAGAAGACTGGAAAAATAAAGAGGATGTAAATTATTTAGAAGAAGTAACCAAAGCCCCTGAAGCGATTGATGTAAATTCAGGCGGAGAGGGAGATTCCGAAAAAGATGAGTTTTACGATCAAGCCGTGGCTTTTGTTCTTGAAACTAGAAGAGCATCTATTTCTGCAGTTCAAAGGAAATTTAGAATCGGCTACAACAGAGCAGCACGATTAATAGAAGCTATGGAAGATGCTGGTTTGGTTAGTGAAATGAATTCTAACGGCAACAGAGAAGTCTTAGCACCAAACGCAAATGCTGAATAAGCTTCTCTTAATTTCATTATTTCTTTCATTTAATATTTTTACTTGCCCAGAACTAAATAATCTTAATATTTATAGTGAAGATACTAAGACAATATCTTTAAATTACATTCAAACTTTTGAAGGAATAAATAAATCAAATATTCAAGGACAAGTTTTTTTTAAAAAACCTAATCTTTTCAAAATAGTTACATCAAACCCTTCAAAAACTGAGTTGATAGTAAACAACTTAGATGTTTACCGGTCAGATTTCGAACTCAATGAAACAATCAAATATAAGCTTGAAAATATTGAATCCCAAATTCCTGCTTTACTATTGTTAAAATCAAAAAAGAAGGTTTGTACATTTTTAAAAAATTCTGAAAACTCTGAACTTATATCTGATTTAAAAATAATAAGTGATAATAAAAAATTAAAAACAATTTCATATACAGATCAATTTGGAGTTATTACACAAATAAATTTCCTTGATATTAAATTAAATGATGAACTAGAAAAGAAAATATTTGACTATAATAAAACGACTACACTCGTTACTCTCAACTGAAATGCTCGATATCAACCTCTTAAGAAATAACTCAAAAGAAATACAAATTAACCTTCAAAAAAGAGGTTTTGATTTTGATGTCAATACTTTTGAAAAACTAGATTTAAAAAGAAAAAAACTGCAAGTAGATACAGAATCGCTTCAAGAAAAATCTAACATTCTTGCTAAAGAGGTTGCTCAAGAGAAAAATAAATCAACAAAGGATCAAAAGCTTAAAGATGCAAAGAAAGTATCGACTGATTTAAAAGAAATCAAGATAAAACTTGACACAGCTCTAGAGGACCTAAATACATTTTTATTGGGATTGCCTAATCTTCTGTCTGAAGATGTTCCTGAAGGAAAATCTGAAGAAAACAATAAAATTATCTATGAGAAAGGAATCATTCCGGATTTTTCTTTCAAAATTAAAGACCATCAGGAAATAGGAGAACTTTCTAACGGAATTAATTTTGAAGAATCGGTAACCATAGCAAAATCTAGGTTTGTTGTATTGAGAAAAGAAATGGCTAAATTACACCGGGCATTATCTCAATATATGTTAGATACTCATGTAAAAAATGGATACGAAGAAATCTATGTTCCATATCTTGTTAATAAAAAATCATTAGAAGGAACAGGACAGCTGCCAAAATTTGAAGAGGATTTATTCAAAGTTTCTGATGAGGAGATGTATCTAATACCAACCGCCGAAGTACCTGTTTCAAATATTTATAGAAATAAAATTTTAAATTCAGAAGAATTACCAATCAGTTACGTGGCACATACTCCATGTTTTAGAAGCGAAGCAGGTAGTTATGGAAAAGATACAAAAGGAATAATCCGTCAGCATCAATTTGATAAGGTTGAACTAGTTAAATTTGTTCACCCAGAAGATTCTGAAGCTGAACTTGAAAAATTAACTAAAGACGCTGAAGGTATTTTGAATAACTTAAATTTACCTTACCGAAAAATCATTTTGTGCAGTGGCGACACGGGGTTTGCTTCCTCAAAAACTTTTGACCTAGAAGTCTGGTTTCCAAGTCAAAAAACATATAGAGAAATTTCATCTTGTTCAAATTTTAGAGATTTTCAAAGCAGAAGGATGAAAATTAGAATTAAGCAATCCAAAGAAAATATTCTTTGCCATACCATAAATGGTTCAGGACTCGCTATCGGTAGAACCTTGGCAGCTATTTTGGAAAATAATCAAACAGAGCAAGGTTCAGTTATCATCCCAGATGTGTTGGTTGATTATATGGGTGGAACAAAAGAATTGAATCTATCTAGATAATTATATTTTTCCTGATAAACTCTTTCGCCTTATGGAATTTTTAATTGATTATGGGTCTTTTTTACTCAAAACTATCTCTCTTATAATTATCGTCGCAATACCTTTCCTTATTTTGTTTTCTTCAAAAGGTAAAGATACTTCGTCGTCTGGCACATTAAAAATTACAAATTTATCTGACAAGCTAGATAATATGGCTAGCGCAGTAAAATCTTTAACATTAAATAAAAACGAAAGAAAAAAACTTCTTAAAGAAAAGAAAAAAAATTTAAAAGCTAAAAAAAATAAATCCATTCCAAAACCTGTTTTTGTTTTGAATTTCAATGGTGATATTGAAGCTTCAAGCGTGGAGAATCTTAAAGAAGAGATAACAGCAATATTAAAAAGCGAAACCAAATGCCAAGAGCTTGTTTTGCGTTTAGAAAGCCCAGGCGGTACTGTCATCGGCTATGGTTTGTGTG
The DNA here is from genome assembly GCA_902632605.1 of uncultured SAR86 cluster bacterium. Taxonomy (GTDB): domain Bacteria; phylum Pseudomonadota; class Gammaproteobacteria; order Magnimaribacterales; family AG-339-G14; genus MEDG-81. The sequence goes on along the minus strand of CACPDB010000004.1, from coordinate 4,185 downwards.
CTGCTCAATTACAAAGACTGAGAGATGCAGGTATTAAAGTAACGGCTTGTGTTGACAAAGTTGCTGCCTCTGGAGGATATATGATGGCATGTGTTTGTAATAAAATTGTTTCTTCACCTTTTGCCATTATTGGATCAATAGGTGTAGTTGCAGCCATTCCAAATTTTCATAAGGTACTCAAAAAGAACAATGTAGATTATGAGCTTCATACAGCAGGTGAGTACAAACGTACCATAACAATGTTTGGAGAAACCACGCCGGCAGGCAGAAAAAAGTTCAAAGAACATCTAGAGGACATACATGTTCTCTTTAAAGATCATATTAAAAAATTTAGACCCTCGTTAGATATGAAAAAAATTGCAACTGGTGAAACATGGGAGGGTATAAAAGCTCTTGAAGTTGGCTTGGTCGACGAAATCTCCACCAGTGATGAGTATTTACTGAACTTATCAAAGAAACATGAGATCTTTGAAATATCTTTTATAACAAGACAAAACTTTCAGGATAAATTGAGCTTTTTTATCACTTCAACTGTTACTAAATTAGTATCATCCTTAGAAACTTTTTTTGATAAAAATAAATATAGATAGATGCCTAAAAGATGGAAGATTTAATACTGCTTCTTGGTATTGAAAACGCTTCCTTAAGAGGATTTACTTTTGGTTTTGTCCATGTTTTTCTTATTCTTATAGGATATTACTCAGGTTGGAGCATTAATCGATTCCTTAAGATAGCTTCTAATGGATATATCGCAGGCATCATTGGCGCTGCTCTTGCTCATGTAATAGCAGATTTAATTGCAGCTTTTATTGACCCAACCATAAGACCCATGACTTTTGGAATTGTCATTGGAGGAATAGTACCCTTATTTTTTATTCCTCTTTTAGATAGATATTTAGTAAAAAGTAAGAATCACATCATGGTAGGAGACCATGAGGATATAAAGAAAGACCTTGAAGAAAGACATTCCTAAAGAATGCCTGATTTTTTTATTTCTTTAAAATAGCAAAGATAATTATTAAGGATACAAGAGCTAACAAACCATTTTCTCCAAATAAATTCATTACTTCTGAAAAGTTGTTCAGAACATTTCCAAAAACCGGAGTTTCAGGACCAAAAATTAAGCCAATTAAAAGCGAAATAGCAATGAACAAACCAAGAACTTCAGTAGACTTGTAAAGAAATTTTCTTATTTTTTTAAATTTAAATATTTCCATTTTTTTCAGTAGAGCCGGAGTAGGAACTCCGGCTCAAAGCTAAAATTACTTAAGTAATTTATAAAGCAGTGCAGCAGCCAAAAGACCGACAATCCCTGCGTCACCCAACTGTTGGATGACCCCTAAAAGATTGCCAAGAACTCCGCCGAAAAACCAAGCATTGTTATCAAAAACAATACCGGCAACAACACCTAGACCGATTACACCAACTAAGATTCCAGTTAAACCAGAAACCAAGTCTCTAATCATATCGAACGCTTTATCCATAAGGTACCTCCCCATATATATGTGATTTAGCTAACTAATAAAACCATAGGGAAATAGGTCCTTCAATTTTTATAATAATTTAGCTACTATTTAAGCCAATAACTGTCAAACTCAAGATTTTGAATCTAAATAAAAAATAAAATATTACAAGTAAAAATGAAGATACCTGAAAATAAAACATTACAAGAACTTTTTGCGTGGCGATTTGCTAAGACGCCTGATTCAGTTGCTCATAAATTTTTGGACCGAGAGACTACCTATAAAGATCTAAATATTTATTCAAATCAAATTGCTAATGGCCTAATTAATCTTGGCTGCAAACCTGATACAAGGATTGCATATTATGGAAAAAATTCTGATTATTTTTTTGAATGCATAATTGGTACATTGAAATCAAATACTGTTGCCGTTGGAGTCAATTGGAGACTAGCGCCTCCAGAAGTAAGTTATGTTTTAAATGATTCAGAAAGTGAAGTACTTTTTGTTGGTGAAGAATTTTATCCAATTATCGATCAAATATTAGCTGAACTTCCGAAAATAAAGAAAGTCATAGCAATAGATGGAAATCATGAAAACTTTCAAGACTTTATAAGTTGGCGAGATTCACAAGAGTCCTCTGCTACTAGTCTCAAATCATCCGATGATGATGACATTTTACAACTGTATACATCAGGGACTACGGGTCATCCGAAAGGTGTACAACTGACGAATAGAAACTTTGCTGCTGCGAATGAATCTGTAAATGGAATCATTCCTTTTGAAGAGGGTAGTACCAATTTAGTTTGTATGCCTGGCTATCATGTTGCAGGAACAAATTGGGGAATTTGGGGTTATATTTTTGGCTGCCGAAATATAATCATTGCTGACATTGATCCCGGATTAATCTTAGAACTTATTGAGTCAGAAAAGATTAGATCTTCTTTATTTGTACCTGCAGTAATTTTATTTTTGATTAGTCATCCTAATGCTGCCACAACAGACTTTTCTTCTTTAAATTTTGTTCTTTACGGCGCATCGCCAATTGCAGATGACACCATTTTAAAAGCCAAAGAAATCATGCAGTGTGATTTGTTTCAAGTTTACGGTCTAACAGAAACTACAGGAGCAATAACAATCATGATGCCTGAAGATCACAATCCAGAAAAAGGAAAATTAAGGTCCTGTGGTAAAGCTCTTAAAGGTGTAGAACTAAAAGTAGTAGATGAAGATGGGAAGGATCTAAAAACAGGGGAGATTGGTGAGGTAATCTCTAAGTCGGATTTAAACATGAAAGGTTATTGGAATAAGCCAGATGCTACTAAAGAGTCAATTGTGGATGGTTGGTTTTATTCTGGAGATGCTGGCTTTTTTGATGATGAAGGATATTTATTTATTCACGACAGGGTAAAAGACATGATTGTATCTGGAGGTGAAAATATTTATCCAGCTGAAGTGGAAAATGCTCTGATGAGTAATGACGAGATTCTAGACGCTGCTGTTGTTGGAATTCCAGATGATAAATGGGGTGAATCTGTAAAAGGCTTCGTCGTAATAGCAGCCGAATCCTCTCTTTCAGAAGATGAAATCATAAGTTATTCCAGAACACAAATTGCAGCTTACAAATGTCCAAAATCCATCGAATTCATTAATGAACTGCCTCGAAATCCTTCAGGGAAAATTCTTAGGAGAGAATTGCGAGACCCTTATTGGGAAGGTATAGATCGAAAAGTCTCTGGAAACTAATAAATAAAATTCTAAAACTTAGAAATCGAGGCAATGAAAAATAAGTACGTTGATAACGTAAAACCTTACAAGCCCTCAGATAGAATGTCTTTCAAAGAGATAGATTTATTTCTTGATTGGAATGAATCAGATTTAATTTGGAAGGGACTTACTCCTAAATTAGCTCCTCATTTAAACCCTAAAGCATTAAATAGATATCCAGAGTTGAATAACTCCAACGAAATAAGCTTATTGGGTAAATATGTAAAACATAAATGCTCTATCGATTTATACCCAGGTTCTGATATTGCCCATGAATACATCTTAAAAGCATTTGGCAAAAGCAATTCTTCTTTACTGCTTCTAGATCCAAGCTATTCTAATTTTAAAGTTACTGCACAAAGTCTTGGATTTAAGATAAAAACCATATCTTTAAACGACAGAACTATATCTAACTATAATTTTTTATTTGAAAAACTTTTGAGTCTTAAATCAATTCCTGATTTTTTTTATTTAATCAATCCGCACAGTCCTACTGGGAATATTTTATCTAAAGAACAAATCGAAATTTTAATCAAAAAATATAAAAAATCTTTTTTTATAATCGATGAAGCTTATGTAGATTTTAATCTCAATTTATCGAGCGCTTCGTTGGTGAGAAAATACTCAAATTTAATTATTACTCGAAGTTTTTCAAAAGCTTTTTCTTTGGCTGGTTCAAGAATTGGTTTTTCTATAACCAACAGTTCAAATTCTACCCACTTAAAGAAAATAATAAACACAAAACATTTAACAAATATTTCTCGAACTATAATTACTCATACCATGGAAAATATTAAGGAACTGAATAATCATGTTGAGAAAATAAATAAGAATATCAATAAGATTCATAGTCTTTTTGAAAAATTAAATCTTTCAAAGCTTGATGATTTCAACACAAATTTTTATTTTATTTTATTTGCTAATCCAAGTGAGAGGAATCATCTATACAAACACTATT
>CACPDB010000003.1 GCA_902632605.1 uncultured SAR86 cluster bacterium | reverse complement strand
TCAGGCGTGAAGTAATAATGATGTGCAATTGACCAATAAAATTCCTCAAATTTAGGAATATTAAAATACGACGTAAGTGGATCTGTGGCTGATGGTACTTCGCAAAATATTAATCCCTCGGGACGAAGCAGTTCTAACTGCTGTTTTATAAACCTACGTGTGTCTGATATGTGCTCAAGAACAAAAAAATGGCAAATTACATCAAAGTAATTTGCATATTTTTGAGATAGGTCTTCAATATCTTTATAGATTTCATATTTCTTTTTCTTCAAATAATCTGAAAAACCACCGGAAGGTTCAATACCAACAACACTCATTCCCTCGCTAGAAAACTTGTCCAACATAAATCCTGAACTACAACCGATTTCAAGGAGTTTGGTTTTGCTCTCACAATATTTCTGCATGACATTCCATCTTCGCGTTACATTATCTGAATTGGTAGCAATATGTTGTTCAGGTCCACTCCAATCAAACTCTGGTCCAGAACGGACCTCCATGAATTTTTCAAATTCTTTCGCATAAAATTCTGATTCTTCTAATTCGTTTAATGGAGGCCACATATATATTAAGTTACAGTCAGCACATTGATAGAATGCTTTTTTACGATCGTTATCGCCAAAGACAATTGGTGCCCTTAGACTCTGAGAATTTCCTCTGCTATTACAAACTCTACATTTAGGCGGTTTTTTTTTCACAATTTAAGTTTTTATAGATTTAATGAATTTCTGTATTCCATCTTTAATATCAGTGAAATCAATATCGCCTAATTTTTCGATTAATTTATTATTATTACCTACGATGCCGAACTGATCTCCTGGAGTACTATCTTTGAAATCGACATGAATTGTATCTTTTACAAATTCGGACTTTATGACATCAATCAATGTTGAAACTTTGGTTTTAATTCCAGTACAAACGTTATAAATTTCTGAACCAACAAAATCATTCTTAACAAAATAATTGACTATCTGAATAACGTCATCAATGTAAATAAAATCTCTAAAACGATCTGCTGACCCTTTGATAACGATACTTTTTTTTTCAAGAGCTTGTGCTACATAAATACTAACCATACCTTGCCGAAGATTTGACATATTCTGACCAGGGCCATAAGTATTAAATAATCTTAAAGAAACCGAAGAAATTCCATACTGCTTATAAATCTTTAAATAGTTCTCACTTGCAAGTTTACCTACTGCATACATAGAAAGAGGTTTTGTAGCATGATTTTCATCCACAGATTCTACCTGAGCTTCTCCATAGACAGACATTGAACTAGCATAAATAAATCTTGTGCAAGATATTTTTCTAGCTAACTGTAATAAGTTTAAAGTACTAACACAGTTATCACTCAAATCTTGAATTGGATCGTCAAATGAGATTTCTCCTGAGCTTTGACCAGCGAAGTGAATTATCGTATGAAAATTTATACCCTGAAAAGATTTTTTTTGAAAAATTTCTGAGTTAGCACAATCCCCATTGATAAAATTTACTCCTTCAGGAACGTTTTCTATGCGGCCAGTTTTTAAGTTATCTATTCCGGTAATAGAGAATCCTTGATGAATCAAACACTCGGCTACCTTAGATCCAATAAATCCTGCAACACCTGTTATTAAAATATTTTTCAATTGTATCTTCTAAAAATTATGAATAAAAATAATACCACTTTAAAGAGGCTTCAGATGATTTCATTACTCCTGTCTGAGTAGTGGTGGATTATTCCCCATGAAGCACCTAATAAACTTTCATCTGATGGCGCGTATTATCCCCCTTACTTACTTTATCAAAGTCCAAAATTTAACTAAATTCGTTTGTCATAAAGACTATAGTCCACTGAGATAAATCGCTCTGACTATCAGCACAGCTCCTACAGCTAGCATGATTGTCTGAGTCCATGTGAAGAAAGTTCTATCGTTGATTTTATCAAGAACTTTTTTTCCAAAAGTCGTACCCACTAGAGATGTCCCAATTACTATAACTAGAAGCCATAACTCAGGCCAGTTTTCACTAGATGATGACATAACTAATCCACCAAAAAAGATGACCTTAGAAATATGTCCAAAAAATTGAGCAACTGCCTTTGTTGCTACTACCTGATGTCTGGTCATTTCCACTCTTTGGAAAAATATGTCCAATACAGGCCCTCCTACTCCAGCTAATAAATTTGTTCCTACAACCACAATACCTGCCAATATACCTACCGGAGTTTTTGTTACATCAAAGGCAAAATTAGATGGCATTGCCCACGCAATATAAGGCAATATACCCAAAGCCAATAAAACTGTAATTCTATCTGGTTCAAAAGCGATAAAAAATAATATTGCTAAAGCCAAAATATTACCAATAGATAAAGTTCCTATAATTTTCCAGTTAATATCCTTTCGATTAAGCCATGCCCTATAGCCATTGGAAGTCATTTGTATTAATCCATGAAGAACCATTGCTTGCCCAACTTTCATGAGACTAACTAGTATCCCCATAAGGATAAGCCCGCCGAGCATTCCAAAAATAGAAGATAGAAAAGCTGTTATTAGTGACGCTAGAACAACTATAACTGTTATTATATTTATGACCATTAATTCGAAGCTCTTCTTAAAAAGAATGATGTAAATCTTGGGGATATTTACACATTAACTAATCGTGACTAGCGCCGTCCACTAAACCTATATTGATATCTTCAGGCAAGTTTAAATCATCCAAACAGGCAAAATTTACTGCTATTTGATCAGGATATCTTCTTCTCTTATGGTGGGTATAAACTCCGCAAACTTTACAAAAATAATGCTCGGCAATATTTTTATTCCATTTGTATAGACCTAAATTTTCGTTACCTTCTAACAAAGAAAAAAATGCCTGAGATACCGGTTTCATTACAATAGATTTCTTTCTACATAACGAGCAATTACATCTATATAAATCCTCATAAATATTCTCTGTCTCTATTTGAAAACGAACTTTCTTACAATGACAAGATCCTGTGAACATTTTTTTCTCTAACTCAATAATTCATTCTTTCTTTTGCAATGTTGATATAGTTTTTGCTGATGTCTATGCCGGTATAATTTCTCTTAAGTTTTTTTGCCATCACACAAGTAGACCCACTCCCTACAAATGGATCAAGAACGATACCATCGGGTGGACAAAAGCAGTTTATTAAATCGTATGGTATTTTGTCTGGAAAAACCGCAGGATGTTTATTTTTTAATTTATTTTTATCTCCAGCATTTAGATAATCCCAAACCGTTCCTCTACATTTCATTTTATTTACATGAATGGTTGTTGTCTTTGTAGTTGTTCCATCAGTTTTTCTATTTCCACTACCCCTCATAGTTTTTCCTCCATGTTTCGAAGGAATTTTTAAAGGATCCTTATTAAAGTAAGCGGGTCTGTCTCCTTTTAAAAATAACATGATATATTCATGGTCAACTCTAAACCTTTTTTTCCACCAAGCGCCTTCTATTCCATGCTTACGGTAAATTACAGTTTCAAATAATTTAAAACCAACTCTATCAACCCAATCTATAGCAGTTCTAAAGGAAGTTAGAGACTTGCCAAAATTTTTTGTTTGATCTTGAATTACTAACGCACAAATTCCTCCAGATTTAAGCACTCTATATAATTCATCTCCAGTTTTATGAAGATCAAATTCATTTTTTTCATAGTCTCTTAAAGCGTCATAAGGTGGAGATGTGACAACAAGATCGAAGGTATTGTCATCAATCTTTTTCATTTTTTTTACACAATCTCCTATAAGAAGTTGATTTAAATATTTCATGATTAACTAAGTCTATCTCATTTTATTCTTTCAAATTTTACAGGGATCTCAAAATGACTTAAAAAATCTTCTACGTTTCTTCTTGAGGTTTAAATTTTATTTTAATGCCCATACCGCCCCGGGACCATCCTATATCAGTTATTTTCGCTCCCTCTTCTTTGTATGAAGTTTGTACGAAAAGAATATTTATTTAATAGTACTTTTAGACCGATTTACTATTCCCACTCGAAAGTACCACTTGTAAAAGATTCTTGTATAACTATACTTCTAAGGTGATAGAATTTACTTTATTAAAAGAAATGCCTTCATAACTTTTAGTAATAATCTCTTTAAAAAGATCCTAATTAAATATGTAATTAAATTATGAAAAGATTTGTTATTGTTAGTAAGTTAAATACTCTTATCCATTCACTGAGTAGCTTTGGTTTATCCATTATTTATACTGTTGGTCATGTATTAATTTCTTGGATATGTGCTTCCTTGATATTCAATGTGGATTTTTTACTTGCATCAGCTGATGCAGTAATAGAGCCAATAATTAATGGTTTTTGGTTTTTTATTCTTCATAAATTTGCTCACGATAAATTGAGACCCACTGTTCTTGCAGTTGTTTATACTCTAGGCCACTTTAGTATCGCCTCAATGTGGAGCTATACTTTTTTAAATGTAGCTCTTAATCTAGCTGTCTTAGATGCAATTATCGAACCAATTCTTAATGGTTTCTGGTTTTTCGCTCTATTGTATTATTGGAATCTACAAGAAAGATCTGATAACCAACTTGTCAACAGCTGATACTAGGCGCTTAGTTTCAATTCTTGCTTAAAAATAACCATTTTTATAAATTTATGAAATGGAAAAAAAGAAGAATGCTCTGATCATAGAAGGAGGCGGCCAAAGAGGTGTATTTTCTTTCGGAATAACTGACACATTTATTAAAAAAAATTATGATCCATTTGACATCTATATAGGTGTGTCAAATGGCGTAGCTGTCCTTTACTGGTATTTAATAAGAGAAAAAGACAATAATTTAGATAAAATGCTATATGCCGCTACAGGTGATTATTTTAGTTATAAAAATATTTTCAATGGTAAAGACATATTTAATGTTCATCAGATGTACAAAGATGGTGAAAAAATATTTAAACCAAATGTTGAAAAAATAAAAAATAACTTAAATGAAAAAAAATATATTTCGGTAGTGACAGATGCGGTAGAAGCAAATGCTGAATATTTCTCTTTTGAGGATAAAGAATGGACACAAAAAATGATTGCCTCCGGAACCTTGCCCATATTGGTAAGAACGCCGAGCTTAATAAATGGCCGTAGGAAATTTGATGGAGGCATCACTGACCCTTTGCCTGTGGAAAAAGCCTATGAAATGGGAGCGAAAAAAATAATTGTAATCAGGACATATGAAAAAGAATTCAGAAGAAAGCTGAAACTTGAAAACTACATCGGCGCTCTACTTTGTCGAAAATATCCTAAGTTGCGAAAAGCGTTATTAGAGCACGATAAAACTTATAATCGAGCACTAGATTTCATGAATAATCCTCCAAAAGATTGTGAAATTATTCAACTATGTCCTCCAAAAAAACTAAAATCAAAAAGAGATTCAAAAAGTATTGAGAATTTAAAAGCAGACTACAATTTAGGAAAAAAAGTTGCGGAAGAATATTTAGACTTTCTTAAGGTCTGACTTAACGAAGTCATTTATATGAACTTCTTGTATTTTAGAGCTATTCCTTTCGAGTAAAATAATGTCACTTTTTTTAAAGAAAATTCTTTTATAAACAATTAACCATAACTTGCTTCTTTCACTTTTTACAGAGACTGTCTCATTTCTTCCCCAATTTTTACGAAACCATATTTTTCATAAAAAGTTTGGTTGTGTTTAGTAGATTCAAGCAGATAAAGTCCAAATTCTTTGCAGCCCCTCTTCTTAGCTAATCTAAGAGTTTCTTCAATTAGCAGTCCTCCAACATTCTTTCCTCTAGCATCTTGATCAACAACCAACTCCTCTAATTGGCAGTATTCTCCGTTGTATCTAAGTGCAAGATTGAAGGAAATGGATGCCATACCAAGAATTTTTCCATTTTCCTCTGCAATAATTAAACTGCCTCTCTCGTTAGAAATTAATTTTCTAAAAGTATCTGAATCAAAAACTTCATGTGGATCTGAAGTAATTTCTGATGTAGCTATAGCCAAAACATTAAGAAGCTCTGAGCATCTTCGTTGGTCTTCTGATTTAGCAAGTCTTACATTTACACTCATATCACTCCCATTCAATAGTCGACATGACTAAAACCCCAGTGTTTATAAGGGTTTGCAGGGAGCAAATTCATACTATGTAGTAAGTATGTAGTTACTAGGGTAAAGACTCCCTCCATGTCATCTACCTTTTTTGTTTTCATATCAATATTTTACCCAATCCCCTACTACATACTATGTAAATTAATCCCGAATGAATTACAATTATTGATAAATTTTTCCTGTATCTTAAAAAATTGCGTGTTTATTTTTTTTTGACTAGTATCTTCAAGTGGTTAAGGAGAGTTTTAAACAGCAAAAACGTCCTGGAAAAGCAGAATTTTCTGGTAGAAGACGAAATACTACTAGAAAATCAGGATATAAAAGCCATCAGAATGCAACTGGTGGAAAATACAAAATTGATAATGCCAAAGTTTATAAAATACCAACTAATCATCGCTTAAAGATAAATTTCAAATTTCCTAATATAGAAATAGATAAATTTTCAGGTTTTGGAGTATATTTTAGAGCCAATAAAACTTTGAAGCTTTCTTCAAATCACAATAACTTCAAAAAATTTAAACAAACTACATATGAATTTCCGAGCTGGAATAAATGGGGTTACATTTGGAGGGAAAATCATCCATCAGAATTGTCAATCTCTTTCCTTGCAGACAAAGAAACGGTTTTAGAAATCTACAAACCTTCATGTGGAGAGGTGTGGCATGACTACTTTAAGGATGCTAGAGAAAATGTGATAAGAAATATCCATATATTTTCTCCGGAGGCACTTTTTTATTCTAATCCTGGAAGTTTTGAAATTAAAGGTATTTCTATTAAGAAAAGTTCTGAGATTGCAGTAAAAGAATGCAATAGGTGCGCACGTTTTTTACCTGTAAATTTTCATAATGAAAGAGATACCCTCTCCTTCTCTAATCATTGCGTTGCAAGACGTCCTTGTAAGCACAAAGGCTTTGGTATTCTCACAAACGCAGATAATGATGATTTAAAGAAACTCGAATACGGTTTTCAGTTAGAATGCAGATGTTGTAAAAAGTTTGAAGTGAATGCACCCTTAAATCCTTTAAGAGATGCAAACCAAATGAAAGAAGATTCTCAAAGAAGAAGGCATTTTGAACTATTACTTTCCGAGCTTTATAAATATTCAAAACAATTAAGCTTTAGGCATAGAAAAGGGAAAGAGTTGGCTCAATATATATGGGAAAAATTTGATAAAAAATGTTTTAACTGTTCTATCAAATTATCTAGCCCATTTGAAATGAATTTAGATCATACACGTCCTTTAGCATTTTTATGGGCTTTAGACGAAACAGCTACTTCTCTCTGCAAAAATTGTAATTCAACCAAACGGGATAGATTTCCAGGTGAATTTTATACAAAAGAACAACTAGTTGAACTATCAAAAATAACGAAAATTCCACTTTTTGAACTAGAAAAGCCAGTACCTAATATAGAAGCTCTGAAATTGATCATTCAAAAACGAGAGTGGTTATATTCTGAGTTTTTAAATAAAGATTTTTTAATAGAAGAAAAAGGGGGGAAAATTCCTGCTGAACTTATTTGTAAATCTTTAGACAGAGTTCTTAGTGAGTTTGAGGAGAAACTATCTGAAGAATCTTTCGTTGAAGGATGGAAAAATTATGAATTCTCATAAACTATATACTGATGGGCAACAGTACTTCCTTTGTCTTTAACTCCATGTTTTTCACTGAAAGCAACGCTTTCAGTAAATTTATCAACAAAAGAAAACCCTGGAAAATCAATTTCAATAAGCTTCGCTCCCATATCCACCTTACTATTCTTACCTACATGAAGAACTAGATTACCTCCAGTTTTTAGTGTGGGTTTTAATTCTAAAAAAATATCTTTATAAATATTCATTCCCTCCTTTTTTTTTGACTCTATGAAAGATTTTTTAGCGTCATTAAAGTCATCAATACCCCAACCTGAAAACCAAAACCTCATCCAATTTGTCATATAAAATCTTGTTGAGGATGCAAATGGAGGTGATGTAATGATACAGTCAGCAACTCTTTTTTGTGCTTTACTGATACTAAGAACATTTTCTTGAATAACTTCAAACTCTTTATTTAATGGTAATTTCTGTTTATAGGAAAGGGATTTAAATACCTTTGTTTGTAAATGCTTAATGAGATCCTTTTTAATAAAATCTCCTGAAGGCGCATAAGGAGTTAATGGATGACTTCGTCGAGATAGTGCATAAGGGCGATTTCCGTGAAGGATATGAAGCATTGAGGAAAAAACTAAACACCAATTAGCATCCTCTAGATCTTTTGATTCAATAAAATAATCTCTGGCTTTTAAGATAGATGATAATGTTTCACTTTCAAAATATTCCGATATATTTTTATTAAACGATACATCATTGGTGTCTTTTTTTGTTTTTTTTGATATTTTTCTTTTTGCTAACCATTTCTCAAGATCTTCGATGATTTTTTCACAACCCTGATTTGAAGTTACTCCAATTTTGGCATTAGTAAGAGCAACCGCCATATCGCTTAAGTCATTTGCAATTGGAATTCTTCCTGCGATAGATGCTTCTAAAGGAATTGTTCCTGATCCAGAAAATGGATCAGAAACTATTTCACCTTTTTTCGAAAATATTTCTAATAGGTGGTAGGCTATCGAAGGTTTAATCTTGCCTTGATAAGAACATAATGAATGAAGTTGTGTTCCCCAATTTCTCTTTGAAAATTCTCCATTTTTGTGTGGCAAACAATCTTTGAAGTAAGTCCATTTTTTTTGATTCATAGAATTTATTTCCTAAAAAAAAGTAATCTTTGAGTGAGTGGATGCCCTTTATTAGAAAATCGCTTTCTCAGAATTACTGAATCCTCAGTCTTAAATCCAGAGGAAATAAAAATATCAGAGAGAATCTTATGCGTTGGTATGTGAACTCCACCATAAATACTATCGCCTATATCTATACAAACGGGTGAATTTTTATTTACATCTTTATGGATACCTTTAGCAACTAATTTCATGTCCTCGAAATAAGCTGCTGCCATTTTAGGAATCCTTTTATCGTAACAGTTAGATTGAAGCTCTCTAACAATATCATTTGCTTCTTCGACTACACTCGCTCCACTTTCCTTAGTGACGTCGTTTATAGCTGAAGTGACTACATTATTTCTATATGTCCTCAAATCTTTTTTATCTTTAAGATATCCAAGATACCAAAGTTCTAATTTTGTATTCCTAATATAATTTGTGCCATTTAGGTATGGAGGACTTGTGATAACTCCGTCAAAATTCTTTCCTCTATAATTTTTTAATTCCTTTGCATCTTCAGAAACTAAAAAAGCATCACCATACTCAGACATGTTAAATAATTTAGCTAAATCATCCTGTATCAAATGTATTTTTTCAGAGACTAAGTTGATTATATTGGGCACACCTTTCTCAAGCTCCCTTTTTGTTTTATACCTCACATCTCCAGCTCTACGAAGAAGTGATGCTTTAAGAAGACAAGTAGATACAATTATCCTGAAATATGGTTTGAGCTTTTCACGAATAATCTCGTTTTCAATTGTTTTTAATTTTAAGATTAATGCTTTATTTGGCTCAGAAATATATTCAGCATCTTCAAAAGAGTCCTTATAAGATGTATCTAATTCATTGTTTGGTTCAACTTTTTTGAGAGAAATCTTGATTTGATTTTCGAGTTGTGAAAGATCAGATATAAGTTTTTCTGTATCTTGTTTATTAAGCTTCAATGAACTGAGTTTTAGGGAAGTTAATTCTAATAAAAATGGATTCACCTCACAGTATCCACAAGATATGTTTTGCTGCAACAATGTAATAGGAGTAGTACCTACTCCACAGAAAGGTTCTAAAATTGATTTTGGTTTATTAAATCTTTGACGAATAATATCTATTACAAACTCTGAAGAAAAACCCTCTAAATATGGAAACCAATCATGAAACAACTCACCCCTTCCTCCTGAATGGGTTGCGCTCTTTCCTTTATAATTTTCTATATTCAGATCTAGCTGATGAGGTTTCACAAAACTATTCCTACTTTAAAATATGCATTCTTTTTCATTATAAGAAATATAGTTAACATTAGTGTCCACGTATACTTTTTAAGGAAATTAAACTCTTATTATACTTATAAAATATTAGGGTAACTTATGAAATCCAATAGTCACCTCAGGTTGTAGTAATCTATGTAGTTAGGTTTTTAAGATCCTATAAAATCAATATGTTATAGAGAAAGTATGTAGTAAGTATGTAGTTGGAAAACCCAGTTTTTATATGGGTTTTAGGAGTAAAAACTACTCCCACTCAATAGTAGCTGGTGGTTTGCTTGAAATATCATAGACAACTCTAGAAACTTTTGGAATTTCATTGATGATCCTATCGGAGACTTTATTCAATAAGTCATGATTGAGTTGAGAGGCTTTCGCTGTCATAAAATCAATAGTTTCTGCAGCTCTGAGAGCAATCACATATTCATAGCGCCTAGCATCCCCCACTACACCGACACTTTTTATAGGTAAAAATACTGCAAATGCTTGGCTTACTTTGTCATATAGATTTGCCGAAGACAGCTCTTCCATAAAGATATAATCTGCTTCCCTTAAGATATCCAATTTTTCTTTCGTAATCTCTCCGATTGTTCTTACTGCTAGACCAGGGCCTGGAAAAGGATGCCTGCCAACCAAAGACTTAGGCAAACCCAATGATAAACCTATTTTTCTTACCTCGTCTTTAAATAGAGAATTTATAGGCTCGACCAAAGGTAATTTTAAGTAGGAAGGTAACCCGCCCACATTGTGGTGAGATTTAATCACGTGCGCCTTGCCCCCTTTGATTCCAGAAGATTCAATCACATCAGGATAGATAGTACCTTGCGCTAGAAATGAGACATCCTTAATTTTTTTTGCTTCTTTCAAAAATACGTCGATGAAGTTTTTTCCTATTACTTTCCTTTTTTGTTCAGGATCTGTTTTACCTTTTAAATTTTTAAGAAAGAATTTTTCAGAATCAGAAAAATGAATCTTGATTTTTAAAGCTTTTTTTAAATCTCTAAGGACTTGTTTGGCTTCATCTTTTCGTAACAAACCATTATCAACAAAAATACATTCTAATTGTTTGCCTATTGCCTTTGATAAAAGTGCAGCAACCACTGAAGAATCGACTCCTCCAGAAATACCTAGTAGTACTTTCTGCTTGCCTACTTGTTTTTTTATATCTTCAACAAGTTTATCGACTATATTTTTTGGTCGCCATTTTGTCTGACAACCACAAATTTCTCTGACAAAAGTTTTTAAAATTTGAGCGCCCTTTTCTGTGTGTGTTACCTCTGGATGAAATTGCAAGCCATATTTTTTAATTGAATTGTTTTCAAAAGCTGCAATCGGACTGTTTTTAGAGGAAGCGACTTTTTTAAAGTCTTTAGGCAACTTAGTTACTTTATCCCCATGGCTCATCCAAACATTGAGTGTGGATATTTTGATATCTTGAAATAATTTACTTTTATTCAAATTAATTTCAGCATGACCAAATTCTCTTTTCTTTGAGGTACTAACTGATCCTCTAAAATGTTTTGACATGAGCTGCATGCCGTAACAAATTCCTAAAACAGGTATGTCGCTTTCTAAAATTTTAGAGTCAACATGAAGAGTATTTTTTGCATTAACAGACTCTGGGCCGCCAGAAATAATTATGCCCTTGGGATTTTCTTTCTGAATGTTTTTATAAGAAGTACCATGAGAAAGAATTTCTGAATAAACTCCAAGTTCTCTAATGCGCCTTGCGATCAATTGAGTATATTGAGAACCAAAATCCAGAATGATTATTTTTTCTGAATCAATAGCGTTATTCACTTTTAGCTAATTCTGTAATTTGGTGCTTCTTTTGTGACGCTCACATCATGAACATGACTTTCGTTAATCCCTGCGGATGTAATCTGTACAAATTTGGTTTTGGTTCTCATTGCTTTGATATCTTTGCTTCCGGTATAACCCATGCTTTGTCTTAAGCCGCCAAGCATTTGATGGATGGTTGTTTCCACCCAACCTTTGTATGGGACTCTACCTTCAATTCCTTCTGGTACCAGTTTGTCAGAACTTGAAACATCTTCTTGAAAATATCGATCTCCAGAATTTGTCTCTCCTGACATGGCTCCTACGGAGCCCATGCCTCTATAAGATTTATAACTTCTGCCTTGAAAGAGCTCCACTTGTCCTGGAGCTTCCTCTGTCCCAGCGAGAATACTGCCAAGCATCACGGTACTAGCTCCAGCAGCTATGGCTTTCGCAATATCGCCAGAAAATCTAATTCCACCATCAGCAATGACTGGAATATTCTTCTTGCCAATCGCTTTGACCACATTTGCGATAGCAGAAATTTGAGGTACGCCAACACCGGTTACTATTCTTGTAGTACAAATCGATCCAGGACCTATTCCTACTTTTACAGCATCGGCTCCAGCTTTAATTAAGTCCAAGGCGCCATCGCCTGTTGCGACGTTCCCACCAATGACTTGAATACTTTTATTCATTTTCTTGATTCTTCGAACTCTATCAATGATGCCTTTGGAATGCCCATGAGCACTATCAACGACAAGAACATCAACGCCTGCTTCAACAAGCGCATCCACTCTTTCATCGGTTTCTTCGCCATTGCCTACAGCAGCTCCAACAAGAAGTCTACCTTCACTATCTTTAGAGGCTAAGGGAAAATCTTTGTTTTTATTGATATCTTTCAAAGTCACAAGACCTTTTAAGGTAAAACTTTTATCAACCAATAAGATTTTTTCTATTCTATTTTTATAAAGAAGATTTTTAATGATGTCTAACTTTGCATCTTCCTCTGCAGTAACCAAGCGTTTTTTTGGCGTCATGATGGATTCAACTGGAGCAGACAAATCAGAAACGTTTCGAAAATCTCTGGAAGTTACAATTCCAACTAAATTGCCATCATTGACAACGGGCATACCTGAGATATTTAAATCCTGAGTAAGCTTGATTAATTCCCCAACACTTTTTTTAGAGGAAATGGTAATTGGATCTCTTACTACTCCACTTTCAAATTTTTTAACCAAAGAAACTTCTTTCGCCTGATCAGTAATCGAGATATTTTTATGAATAATACCAATGCCGCCTAATTCGGCTAAAGCAATAGACATTCGGCTTTCAGTTACTGTGTCCATTGCAGCAGATACTATTGGAATTTTTAAATTAACCTGTTTAGTTAATTTTGTGCTTAAATCGGTTTCTTGAGGAAGGACGCTAGAATATTGCGGTACCAAAAGTACATCGTCGAAGGTCAAAGCTTGCTCTTCAATACGCAACATTTTCAAATTATACAGAAAGAAAACAAAAAGCATAGATTAGGCAAAAAATGAAATTTAAAGGCTGGCAAATGGTTTATACCGGAATGATGATGGAATTTTCCGTCGTAGGTTTTATTTTTTACTGTTTTCCTTTGATGTTTTCCGCTTTAGAAAGAGATTTAGGCGCAACACAATCTCAACTGTCAGGAGCTCTGTCTTTATGGTTTATAAGTTCTGCCATAGCTTCGATATTTCTGGGTAGACTGTTGGATAAGTTTTCCATAAAAAAAATCATGATGATTGGAGGGGTTATTTTTAGCTTAGGACTATTCTCTATTTCATTTGTACAGAGTAGCTTTAACCTACTTTTAATCTATGCCACATTACTCGCCATCGGAGGG
Source organism: uncultured SAR86 cluster bacterium (assembly GCA_902632605.1). Classification (GTDB taxonomy): domain Bacteria; phylum Pseudomonadota; class Gammaproteobacteria; order Magnimaribacterales; family AG-339-G14; genus MEDG-81. The sequence goes on along the minus strand of CACPDB010000003.1, from coordinate 151,121 downwards.
CCTGCTTTGGGTAATCTTTCTGTCACTAAATTAGTAGCCAATTGGTTTGAAAGCAATGCGGGCATGGCTTTAGGAATTGCTGCCATTGGAATATCATTTTCTGGTGTAGTCTTGCCAATTTTGGTTGATCCGCTCATTGAAATGATAGGTTGGCGAAATGTCTATATGGTTTTTGGCTTGATTGTGATTTTTTTATTGATTCCAACCGTTAGATATTTTGTTATCGATACTCCCGAAGAGATCGGGCAACACAAAGACAATCTTCCTGATCAGCCAGCTCCGGATTCTTCTCAAGGTTTATTAGGAATCAAAGATTTTTTTAAACATGGAATTTTTTGGATCATCTCTCTTGCTTTTGCTTTTCAGTTTTTAGCTATGGGTGGTGTTTTACTGCACTTGCCCTTACATTCTGAAAATCAAGGTTTTTTAGAAACTTGGACAATTTTAGGTTTACCTATAAAACAAACTGTCTTTGCTTACTCTTTTGCTGCATTTGGTGGCGTGGTTGGAAAGGTTTTCTTTGGTTACCTAATGGATAGATTAAGACCAAATATTCCTGTGATGATCATGATGGCAATGCAATCAATAGGAATTTTTGGTTTGACTTTAATTGATAGCTATCTTTTCTTTACAATGTTTTGTTTTGTTTTTGGTTTAGGATTTGGTGGAGCGATGGTTTTAATGAGTGCTTGTTTTCTAAAAGCCTTCGGTTCACAAAATCTTGGTTCTGTCAGAGGTGTATCGGCAATGTTAATCGTACCTGTTCAACCTATTGGCATGATCTTAGTTGGCACAGCTTTTGACTTAAATCTCTATCTTGAATCTTTCTTATTGATGGGAGCAATTACACTAATTGGCTTTGCTGTTGGTTCTAGAATAATTATTCGCTAAACAAAGCATCTGTTTTAGCTGCAGCAATAAAATCGTTTTTATGTAATCCTTTGATCTTGTGAGACCACCATGTAACGGTGACTTTTCCCCATTCCAAAACTATTTCGGGGTGATGATCTTCTTCTTCTGCGAGATGTGCAACTTTTTTTAAAAAATCTAAACCCGATAGGTAATCTTTGAAAGCATAAGCGCAGGTAAGTTGCTCTATGCCATCAACCTCGATTACATCCCAGCCTGGAATTTGTGGCATTAATGTTTTTCTTTCTTCAGGGGTGACTAAAGGAGCATCTGCTCTACAAGCCTCACATTTTCCCTCAAGAAGTTTTTCCATCAATTAATTCCGCCTTTGGTTAACTTCGCAGGATTAAGAAGTTTCTGCAACTTAGCTTTTGGCAAATTGGTTTCTTCTAGTGCAACATCTATGATCGCTCTGTTTTCCTTATAAGCTTTTTTTGCTATGGCAGCTGCTTTTGCATAGCCAATAATGGGGTTTAAAGCTGTAACCAAAATTGGATTTTTATCTAAAGAAACTTGAACCGACTTTTGATTTACTTTGAAAGTTTTTATGGCTTTAGATGCCAAAACATTCATCCCACCGCTTAAAATGTTAATACTTTTTAGAAGGTTATAAGCAATTACAGGTAACATCACATTAAGTTGAAAGTTTCCTGATTGTGCACCAATACTTATAGCAACATCATTTCCTATAACATCTGCAGCGACCATCGCAACTGCTTCTGGAATGACTGGATTTACTTTCCCAGGCATGATGCTGCTTCCAGGTTGTAAAGCTTGAAGTTCTATTTCCGATAAACCTGCTAAGGGGCCGCTATTCATCCAGCGAAGATCATTTGAGATTTTTAATAGAATAATTGCTAGATTTTTAAGTTCTCCAGAAACCTGAACAGCAGTATCTTGTGCGCTTAATTCGTGAAAGAAATTGTCACTTGGAATATTTTTACATTTTCCACCCCTTAACTTGCCAAGCTCTTGAGCAAATAACTTAGCAAATCTAGGATGAGCATTAATACCTGTTCCAACTGCTGTACCCCCTAAAGGCATCTCTAACAATCTGGCTTCTAAAAATATAAAAGTTTTTTTTGAATTCTTTAACTGAGCAGTCCAAGCAGAAAGTTCTTGTTGAAAATCCAAAGGCATTGCATCCATTAAATGAGTTCTTCCGGTCTTCACTAAACCCTTCAAAGAGTTTGCTTTTTTTTCAGTTACATCAATTAGTTTATCCAAAGCTGGTAAAAGCTTTTTGGTTAGATCCATATGAGCGCTAACTTTTATTGCAGTAGGAATCACATCATTACTACTTTGACTCATATTCACGTCATCATTAGGATCTACATGGGTCTCAGCAAATTTACTAGCTAAATTTGCTATAACCTCGTTGGCATTCATATTTGAGCTCGTGCCAGAACCAGTTTGAAAAACGTCGACTGGAAATTGTTCGTTATGCTTGCTTTGCCAAACTTCTTTTGCAGCCTTTGATATAGCATTGGCTTTTTTTGGAGATAAAAGCCCTAAAGATTTATTTGCCCTAGCAGCGGCATCTTTGATTATCCCTAATGAGTCGACAAACGAATTGGTAAATGGAAAATTCATTTTTATTCCACTTATTGGAAAATTCTCTACTGCCCTTTGTGTTTGTGCTCCATACATGGCAGAGTTTGGAACATAAACTTCTCCTAAGCTATCTTTTTCTATTCTGAAACCTTTTCTTTTCTTAGGCATAATTTTTTTATTAAAATGAGATATAAATTGTACAAAATATTAAGTTAGAATATCGAAGAATTTTATGGAGAAGATGAAATGTCAGATGAAAAAGAGATAAAGTTACCTATCGATACTTCTTTGGGGAAACTACCCCGAAAAACCAAAGGTTCCATTGTTCCAGTTGAATGCAAGACAATGGAAGAGATTAGAAGACATCAGCTCGAAAGACTTGCTGCAGGCTTTAGGATGTTTTCTCATTTTGGTTATGATGAAGGAATCGCAGGACACATTACTTTGAGAGATCCAGAATACCCTCATTATTTTTGGGTGAATCCTTTTGGTATGCATTTTGGTCAAATTTGTATATCTGATTTGATTTTAGTAGATAGAGAAGGAAATATCGTTCAAGGCGAAGATAAAATGCTTAATACTGCAGCTTTCGCTATACATTCAAGACTTCATGAAGCAAGATCAGATGTAAATGCTGCTGCTCATTCTCATTCCATGTATGGAAAATCATTTTCTACTTTAGGTAGACTTTTGGAACCTATTACTCAAGACTCTTGTGCTTTTTATGATGATCATGTTTTATTTGATGACTACACTGGTGTTGTTTTAGAAACTGATGAAGGAGATAGAATTGCTGAAGCTCTTGGTGACAAAAGAGCAGCCATTTTAAAAAATCATGGCTTGTTAACAACTGGTGAATCCGTAGATGCAGCTTTGTGGGCGTTCTTGTCTATGGATAGGTGCTGTCAATCTCAACTTTTAGCGGAAGCCGCTGGTCAGATGGAAAGAATTTCTGATGATGTTGCCAAGCTTACTAAAACTCAAGTTGGGACTGAAATGGCAATGTGGGCTAGCTTCCAACCCCTTTATGACTTGATGCTTGAGAAAGACGACAGTTTTTTAAATTAATTTTTAAAAACTCTTTCCAAATGTTAGAAATTTTTCAGCCATTTTATTTGGCAACTTTTTCTTTTCTATTTTTTATAAGTTTAATAATTCATTTTTTATTTAGGATAATTTTAAAAAGGTTAAAGGTAGTAGATGTACCTGATGGAGAAAAAAAGATACATAGAATGTTAGTCCCTATTTCGGGAGGGATATCAATTATGTTTTCTTTGGTTGTTATTGGCACCATTTATTTGGCGCTAAGTTATTCTCAATTTTTAGAAATATTTTTTGAAACAGAATCTTTAGAACTTACAACTTGGAATTTAGACATTAAAACAGGACTTTTATTAGGAATTACAGGGTTAATTGTTGCTGCTGTTTCATTTTTTGATGATGTTTTAGAACTTCCCGTTTGGTTTAGATTTATGACTCTTGTTTTATGTTCCGGAATAGTAATTGGAGTTTCTGATTTAAGCCTTACTTCTCTAGGAAATCTCTTTGGTTTTGGCGAAATAAAACTAAATACTATTCTCAGTCCAATTTTTACAATCTTTTGTGTTGTAGGTGTAGCAAATGCTTTCAATTGGATTGATGGCTTGGATGGTCTTTTTTCAACTCAAGTTTTAATTGTATCGTCTGCAATATTTTATTTCATTGGTGGAAATGGTATTTTCTTCGCAATATTTTTAATAGCTTTTCTACCATATCTCTTAATGAATTTAAGTTTTTTTGGAAAGAAAAATAGAGTTTTCATGGGAGATCATGGTTCTATGGCTATTGGGTATACTGCGGCTTGGTTCCTGATTAGTGCTGCTGAGCTTGAAGTTATTAGCCCTATGACTGCTCCTTGGCTTATAGCTATGGTTCTTTTAAATGCTCTAAGGGTTATGTTCAAAAGAGCACTTTTAAGAGTTTCTTTATATAGGTCAGACAGAGAGCATATTCATCATTTCTTCTTAGATAATGGTTATTCAAAAGGTCAAAGTCTGATAATAGTTACTTTAATCAGTATCTTTTTGACTTTTGTTGGAATGCTTTTCGAAGTCAATCAAATTTCAGAGTATCTATCTTTTTATATGTTCGTGTCAGCTTTTATCATTTGGAGTGTTTTAAGTTCCAATTTGAAAAAAAGATTTGAAAGTTGAAAAATTATTTTGAAAGAAGTTCTTCTATTTGCCAAAGAGTATCTTTACCGAAAAACATTTCATCATCGACAAAAAATGTAGGTATGCCAAACACTCCTCTTTCTACCGCTGCCTCAGTATTTGAAATTAATTTAGCTTTTACCTCTGGATTTTGCATTTGGGTCATTAATTTTTCGCTATCAAAACCTGATTCTTCATAAGCAGCTTTTATGACATCAGGATCATCCATTTTTTTTGGCTCTTCCCACATATGGACCAAAACTTTGTCAATGTAATCCTCTAAATAGCCATCCATTTCAGCTGCTATAGCGCCTCTAATTATTTGAAGACTTATGACTGGAAAATGTGGATTCATTTTAAAATCAGTTAATTGATGTCTTTCAATAAACCTCTGCATTTCTAAATTTTGATACTCGTTTTTATTTTTTACGCCAAAAAATTGTTCCATCGGAGGTTTGTTGTTAGTTGCTTTAAAAATCCCTCCAAGCAAAACTGGAATATAGTTGATCTCCACTCCAGAACTTTCTTTAATTTTTTCTATAACTTTGTGGCTTAAATAAGCATTTGGACTTGCAAAATCGAAATAAAAATCTATTTTTTTCATCACTCACTCTCCTTGTAAACATTTCTCATTATAAAAAGAAATGGCATCTTTTTCATAGGCGTTTTGGACCAAATTATTTAGAAATCTACATTTAGTTTTATCTTTTTTAATTCTTGAGTCGCCATATAATCTTTTAAATTCATCAATTCTTTTCAATTCGAAATTACTCATAACAATACCTTGATCATTTTGAGAATCTAATATCAAAAATTTATCTCCTGAATTTGACCAAGAATTCCACTTTGGCAGATTATTGTCTCTACCTCTTCCTGGATCCCCACTGTAAGCAAATTCAGCCCAGTAGGATTGCATTGCAATTGAAAGTCTAAGAGCTTCAGTAAGATTTTCTTCATTGAACATAAATCTTTCAATTCCTAATAGTTTCATGGTTCCAGTAATAAATGGGATTTCCATTGCATGCGCTGCGCCAAAAATTTTTGAAAAATCCATCCATAACAACTTTCCTTGTTCATCCCAGTCAAACCTATAAGCGTAGATATCATTCTTACCTGAAGCGATCATATCTCTTGCGGGATTATCAACAGCCGATATTTTCCAATTATTCGAAGCATATTCAGCTGTTAAGTCATACATTTCTTGATTGCGAATAATGACAAGTCTATTGAACAGACTTGTTGAATAGTCTGATTCCATCGCTGCAAAAAGTTTTGTTTCGTCTCTATTAGTACCAAAAATTACTGGAACATTGTTATAAAAACTTTTTCTAGAGAATTGCATGCCACGCTTAGGTAAAACGTAACCATCACTTAAAACTCTTGGAATCATTTTTTTTCCAACTTCTTTAGATTTACCTATCGCCTTATAAACTTTAAAGATTAGACTTAAATCTAATTCTTGCATTTGCTCTAAAAGTTTAAATTCATTCATTGAATCTTGAGCGATATTAGCCTCAAATAAATCTTTGGAATTTTCAGATATAACTAGCAATTTGCTGACAACTTCTTTTGACGAAGCTAATAGGGAAGTTTCTTGATTGTCATAAAATTTAGATGCTTCCTCTAGATTAAATGTATTCGTAGCACCGCTTTGAGAAATAGCTTTGTGAAATAGGTCTTTTGCAAGAGGAGAGCTAAGCAATGCAAAAACGTTATGTCCCCCAGCTGACTCTCCAAATATAGTTACGTTGTCCTTATCACCACCGAAATCTGCAATATTTTGTTGCACCCACTTGAGGGCTATTATTTGATCTAAGGTCCCAAAATTTCCGGATTTATCCTCTAAGTTGTTAGATGTTGCTGCAAATGCAGGATGATAGAACCATCCTAAAAAACCTAGTCTATAATTGACAGAAACAATCACTAGTTCATGAGCAGAAGCCAATTTGGAGAAGTCGTATGAGGCTGCTTCACCGGAAGTATTTCCACCGCCATGAATCCAAAACATTACTGGAAGTTTCTTGTCTTTAACTATTTTTTTTGGTGTAAATATATTTAGATAAAGACAGTCTTCTGAACCAGTATATTCGCCCTTACTAACGCCTCTATCCAAAGAAATCGATGGAACCTGAGGGCAAGAATCACTAAATTTTAGTGCTTCAACTATTTTCGCTTTAGATCTGAGCGGTCTGGGAGCTTTCCAACGCAAACTACCTTGAGGAGGTTCTGCGTACGGAATTCCAAGCCATTGATAGCCGTTGTTTAGTTCAATACCTAGATATTTACCAGAGGCTGAAGAGATAAGTTTAGTTTCTTCAAAATTCTCTTTTTTTGCTACATCGATGGCACAAGCAGAGATAAGAATTATCAGAAATAAATAAGAAATTTTTTTCATAAAAGCATAAAAGGATTTTTTGAATTTTAAATTAAAGTATATAGTAAAAACTTAATTGTTTAATTTAATAAAAATATTATAGAGAGAAATATGCAAATTTCACCAATACCAACTTTATCTGATGACATTAACGATATAAGAACGAGGACAGCAAATATAGTGGCTGAAAAAATTATTCCAAATGAAAGAGAAATTTATTCAAAAAGCGAAAACTCTGCATCAGTTAGAAAAGAAATAAGAGAGCAAGTTAAAAAAGAAAAGTTATGGGCTCCCCATCTTCCAGAGGAATATGGTGGCATGGGTATAGGCTTTATGGCTCATGCTTACATGAATGAAATTCTTGCATGGTCGCCATTGTCTAACAGACTCTTTGGAGTTATCGCTCCTAACTCAGGCAATCAAAAGGTTTTGCTTAAATATGGCTCTGAGGAACAAAAAAAGAAATGGCTTGAACCATTGATTGCTGGAGAAATGGAATCAGCCTTTTCTATGACTGAGCCGGACAATGCTGGTTCTGACCCAAGATCCATACAAACTACTGCAAAAAAGGAAGGTGATGAATGGGTTATTAACGGTCATAAAGTTATGACATCGAACGGTATAAAAGCAGACTTTGCAATCGTAATGTGTAGAACAGAAGAAGAAGGTGAAGACGGAGAAGTAAATTCTCGAATGACACAGATAATTGTTCCTACTGATACGCCAGGATTTAACGTGATTCGTTCTGTTCCTATTTGGGGACACACAGGAGGAGATCATGTTGAAATCAAATATGAAAATGTCAGAGTTCCAGTAGAAAATCAACTGGGTGCCAGAGGAACAGGACATGCTGCAGCTCAAGATAGACTGGGAGCTGGAAGAGTTTTTCATTGTATGAATAGCATTGGTCAGATGTGGAGGGCTTTTGATCTGATGCTGCAAAGAACAATTACTCGAGAAGTTCATGGAGGAAAACTTGAAACAAAGCAATTAATTCAAGGTTTTATCGCTGATTCATACATCGATATTCAAACTGCAAGACTGATGACAATTCATTGTGCTGAGGTAATGGATAGCGAAAATGATCCAAGAGTAGATATTTCAGCAATTAAAATTTACGTGCCAGAAGCTATGCATAGAGTGGTTGACCGAGCTATTCAAGTTTACGGCTGGAAAGGAGTCTCAGCTGATTTGCCTTTATTTGGCATGTATCAAGGAGCTAGAACTCTGAGATTAGCTGATGGTCCAGACGAAGTTCATAGAATTTTAATAGCCAAGCAAGTATTAAAAAAATATCACCAAGGTTTATCTTGGGATTTTGGAGTTTAAGCTTTTATTATTTTTGCGTCTTTAGCTATATTATCTTTAAGAAAATCTTTCTGAGAACCTTCAATTTTTACTAGTTTTAAACTAGATGACGCGTTGGCAATTATTTCTCCCCCTTGATGAAGTTCTGCGCTTGCAAAGCCAATAGATTTTCCTAACTTTATTATCTTAGATTCACATTCCAAGATTCCTGGTCTTCCTGCAGCTAAAAAAGAAACGTTAATATCTATCGACATTGGCGTGTAGATAAAATCGGTTAATTCCATAACTAGAAAAGCCATACATGAATCCATCATTACCGTGGTAAAGCCGCCTTGAATGATCGTTCCATTTGAATGGCAAATGTCTTCAGTAGCAAGGAATGACATTCTAAGAGACTGAAATTTAAAATTAATCTCCAAGACTTTTCCAGATAATTGTTTCATATATTCTGGAGTGTGATCTTTTTTCATTTTTATTTATTTCGAAAAGTTTGAAAATATTTCAATAGCTTTTTTTCTAGACTCTTTTAAGTCAACTAGATGATTACTATACCCTAAGTCATTTCTTTCATCAGATGATGGGTCATGGATATTTATTGCCGATGATAGTTGGGGTATCCATCTTTTTATAAAATCTCCTTTCTTATCAAATTTTTCAGACTGAGTAATAGGATTGAAAATCCTAAAATATGGTGCAGCGTCTACTCCTGTTGATGCACTCCACTGCCAACCTCCATTATTGGAAGCAAAATCACCGTCAATTAAATTCTGCATGAAGTATTTTTCACCTTTTCGCCAGTCAATAAGCAAATTTTTTGTAAGATACATCGCAACAATCATTCTTAGCCTGTTGTGCATCCAACCAGTTGATTTTAGCTGTCTCATTGCGGAATCAATTATTGGAACCCCAGTCTCTCCTTTTGACCAAGCAATAAAATGATCTTGATTATCTGACCAGGGAAAATCGTCATACTTTTCTGAAAAGGATAAATTTTTACTCACCCTTGGATTATGAAACAAAATGTATTTATAGAATTCACGCCAAATGATTTCATTTACCCAAGTTCTGATGCCCTCCTCTTCTTCTGAGAGTTTTTCAAAAACCCTAAAAAGACATTGCCTTGAAGATAAAACTCCTGAAGTAAGATAAGGTGAAAGAGAACTTGTTCCTTCAATTGCAGGATAATCCCTTTTATCTTTATAAAAATGTATTTTATGGTCAATAAATTCATCTAATTTATCAAAAGCATAATCTTCATCTGCCTTATAAAGCTCTAAAATATTTTTTCTTTCTGATTTTAAAGAGAGATTTTCGATTTCATCACTTTCTAAGACTTTATTCCTTTGTTTTTTTGGAAAGCCTAATATTTTAATTTTTTTTGTAAGAAGCTTGGATCTAAATGCTTTAGAAAATGGAGTGAAAACTTTAAAAAATGTATCGCTTTGAGTTTTAATGCTCTCAGGATGAAAAACAGAAGAATCAAATGAGTTAAGATTTATGTGAATACTTGCTAGTTTTTTTTTGAGATTTAGATCTCTATTGATTTCATTGATACCGTATTCCTTGTTGATGAATACTTCTTTAATATTTTTGCTTTTTACAAACTCAAAAATCTTTTGGCTCTCTTCCTCTATTCCATCGGCATGTAAAATTTTTAGAGATATTTTCAGCTCAGATAATTTTTTCGAAAGGCTTTTTAAATTCTCAATTTGGAAAGCAATTTTTAAATCACTTTCATTATGACTGTCCCATTTTTTTGGGTTGTAAATGAACATTGCAACTAAAGACTCGCCGTTTTCAGCGGCATGAAAGAGACCAGGATTATCTGCTAATCTGAAATCTGAATTGAAAATAAATAAATTAGTCATATTTTGATGACAAGACGATGAGTATAGTTGCGCCCAACATAAAATTTAACACACATCATCTCGTCAAAAAAAGCGAGTCTTTTATGGGGAAAAGACTCGCTGAATTCAGATTTAGGAGAGTTTCTTTGGGAGAAAATGAAAATCTGAATAGATGTATAATATATAAATAAAATTTATATTGGGTTATAAAATACTTAAATTTAGTTATATTAAGATAGTTCCTTGAAAGTAATGCCTGCTTTCATTAACCTGCTTATTAAAGGATTTCCCAATCCAACGGCTGAGGTGAGTACTCCTCCAAATTCATTCCCAAATGGTAAATCATCTGAAAAAGCTAAGGTTAAAGCAGATTCGCAAACCATCTTTGAAGTAGATTTATATCCTGGGTCTCCAGAACCAAAAATTTCAAAACGTTTTTCATTGCCATCCTGAAACTTTGCTATAAATAAGCCTTTAAACCAACCTTTGTCTCTAGTTTCTTTATCTGGCCCATCTCCAGGTTTGGGCAAAAAAGGTCTGACAAGTCTTCTCAATGGGGTAGCTATTACGAGAAAAGCTGCCATCAAAGCTAAGGTGGTTATTCGTGCCGCGGTCTTAGACGGATAACTTCCAAGTTCTTTAAAAGTGAAATCCTTTCCATAAGATTTTTGATTTAAATCAAATAAAGCTGCGCTCCTTCTTACAACTCTTGTGTTGGCGAATGCCATCAATCCCATTCCTGAAAATTCTCTGGTACCTGAAATAGGCTCAATAGCAAACCCATCTTTACTATTAGTTTTTTGGATCTCTGAAACAGTATCTTTGGGATTCAATAAAAAAGGATCTCTCATTTCTTTTGGCAAGGGACCCATGGTAAACATGGTCTCTGTTGTTCCTCCACTGGCTCCACCTTTTGCTGAATGATAAACAGTTACATGAGAAACCGGTTTTTCTGACCTTGTTACTGAAAAGAAAACACCCATATCAGAGGGAATCGAATCGTAACCACAAGACGGAATGATTCTTGTTCCATCTAAAGCTGCTTTTTCATGAAATCTATCAATCAGACCTTTAACCCAATGGTTTTCTCCGGTAATGTCTGTGTAATGAGTTTTGTTTTCAACGCAAGCCTCTACAACTTTTGTGCTGTATCTAGCAAAAGGTCCTGCAGCTGAAAGTACAACTTTTGTTTTTTTTACAAAATTTTGTATGGCCTCATAGTCTTGAGAGTCAGCAACAAAAATATCACAATCCAAATTTAATTCATTTTTAAGATTTTCTAGTTTTTCTTTATTTCTACCCGAGATAGCCCAATTTAGATCTGGATAATTTGAATGAAAATATTCAGCGCATAGCCTTCCTGTAAAGCCAGTAGCGCCGTATAGAATTATTTGATATTGCCTTTCCATAATTACTCCATTTTTTAGCTAATTTTAATCTTTTAATTTTTTTCTTTCTAATAATTTAAAAATATTAATAGACTCATTTATTAATTCATCATGATATTCAAAATTAACTAACTCTTTTAGTTTGCTCATATTCACGCTCAGAGAGTTTGAATGGTGAGTTTGATCTTCATCATTAAGATAAATGGGGAGTAGTTCATTATAATATTCTTGATAAGCGCTCTGAACTTTATTAGCGATGTCTTTTAAAGTAAGAGATTTACCTCGAGAAAGATTGTATATTTGGTTTTGAGGTTTTTTTCCAAGCAGCTCTTTTAAAATGTAACAGACATCTCCCATCCATATAAAATCCCTTAAAGCATTCCCATTAGAATTGAGTTTTATTTTCTTTTCATCAAATGCCATTTTTGCTAAATCATTCGTGATCAAATGCCATTTAGAGGTATTAACGTCTTTGGGACACCCATAACTATTGGTTAAACGAATTATGCTGTATTTGGGTTCCCGCAGTTGCAGCGCCAATATGTATTCAGCAAATAAATGAGACAGGCCATAATCATTTAGAGGTTTTGTTTCAGAGGTCTCATTAATTAAACCATCATATTTGCCGTATACTTGAAAAGTTGATAGATAAATGAAATGTTCAACTTTATCCATATTTAGAGCATCTAATAAATTACGAGTACCAAAAGTATTCACTTGATAAGCAAGATCTCTATAGTTTTCTACAAAACTATCATTCACACTCCCTGCATGGATAACATAGTTAAAATCTTTACTCTTAATTTCATAAGAAAGCTGAGAAGAATTCATTAAATCAGCAAGAATTAAATTAAAATTACCATTTATTTCAAACTTTTTATGCGATTTAGTTAAAACACTTACATTAAACAAATCAACTGTTTCTTCCAAAATCCAAGAGCCGAGATTGCCTAGGCCGCCTGTAATAAGTAAATTTGGTTTCTCAGAAATTTTTGTACCTTTGGCTTAATCTTCCCATAATTTCCATGGCGCTTTTCCAGAATCCCACAGATCAATTAAAGAATTTTTATCTCTCAAATTATCCATACATTTCCAAAAATTAGTATGCTTGAATGCATTCATAGCACCTTCCTTTGCTAAATTAGTTAAGGGTTCTCTCTCAAACATTGTAAAGTCATCTTGAATATAATTTAAGACATCGGGTTCACAGACAAAAAAACCTCCATTAACCCATGTTCCATCTCCTCTCGGCTTTTCATTGAAAACATTTATGGAAGAGTTCTCATCTATGTTCAAAGCTCCAAATTTTCCTTCGGGTTGTACAGCAGTCATAGTAATTTTTTTATTTGAGTTATTATGAAAATCTACCAACTTACTAATATTCACATCTGAAACAGCATCTCCATATGTTAGTAAAAATTGTTCATTGTTTATTATTTTTTCTGCCCTTTTAATTCTTCCGCCCGTAAGACTATCCAATCCGGTATCTATGAGATGAATCTTCCAAGGCTCTGATATATCTTTAATTATTGTTCTTGAGTTATCTTTTAAATCAATAACAAAATCTGATCTTCTTAAAAAATAAGTATTAAAAAAATCTTTAATCATATAGCCCTTATAACCAAGCAAGATTACAAATTCATGAAAGCCATAGTGAGAGTAAAGTTTCATGATGTGCCATAGGATGGGCATTCCTCCTATTTCTACCATTGGCTTAGGCCGAATGTCTGTTTCTTCAGAAAGTCTTGTTCCAAATCCACCAGCTAAAATTACAACTTTCAAGAGTAGCTCCTATTATTTTTTTTTGGAATTAATTAATAGTCTTATAAGCCTTGCAAGATCAATAACTGGACTTAGCAGTAAAGAAGCTAGTGGAGCAAGGTACTTTAATCTTTCACCCTTTTTTCCCATACTGTAGAAACCTCCTTGTTCGTCTGATTCTCTATCAGCTGATCTTGTTGCAAATAACAACATGCATAAATGTCTAATATTTTTTGTGAAAAAAAAGTATATGAAAGAATTATAAATCGAACCTAATGATTTAACTACATATGATTTAGTAACTAATATTTTCTCTGTATCAAGAATATAGCTATTTTTTTTAAAATCTTCAGTATTTTTATATTGTCTTGTAATCAGTACAGGAGATGGAAAATAATTATAATTTTTATATCTTTCTTTTTGACTAAATACATGGATGCACATCCAAGGCCAAAACCTTTCTATGCAGAAAGAATTGTAATATTGAATATTTTGAAAAAAATTTTTTGGAATGAATGAGTGCATCAAAGTGTCATGATTGATAAATCTTAAAAAATTAGGCAAAAAATCTTTTACTTCAAAAATATTCTTGATAACTCCTTCTGTATTTTGATTTCCGATTACTTTGCCTACATTTTTAGTATCCACAAGTTCCATCCTGCAAAAGGTTATTTTATCTTTTTCTAAATACGGAATTACTTTGTCAAAAACTTCATGATGAAAAAAATCGTCTCCTCCCGCCAAGAAAATATGTCTGCCTTTTGCAGTTTTTATCGCATCTTTATGGTTTTTAGCAGGTGAAACTTTTTTCGGCTGTTTAGTAACTTTTAAACGGGCATCATTAAAACTTTTAAGGATATTTAATGTGTTGTCATCAGAGCAGTTGTCAAAAATAATTATTTCAAAATCTCTACTTGAATTACTTAATAAACTTTTTATATTTTTTTTTATAAATTTATCTTCATTGAATACAGGAATAACAATAGATAACGAGAGCATTTTTTATTTTTTACTTGTAAGCCGTAAATTAAATTTAGATAAAAACTAAAATTTTTTCCTTTGATATTTTATTAGTATACAGTTAGCTAATCAAAATTAAGTCCAAGTTTAAATATTAAGAAATATCAATAATGAAAATTCTAATCACAGGTAATATGGGTTATGTTGGATCGGTATTAGTACCCTACTTGAGAAAAAAATATCCAAAATCATTCATTGCTGGACTAGATGTTGGTTTTTTTGCAGAAAAACTTTTGGATAATTCTTATCCAGAAAAATCTTTAGATAAACAAATAATTAAAGACATTCGTAATATTGAAAGTAAAGATCTAGAAGGTTTTGATGTAATTATAAATCTAGCAGCAGTTAGTAATGATCCAATGGGTAAAGAATTTGAAAGTGCCACTGAGGAAATAAATTTTATAGCGGGTGTTCGTCTAGCAAACCTTGCAAAAGAAGTTGGCGTTAAACGTTTTATTTTCGCTTCAAGCTGCAGTGTTTATGGCGAAGGTCTAGGAAATTCAAAAACAGAAAAAGATCAAGTCAATCCTCTGACGGAATATGCTAAATCAAAAATCAACACTGAAAAAGAACTCGAAAAAATCTCAAGCTCAAATTTTGTTATAAAGTGTCTTAGGTTTGCTACAGCATGCGGTTTTAGTTCAAGAATCAGACTTGATATTGTCTTAAATGACTTTGTTGTTAATGGGCTATTATCAAACGAAATAAACATCTTAAGCGATGGAAGTCCTTGGAGACCGCTAATCCATGTTGAAGATATGGCAAGAGCAATTCATTGGTCAATTGAAGATAAGAACGAGGATGATTTTCAAATATTGAATGTTGGAAATCTTAATGCAAATTATCAGGTTAGAGAAATTGCTGAAGCAGTGCAAAAGGTACTTCCAACAATAAAAATTAAAATAAATAAAAATGCTTCACCTGATAAGAGGTCTTACAAGGTAGATTTTTCTTTTTTTAATAATCTAGCTTCCGGATATCAGCCAAAATTTTCTTTAGAAGATTCTATTAAAGATATAGTAAAAAAAGTAAAAGATTTTAATCTTAATGAACAACATATTAAAAACTCAGACTTTATTAGACTCAAAGCTTTAAAAGACCTCATAGATAAGAACTTGATTAATTCAAAATTAGAAAAATTATGATTATTGAAAATACTAAGTTTGAAGGGCTTTGTATCTCTAAATTAGATAAGAAAAAAGATAACAGAGGATATTTTGCAAGATTTTATTGCTTTGAAGAGTTTAAAAATATTGGCCTTTTAAATAACATAGCTCAAGCGAATATTTCCGAAAACCCAAAAAAACTAACTTTTCGAGGAATGCATTATCAAGTTGACCCTTATCAAGAAACAAAAATAGTTACCTGCTTAAAAGGAGCTATTATAGATTTTGTTATCGATTTAAGAAAAGAACAGCCAACATTTATGAAATCCTTTCAGCTTGAATTGAATGAGGAAAATCAAACCGCTCTTGTTATTCCCAAAGGGTTTGCTCATGGTTATTTAACCCTAAAAAAAGATACAAGAGTTTTTTATCTTGTGGATGAACCATTTTCACCAAAATCAGAAAATGGCTTAAGATGGGATGACCCTTCTTTTGATTTAAAATTACCAGAGCCTCCAAAGGTTATATCTGATAAAGATGCCTCTTGGAAAGATTTTCAATAAATATTTTGATAAAAACTCTTATATTTCTTACATGCAGTCTTGCAAAAGATGCGAACTTTAAAACACTTATAAAATGGTCGGGGTGGCGGGATTTGAACCCACGACCACTTGACCCCCAGTCAAGTGCGCTACCAGGCTGCGCTACACCCCGTTAATTTTTTAATATCTTTAACACTTCTTTAAGGGAATCTATTATTTCAACATCTAACTCAAAAGAAAGATCCCCCTCTTCTAAGACTTTTTTAATTGCCTTAACATTGAATCCACGCTCTGAAAGTTCTTTTATTTTCAGGAAAGTAATCAACTCCTCTTTTTGAAACATTCTTCTGTTGGAAATTCTTTTGACAGAAAAATGTTTTTTAAAAGACTTTTCCCAATATCTTAGAATATGATCTTGAACTGCTAAGATTTTACTCGCCTCTCCCATCGTAAAGTATTTTTGATCAGGTAAGTTAGTTAGATTTATTTCCAATTTTACAAAGACTCTCTAAGTTTTTTTGATGCTTTAAAAGAAACAACATTTCTATCAGAAATTTTAAAGGACTCACCTGTTTTGGGGTTTCTCCCAGGTCTACTTTTTTTATGTTTTACAATAAAGTTTCCAAACTTTGGAATTTTAATTTCTTCTCCTTTTTCTAATCCTTTGCTGATTTCTTCAAAATATGCATTTACTATAACTAGGCAATCTTTTTTTGGTAAGCCAAGTTGCTCTCTCAATAAATTTACAATTTTTGCTTTTGTAAGTGTCATTTATCTTAAAATTGCACCAAGTTTTTTCTTCATGCCAGAAATAATTAGATTAGCTTCGTTATTAACATCTTCTTCAGATAAGGTTTTTTTATTTGAGCCCCAACTGAGTCTAAAGGCAATGCTTTTTTTATCATGGGAAATATTTTTTCCCTGATAAACATCAAAAATTCTTGAACTTATTAAATAATTTTTTGATGAGTTCTGAATACATTTTTTTACTTGCTCATATGAAATATCTTTTTCTATTTCAAAGGAAAAGTCTCTTTGGGATATAGGATAAATTGAGGGTGCTAATAATTTTCCAATTTCATTCCTGCGAAGAGATTCAATTTTTAATTCAAAATAAAGGAATGCTTTATTTAGTCCTAATGACTTCAAGAACCTAGGATTTACACTTCCAATAGAACCAATAAGCTTATTTTTAAGATGAATATCCGCAGATGCAAAAGGATGCAATAAATCATTTTTAGATCTTTTCCATGATGTCTTCTCTATTCTGAATTTTTCAAACAAATCTTCCAGTACTCCCTTCAAAAAGAAAAAATCATAATTTTGATTAGTATTCCAATTTTTAAACTTTTCGTCGTCGTAAACTAATCCAGCTAGATTTAAGACCTCTGAATGGCTTATATTTGAAAAAGATTTTCCTATTTCAAAAATATTTAAGAAATTTTGGCCTCTGTTGATGTTAAATACTAGATTTGTAGCTAAGCTTGGAAGTAAAGAAGTTCTTAGAGTGTCTAAAGAGTTATTAAGAGGATTCTTTATAGAAATACTTTTATTTTCTATGCCTAAATTCTCCAGAGCTTGTCTATCTAAAAAAGAATAGTTAACGACTTCATTAAAACCTTTATTTGTCATGAAAATCTTCATTTCATTTATGAAATCATATTTCGATTTTTCATGGTGTTGAGAAACTTGATCGTTTTTAATTTGAGGTAAGCTGTCATAACCAACCATTCTTGCAACCTCTTCAATTAAATCTTCTTTAATTGATAAATCAAAACGATGGCTAGGCACTTCAAAGGTTAAATTATTTTTATTTCTTTTATTAAATTTAATTTCAAGTCTATTTAAAATTCCTTTAATTGTATTTTCGTTAAGATTGGTACCAAGTTTCTGATTCACATCTTTTGTGGAAATACTTATGAGTTTTTTCTTTGGAAAATACTTATTCTTTGTTGTTTTTATTTCAGAAATGTCTGCTTGATAAATTTCTTTGATAATCGAAAGTACTTCCTTTAGAGCAATTTCATGAAGATTAAAATCAACGCCTCTTTCAAACCTTTGTGATGCATCTGTCTGAAACCCATATCTTCTAGCTTTACCTTTAATAACGCTGGGATCAAAAAAAGCAGATTCAATTATGAAATTGTTTGTTTTTTTTGAGACCGAGTGATTTAAACCTCCAGAGATTCCTGCAAAAGCTATAGGTTCTTTTTTATCAGCTATGACAAGGCAATCGTTGGTAAGTTTAATATTTTTTTCACCTAGAATTTTTATTTGTTCTTTTGATTTAGCAAATCTTACCTCGATATCTCCTTGAATTTTATCTTGGTCAAACACATGCATAGGCTGGCCACTTTCTAACATTACAAAATTTATAATGTCTACCAAAGGATGAATAGATTGAATGCCAGCTGCTTTTAAAGTTTTTATTATATTTTCTGGAAGCTTCTTTTTTAATTTTAAGTTTGAAATAGAAACCGCTGAGTAAGCTGAACATGCTTCTCTAGCTGATAATTTAATTTTTTTTGTGAATTTAGCTTCTCCTTTAAAGGAAATTTTTTTTACTGAAGAAAATTTCTTACCTTTGAATGCGCAATAGTCTCTTGCTAGACCCTTTACAGAAAAGCAATCTCCTCTGTTAGGAGTTAAATCAAAATCAATAACTTTATCGCCTTGAAATGACTTTATTTCGTCAACTTCTATACCAATTAACGTCAGATCGTTACAAAGACTTTCGATTTTAGGTTTAGCGTTAATAGCTTCAGTAATTCTTGAAAATAAAACTTTCATTGCTATTGAGATAAAAATTTTATGTCATTTGAAAATAAAGATCTCATATCTTCTATTTCATATAAAAGTTTAGCCATTCTTTCAATCCCCATTCCAAATGCAAAACCAGAAAATTTCTTTGAATCCAACCCAGCCATATCAATTACGTTAGGATGCACTAAACCACACCCCATTATTTCTAACCATTTTTTGGATTTTTTATCCATGATATCCACTTCAGCAGAAGGTTCTGTAAACGGAAAGTAAGAAGGTCTAAACCTTACTTCGGTATCCGGTCCAAAAAAGAAATCTATGAAAGTCATGATTTCATTTTTAAGATGACCAAAGCTAATATTTTTACTAATTACCAATCCTTCTATTTGATGAAACATTGGAGTATGAGTTTTGTCTGCATCACTTCTATATACCTTTCCAGGACAGATAATTTTTAATGGCGCGCCTCTCTTCTCAATCGATCTGATTTGGACAGGAGATGTATGTGTTCTTAAAAGATTTCCATTTTCTAAATAAAAGGTATCGTGCATATCGCGAGCAGGATGATCTTTAGGAATATTCAAAGCATCAAAATTATAATAATCTGTTTCAATCTCTGGACCATCCTCAATCAAGTACCCTTTTGAAGAAAAGAAATCTGTTATCTTTTTTGTGGTAATAGTCAAAGGATGAAGTTTCCCTTGAGATTTAAAAGAGCCGGGAAGGGTTACATCGATTCGATCTTTTTCCAGGGATTCGTTTACAATTAAGGATTCAATCTTTGCTTGAGCAGAATCTAAAAATCCTTCGCAAAGATTTCTTAATTCGCCAATTTTTTTACCGAAAATGGGTCTTTCTTTTGAAGGTAAATTTTTTATATTTTTTGATAACTCAGTAATCTGACCTTTTTTTCCAAGGTATTTTACTTTGAATTGATTTAACTCTTCTTGAGAGGCAATTTCTTGAAAATCTTTCTTAAGATTTGCTTTTAAAGCACCTAAATCCATGCTTCATTATGCTGCATTTTCCTTTGCAAGAGATACTAAATTAGAAAAAGCTTCTCTATCCTCAGCGGCTAATTCGGCAAGAACACGCCTGTCTAAGTCTATGTTCATTTTTTTAAGAGCTGACATAAACTTACTATAGGTCAAACCATTTTCTCTAACTGCTGCGTTGATTCTAATAATCCATAATGATCTGAAGTCCCTTTTTTTAACCCTTCTGTCTCTATATGCATACTGACCAGCTCTAGTAACTGCTTGTTTTGCAACCTTAAATGTTCTGCTTCTAGCTCCTCTATAACCTTTGGCTAGTTTTAAAACTTTTTTATGCTTTCTTCGAGATTCAACTCCTCTTTTGACTCTAGCCATTACGACCTCTCCCTAAACATTCTTTTAACTAATTTTTCGTCTCCATCTGCTAGTGATGTGGTACCTCTAAGTTGTCTTTTAGATTTGGTCGACATTTTAGTAAGGATATGCCTTTTATTAGCTTGTTTTCTTTTGAGACTTGATCCAGTTTTTTTAAACCTTTTTGCAGCACCACTGTGAACTTTTATCTTTGGCATAGTTTCTACTTACTTTTTGGATGGGGATAATAACATAACTAATTGCCTTCCTTCAGATAAAGGTGCTTGCTCAACAGAACCTAGGCCAACTAGGTCCTCTTCTACCCTTTTGAGAAGATCGAAACCAATGTTTTGATGAGCCATTTCTCTTCCTCTAAATCTCATAGTTATTTTTGCTTTATCTCCTTCGTCTAAAAATTTAATGATTTTTTTAAGTTTAATTTGGTAATCATTTTCTTCCGTTCCAGGTCTAAATTTAACTTCTTTTATCTGAGTTTTCTTTTGTTTTTTCTTAGATGCAGATTTTTGTTTTTTCTTATCAAATAAATGTTTGCCATAATTCATAAGCTTGCAAACAGGTGTCTCTTTATCATCATTAAGTTGAACTAAATCCAAATTCTCTTTGGAAGCAATACTTAGGGCATCATCTATAGTTTTAATACCTAATTGTTCTCCAGAATTTGAAATTAACCTAACTTTGTCTGCTTTAATAAACTTATTTATAGGTTGTTTATTTTCTTTTTTATAATTTCTTTTTGCTAAAGCCATATCTAGTTAGCTAAAAAAGAAAAAGATCTTTTATGTACCAATCAAACCTCCTTAGATTCAATTTTTTTAATTAAAATTTCACTAAATGCGTCTATCGACATCGAACCCAAGTCAGAACCTTGTCTGTCTCTAATTGCCAATGTGGAAGTTTCTATCTCCTTATCACCCAAAACAATGATGTAAGGAACCTTTTGCATAGAGTGATGGCGGATTTTATAAGCGATCTTCTCATTCCTCAAGTCTGAATTTACTCTAAATCCTTTATTTTTAAGAAAATCGGTGATTTCTTTGGTTTTTTCAGTATGTTTTTCCGATATATTTATTGCAACAGCTTGAATTGGTGCCAACCATAGAGGAAATTCTCCTGCATATTGCTCGATAAGTATTCCTATAAATCTTTCAAAAGAACCTAAAAAAGCTCGATGTAACATTACCGGGACATGTCTTTCCCCATCTGTTCCAACATAAGAGGCACCCAATCTCTCCGGCATATTAAAATCTGCTTGCAATGTACCGCACTGCCACTCTCTATTTAAAGAATCGGTAAGAACGAAATCTATTTTTGGACCGTAAAAAGCTCCATCACCTTCTGAAATTTCATAAGATATGCCTTGATTATTTATCGCTGCCTCTAAAGCTTTTTCAGCCTTATCCCAAATTTTATCTGTTCCGACTCGATGCTCAGGTCTAGTTGATAACTTTATATCCAGCTTAGCAAAACCTAATTCCCTATATATTTCTGAGAGAATATCTATAAATGAACCAGCCTCATCTTCAATTTGATCTTCTGAACAAAAGATGTGTCCGTCATCCTGAGTCATTTGTCTTACTCTCATCAAACCATGCAAAGTACCTGAAGGTTCATATCTATGACAAGAACCAAATTCTGAATATCTGATAGGTAAATCTCTATAGGACTTTAAACCTTGATTGTAAACTTGAACATGACAGGGACAACTCATTGGCTTTAAGGCATTTACTCTTTTTTCATTGGCATGCTCCTCATCAATTTCAGTAATATACATATTTTCTCGGTATTTATCCCAATGACCGGATCTTTCCCAAAGTTTTCGATCTACAACTTCAGGAGTTTTTATTTCCTCATAACCTGAGATTCTAAGTTTTTCTCTAATGTAGTCCTCTAATATCCTAAAAATAGTCCATCCTTTTGGATGCCAAAAAACCATTCCTGGTGCTTCTTCTTGAAAATGAAATAAGTCATATTTTTGACCTAATTTTCTATGGTCTCTTTTAGAGGCTTCTTCCAAATTTGAGATATATTGCTTTAATTCTTTATCTGTATTCCATGCAGTTCCATATATTCTTTGGAGCATTTTTCCTTTTGAATCACCTCGCCAATATGCTCCAGAAACATTTAACAATTTAAAACTTTTTAAGTGCCTCATTGAAGTAACATGAGGTCCCTTACACATATCGATATATTCTTCATGATAATAAAGAGCAATAATTTCGTCTTGAGGAATATCGTCAATGATTTTGAGTTTGTATTTTTCTTTTCTTTCTTTAAAGACTTTTTTTGCTTCTTCTCTAGAGACTATTTTTTTTACAACCTTGTACTCGCTTGAAGCAAGCTCTTTCATTCTTTGTTCTATGTTTAGTAAATCTTCGTCAGTTAATTTTTTTTCAAAATCAATATCGTAGTAAAAACCATCTTCTATAACAGGACCTATAGCCATCTTTGCTTCTGGATAAATTTGTTTCAGAGCATGACCAAATAAATGAGCACAGGAATGCCTAATGATTTCCAAGCCTTCATGATCAGAATTTCTTATTAATTCTAAAGAGCAATCATTTTCTAAAAGATCTGAACCATCTTTCAAGAAACCATCTACTCTTCCAGCAACAGTTGCTTTAAAAAGTCCTTTGCCTATATCTGCAGCAACATCTTCAATTGAAACAGGCGAATCAAAAGTTTTTTTAGAATTATCTGGAAGTGTGATTGTTACCATAAATGTGACCTATACGAGGGGCCTTGGTGGTGATTATAAACAAAATATTAAGGTGATAAAAGATAACTACTCCACTTTTGATTTTCTCCAAGAAGGTACTTCAGTCTCTCATGAGTCCTATTTTCACGCTCCTGCCAAAATTCTACTGCATTTGGAATTACATTATATAAGCCGCAATGATCGGGTCTTTCTATTGAAAATTCATCATTTTGCTCAAGGTAATTATCTATTTGAATTTTTAAATCTTCATAGGAAGAAATTATTGAACTTTGGTTAGAAATGATTGCAGATACTCTAGATTTTAGAGGCCTTGAATTAAAGTAATCATCAGAATCTTGTTCTGATGCTTTTTCTATAAAGCCTTCTATTCTGATTTGTTTTTTTAATTCTCTCCACCAAAAATTAACTGCTACTTTGCTGTTCAGCTCAATCTCTTTTCCTTTGCGGCTATTGTAATTTGTATAAAATACTAATCCGTCATCGGATATTTTTTTTAAAAGAACCATTCTTGAGCTGGGTTGATTCATTTGGTCAACAGACGCAATATTCATGGCATTCCAATCAACAAGATTTGCAGATTCAGCTTCTTCAAGAATTTTTAATATCTCAATGAATGGTTCTTGAGAAATTTTACCTTTCTCAATCACTTATTTTCTTCTTACCCAGTAATCCAAAGAAAGATAATTACCACCTCCATAAATAAGAGGTATGGCAAGAATTACAATATAAGTAGCTGCCATTTCATATCCTCCTGCATCTGCATTCCATCCATTTGGAAAATGAAAATAAGCCGCAACAAACATTGCGAAGATAATGGGAACGCTAGCCCATCTGGTAAAAAGACCTAACAATAAAAGAATTGCTCCTCCAGCTTCTGCAAGTATTACAAGCCATGCAAAGAGAGTTGGGAAGATAAAGTTTAAATTATCAGACCCTCCAGGACCTAAGAATTCAGAAAATCTTGGATTTACGCTTGGTACTCTGTCATTCCAAGAAAGTTTATTAGACGAAGTTCCTGCTCCCCAAAAAATAAAAAAAAGATAAATTCTTACAATGAATAAAATCACAAAATCGAGAAAACCAAGACTTTTTAGAAAGTCGTCAGTTTTGAAGAGAATAGTTTTAATGAAGTTCATAAGACTAAACTATCACTTTTGACATCTTTTTTCTAATTCTTCGTAAGCTTCCTGTATTTCAATAAATTTTTCTTTTGCTTTTTCAACAAACTCTTCTGGAAGTCCTTTCCCAATTAGAGTATCAGGATGAAACTCTTTTCTTTTTTTATAGTAAGCTTTTTTTATTTCATTGAAAGAGGCATTTTCATTTATCCCTAAAGTTTTATAGTAATCATTTGTTTTTTCAATAAATTTTTCGTACAAAGACTTATAAACATTTTCATCAAATCTGAAAATCTTTGGGATTTTTTTTAAAAGATAGTCCTCGTTCGGATGAAGTATGCCATCAGCAAGGGCTAGTTCAAAAAGCATTTCATAAAAAACTAATAATGAATTCGGGCTTGAAGAAAGAATCTGATAAAGATTGGAAGCATAAGCTTCAAAACTTACGTTATCATCTTTTGCCTTTTGAAAAATATTAATTGCAAAATTTCTATGTTCTCTATTCAGATTTAACTTAGTAGAGATGAATTCTTCAATTTTCTTTACCTCAGCTTCGTCAACTCTTCCATCAGCTTTTGCTATTTTTGCAAGGCAAGCAAATAAAGCTGCAAAAAAAGCTACCTGTTGATCAAAATTATTGGGTCTTCTTTTTTTTGAACTAGAGGATATATTCGAGCCAATAACGCTTCCTACTAATGCTCCAATTGGTCCCAGAACCACAAATCCAAGAAAACCACCAGTGATGCCGCCCCAAATACTCATAATTATTTAGTTGTTTAAATTTCCTTTTTTTTTTGGTTCAATGTACTTTTAAAAAGGGGGATGAACAAGTGTCAGAAAAAAGTTTACCAGCAGTAAGTTATCTAAAAATCCCGGACGATGGAGATCCTTATCTAGAGGGTCATAAGTGTGGAGGATGTGGAGCTGTTTTTCTTGGTGAGAGAACAGTTTGTTCTAAATGTTTTGCTAGAGACAAAATATCAACTGTAAAGCTCGAAGAAACTGGGGTCTTATATTCTTTTTCAGTCGTTTATAGATCTTTTCCTGGTATTGATGTTCCCTATGTATCTGCAATTGTTGATTTAGATGGTGGTGGAACTGTAAAGGGGAATCTTATAAATATTGAACCTGATCCAGAAAAAATAAACTTTGGCATGAAAGTAAAACTTACATATCAGGACGCTTTAGGAAGAAAAGATAAAGAAGGAAACTCTTACTTGAGTTATTTCTTCGAACCAGCATAAAATATACAAAAAGGAGAAATTATGAGTGATGTATACGTTTTAGGGGTCGATATGATTAAATTTGGAAGGTTTCCAGACAGAACTGTTCCAAATATAGGTGCTGAAGCAGCGTTGATGGCATTAGACGATGCCGGCTTAACTATTAAGGATATGCAAGCAATGTATTGTGGGAACCTTGGTCAAGCAAATGCTATGGTTGGGCAAAGAATCCTTCAAGAGATAGGACAAACAGGTATTCCTGTAGTTAATTGTGCAAATGCATGTGCAACTGGTGCTACAGCTTTTAGAGAAGCTTGGATGTCAATTAAAGCCGGAATTTATGATGTAGTGCTTGCTGTAGGAGTTGAACAAATGGGTAAAGGTCTTTTAGGTGGTGCAGGTGGCGGAGATGGTATTCCAAAAGAAGGTCTTTTAGGATCAGGTACTATGCCCTGTGTTTTTGCAGAAGCGGGTATGGAACATTCAAAAGATCACGGAACAACCTTTGAGCAATTTGCAAAGATTTCAGTAAAAAATCATCATCATTCGACAATGAATCCAAAAGCAATGTATCAAATTGAAACTCCTTTGGATGTTGTAATGAATGCAGAAATGATTTCTTACCCAAATACAAAACTTATGTGTTCTGTTAACGTTGATGGATCTGCTGCTGCAGTCCTTGTTTCAGAAAAGAAAGCAAAAGAGTTAGGAATGGGACGTGCTGTAAGAGTTAAAGCTTCTGCACTAGCAAGTGATCCCTATACAGATAGAGACTTGGTCATGCCTGACGTAAATGCTTGTACAAGGTTAGCTGCTGAACAGGCATATGAAATGGCTGGAGTAGGTCCTGAAGATATTAATCTTGTAGAACTGCATGATTGTTTTGCAACAGCTGAGATGCTTCATTATGAGAACCTAGGACTTTGTAAAGATGGAGAAGCAGGGAAAATGATTGATGAAGGTCATGTCGAGCTTGGGGGGAAAGTACCTGTTAATGTTTCTGGAGGTCTTCTTTCAAAAGGGCATCCTTTAGGAGCTACTGGAATAGCAAATATTTATGAAGTTTGTACTCACTTAAGAGGCGAAGCAGGAGAAAGACAGGTTGAAGGCGCAAAACTAGGAATGACTCATGTGATTGGGCTTGGTACTGCCTGCGGCATACATATTTTAGAAAAAGTCTAAATCGGTGATTATTGGCGTAACAGGAGATACGCATAATAATCTCAAAAATATACAAACCATCTGCTCTATTTTCAATGAGAATAGAGCAGATTTAGTATTACATACCGGAGATATTTCGCTTCCAAAATCATTATTGGCTTTTAAAGAGTTGAATTGCCCAATAATTGCAGTTCTAGGGAATAATGATATAGGTGATGAAAAGCATCTTAGAGAAGCATCTAAAGAATTTAGATGTGAGATTTTTTGTGAACCTCATACCATTGAAATTGAAGATAGGATAATTACTCTTATTCATCATCCTGAACTTATAAATGAAGAAATGTTAGAAAAAAGTGATGTGATACTTCATGGGCATACTCATATGCATAGAGATGAGAAGATAAACGGATGTTTAATTTTCAATCCAGGAGAGTGTGCTGGATTGATGCAAGGAAAAAATAAAATAGGTATTTTAGATGTTAAAAATTTAAATACTAAGTTATTGAGTTTTTAATCTTTTTTCCAAAACAACAAAGACACAATAAATACTAAACTAAAGATAAAAGAAAAAGGTCTTAAAATCCTAGTCAACCCATTGCTCTCAACTATTATTGATTCAACTAAAAATATAGAAAATATTGGCGCCAAAGATTCACTTCCAGGATTTTTAAACCAAAAGGTGGTAAATAAAGATAATGTAAAACTAAAAATTAATATTTTTAAAAATCTATTTTTAACCATAAAAGAAAAAATAAAACTTATTACAATTGTTAAAATTAAATAAATTAACCAAAAGATCATAAGAATTTCTTTATAAATCTTTCTGATATTTCTGAATCGCCAATAATTTTCATCACCTTCTTTTTAGCAGAAGTATCTTTAGGCAAAATTTTTGACAAAAGATTTATATATTTATCTTTAAAAATAAAACTAGGCGGAACGTCTTCATTCTCTGCCTGATTTTCTCTCCAAATAAAGACTTCCTTATCTCTTTTGCTAAATTTTTTGCTCCTTTTCTTCAACCTCGAATTTATGAGAGGTTGATTTCCTAAAATTGCTTCACTTTCTGATAGCATAAAAGCTTGGTCTAAAAGACCCTTCTTTTTAAGAATTTTTTCTTGGATTTCATAAATTTCAATTAAGTAATCTACATCATCTTGAGCATAAATCACTTGATTTTCGGTTAAAGGTCTTTTCAACCAGTTTGAGTTAGTCTCCATTTTATCTAGTTTTAAACCAAAGTATTTCTCTACAATTTTTCCATATGACTGTATTTCACCATTTAGTAGTAGCTTTTCAGCAATTTGAATATCAAATACATTCCTGCATTTACAATTTAGACATTTACTCAAAACTGTTGCATCACTTCTAACGGAATGGAAAATTTTGAGACAATCTTGATTTTCTAAAAAAGATATCAATGAAGATGCTGAAGGAATATTTAGAAAATCGATAATAAATATCTTGTCAGAGGTAACAATTTGAATGAGAGAAAGCTTTGGGAAGTAAGTTGTTCGCCAGTCAAACTCAGTATCTATACCAATAATGTCACTTTTAAAAAGTTCTTTGTCCAAATAATGTAATTCTGAACTCTTAGAGATATATTGAGCCAATCTTTTTTTTTTAAATTGTCTTCTAAAAAAAGATGATATTCTCATACTTTGAATTATTAATTGCCTTCGTAAAAACTTTCTCTTTCAATATCTGACTCTCTTAATTGCTCTCCATATTGAATTTCTATAATTTTACAAACTTCGTTAGATAAATTTATTATTTGATGCCAATCTTCTTTTTGTACTTGAAAAATATCGTTTTTTTTAAGGTTATATTCTGTTTCAAGTTTATCTCCCTTTTTTTTGTGCTTTACTAGACAGGAACCTTCACTCACAAACCAAACTTCACTTCGATAAAAGTGCCTCTGGAAACTCATACCTTTTTTTGGATTAATAATTAATTCTTTGATTTTAATTTTTTTATCAAAAAACAGATTGTAAAAGCTTCCCCAAATTCTTTCCTCTCTAGTGAAGTTCCATTTTTTTAGAATTGAACTGGAAGAATTTTTTTTAAAATCTCCTCCTATACCAAATTTAAATTTAATTCCTTGAACTTGCATCTCTGGAATATTTGATTTTTTACGATCTCCTCCATTGCAAAAAAATATTTCATTATTTTTGAATCTTTTCTTTATCTTTTCTAAAGCGTTGATGCAACTTCCATACTCATCATCATCAAAACTGATAACTTCATCAACCATTGATAAATTTTCAATAATTGATTTTCTTTCTTCAAAAGGTAGCAAATATTTTGTTTTCTTATTGATTAGCCATTGGTCGCTATTTAAAGCAACGATCAGGTAATCTCCTAATTTTGCTGCCTCTTTGAAAGAGTCAATGTGTCCTGAATGAAGGGGATCAAATCCACCGCTTACTACAACGATTTTGTTCATAAAAGATTTCTTGTCGTGAATTTAATTTTTATAATCTATTAAGATAGCATATGTAAATGCATAATTTTGTTAAAGTTAAAGATTTAGATGATGGTGTAAAGAAAATTTTTGATTTCTCAAATTCTATATTTACAGATAAAAAACAAATAAATATTGGCATTACAGGCGGGAGATTTGGTAAGAGATTTGCAATGTTTCTTGCTGAAAATAAAAGCATATTGGGGAAAAAATTTTTTTTGACCGACGAAAGAATCAGTTCAAAAAAAGAACTTAGGAACTCTGAGTCACTGCGCGAAATTCTAAATAAAAATCATTTTCTAAAACAAAATGAACTTTACTATTTCCCGCAAAACTTCGAAGAAAAAAGTCTTGATAACGTTTTTTATACAGACTTTGATATTTGCTTCTTAAGCATAGGAAACGACGGGCACTTGGCGGGTCACTTTAGTAATTCAAAAAGTTATGATGACTTTTTTTGTGTAACCGATAATGCTAAGAAACCGCCCAGAAAAAGACTAAGTTATAAAGTTGAAAAGCTTTTTTTATCAAAAAAAATATTCTTAACTGCATTTGGAACAGAAAAAAAACAAGCTTTAAAAGATTTATTTGATGGAAGAGGAACCCATTCAGATGAGTTTTTTAAGAAAAAGAAAAAAATTACAGTAATTAGTGACTTAGAACTCTAATAAGATAATTTTTTTATATATTTTTTAAATTCTTTCCCAATATCTTCATCCTCTTGTGCTTTATGAACAATTGCCTTTAAGTATCCGAGTTTATCTCCACAGTCAAAAAGGTCTCCTTTGAGATTAAAACAAATTACTTCTTCATTTAATAAAAAATCTTGAATTGCGTCAGTGAGCTGTATTTCTCCAGATTTATCTGGTTTTACTCTCGACAAGCTATTGAATATTTTGTTTGTAAAGATATACCTTCCTGCAGCAAATAAGCTTGAAGGAGCTATATTCATTTTAGGCTTTTCAATAATTTTTTCTATTTTTCTAAACCCTCTTTTATTTTTTTTATTACTTAGTTTTACTATTCCATATCGAGATATTTCTGTTTTTTTTGCTTTCCCTAGTAAGATTGAAGAGTCACCTGAAATCTCAAATTCATTTTTCATTTCTAATAAACTAGAAGATTTTTTATCAGATGAAATCAGCATATCTGGAAGAGTTATTGCGAAAGGTTCATCCCCTACAATTGACCTTGAACACAAGATTGCGTGACCCAAGCCCTTAGCTTCTCCTTGCCTGATGCTTTGTATAGTTACATTTAACCTTGAAATTGATTTTATTTCTTTTAACAAACCTCTTTTTACTCTTTTTTCTAAAGTTGCCTCTAATTCAAAACTTTTATCAAAATGGTTTTCTACAGATGCCTTGCTCGAATGAGTAATCAAAATTATTTCGTTAAACTTAGCTTCGACAGCCTCCTCAACTATGTATTGAATTATAGGCTTATCAACAACTGGAAGCATTTCTTTTGGAATAGCTTTTGTAGCTGGTAACATCCTAGTTCCTAATCCAGCGATTGGTATGACTATTTTTTTTAAGCTATTTTTCATTTTTTTAACTTCAAATAATTGAACTCGATTAGAATAGACAAATAGAAATTTACATGTTCATTTTGATTCTATCCGATTTAAAATAATTTTATATAAATTTTTGATTTTGAATCTAAAACTCTTATGAAGAAAAAAATTTATCTTGTGTAATGCAGAAAAAAGACAAAAAAATTCTCATAACAGGTCATCTAGGCTTTATTGGATTTCATTTAGCTAAAAGACTTATTCATGAAGGTCACACAATTATGGGGGTAGATTCTCTAAATAATTATTATTCTCAGAAATTAAAAAAAGATAGAGGAAAAGTTTTGGATGGAATAAATGGTAACTATATTTCCAAAATAGAAGATATATCTAATAAAAAAATCATTAAAACTTTAAAACAATTTAAGCCAGACATTATTGTTAATTTAGCAGCACAGGCTGGTGTAAGACACTCTCTAGATCACCCAGAAGACTACGTATCAAATAACATTTCATCTTTCCTAAACATAATTAAATATGCAAAGGATTATGGAGTAGAAAAGATTGTCTATGCTTCTACGAGTTCAGTATACGGTGGAAACACAGATTTTCCATTTTCTGAAAATGATAGAGTGGACAACCCTCTTCAATTTTATGCTGTTACAAAAAGAACGAATGAATTAATGGCAAATGCATATAACGATTTATACAAAATAAGTTTTATTGGGCTTAGGTTTTTTACCGTTTACGGACCTTGGGGAAGACCAGATATGTCAATTCATAAATTTACGAATTTGATAATAAATAACAAACCAATTGATGTATTTAATTATGGTAAGCACTCACGGGACTTTACCTACATCGATGATGTAGTAGAAGGTATTTCTTTGGTCTCCTTGAAAAAAAATAAATACCTTTCTAATAGTTATTCTGAAATATATAACATAGGAGGAGATCATCCTATTACTCTAAATAACTTGATCAAAGAAATAGAAAAAAATATAGGGAAAAAAGCTAAAAGAAATTTAATGCCACTTCAAATGGGAGACGTAAAAAAGACTGTATCTAATATAAAAAAAATAAAAAAACATTATGGCTTTTCTCCTAAAACTTCTATCAATGAAGGAATAAAAAGTTTTATTGATTGGTACAAAAGTTATTACTAAAAATCACTTTTTTTAAAAAAATCATTAATGATAAAAAAAATATCTTTAACATTGATAGTCCCATTCTCTAAATAGGAATCCTTGGTTTGAATATCTTTATCTAAAAATAGATAACCTTTTTCAGAATGTTTGCCATTTTTTATAGCCACAAAAGAAAGCTCCTTAAATATTTCAATACTCTTCTCGCCCAATTGAATTTTATCGCTTTCATATATTTCTCTATCGTATCCAATAGACATAAATATCGATGTTCCTCTGTTATCAGGCTCTAAAAAAAAATATTTATCATTAAGTTTTATTGAACTTAGTAATTTTTCTGCATTGCTTGCTTCCCCTTCCGAAGAAAATTCAATGAGAAAGTCTCTAGACATTCTTGGTAAAACCCTTTTGAAGTTTATTCCAATCTTATTTAAAAAATCCTCATGATTTTTTGGTCTGTAATAGAAGACAGCCTTATCATCTAGTTCTTGTGTTAACCCTGTGGCAACGATTAAATTTCTATTTTCTAAGTTGACTGCTTCTTTAATTATTTCGTCATAAACTATGAGCATTTCTGCAAAAGGATCGTATTTATGACTGACATACCATTCTGGATTTATTTGCTTTTTATTTTTCTCTACTCCAAGAGAACAATTAAAAAAATAATGATGTTGAATATGAGCTCCTCCATTTAAGAAAAGAGTTCCAAAATTTAAATTGTGCTTAATTAATAAATTAAAAAAAACTTCACTTAGCAGCAGATCTAAAAATAGAGCTTTTCTCCAAGGCTTTTTGAAGGAAGAAAAAGCTAATTTGAAAAATTTTAGATAATTTTTAAATCTAGCAAATCTTAAAAAAGTTAGAAGAATATATAAATAATTTACTAAGCGAATCTCATTTTTAGAATTATCGTTAACTGTTTGATTTAAAAATTTGGATATTTTCTTCTCCCAAAATGTCTCTCCAGAATGAGTTGAAGTCCATGGATCTGGGATAAAAAAAGCAGCATGCTCAAAATTATTTAAAATATTCATAGCGCTAATTACACCAATTTTTAGACCTTTAGAATCTAAATGCTCAAAAATATTTTTGTTTTTATTATTTGTTATATCTCCAAGTCTAAATAATTCATGTTCCTGAGCTGATAATCCCGTATGAATTGAGTGCCATTGAATCCAAGGCTCTAATAACTCGTATTCTTTTTCAGAATTTGTTTTTAAAGAATTTAAAAGTTTAAGCTTTTTAAAACCTTCTAAGTTTAATTTTTCAATGTAAGAATCAGCTATATCTAAATTTATTTCATTTAATTCAATAAGAGTAAGTTTCTTCAATTTTCCTATAGCCTCCCATCACTTTCATTAACAGAAAGAAAGCCTTTTAAATCATATATAACTCCCTTCTTTTTTCTCAGGTTTAGGATATATTTTTTTTTATCTATTATCTTTTTATGCGGAACAGCAAAAACAATAGCATCATATTTTTTTGATTCTTTTAATGTATCTAACCAAGAAACTTTGATACTAAAACGATCGTTTTTTGACACTAATGGATCAAAACAGTGTACAGATTTTACTTTCTTTGATAGATAATTAATCAATTCTATTACTTTTGAATTCCTTATATCTGGACAGTTCTCTTTGAAAGTGGCTCCGAGAATAAGAACTCTACTTTTAGAGATATTTATTTTTTTAGTTTTCATCAAATCAAAAATTTTCTGGGTAACAAGCTTAGGCATTCTATCGTTGAGACTTCTGCCAGCTAAAATTATCTCTGGAGAGTAACCTAACTTTTTAGCTTTATAAGTAAGATAATATGGATCCACCCCAATACAATGTCCTCCTACAAGACCAGGAGTAAATTTCATAAAATTCCATTTCGTTGAAGCTGCGTTTATTACAGAATTAGTGTCTAAATTCATTTTATTAAAAATCAAACTCAACTCGTTAATCAAAGCTATATTTAAATCTCTTTGAGTATTTTCAATTACTTTTGCTGCCTCTGCTACTTTTATACTTTCAGCTTTGTAAGTACCAGCATTGATTATTTCTTGATAGAGATCATCAACCATTTTTAATGCTTTTTTATTACTGCCACTAGTTATCTTTAATGTGTCAATTAATTTGTGATCTTTATCTCCCGGATTAACTCTTTCTGGACTATAGCCACAATAAAAGTCTTTATTTAACTTTAGACCACTTGCTTTCTCTAAAATAGGAATGCAAAGTTCCTCTGTTGCACCCGGAAAAACAGTAGATTCGTAAATAACAAGATTATTTTTATTAAGTAAAGATCCAACTAATTCAGAGGCTGCCTTTAAATTTTGAAGATTTGGATTTTTATACCTATCAACTGGTGTTGGAACTGTAACAATATAAATGTTTGTTTTTAGAAGATCGTCTTCAAAAGAAGTAAACTTAATGTCTGTTTTTTTTAATTCCTCTTTAGAAATTTCGCTAGTTCGGTCTACACAATTGATTAATTCTTCAATTCTATTTTTATTAAGGTCGAAACCGACTACATTGAATTTTTTTGAAAATTCTATTGCAAGGGGTAAGCCGACATAACCCAGACCTATTACTGAAATATTTTTGTTAAAATTCTTTTTTGTCATTCAAATTTTTTTTAAGCAAAAGTTCATAAGTTCCCATCACTTTATCAAGAACAACATTTAAGTCGAAGTTTTTCTTTGCAAATTCAATCCCAAAACTTCCAAAATCTTCTCTTTTCTTTTTGTTGGATATCAATTTTTCTAAAGCTTCAATAAGTTCATTGACATTATAGGGACTTACTAAATAGCCTGTTTTATCTCTTTCAATCGACTCTCTACAACCAACAACATCTGTTGTAACAATTGCACACCCCGCTGCTTGTGCTTCAAGAATTGCTTTGGGCATTCCTTCGCGATAAGAAGGCAAACACACAATAGACGATCTCCTAAACAGCTCATTGACATTGTTCACATGTCCTAAAAACTTTACAGAATTATTTGAAACTAAATTTTGAATCTCTTTAAATGAAATAGATGTTGGATTTTTATAATCATAAGCTCCAGCAACCAAAAAATCCCAGTCAGGATGGATTAGTTTCAGCTTATTAGCAGCCAATATAAATTCTCTAATGCCCTTATCCAAAATAACTCTTGCAGGGAACACAATTATCTTATCTTTTTCTTCAAATGTAATATCAGCAAAATCATTCAAATCCACACCAGAACCCTTAATCAACAATACTTGACTTGGCTTTCCTATTTTTTTTTCTATGAAAAAATTAAGATCATCACTATTTTGAACAATAATTTTAATATTTTTATTTCGATCAATTATAAATTTAGAAAAAATTCTGAAAATTAGCTTTATTGAGTCTCTAAATAAAGAATTATTTTTAGTTTCAGTAAATATAAATCCCAATCCTGAAATTGAAAAAACTAATCCAGGTATGGTTAAAAAGTTAGAAATAATTCCTCCATATGTAACTGCCTTTGGAGATGCCATATGCAGAATATCTGGTTCCTTAGTTTTTAATAATTTATATAACTCGATTAAAGATTTTGTTTCTCTAAAAATATTTAAACTAGAACTTTCAAAACTAACTCTTGTATGCTTAATATCATATCTTTTAAGAGTCTTTAAAGCTTCTTTTTCCATAGTTTCGCTTCCGGCTTTACCTGTAATAAGTTCTACATTGCAGCCTTCTTCTATAGCTCTCAGAGCTATAGGGAGTCTGTGAGATATAAAGAAGGAAACATGATTTATGAGAAAAATAATTTTTTTATCTTTTAACATCTTTATTTATTTTGTCGATAACCTTCTTATCGAAATATGATTTTAATTATCGAAATACTCTTGAAGTTGATAGAAGTTTTTAAATTTGATACCGCTAAATGAGGAGTCTACTTCCTGATTAGATTTATGAGACCTCAAGATAAATTTTATTTTGCATTTTTTAGCAGCCAATAGATCTGTATTAGAGTCTCCTACAAATAGCAAATTATCCTGATTAAATTTATATTTTTGGATTATGCTTGAAATGTGCTGGATTTTTGTTTCTGGTGAGCCATAAATTTCTTGAAAAAAATCATACATTTTAGTTTCTTTTAAAATCATTTTAATTTCCTCTGTTGGAGTGCCAGTAGATATAAAACATTTATATTTATCAGAATTATTTTTTAAAAATTTTCTCACACCTTTCACTTTTTTACATTCTATGACCTTCTTCACAACCAACCTTGAAAAATGAGTTGATTTTAATTCTAAGTCTTCATTAGAAATTTCTTTTTTTAATACTTGGTTATAAAAATGTTCTATTTTTTTTATTCTAGATATGCCTTCATGGTTAACATGAAAATTTATAAGTTCTTGGATATCCTCTTTTTTCTCATCCTTAAATAATTCTTTGAACGCTGAAAGTTTGATTTCGTTTGATTCTGCAATAACACCATCGTAATCAAAAATGAGAGCCTGAATATTCTTCATTAATTTTTTTTAAATAGATTTAATAAGGTTTTTCACTGCTTCTATTTCCATTTCTACTCTTGTTTCTTTTGCGTAAGCTGAAATATGCGGAGTGATGAATATATTGGGAAGCTCTAGAAGCTGACCTTGATAGGGTTCTTTTTTTAAGACATCTAGGGAAACTTGAATGTTTTTATTTTTTTTTAAAAAATTATATAAATCTATTTCATTAATTATTTCTCCCCTAGATGTGTTCACTAATAAAGCATCTTTCTTCATCAGGTTAAGCAGATTTTTATTTACTAAGTTTTTAGTTTTTTTAGATAAAGATAAGTGGAGTGAAATTACATCAGATTTACTGAAAACATCCTCTAAAGGAACATATGAAATATTCTTTTTATTTTTTAATTCTTTGTCTTCATACTCGTCAAAAACCAAAAAATTATTCTTAAAGTTTGACATCAATTTAATTACTTTCTTTCCTATATTTCCCGCCCCGACGATTCCGATTGTTTTCTTTGATAATAAAAATCCTGATTTTTTATTCCATAAGCCTCTCATCGCATCGAGAGAAGTTTCATTTAATTTTTTCAGAGAATTTAGCATTAAAGATATTGTAAACTCGGCAACGGCTAAAGAAGGCGATAAAGGTGTATTAAGTACTAAAATTCCTTTTTTTTTGGCATAATCAATATCGATATTGTCTAATCCAACACCTACTCTTGAGATAATTTTAAGATTAGTTAATTTATTCAATAGCCTTTTATCATAAGTCTCAGTGCCAGCAATTATGTAATTTGCATCTTTTGCCAAATCTATTATCTCTTGATGTTTCATCTTTCTTCCATGAGGATTTAAAGTTAAATCCCATTTTTTCTTTGATAATAACTCCATTGGAGAACTAGAGAATTCGCAAAAACTAGATGTTGAAATTAATACTTTCATTACTTTTATGGTTTAGTTTTTATTAAAACTTAACAAATAAATTCACTTTCTTCCTAAAAATTTAAATTTCAGCAATCTAAATGATTGAATCATTATTAAAAAGTAATATTTATAAGTCTCTATCCTTCCCTCTAAATAAAGATTTTTATATAAAACATAGCCTTTTTTATATTGATTTTCATTGTTTTTATTTGACAGAGAATCTTTATGGACTCGATATGAACATAATGGAGTATCAATAATCTTTATTTCATACCCGGTAGACACTAAATCTATCCAGAAGGCCCAATCCTCTATAGATTGCAAATTTTCATTCTCCTGAAATTTTAAATCAGGACTATTTTTAACTAGACTTGTTGAAAGAATTATAGGGTTATAAATTAGAAAGATATTTTTAAAATCAAAGAATTTTTTCAGCCTTTTAAAAAGATAAGATCTATTAAACTCTCCTACGTTTTTATTAAATTCGTCTACCTTGTAAGCTTCGGACGATATTATTAATTTTGTGTTTGAGTCTATGAGAGATATTTGCTTTTCAAGCTTTTCCTTTTCCCAAAAATCATCTGCATCTAAAAATGCAACGTATTCTCCTTTAGATATTTTCATGCCCTCATTTCTTGGAAATGCTGGACCTCCAGAATTTTTTTCAAAATGTATGCACTTTATACGCTGATCTTTCTTTTCGTAAGAATCCATTAAAAATTTTGATCTATCTGATGAGCCATTATTAACAAGAATAAGTTCCCATTGGGTATAAGTTTGTGAAATGATGCTATTAATAGTTTGGTCTAAGAAAGAGTCGCTGTTGTAAATAGGTACAATAATTGATATCAGAGGATTCATGCTTTTCTTTTTTTAAAATATTTAGGTATGTATTAAAAAGTCTTATATTTAAAAAGCAATCTAATTATTGATTATTTTATATATCCAATTTTTATCAAACTCCAGCTTATGTGCCTCCCAAGAAAGAGTATTCAAACCTTCTTTTTCTAAATGATTATTTTTTATCCATTTCAAACTTGTTTTTAAGTCTTTTTTTGATTTTGAATAGTAGATTGTAGATAATTCATCAGAATTATTATCTTGCATATCTAATGCTTCAATATGTGAATATCTAGAGTAAGGATCATATTGCAAGACAGGTTTTTTTGAATTAAGAGCTTCTTCAATTGTAGTAGAAGAATAACTAATCAATAAATCACAACTTGATAGAAAGTCATCAAATTCTCCGTCGTGACGAATTTCATAAGATTTTGATTTAATAAAAAGTGATTTAATTTCATCTATTGACATGCCAGGAAAAGTTTTCAACCTTAATCGAATAACTAAATAAAGATTCTCAATTTCGTCAACTGCTTTGATAATATCGTTTATAGATTCTACATACTCATCCAAAGTTAAATTTACATATGGCAAAAAGTACTGCCAAGAGTATGGTGTTGCAGCGTGCAAAACTATCTTATTCTTATAGTTATTTGGAAATAATTTCTTTCTAATTTTTAACGATTCTTCTTTATTTTTTTGCTCAGAAAATATTAAAGGTCCTGTTTTCAAAGGAATAGACGAAAGATTTTTTATACTATTTAAGAAATTTAGAGATTGTGGTGTTTGAACTGAAATGAATGGAAAGTCTGAATGAAACATATAACCAGCATGATCTTGCCAAATACCTTTCGCTAAAATATCTTTACTAAGAACATGGGTTCCATGAGACACCAAAATTGCTTTTATCTTTTTTGACTTGCATTGTTCCCCTATTGCATAGTGATAGCTTGATGCATGATTAGAAATTATAAGGAATGGTTTTTTTGTTGATGTAACTTTGTCAAACGCAAAAGAACCATTGAAAGTTTTTAAAATTTCATTCTTTAATCCGTTAGTAAAAAAATCTAAAACTAAGCCAATCAAAGAAATATTATTGTATAAAAATAACTCAGGATTTAATTTAATATTTGATTCTAAAAGCAAAATTAATTTTTCATAATTTTTAAGAAAATCTTTTGTTTTTTGAAATGGTGCAGGAGGCGGGAAATCATAAAAGTTCCAATTTTTTCCTGTAAACAAAGATAATATCTTTTCTATTGTCCTCGGTCTGGATATGCCAATAATGAAAGATGGATTGATTTCTTTTTTGAATATTTCTACTAATCGAGGAATATTATAAGAAGCACTTGTTGCCCATATAATTTTTTTATTAGAAGAAAAAATTCTCATCAAAATAATTTGAGCTTTAAAAATAGTTCGATGGATAAAACTTTTTAAGACTCTTTTTTTTAAAGCTTTTTTGGATTTAGTCCCTTCATTTTTAAATTCTAATTTATTGGTTTTTGAATATAAGGCTCCAATAAATCCAACTAATGATGAATTTAAATCAAATCTATTTATACTTTCTGGATTAAATTTCTCAGGGAGTATTAACTCAGATGGATTATATTCGGTCACCGCATTATTGATAATGGAGATTATTGATAAACAATAGTTCAAATAGTGATGATGGAATATTCTAAAAAAATCGGATTTGTAAGCATTTTTCACTCCAAAAGAATCAGACAGAAAAAAATCTTTTTTTAAAAAATTGGAAATCTCAGTGCCTTTTTTCAAAATAGATTCATGGTCCTCTTTCTTGAAAAAATCTTTTGTATTTAAAAAATTTATATTTTTACTTTTAAGTAGTGCTTGAGCTTTTGGATGGAGGGCTAGGACATGAAAATTATCGGAAAAGTTATTTTCTTGAAAATATTTCTCGAAGTACTCTGCTTGGTAAGGATGTTCAATGATAATTAGTTTTTTAATTTTTTTATTCATTTTCCATAAATTTTTATAAATAAAATATCTGAGACAGTTTTTTAGAATAGGGAAAAATTAAACTTTTAATCTTTTACAAACTCTACAATTTCATGATAAGAATTTCTTAAAACATCGCAATCTACAGAATAAACTAGATAGGTCATGCCTAGGTTAATGAAGTCTTTGATTGCATCTTTTGATGTTGCGATTGTGCCAACGAATTTTTTTGAATCTAGGGCTTTTTTTGTTATTAATTCTAAGTGCTTTAGAACTTTGACATCATTTACTTGACCTGGAATGCCAAGTGATTTTGACAAATCATAAAGTCCTACAAAAATAATATCGACATCAGGGATTTCAAGTATTTGGTCTAGATTTTCTAAAGCTCCGCTTCCTTCAATATTTAGGATAACTAAGGTATTGCTATTTGATGAAGTAATAACATCAGAATTATTTCTGTTATATCCTCCAGCTCTGGTAAAAGGAGATAGTCCTCTCTCTCCCAGAGGAGGAAATTTGGAATATTTAATTATTCTTTCTGCATCTTCTTTTTTTTCTACATTTGGAATTTGAATACCATGTATCCCAATATCTAGGGCATTTTGAAAAAAAGCCTTATTTATATCTCCGAGCCTCAAAATTGGAGATGTGGAATGAAGCTCTGCTGAAATAGCCATTTTTTGTGCAGTTTCAAAACCTACAGGGCCATGCTCTTGGTCAATAATTACAAAATCTAAGCCTGCAAGACTTATAATCTCAGTGTTTATTTCAGAGGGAATTGATAGCCAAGTACCAATAGTTGTATCACCATTTAAAAGTTTTTCCTTTAAATAATTTTTTTTAATCATTATTTATCAATTTTTTTTTATTCTCTAAAAGGATTTTAGCAAGCTCAAAGTCATATTCAGAATCAATATCAATTGATTCGTAATTATTTACTTCAAATAAGAATGGATTTCTTGAGATGACATATCTATTTTTCAACATGTTTTGTTTTGTTGTTATGAATAAGGCTCCAGTAATGTAAAAAAACTTTTCTAAAAATTGTGAATATTGATGCCATGGTCCCCAGCTGTAATTTAAAGGCTGAAGTTTTTCTGAAATAATAAAGTCTGATGATTTTGTTACTGTTATCAAACCATCATTTTTAAGTTCTTTCTTTTGCTTTAAATACTTACTTATAGCTTCCTTATATCTATTGAATGTAGGAGAAGTTGTATGACACCAAGCAATATTAGAATCATCGTCTTCTGGAATGCTTTCAGCTACATGAGCAATTACATCACTCCAAGGAACATCGTTATTGCAAAATTCGTCTGGTCTAGAAATAAAATTTATACCCTTTTCATTCAAGGTATCTTTTAAACTATAAAGAT
This sequence comes from uncultured SAR86 cluster bacterium, assembly GCA_902632605.1. Taxonomy (GTDB): domain Bacteria; phylum Pseudomonadota; class Gammaproteobacteria; order Magnimaribacterales; family AG-339-G14; genus MEDG-81. Next base: position 110,088 of record CACPDB010000003.1, on the reverse strand, counting down.
TTGAAGAAACATATATTTCATCAAAACTTTTTGAATCTATTAACTTATCTATCAAAAGCTCAAAAAGAGATTTTCCTTCATGAAAATTTCTAAAATTTTTACTTTCTACTCTTTCTGATACTTTTTTTACAGGTATGACAGCAACAGTTTTCATTTTATTTCGATTTATTTTGTAAAATAGTATCTACATATTTAATTTGATCTATTACTCTTGATGAGTAACCTGCTTCGTTATCGTACCAAAGAACTAATTTAAGCAGGTCCTTACCGTGAATAGATGTCCATCGTTTATCTACCACTGCAGAGTACTTAGTATTTACAAAATCGAGAGATACGAGAGGTTCTTCCGTTAGATTCAAGATGTCCCATTTTTGTTGTGACTTAAATGACTCTAAGATATCATGAATATCTTCTACCCTAATATTCTTTAATAATTTTAAGGTCATATCAGCACTCCCTACAATAGACGTAGGTGTTCTATATGAAAAGGAACCAATGTCGCTTTCCTTTATTCGACTCAATACTTGAGTGGTGGCTGTAATAGCAGAAGTAGGTTTTGGAATGAGATTTCCTATGACAGACCTTCCCAAAGCATAATGATGATAAATTTCTCCAGGAACTGACCAACTACTTGAAGAACCGTCCATCAAATTTTGATAACTTAACCAAGGGTGAAGAGTTGTTATCTGCCCACTATCTATACCTACTTCTCTATCTAACAACTCTAATACCGGAGCTATAGCAGTTGCATCACAGATACTAGTGGCTATTACAAAGTGCTGATCAACATTTAAATTTTCTTCGTTACAACCTAACACCATTGTAAAGTCTACAAATTTTTCTGGAGCATGGGTGATAAAGATTCTTTTGACAATATCTTCTTGAGTAAGTTTATTAGCATCTTGTACATTTTTCAGAACACCAGTTGCATCTATAATGTAATCAACATCACAATTCTTCCATGGGACTTCTTCTATAGAGTTCTTACTATGTACCTCTACTTTATTTCCATTCGGTAAAAGAATTTTATTGTTAGATACTGCAACTTTATTTTTTAAAGGACCGTAAATCGTATCGTAATTAATTGTGTAACAAATATTATTAATGTCAGGGTTTAAATCATTAATAACGCAGATATTTATATCTTCGTTGTTTAAGGATTGCCTTAGAATAGATCTGCCTATCCTCCCTAATCCATTTATTCCAATTTTCATAACTTAAAATTTTTTTAAACAATCTTATTGTCGACTTGTTTTTTATGTAAACAATTTAGAGCCATTGTTGCTGCTTTTTCCCTCATTTCTTTGTAGCTTTCAGGCGAATAATAAGAAGTGTGAGGGTTAATTATAATTTTGTCACTTAATTCATTATTTTCAGCAATCCAAGATGTTAATAATTCTTCTTTTTTAGACAATGATGGCGGCTCTTGAGGTAAGACATCTAAACCTAATGATGAAAGTTTTCCTGAAGATAAACCATTGTACAAACAATCTAAAGAGTCAATAATTCCTCCTCTTGAGGTGTTTATAAGAATTGAATTATCTTGCATTTTATTTATAAAAGATCGATTGATCATGCCTTTCGTTTCCTCATTTAAAGGTACATGAAAGGAAATTATTTGAGAATTTTCCAACAATTTCTCGAGTGAATTAAATCTATTTGCTCCAAGAACTTTTTCGTATCCTAAAGGAACATAAGGATCATAAAAATTTAAATTCCTTACAATATTTTTCATCTTTAGGGCAACAGAACTTCCAATTCTTCCTACGCCAATTAATCCAAGAGAAATCTCTTTAAATCTAATAGAAGAAAAATCAGTATTTTCCTGCCAAGGATTTTCAATATTAGGTGCTTTAATGAGCTCTTTAGCTTTATTGTTATATTTTCCGATATTTCTTCCCAAAGCAAGAATCATTGCAATCGTTGTGTCGCTTACCTCATCAACGCCATAATCTGGATTATTAAAAACTTCGATACGATTCTTCCTGCAGAAATCTATGTCTATATTATCTACTCCTACCCCGTATCTAACAATGGAGTGTAGATTTGGAAAATCCTGAAGGGTTATTTCATTTATTTCAGCATGCCATACAAGCAAAACTTTGATTTTAGATTTGTCTAACTGTTCTTCTTTGTAAGATGAAAAATTACTTCCTAAGATTTCTTCCTCAATTTCAAAATTTTTGATGTAATCTGTTATAAAGATCATAAGATTTCTGTTTGTATTTGATTTAAAACACTCTCCGAATTATCTTTTTTAAGATTGTAACCCCATCCTGCAAGTATTGGAGTAATAGAAATGCTTTTCCAGTCTTTTGAAATAATTTCTTCAGCAGAATCATCAATAAAAATTCCTTTTTTATAGTTTTTTTGACTTTGAAGATGTTCTATAAGATTGAATTTACTATTATCATATTGGGATATTTTTTCATTGCAGAAAATCTGACTTACATTTATTTTCTTCTCATCTAACCATAAAGAAATAGAGTTTCGATCTTTGCGAGAAATTATTATTATTTCTGAATTAATTTGTTTTATTAAATTAAGAAATTTTTCTAGAAATTTTGTTGGAGGGTTTTCTAATAGCCAATTTGACTTACCATACTTTTCTAATCTATCTTTTCTTGTAAGAAAAAAATCTACCTTGAACTTTTCTAGGAGTTTTGGGCTTACAGTTTGCGTACTTCTTCTAAATTTCTTTTGAGCGGATTTATTGGTCAATTCTATTTTTGTGGAAAGTATTTCCTGTGCAATGAAGTCAATAAGACAATAATAGTGCTCGGGGGGGGTTACTAAAAATCTATACTTTAAAGCATTTTCAGTTACAAGATCTCGGAAAGATTCAAAATCCTTTTTAATATTCATTTCAAGCATTTCTTTGTTATATTTTAACCATGCATCAAAAGATGTTTTTATACATTCTTGAGCAGAATCTGCAATAACTCCGTCAAAGTCTAAATAAAAAGTAAAATTATCAGTTTTCAATTCTTCAACCCTAAAACCTAATTCTACTCGTAATTTAATTTGCTTAAAAAATCTAATTCACTAGATTATTTAAAAAGGAAAAAATTAAATTTTTAAGATATTTCTCCATAATTTTAAGCTTTCATCTAAATTCAAAATACTTTCTTGGTAAGTATCTTTTTGGCCAAAAGTTTTTTTTCTTAATTCCTTTGAAAAGCTATCGCTATCAACAGCAAAAGAAATTCCTTTATACCCTCTCAATGGACTCATATCTAAAAGAGTTAAATCTTTAGCACAAATTAGCTGTTTTCCTAATGTAATAACTTCAGACGCAATAGAAGATACGTTTCCTACAAATACTAAATCTGATTGAGATATAAGTTTGCCCGGAGCAGAAAAATTAATCTCAACATTCAAATCTTTAAAGTCTGATTTTTTTACAGGACATAGGGGATGTGGCTTAAATATGATTTTATAATTTTCAAGAACTTCTTTTACATTTTCTGATGTTAATAAATCAACCATAAATTTTGTATCTGATCTTAAATATTCTCCTAAAACTAAAAAAGTATTAGACATTTTATGCTCTGTTGAAGTAGATAAATATTTATTCAGATATATATATCTCAAAGATTCTGCCTCTTTTATTTTTTCTTTAGGAAATCCAAATTCAGTCATATTTTTTAAATCATTTTTACCATGAACGATAAGATCACAAAAAAAAGGAAAGAGAGTCTTAGAATTATTCTTGTATATTCTCTGAGAATTAAAATATCTTAAGTCCCAATATCTTATTGAAGAATGAGCAAATCCAAAAATTCTTTTAGTCTTTTTGCCAAAAAAATAAGAGGCAGATAACTCCCAAGGTTGATTTTCATATAAATAAATTAAGTTGTTTGCTGAAATAGTTTTAGAAATCCTTCCAAACAAAGAAAAATAAAATAGATTTCTTATCATTTCTGGTCCAAATAATGATTTTTTTAAATCATTATTTAGAAGGTCCCAATAATATGAGCTTTCTTTTTTTATTGAAGTTGAGACAAGTCTAGATTGTCGAAAAATGAATAGAAAATTTCTGAAAATCTCACCCAGCAAAGTTAAGCTAAAAAAAGAGGATATGCTGAAATAATTATTTTGATTAATTTGCTGCTCTTTAATGTTTTTAAAAAATAATAAATTTTTAAAAAAACTTAATTTTCTATTGGGAAGATATAACCAATTAGATGAAATATTATTTTTATTAATGTAACTAGGCAAAGGACCCCAATAATCTGAATTAAGTTCTTTATCATTTTCTATTTCATTTTGAGATAAATAACTGATGAAAATAACATTTGATTTAAAAATTTCTTTAATGGAGATGGAAGTGATAGCAAAAGGAATAGATAGGACCGTTTCCCTTAAAAGCCAAAAAAAGGATTTAAAAAGATAAAAAAACTTATTTGTATAAATTATTTTTAAACGGGCTAAAAAATAATTTTTTTTCTTTAAATTTATTAATTTAATATCTTTTGTTTTACATAACTTGCTTATAGATCTAAATAATTCAAAGTTTCTAGTATTTATGAATAATTTTTTGCATTTATTTCTGTTTAGCCAATCTTCTAAGACCATCAGCTTGAGTATATGATTAATTTGAGGTGATTTAGCCCAATTGTTTTTTTGAGCAATTAATGTCATCCACCAAAAACTAAAATCAGGTTTAAAAGCAAGTAAATCTATCACTGATTTACCGTTGTGCTCGGAGAGACCTAATTCTAGTACGAATTCTAAATAAAAAGATTTATATCTATCTGAGTTTTTTTCTAAAATATCTTTAATTGAAAAAGAAGAATTTTCTAAGCTAAAACTTTTACTCCAATAGATAAAACTTAAACCCTCTAAATTTTCAGGGGAATTTACATCGTCCCATACACAAAACATTTAAAAAAATGAAATAAAAATTATTAAGACATTAGTAACTGCACTTTTTCTAGATCTTCCTTTGTATCAACTGCTTGAGTTTCATGTCGGGTGTGGACCATTCTTACTTTATAGCCATTTTCTAAAACCCTCATCATATCTATAGATTCTGCAACTTCTAAAGGAGTAGGAGACATGTTTTGGTATTCAAATAGAAAATCCCTTTTAAAAGGAATAATACATACTTGCTTTTTCATAGAAATATCGCTTCCCTTCTTTTTATGGGGTATTGGCTCTCTAGAAAAATAAATGGCATCATCATATCTATCTAAAACTACCTTTATACAATTTCTATCATTAAATTCACTATCATTCTTTATATCAGCATATAAATTAACAACACCAATTGATGAATCTTGCATCATTGGCTTGACCGCCTCATTAATCATATCTGGATGAGTCATTGGCTCATCCCCTTGAACCATAACAATAATGTCATATGTCGTATTATATTTATTTTCAAGGTAAACAAGAGCTTCTGCGGCTCTATCACTGGCTCTTTCATGACTATCGCTAGTCATAACTACCTCTCCATTTATACTTTTAACATACTCACTTATTTCCTCATCGCAAGTAGCTACAACTGTCTTGTCTAAGAGATTGCATTTATTCACTCTTTCAAAAACATGTCCTATCATCGGTTTATTATTAATTTTTGCCATAGGCTTTCCAGGAAATCTACTACTTCCCATGCGCGCCGGTATAATTGCTAAAATTTTCAATGTGTATTTCTAAAACGTTTTATTCTGAAATCTTTAATTTAGCTGAATTTCGAAGCATCACACTATCCATAGAATATGCAATGAATCTAAAACCTTCTTTGACTCTTTTTTTTAATTCAGTTTCAGATGGTTCAACTATATGTATCCCACAAGGTACATTTTTAGATTTTGCAAAATCTAGGATCATACGCATGGCGTCCAAATACTTCATGCTTTTAAAATCACCCGTTTTACCAATTGAGGCAGATAAATCGTAAGGACCAATCATTATTGCATCTAGCCCTTTTACTTCAAGAATTTCTTCTAAGTTTTCAAGTCCCTGTTTAGTTTCTATCATTGCAATAATTAATGGGGACTGAGCTTCTTTCATGTAATCTTTGAAAGTTCCTCCGAAAAGATTTGCCCTTGTGTATGCAACTCCTCTGGCTCCAATAGGAGGCCAACTTGATTGAGCCTTGATAAACTTTAATTGTTCAGCAGATTCAATCATTGGGACTACAACTCCCCCTGCTCCAGCATCTAATGCCTGTTTACAATCTTTTGCATTTGCTTGGGCTAGTCTAACTAATGGAAGACTTCCTCCGAGCTCTATTGCTCTGAACAAATCAGGTAAAGTATCTATGGAAATTGAACCGTGCTCTAAATCTATTGCTATCCAGTCATATCCTGAAAAACCCATTATTTCTGCAACAGAAGAGTTAGGAATTTGCATCCAACTTCCAAGACTTAGTTTTCCTAGTCTTAATTTAGATCTTATTGATTTTATTTTTTTTAATCTGGTCATAGTACCTGGTAGCTAAAATAATTTTTATTTATTTTCTTCACAATCTTTGATTAATTCAATTAAACCTTCTCCAAAATCAACATATGAATCTGGAACATATTTCAAAGCTAAATCTGAATCGTAATGATATGGAGTCTGAATGTAATGACCGTCATAATTCTCATCTAAAAAAGTTATAGTATCTTTAGAGTAATTCATTATTTCAGCAAGCATGTTCAAGAGATCAATTATTTTTATTGGTTGATGACCGGTAAGTATTATTTTTTTATTTTTATATTTTTTATTTAAAGCTTGAACAGAAGCAATTGCAGCATCTTGAACGTGAATATATTCTCTTACAGAATCTTTATTTCCTATATATTTTAATTCTTTATGAGAAACTGCGGTTGATATAATCTTTCTAAGGCCGTTATGCTTATCTGACCTTGGACCATAAAGCGATCCATATCTTAAAATAGTAAAGTCTAGATCATAATGCCTTTGATATTCTTCTACATAAGATTCGGCTGACTTTTTAGTCAAACCATAAAATCCCCCTTCTCTGCTATTAGCATACACAGAACTTGCATATATAAATCTTTTAACAGAATTAGTCTTACAACCTTCCAAAATGTGGCAGTTCCCCAAAATATTATTTTTAATTGCTTCAATGGGTTTTTCCATTGCGACATTTAAATCAGATAAAGCTGCAAAATTGTATACAACTTCTTTTCCCTCTATTGCTTTAGTTACCAAATCCACATCATTTAGATCTCCGAGAATCATTTTTTGATTTTCTTTTAAATAAGTAGAACTATTTTTATCAAAAATAGTTACATCATGGTTAGCTTTAGTCAGTTCATCTGCAACATGAGAGCCAATAAAGCCACTTCCTCCAAATACAATTACTTTAGACATTTAAACTCCCCCTTTAAGAACAGTTTCATTTTGAGAAGGCATTTTTTCTTCGTTCTTAGAAACTAAATAACCTGGTAGTAATATTAAAGTCAGAATAATAAATAGCCCAAACATGTTAAAAATATCGCTAAAAAAATAAATATTAAATACTACGTATGTATTTAAAAGAATCATAAATCCAATTTTTTGCGATATATTAATTTTTTGAATTTTATAACTTTCAAACATAGGGCAGACAAGTTTATAGAAAAACCACCAAAAAAGAAGAAGTCCAATCACTCCGTAGGTTGATGTTAAACTTCCAAGTAGGCCTTGGTCTTTGCAGGCTTGTCCATCACAAGAACTTCCAAATGATTCCCCAAATATAGAATAACTATTAAAGCTTCCATCACCTATATCAGTTGCTGCGCCTAGAAGTCTAAACAATATGAAATTTTCTTCACCAGCAACACTAATAAAAAATTGTACTAAAGTAGGCAAGATTAATACTGGAGCAATAAAAATTAGAGCAGAGTAAAATTTAGCTCCAATAAATCTTAAGTAAACGATTATTGGAGATAAAAATAGTATTACAAAAGCACTCCCAGCCAAAATAAAAACGAAACTAAGCAAATGCGAGAATATAAAGATATTTCTTGCAAACGACTTAGTTGTTGATATCAAAAGACATGAAAATGTTACTAAAAGAATTGATGCGGCATATTTTGGTTCAGTGGAAAAAAAGATTGATCTATTTATTATGAAATCACCAACCACAAAATCTGGAGATGCAGCACATCTTTCAAAAAGTCCAATGCCAAGTGGGGCTACAAAATCACATGATGGAGACCTTCCCCACAATTCGCCACTGATAGCGACGTCAAAACTACTTATATTGCCACTAGTAAGAATATAAAGAGCAATTTGCTGAAAAATTACTATAAACCCTATCACACCTCCTAGGTAACCTAATACTTTAAAAATGAAGAAAAAGTTATATCTAATACTAAGGGCAATACTTATTAAAAACAAAAAAACGCTATATTTAATAGAAACAAGTGAGTCGCTAAAAATCAATTCGTGTAATAAAAAATATAGAGCTAATAAAAAGGTTATCAACATTAATCCCCTATCTTTCTTTCTAATTACTAACCTACCCTTGAGCAATGTCATTAAAAACAGAAAATACATAACTAGGAAAGTAGCAAAAATTGTTATCAACCAAATATTCGACCTTCCACCAAATAGATATTGGGTGACGAGTAAATTTCTATCAAATGAAAATAAAATTAAAATAAAGATTGCTACAAATAATTGCAAAACAGGATTATTTGATAATGCTTGCCACATATGATTACGAAAATATAATTAACTAATATTATTTAATATTTCTTTTGGGGTTCCTTCTCTTATCACTTTACCATCCTTTAATTCAAATATTCGGTCACAAAATCTTAAGGTATCTTGTCTATGTGCAATTAAAATAAGTGTTTTAGTTCCCTTTATCTTTTTTATCTCTTGCATAACTTCGTCTTCAGTTTCCATATCTAGGGCGCTCGTAGCTTCATCAAAAACCAAAAGTTCTCTTGAATGAAATATTGCTCGTGCCAAAGAAACTCTTTGTCTTTGACCTCCTGAGAGCTTAATTCCTCCTTCTCCTAAATTTGATTCTATTCCTTCTGGGAGATTTTTTACAACATCCTCAAGTTTTGCTTGAGTAATTATCTCAGAAAGCTTTTTTTCATCATTTTCCAAAAACTTTTCAGATAATTTAATATTTGATTTCAAACTTTCATTTATCATTAGTGTCTCTTGGGGAATATATGCTGTCATTTTTCTCCAAGAATCAAGATTATCTTCCATAGGCTTATCGTTTAATAAAACTGTTCCATCATCAGGCTTCAAGAGTCCTAAAAAAATATCAACTAGGGTTGTCTTACCTGAACCAGAGGAGCCAATTATTCCAATAGACTCTCCTTTCTCGATCTTCATAGAAATATTCATTAAGGCCTTTCTTTTTGAAGAAGGATAACTATAGGTTATATCTTTTAAAGATATAGACTTAAAAGTACTATCTTTTATAGGTTCATAATAATCCTGAACTTTTATTAACTTTTCTTTTTCAACCTCTAAATTAAGATCTTGTATAGCGTCAAAAAGTCTATCAACAGTATTCTTGTGAGCTCTTAATTGAAGAATTGCTGATGATACTAAGGTAACTCCAGGTAGGAGTCTTATTGCGGCAAAAGCAAACATCCCTATTACTCCTAAGACGTTAGAAGTTTCACTAGAAACAAAAAAAGATGATGCAGATATTATGACAATGAAAAATGTCATTACGGAAAATTCAATAAAATATTTAGAGGCAGTGGTTATTAATACTGAATTAGCATGTAAATTTGCGTATTGCTTTGAGTTATCTTCAAGTCTGTTGTAAAAAAAATTTTCTTTTCCCAAAACTCTTATTTCTTTTAAACCTTCCAAAGCTTGTTTTACTGCTTGTATTGCACTTGCATTAGCAAGATTTATTTTTTTTCCATAAGAGCTCATTAAATTTTTAAAAAAACTGCTATAAGAAAGAATAAGTAAAAATAACCCTCCAATTAAAATCAGTACAAGCACAGGATTTATAAAAAACAGAAAAGAGATAATAAAAAAAGCTAAAAGCAGCTCTGCTGAAGCTTTCAAAGTCATATAAAGCACGTTATTGGTAAAATACATTGTAAGTATGGTTATATTTGATATGGCATCTGAACTATCATAAGAAATAAATTTCTGATAGTTCATACTCTGATAAGACTTCATCATGCTTGTCCTCAGAGATATTTGTATATCTCTACAATAAAATAAAATAAACCTATTAACAAAGATTGCAGAAACAGTTCTAAATGCAAATATTGTGATTAAAAAAAGTCCCATTAAAGTTAATGGTTCAAGATTTGTTCCAATAAACTCATATGCAAGTAAAAAAATTTCCTGCTCGCTAATTTTTGAAGAATCTGTAAAAAGAGCTATATAAGGACCCAACAAACCAATCCCTAATAAGTCAAGAAGCGATAGAAAACAAAACAATATGAAGAACAAAGGTAATTTTCTTTTATTAGTCTGAAGAATAAAATAAGATTTTTTTATTGTTTTAAAAATAACAGCGCCTCATTTATGAAGTTAAACAAGTTTTTATGGAATTAAGAACTTGGGGATTTTGTTTAGAAAAGGTTTTTTTAAAATCATTAATTGAACTTTGAACGTTTGCACTAAACCACCAGGAATCTACATCATCCCAAATCTTAATAAGGTGCTCCGCAGCACTTTCTGGAGTTGAATGAAAAATTTTTTCATTTTCTAAATTTAGGAATAAACTTTTTGTTACGTTATTTAATTCCCAATGATGAGGGTTCCAAAAAAGGATAGTTGGCATGTTTACTGAAAAGGCCTCGATATAAGTAGTTGCATTATATGTACCTATAAATACTCTGCAATTTTTAAATGAACTAATTAGTTTTTTTTTGTTATTGTCAAAAGATATTTGTCTGCCAAAATTAGATTCCCATCTATTTCTTTGATTCCAGCCTCTATCTAAAGAATAAAGCCTTACATTTAAATATTTAAGCATTTCATTTGGTAAACATTTTGCAAACTTTATTTGATCGTTTAAGTAAGCTTCAACTTGACTTGCTATTGGTACACAATATAAGTAATAACTATATCTGGGCAAAGTCATTCCAGCTAAAAGAATGCTACCTCTAGGTGAGTACTTTGCCCTTTTAAATGAAGACTTGAAATTTCCAACAGGATTAATGTTTTTCTTTTCAGGATTTTTCCACCCCCAAGATAACCAACTATCTGCAATTTCTATTTGATGTGATTCATGAATTGCCATTGGAGTCATGCCGAAGTTTCCTCCATGTTGACCGATAATGAGTTTTGAGCCTCTTTCAACCTTTAAACCAGCCCACAATTTAAATTTATCGTCTGAATTGTATGCATTAGAAGTAAAAATGGATTTTGGATTTTCAGGCCATCCTTGAACTTGTGTTTTTTTAAGGAGAATTTCAAATGATTCCAAATAACTTTGAGGAATTAAGTGCATTAGAGTTTTATTTAAGACACGATTGAATTCATCTGTTTTGTCTAATGAGAAAGATAAACCAACATCTCTTTCTGAAAATTCTTTACTAATTTTCAATTTGTTTTCGTCCTTAAACCTAAAAGTTGGAAATTGATTTAGTTTTAAAGAGAGTAAAAACTGATTATATAAAGATAGATGAGAAGAAATAATAAAAACATCTGAGTCTTTTGAGAAAATATTCGCAAATTTATTTGAAATTTTCTTTAAAAATTTTAAAAAAAAGTTTTTCTCTACTTTGCTCTCTTTTTGGGGCATTTCTTTTTTAGAATCTAAAAAATTAATGCAAAAATTCGAGTTATAAATTTTATTAATTATTAGAGAATATAATGCTTCATTCCATTGATCTGTTTCAATTTTTGAATTGAAATCGTCCATATCGCTAGAAATAAGAGTGGTTTTGTAATCTTTGTAGATACTCTTATTTAAGCTGCCTTCCTCAGAAATAACTTTCTGAAGCATAAACCACCTGTCATAAATAATATTTATGGAAGTATATAACCATGGTCCAATTAAAATTCTCCAGAATTTCTTTGAGTATTTTTTTTTATGTAGTTTGTTTAAATAAGGGTGAAGTTCATTAAGAAATTCCTCATAAGTTGTCTCAAGTTTTATAAAGTCAGATTGAAGTTTATTTCTATCATCCCAGTGAAAATTTGATATTTGATAATCTAATTTAGACCATTTATCTTTTCTATCAAAAAGACAGCACCATTTACCTAAAAAAATTATTTTTCCTGATTTTGGCCAAGTTGACTCTAGTGAGCTTGTAACTAAAGTTTTTACCAAATTGTTCTTCCCCCATCAACTACGATATTTTGTCCATTTACATACGAAGAAGCTTCCGAGCAAAGATACTGAACAGTAGATCTGTATTCATCTTTACTTGCCATTCTTCCAAGAGGAATCAATCTATTTAATTTTTTAATGAATTCATTATCCTGATCTGTTAAAACCCCTCCAGGTGAAAGTGCATTGCACCTTACTCCTTTTAAAGACCAATACGTTGCAACATATTTCGTCAAGCCAATAAGACCATTTTTAATAACAGAATAAGTTACTGGCTTAACGGGCTGATTATCTTCAGAAATTCCTTTAAGTTGATAAATTCTTTGATCTGGAGAAATTACTGAAAGATCAGAAGATATATTTAGAATAACACCGCCCTTGGAATCAGAGGCCATTTTTGTTCCAAAGATTTGACTACAAAAAAAAGCTCCCTTAAGACCTACGTCTAATTCCAGATTCCAATCTTCTGAAGAAAAATTTTCAAATCTTAATTTTTTTGTAGGATTTAATTTCTTGCCAACTTTTGGATTTATTGCTGCATTGTTTATCAAAACATCTACTCTTATTTTGGACTTAGACAAATCCTTTGAAACTTTTAGGATGTCTTCCTTTTTTGTAACATCCATTTTTGATATCAAAATAGAATTAGGATTAAATTGAGAAGAAAGAATTTTTTTTGTATCTTCTAATTTCTTCTTTGTAACATCAGTAAGGATAACTTTACCTCCTACTTCTAAAATAGCAGATGCATGCTCTTTACCTAAAAGACCTGCTGCTCCTGTGATTAGAACATTTTTATTTTCTAACCTAAATTTATCTAATGTCATTTTTTTCTATAAAGAACGAGTTTGACCACCGTCAGATGTGAAAATTGAGCCAGTTGTGAAATTAGATAAATCTGAAGATAAAAAAAGAACGAGATTTGCAATATCATCTGTTGAACCCAACCTCTGCATTGGTACATTTTCTTTGATCATTTTTTTTACTTCGAGTGGATTTTCATTAATTTTTTTTTCCCAAGTAGATCCAGGAAAATTTATGTTCCCTGGAGCAACAGAATTTATCCTGATTCCTTTCTTTGATAAGGGGAAAGATTGAAACTTTACGTAAGAATTTATTGCGTTTTTAGCAACTGAATATGTTACTGGAGCATTAGGAATATGTTCTAAAGCGCATATGGAAGATATACAAACAATACAGCCTTTTGATTTTTCTAATAAATGCTTAGTAGCTTCAACAATATTAGTTGTACTAAAAAAATTCTTGGAAAATGTTTTTTGCCACTCTTCATAGTTTTCTTCTCCTTGAGGTACTGACTTTCCAGATCCAACATTACAAATTAAGACATCTAATTGATTAAATTTTTGAGATATGAAAGAGGCTATCTTTACAGCATCATCAGTTTTAGAAACATCTCCCTCAATATAATCTAAGGATTTATATTTATTGGTTAATTCTATTAAATCATCCGAATTTCTTGAATTTATGATGACATTTGCTCCTTCATTCATGAACTTTAAAGCGATACTTAAACCTATCCCTTTTGATGAGCCAGATATGAATACTTTTTTTTCTTTTAATTTATAGTCCATATTCTTTAAGGCAAAGCTCTGTCATTTTCTTATATTTTATTAATACTTTGGCATGTTCACCATTTATTGACCTAGCCGTTTGTAGAATAAAGTTTCCTGAATAATTAACTTCTCTTAAGCTTTTATAAAATAGAGAAAAGTCAGCATGTCCTTCTCCTAGAGGAACAGTTTCTCCATTTAAAACCCTATCCTTAATATGGATATTATAAATATTCTTTCCATAAGATAGTAATTCTTCTTGGTGATTGTAGCCAAGCGATGCGCTATTACCAATATCATAATTTATTCCAAATACTTCTGGATTAAATTGGTCTATAAATTTTTTTAAGTCTTTAGGGTTAAAATCTGATTCAAAAAGAATCTTTAAATCTAAATCTTTAAGCTTATGTTCTATTTCATTTAAAACATCCAATAATGATTTTAATTGGTCTTTATTTTCTATAGAACCTCCATCTACAAGAGGGATGACAATCATCCTTATTCCTAAATCTGAACAAGCAAAAACAAGTCTTAAAAGATCATTTATTCTAGATTTTTTTTCATCTCCAAAAAATTTCCAAAATGGAGATTGCATAAAGCAATCGCCAGTCACTGAAGGAATATTGACCTTATACTTATTTGATAAATTTTTGATCTGATATCTGCCATCCTCAGTCATTAAAGGATTTTGCATAATTTTATGTTGGTCTATTGTCCACTCAATCAAATCAAAGTTATGTTTTGATGCTAAAGCGAATTCATTTTGCCAGTATTTCCATGGAAAAGATTGAATTTTTCCATCGTCCATAGGAGAAAACCTTCCTTGCATAAACCCTATATTTTTTGTCATTCTATTTAAGAATTTTTCTTGCACTGCTTAACAACATAAGCTCTCTAGACCATCTTAAAAACTTATTATTTACTCTCACTGGAATAAAAGGACTTATAAAAGCACAAAAATAATTAAGCAAAGGGTATTTCCAAACAATTGGCAGTTGTCTAAATTTACTGACTTCAACTTCACTAAAATTGGTCATTTTTAATATGTCTTTCAAAGAAGGCATTGTAAAGGGAGTTCTATGAGTGAAATCGTCAAAATACGTTTTATAATTTGATTCCCAGTCGGGAACTAAGCTGATAATAATACCGCCAGGTTTTAAAATCCTAAATGCTTCAGTCAAAAATTTATCTGGATTAGAGAGATGTTCTAAAAAACTTTTATTGTAAATTACATCGAAACTATTATCTGGAAAAGGGATTCCTTTTTTGTCTTCAACATCGCCCAAAATTAAATTAATTCTATCTTTTGAAAAATCTTTTTCAAATTCGTTTGAAATATCAAGACCAACAGCTTCCAATCCTAGATCCTTAAATATTTTTAAAAATTCTCCTCTGCCACAACCAGGTTCTAAAATCTTCATACCTGGTTTTAATGAAAATTTATCAAATAAAAATTTAACTAACTTTGGAGGATAATCAGTATAAGGTCGATTCTTTTTAGAATAGGTAACTTTTAAGTAATTTGACATTTATTTCAATTCCTCAACTAACTCAATAATTATCCCATCTAAGTCATGACAATACATGACTTTAAATACTCCATCGTCTGTAATGGATGGTAAATTTACAATAGAACCTCCCAATTCAGTTATTTTTCCCGCTATGTCATCTAAATTTTCTACAGTAAAAGAAACATGAGAACAACCATGTTTGTTTGACGAATAGAATTCTGCTGTTTTTTTTGTTTTATGGGACTTGTATTCTAGTAACTCTATTATAGATTGATCAGAAACTTTTAATTTAGCCGTTTCAATCTCAACATTATCTATACCTACTACAGTAGATATAAAACCTCCTGATTCAATTTGTCTTTTCCAAACAGTAAGCCCTAAAGCTTGATAGAACTTTATAGACTTCTCAATATCTTCTACCACCAAACCAACATGACGTGTATTAAGAATCATAATTTTGAAATGACGTCATATATTGACTGTTCTAAAACATTTATTCCCTCTAGCATAGCTTCCTCTGTAATTGATAAGGGCGGAGCTAACTTTATAGATTCTCTCCCAGTATGCACAACAAGCAAGCCTCTCTGGAGACATAGTTCTGAAACCTGATCGCAAATTGAAACCAAAGGAGTCCTGTTTTCATCATTAAAAATCAAAGCTCCAATGAGACCTTTGCCTTGCACATCACTAATATGATTTCCGAACCTTTGTTTAATTCTATTTAAATTATCTATAAATACTTCTCCCAGCATTTTTGAATTATCTAAAAGTCCATCATCAAATAAACACTCTAAATTTGCTTTGCCCGCTGCACATACGATTGGGTTTGCTGAATGAGTTGAACTCATTGAGCCAATTTCAGGA
This sequence comes from uncultured SAR86 cluster bacterium, assembly GCA_902632605.1. Lineage (GTDB taxonomy): Bacteria > Pseudomonadota > Gammaproteobacteria > Magnimaribacterales > AG-339-G14 > MEDG-81. The sequence continues at coordinate 93,919 of CACPDB010000003.1, read as the reverse complement.
ATATCTAGAACTTCTGCAGAGCCTAAGACAAGAGATAATGGAAAGCCCGAACTTGCTCCTTTTCCACAACAAATTAAATCTGGTTCTACATCGTAATGCATATAGCCAAATAATTCTCCTGTTCTTCCGAAGCCTGATTGCATTTCATCAAAAGTCAGAAGGATTCCATTCCTTTTTCCATAATTAGAAATAGCTTTAACAAAATCTTTTGGATAAAAAATAGACCCCCATCCTTGAAAAGTTTCTAGCATAAAACCACAAATGTCTTTTTCAGGATCTAAGTTTTTTGATTTACATAAGTTTTTAATTGAGTCTTCAAAGAATTTTTCAGGTTTAGACATTGCTTCATCATCCCATGGATAAGGAAAAGGTATGTGATAAATATTAGGGTCATGATATCCAATCCAATCCTTCTGTTGAGGATTCCAACTCATCATTTGTGCTCCCAAAGTTCTTCCGTGCCAGTTTCCCTCAATACAAACTATTCCTCCTTTTCTTTTGCCATCTTTGATTCCTTTTTCGCGCATGAGTTTGAGAGCGCACTCTGTAGCCTCTGTTCCTGCTGAAAGAAGAAAAGCTTTTTCAAATTGTTCCGGTGTTTTTTCTATCAAAAGTTTTAGATAATCATTTCTTTCTTTAGTAAGGTAGGTATAACTATGTATAAGTGGTTTATCTATAACTCTTTTTACAGCATCTAAGATTCTTCTATTTCCATGACCTGCATTGGAGACAAAAATTGTACTTGTGAAGTCAAGCCAACAATTTCCATGGGAATCATAGATTTGAAAGTCTTCAGCTTTACTCCACACAATCGGAAGTTGACCATGCATTGATCTAGATTCTAATTTATAAGCATTTTTAAGAATTTCAAGATCTTCAGGTACAGGAATATCTGTAACTATTTTTCTAAATTTGCTATTAACTTGAGGAACCTTTACTGGCTTATGATTAAAATTAAATCCGCTCATTTTTTTGTGATCAAATTAAGTTTTTTTGTTAATTTACTACCATTTGTTTCTAGTTGATACTTAATCAGTTCCAGTTCTTCTAACGTATCTACTTCGTTACAAAAGGGTGTTTGAAAAGCCAAAACTTTGTTTCCATGCAAAAGTTTTTGTTCTTTTATTACGGAACTTTTAACGATGTCAACATATCCATTAGGGATAAATACGTCTGGGTAATTTTGTCTTGGACCATTGTATTCATCAAGATTTGTATCTTTACCTGACAAACTAGTAAAAAATCCTTTTTTATTGATTCTAAACCATTTAAATGGCGACTCAGGAGCAAGGTGACAAGATCTTAAAGCTGTAGCTTCTTTGTTTGAAATCATAAGGTCTATGGCTTTTTTTACTATCGATGGATCTCTGAGTGGAGTAGTAGGTCTAAGATGAACAAAATATTCAGGTGGCTTACTGTTTTTCTCGAACCATTTTACCGCATGAAGCATAAAATCATAATCAGATGATTTGTTACCAGAGAGTTTAGCAGGTCTTAAGAATGGAACTTCTGCTCCAAATTTTTTGGAAATTTCTGCATAGCGTTTTGAATCAGTTGAAACAATGACTCTATCTATTTGGGGAACCGCTTTTGCCAAAACTATGCTGTAAGCAATTAAAGGATGATTATCCAGTAAGACTAAGTTTTTATTTTTAATACCTTCAGAACCACTTCTTGCAGGAATGATAGCTACGATTTTCATTTCAAAGCTAATTTAATAAGGTTGAAAAATCTTAAAGATGCTCTCTTAATTTTTTAGCAATGAGAAACTCCTCATCCAGAATTCTCTTTATGCCATCTCCCATTGCCTCTGGGATTTTTCTAACAGACCCAATAAGGTTTCTCCAGCCCTGAGGCTCCAAAGATGCAGCTTGATCAGATCCATACATAGATCTATCCAAAGTAATATGTCTTTCTAGAGATGAGATACCTAAGGCACAAGCAGCTACAGATACAGCAACGCCTGACTCATGGCCGCTATAGCCAACGCTGCATGAGTATCGTTCTTTTAAAGTAGTAATCATGTTTAAGTTTGCATCACTATCTTTCATAGGATATGTCGAAACAGTATGCATCAATTCAAAAGGACATTTTTTTTCTTGAAAGATTTCTACCGCTTTATCAATATCTTCTATCTTAGCCATTCCGGTTGAAATAAAAGTATGTTTGCCTTCTGAGGCTATTTCGCTTAAAAGATTTTCATATACAATCATTGCAGAAGCGACTTTATTATACTTACAGTTAAATTGTCTCAAAAAAAATTGACTCTCTAAGTCCCATGCGGAGGCAAACCACTCTATTTTTTTAGATTTACAGTACTTATCAATTTCCTGATATTCAGATAAACCAAATTCTAACCCCTCTTTTTGGTCTCTTTGTGTATTACCCCAGGGACTCTCCCTGGGACCATCAAGAGTTTCTGTTGAATAAACTTTATCTATAGTCCTTTTTTGAAATTTAACTGCATCTGCTCCCGCATCAACAGAAATATCTATTAATTGCTTGGCAATATCAACATCCCCATTGTGATTGATGCCGATCTCGCCAATTATAAAAATTCTATCCAAAGGAATTCTCCATTATGTGCTCATAAAAGGCCATAATAACACCCTTTCCACCCTTTTTATTGAGCACAAAAGTTGACGATTCGAGGATTTTTTTGTTGGAGTCCTTTGGGCAGAATGAGTGGGGAAGAAATTCTATAACCTCTAAGTCATTAAGATCGTTTCCAATAAAGGCAACTTCTGAGGGATTTAAATCATTTTCTTCTAATAAAGCTTTAATAGTTTCTAACTTATTGAAAACGCTTTGGAAAGTTCTTATTCCAAGCTTTTCTGCTCTTTTAGAAACGACAGGATTTGTTTCTGAAGAAACTATGCATTGATTTATTTTTAATTTTTTTATGAGAGATATTGCAAGACCATCGCTCCTATTGAGTATTACACTTTCCTTTCCATCTTCAGATAGGATAACTTGATTATTTGTCATAACTCCATCGAAATCATAAACAATTAATTTATATTTCATTTGGTTTTAAAAAATAGCTTGCTCTCAACTTCAGAACAAATTTCATGTCCTACCAAGGAATGAAATTCCTGAATAATGGGTGTTTCTTTACTTGGTGATTTAAATACTTTATCGCAGTATTTTTCTAATTTAGTAGCTCTATGGTTGCCAGTAAAGCCAATTACTATTATTTCCTTCCTTTTAGCTGTTTTTGCTGCGTTTATAACGTTTTCACTATTTCCACTTGTTGAATAACAAAAAAGTAAATCTCCTTTTTTTCCAAGGGCCTCAACTTGCCTTGAAAAAATATCTTTATATCCGAAATCATTGGTCCATGCTGTTAGAAAGGATGAATCAGTAGTTAAAGATATTGATGCTATTCCGGGTCTAGGCCTCTTATGATCTAACGTAGCACAATATTCAGCTGACATGTGCTGACACTCTGCTGCGCTTCCGCCATTTCCACAAAACATGAGTTTTCCATTATTTTTTATTACAGATGAAACTAGTTTTGAGATATCTTTAATTTTAGTTTCAAGTAAGCTTGCATTGGTTTTTAAGAGCTTTGCTCTCTTAAGAATTTTATTTTCTAAAACTGACATAAATATTTATAGTGAAATGGATTTATTTATTCTTAGTCCAAAAAAAATGATAAACAAGTATACAAAATACTGTCATCAAAAAGCCTAGAAAAGTTGAGATAATTACAATCACGGATCTTTGTGGTCTTGATTTTAACTCAGGAACAAAAGGAGGTTCTAAGATTGATAAACTATATTCGTCATTAACCTTAGCAAGCATTTGTGTTTCTAACTGACTTTCTATAAGGTTTTGTATCGATATCCTAATTTCCTTTAAAGAAGTTCTCTTGAATTCTTCCGTCAGAAATTTTAATGCATTATTGGTTGTATCCAAATCTCTTTGTCTTTTAATACTATTTGCTTCGCTGATAACAAGACTTAAAAAATCTTTAGCAAAAATTGGTGAAATATGTTCAAAACTCATAGATATAAAATTAGTTTTTTTATCCTGGAAAATATTAAGCTGAGATAAATAAATCTTGTGAACTTCTAGATATGAAGGTTTGCTTTTACCATATCTAAATGAATTTCCTTTCCATTCATTACTCGATTGGTCATAAATGTCGGATTTATAAATTAATTCATTTGTATCTTTCCTAAATTCTTTAGCAGCCATGATTGATGGTAAGACGTCGGGAAAAGTTAGAATATGCTTTACAAACTCCCTTGACTTGATAAGTTCAATAGTTTCAAAGACTTCATTCTCACCTCCAGCATTTAAAGATAGTCCAGCTAAAGATGCAAGATCAGCATATTGACCCAAAGGGGAAGAATTGTTTTTATCTGTCGATACCAAGATAGACTCGGATTGATAGTAATTCGGAAGAAGTAATGAATAAAAAACTGATAATAAAGAGAACGTAAAAGAAACTGCAAGCAATAAATACTTTCTTAACCAAATAACAGAAGCAATTTCTTGCAAATTAATTTCATCCTCAACAATTTGATCGTTTGAAGATTTATTTGTGTTTAAGTCAGTCATTTAGTGTGGTACCCAGGGCCGGACTTGAACCGGCACGAAGTCGCCTTCGAGGGATTTTAAGTCCCTTGTGTCTACCAATTCCACCACCTGGGCAAATTCATTAACATTATGCAAAAAAAGATATTATATTGCTCTTATAGTTTCATTAACAGCAATAAAATGGAGGCTGAGGTCGGAATCGAACCGGCGTAGACGGATTTGCAATCCGCTGCATGACCACTCTGCCACTCAGCCGAAATGCTATTGTATATATTTAGTTTAAACAATCCATTTTTTTAAATACCTTGCTAAAGAATACCAAGACATTAAAGCGCTGAAAAAAATCAAACCTAAACTAACATTGAAAAAGATACTAGATAAAATGGGAGAAATTAATAAAAATCCTAATCCTAACATTTGGAAGGTAGTTTTATATTTTCCAATCAAATCTGATTTAATCTCGTCCATGTATTTTGATTGAGAAACAATAAAAAGTCTCAAATAGCTAATAGAAATTTCTCTAGATACTATAAGAATTGAAGAAATTAAGATTAACAAACTTTCAAAATTAAAAGTCATCCATATCAATAGTGTAGAAACAAACACTTTATCAGCTAAAAGATCTAACAAAGCTCCAATATTTGAAGTTTGATTGTTCTTACGAGCAAAATAACCATCTAAATAATCAGTGATAGAAGCAACTATAAATATGCCCAATGAAACAAAATAGAATTCGAATTCAAACAGAAAAATTATCGGAAATAAAAGAAAGATTCTTGAAATGGATAATATGTTTGGAAGGTTCATTTTAATTATTATTAAGGTAAGAATAAATTTTCTTAGCTTTTTCTTCTCCTATTCCAGGTACCGATTTTAAATCATCTAATGAAGCTTCAATAACTTTGTCCATACCTCCGAAAAATCTAATTAAATTCAATTTTAATTTAGGACCTAATCCATCAATTCCATCTAAGCTAGAAGAAAATAAATCTTTAGATCTTCTTTTTCTATGATGGTTGATTGCAAATCGATGTGATTCATTTCTTACAAGTTGAAGAAGCTTCGATATCTCTTTAAAGTTATTTAATTCGTGGCTATTTTTACCGTCATGCAAAACATCATACTTTTCATTTCTATTAGGTCCCTTTGAAACGGAAATAAATTTTATATTTTCTAAAAATTTTTCGTCAAAATACTTCTTAACAGTATTTAGCTGGCCTTTACCTCCATCAATCAAAATTACTTCAGGTAGGCTTAAACCATTTTTTTGTAAATTTTTACATCTTCTTTGAATCGCCTCACTAAGTGCTAAGTAATCATTATTAGAATCTTTTTTAATATTCATAATTCTGTAATTTTTTTTATTGGGTCCATCCTTTGTAATTGATACGCAGGAAGCTGAAACATTTTTTCCTGAAGTATGACTAATATCAAAACCTTCTATTTTATTAATAACTTCCATTTGTAAAAAATTTGCTAAAGACTCTAAACTGATATTAACCCAAGAAAAATTATTATTTCTTGATAAGGCATCTTCAGCCTGAGAAGAACAGATATCAATTAAATTTTTATTTTGCTTATTAGCTTTGTGAGTAATGACTTCAGGAGAAGATAAATCAAATAAAAAATCTTTCGTTTCTTTCAAGATTTGTTCCTGGAAGAGTAAATTAATTTTTTTTCTGTCTTTGTTATCAATGACATAACTTTCTAAGAAAACTGACAAAAGCTCTTGGTCAGATATATTATCTTTAGAATCCGGGTAGAAATTTTGAGAACTTGTAATCCACCCATCTTCAATCCTAAGGACGCTAATACAACAATTGAATTTATTTCTTTTTATTACAAAAACATCTAAATCATTAAATCCTGTTAATACATTTTGTTTTTTTTGAGTATCTCTAATGGATTGGACTTTATCTCTATATATAGCTGCTCTTTCGTAATCTTTATTTTTAGAATAAAAATCCATTTTTTTTTGGAGTTCTAAAATTACATTTGCTGTATCTCCTGAAAGAAAATTTATGGCATTTTTTACGTCAAATGCATAATCTTCCTTAGAAATATTTCCTACACATGGGGCTGAACATCTATTCATTTGATACTCAATACAAGGACGAGATCTATTTTTAAAATTAATATCTTTACAATTCCTAATTTTAAATAAAGACCTAATCAAGCTGACATTGATCCTCATAGCTCCAACATTGGCAAAAGGTCCAAATAGTGTGTTGCTGGAGTCTTTTTGTCTAGAAACATAAATTGCTGGAAAGTCTTTAGAAGTAGATAAATGAATTGCTGGATAAGACTTATCATCTCTAAATTGAATATTGAATTGTGGTCTTTTTTTTGAAATTAGACCTTGTTCTAAAATCAAAGCATCAGATTCTGTTTTTGTAATAATTGTTTCAACATATTTTATTGAAGATTTAAGTTTAGCTATCCTTTTACCTTCCCCTTTTCTTAATTGAAAATAACTTTTGACTCTCTTTTTGATATTTTTTGCTTTTCCAATGTAAATTATTTCATTTTTTGAATTATAAAATTTATATACTCCTGGTAACTCTGGAAAATCTGTACTTTTATTGAATAATATTTTTTTATTTGTAAATTGAGCTTGCTTTTCCATCTGGTCTTCTCTTGTCAGAAAATGCTTCAATTCCATCCTTTTTTAGCAAAATTGAATGTACTTCACCTAATTTTCTATTAATAAGTTTTTTATCTTTTTTTAGAGATTTTATAAGACTGTTATCAAGTTGTTCATGAAATAAAATATCCGGTAAATGTTGAAAATGAATTCTACTTTTTTTTGAAGATTCTTCTAACGACATTTTAAAATCAAGAACATTTATAATCTCTTGTAATACACTTGTGATAATTGTTGATCCTCCGGGAGACCCAGTTATTAAATAAGGCTTTTTATGAAGAAAAACTATTACGGGGGACATCGAAGATAGAGGCGTTTTTTTTGGCTCTATTTTATTTGCTTCAGAACCTACTAAACCATAAGCGTTTGGATATCCGGGTTTTGATGAAAAATCATCCATTTCATTATTCATTAAAATACCTGTGCCTGTAGGAATAATTCCAGATCCATATGCAGTATTTAACGTGTAAGTATTACTTACTGCGTTTCCCCATTTATCTACTATAGAAAAATGAGTTGTTTCCTCGCCTTCGAATACATTTATCTTCGCTTTTGAAGGAAGTTTCTTTTCTTTTATTTGCTTAAAAATTTCATCCGCATATTTTTTAGATGTAAGGATATCTTTTGGCACCTCAGAATAATCAGGGTCTCCAAGATATTCTGCTCTATCTTTGTAAGCATAATCCATAGCGGAAATTAAGAGATTTAAATATTCTTCGGAATTATGGTCAAGCTTTCCCAAGTCAGTATTTTCCAGAACATTTAAAATCTGAATTAAGGCGATTCCTCCAGAACTAGGAGGAGCCATAGAACAAATTACATAATACCTATAACTCCCACATACTGGCTTAAGAATCCTTAGTTTGTATTGATTCAAATCCTCTAGACTTAAAATGCCTCCGTTAATTTGAAAAAAACTTGAAATTTTTTTTGCTGTCTCTCCAGAATAAAATTCTTCCTCTCCATATTGGCTTATTCTCTCTAAGGTATTAGCAAGATTTGTTTGAACCAAAATATCCCCTTCAGAAAATCCATTAGGTTTTGTAAAAATTTTTTTTGCCTCTTGGTTTTTAGAAAATTTTTGTTTGTATTTGTTAAGGTTTTTTGCTTGGTACTCAGATAAAACAAAACCTTTTCTTGCCAGTTCGATTGATGGAGAAATTAAAGCTTTGATATTAATTGTTCCATATTTTTCTGACGCATAAAACATGCCCGATACTGTGCCAGGGACTCCCGAAGCTAAAATAGAATTTAAACTTAATCCCTTTATAACTTTTCCAGACTTATCTTGAAACATTTTCTCAAAAGACTTAATCGGAGCTCGTTCTCTATAATCAATTGAGAATGTTTCATTTTTTTCAGCTAAGTGAATTAGCATAAATCCGCCGCCGCCAAGATTACCTGCAGAAGGGTTAACAACAGCCAAAGCAAATGCTACTGCTACAGCAGCATCAATAGCATTTCCCCCTTCGTTTAAAACTTTCATTCCTATGTCTGTCGCAAGATGATGTCTTGAAGCAACAGCATAAGATTCCGCTTTTACAAGTGAAGAATAAAAGAATAATAGTATTAAGAGAAATGCTATTAGTGGATATTTTGAGATATATATTTTGCTAATTTGGCTTATCTTCAGTATGCCTCTCACCATTAAATATTGCAGCAAATTCTAAAATCTCACTAGACTCATTGAAAACTCTATGAAATGCTCCGTCAGGAACTGGAATAACGTCTCCTTGCTTGACCTCAAATTTTGAGTCATCAATTTGCATTATTCCGGTACCTTTATAAAACACATAAACTTCTTCTTGGCCTTCATGTTTATGACCAGACGTACTTTTCTTTGGATTTAATTTAGTTATGCTGGGGACGAGTTTCGATAAGGAACTATTGTCTAACACAACATATCTATCGTCTTCTTTAACTATATGCCAATCATTATTCATTATTTTGAATTATATATGATTCAACTTTTTTTATCATTTTAGAAATATTTTCTGAAGCAGTTATTTCTCTTCCTAAAACAATATAATCACTTCCATTTCTTATAGCTTCTTTTAAAGTTGCTACTCTAGATTGATCATCTTTATTCTGCTGCATCCTTATACCAGGAGTTACTGCAATAAAATCTTGACCTAAATTTTCTTTTATTTCCGGGACTTCTTTTGCTGAGCAGACAACACCATCAATGTTATTTCGCTTAGCGCTCGTAGAGAGGATATTTACTAATTCTGAAATTTGAATACCAAAACCCATATTTTTAATATGATTTACATCAAGACTTGTTAGAACAGTAACTCCAATCAAAAGAGCATCGCTTTTTACATGTTCTCTTGCTTCTCTAGCAGCTTGCATCATTTCTTCTCCTCCAAGAAGGTGTATATTTGTCATCCAGAGTTTCTCATTAAGTAAGTTTTTCAAGGCTTTATATACAGTATTTGGAATATCATGAAGCTTTAAATCTAAAAAGATATCAAAACCTTTTTTATTTAAATTTTCTAAAATTTTAGGACCTTCGCTAGCATATAGTTGCTTTCCAACCTTTAATCTAAAAATTTCTGGATCTAAAAACTTTACAATAGAATCAGCTTCTTCGATGGAATCTAAATCCAAAGCTACGATAATTTGCTTAGGTTTAAGGATTTTCATCCTTTTTATCAGAGATAACTTTTGATTTTCTTCTAAGCAACCTTGGTAATTGAAGAATTAGAGAAATAATAGACCCTATGAGAATAGAAAGAATTATAGTAAAACCTACAGAAACCCCTTCAATTTTTACAAAGAATAAATCCAATGCAATTAAGTCAGGATTAAGACTACTGAATATAAAAAAGAAAGAAACGAGAAGGACTAATAAGATGAAATAAAAATATTTCATATTAAAATTTTAACACAATCTAATTAATTCTTTGTTTTAATAACTTTGAAGCTCTAAAATATGGAATGGACCTTTTCGGGAGTTCTATGGACTCACCAGATTTTGGATTTCTAGCTCGAATGGATTTTCTATCTCTGATACAAAAGGATCCAAAACCTCTGATTTCTACTCTATTTCTCTTTTTTAGTGACTCGACAATCGTTTTTTGGATTAAGTCAGCTGAAAGATTTATATCTATCTCGTTATAATCCTTAAGGTTCCTAGAAAGCAAAGATATGAAATCGGATTTCTTCATTTAATCCTTTGGAGAATCGCTTAATTCTTCTTGGATTAGATCACCAATTGAAGTTTTGGTTTCTGATTCAATTTGTTTGTTTTTGGATATGTTTTCTTTGATAAGCTCTTTTTCTTGAGATTTTTCTAGCGCAAAAACTGATAAGTTTACTTGTCTGTTTTTTCTATCTATTGAAGTTACAAGGGAAGTAACATTATCACCTTCTAATGGGAGATTATCTTTAAATTCTTTGTTCTTAATTTTTCCAATGACATCTTCTGCAAGGTTTATGAAAATCATGTCTTCTCCAATTGAACTTACCGGACCAGTTAACTCCGTTCCTTTGGGATTATTTGTGGCGAAAGTATCAAATAAATCTTCAGAAAGTTGTTTTATACCTAAAGATATTCTTTCTTTATGAGGATCAATTCCAAGAATAACAGCTTCTACTTCTTGCCCTTTAGAAAAAGATTTAACCGCCTCTTCTTCAGATTGATTCCAAGAAAGATCAGATAAATGAACAAGTCCATCAATATTTCCATCTAGACCTATGAACATTCCGAAATCTGTGATTGATCTTACTTCTCCTTTTACAACATCTCCTAAGCTGTTGTTCTCAGAAAAAGTGAGCCAAGGATTTTCTTGGCACTGTTTCATTCCAAGAGAAACCCTTCTTTTCTCTATATCAATTTCTAAAATCATTACATCAACTTCATCACCTAAGGATACAACCTTGGAAGGGTGAATACTTTTATTAGTCCAATCAATTTCAGAAATGTGAACCAATCCTTCTGTGTTTGAATCTAATTCTGCAAAAAACCCATATTCAGCAATGCTGGAGACTTTAGCTTTATGGATGGAATTAATTGGAAAAGTATCCTTTATATTTTCCCAAGGGTCGCTTGATAATTGTTTTAGTCCGAGAGAAATTCTTGACTTTTCTTTGTCAAAGTTAGTTACTTTAAAGTCAAGCTTGTCTCCAACATTAAGAACTTCTGAAGGATGATTTATTCTTTTCCAAGTAATATCAGTAATATGCAACAGACCATCTACTCCGCCAAGATCAACAAATGCACCATAATCAGTTAAATTTTTAACTGTTCCTGAAATCAATGAGCCTTCTTGGATTGTAGCAAATATCTTTTCTCTTTCTTCAGAATTTAGGTCTTCTTGAACTGCTTTTCTAGAAAGGACGACATTACTTTTCTCTTTGTCTAACTTAATAACTTTGAAATCTTGAAAAGTCTTTTCCAAGTGATCAAAACTATCTAAAGGTCTTGAGTCTACTAAAGATCCTGGAAGGAAAGCTCTTACACCAGCAACATCAACGGTCATGCCACCTCTTACCTTCCCAGAAATATAACCCTTGATCAATGCTCCAGTTTCTAAAGCCTCTTCAAGGTTTTTCCAGCTTTCATCATGCATTGCTCTTATTCTAGATACTCTCGTAGAGCCATGTCCGTCTTCGACGGCTTCAAGAGACACTTTTACCTCATCGCCTATTGATAGCTCTCCATCGGCTTCATCTGCTAAAAATTCTGTTCTAGGAATAAGAGATTCTGATTTCAAACCTACATGCACAGTCACCCAATCAGAAGTTAAGTCTACTATTACTCCAGAGATCAGCGCCCCTTGTTCAAAGTTTAAAGTTGTTAGACTTTCGTCTAAAAGTTTTTCAAATGCTGTTTCTGTCATAATTTTCTAAAATTCTCCATTACCTTTTCTTCTACCTCCCTAATACTTAAGTTACTTGTATCAATAAGTAGTGAATCATCAGCAGGTTTTAAAGGAGATATCTTTCTATTTATGTCTTCTTCATCCCTTTGCTGAATTTGCTCTAAAAGGTCGTGCATGATAACGCTCATACCCTTTTCTTTCAACTGATTAGCTCTTCTTTCTGCTCTAACTTCAGGGGATGCTTGAAGGAATACTTTTAAGGCTGCTTCAGGAAAAATAATGGTTCCCATATCTCTACCGTCTGCAATAAGACCTTTTTCTGAATCATAAGCATCCCTTTGAATTTTGATTATCGCGTTTCTTATTTCTGTTTCCTTAGCAAGTTCCGATGCTCTAGATGCTATATTTTCATTTCTAAGGTCTTTTCCTAAAATCTTATCGTTCAGCTCTATTTCACAAATACTCTCGTTAAGATTGGTAATAAGTTTGATTTTTGATTTTTTTAGAAATTGGACAATTTCTTGCGAAGTTTCCAATCCTTCATTCGAACTCAAATATCCGACAAGTCTATAAAGAAGACCACTATCAAGAACATTCCACTCAAGCCTTTCAGCTAACGAAAATGCTAGAGTCCCTTTTCCTACTCCACTAGGGCCATCTATAGTTATTATATTTTTAACTAATTTCAAAATTACATCCAAGCTTTTTACCCAGTTCTATGAACTCTGGAAAAGACGTATTAATGCTTTCTGGTGAGGCGATTTCAATAGAAGAATTACTATTCAAGCCAGCTATAGCAAAAGACATTGCAATTCTATGGTCATAGTAAGTTTCAGCTAAAAAATTTGGTGATTTATAGTCTTTGCCCATACCTTCAATACAAAAAACATTGCCATCCAAAAAATTTTTTATCCTCATTTTATTTAGACCGTCTTGCATAGCTTTCAGCCTATCACTTTCTTTATGTTTTAATTCTTCTATATCTATGAAACTTGAGATGCCCTCTGCAAAACAACTAGCTATAAATAATATAGGAAGTTCATCAATTAAATTCGGTACATCATCTGGTGTCACTTCACAGGGATTTAGAACAGAACTCTTTATGTTCAAATCTGCAATAGGCTCTTTCCCAAATAAAGAGTGATTAAATACTTGGATATCCCCACCCATTTCCATTAATTTATCCAAAAGTGCAATTCGAGAAGGATTCATGCCAACTTCTTTGAGGGTAATATCAGAATTTTTTGAAATTAAAGCTGCAACAATAAAGAAAGCAGAAGATGAAAAGTCTCCGGGTATTTCTATATTTTGAGAAGTAAATTTATCTGTTTCTTTTAAATAAGTTTCTTTTTCAGAATAGGTAATGTTTGCTCCATAATATTCAAACATCCTTTCAGTATGATCTCTTGACATGGATTTTTCTATAATTTTTGTATCGCCTTGTGCGCCTAAACTGGCAAATAAAATTGCAGATTTTACTTGGGCACTTGCTACTGGCATCCTGTAATTTATTCCATATATTTTCTTAGAGGGAATTATTCGCAAGGGAAGAGTATCTTCCTTTGAGCCAGATATGTTCGCTCCCATCTTTGATAAGGGATCTATTATTCTTTTCATTGGTCTTTTGGAAAGAGATTCGTCTCCGATAAGACTCGAAGAAAAATTCTGTATTGATAATAATCCAGACATTAGTCTTATACCTGTTCCGGAATTTCCAAAATAAAGTTGGTTTTCAGATGCTTCTAATCCTCTAAATCCTTTGCCTTCTACTTTATAAAACTCGTTTTCCTTTATGATATTTATCCCAAGTTGTTTTAAAGAGTTAAGAGTATTAATTACATCTTCACTCTCTTGAAGATTAGAAATCTTAGATGTGCCATCTGAAATGGAAGCGCATATCAATGCTCTATGAGATATAGACTTATCTCCTGGAATTTTTATTTCACCATGGAGTCCTTCGGCAGATTTAGAAATGAGTTTCATCTATTTAAAGATTCCTTCGTCTTTTTAATTTTTTTTAAGTGCCCTTCTAACTTACCGTCGTCTTGCAGTATGAATGTTTTAATTTTATTAATTTCTTTTTCAATCTCACTTATATCTTTTAGTAAGTTATTTTTATTTAGAGAAAAAATATTCTCCCACATCGCTGGATCGCTTTCTGCGATTCTCGTGAAATCTTTTAAGCCTCCTCCAATAAATTTTTTATACTCAGATGTTTTTCTCTTTGAAAATAAAGAAATCAAGCTAAAAGCCACAACATGGGGAAGATGACTTGTTAAGGAAAATATCTTGTCATGTAATTTAAGATCTAGATTATGAGTTTTTGAACCCAACTCGAACCAAAGTTCTTGGCATTTTTGCAATGTAGAATTAGCCAGTCCTTTATGCTTAGAAATTATTGAAATTTTATCTCTAAACAAGTCTTCATTTGAATTCAAAAAACCGCTTTTTTCAGACCCAGCAATTGGATGAGATAAGATAAATTTTGATTCAAGTCTGTTCTTTTTGATTATATTTATCAAAGGACCTTTTACACTAGTACAGTCGGTTACAAAGTCAGCTTTATGAAAAAGATCTAAATATTTGTCAAAATTACGCAGTAGAATCTTAGGTGGTAAAGCAACAATAACAAAAAGTTTTTTTGTGCTATCAATTTTTTCCAAACTACCAGTAGTGATTTTTGATTTTTTAGCATGATTTAAATGGGACTTTTTCTTGTCAATTGCTAAAACCTCAAAACCATTTTTTGATAGTCTTTTTGCTACAGAACCTCCAATTAAACCAAGACCAATAATTAAAAACTGGATGTTTTTTTTATTTTTTAGAAAGGTCTTTTTCATAGTCCTCTAATACTTGAAGAAAAAAATCCATCTCCTCTTCAGTACCAATGGAAACCCTCAGATGCTGAGGCATTTCATATACTTTTAAAGATCTGAGGATAACCCCTTTTTCTAAAAAATATTGAAAAGCATCATCAGAGTCTTGCTTGGCATCAAAAGAAATAAAATTTCCCCAAGATTCGATAAAGTCGTAATCAAGATTATTGAAGGCTTTTTTTACCCTATCCATACCGGAAGAATTAATTTTTACAGATTTGCTTATGTGTTCTTGATCAGAAAGAGCAACTTTTCCCAAATCTAAAGCAAGTGAGTTTGCATTAAAAGGCTGTCTGACTCTATTAAGATAGTCAGACAACTCAGGATTTGAAACGCAAAAGCCCAATCTTAATGCTGCTAATCCGTGGGCTTTAGAGAAGCTTCGTGAGATGACTAAATTAGGATGATCGTCAATTAATGAAAAGGGAATATCAAAATCTGAGCCTTCTATATACTCATAATAAGCTTGATCAAGAAAGACCAAGATATCATCAGGTAAATTATTCAAAAAATCTTTAATCTCTAGAAGAGTTTTTGCTGTTCCAGTAGGATTATTTGGAGAAGCTATAAAAACAACTTTTGTCTTATCATCTATTAAATCTGACATTAATTCTAAATCATGACCCCAATTTTTTGCTTTAGATTTAACTGGATGAGCTCCAGTTGCTTTTATGGCTAACGGGTAAATGGCAAAACCATGTTGAGAATAAATTGCTTTTTTTCCTTCTCCCAAAAAACATCTAGATACAAACTCAATTAAATCATTAGAACCATTACCTATTGTTATTTGGTTCGGATCTACAGAGTATTTTTTTGATATTGCTTCTTTTAATTCATAAGCATTTCCATCAGGGTATCTGTTTAATTCGGATGAAAAGCTATTCATTTTTCCCTGAAGTAAATCCAAAGCCTTTGGACTTGGTCCCAAAGGGTTCTCATTACTTGCCAATTTGATCATTTTTTCCAGGCCTAATTTCTTTTGAGTATGTTCTAGCGGCAATCCTGGTTCATATGGTTTTAGTCCAAGAACACCTTGATTTAGATTTTCTAAAAAGGAATTTTTCATGAATTAGTAAGCTGCTGGATAGGAACCTAAGACTTTTAGGTCATAACTAACTTTTTGAAGTTCTTTGAATAATTTTAAAACATTCGTATCTGAGGCATGTCCCGAGAATTCTAAAAAGAAAGAATATTGCCACTTATTTTTCTTAACTGGCCTAGATAAAATATTTGTGAGATTGATTTTATTCTTATTAACTATCTGTAAAACTTTTAACAAGGCTCCTTGTTCATTTTTTAAACTTAAACTTATTGACGTTTTATCATCAAAGGTTTTTCCTGGAAATTCGTTTCCAATCACTAAGAACCTCGTTGTGTTGGTTATTTGATCTTGAATTTTTTCTTTCAATAAATTTAATGAATATATCTCAGATATTTGTTTTGGTCCTATAGAGCCTTTTCCTGATTTATTCTTAATCAGCTGGGCTGCTTTAGCAGAACTCTCAGTTTCGACAATCTTAGCTCTAGGAAGATTTTTACTTAGCCAGTTACGACATTGCGCAATAGCTTGAGGATGTCCATAAATGGTATTAAGTTTATTTATATTTTTTTCAGATGAAATAAGACAGTGCTCTACAGGTAATTCCAATTCTGAACAAATTTTTAAATTACTTTCTATGAGATTATCTAAAGATTGATTCACCATGCCTTCTATTGAATTTTCAAAAGGTAACATTCCATAGGAATTTTTGTTTTTGGCTACTTCTTTAAAAATATCTCTAATATTTCGTGTTTCTACCTTTTCAACAGAGCTTCCAAAATGCGTTGTTGTTGCAATTTCTGAAAAAGTACCTTTAGGACCTAAATAATAAACTTTAATTTTTTTTTCAAGGGTAAAGCATGCAGAAATAATTTCTTTGAAAATAAATTTAATATTTTCCGCAGGGATAGAACTTTTGTTTTTCTTTTGCAGAGTCTTAATTAAACTTGCTTCTCTATCCGGCCTGTAGAATGTTTTATCGCCTGATTTCTTTTTTATTTTTCCAGCATTTATAACGAGCTTGGATCTTTCGTGGATGAGGTTTAGAAGTTTTTGGTCAATTTGATCAATTTCTTTTCTATTCTCAGTTAGATCTTTTGGTAGATTTTTTTCAGCCATTATTTTTTTCAAATTCCTTCATAAAATCTATTAAAGCATCTACTCCCTCTTCCGGAACTCCATTGTAAATACTTGCCCTCATACCACCAACAGATCTGTGACCGGCAAGATTTAATAATCCGTTACCTTCAGACTCTTCTAAGAATTTATTGTTTAAAGAATCATCTCCCAAAAGAAATGGAACATTCATTAGAGATCTAGATTCTTTATCAACATCATTTTTATAAAAATCGCTTTGGTCGATATAAGAGTAAAGTTTGTTAGCTTTTGACTCATTAACATTCTTTTGGTTCGAAAGACCTCCATTCTTTTTTAGCCATTTAAAAACCATGCCCGATAAGTACCATGCAAATGTAGGCGGAGTGTTATACATTGAATCAGAATCAGCATAAGTCTTATATTGCATCATAGCTGGCAAATTATCTTTTTCCTTCAGAAGTTCTTTTTTTATAACAATAATGGCCAGTCCAGAAGGACCAATATTTTTTTGAGCCCCCGCATATAGCATACTGAATTTTGTAACATCGAGAGGCTCGGAAAGAATACAAGAAGAGCAATCTGCAATAAGATTTTTCTTTGGAAGATTATCTAGCTTTCTAAGACAAACTCCATCGATTGTTTCGTTCAATACAAGATGAGTGAAAATAGAATTAGGATGGATTTTCCAAGTATCTGGTTTTGGGTATTTTTTGTAAGATAAATCTGCTGAAGATGCAGAAATTTCTACCTGTCCAAATTTCTTTGCTTCCTTAATTGCTTTCTTAGACCACTGCCCAACATCAAGATAACTGCATAAAGCTTGATTATTCTCTAAGAAATTCATTGGAATCATTGAAAATTGAAGAGAAGCACCTCCCTGTATAAAGAGAACGTCGTAGTCATCATTTATTTCCATTAAATCGATAAAATCCTGTTTTGCAGTTTCAGCGATCTCGACAAACTCTTTACTTCTATGGCTCATTTCCATAACGGATAAACCTTTTCCTTGCCAATCAGGTATTTCAGCTTTTAGTTGATCCAAAACTTCATTTGGAAGTGCTGCAGGTCCTGCACAAAAGTTGTAATTTCTTGACATAATTAAATTATTTACGAATCAATAGCTAATGCAAGTCCATTAAGAGCCTCATCCTCTTTGAGCTTGATCACTCTAACCCCTTGAGTATTTCTACCAATCAAACTAATTTCTGATACTTTGGTTCTTACAAGCATTCCCTTGTTAGTAATAAGAATAACTTCATCCATTTCGCTTACTTCCTTTGCAGAAATTAAGCCTCCATTTCTATCAGAAGTCTGCATGGCTATAACGCCTTTAGCTCCTCTTTTGGTTTTTCTAAAATCATTAACTTTTGATCTTTTCCCATATCCATTTTCTGAAACGGTTAATATCTCAGATTCTTTAGAAGGTTTTAATAAAGAGATTACTTTTTGATCACCATCAAGAGTAATGCCCTTAACTCCTCGAGTATCTCTTCCCATAGATCTGGCATCTACCTCATTGAAAAATACTGCTTTTCCTGCATTAGAAACAACCATTAAATCGGCGCTGCCATCTGTTAAAAGAGTACCGACAAGCTCATCATTTTCGTCAAGTTTTATTGCTCGTTTGCCAGTCTTTCTAGGTTTCTTAAATTCCGATAGTGGTGTTTTTTTAACTATCCCATTTTGGGTAGCCATGAATACATAAGCTTCCCCTTCAAAAGACTCTACATCTAAAAGGCTGGTAACTCTTTCCGATTCATCCAAATCAATTAAATTTACAAGCGGTCTTCCTTTTGCTGTTCTGGAGGCTTGAGGAATTTCATAAACTTTAAGCCAATAAACTTTTCCAAGGTTCGAAAAACATAAAAGAGTTCTATGAGTATTGGCAACTATTAATTGTTCGACAAAATCTTCATCTTTTACTGATGCCGCTGTTTTACCCATTCCACCTCTTCTTTGAGATTGATATACCTCAAGCGGTTGAGTTTTTGCGTAACCCATATTCGAAATGGTAACTACCATATCTTCAGGTTTGATCAAATCTTCGGTGGAAAGATCTAATTTATCTTCAATAGGAGTTTTTCTTTCATCACCAAATTCTTCCTTAACGGATATTAGTTCTTCTTCAATTACTTCCTGCAATCTTTCAGGATTTTCAAGAATTTCATTTAAGGCAGCTATGTCTTGAAGAACCTCTTCATACTCTTTAATTAAATTATCTTGCTCTAAACCTGTAAGTCTTTGTAGCCTTAAATCTAGAATAGCTTGAGCTTGTTTTGAAGAAAGTTTGTAGCTGGAACCTGCAAGACCAAATTCTTCGAACACATCCTCAGGACGAGTATCTATTGAACCTGCTTTTTTTAATAAATTGTTTATCAAAGTGGATTTCCATTTTTTAGCTAGTAGTTTGCGTTTAGCTTCAGTGGGATCTTTGGATTTTTTTATTAAATCAATTATTGGATCAATGTTTGAAAGGGCAATTGTTAAACCTTCTAAAATGTGACCTCTATCTTTTGACTTTGCTAAGTCAAAAGCTGTTCTTCTTGAAACAACAGACCGTCTGTGACTTAAGAAGATATCAAGAAGCTCTTTTAAATTTAAAACTTTAGGAACTCGGTCAACGATAGCAACATTATTAATGCCAAAAGAGGTTTCTAGCTGCGACTGAGCATACAAATTATTCAAAATTACTTCAGGATTTTGACCGGCTTTGAGATCTACAACTATTCTGACCCCTTCCCTATCTGATTCATCTCGAATTTCAGATATGCCGTCAATTTTTTTGTCTTTTGAAAGGTCTGCGATTTTTTCTACCAAGTTGGCCTTATTTACCTGATAGGGAATTTCAGAAATGATTAATCTACTTTTTTCATTTTTCTCATTTTCAATTTCTACTTTGGCTCTTAGAACAACTTTTCCTCTTCCAGTCTTTGCAGCTTCAATAGCACCCGCCTTTCCATTTATAATTCCTCCTGTAGGAAAGTCAGGTCCAGGAATTATAGTTACCAATTCATCAATGGATATTTCTGGGTTTTTTAAAATTGCCAAAGCTCCATCAATTGTTTCACTCAAATTATGGGGAAGAATATTGGTGGCTAATCCAACAGCTATACCAGAAGATCCATTAACCAATAAGTTGGGATATGATGCAGGAAGTACTTCTGGAATAAGCTCTGTACCGTCGTAATTTTCAACATAATCGACTGTTTCTTTATTTATATCGTTCAGAAGAGCATTACTAATTTTTGCCATCCGAGCTTCGGTATATCTCATGGCTGCAGCACCATCGCCGTCCATAGAACCAAAATTTCCTTGGCCGTCGACAAGAGGATAGCGTAGGCTAAATTCTTGAGCCATTCTGACTACTGTTTGATAGATTGCTGAATCTCCATGAGGGTGATATTTACCCATCACCTCACCAACAATTCTTGCAGATTTCAAATGAGGTCTATTCCATTCGTTATTAAGTCTGAACATGGCGTAAAGAGTTCTTCTGTGAACAGGTTTTAAACCATCCCTTGCGTCAGGCAAAGCTCTTCCTACAATTACACTCATTGCGTAATCCATATAGGAACTCTTTAATTCGTCCGTTATATTAACGGGAATTACATCTTCTGTTATGTCATCCATAGAGAAAAATTAATGAAAAACTAATGAAATTTATAGTAAAAATAGTGGCTCATTTAATGCCATTATTTTAACATTTTATGGATATTTTAGCTCTTAAAAATAGGGCTTTAAGTCTTAAATTCAGAGACTAAAGTTGAAATGGATTCTTTAGCATCGCCAAACAACATTCTTGAATTTTCTTTGAGGAAAAGCGGATTATCTATGCCTGCAAACCCTGCAGCCATACTTCTTTTCAAAATAAATACCGTCTTTGCTCTATCAACTTCAATAACCGGCATACCGTATATAGGACTTCCTTCGTTTTCTCTTGCATCAGGATTTACAACATCATTTGCCCCTATGACAATGCATACATCAACGGTATCCATTAAAGGGTTAACATCATCTGGTTCAGCTAAAACATCATAAGAAACATTAGCCTCTGCGAGAAGAACATTCATATGTCCGGGCATTCTGCCAGCCACAGGATGAATAGCGTATTTGACCTCACAGCCATTATCTTCCAATAGTTCACCTAATTCCCTGACAACATGTTGCGCTTGAGACACAGCCATTCCATAACCAGGAACCACTAAAACAGAATTTGCAGCTTCTAAAATAAGATAAGCATCCTCGGCTGTAATTGGTTTAACCTCTCCTTGAATCTGTCCGCCACCTTCTGAGGAAGAAGTAGCTGCTCCAAAGCCGCCAAACAGAACATTTGATAATGACCTATTCATTGCCTTACACATGATATTTGTAAGAATAAGTCCACTTGCTCCAACCAAAGCACCAGCAACTATAAGCACGTTGTTATTAATTACGAAACCTGCTGAAGAAGCTGCAAGACCGGAGTAACTATTTAACAAGGCGATGACCACTGGCATGTCTGCTCCACCTATTGGAGCAGTTAAAAGCACACCCAATATCAGAGTCACGCCAATTAGAATAAAGAGAATAGTTTGAGAAGAAATATTTAATAGGCCCGTTGATATGATTAATTCAAGAGCTAATAGCAATGCAATTAGTAATAAAGCCGATAAAACAAATCTTTGACCAAATAGGATAAGTGGCTTACCAGAAATAATTTCGGATAATTTTCCAAAAGCTACAAGACTTCCTGAAAAAGTTATTCCGCCAATTAAAACAGTAAAGGAAATTGCGATAATCTGAATAAGAGTTGAGCTTGATGGATTAATGAATTCAGCAACACCAACTAGCAAGCTTGCAATTCCTCCAAAACCATTAAATAAAGCCACTAATTCCGGCATCGAAGTCATTTTGACGAGAGAAGCAGCCGCTACTCCAACAAGCAAACCACCAATAAGAGCAACCAATAAATATTCATAGGCAACAATTTCGTTTTGAGCTAGAGTAACTAGGATTGCAATCAACATTCCTGAAGCAGAAACAAGATTTCCTCTTTGAGCTGTCTCCGGGGAGCTCAGCATTTTCAAACCAAAAATAAATAAAATAGAAGCAAATATGTAAGCTAGATTTACGAAAATTGAAGATTGAAAAAAAGCGATCATTTTTTCTTAAACATTTTTAACATTCTATTCGTTACTAAATAACCTCCAACCACGTTTATAGAGGCAAAGAAAACTGCAAAAGTTCCAACTAATATTGATGTAGTAACCTCTTCTCCTGCTCCTGAAGCTAAAAGAGCTCCAACAATAGTAATTCCTGAGATCGCATTTGCTCCTGACATCAAAGGCGTGTGAAGTGTTGAAGGCACTTTATTGATTAGCTCGAAACCCAAGAAAATTGAGAGCACAAGAACAAACAAAAGCAAAACTAATAAAGCTTGGGACTCCATCTAATTCATTATCTCCTTTATAGTTTCGTTTATGTATTCTTTTTCATGAGATACAAGACAAATTGATAAGATTTCATCTTTAATATCAAGATTCAATTTTTTCTCTTCTTCATTCCAAAACTCATCTATCAAATTAAATATATTTGAAGAGTAAACTTGGCTTGAGTGATATGGAAGTTCACCAGGTAGATTAGTATTCCCTACTATTTTTACACCATTTAAATCAATGGTTTCATTTGGAACAGACCCTTCAACATTTCCTCCTGTTCCTACTGCCATATCCACAATAACAGAACCTTGACTCATAGCAGAAACCATTTCACTTGTGACAAGTGTGGGAGCTGGTCTTCCAAAGACCTGTGCTGTAGTAATTACAATGTCAGAGGAAGCACATACTTTTTTCATACCTTCTCTTTGCATTTCTATTTGTTCTGGAGTTAATTCTTTTGCATATCCTTGTTCAGTCTCCCCCGTTTCTCCAATATCGATCTTTACGAAACGAGCTCCCAAAGACTTAACTTGTTCTTCTACTACCGGTCGAGTGTCAAAAGCTTCTACTTTTGCACCCAATCTTTTCGCCGTTGCTATTGCTTGAAGTCCAGCGACTCCAACACCGATGACAAATACTTTTGAAGGAGAGATTGTACCTGCAGCAGTCATCATCATGGGTAATGCTTTCTGAAGTTCTTGAGAGGCAATTATGACTGAAGAGTACCCAGCTAAATTTGCTTGTGAGCTTAAGGCATCCATCTTTTGAGCTCTGGTGATTCTGGGAACAAGTTCCATACTGATAGCAGATATGTTTTTTTCTCTTATTTTTTCAACAAGAGATTTTTCGTTAAAAGGGTCAAGAAAACTTACCAACAAGGTTCCCTCATTGACTTTATCCAGTTCATCCTTAGTAAGATTTCTAACACTACAAACTATTTCTGCTGAAGCAAAACCTTCATCACGGTTTAATGTTTTCACTCCAAGATCTTCAAATTCTTTATCGCTACTTCCGAGATGCTCAGCGAAAGATTTTTCTATTGAAATATTTAAGCCTTTATCCAAGAATTTTTTAGCAGATTCCAAAGTTAAAGAAACTCTGGTCTCAAAATCAGGTTCTTTTGGGAAAAAAATATTCATATAAGATTCTTAGACTTTAATTTGAAAAGCAGTGTAAATCAAACATAATGATACGAAAATGAACATAGATCCAAAAGAAAAAGAAAAATTTAATAAAATAGCTGAGGAATGGTGGGATTCATCTGGAAAATTTGCACCTTTACATAAAATTAATCCTCTCAGAGCAAATTATATCTCTGACAGAACTGAACTAGAAAATAAGCAGATTCTAGATGTCGCTTGTGGTGGTGGCTTGTTGGCTGAAGCCCTTCATGTAAAAGGAGCTAATGTATCGGGAGTTGATATATCAGACGTTGCGATACATACGGCCAAAAAACATGCAAAAAAAGATAATATTGATATCAACTATATTTTGGGGGAAGCGGAAAATTTACTTCCTGAAAAAAAAGAACATTTTGATGTTGTAACCTGCCTCGAGGCTATTGAACATGTTCCTGATCCTAATCAATTAGTGAAAACATGTTCCGATCTTTGTAAAAAAAATGGTGATATTTTCTTTTCAACTATAAATAGAAATCCAAAGTCATTTCTTTTTGCAATTATTGGGGCTGAATATATTTTGAATTTGTTACCTAAAGGAACTCATGATTATGAAAAATTTATAAAGCCATCTGAGCTCATACAAATGATGGAAAATAATGGCCTTACAATAAAAGAATTAACAGGTATGAGTTATAACCCTCTGACTAAAAATTATTGGTTAGGTAAAAATGTTGATGTTAATTATCTGATCCATGCAAAAAAAATATAAATGTTTCCTATTTGATCTAGATGGCACTCTTTTAGATACAGCACCGGAGTTTTTAAATTGCTTGAACGCATTACTAAAGAAAAATAAAAAGGAGTCAGTTACTTACGATTTTGTCAGAAATAGAGTCTCTGATGGTGTAGGAAGATTGATTCAAGATAGCTTCATCATTGATGAAAATCATTCTGAGTTTGAAGCATTAAGAAATGATCTTTTAGCTGAATATCACAAGAACTATCTTCTTTCTAAAACTTTTCCTGGCGTCGATGAATTTCTCTATAAATTATCCAAAAATAAGATCGATTGGATGATAGTAACTAATAAGCCAAAAAAGTTCTTTGAAGAAATTTGTCAGAAATTTGAATGGCATAAATATGCAATGGCAATGGTTTCTCCAGAAGATGTAAATGGCAAAAGAAAACCAGATCCAGCGAGCTTAGATGCAGCTTTAACAAAAACATCAATAAAAAAAGAACAATCTATTTACATTGGAGATAATTGGCGAGATATAGAAGCAGCAAATAACTCTGGAATAGACTCAGCACTTGCTTTATACGGTTACATAGATAAAAAAGACGCTTCTCTTTTGAAACCAACCACACAAATAAATCAAATAGAAGATTTAATAAACTATATTTAACCTAATACTTCATCAGGGCTAATTCTTTTGAATTTTCCTTCCTTAAGCTCTTTTGGTAAAAATAGCTTTCCTAGCCTTACTCTCTTTAGCCTGGATACCTCATGACCTATTGAGTCCCATAACTTTCTTACAGATCTATTTTTGCCAGACATGATGACCAAAGCAAACCAAGAATGAGATGAGGTTTCCTTACCCTTTACAAGATCGGTAAAAAATACTTTTTCTTTGTCAATTAAAATACCTGACATTAATTTTTTGAGGTTTGAATCCGAGGGCTTACCTCGAACTCTAGCAATGTATTCTCTTTCAATTTCTTTAGATGGATGAATTATGTCATTTGCTAATTTTCCATCATTTGTGATTAACAATAGTCCGCTAGTATTAATATCCAATCTTCCTATGGATATCCATTTTCCTGATTTTGGTTTAGGTAAATTCTCAAATATGTTTCTCTTTAATGTAGCATGTGAGCATTCTTCCCCAACTGGTTTGTTATACATTAATAGTTCGGGTGAAATTCTCTCGGAAATGTTTATTACTTTGCCATCAATATAAACCTTATCCTCATCAGAAATTTTATCTCCTAACTTAGCTGGTATGTCATTGATGAATACCCTGCCTTCTTTGATTAGACTTTCAACTTTTCTTCTTGATGAGTATCCATTTTGAGCTAATATTTTTTGAATCCTTTCTTTAGACAACGCTTCTATTCTGAATTGCTAGGAGAAGGTTCGTTCAAAAGGGAAATTTGGGCTTCCTCAGGAATATTTTGAATTTCTGGTAATTCGGGTAAGTCTGAAAGTTTAGAAAGATTTAAATCATCTAAAAAATCTTTTGTTGTTGAAAATAATGCTGGTCTTCCGGGGACATCTCTATGCCCCACAACTTTGATCCAAGATCTATCTAGAAGTGTCCTGATGATTTGACTGCTAACAGAAACCCCTCTTACCTCTTCAATTTCTCCTCTGGTAATAGGTTGTTTATAGGCTATCAAAGCTAAGGTTTCTAAGAGCGCTCGAGAATATTTTTGAGGTTTAGCTTCCCATAATTTTGCAACCCAAGAAGAATACTCCTGTCTTATTCTTAGACGATAGCCACTCGCAACTTTTACTAATTCAATTGAATTTTCTGAATATTTTTGCTCAATGGATTTCAAAGCTTCCTTTATTTCGCTTGATGTCGGAGGACTTCTTAAGTCAAAAGCAGATAATATTTCTTTTTCGCTCAAAGGTCTTGAAGAAGAAAAAAGTAAAGCCTCAATGATTAGAGATAAATTATCCATACTCTAATGCACCTTATCCTTCGCTTTGACATGAATTGGTCCAAAGGAATCAGATTGAACTAATTGAATCATAGAGTCTTTAACTAACTCTAAAACGGCTAAAAAAGTTACGATCAAGCCAAGCTTTCCATCGGCCTTCTTGTAAAGATTGTAAAATTCTAAAAAGTTTTCGCTTACCAGCAGTTCTAAGACATTGGACATTTTTTCTCTAGTAGAAAGTTTTTCAAACTCAATAATATGACTGCCTCTAAGTTTTTGTTTTTCTAATAACTCATAAAAAATATTTGATAACTTCTCCAATTCTAATGATGGCAGAGCTTCTTTAGATTCAAACTCGGGAAGAGCCGTACTTGCTGGAAAGAAATCTCTGTTTATTCTTGGCATGGACTCAATTTTCATGGATGCTGTTTTGAAACGCTCATATTCTTGAAGTCTTTTAATAAGTTCTGCTCTTGGATCGTCTTCCAGTTCATCTTCAGCCGTTTCAACTGGCAACATCATTCTGGACTTTATTTCAGTTAAATATGCTGCCATTAGGAGATATTCTCCGGCGAGATCAAACTGCAATTTTTCCATTAATTCAATGTACTCAACATACTGGTTTGTGATTTCAGCGACATTGATATCAAGAATGTCTAAATTTTGTTTTCTAATGAAATAAAGAAGAAGGTCCAAAGGACCTTCAAATGATTCAAGAAAAATTTTTAAAGCGTTTGGCGGAATATAAAGGTCGTCGTGAGGAAGTAATATTTGCTCACCATTGACCGTAGCTAGATTAAACTCCGATTGCCTCGGGTTATTTTCCTGCTCTTTTTTCATAACATAAAGCGCAATTATAGTTTAAAAAGCCTAAATTACACAAAATATTGTGTTTTTAGGCTAAAAATTGTCTATATATTGTTTTTCCAGAAGTTGGTAATTGGATATCTTCTGTCTTTGCCAAAATTTCTGGCAGAAATCTTTATTCCAAGTGGTACTTGCCTTCTTTTGTATTCATTGAAATTGATTAAATCTATAACCTTTTGAACATCGTCTGAGTTAAAACCTGAGTCAATAATTTCTTTTTTAGTTTTGTCGTCCTCAACATATGCTTCAATAATTGGATCAAGTAAATCATATGTTGGCAGAGAATCACTATCTTTCTGATCTTCTGATAGCTCAGCGCTGGGTTCTCTATCAATTATTCTTTGAGGAATGGCTTTGCTAAGAGAATTTCTGTATCTGGCCAAATCATATACGGTTGTTTTGTAAACATCTCTGAGTACAGAGAACCCTCCTGCAGTATCGCCATATAAAGTTGAATAACCTACCGCTGCCTCACTTTTATTACCTGTTGTGAGAACTAAATAGCCCAAATTGTTGGAAAGAGCCATTAGCGTAACTCCTCTGCATCTTGATTGGAGATTTTCTTCGGTTTTATCAGATTCTCTTGGCTCTAATTTACCATCCAAAGAATTTTTAAATGCTGTAAACATCTCGCTTATGGGAATTACCTCATGGGTGAAGCGAAGATTCTCTGCTAGCTGTTGAGCATCTTCTATACTAATGTCTGCAGTGTATTTAAAAGGCATCATAACTGTATTGACCTTGTCGGGTCCTAATGCGTCTGATGCTATTGCAGCAGTTAAAGCCGAATCAATTCCTCCAGATGAGCCAATTAATATTCCTTTAAAATTATTTTTTTGAACATAATCACGAGTGCCCAGAACCAAGGCTTTGTAAATATCAGAAATATCCCCTACCTTGCTTGGTTGATCTTCTTTTAAACCAGTTGAAATATTATTGTCGTCTATTTCAATAACGATCTGATCTGTTTCGAAACTCTTCAGACGTTTAACAGAATCTTTTGAGTCAATTATTAAAGAACTTCCATCAAATACAAGCTCGTCTTGTCCACCTACCTGATTTACATAAATTATTGGTTTTCTAAATTTATCAAAATAATTGCAAAGCATCTCTTCTCTGAGATTTTTTTTATCGAGGGTAAAAGGAGATGCGCTTATATTTATGATTAAGTCTATGTCTTGATTGCATAGTTCTTTTGTAAAATCTTCATTCCAAATGTCCTCACAAATAGAAATGCCAAATTTAAGATCTCTATCTTCAAAAACTTCATGAACTTCTCCCTTCAAAAAGTATCTTTTCTCATCAAATTCTTTGTAATTAGGAAGAATTTGCTTTTTGTAATTTTTAACAATTTTTCCATTTTGGTAAAAAATAGCCGCATTAAAAATATTTTCTCCTTCACGAATGGGACACCCAATGATTATAGATATTTCCTTTGATAACTCTTCAAGCTCTTTAGAGCACCTCTCGCTTTCGTCTAAAAAATCCTCTCTCAATAGTAAATCCTCAGGCGGATAACCTGTTAAAAACATTTCAGAGAATACAATCAGATTTATGCCTTTTTCTTTAGCTTCAATAATATGAGACTTTGCAAGGTCTAAATTACCTTGAATATCACCAACTTTTGGGTTTTCTTGAACTAATTTAATTTTGTACATTGCTCAATTTAAGCTTTAATTTATATTTAGAAAAGATAAAATCAACGGTCAAATGAAATATTTAACGGATAATACCAGAATAACAGGTCTGATGGAGGTGTCTCCTCCTGTTGAAGTTATAGAAAAGCTTCCAATTTCAGAAAAAGTCTCAGAACTGGTTTTTAACTCTAGAAACGAAATTTCAGACATACTTCATGGGAGAGAAGACAGGTTAGTTGTAGTTGTTGGCCCTTGCTCAATACACGATCCCAAAGCAGCAATTGAGTATGCCAAAAAACTTAAGTCTCTTGAAAAGGACCTAAAAGACCAACTGAAAATAGTCATGAGAGTCTATTTTGAAAAGCCCAGAACAACCGTGGGTTGGAAAGGTCTTATCAACGATCCAGATTTGAATAACAGTTATGATGTTAACAAAGGTCTTAAAGTGGCTAGAAAGCTTTTGTTAAAAATTAATGAATTGGGTTTGCCTGCTGGAACTGAATTTTTAGATATGATCACTCCACAATATATTTCAGACTTAATTTCGTGGGGTGCAATTGGCGCTAGAACTACAGAAAGCCAAATACATAGAGAGTTAGCCTCTGGCTTATCTTGTCCAGTAGGATTTAAAAATTCTACTAACGGTTCTATTCAGGTTGCCTTGGATGCTATAGGCTCTTCTTCAAATAGCCATATTTTCCTTTCCATCACAAAAGAAGGAAAATCTGCTATCTTCAACTCCTCTGGAAATAAAGATTGTCATGTGATTCTAAGAGGTGGAGAGAGCCCTAATTATTCTAAGAAAGATATACAAAAAGTTAATGAGGACTTAAACAAATCTGATTTAACTCAAAAAATTATGATTGATATGTCTCACGGAAACAGTCAAAAGCAGTTCAAAAAACAACTTATTGTGAATAAAGATATTTCTGATCAAATTGCATCAGGAGATCAAAGTATTTTTGGGGTTATGATTGAAAGTAACCTTGAGGAAGGCAACCAAAAAATAGATTCTCTTAAAAACCTTAAATATGGTCAAAGTGTGACTGATGCTTGCGTCGGTTGGAAAGATACCGAAGTTATGCTTAAGCTTCTAGCTAAAGCAGTTGACGCAAGGAGAGAAAAACTTAAGCGTTCTGCCTAAGTTTATGTCAAAAAAATCAAACTTATTAAATTTTGATAAAGAAATTGCTTACAGCATTGGTCTCAAAGAAGCAATTATTCTTCAAATATTTAAAGCTGAAAAAAAACAAAACCTCGCTACTCTAATTGACAAACTTTCGTTTTTTGAGGAAGAGGAAATTCATAAAGTTCTAAAGAAACTTCTTAAACTGAAGTTAATCGAAGAGTCATCCGCAGAGACTTTCTGTCTAAAATCCAAAAATGAGGAAACTATTCCGGAAAGAAAGCAAAATATTTCCAGAGGATATTTTCCTTCAAACAACATCTTGAAAGAAGCCAAAAGCCTAGGCGTTTCAGAGGACTTCATTAAAAATAAACTTCCTGAATTCAGAGCTTATTGGTCTGATCGAAAGGATAAAAGCTTTTCTTGGGACTATAAGTTTCTCAAATATCTTTTAAAAGAATGGAGAACTGAAGAAGAAAATTTAAATAAAGCATCTAAAATGAAACCAATTCAAAAAAATTGGAAGCCATCAAAAGAGGCATTACAAATATTAAAACATGCCGAAATAGACGAAAAATTTATCATCGATGCATTACCAGAATTCATTTTATATTGGAGTGAAAGGAATACAGCTTCTGATTCTTGGAATACTAAATTTCTGAATCATATTAAAAATCAATGGGTCAGGTATCAAAATTTGATATCTATAGTGAAGAAACCAACTAGAATGAAAAAAGATTGGGAACCCTCAGAAGATTGTTATGATGTATTGAGTTTAGCAAAAATAGATAAAATTTTTGCCGTGTCTCAAATACCAGAATTTAAATTATATTGGCTTGAGACGAAAGAAATGCGTAATTGTTGGAATTCGAAATTTATCCAACACGTAAAGTTCAAATGGAAAGCTAAACATGGGAATACAAAAAATGTATTATCAAGATTAAAAGATCATGAGTGGGCAGTTAACTTCAAAAATTAAAATACCTAAAAACCAGGTAGAACTCATTAATCTGATTTTTGCTGAATTAGAAATCACTTTTCACAATCAATTTCATAAAGCATTTCCTGATGAGGAGACCTTATCCTTAGCTAAGCAACTTTGGCTCGCAAAGCTAGAAAAATATCAAAATGAGATAGTATTCAGAGCAATAGATAAAATCATAGAGACTTCAAAATATCTACCGTCTCTGAGTGCAGTTTTAAATCAAATTAAAGAACTTAAACTTCTTGAACAAAATATCCCTTCTTCAAATAGTGCTTACATTGAAGCAAGCTCTTTGGGAGAGACAAATCCTTTAGATTTTAATTGGTCCCATCCATTTGTTTATCACACTGGTGCAAAAGTAGGTTGGTATAGGTTAAAAACAGAGTCTGAGTTTGATATCAAAAAGGAATTCCTAGAGGCCTATGAGGAAGTATTAGAAGAAAGTGAATTCAAGGAAGATCTGCTCCTTTTGCCTGAAATCAAAGAAGAATCTAAAGAGGAAAAGCCCCTTTCAAGTGACTTACAAAAATTAAGGCTGGAGAAGATAAAAAAGAAATATTTATAGATTTTCCTTGATATAATCGCCCCTCGCCACTATATAAAAAGAACGGAATTAATAAATGAATATTGTTTCAAAGGCTCTAACAAGATCCAACTTAGAATGGGCATCAATCTTTATTGGATTTGCAATCATATGGATGGTCTCTGGATTATTTGTAGAAGAACCAGCTCCGCCGGCGTTAATTGAAAAAAAAGATGCCGTAGTAAGGGTCATCGATCAAAAAGCAAAAAATTTTTCTAAAGAAATAGTGGTAAAGGGTTTTACTAAAGCTGATAAGAAAGTATCAATTAAATCAGAAACTTCAGGAAAAATTATTGACTTACCGATTGCTCAAGGAACTTTAGTAAAAAAAGGTGAAGTTATTTGCTCTTTATTTGTCGCCGAAAGGCAAGCCAATTTTGACAAAGCCTTGCTTGATTTTAATTCAGCAAAAAAACTTTTTAATGAAGAGTTATATTCATCAAAACAGCTCCAGAATGCGAAATCTAACTATGAAAGAGCCAAGCTAGAATTAGATTATGCTTCTATCAAAGCGCCATTTGATGGCGTAGTGGATAAAATTGATTTAGATGTTGGAGATTTTTTAAATCGCGGATCAACTTGTGCAACTCTTTTGGATTTAGACCCAATGATGATTACGGGAGATATTTCTGAAGATGAACTTTTAGATTTAACAAAAGATAGTGGCGTAAAAGTAATTACAAATGATGGTCAAGTGTTTCAAGGTCAAATTACTTTCATATCATCCTCCGCAGATGAAATGATGCATACTTTTGATATTGAAATTTCAATCCCAAATCCACTTGGTAGGATCAAAGATGGTCAAACAGCCAAGGTTATTGTATCTGCTACTCCTGAACCCGCTCATATTGTCCCATTATCAATTCTTAGATTAGATGAAGCAGGTAATATTGGGGTAAGAGTTGTTAATAAAGAAAATCTTGTTGAATTTTACACTGTTGAAATTATCCAAGATACCGAAAAGGGTGTTTGGGTAACCGGTCTTCCTTTTAATTCTAGAATCATCACTGTTGGTCAAGACTACGTCAACAATAACCAGAAAGTGGATATCGCAATTGACTATCGAATGAACACGGATGAAAACATTAATTGATTTTTTTGTAGATCGTTATAAAGCTACGTTCACATTCTTAACCTTTGTATTGGTTTGGGGATTTACTTCTATCATTCAGCTCCCTGCTTCTGCCTATTCCGATATCAATATCCCATATGTATTTATTTCAACATACTATGATGGTGTTTCTGCTCAGGATGCAGAAAGACTTTTAACCAAACCTTTAGAGCAAAAATTAAAAACTGTCGATGAACTAGTAGATATTCAATCTTACAGTAGGCAAAGCATGTCTTATGTTATTTTAGAATTCCCAGTTGAATACTCTAAAGATGAAGCTGTAAAAGATGTTAAAGATATTATTGATGAGGTTAAACAGGAGTTACCTTCAGAATCTGATGAACCTGTTGTAAAAGAATTCACTCTAGATGAGTATCCAATATTGGATATAAACCTCATTTCTAGTTCTTCTAACAGAAGAGAACTTCTAGCTTTTGCTAGGGAACTTCAAACAGCAGTTGAAACCATCCCAGAGGTTTTAGAAGCTGATTTAAGAGGTGTTCCTGATGACCTTTTGGAAGCTACTATCGATAAAACTAAATTAGAAAGCTACAACGTATCTCCGAGAGATCTTTACAATGCGATTGGAGACGCAAATAGAGCAATTCCTGCAGGCGATTTAAGGTCATCCACAGGTAAGTTTTCTGTTTTAGTCCCTTCTGTTTTTGAGGACGTGACCGATGTAGAGAATATTCCAATCATTGAGAATGATGGAAAAGTAATTACTCTTAAAGATTTAGTTACTCTAAGAAAAACGTTTAAAGATAGAGATTCCTTTTCTAGAGTTAATGGCAAAGATGCTGTGACTTTATCAGTGATGAAAAGACAAGATGCTAAAGAGGTTGTAGCAGCAAAAAAAGTTAATTTTGTTCTGAATGAATTTCGTCCTAATTTACCAAACGGAGTTGAAGTAATCATCACCCAAGACAGAACTGGTTGGTCCACAATGATGGTCGGTGAGCTTGGAGGAAACATTCTTACAGCTTTAATTCTAGTAATGACGATTGTGGTTGGAACAATGGGTTTAAGATCTTCAACAATGGTTGCTATGGCAATTCCTACCTGCTTTCTTTTTGCTTCAATTTTTTTAGCTGCAATTGATTATAGTTTTAACTTTATGGTTTGTTTTGGTCTTTTAATATCTTTAGGCATGTTAATTGATGGTTGTGTTGTCGTTGTTGAATATGCTGACAGGAAAATGGCTGAAGGCTTAAATAGAATAGAAGCTTATAAGTTTTCTGCAAAAAGAATGTTTTGGCCTGTGACAATTTCTATCGGAACAACACTATCAATATTTGTCCCTATGTTTTTTATGCCAGGTGTTTCAGGACAATTTTTAAGGCCGATGATAGTTACATTATTCATTGTTTTGCTGGGATCTATTTTATATGCATTAGTCTTTACTCCAGCAATTGGATCTAGATTTGGAAATTTAGGAATTAGAAAGTCCAGAACTTTAGAGAATGCCAGTATTCTTGAAAATGGAGATCCTACTGAAATAGATGGCATTACAGGGTTATATGCAAGAGCTTTGACCAAGGTTATTCAGTCTCCAGGGAAGTTTATAGTTTTTGTCTTACTAACTGTCACGACCATTTTTCTTTTGTATTCTCAACATGCTCCCGGAAGTAGATTTTTTATTGAAGAAGAACCAATTGAGATGGAGGTAAAAATTGAAGGTAGAGGAAGTTTTGGTGAATTAGAAAAACTCGGCTTCTTAAAAGAAATAGAAAATATAGTTTTAAGTATTCCTGGCCCCAACTCTATCTCCTTAAACATGAATGGGGTTGGAGATCCAAGAGATAGAGGTAATTCAGATGAAATTGGAACTATATTTATTGAAATGCCTTTTGAAAAAGACTTACAACGCTCAGGTTGGGAAGTATATGACGAGCTTATAGAGAAAACTCAAGATATTCCTGGACTAGTGGTAAACGCAAAAATTAGAGAAAATGGTCCACCAACAGACTCTCCTATCGAAATAGATGTATTTGGTAAAGATTTCGATATGGTCACTGACGCGACCATAGCTTTGACAAACTACATGAAAGATTTTGTGCCAGGTGCAAAAAATGTTTATAACACTATTCCAACAAATCTTCTTAAATGGACTATCAAAATTGATAAAGAAAAAGCAAAACAATTTGGTGTAACAACTCAAGACATAGGTGCTGCTATACAATTTATGACAGCCGGAGTGAAAGTAGGAGAATATAGACCTACAGATCTGGATGAAGAAGTTGACATTAGAGTTAGATTTCCAGCCGACCAAAGAAGATTGGATCAGTTCAGTGATCTAACAGTTAACACAAGATTTGGACAAGCTCCTCTGAGCAGTTTTGTAGAAGTTGTGCCAGCTTACATTCCTCCTTCAATCCGAAGGGTTTCTGGAGAAAGAGCTTTCACCGTTGCAGCAGAATATCAAAAAGGAGCTTTAGTAGAAGATGTGATTCCAAAAATTGAGCAGTGGATAGCAGATAATAATGAGTATGAGCGTCTGCAGTTTAGATTTGGAGGACAACAAGCAGAGTCTGATGCAAATGCAGCGTTCTTCTTATTTGCATTTATAGTTGGGATATTTTTGATGTCTATTTTATTAATGGTCCAACTTAATAGTTTTTATCAAGTATTTATAATTGTATCTGCTGTTATTTTATCAACGGCTGGTGTTCAATTAGGTTATTTAGTTACCCAACAAATATCAAGTGCACTATTTACCAGTTTAGGAGTCATTGCCTTGGCTGGGATTGTTGTAAACAATAACATTGTACTCGTTGATACTTATAATGTTATTTCAAAAGAAAATCCAAATTTATCAAGAGACCAAATAGTCGTTAGAACTGCTGCTCAAAGACTGAGACCTATCATTTTAACTACAGCAACCACCGTAATTGGTTTATTGCCATTAGCCTCAGGAATTGGCGTAGATTTTTATCAAAGGAATGTTGAGATTGGTGGAAGGGTTTCTGAGTGGTGGCAACCCATGTCATTTGCCGTCGTTTGTGGCCTAACCTTTGCTTCAGCAATAACCTTGTTCTTAACTCCTTGTTGGCTTATGCTACCTGTAACTATTAGAAACACTTTTATTAACTTAAAAAATACATTTACAAGGATAGCAAGTGAACGATAAGTCCAAAGAAAAAAGTTTAGATTTTGAAAAATCTTTAGCAAAACTAGAAAATATTATTGAAGAGCTTGAAGACGGTGAGTTACCTTTAAATGAATCAATAAAGACTTTTGAAGAAGGAGTTAAATTAACTAAACACTGTCAGGAACTTCTCACCAAAGCTGAATTGAAAATTCAAAAGCTTTTAGAAAAAGATGATGGCACGCTTGATCTAGAAGATTTTGATGATAAATAATCTAGAAGCATTAGATCTAAAAGACCTACCCTTTTTAGACAAAAATTTAAAAAGAATAGACAAAGCCATTCTTCAGTCTCTTCCTCCTAAAAACCTCTCCAAAATTTCTAAGGCTATTCATTATTCTGTCCTTAACGGAGGTAAGAGAATCAGACCTCAGCTTGTTTTATTAATGGCTGAAACTTTAGATGTAGATGTAAGTAAAAAAACCATTGATTTGATGGCAGCCTCAGGAGAATTAATTCATTGTTATTCCCTCATACATGATGATTTACCATCTATGGATGATGACGATTACAGAAGAGGCAAGCTCTCATGTCATAAAAAATTTGATGAAGCAACAGCCATACTAGCCGGAGATGCAATTCAACCTCTCGCTCTTGAGGTCTTAACAACGATAAAAGATGAACGATTAATGCCTGAACAAAAACTTAAAATAATTAATCTTTTTGCAAAAGCTTGCGGACCAAAAGGCATGGTAGAAGGACAAAGTAGAGATATAGATGCAGAAGGAAAAAATATTAATATTGATGACTTAGACGAAATTCATTATCTAAAAACAGGAAAACTTATAGAGGCTTGTGTAGAGTCAATTTGTATCCTAAAAAAAGATTTGCCTAAAAAACACTTAAAAGCTTTTTTGGATTTTGCAAAGAAATTTGGCTTAGCTTTTCAAATCAAGGATGATATTTTGGATATCCTTGGAGATGAAAATACAATTGGTAAGCCCATAAATTCAGATTCTAGACATAATAAAGCTACCTATCCGGCAATCATAGGATTAGAAGCTTCTCAATTGAGGGCAGAAAAATTATGCTCAGAAGCTTTAAAAATATTAAATAAGCTCCCCTATAATACTGATAATTTAATCAAGCTCTCGAAATTCATTATCTTAAGGAACAAATGACCAAAACTTATTTTGAAATTCCATCCTCTTGTCCCAGCACTCCTTTGCTTGATGAAGTAAATTATCCTGCTGATTTAAAAAACCTTTCAAAAAAAGAACTCAACCAGCTTGCTGATGAATTAAGAGAATTCCTAATATATTCGGTTGCTCAAAGCGGAGGTCATTTTGGAGCTGGTCTAGGAGTGATAGAGCTCACCATTGCATTACATTACGTATTTAACACGCCTGAAGATAATTTAATCTGGGATGTAGGTCATCAAACTTATCCTCATAAAATTTTAACTGGAAGAAAAAAAGACATACAAACAATTAGATCAAAAGGAGGTTTGCATCCCTTCACTAATATTGAGGAAAGTGAATACGACTCTTTTGGAGCAGGGCATTCAAGTACTTCTATCAGTGCAGCACTAGGAATGTCTATTGCTAGTCCTGAAAAAAAACATGTAGCCATAATTGGTGATGGTGCAATGACAGCAGGCATGGCTTATGAAGCGCTTGCTCATGCAGGTTCTTTAGACTCAGATATTTTAGTTATATTGAATGATAACAATATGTCAATTTCTAGAAATGTTGGAGGCTTCTCAAATTACTTAGCGAGGATTTGGGCGAGCAAACTTTATTCGTCTATTAGAGAGGGAGG
Source organism: uncultured SAR86 cluster bacterium (assembly GCA_902632605.1). Lineage (GTDB taxonomy): Bacteria > Pseudomonadota > Gammaproteobacteria > Magnimaribacterales > AG-339-G14 > MEDG-81. The sequence goes on along the minus strand of CACPDB010000003.1, from coordinate 56,465 downwards.
CAAAACAGCTTTAAGATTTATCCCATCTGCCAAGAGTTTTGCTAAAAGAGCTGAAACTCATTTTAAGGGTATGTTAGCTCCCGGTACTCTTTTTGAAGAGTTAGGATTTAACTATATAGGTCCTATGGGCGGTCATAATTTAAATGAAATTATAAGAACCCTCAACAACCTTAAAGATTTAAAGGGTCCAAAACTTCTTCACCTAATCACACAAAAAGGAAAAGGTTTTGAACCTGCTGAGGAAAAACCAATAACCTTTCATGCCCTAAATAAGATTGAGCCTGAAAATAAAAAGTCCAATGGGACAAAATATTCTGCAGTTTTTGGAGAATGGCTTTGTAGCAAAGTAGAAACCGGAGATAAAAACTTATTTGCTATAACTCCAGCTATGTCTGAAGGTTCTGGAATGAATGAGTTTGCAGAAAAATATCCAGAAAAGTTTTTTGATGTTGCAATTGCTGAACAACACAGTATGACTTTTGCTGCTGGTCTGGCTAAAGAAGGTAAAAAACCTATTCTAGCCATTTACTCTACTTTTCTACAAAGGGCCTATGATCAACTTATTCACGACGTTACTCTACAAAATTTAGATGTAACCTTAGCCATTGATCGAGCTGGGTTCGTTGGAGGAGACGGGGCAACTCATGCAGGTATCTTTGATGTTTCATTTCTTAGATGTATACCGAATATGATAATCATGAACCCCTCTGATGAAGCAGAGTGCTGGAAAATGCTTTCCACTGGATATAACTACCAAGGTCCAGCAGCAATACGTTATCCAAGAGGTGAAGGACCAGGAGCAGAAATTTCTAAAAACTTTGATTGCCTTAAAATAGGAAAAGCTAAAGTTATTAATGATGTAGATTCAGAAATTGTCATTTTCTCTTTTGGAAACGTACTGGACTTATCATTAGATATTATGGATGAATTGAACTGCTCTTTGATAGATATGAGATTTATAAAACCTCTTGATGAAGAACTCATAAAAAAATATGCGAAGAACTGCAAACATCTGATTTCCATTGAGGAAAACGTAATATCAGGCGGTGCAGGTTCGGCAGTAAATGAGTTTCTATCAACAATAGGTTTTTCAGAAAAACTAAAAATTTTTGGTATTCCGGACGAATTTCCAATAGTGGGTAATCAATCGGACCAAAGGGAAGCAGCGGGATTAACTAAAAAAGAAATAATTAGGAAACTTTCTTTGGAATTGAACTTAGAAGAACTTAATAAAAAAATTTCCACCCAGTAAGGTCAAGCCAGCAAAGACTCCTGCAATTAAGTCGTCTAAAACTACTCCAAATCCTGACTTAAATTTTTTATCTACATAAGAAATTGGATGAGGTTTTAAAATATCAAAAAACCTAAAAAAAACTATTAATATTATTGCAGCAATAAAACTTTCTTTTTCCCACCTTACCGAAGCAAAGTCATAGACTCCCAACAAAGGCAAGAATAAAAAAGCCATCCAAGCTCCCGCAACTTCATCGATTACGATAGTTTTATGATCTTTTTCAGACAATCCTCTGGTTGCTTGGTTGCATGCAAAGATTGCGACAACGGTTAGTCCTAAAAATATGAGAAAAAAAAGAAAATAACTTAATTGCACATATACGAACATACAAAATAAAATTAAAGCTGCTATTGAGCCCCAAGTTCCCGGAGCTATGGGTAGCAACCCTAATCCAAAAAAAGTGACTATCAAGTGAGAAATTTTATTTAAATTTGGGAAATCATTCATTTTTTAAAATGGTTATAACCTTTTTGTTTTAAATATACCCTTTTCTCTTCATTATAGATTTTGATTCCTTTTGTCTTAGTGATTTTGCCAATGTTATTAATTTTAATCTTTAGGTTTTTAGCTAAATCGTTGATTTTTTTTTCTTTTCTTTGTGGCACAGTGAAGCAGAGTTCATAGTCATCGCCCCAAGTGAGTGCCTCTTCTAAAAGTCCTGCATAAGGAATTAATCCAATATTAATCTCAGCTCCTTTGTTGCTTTGATTACAAATGTGCCCTAAGTCACTCAACAAGCCATCTGAAATATCTATGCAACTGGTTGCGATATTTTGTAAATTTTGACCAAGTAAAGTTTGTACCTTGGGTTTTAAAAATCTTTTAAGATATTTTTTTTCCTCTTTAGATAATTTCTTTTTTTTAGAGCTTAAAACTTCTAATCCTAGTCTAGCTTCGCCTAACGTACCGCTTATAAAAATTAAATCATCTTCTTGTGCACCTTCTCGCGAAAGGAAATCTTTTTTATTTACTTCACCACAAACTCCAACTGAAACTGAACATTCTCTTCCTTTGATCAAATCTCCCCCAATAACAGGTACTTTGTAATCCTTAGTAAAAAGCTTTAACCCTTTAGCAAATTTTTTTATCCAATCGATATTATTCGTTGGTGATACCAAAGTGATGGACAGCCACTTAAGAGTTCCCCCGCAAGCAGGAATGTCGCTAGCAGCCACGCAACATGCTCTATAAGCAATCAGCTCGGGTTCTAATGATTTAGGAAAATGAATATTTGAGTTTGAGACATCAGTTGAAAAAATTAGCTCGGTTTTTTTGGCAGAGAAAAGTCCTGCATCGTCTCCTGGTCCAATCAAAATACCTGAGGAGTCGTTGTATCGACTCCCCAAGTCTTTAAAATATTTTTGTAGAATTAAGAATTCATCCGATTCTTTCATAGAGAACCGGATAAATTATTAAGAATTATAGGCTTCAAAAAGCCCAGTCGCTCCCATACCTCCACCGACACACATGGTGACGATGCCATATTTTCCACCTCTTCTGTTCAACTCTCTAGCTACATGTCCTACTTGTCTAGAACCAGTCATACCAAAAGGATGTCCGATTGAAATAGAGCCACCATTGACATTAAGCTTTTCACTTGGCAAGCCAAGTTTATCTCTTATATAAACAACTTGAGAAGCGAAGGCTTCATTGAGCTCCCATAGGTCAATGTCTTCCATCTTAAGGTTGGCAGATTTTAGAAGCTTAGGTATTGAATAAACAGGACCAATTCCCATTTCATCTGGCTGACAACCAACTACTGTAAAACCTCTAAAGTAAAGTTTTGGAGTTAAACCCAATTCTTTAGCTTTTTCTTCACTCATTACAAGAGTGACTGAAGCACCATCTGACAATTGCGAAGAGTTTCCAGCTGTTACTGAACCGTTTTCAGGATCAAAAACTGGTTTCAAAGAAGAAAGGCCTTCAATGGTTGTTTCTGGACGATTGCAGTCATCACGATCTACAGTAACTTCAACATCTTTTTCTTCTCCAGATTCTTTGTTTACCAATTTCATAACGGTATCCATCGGAACAATCTCATCGTCGTAGTAACCTGCTTCTTGAGCTGCAGCAGTTCGCTGTTGACTTGATAAAGCATATTCGTCTTGAGCTTCTCTAGTCACGTTATAACGCTTCGCAACGCATTCTGCAGTTTGTCCCATTGCATGATAAATACCTGGCACATCAGCTGCCAATTTTTCATTAACATACATATGCATATTTGTATTTCCTTGCGTGGTGGATATTGACTCAACTCCACCTGCCATGATGCAATCGGAAAATCCACTTTGGACCTGAGTTGCAGCCATTGCAACTGTTTGCAAACCAGAAGAACAATATCGATTCACGGTAGTTCCACCAACTTCGATTGGTAACTTTGACAATACTGCTACATTTCTAGCAATATTATGTCCTTGAGCTCCTTCCGGAGCACCACAACCAAGAATCATATCCTCAACCATAGAAGGATCTAAACCTGGATTTCTTTCTAATAGAGCATTAACTAAATGTGCGGTCATATCATCAGCACGAGTTTGGTTGAATCCCCCTCTAAAAGACTTAGCTAATCCGGTACGGACGCTATCGACTATTACTACATTTCTCATAAAATCTCCTATTTTTGTAGACTGATGATTATAAAGATTAATTAAGGTTATTACTATTAAAAAAAACCCCTGCAGCTGCAGGGGTTTTTTTGGTTAAGTATGATTTTTAGAAACCAATTCCAAAACTCATACCAAATGACCTTGGCTCTCTAACCCACACTGAAGCTGTATGACCTACAGAGGAGTTACCTACACCGGTTCCAGTAATATTTCTGTCATCGGTAAGGTTTTGTGCCCAAAGTCTAATATTCCAGTCACCATCAGTTGGCACTACTAGAAGTGAGAAGTTCCACTCATCCCAAGCAGGGATTTTGGAAGTCTCAATGTTGAAGATACTTGAGTATGCTTCGCTTTGATAGTAGTAATCCAATCTAGGAGTAACTTCTAAATTGTTAGTCTGAAAAGTGTATGCAAGACCCATTGATAATGTCATGTCTGCAAAAGGCATTTCATTACCAGAAAGATCTTGTTCAAGTCCAGAACTTAACCACTTACCAGTAGCAGTAGCTGTACCTAAACATACTTCATTTGCCCCTATGGAGAGCGCATTAGCACCACCCACAGCAGCATGATCAGTCATGGCTTTGAATAATTTACAAACACCACCTGTTTGAAGCGCTGCACCTGATCCTCTAACAACAATTGATGGAAGCAATGTTCCAGTTGGTCCAGCGGTGTTAGTAGCATTAGCTACAGGAGAGTAGACTAGAACGCTAGAAGCAGTTCCACCACCAGCAGCTGGTAAACAAGTATTAGGTCCACCAACAGCAGTCATAAAGTGACATACACCACCCAAGTTTCCGTAACCTTCGGCAGCGGAGCTCATTTCAAATGGAATAATGTTTACAAGATCTGCAGAAGTAAGTGCGGTTTTTCCGCTACCACAATCACCGACTGCATCACAAGTTAAAGCAAATGCAATCTCGTTGGCAGCTCTAATACCAGCGATAGCATTAGCACCAGCTGTCGCTTGTGCAGCAGCATTTCCACCACCAGCGGCAGACGCTGCGACTGCGGCGCCTTGAGTTAACTGTACATCAAGAATTCTTCCGTACATGTAACCAAAAGCATCTTTGTTCAACAAGAACGAGTTTGCAGTTTGATTTTTCGCGACATGCCAGTCTGTGTAACCGTCCATGCTTCCAGTGGAAGCTTGCTTACGATAGTGACCACCTAAATCATGCGGATTAATCATGGAGAAGTTACCAACTTCAGAAGTTTGGTAACTGAACATCATGTTAAACGATAAGCCAGGAAGACTTGGTGGAGCTAAGTAAAACTCTAGCTCAGCACCCATAGTTTCCAAAGGCATACCTGTGTTAATCGCAGTCTCGTTTCTAATTACCCCAATGTGATAATTAGTAAAGTCGTAGTAATAAATTGAAGCGTTGGCAACGATTCCTTCTTCAGGAACAGAAGCTTTCACCCCAAATTCTATAGCATCCACACTTGTGCTTTCAAAAGCAAAAGGAGTATTCGGGAATTGCGCCGCGTTAAATGGCGGGTTAAATCCACCTCCTTTAAATCCTTTTGAATAACTTGCATAGAAAAGCGTATCGTCATTGATCTGCCAATCCCAAACTAAACGACCTGTAGTTTCGTTGAAGTCTTTAATTGGGCTGACACCAAATGATGTGTAGTCAGCATTGTTTGCTGGCAAAGTTCCAAAAATTTGTGAACCATTGGTGTTTCCAAGTCCAGTAGCAGTAGGAATTTGACCTACAGTCTGACCTTTCGTGTTGGCTTGTTTTCCATCAGGAAGTGAAATTCCATTGGAAGTGAAACATTGTGCAATGTTCTCTACGCCAGTAGTCATATTGTAAGACCCTGGAGTACCGTTAGCTTGAATACCACAAGCATTAGCAGAGGCTGTAGACCATGCGGAAAGCAAAGGTACTTTATAAAAAGTAGAGTTCACCGATACCGATTTGGTATCTTCGTTGTATCTCAAACCTGCAGTTAATTTGTGATTATCTGCAACATCAAAATAAAACTCAGTAAAAATCGCTGATGAGTCTAACTTATATGATTCCGTAGTGTTATGGAAAAACTCAGTATATAACCCATCAATTCTTGAAACCATATCGTGAGCAACAGCTGCAGCAGTAGTATTGATTCCAGCAGCAGCGTAAGCAGCAACTGCAGGCGCCATTGTTGCTAAAACTGCATTACCAGTAGCTGCGGTAACAGTTGCCGTAGTTGCATCAAGTCCTAAAGTAGAAGCACAATTAGTAGCTCCTAAAGAAGCACATGTAATCAACCCTCTAAAGGTTTGTCTTGTTGATGTAGAAATTGCAGAAGGCAAACTAAGTGCATTTAAAGTAATACCTGATGCATAAACATCGTAGAAAGAAAAAGTATCTTGAGATATGTTGATACCACCAACCAAGAAGTTAAACATGCCATCTAAATCGGATACATACTTAATTTCGTATACGGATCCTTTAGCATCCTGTTTCGAAGCATCACCAGAAACCGGTAAGATGTGATTACCCCTTACACCTTCTCCATTTGGACAGAAAATACCTGCTTTAAATTCCGCAATAGCACATTGAGGTGAAATTTCGGAATTACTGAAACCCAAAGGCAAACCTTCGTTTCCTTGAGTAGTTGAGTAAATTGGTAAAGCTTGAACCGCAGCACTCCATCTCACACCACTTCCTTCACTGGATAGAGAAGAGGTATCACGATAAAACTGTCTTCTTTTGTTGTTGTATGTGAATGTAAGCGATCCGTTATCAAAGTCTTCTTCAAAAATAAGTTGCGAGTTAGATTCTTGAGCCGAATGTCTTGGAGCTGCCCATGCATTGGCTTGGAAAAATTCCTGAGGAACAGTTCCTGTATCTTGTGGAAGACCTGTAGGTGCATAAGTAGCAGTTCCACCGGCAGTACCGTTAGTTAAAGTGCTCGGTACGTAAAATCCTAAAGTTCCACCTAAAAGACCAGGGAGAGTAGATCCGTTAGACATAGGGTGGATAGGATTAAACGTTTGTTTACCACCCATTACACAACCTTGAACTAAGTTAGCACCAGTATCACAGAATACTCCATTAATCTGAGATCTGTTTGATTCCTCATCAAAGGCATTGTGGATTAAAGTCAGCGTTGAAGAATCTCTTGGTTCCCACTGAAAAGTAGCTCGCCATTGATAGGATCCTCTGTCATCAAATTCACCGCTTGCTAAAGAGTATAAGTTTTTTGTAACTCCATCTTTCTCGAAATTTGTATAAGCAATTCTCATACCCAATTCATCGGATATTGGAATATTCAACATCATTTCAAGATTTTGGTAGTTATCAGAACCGGCTTGAATTTTTACATTTCCTTCAAAAGCATCTAAGTCAGGTCTAGCTGTAATTAAGTTAACAACACCACCAGTAGAGTTTCTTCCAAATAATGTACCCTGAGGTCCACGTAAAACCTCAATTCGAGCCAAGTCTAAGAAGCCTTGTTCATTAGTAGAAGTAGCGCCTACAGGCATACCATTAACATGTAATTCAACCCCGGCATCTGCACTTGCTGCTGTAGCAAAGTTCGATACACCACGAATAGCGAATCCACCGCCACTAAATGCATTGGCAGAATAACTTAGTCCTGGCACTTGAAGTTGAATATCACTAGCGAACTCAATTTGACGTTCGCTTAAAATTTCATCAGTAAAAGCCGATACCGCAATTGGAACATCTTGCAAACTTTGCTCAGTTCTTTGTGCTGTAACAATTACTTCCTCAATAGTCGCTTGAGCAAATGCAGAAACAGACAACAAAGCTGTTGCAGCTGTAGCCAAGCTAATTTTTAAGAATTTACTCATTTAGAATCCTCCCCTAATGAGTTAAAAGTATTTAATGTGAAGAATTCCAAATCTTAAAGCGAACGGAAAATTTTAATAACTTTCGCTTATATGCTTAAGGATTCTCCCCCTATAGCAATCGATAATACCTAATTTTGCAAGTACTGCAAGTCCTTAGAAAGAAAAAAATCTCCGTTGAAGAAAACTCGCTAAAATAGTTATAAATCAAAATAATTGAGACCATGAATAAAAAAGAAAGAGCTTTATTTATTGAAAAAAAACTCAATGAACTTTTTCCCAACCCAAAAGCTCCTCTAAATCATAAAAATGCTTTTACATTACTTATAGCTGTCCTTTTAAGTGCTCAAACGACTGATAAAAGAGTCAATATAGTTACCAAAGAGCTTTTCAAACTTGCCTCCTCTGCGGAAAGCATGCTGAAGCTAGGGGAAGAAAAAGTTTACGATTTAATAAAAACCTGCGGTCTGGCTCCAAAAAAAGCCAAAGCAATTATTGCTACATCGGAAATACTCATAAATGAATACGCCGGCAGAGTGCCTAAAGATTTGGCTGATCTTGAAAAGTTACCTGGGGTTGGTCATAAAACTGCCTCTGTTGTAGTAAGTGAATATTTTAAAAAACCTGCTTTCCCTGTGGACACTCACATTCATCGCCTTGCTCAGCGTTGGGGACTGACCAATGGAAAATCTGTTAAAAAAACAGAAGAAGATTTGAAAGAAATATTTGATGAAATGAATTGGCGAGACTTGCATTTGCAAATTATTTTTTATGGACGGACTTTCTGCACTGCTCGAGGATGTGATGGCACAATATGCTTTATGTGCAAAAGTTTATATCCTAATAGAAAAAGTAAAATTAAAACTCTTAAAGCTTAAAATTATTGAGATGAGGAGTATAATTTTGTTTTTAATTTCTCAAATCTATGTACGGAAATAATTTATCTATAAAATCCTTTGATGACGATCTCTGGCAGGCACTAGAAAAAGAGCGCGTTAGACAGGAACAACATATTGAGCTCATAGCATCTGAAAACTATGCCTCGCCTAGAATCTTGGAAGCTCAAGGTTCCATACTTACGAATAAATATGCCGAAGGTTATCCCGGAAAGAGATATTACGGCGGTTGTGAATTTGTCGATATTGCCGAACAACTCGCGATAGATCGTGCTAAAGAATTATTCAAAGCTGACTTTGCCAATGTTCAACCGCATTCTGGGGCTAGTGCAAATGCTGCAGTTTTTTTGGCTCTCTTAAATGCGGGAGATAAAATTTTAGGTATGAGTCTCGATCATGGCGGGCATCTAACTCATGGCTCAAAAGTAAATTTTTCTGGAAAGATTTATGAGTCTTACAGTTATGGTATCGATCCAGAAACTGGAGACATAGACTATGCACAAGTGGAAGCTTTAGCTAAAGAACACAAGCCAAAATTAATCATTTGTGGGTTCTCTGCTTTTTCAGGAATTCTAGATTGGGCTAAATTTAAAGAAATAGCTAAATCAATTGATGCTTATTTATTGGCAGATATTTCCCATGTTTCAGGTCTTGTTGCTGCCGGTCTATACCCTAACCCGTTTCCTCATGCAGATGTTGTCACAACCACCACGCATAAAACTTTAGTTGGTCCAAGAGGCGGTTTAATTCTTGCAGGACCAAATGAGGATTTACATAAAAAACTCAATTCAGCTTTATTTCCTGGTTCTCAAGGAGGTCCCCTAATGCATGTAATAGCTGCTAAAGCAGTTTGTTTTAAAGAAGCTATGGAAGATGATTTCAAAACCTATCAACAGCAAATACTTTCAAACGCAAAAAAAATGAGTGAAAGATTTATGGCAAATGATATCGATATAGTCTCTAATGGAACTTCAAATCACATGTTTTTAGTAAACTTAATTAAGAACGAAGTCACCGGAAAGGAACTAGAGGCTGCTCTTGGAGAGGCATTTATTACGGTGAATAAAAATTCTGTTCCCAATGACCCAAAATCCCCCTTCGTAACATCAGGAATCAGAGTTGGCACTCCTGCTGTCACCAGAAGAGGTTTTAAAGAAGATGAAGTTTCCCAGGTAGCTGATTGGATCACAAAGATCATTAAAAATCTTAATGACAAAAATATAATTTCTGAAATTAAAGATGAAGTTAAAGATCTTTGTAGTAACTTTCCCGTCTACTCTCAATAAATAATGCATTGTCCTTACTGCACCTTTGAAGAAAGCAAGGTGATTGACTCACGCCTAGTTACTGAAGGTAGTGAAATAAGGAGAAGGCGGGAGTGTCTAAAATGCGGAGAAAGATGGACTACCTTTGAAGTCGGTGAGCTTGTAATGCCCAAGATCATCAAGCAGGATAAATCTAGAGTTCCTTTTGATGAAACGAAAATTAGAGAGGGTATTGCCAGGTCTCTGGAAAAACGCCCTGTTAGTGATGAGCAGTTCCAAACCTTGATAGAGACCATAAAAAAAGAAATAAGAGATTTAGGAGAAAGAGAAATTGAGTCCAAACAAGTTGGAGAGGCAGTAATGCGACATTTGAAAGTATTGGATGAAGTTGCTTTCGTAAGATTTGCCTCGGTTTATAGAAGCTTTCAAGATCCTAATGAATTTAGCGAAGAAGTAAAAAAATTGAGTGATGAATGACTTTCACTTTATTTCTAAAACTGTCGCTCTCGCCTTAAAGGGAAAATACAATACGAAGCCGGGAGTTAACGTTGGCTGCGTAATAGTCAAAAATAACAAAATAATTGGTCAGGGTTTTTATGAAAGCTTTGGCGGCTCTCATGCTGAAATAAATGCTATCAATGATGTCAAAAGAAAATACAAAACTTCTTATCTCTCCAAGCTTTCTGGAAGTAAGATTTACATCTCTCTTGAGCCGTGCAGCAAAAAAGGTAAAACGGGTGCCTGCGTAAACGAACTTAAAAAATACAACTTCAAAAAAATAATTGTTGGATGCGAAGATCCAACCCAAAGTGGATTGAACATTCTCGAACAAGCTGGTTATGAAGTTGAAAATTTAAATCATGAAGATTGCCTATCTTTAAACAGAGCTTTTTTTCATAAAGCAAAACTCAAGAAACCTTTAGTAAGGGCAAAAATAGCAATGTCTAGCGATCAGAAGTCTGTTTTTGTATCGGGCAGAAGAAAATGGATAACTGGAGAACAAGCTAGAAAAGATGTTCAGTTTTTAAGAGCTGAGGCAGATATTATTGTAACAGGAGCTGGAACCATAAACGCTGATAAGCCCTCCTTGAATGTTAGACAAAAAAAAATTGTATCCAACAAAAAATTTATTCAGCCTAGTAGATATGTTTTTTCAAAAGATCTCTCCCTGGATTGGACTGCTCCTTTCTTCCATTTGCCAGGTAAGAAAGTAGTTGTAACTACCAAAAAAAAGTTGCCTAAATTTTCTAATAACCTTAAAGATATTTCTATAATGAAGTGTAGTTCAAATAAAAGTCATATAGACCCGGTTAACTTCATTGAGAGACTCTCAAAGGAAAATATAAATAATATTTTGATCGAATCAGGTCCGGCATTATTAGGAAGTTTTGGAGACAAAAACTTAATTGATGAGTATGTTTTTTACCTCTCGCCAGATAGGCTAGAAGATAAAGCTTCATACTTTTACGGCGGTCAAAAAAAAATAAACTTTTTTGAAAGCAAGCAATTCGATATAGTTGATGAAATCAATATCGGCAAAGATAAAAAAATAGTTTTACGGAAAAAATAAAAATGGATTTGAATGGCGCTGAAGAACTAATCTCTGAAATAAAAAAAGGCAATATGGTTCTTTTAATGGATGATGAAGATCGAGAAAATGAAGGAGACCTTATTCTTGCTGGTGAAAAAGTAACTTCAGAAAAAATAAATTTTATGGCAAAGCATGCAAGAGGTTTGATTTGTCTAGCAATGAGCCAAAGCAAATGTGAAGCTTTGAATTTGAATCAAATGGTAAATGATAATAAAAGCGGTCATGGCACAGGCTTTACAATCTCTATTGAAGCTGCATCTGGGATAACTACTGGAATTTCAGCTGCTGATCGGGCTAGGACGATTTCTGTTGCTTCAAAAGCAAAAGCCAAAGCCAATGATATTGTCTCTCCTGGTCATGTTTTCCCGGTAAGAGCGGTGCCAGGTGGCGTCTTATCTAGAACAGGTCATACAGAAGGTAGTACGGATTTATGCAGATTAGCAGGATTTACAGAATCTGCAGTAATGTGCGAGGTAATGAACGAAGATGGGACTATGGCACGTAAAAAAGCCTTGATTGATTTTAGTAAAAAACATGGTCTTAAAATCGGAACCATTGCTGACCTAATAAATTATAGAATTTTGAATGAAAAAACTGTTGAAAAGATTGATAAAAAGGTAGTCAAAACTGAATATGGAAAGTTCAATCTTATTATGTATAAAGATCTAATCTTCGATGAAACTCACTTAGTTTTGCAAAAGGGAAAAATTACTAAAAACAGCCCAACTTTAGTAAGAGTTCAACAAAGTAATTTCTATCATGACTTGTTGAATATTAATGAGTTTGGTGCAAGGTGGTCTGTCTCTGATGCAATGAAAAAAATTAACGAAGTAGGCAAAGGAATAATCTTGCTCATTGATGGAGAAAATAACAAAGAAAATGAGTTCCATGACATAAATGCCTCTAAAAAGAAAAGGAAAACTATTCCAAATAATGATCCCAGGAGGATAGGAATCGGTTCTCAAATTCTAAGAGACCTAGGAGTAAAAAAAATCAAATTAATGGGTTCGGAGGTTAGATATCCATCTTTGTCAGGATTTGATTTAGAAGTTACAGAATACGTTAACAAATGAAAACCACAAAGATTGACATTAAAAAGCCAACCTCAGATTTGAGCCAAACCAAACTTGCAGTCGTGAGTACTTATTGGAATCAAGAAATAATAGAGCCGATGCTTAAAGATTGCCTATCAACCTTGAATAACTCCAACATAGAAAATAAATCATTTACTGTTCCTGGAGCTTATGAGCTTCCCTTCATAGCACAATCTCTTTGTGAAAGATTTGATGCGATTATTTTACTGGGCTGCATAATAAAAGGAGAAACCCCACATTTTGAAATTATTTCTCAAAGTATCAGCGATAAAGTTTTGGAAACATCTTTAAACAAAAATACTCCCATTATTTTTGGTGTACTAACAACGAATAATGAAACTGAAGCAATAGAAAGAGCGGCTTACAAGGGTACTGAATATGCGATATCTGCCCTTAATGTTTTAGATACTCTTAAAAAATTAAGTGAAAAATAATCCTTCGCCAACCAAAACAAGAGAATTGGTAATCCAAACTCTTTATCAAAAGAATATTACTGGAGACTCCAATACAAAAGTTTTAAAAGAACTAAAACAAAATCAAAAAAATTTAAATACAGACAAAGTTAGTGAAATCATCAAGGATATAAAAGTCTTGAAAAAAGAATTTACAGAAACTATAGAAAAATTTTCGAACATCCCTTCTTCAAGAATAGGAGAGATCGAGCTATCAATTTTGTATTTGGCTTTGTATGAAATTTCTTTATCTCAATTGGATGAGCCAATCATCATCAATGAGGCAATAAAGCTGGCAAAAAAATTTGGACAAAATTCAAGTCATAAATTTGTCAATGCTATTTTAGATAAGGCAATTAAGGAAAGCTAAATTATCTAACTATTGTGCTTTGGTCATCCGGTCCAGTAGATATTATCTTTACAGGAACTTCGCAAATATCTTCCAAATAAGATACAAAATCTTTGGCCTCTTCTGGTAATTCATCATATTTGGTAATATTTTTTGTTGGAGATTGCCAACCTGAAAGAGTTTCATAAATAGGTTCTACTGTATCTAGGTTCATACACTCGCCAAAAACAGAGTCTTTATTATCTTTGTCATATGCCTTGCAGATTTTTATTTCTTCAAGACCATCCAACACATCAATCTTCGTGAGACAAAGTCCTGAGATACTATTTGTCTGGATAATCCTTTTCATTAGGACTGCATCAAACCAACCGCACCTTCTTGGTCTGCCAGTTGTTGCGCCAACCTCACCTCCAGTTTTTGCAATATATTCTCCAAGCTCATCATAAATTTCGGTTGGCATTGGTCCTTCTCCAACTCGGGTTACATATGCTTTCACCACTCCTAATATATTTTCTACATCTAGAGGTCCACAGCCTGCCCCAGCTGCTATGCCAGAAGGTGAACAATTGCTTGAAGTAACAAATGGGTAGGTTCCCTGATCGATATCTAACAAAGCTCCCTGAGCCCCTTCAAATAAAACCGACTTTTCTTCTGAATTGATTTTTTTTATCAGCATAGACACATCAGCCAACATTGGTTTTACTTTTTCACCATAAGCAAGGTTTTCATCCATCAGCTTATCCAAAGACAAACCTTCTTTGCCAAAGAATTTCTCGATTGTAAAATTGTAAAAGTCCAAAGTTTCTTCTAACAATGGCTTAAGTTGATTCTCATTAAGAGTATCAACAACTCTTATTGCCCTTCTAGCGACTTTATCTTCATATGCTGGTCCTATGCCCCTTAAAGTAGTGCCTATGGTTTTTTGACTGTTAGATTTTTCTTTATAAAGGTCTATCAGTTGATGGTAAGGTTGAATCAAAACACAAGCAGGGCTAATTTTTAATCTATCAGTTATGCCAGGAGTAATGTTGCCAATTTCATCTATTTCTGAAAAAAGAGCGTCATAGCAAATCACCACGCCTTTTCCGATTAGAGATAAAGAATCTTCATGGCAAATTGACGAGGGTAGTAAATGTAGTACTATTTTTTTTCCATCTACAATTAGTGTATGACCAGCATTATGACCGCCTTGATATCTACAAGCAGCGCCGAAATTACCTGCTAAAAAATTTACAATCTTTCCTTTCCCTTCATCGCCCCATTGCAATCCCAAAATAGCTGTATTCATTAAAGTCATTTTTAATTATTCAACTTGGTAAGTGAAGAAACATTAACATCAAATCCAATTGCCTCTCGAACAATATTATTTTGTATGCTTTTATATTGTCCTCCTTTTGCAATGGAAAAACCGAATCCAAAAACATGCAATGAAAATACCAAACCGGTGTGATAATCAAATCCTGGAAAATCAGAAAAATCTAAATGGTAGTCTACTGAAGCTGGTAAATTTTTAATTATTTTTTCTATTTTCCTTGCAGAATTCTGAAAAACTTTATTTTTATGTTTCTTCAAGAATTTGAGACATTCAATTTTGCCATTAACTTCCATTAAGTTTTTAATCTCCGATAGACTTCTATTATTCAAGTTTTTTGAATTGAAAAATTCTTCCAAATCTGTTTTAGACTTAGATGCGATAATTTTTTTTAGTCTTCTGTTATCGTTATGCGATAGCGCGAGGCCGTTCAAAATTTCTGTCAAAGGCTCTGTTCTGCCTAACGATATAGTCATTTTATATTTCCCAGCTTTTTTTAAACTAAGTAACAAAAGTTTTATAAGATCTACTTCGTCTGCAATTGAAATTTTTCCAAAGATTTCTACACCTGTTTTGTATGCGATTTTTGATTTTGTAAGTGAGTCCTTGGTTTTTCTTAGAGTTTCTCCAAAGTAACAGTATTTCTTTTTATCCTTGGTACCTTGTTGAAGATCAATTCTAGCTATTTGTTGAGAGATGTCAGGCCTTATCGAGATATTTTTAAGATTTTCATCAGAAAAGCTGTAAGCGTAATCCTTAAGTGATGCATTGGCGTCTCCACCTATAACCTCAGAAAATTCAATCAGAGAGGGTATAACGAGTTCGCAATTGTTCTTGTTAAAGTAATTTAGAAAAAGTGTGCGGAGCTTTTCAAGCTCCTTGGCTTTAACACCTACAAAATCTTCCGTTCCATCTGGAAGGCCGGAGTTGAAAGTAGACATTATTTTTATTCAGATTTTTTTCCTTTGGAGCTATCTAGATACTTGAAGAAATCGCTGTCTGGATCAATGAGAAGTACATCAGATTTATTTTCAAAGGTAGATTGATAAGCTTTTAAACTTCTAGTGAACTCATAAAATTCTGGATCCTTGTTATAGGCATCGGCATAGATACCAGTAGCTTTGGCATCACCATTTCCTCTAAGTTCTTCTGCTTTTTTATATGCTTCAGCAAGAATAATTGTTCTTTCACGATCTGCATTTGCTCTAATACCTTCTGCAATTTCTGTACCTTGTGCACGAAGTTCTTGGGCAAGTCTCTCTCGTTCGGTTCTCATTCTATTGTAGACAGATTCATTTACTTCTGTGGGTAATTCGATTTTTTTAACTCTTACGTCTAAGACTTCAATACCCAGTTCCCCACCTGCTACAGTATTTAAATCGGTAGTTAAAATATTCATTAACTCGTCCCTTTCACCTGACACTACTTCTTGGACAGTTCTAGTACCAAATTGGTTCCTGAGACCTTCATCCACTCTTTGGGTCAACAAAGTTCTCATTGCACTTAGCTGTCCACCAGACGAAGTTATATAGAATTGTTCATTATTTGTAATACGCCACTTGACGAAAGCGTCAACAATAAGTCTTTTCTTTTCGGCAGTAAAATAAGGCTGCGGTAGCGCATCTAAAGTCAGGACTCTTGAGTCGAATTTTTTAACTGTGTGATAAATAGGCACTTTAAAGTGGAGGCCTGGATTAATTTCTGGCTCTACAATTTCACCAAATCTGAGCAAAATTGCGGTTTGTTTGTCATTAACTATATAAATGACATTGCTAAGAATGACTATGATTATAAGAGCAATAATTCCTATATTTAGATTCAATGATTTCATGTTACCTTCGATCCTGTCTTCTTCTTAATTCTTCGATAACTCGGTCAGTAATCTCTTGAATGTCTGACCCAAGTGTAGTTGGTGTTGAAGAAGAGGAAGCTTCTTCTCTTGATCGTCTGTTAGGATCTAGTGAAGCTGCAGCAATTTGGTCTAAAGGTAAATACAAAATGTTATTGCCCTCTTTTACATCAATCATTACTTTGGTACTGCTATTCATAACAGACTGAACAGCATCTAAATATAATCTTTGTCTAGTAACTTCAGGAGATTTTGAATATTCAACAAGCAGTTGATCAAATCTCGATGCCTCACCTTCGGCTTCAGATATTACTTTTTGTTTATATCCTTCAGCATCTTCGACGGCTCTTTTGGCTTCACCCCTCGCTATTGGCACAACCTCATTTGCGTAAGTCTCAGCTTCGTTTCTAAGCCTAACTTCGTCTTCTCTCGCCTTTACCACGTCGTCAAAAGCTTCTTTTACTGCATCTGGAGGTCTAGATTCTCTGATTGATACTGCCACGACTTCAATTCCAGTTTTGTAAGTATCCAATCTAGTTTGCAATCTAGACTTAACATCCATGGCTATTTGCTCCCTTCCTACTGTTAAGGTGCTGTCCATAGTGGTGCTTCCAACTACATGTCTTAATTCTGCTTCAGAAGCTTGAGCTAAACTGTCTTCAGGAGCTGAAGCTTCTAAAAGAAAAAATACCGGATTGGAGCGTTTGTATTGAACTGCAACCTCAACGTTCACTATATTTTCATCTTTTGTAAGCATTGAAGAATTAGTGGTGTGAGTAAATAGTTTCTCGGTATTTACAATAAATCTGTTATCGATGAGTGGGGGGTTCCAATGAATTCCAGGTCCTTTGGTAGTTGAATATTTTCCAAATCTCAAAATGACAGCTTCTTCTTGAGCATCCACTGTATAAATACCGAATGCAGAGTACAAAAGTATTACTGCGATTAAAACCGAAGGTAATATTTTTTTTAAACCTCCATCGCCACCTCCTGGGTTGCCTCCGAAGATTGAATTAATTTGCGCCCTAAATTTTTTTATAAGTTCATCAATATCTGGCGGGGGATTGTTATTTCTGCCCCACGGATCTCTTGAACCATTGTTATTTCCTTGATCGTTCCATGACATATGATTATTTTAAGTTGTTAATAGAAATAATGGAATTCAATTTTTAATGATAGATAGAATCTTCATAACCTTATCATCTTCATCTGAAAAAAATGTCCTATCCAAATTGAATTTTTTAAGCCAAGTTATTTGTCTTTTTGCTAGCTGATAAGTTGCATTAGTGGCTAACTCGATCATTTCTTCATAAGAAATTCTATCTTTTATAAAATCTACTACTTGTTTATAGCCTACTGTTTCAAGAACTTTTACCTTTTTTTCACTACTAAGTTCCAAGATAGTTTTTGTTTCTTCAACTAGTCCTAATTCAAGCATTTTTGCAAATCTTTCTTTTAATTGATTTTTAAAGGTTTTTTTGCACCTAGGAACGATAGCAAAGGTGAATTTCTGATAATCATCTATCACACTTTTTTCTTTGAAATTCTTGAGCTTACTAAAAGTTATTTTGGAAAGTAGATTTACTTCCAGTGCTCTGAGTATTCTTTGAGAATCGGTATCTCTTATCATCTTTGCCGCGTCAGGGTCAATTTTATCAAGTCTTTCATGCATTGATTTCCAACCTTCATTTTTAGCCTTATCTTCAATTTTTTTTCTTAATTCAAAATTCTTTTCTGGTAATTTTGATATTCCATTAAATAGAGAATAAAAGTACATCATGGTTCCTCCGACAAATAATAGATTTTCCATGCACCCTTTTAATTCAAAAGTTATTTCATTAAGAAAGTCTTTTACCGAAAAGTCATCCTCTAGGTCTAAAGTATTTATTAACGCATGATGAGTCTCATCTAAGATCTCTTGAACAGGTTTGCTGCTACCAATATTTGCTCCCTTGTATACCTGAACAGAGTCGACGCTAATTATTTTTGATGGAAAAAGTTTATTAATTTCTATCGCAAGCTCGGTTTTTCCACAATGCGTTGGTCCTAAAATAGAAATTGCTTTCTTCATGTTTTTTTGGTTTTATTTTAGGATAATTAGTCTACAAAGGGAGATAAAGATGTCTATGCAATTTGCAAACGTTTGGGAAAGAGTCGCAGATACAGTTGGTGATGAAATAGCTTTAATCAATGGAAATAAGAAATCTAGTTGGTCTTCTTTTGATATTAAAGCAGCCAAGATCGCAACAATTTTGGAAGAGCATGGATTAAAGTCTGACTCTAAGGTAGGAATTTATCTACATAATTCAAATGAATATCTAGAGGCTCAATACGGAGTTTTTAAAATTGAGGGTGTGCCGATCAATGTAAATTATAGGTATAAAGAAAATGAATTGATCTATCTATTGGATAATGCGGATGCTGAGGCGGTTTTTTTTCAAGGTTGTTATGCAGATAGAATCAAAGCAATAAAAGATCAACTGCCAAAAATAAAAGTTTATATTCAAGTAGACGATGGTACCGAACCTCTGATGGAAGGTGCAATAGATTTTGAAACTTCAATTTCTAGCTCCAAAGAACAAAAAAGATTCAACCGTACTGAAGAAAATATATACATGCTCTACACCGGAGGGACTACCGGTATGCCTAAAGGAGTGATGTACAAACATGGTAGTTTTATTCCTTCAATGTTGAAAACCGCTTTTGCCATGGGCTTTGAAGTTCCTGAAGATATAAGTGATTTGGAAAAAGTTGTTGATCAGGCAAAAGAAAATAATGCTTTAACAGTAAGCATGCCGGCTTGTCCTTTAATGCATGGTACCGGAATGTGGCTTGGTGCCTTTTTACCCATGTTTAGTGGTGGTTCTGTTGTAACAATAAGCGATCTCGGATTGAATGCTAAAAACGTTTGGCAAGAAGTAGAAAAAAATAAGGTAAATAGTTTAGTAATAGTTGGTGATGCTTTTGCAAAACCTTTGCTGGATGAATTGAAAGATGCTAAAGAGAAATCAAATTTGTATGATATCTCAAGCTTGAGGGCGATGATTTCTAGTGGCGTCATGTGGAGCTCAGAAATTAAAGATGGTTTGCTTGAAATGCATGACATGACTCTTTTTGATGCAATGGGCTCAACTGAAGGAGGAATGGGTTCTTCTGTTTCTAATAGAGAGATGCCTGCAAAAACTGCAAAATTTGCGCTTAATCCCGGAGTAATAGTTTTAAGTGATGATGGCGAGGAAGTTGAGCCAGGAAGTGAAATAATGGGAAAAATTGGAACAAGTGGACTTGTGCCTGAGGGCTATTTCAAGGATGAAAAAAAATCAGCCGAAACCTTTAAAGAAATAAATGGTGTGAGGTATAGCTTTCCAGGGGATTACGCAACTATTAATGCCGACGGTACTATAAACCTTTTGGGTCGAGGAAGTAATTGCATAAATACAGCGGGAGAGAAAGTTTACCCTGAAGAAGTAGAAGAAGCTGTCAAAAAACACCCTAATGTTTACGACTGTTTGGTGGTCGGACTAAAAGATGAAAAATTTGGACAAAGAGTAGTTGCTCTTGCATCGTTGGAAGCGCCTGGCTCTTTAGAAGAAGGCGAGCTAATTGATTTTACAAGAGAACAAATTTCTGGATATAAACTTCCCAAACAGATTCTCTTTGTTGATGAAGTAATGAGAGCGCCAAATGGAAAGGCAAACTATAAATGGGCTAAAGAGGAAGCAGAGAACAAACTTGGCTAAAGAGCTTCGTCGCCAGTTTCTCCAGTTCTAATTCTGACTGCTTTTTCAAGATCATAAACAAAAATTTTGCCATCGCCTACTTTACCAGTGTTAGATACAGAGGAAATAGCAGCAATGACAGAATCACTATCTTCATCTTTTACTGCAAGCTCAATTTTTGTTTTAGGTAAGAAATCATTTCTGTATTCAGTTCCGCGATAAAGCTCAGTCTGACCTTTTTGGCGACCAAAACCTTTTACTTCTGTGACAGTCATGCCTAAAGCATTAACTTCGGAAAGAGCTGCACGAACCTCTTCTAGTTTAATTGGTTTAATAATCGCAGTAATGAATTTCATGAATTCCCTCAAAAAAATAAATAATACACTTTTATTTTAAAAATAAATAATCACTTTTAATTTGGAAGTATCAAAGACAACCTTAACTAAAGTTATAAAGGAAGATGTTCAAATGCTCTTGCGGATGATCCTTGTCTTTCTTTTAAATAATCATTTGTTTTCTTGAAAATTTTACTTGATGCAAAAGACAATTGCTTTTCCCAAATATCTTTGATTTCTTCAGCTGAGTTACCAACTTCTAGAATCCCCAAAGATATTAGGTCTTCTGCAATTTCCTGAAAATTATAAAAACTTTTTCCAGACGATATCGGAAGGGAAAACTTTACTGCCTCTAAGAAATTTTGACCTCCTCTAGGAATCAAGCTCCCTCCTATGAAAGCAATATTTCCTAAAGAAAATAAATTTTCTAAATATCCAATTTCATCAATTAAGTTTATTTTGTTTGAATAATCTATTTTAAATTCATTTTTAGAAAATAAAGATGGATTTAACCCAGAATATATTAGTTCTTTGTAAATTTTTGAAATTCTTTCGGGGTGTCTTGGAGCAAGAACCAAAATAATATTTTCATTATTAAGCATTTCAAAAGCTTCAACTAGAGTTTTTTCTTCAGGTTCATGAGTACTAGCGCAAATAATCAATTTTTTCTCTAAATTATCTTTATATTGTTTTTTTTCATTCGATAGAGTGATGGAATCAAACTTAAAGGAAAAGTCTTTTTTAATTCTATCTTTATTCACACCAAGATTTATAAACCTTTCTTGATCTTGAGTTCCTTGGCAAATGGTAAAATCCAATTTAGAGAAAACTCCATCAAGAATAGGTAAAATAGATTTGTATCTTTTAAAAGATTTTTCTGACATTCTTCCATTTACCAAAAAGACTTTTCTATGTTGCTTATTTAGAATATTGATAAAGTTGGGCCATATTTCTGTTTCTAAAATGAAGGTAATTTCCGGATTCCAAATTTTTAAAAAACGGTTTATGCAGATTTTCAAATCAAAAGGCATATATTTGTGAAACACCGAATTTCCATAAAGTCTTTTGATGGTGGCTGAACCAGTTTGAGTGCTACAGGTTATTAGTATTTGATGATTTGGAAATCTTCCTTGAATTTCTTTGACAAATTTTCTACTAGCTAGAACTTCACCTACAGATACGGCATGGATATGAATAATTGCTTTAGAACTATTTTCAACTTCATAAAAAGAGAGCTTTTCAAGAATTCGTGATAAGTTTTCGCCAAATCTTAAAGACTTAAGAATGCTCCTCAAAAATATTAAAGGAAAAATTGTTTTAAAAATTAAATTATAAATCCTCATCTAATAATGATTTTCTTATTTGTACTATGAATAAGCAAATCGTTAAAAGTATAATCATTACCAAATGGAAAACTTTTTAAAAATTTTTCTCCGACTTTTAAGTCTTATTCCGTTTAAATTTCAAATGTTACTTGGAAAGCTTCTGGGTAAGCTTTTATATAAAGTTTTAAAGAAAAGAAGAAAAGTTGTTGCCTGGAATATACACAAGTGCTTTCCAGATATGAATAAAAGAGAAGTAGAAAAGCTTGCAAGAGACAATTTTACTAGAATAGGACAAGCTATTTTCGAAATATGTAATTCTTACTATTGGTCAGATAAAAAATTTAAAAAAAAGATTATAAATATTGATGAATTTGAAAAAAAAATAGAAGCAATTAAAAACTCTAATAATCTCTTACTTGTTCCGCATACTGCCAATGTGGATTTTGTTGTAAGAGCTCCATCGCTTTTTCTAAAAGTAAATGGGATGCATAGATCTGCAGAAAATAAACTTTGGGATAAAATAATGACGGATGGAAGAAACAAATTTGTGGATAAAATTTTTTTACCAAATGAAGGTAAAAGGCTTCTTGAAAGTCTAAGTGAGGGTGAATCTGTCCTCTATGCTCCAGATCAAGATTATGGCTTCAAAAATTCAATCTTTATAGATTTTTTTAATCATAAAGCTTTAACTGTTGTTTTTCCTTCGGTGTTAGTCAAAAGAACAAACTGCAAAGTATTTTTGTTGACTATGGTCAAAGAGAATGGGTCCTATCTAGCAGATATAAAGGAATTGATGCTAGGAGGATTAGATTTTGAAGATGATTTAAGAATTATTAATTCTGCAATAGAAAATTTTGCCCGGACTTATAAGAAGGAATATTACTGGATACACAGAAGATTTAAGAATCGTCCAGAAGGTGAAGATAAATTTTACCCAGATGATGCACTAAGAGAGTATTGGTTATAGAGAGACCACTATATTGTCTATCAGTCTGACTTTCTTATAAATTACTGCGGCTGCTATTAAAATTTTGTCTGTTTTTTTTGTTATAGGAGATAGATTTTTTGCATCAACAATTTCCAAATAATCAATTTCAAAGCCTGCGTCTAACAAAAAATCTTTAGCTTCTGTTTTCAAAACTTCTACAGGAGTTATTTTCAAAGAAGCTGCCAAATTTTTAATACAGGAATAAATCTTCCCACAAAATTTTTTATCTTCATCTGAGAGATAATTGTTTCTAGATGACATTGCTAATCCAAATTTTTCTCTCACCGTAGGTAGTGAAATGATATCTGTTTTAATTTTTTTTCGTTTAACAAATTCTTTTATGATCAGTTGTTGCTGATAGTCTTTAAGCCCTAATAAACAAGCATTCGGTTTGATAATTCTCAAGAACTTATCGATTATTGTTAATACTCCATGGAAATGGGTGGGTCTTGATAAGCCACACAGTACATCTGAAAATTTAGGTTCAATAATATTTAGATTTTCAGCAAAATTTATCTCTGGAATAAACAAATAGTTACAACCCAATCTTTCTAAAAGTTGAATGTCTTGAGAAATTGTTATTGGGTAGCTTGAAAAATCTTCATTTTTTCCAAATTGCAAAGGATTTATAAAAATTGAGGTAATTACTTCGGAGTAATTTTTTATTCCATATTTGACTAAAGATAAATGACCTTCATGAAGGTTTCCCATAGTAGGAACGAAAGCAAATGGAGAATCAAAATTAATAGATTTAATCTCTTGAGTGGACTTAATAACTTCCATTAAAATCCTTTTTCAAAAAGAATTTTCAGCAGAGGGAAAATTCAAATTTTTAACCTCTGAGACATAAGCTTCGAAAGCTTCAGAAATAGAGTTCGCTTCATTCATGAAATTTTTTACAAACTTAGGTTGGTTCTCCCAAGAATAGGCTCCAATTACATCGTAACAAACCATTATCTGACCATCTGTAGCCGAGCCCGCTCCGATACCAATTGTTGGAACTGTGAGAGAAGACGATATTTCCTCTGCTAAAATTGCAGGGACGCATTCTAAAAGAATCATCTCTGCTCCTGCATCTTCAAGTTGCTTTGCTTCAGATAAAATTCTATTTTTATCGTCGAGATCTCTACCTTGAACACGATACCCTCCTAATCTATTAATTGATTGAGGAGTAAGGCCCAAATGAGCACATACTGGAATTCCTCTTTGAGATAAGAGCTCAGTCGTTTTTAAAATCCATTCGCCTCCCTCAACTTTTACGGAATTAGCTCCGGCTTGCATCAAACGCATGGCATTATCGTAAGCAAGGTTTTCGGTTGCATAACTCATAAATGGCATATCTGCCATTACGTGACTTTTTATGTTTCCCCTTTTTACGCATCTCAGATGATAAAGCAGGTCTTCCATAGAAACAGGTATAGTTGAATCGTGACCTTGTACAACCATACCGAGCGAATCTCCAACTAAAATTAACTCTACCCCCGCTTCAGATATTAACTTAGATAAAGAGGCATCGTATGCAGTTAGACATGCAAATTTAGTTTTTTTCTTCTTATGATTTCTTAAGTCTTCAATGGTTATGCTATTGGTCATAATGTATCTATGAAATTTGAAATTTTGCCACATATTAAATCTTTTTCTTCCATTGGAAAAAAATGGCTGCCATCTATTTTTTCAAAAAAATAATTCGGGTTGCTTGAAAGCAAATCTCTTACCTGAGGAGAAAGTGTTGAGGCATTTGATGCATAAGGGACATAAGTTTTTTTATTTAATTTTTTAATAAAGTTTGTTCTTGCAGCATATGAAACTGCAAAGGTTTTTGCCTCCCATTCAGGATCACAAGAAAGCTTTATTTGATTGTTTTCTGTCCTAACGCCTCCATTAATGTATGCTTTTAAAGATTCTTCTGGCCAATTCGTAAATGCACCCCTTCCCTGATAATGTTTAAAAATCTCTTCTTTATCAGCAAATATCGATCTTCTTTTTTTTGCATTACTAATCATCTCACTCGCGCGATTCTTTTTAAAAAAACTTAATAATGAAATAAATGTTTTATTTGAAATATTAAAAAAAGGAATTTGTAATTTTAAACTTTGAGGTTGAAGAACAGGATCAATAAGAATGCTTTTACTTACTTTTTCTTCAAAGTCATAAGCTAATCTTGCAGCTACGACTCCTCCCATAGAGTGACCCATTAGAATATTTTCAGACGATGAGAACTTACTAAGAAAGTTATTACCGTCTATAAAATAAGTATTCCAAGAGGACAATTCTGATGGAACTGCATTCGCTTTAGAAAGCCCATGGCCCCTTTGGTCTAAGGCATAAATTGAATATTGATTTTCAAGTAATTCATTTAATGTTAAAAAAAAGGGTATATAAGTTTCAGCGTTAAAACCTGTGGCATGAAAGAAAAAAATATTTTTATCTTTGTTTTGACCTTCCAAAAATATATATGAAAAAATATTTCTGTATATTTCAACTTCTTTTCTTTTTGCTATATCCATTGATATTATTTATTAGTGATAGATGTAAAAGGCTTTTTAAGCGATAAAGAAGCTAAAAAATTACAAGAATTGTTTCTAAATGTCCACCACCTGGGTCCAGTTTTAGAAATTGGAACTTACTGCGGTAAATCAACATTAAACTTTGCTCTTGTTGCCAAAAAAATTGATGGACTTATTTATACAGTTGATCATCATACAGGTTCTGAAGAACATCAGCTTGGTGAGGAATATCACGATGAAGATCTTTATGACAGAAGAATGGAAAAATTCAATACTTTGCCTGAATTTTTAAAAAATTTAAGCTCTTCAAATTTAGCTAAATACATTATTCCAATTTTAAATAAATCCTCTGAAGCATCTAAAACATTTTCGGAATTAATAAGCCTATTATTTATTGATGGTGGTCACTCTCTTGAGGCTGCTTTAAGTGATTATAATTCTTGGAAGGATAAAATATGCTCTGGTGGTCTTCTTGTAATACATGACGTTTTTCCTAATCCTCAGGATGGTGGAAGACCTCCTTTTGAAATTTACTCTGAAGCTCAAAAATCTAAACAGTTTGAAGATCTTGGTATTTATGAAACCTTAGGAATCTTAAAAAAGATTTAACTTAAAATTTAAAAAAGTTTCCCGACGGACTGAATTTGTTTATTGAATTTCCTGCAAGAATCGCGGCTCCCATTGTCCAGCTAGGTTTTTCAATAGGCCAATATTTTTTATCTTGATAAACATATCCTGTCCATAAGAGACCATCATCATCCATTAGATTGAAAGTATCTTGTAATATTTTTTCTGCTTCAGTTTTTAAACCAATTTTATTCAATGCCAAAACTAATTCTGAAGATTCGGCTGCAGTTACCCAGGGCTCTTCCTTTACACACTTACAACCCAACTCTTCAACAACAAATTCATCCCATTTATCTTTAATTATTTGTATTGACTCTGATTCTGTGAAGACTCCAGATAATACTGGGTAGTACCAATCCATACTATATCGCTCTTTACTTTCCCAGTTTCTGTCGAATCTAAAAGATTTGCTTCTTAAACAATCTTTTAAGTTATTTAGTTGAATATCTGAAACTCTATCCTGCTTATTTATTTCTTTTGCAATTTTTTTGTAACAAAAGAGACTCATGTAAATTGATGAGCATCCGGTTTTGAGAGAGTCATCCAGCCAATTTTTATCATCTTTTGCCCAAAAAAAATCTCCATGTTCTGTTTGAGCTGCAAGAGTAAATTCTATGGCTGCATCCAAAACTGGCCAAAATTCATACAAGAAATCCTTATCATTAAAATTTGTAAAGTGGTGCCACATTCCTACAGCTATATAAGAACTGAAGTTAGTTTCTTTTAATTTATTTTGTTCGGGAGAATAAAAAATTGATGGCCAAGAACCATCTCTTTCCTGGTTAGTTCTCAACCAGTCATATGCTCTTTTAGATTCAGCTTCAAACCCCATAACGTCTAAACCCATAGCTGACTCAATATGATCCCAGGGATCAAGTTTTGAATCAGGCTCCCAGCGAATACCGCCTTCTGAATCCTGACAAGACAAAATATACTTAGCGAAATTTATATAAATCGTCTTATCGAAAATACTTTTAGAATTATTTTTTTTTGAAATATGCAACGACACTTTTAGCTATTATTGGTTGAAGGACGAATTCTAGCACCTTTGTCAAAAAAGGTTTCTTCATCATGTCCCACACTAAAAAGTCATGATATTTTTTTATGACCCAAGACGATTCTTTGGTCTCCCAAAACAAACATTGCAACCACCAGTAAGGAGAATGAAGAGCATGGTTCCAATGTCTTTTTAAAAAAGAAAATCCTCTCTTTTCGATTGATTTTTTGAAATGTTGGTATCTAAAAATTCTGACATGCCCTCCTGGCATCTCTTGGTAAGCTTTGCTTAACTTCCAACAGATCCACTCCGGAAGATATTTGGGAACACTTGCAGCAAACATTCCGCCAGGTTTTAAAACTCTTTCAATTTCTTCTATAACTAATTCAAAATCAATTATGTGTTCCAAAACTTCAGAGCAAATTACATAATCAAAAGAATTGTTATCAAAAGGAAGTTCTCTTGCATCAGTCACGCCAAATGAACAGCTCTTTTTTGCAGATGATTCATCAAAATCTTTAAAGTTTTCTTTTGCTTTGATTACATCCTCATGACTCATGTCAAAACCAAAAACGTCAGCATCTGCAAACATGTATGCTCCAAAACAGTGTCGTCCTTGACCGCAGCCCAAATCTAAAATTTTTGAGCCTTTTTTTGGATTTAAATAATCTATATCAATTGTTTGCATGCTTATGAATTTCTATTTCTTTGTAATAAACCTTTTCTAATTTTTTTGCTATTGCCGCCCATGCAAATTTAGAATTAGCTCTTTGAAGTCCTTTTTCAGCTAATTTTTTGGCACTATGAGGAGAAGACAAAAGAAAATCAACTGAATTATAAATCTCTTTAACATTTTTTGGTGGAATAATAATTCCGGTGTCTTTGATTACCTCAGGAAGTGCTCCTCCAGAAGATGAGATTAAAGGAACTCCACAAGCCATTGCTTCAATTGCTGCAAATCCAAAGCCTTCATACAAGGAAGGAATTATAGCTAGTTCAGCTTCACAATAAGTTTTTCTTAAATCTTCTTGAGAAAGATTTGATAAAAAATTAACTCTTTTTTCTAAATTTAGTTTTTTTATCAATCTTTCAGTGTGTCCGCCTTTCTTTTGCTCTCCAATAATAGATAAAGAGATATCTGAGTAAACTTCTGCCAGATCAGATAAAGCTTTTAAAAGATAATCTAAACCTTTAAGAGGAACATCTGCACTTGCTACAGTTACAAGTTTGAAGGGAATTTTTTGTATTTTTGAATCTGGGTAAAAGACATTGAGATCTATTCCATTCATCACTCTTTCCATTTTGTTCTTTTCCACATAAAACTCGTTTTTTATGTCATCCATTGATGAGTTGGAAGGGACCACAATTTTTTTTAGTCTTTTTGCAACAAATTTCTGCATAACAAGAAAAGAATGCCAACGCCTCATAAGAAGTTTTAAGAAAATATCATTTGTACTTTGCAGCTGATAAGCAAGATCTAACGATATGGGATGATGAATTGTTGTAACTAGGGGTTTTTTCTTTTGAAAAAAAAGTAACTCATACGCAAGACTTTGGTTATCGTGAATAACATCATATTCATGTAGATTTTGCTTGAGAATTTTTTTTATTCTCTTACCAAAGGTATATGGCTCAGGAAAACCTCCAGAATTTACACTTAACCACTCGAATAAATTTATAGGGTTAAGCAGCTTCATTGGATTTACATCATAAAACTTACTCTTTTTTTCATAGAGACCCAAACTTGGAATTTTCACCAACTTAATTTTTGGGTCCAAATCAGGATAAGGCGGTCCTGAGAAAACAACTATCTCATGCCCAAGATCATAAAGTGCCTTAGAAAGATACTTAACATAAATACCCTGACCACCTGAAAAAGGTTTGCTTCTATAGCTCAGAAAAGCAATCTTAAGTTTTTTCAAGTTTATCCCTTAGCTAACCAGAGTATGCCATTCGGGAAAAGAAGATCTTTTTCCTCTAACTTGGTCAAAATAATTTTTCTGAAGAATTTCTGTTACCTTTCCTCTCTTGCCAGAGCCAATCTTTTGATTATTCACTTGAGTAATTGGAACAACTTCCGCTGCTGTCCCTGTAAAAAAAAGTTCCTGAGCAGATAAAATGTCTTCTTCAGTTAAGTCAGCAACATTTACCCTCATGCCCATCTCTTCTGCGAGAGAGATTATTGCTTTCCTTGTTATTCCATCTAAAGAAGCCTCCAAATTTGGAGTAAAGAGTTCATTATTTTTTATAGCAAAAAGATTTTCTCCCGAACCTTCTGATATGAAATTTTCAGAATCTAATAAAAGAGCTTCGTCAAAGCCTTCTTTAAGTGCTTCTTTTAGTGCCATCATAGACTTCACATAATTACCATTTACTTTAGATCTAGAAACTAAATTGCCTCGCTCTCTTCTGTAAGAGGATATCTTTACCTTAATTCCCTGCTCAAAAACCTCTGGAGCCATGTAACTTGGCCACTCCCATGCGGCAACTATTGTATGAACTTTTAAATCGTCTGCTCTTAAACCTAAACTGCCTGAACCATAAAAACACATTGGTCTGATGTAAGCCTCTTTTAAGCTATTTAACTTAACAATTTCTATTTGAGCCTGATTAATTTCTTCTTTGGAAAAGGGAATTTCTAAGTCAACTGCTTGAGCAGATGAAAATAACCTTTCAGTATGATCTTTCAGCCGAAATATCTTTGTACCTTCTGGTGTTTCGTATGCTCTAACTCCTTCGAAAACCCCAAGACCATAATGCAAGGTGTGAGTTAAAACATGTACATTGGCTTCCTCTGAATTTACAATCTTGCCGTCAAACCAGATAAAACCTTTTTTTTCTGCCAAAGTTGTCATAATAAAAAAAAATTCATTATAAAGTGGATAAACTAATATGAAAGTTAATTCTGAAATTTTCCGAGCATACGATATTAGAGGAATCGTAGATAAAACGCTCACTGAAGAAGGAATATTTCAGATTGGAAAAGCCATAGGAACTTTTATCCTTGCTGAAGGAAGAACATCTGTTTTGACAGCTAGAGACGGAAGAATTTCCGGTCCTAGGCTTTTAGGTCAATTTCAAAAAGGAGTGATGTCTTCGGGATGTGATGTTGTTGACATTGGTGAGGTACCAACACCACTTCTCTATTTTTCTACTTTTAAGACAAAGATCTCTGATGGCGTGATGCTTACCGGAAGTCATAATCCAAAAAACTACAATGGCTTAAAAATTGTCATTGACAAGAAATCAATGACTAATGAAAAAATAAAAAAAATAAAGTTAATAATTGAAGAAGAAAGTTTTATGGATGGCGCAGGTCAATTAACTTTGCTAGAAATAAAGGACGATTATCTAAAAGAACTCAAAGAAAAAATAAGCATAAATTCAAAGCTAAAGGTTTGTCTCGATTGTGGGAATGGCGTTGGGGGAGTGATTGCTCCACAAGCTTTTAAACTTCTTGGATTAGATGTTATTGAGCTTTATTCTGAAGTTAATGGAAATTTTCCCAATCATCATCCTGATCCTAGCAATCCAAAAAACTTAAAAGATTTACAAAAAAAGGTTTTGGAAACAAATTCTGATTTAGGAATTGCTCTTGATGGCGACGGTGATAGAGTCGGTTTGATAGACAACAAGGGAAACATAATTTTTCCAGATACTTATATGATGCTTCTGGCAGAGGACTTATTAAGAAAGAAATCAAAAGGAAGTATTGTCTTTGATGTCAAGTGCTCAACTAATCTAGAGAAAGTAATAAAAAATTTTAATGGAACTCCAATAATGTCACGAACTGGACATTCATATATAAAGTCAAAAATTATCGAAACTAATGCTCTGTTAGGCGGAGAGATGAGTGGGCATATCTTCTTTAATGACGACTGGTATGGGTTCGATGATGGCATTTATTCTGCATTGAGAATGATAGAAGTTTTATCTAATAGTAAATTTACACCTCATGAAGCTTTTAACTCTTATCCAAAGCATTTCTCTACGCCTGAAATAAATTTAAAAGTTCCTGAAGAAGACAAATTTAAAGTAATTGATGAGCTTAAAACTTTAATAAACTCTTCTGAATATGTATTGATAGACATAGATGGAATCAGACTTGAAAACGAAAACTCATGGGGACTGGTTAGAGCTTCGAATACTTCGCCAAATCTTGTTTTGAGATTTGAGGGAAAAACAGAAAGTGACTTATTGGAAATAAAAAATTATTTCAAAGAGATTTTGTCTAAAATAGAAATTGATTTGAAATTAGATTTCTAATGAGTATCTCTGAAAAAAACGCTATAAACATATCAAAAGTTTTAACTGAAGCACTTCCATACATAAGAAAATTTAATAATAAAGTTGTTGTCATAAAATATGGCGGAAATGCTATGGAAAATGAAGTTTTACAAAAAAACTTTGCAAGAGATTTAGTGCTTATGAAAACAGTTGGTATTCATCCAATTCTAGTTCATGGAGGAGGACCTCAAATAGATTTTGAGCTAAAAAAAAATAACATAAAGTTTGAATTCAAAGATGGCATTAGAAAAACCACATTGGAAATGATCGACATTGTTCAAAAGGTTCTTGATAACAAAATCAATAAAGATATTTCAGACCTTATTCGGTTCTGGGGAGGCAAAACAAGTAGACTGGTAGGCAGTAAAAACTCTCCAATTAACGCAAAAAAAGACACTAAAAAAAATCTTGGCGAAGTTGGTTTTGTAAAAAGTATTGATAAGAAAAAAATAATGACATCATTGGAGGCAGGTAAAATTCCTGTAATTTCTCCTGTGGGGTGGACTTCGAAAGCAGAGCCAATGAATATAAATGGAGACTTTGCGGCTTGTTCGGTTGCAGCATCCTTAAAAGCAGAAAAAATAATTTTGCTTACAGATATTTCAGGTGTAAAAGATCTTGAAGGAAAAAAAATATCTACAATGAGTTTAAAAGAAGCAAAAAGAGTCTTAAAAAATAAAAAAAATATTAAAGGGGGAATGTATCCTAAATTGACCGGAGCAATTGATTGTCTCGAAAAGGGTGTAAAAAATGCTCATATTGTCGATGGTCGAGTTCCTCACTCTGTTTTAATTGAGCTCTTAACCGACAAAGGAGTTGGCACTTGGATAAGTAAGTAAATGGAAAAGAAAAAACAACGCAAATTGATAATAATGCAATCTCTTGCCGCAATGCTCGAAGAAAGAGATTTATTGAAAATTACAACTGCTGAATTGGCTAAAAGATCGGAAATAACTGAAGCGGCAATTTATAAACACTTTCCAAGCAAAAGAAAAATCTTTGAAGAGTTAGTGGATTTTTTTGAGGAAAGTATCTTCACGAGAATTAAGGTTATGAAAGAGGAATCCAAACCAGAAGATTTTCCGGGACAATTGATTGCTCTAGTTTTGAAGTTTTGCGAAACTAACAAGGGTTTTTCAAGGATTCTTACTCGAGAAGTGTTCACAGCAGATGAAGTCAAAATAATAGATAAAGTTTCCAACTGTTTTGAGAAAATAAACATAGAAATAAGGCAGTCACTCCAGGAATATGAGAGAACAACTAAGAAAAAGCTGAATTTAAACTTAGCCGCTTCATGCGACCTACTACTGTCCTGTCTAGAAGGACAAATTCAATCTTTTGTGAGAAGCAAGTTCAAAAAAGATTTAAGCGAATCCTGGGAAGATCAGTGGAACTTCCTAAAAAAAGCTATTTTCGCTAATTAAGAAAAAGCTCAAACTTAACCCGTTCATCTTCTGGTTTCGCAAGTTCTCCCGTTTCTAAATTTATCTTTCTTGCTATTAAACCTGAGGGCTTTTTGAATTTCCCTTCTGGAATTTTATCGATGATTTGTTTTTTGAAGTTAAGCCAAATCGGTAATGAAGTAGTACTGCCAAATTCATTATTGCCTAGACTAGATGGATTGTCATATCCAAACCAGACAGTGGTTAAAATATTTTCATTAAAACCCGTAAACCAAGTACTTTCTGCATCATTAGATGTTCCCGTCTTAGCCGCAAAATCTTTTCTTCCTAATTCATTGATTTTTCTTCCCGTGCCCCTTTGCGCAGCTTCTTTCAAAATATCATTTATCATGAAAGCAATCCTAGGATCTATGCTGAAATTACCTTCTTTCCCTTCATCAGCTCCAAACCATTGGGATAAATAATCTCCAGTATTAGATTTCTTTTCTTCTGAAAAATTAATTTCATTTCCATCTGGAAAAAGAATTCTATCAATGTAGTAAGGAACAACTTTTTTTCCTCCATTTGCAAAGATAGAAAACAACTCTGCATTTTTGATTGGGCTTGCTCCATAAGAACCCAGAGCTAAAGACAAATCATTAGGCAACTCCTCTTTGAGGAAACCAAATTTTTCCAATGATTCCTTGGCATCTTTAATGGAAACTTCCTGAAGAAGTTTTACACTCACAACATTTCTAGACTGTACAAGAGCTTCTCTGAGTCTCGTTGGGCCGTAAAATTTCCCACTTGCATTTCTTGGTCTCCATATTTCCTCTAAATTTCGATCATCAAATACCAGCGGTGAATCGACAATTATTGAAGCTGGACTGAATCCATTTTCGAATGCAGCTGCATATAAAAATGGCTTAAAATTTGAACCGAGTTGAGGCTTGGCTTGTATGGCTCGATTAAATTGACTATTTCGGAAATTATAACCTCCAACTAAGGCTAAAATTTCTCCGGAAGAAGGATTTAAGCTTACTAAAGCAGATTGAACTTTTGGATGAATTGATAGGGTAATTGAATTGCTCTCCATGTCATCTTTTGAAAGCCAAATAAGATCTCCGCTTTCAAAAAAATCAGAAAAATTCGTTAATTTTTTATCTTTCCTGTTTTCGTTTATCCTAGGTCTTATTGATTTTTTTAAGTTCGTTAGAAGAATATTATCTATTTTCCCCTCCTTATCTAGAGTTAATAATCTTTTATCTTCAACAGAAATTAAAATCGTGGGTTTAAAATTTTTGAACTCCGCTTGTCTTTCAAGAAACTCCATGGCTTTGTTAAAAGGATTCTTAGCTTCAAGCTCGATTCCAAATTTATCTAAATAAGAAAATGGGTCATAGGAGAAAGCGTAAAAAAATTCAGATCTATTTTTGAAGCTCTTAGGCAATAGATACTCGTGATTTTCAGGTTTTTCAAATCCGTGTCTTTCTTCATAATCTTCAATTCCCTCTTCTACAGCATTTCTTGCAGCTTTCTGATATCTTGAATCTATTGTAGAAAAAACTTGATAACCATCCTTATAAGCGGAAAGACCATAATTCTGAATAATGTATTTTCTTATTTCCTCAGCTAAATAATCAGCTTCAACTTCGGAAGAGATTCCAGAAAATGAAGCTGTTATAGGAGCACTGGATGCAACATCAAATTGTGTTTGATCAATAAATTCCAAAGCAAGCATTCTTTTTAATACATAGTTCCTTCTATTAATTGCTCTTCTTGGATTTACAAGAGGATTGATTCTAGATGGCGCTTTTGGGAGGGCAGCTATCATTGCATATTGTGCAAGATTAAGATCTTCTAAATTTTTATCATAATAAATTTCTGCAGCTGCCTTGATGCCATAAGCTCTATTCCCCAAAAAAATTTGATTTACATAAAGCTCAAATATTTCTTCTTTAGTAAAAGAGAAATCTATCTTCAATGCGGTATAGATTTCTTTTAATTTTCTCTCAAAGGTTCTTTCTTTGGTGAGAACATAATTCCTTGCAACTTGCATAGTTATAGTCCCACCACCGCTTACGATTTCACCTTCTCTCAAAAATTGATAAGCAGCTCGAACCAAACTTAGGATATCTACACCTGTATGATTGAAATAATCGCTATCCTCTGCTGCTAAGAATGCTTTAACAAATGTATCTGGAATCTCATCAAACTTTAATTTTGTCCGATGAATCTCTCCAAATTCACCGATAAGCTTTCCATCTTTAGTAAAAATTTTTAGAGGAACTTGCAACTCAACAGACGCTACCTCTGATGAAGAAGGAATTTCTGGTGCAAAATATAAATAAATTCCTAAAGTAATTTGTATTGGCAGCAGGATTACTACTAAAAGGAAATAAAAGAGTTTTGTTTTAAATAGATAAAGCATCTTTTAAGGTAAACTAATCAAGATATTTTAGTCTAAGAAGTTGATTATGAGGATAGTTTTAATTGGTCCTATGGGGTCTGGTAAATCGAGCATAGGGAAAATCTTAGCAAAAAAAATTGATTTTAAATTTATCGATACGGATAAATTAATTGAAATCCAAGAAGGAACAAAAATCAAAGAAATTTTTAATTCAAAAGGAGAAAGTTATTTTAGAGATTTAGAAGTTAAGGTTCTTGAAGAGACATTAACAGCCCAAATTGCTGTCATAGCAACGGGAGGAGGTATTGTCGAAAGGGAGAAGAATAGATTATTGCTCGAAAATGAAAAGAATGTTTTTTTTCTAAATTCATCTGTAAAGAGACAATTAGAAAGAACCAAAGACAGTGATAAAAGGCCTCTATTGAATAAGGGCGATAATTTTAAAACTTTAAGGGAACTTTATAAAAAAAGATTGCCTTATTACGAGAATGTTTCGAGGTATGAAATTGAAATGGATAACAAAACTAATGAGGAGATAGTTGAACAAATTATAAAAAATACATGAAAAAGATAGCTGTCAAAACTACTTCAAAAAATTATGAAATTTTTATTGGTGAGGGACTTTCAAGAAAATTTGATTTTGATCCTATTGCACATAAAAGAGAAATTTTCTTAATAATTGATAAAAATGTTCCAGAAAAAACGATTGAAGATTTAAAAAAGAATCTTAAATCGAGTTTTCCAAAAAGAATTGTTGAGAAAAAAATTTTTGCTTCCGAAAAAAATAAAAATCTTACCTATGTTTCAAAAATTTATGATTTCATGCTGAATAAAAAACTTGGAAGAGATTGTTTGGTAATAGGTTTAGGAGGAGGGATAACTTGTGACGTAGCAGGATTTATAAGTGCAACCTATCTCAGAGGAGTAGAATTTTTACTTTTGCCTACTACTCTCTTAGCACAGGTAGATGCAAGTATCGGAGGCAAAACAGGTGTAAATCATAAAGGTTTTAAAAATATGATTGGAGCTTTTTATCAGCCTTCTTTGGTAATTGTTGATAGCTCAACATTGAAGAGTCTGCCAAAAAAAGAGGTTCTTTGTGGTCTTGTTGAAGTAATTAAACATGGAATTATTTTAGATAATAAATTTTTCTCTTGGATTGAGAAAAATGCTATCAATCTGAAGAAGCTTAAAATTTCGTCAATTGAATATGCAATAAAAAAATCAATTGAAATTAAAGCTAAAGTTGTTTCAGAAGACGAAAAAGAAAAAGGTCTTAGAGCAATTTTAAATTTCGGACATACTTTCGGACATGCTATTGAAACTGCAGGGGAAAATAAGCTCTATACTCATGGTGAAGCTGTAGCTTTAGGAATGTTGGCTGCGTCAAATTTATCAGAAAATATTTCTGATCTAAGTAATCTGGAAATTGCAAGAATAAAAAATCTTCTTGTAAAACTAGGTATTCGAACTTCTTTGAAAAAAAAGATAGATGCTAATTCTTTAATTAAACTTATGGAGTCTGATAAGAAAAAAGATAAAGGTATCATTAACTTCATTACGATAGAAAAAATTGGAAGAGCTAAAATTCAAAAAGTAAAAGATAAAAAATTAATATCAAAAGTTATCAATAAAACATTCTCTTATTCATAATTGTTATATGCACTATTTTGGTGCAAAATTTTATAGTCTTTTCTGATAAATTTTCTACATCCTGTATGGAGGCATATCACATGCCTTAAAAGTGAGGCATATCACATGCCTTAAAAGTGACGCATTGTCCATGCGTTAAAAGGACATATTACTAATAGAGATGTAGGTAATGTGTGCTGATAGATTAAAAAATATTAAACGCCCCTCTAAAATAGGGCTTTACGATCCGCAATTCGAGAAGGATTCTTGCGGTGTCGGTCTTGTTGCAAACATTAAGGGCATTCCGTCGAGAGAAATCATGGAAGATGCCTACATCATTAATTCAAGAATGGACCATCGGGGCGGATGTGGATTTGAAGAAAATACTGGCGATGGAGCGGGTATTTTGATGGCCTTACCAGATAAGTTCTTTCAAGAAGAAGCTAAAAAGTTAAGCTTTGTTTTACCCAATAAAGACTTCTATGCAGTAGGTAACATTTTTTTACCTCAACAAAAAAAATATAGACAAAAATGTAAAACACTCATTGAGAAAGTTTTAAAAACAGAAAAACTTAAATTCATCGGCTGGAGAGAGGTTCCAATTGACGCAGATAAAGCCGATGTTGGTCCTGCTTCTAGAGATGCTCAACCTTTTATTGAGCAACTTTTTGTAGGCGCCTCAGAAAATCAAAGTCCTGAAGATTTCGAAAAGCTACTTTTTTTATCAAGAAAGAAATTTACACATCAAATTAAGGGTAATGATGAAATAAAACAAAATGAAATGTTTTTCGCTTGTAGTCTTTCTTCAAAAGTTATTACTTATAAAGGTATGTTAACTCCTGCCCAACTATTTCCTTTTTATCCAGACCTAATGCATAAAGATTATCAAACACATTTGGCGATGGTGCATTCGAGATTTAGCACTAATACCTTCCCCTCTTGGGATAGAGCACAGCCAAATAGATTTATGTGCCACAACGGGGAGATTAATACTCTAAAAGGAAATATGAATGCAATGAAGGCAAGGCAAGGAGTTGCTGAAAGTGAAATTTATGGAAAAAAACTTAAACAGTTATTCCCAATTTGCGAGCCCGACTGTACTGATTCAGGAAGTTTCGACAATGTTCTAGAGTTTCTAATTATGAATGGGAGGAGTTTGAAAGAATCTGTAATGATGATGATTCCCGAGGCATGGCAATCAGATGTAAATATGCCAAAAATAAAGAAAGATTTTTACGAATATTCCTCAGCATCAATGGAACCTTGGGATGGTCCCGCTTCCATCTGCTTTACTGATGGCAAATGTGCTGGAGCAGTTTTAGATAGAAATGGTCTTCGTCCCAGTAGATTTTATGTAACTAAAAAAGACAAGGTAATAATGGCTTCTGAAGTGGGAGTCTTAGACGTTGATCCTCAAGATGTTCTCCTGAAGGGTAGATTGCAACCTGGAAAAATGTTTCTCATTGATTTTGAAGAAGGGAGAATGATTCCAGATGAAGAACTTAAATCCGAAATATGTAACTCAAAGCCCTATGGAAAATGGATTTCTGACCAAATTGTTGATCTTGAGAAGATTGTAAAGCCAGAGAAAAATAAAAAGGTCATCAATAAAGACCTTATCAAAAGAATGAAATCATTTGGTTATACAACGGAAACTATGCAATTTATGCTCATGCCTTTGGTTTCAGAACTTAGGGATCCTCTAGGTTCTATGGGCAATGATGCTGCCCTTGCCTGCTTATCGGATAAGCCAAGACTTATT
The DNA here is from genome assembly GCA_902632605.1 of uncultured SAR86 cluster bacterium. Taxonomy (GTDB): domain Bacteria; phylum Pseudomonadota; class Gammaproteobacteria; order Magnimaribacterales; family AG-339-G14; genus MEDG-81. The sequence goes on along the minus strand of CACPDB010000003.1, from coordinate 17,978 downwards.
TATGATTATTTTAAGCAACTTTTTGCACAAGTTACCAATCCAGCTATTGATTCAATAAGAGAAGAAGTAATCATGTCTCTTGAATGCTTAATAGGTCCGGAAGGAAATTTACTATCATCCGTTCCAGAAAATGCTCACAGATTGAGACTTAAGTCCCCGATTATTTCTAATGCTGAGTTAGAAGCAATCAAAACTCTCAATACCAGAGGATGGAAAACAAAAAAAATTGACATAACTTATGAAAAAAAATTAGGCAATAAAGGCTTGAAGTATGCTCTTACATCAATCTGTAAAAAAGCTGACGCGGCTATAGCTGATGGTTACTCATTTATTGTCTTATCAGATAAATCAGTTAATAGAGATTTGATTGCTATAAGCGCTTTGGTTGCTTGCTCGACTGTCCATCACCATTTAGTGAAAAGCCAAAAAAGAACAAGAATTGGCTTGGTAATAGAAACAGGAGAAGCTCGAGAAGTTCATCATCACTGTCTCTTATTCGGATACGGTGCAGATGCAATAAATCCCTATCTAGCTTTTGAATCGCTTTGGCAAGCAAAAGAAGATGGAATGTTGAAAGCAACTGAACTAAAAAAATATGACGACATAGTTTTTGCTTACAAAAAAGCTGTCAAAAAAGGAATGATGAAAGTAATGGCTAAAATGGGAATTTCTACTTTGCAGTCTTATAAGGGAGCACAAATTTTTGAAGCCGTAGGACTCTCCGAAGAAATTATCGAAAAGAGCTTTCCCGGTACAGCAAGTCGTGTACAAGGAATCGGTTTCGATGGCTTAGCGAGAGAGGCCAAAAGAAGGCATGATTTGGGGTTCCCTGACGAAAAAAGTAATGTTTCTATTCTCGGTAATAATGGTGATTTTCACTGGAGAAATGGAGGTGATTCGCATATGTGGGATCCTAAAACCATTTCAACTCTTCAACTTGCATCCTGGTCAAATAACGAAGGAGCTTATTGGGATTTTGCAAAACATGCTAATGAAAACACAACCCGAAATAGTGCTTTAAGAGGTCTATTGAAGTTTGCATCAAAAAATAAGTCCATCGATTTAGACGAAGTTGAGTCAGAAAAGGAAATAGTTAAAAGATTTGCTACTGGTGCCATGAGTTTAGGGTCTATATCTACTGAATCTCATGAATCTTTAGCAATAGCAATGAACGAACTAGGCGGAAAATCAAATACAGGCGAAGGTGGAGAAGACCCAATAAGATTTAAGCCACTTGAAGATGGAATTTCAAAAAGATCTGCAATAAAACAAGTTGCTTCAGGAAGATTTGGTGTAACCATGCATTACCTAACAAATTCCGATGAAATCCAGATAAAAATTTCCCAAGGAGCAAAACCTGGTGAAGGCGGAGAACTTCCCGGAAAGAAAGTTGATGAATATATCGCCAAAATAAGGCATTCAACCCCAGGAGTTGGTTTAATTAGTCCGCCTCCGCACCACGACATCTATTCAATAGAAGACATGGCCCAACTTATCCATGACCTTAAAAATGCTAACAGGTCCTCGAGAATAAGCGTAAAACTAGTTTCTGAGATAGGAGTTGGAACAATTGCATCGGGTGTTGTTAAAGCTAAAACAGATCATCTTGTAATTGCAGGTCATGATGGCGGAACAGGCGCCTCTCCACTAACTTCAATTAAACATGCAGGTTTGCCATGGGAATTAGGTGTGGCAGAAACTCATCAGACACTAGTTATGAATAATCTACGTTCAAGAGTGGTTCTTCAAACAGATGGACAAATTAAAACAGGGCGTGATGTTGCCATAGCAGCTTTGCTAGGTGCTGAAGAATTTGGTTTTGCTACTGCGCCATTAGTAACACTTGGCTGCATCATGATGAGAAAATGTCATCTAAATACTTGTCCAGTGGGCATAGCGACCCAAGATGAAGAATTAAGAAAAAAATTCAAAGGCAAGCCCGAGCATGTAGTCAACTATTTATTCATGGTGGCAAAAGATCTTAGAAATATTATGGCCAAAATGGGATTCAGGACTGTGAACGATATGATTGGCAGAGTTGATTGCTTGCAAGCTGACGATGCCATAGATCACTGGAAAAAAAGAGGTTTAGACTTCTCAAATATTTTAAAACCTGCAGAGAAAATATTTGAAAATACTGAGGTTTATAACACCATCAAACAAGATCATGGTTTAGATAAAGCATTAGATAAAGTCCTCATAAGAAAAGCTCGAGATGCTATCAAGAATAAAAAACGAACAACTATAGAATCAAAGATAGTAAATACAAACAGAGTTGTAGGAACCATGCTTTCCAATGAAGTGACCAAAATTTGGGAAGATGCCGGATTGCCAGAAGATACCTTAAAGATAAAGCTTCATGGTTCAGCAGGTCAAAGTCTAGCTGCTTGGTTAGTAAAAGGAGTCTGCATTGAACTAGAAGGTGACGCTAATGACTTTGTCGGAAAAGGTTTATCTGGCGGGAAACTAATTATTTATCCTCCTAAGGAAAGTTCTTTCAAAGCTGAAGAAAATATTCTTCTAGGAAACGTAGCTCTTTACGGAGCGACTAAAGGTGAGGCTTATTTCCGTGGTATAGCCGCAGAAAGATTTTGTGTCAGAAATAGTGGCGCAGAAGTTGTTGTTGAGGGAATTGGTGACCATGGTTGTGAGTATATGACTGGCGGTAAAGCAGTTATTCTAGGACCAACAGGAAGAAATTTTGGTGCAGGTATGAGTGGAGGAGAAGCTTACGTATATGATCCAGAAAAGTCGTTTCCTTCAAAATGTAATACTGATACTTTCGAATTGGAGAACGTAGAGGAACAAAAAGATATCAAAGAGCTGGTTCGACTTGTTACGAATCATCGTAAGTATACTGGTTCTGAAATAGCTAAAAAAATTCTTAGTAATTGGGAAGAAGAAATAAAACATTTTGTTAAAGTAATGCCTACTGACTACAAAAGAGTTCTATTGGAAATGGCATCTAATAAGAAAGAGGTCTCAAATGGGTAAGCCTACTGGATTTAAGGAATTTCAGAGATCCGTCGAACCATATAGGCCGCCGAAAGAAAGGATTTTGGACTTCAAGGAAATATACACCCCTCATGAAGATGAAGGTCTTGAGACCCAAGCTTCAAGATGTATGGATTGTGGAGTTCCTTTTTGTCAGTCTAATGAGGGTTGTCCAGTCTACAATCTAATCCCCGAATGGAACGACCTTGTCTATAACGAAAAATGGGAAGAAGCTTTTTCGAGATTAATGAAAACCAATAATTTTCCGGAAGTAACAGGAAGAGTTTGTCCTGCTGTTTGCGAGGGAGCATGTGTTTTAGGCATTACAGAAACTCCCGTGACAATAAAGAATTTAGAATTTGCAATTGCTGATAAAGGTATTGAATCAGGTTGGATTAAGCCAGTTATTCCCAATACAAGAACGGACAAAAAAATAGCCATTGTAGGTTCGGGTCCTGCAGGTCTATCAGCTGCTCAACAGCTTAATAGCGTAGGTCACTCTATAAATGTATACGAAAGAGCAGATAGAATTGGTGGTCTCATGATGTATGGAATTCCAAATATGAAGCTTGATAAGTCCATCATCGACATGCGTGTAGATATCATGGAAGAAGAAGGAATAAAATTTCACACCAATTGCGATGTTGGGGGAAAAGGAAAAAATTCAATATCAATGGAAAAACTTATTAAGGAGAATGATATTGTTTTGCTAACCACAGGGGCAACTAAGCCAAGAGATTTACCCATAACAAATAGAGATGGCGAAGGCGTCTATTTCGCCATGGAGTTTTTGGGTCAAAATACTAAAAGTCTTTTAGATAGTGATTTAAACGACGATAGTTTTATTAGTGCAAAAAATAAGGATGTCATTGTTATCGGTGGAGGAGATACTGGTAACGACTGTCTGGGTACATCACTAAGACATGGCTGTAAAAGTCTTACAAATTTTGAAATACTTCCTGAACTACCTAAAGAAAGGTTAGATACTAACCCTTGGCCTATTTTTCCTAGAGTTTATAAAGTTGATTATGGTCATGAAGAATCAAGAGAGGTATTCGGGAAAGATCCAAGAGAATATTCTGTTTCTGGGAAAGAGTTTTTAAGAGACAAAAATGGAAAGCTCACTGGAATAAAAACTGTAAAGGTTGATAAAGATTTCAATGAAATTAAAGGCACAGAGCAAATTTGGAAGGCTGATTTGATCCTACTAGCTATGGGATTTCTTGGACCTGAAGATTATCTAAATAAAAAATTAAAGCTGGAATTAGATGAAAGGTCTAACTTTAAGGCAGAACACAATATCCACCAAACTTCCCACCCTAAAGTTTTTGCAGCTGGTGACTGTCGTAGAGGTCAGTCTTTAGTCGTCTGGGCTATCAATGAAGGACGAGCTGCAGCTCGAGAAATAGATAAAAAAATTATGGGGACTACCACTCTTATCTAGTTTTTTTTATTTTTTTATTTGCCTCATGAGGCCTTCTTGAATGGCGGACGCTACCAACTTTCCATCTTCTGTATAAACTGTTCCCCTGTTGAAGCCTTTAGCATTACTAGCACTAGGACTGTCTGTAACATATAAGAGCCATTCATCAGCTCTGAAAGGTCTGTGAAACCACATTGCATGATCTATGCTTGCAGACATTACTCTTCTGTTCATTCCTCCCCAACTGATACCATGTGGAAGTTGAGCGGTACTTAAGAGACCAAAATCTGATGCATAAGCTAAAATATTTTGATGAACCAAGATATCATCTGGTAGCTTGCCGTTGGCTTTCATCCAAGTGTGCTTATAAGGTGGTTTCTTTTCTGAATTCAAAGGACTATATTGTTCCACAGTTCGAAGTTCAACGGCTTTCTCTCTAAGAAAACCATCTCTGAACTCTTTTGGTATTTCGTCAATCATTGATTCTCTAAGTTCTCTTTCACTCTGCAAATCGTTTGGTCCAGGTACTTCTGGCATATCGAATTGATGTTCAAATCCTCCTTCATCAATTTGAAAAGACACAATCATGTTGAATATGACTTCACCGTTTTGAATTGCGTCAACAGTTCTTGTAGTAAAACTTCCGCCATCTCGAATTCTCACGACGTTATAGACTATTGGAATATCAATCCTGCCTGGTCTCAAGAAATATGCATGAAAGGAATGAGCATACCTTTTTTCTTCTATTGTATTGTAGGCAGCACTGAGAGATTGGCCGAGAACTTGTCCGCCAAAAACTCTTCCCCAGGCAGTTTTCTCGCATTCGCCTCGATATAGATTTTCCTCAAGCCTTTCGAGGTTTAGAGTTTGTACCAAGTCATCTAAACTTTTTTGTGTTGACATGATTTAAGCCTCTTCAATAGTATGATCAACATCTGCTGCTGGTTTTTCAGAAGATGGTTTACCAACAACTATTGCTGGCACTCCAGCTACTGTAGTGTTTGGCTCTACGTTCGAAAGAACTACACTGCCGGCAGCAACTTTAGCACCCTTTCCAATCTCTACATTGCCTAGAATTTGTGCTGCTGAGCTAATCAAAACTCCTTCACGAACTTTTGGATGTCTATCTCCAGTTTCTTTTCCTGTTCCTCCGAGAGTAACGCCTTGAAATATTGACACATCATTTTCTATTACCGAGGTCTCTCCAATGACAATTCCAGTTGCATGATCAAGCATCACTCCATATCCTATTTCTGCTTTTGGATGAATATCTACCTCATATATGGCAGAACTTCTGCTTTGAATGAAATATGCAAAGACTTCTTGTTTTGCTTTCATAAAATAATTTGCGATTCTGTGAGCTTGTAATGCAGCAAATCCCTTTGAAAATAATAATGTAAATACGAATCCGCTTGATGCAGGATCTCTCTCCTTTACCGCCTTCAAGTCAATGACAGCTTTTTCTAAAAAATCTATATTAGAAAAAACCTCATTAAACTTATCTCTCAAAATTTCAGACGAATATTCTTTTGTAGCTAAGTCATCAGCAAGCTTTGCCGACAAAGAATTTTCTAAGCCGCTACAAGATAAAATCTTTTCGTGAAAAAGACTTTTCGACTCTGGTTCTAAGGAAATTTTATTTTTACTTTCTTTGAGAATCTCCTCCCAAATGTCATCTACAATAGTCATAAGTTAAATTTTAAAGAGGCAAGTCTAAGGCAAGTTAACTCAAAAATGTATATTTTCTTGCTGTTTTTTTTTAAAAAAGGATAATGTTCATTCACTTTTAAGACCATCAAATATATGAAATTCAATAATTTTTCAATCCAAGAGCCAGATGCAAATGTTAAGGTCAAAGATACCTTTGAAATAGATTCTAATTTAAAAGTAGATTCCTTTTCAGAGAATAACGAATATGTTCCAAAGTTGGATGCTGATTACTGTTTTGACAAAGCAACTACTCTTTCTATTCTTGCCGGCTTTCAAAATAATCGAAGAGTTATGGTTCAAGGACTTCATGGCTCAGGAAAATCTACACACATTGAGCAAGTAGCAGCAAGATTAAATTGGCCTTGCATTCGAATCAATTTAGATAGTCATATCAGCAGAATAGATTTATTGGGTAAAGATGTAATTGCTATTGAAGATAGTAAACAGATAACAAAATTTCAAGAAGGCATTTTGCCTTGGGCTATCCAAAATCCTGTTGCTTTGGTATTTGATGAGTATGATGCCGGCAGACCAGATGTAATGTTTGTCATCCAAAGAGTTTTAGAAGTTGAAGGTAAACTTACGTTATTAGATCAAAATAGAGTTCTCACCCCTCATCCTTACTTTAGACTTTTTGCTACGGCAAACACAGTTGGTTTGGGAGACAGTACGGGTTTATACCATGGGACCCAACAAATTAATCAAGGTCAAATGGATAGATGGCATATTGTTTCGCCTCTTAACTATCTTTCTGAAGATTTGGAGCTTAAAGTTATCCTTTCAAAAGTTAAAGACCTTAATAACAAAAAAGGTCAATCTACCGTAAAAGCAATGATTTCACTTGCCAATTTAACTAGAGAAGGTTTCAAAAACGGAGATATTTCTAACCTGATGTCTCCAAGAACTGTTATTAGTTGGGCTGAGAACTATTCTATCTTTGATGATATAGGAAATTCATTTGAATTAAGTTTCTTGAATAAATGTGATGAAACTGAAAAATCAATAATTGCAGAGTACTTCCAAAGGTGCTTTGATGCAGAAACTAGCGATTCTATTTTAAATTTAGTTGAACAAGCTTGAGTCAAAAATCTACCGAACAAAACGTAAAAGATGTAATTAATGCTTCCAGTAGAGCACTATCTAAAGATAAAGATCTAAACCTAGACATAAATTATCTTCAGCAAGTCGCTGAACCCGGACACAATTTTCAAGACAATATTGAATCCATTCAACTTTCCAGAGGAGATGCAGACAGACAAGCTCTGTTGCAAAAATATAAATTAATTGAAAAGCCCTTCAAAAAAACAGGAATTTCTGAACTGGATTTTCTCTTAAAGGATTTTGAAGCCATAAGGTCAGAGATATTAGGTTCGAAAGAGTTTTTGGGAGTAAAGCAAAACCTCAGGAATTTATTTTTAAAAAAACTTTCTCAACAAGCGATTGAAAGCAAGCAAGATGCATTAAAAATAGCTGTTGAGATAAGTTTAAAAAATAAACTTTTAAAACAAAAAAATGACAAACTGGAGGAGGTGTTCTTAAAACCTTGGGAAAAAGCTCTTTCTGAAGTGGAGTCGGATTTTAAGTTAGCAGGAAAACATCTAACAGATAAGGAAAAATTTAATGAGTATTTAATCACTTTATTTAAAAAATTAGGTTTTGAATTCGAAGAACCCGAGCAAGAAGAACCTAAATCTGATAGTGAAGAAGAAAATGAAGATAACGAAGAAGAAGGTTCTTCCGATCAAGAACAAGAGGAACAGCCGGACGATGATTCATCGGAAGTAGATGATGAAAGTGAAACTGAAATCGAAGACTTCGAAATTGAAGAAGGAGATGTTGATGATACAGAAGATTGGGTTGAAAACAGATCAAAACTAGAAGAATTAATTGCTCTTAATCAAAATCAAGAATATAAGGTTTTTTGTAGAGATTTTGATGAAGTCGTAGATGCAGATAACTTGTGCTCTTCAGAAGAATTAAAAAGGTTGAGAGATAGATTGGATCAATTGATTGACCCCTCAAAATCTGTAATAGCAAAATTAGCAAATAGATTGCAAAGATTGCTTCTAGCCCAACAAAGACGTTCATGGGAGTTCGATAAAGAAGAAGGTATTTTGGATTCTTCTAAATTGCATAAAATCATTACAGATCCATTAACACCCCTAAGTTTCAAAACAGAAAAAGAGACATCTTTCAAAGATACTGTTTTAACTATGTTGGTTGATAGCTCCGGGTCAATGAGAGGAAGATCAATGACTACTGCGGCAATATCTGCTGACATTATTGGGTCAACTTTAGATAAATGTAATATCAAAACTGAAATCCTTGGTTTTACAACAAAACATTGGAAAGGAGGAGATAGTAGAAAGCTTTGGCTTGAATGTGGAAAACCAAGTTCTCCTGGCAGACTTAATGACTTGAGACATATTATATTCAAACCTGCAGACCTAGCTTGGAGAAGAGCTAAAAAAAATCTAGGTTTGATGCTTCGAGAAGGTCTACTTAAAGAAAATGTTGATGGCGAAGCTCTTGTATGGGCTTCTTCGAGATTGATGAAAAGACCTGAACAAAGAAAAATTCTTATGGTTATTTCTGATGGTGCCCCTGTGGACGATAGCACCTTATCAACTAATTCAACAAGTTACTTGGATAACCATCTAAAACAGGTGATTTCTGAAATTGAAAACAGAACAGAGCTAGAGTTAATAGCAATAGGGATTGGGCATGATGTTACAAAATATTATAAAAAAGCAGTAACTATCCACAGAGCTGAGGAACTTGGCAACGTTATGTTGGAGCAATTAACAGACCTATTTCAAGAGAAATAAGGTTTCGAATTCTTAAAAACAAGCTTATAATTTGAATATGAAAATTACAAACGTAGAAGGACCTCCTGGATTTCAGGAGTTTGATGATATTGAAGATCGTATGACTTCAGAGCATGTTGAAGATGTTAGAGAAATTTTCAACACCCCATTAACTGGATCTTATAACTGGGATTACACTGTTGCCGATAACAGAATCAAAAGGCTATACGAATTAGGAAAAGAGCTAAATTGGAATGGATCAATAGATCTTGATTGGTCTAAACACATTAAACGTGGTGATCTTCCAGTAAAACCCGAGTTTGACGATTTGGGAAATGTTTACCCTGAGTACAATGACATGTCAGAAGATGAAAAAAGGGAAGTAAGTTGGCATGCTTCTGCATGGGGCTTAAGCCAATTCTTACATGGAGAGCAAGGAGCACTTTTGGTTGCTTCCCAACTTGTATCTTGTGCACCTACCTATCAAGCGAAATTATATGCTGCATCTCAATGTTTTGATGAAGCTAGGCACGTAGAAGTATTCAACAGATACTTACAAGATGTAATGGGAATGTCTTACCCTATTTCACCAAGTCTTAAAGCCCTCTTAGATAAAGGTTTAACTGATCCTAGATGGGACTTGAAATTTATTGCAATGCAAATAATCATTGAAGGCTTAGCTCTCGCTGCTTTTCAATCTACAAAAATGAGTACTAGTTGTCCTTTGCTTAGAGACTTAACCCATTATGTGATTCGTGACGAAGCAAGACATGTAACATTTGGTATCAATTACTTAGAAGATTTCAACAAAACTTTATCTGAAGATGAGATTGAAGACCGAGCTAGATTTGCTTATGAAGCATGTGTAATTATGAGAGATAGAATCCAAAATTATGAATTGGGTAAGAAATTCTTCGGTTACTCAGAACAAGAAGCAAGAGAAGCAATTCTAAAATCTGGTGTCAATGATGACTTTAGGGGTCTATTATTTAATAGAGTGATGCCTAACTTGAAAAAAATTGGACTCTTAACAGAATCTGTTCGCCCTCTTTATGATGAGTTAGGCTTATTAGAGTACGAAGTTGCTCCGAGTGATTTTGAAATAGATTGGGCTGAAATTTCCAAACCTTTAGAATCTTCAGGTGAGATTGAAACTCAAGCAGAAGAACAAGCTGAAGTTATTAAGGAAATGTTCCACAATCATTAATTTATCTTAACCTCACCGCTTTGATAGATTTCAATAAACTTCAAAGTGTTGAGGTAGATAAAACTCATTTTCCATTCTTTTCTCTTGATAATTGTCTTTTAGATAACCAATATCGTACTGATTTAGCAAGAGATTTTCCGGATATCAAAAGCGGTGGAAGCATTCCTCCATCTGCTATTAATCTTAAGGAAAGTATTAAAAAAATAATTTCCGATCTTGAAAGTCAAGAAATGAAAGCTATCCTTGAGGAAAAACTAAATGTTGACCTATCTAATTCTGAAATAGTTACTACATTAAGAGGTTATTCCAGAAAAAAAGATGGAAAGATTCACACAGATTCAAAATCTAAAATAATTACACTTCTTTTATATCTTAACGAATCTTGGGAATATGAAACTGGAAAGTTGAGAATGTTGAAGAGTAAAGAAAACCTCGATGACTTCATAAAAGAAATTCCTGCAACTTTGGGGAGTGTTGTTGCGTTTAAAGTGACTGAAAATTGTTTTCATGGATTTTTACCTTTTGAAGGCAAAAGACAATCTATACAAATGAATTATGTTTATAGAAAAAACGTAAAAACTCACAAATTAAGACATTTTTTAAGTTCTTTATTCAAATAGGAAATTATTCTTATGAATGAAATTGATGTCGGCGTTGATTTCGGAATTACAAATTCTGATATCGCAATCAAATCTGGCGGTTCGGTTACTTATAAATCTTTGAGTAGTGAAAAAAATATTCATTTATCCTTCAATAACATAATAAAAGATTTGCAAAAGAATTCTGTTATTAGAAATATTTGCGTTACAGGAGGTAAACATCTGGATCTTCCCGAAAATTTTGATGGATTAAAAGTTTTAAAAAAAAATGAGATAAATTCCATAGCTACTGGAGCCAAGTATCTGTCAGGACTAGACTCTAATTTTCTTGTCTTAAGTTGTGGATCAGGAACAGCATGTGTTGGATACGAAAATGAAATCTCAACTCATCTTGGAGGTAGTGGCTTAGGCGGAGGTACTATTAGAGGGCTTTGTAAATTAGCTGCGCAAGTTGATGACCCTTTAGAAATAGACGAGTTATCTAAAAAAGGAAGTCAAATTGGAGATTATGTTTTAAAAGATGTTATTTCTGGTCCTATTGGCTCCCTTCCTGAAGATAGTATCGCTGTTCATCTTGGAAACTTGGATATGATTAATAAATTGGAAAAAGAAGATATTTGTAGGTCTATTATTTATCTTGTTTCCACGAACATAGCTCGTTTGGCCGCAACTACAGCAATTGCCGCGAACTTAGACAAAGTAGTTGTTGTGGGGAGATCTCCGAATTATTCCTTGTATAAGGAAGTCCTTAAAAGATGGATAGAATATTCTGGTTTAGAAGTTATCTTTTTGAAAGATGGAGAATTCGCTACTGCAATTGGTGCACTAGAAGCTAGCTAGAAGCCCGACGATGTCCTACTCTCACATGGACGAACCACACTACCATCGGCGCTAAGTGGTTTCACTTCTGAGTTCGGGATGGAATCAGGTGGGACACACTTGCTAATGTCATCGGGCAAAATTCTAGTTTTTGTATTGTAGATCCTTTGTTTAATTTTAGCGTTATTAAACTTTATTAATATAAAGTATTAAGTTAAGCCTCACGAGCAATTAGTACAGGTTAGCTCAATGCCTTACAGCACTTACACACCCTGCCTATCAACGTCCTAGTCTTGAACGGCTCTTCAGGAACCCGAAGGTTCAGGGATATCTCATCTTGAGGTAGGCTTCCCACTTAGTTGCTTTCAGCGGTTATCCTTTCCGAACATAGCTACCGGGCAATGCCACTGGCGTGACAACCCGAACACCAGAGGTTCGTTCACTCCGGTCCTCTCGTACTAGGAGCAACTCCTCTCAAATATCCAACGCGCACGGCAGATAGGGACCGAACTGTCTCACGACGTTCTAAACCCAGCTCGCGTACCACTTTAAATGGCGAACAGCCATACCCTTGGGACCTGCTCCAGCCCCAGGATGTGATGAGCCGACATCGAGGTGCCAAACACCCCCGTCGATGTGAACTCTTGGGGGGTATAAGCCTGTTATCCCCGGCGTACCTTTTATCCGTTGAGCGATGGCCCTTCCATGCAGAACCACCGGATCACTATGACCTACTTTCGTACCTGCTCGACTTGTCAGTCTCGCAGTTAAGCATCCTTTTGCCATTGCACTCATTGCATGATGTCTGACCATGCTGAGGATACCTTCGTACTCCTCCGTTACTCTTTGGGAGGAGACCGCCCCAGTCAAACTACCCACCACACACTGTCCTCAACCCGGATAACGGGTCTAAGTTAGAACCTCAAATGTATAAGGGTGGTATTTCAAGGACGACTCCACATAAGCTGACGCCTATGCTTCAAAGTCTCCCACCTATCCTACACATATAAATTCAAAGTCCAGTGTGAAGCTATAGTAAAGGTGCACGGGGTCTTTCCGTCTTGCCGCGCGTATACGGCATCTTCACCGCAAATTCAATTTCACTGAGTCCTGGGTCGAGACAGTATGGCCATCGTTACGCCATTCGTGCAGGTCGGAACTTACCCGACAAGGAATTTCGCTACCTTAGGACCGTTATAGTTACGGCCGCCGTTCACCGGGGCTTCGATCACAAGCTTCGTCCGAGGACTAACCTGATCAATTAACCTTCCGGCACCGGGCAGGCGTCACACCCTATACTTCCACATTAGTGTTTGCAGAGTGCTATGTTTTTAGTAAACAGTCGCAGCCATCTGGTATCTTCGACCTCTTTCCGCTCGAGAAGCAAGTTCTTTCACGTAATAGAGGCGTACCTTCTCCCGAAGTTACGGTACCATTTTGCCTAGTTCCTTAACCCAAGTTCTCTCATGCGCCTTAGTATTCTCTACCTGACCACCTGTGTCGGTTTGCAGTACGGTTCCCTACTACTTATGCTTAGAAGTTTTTCCTGGAAGCGTGGCATCAATCACTTCTTGATTTAAAAAATCAATCGTCATCAGATCTCGACTTAAAGTATTCCGGATTTTCCTAAAATACAAGTCTACAGCCTTAAACAGGGACAACCATCGCCCTGCTGATCTAGCCTTCTCCGTCACTCCATCGCAGCAATAGGAAGTACAGGAATGTTAACCTGTTTTCCATCGACTACGGCCTTCGCCCTCGCCTTAGGGGCCGACTTACCCTGTCCCGATTAGCGTTGGACAGGAAACCTTGGTCATTCGGCGGATAGGGTTTTCACCTATCTCTCGTTACTCATGTCAGCATTCTCTCTTCTGATACCTCCAAAGAACCTCTCAGTCCTTCTTCGACGGCTTACAGAATGCTCCTCTACCATAGATATAAATATCTATCCGCAGCTTCGGTTTATGATTTAGCCCCGTTATATCTTCCGCGCGGGCCGACTCGACTAGTGAGCTGTTACGCTATCTTTAAAGGATGGCTGCTTCTAAGCCAACCTCCTAGCTGTTTAAGCCTTCCCACATCGTTTCCCACTTAATCATAATTTGGGACCTTAGCTGGCGGTCTGGGTTGTTTCCCTTTCGACTACGGACGTTAGCACCCGCAGTCTGTCTCCCGTGCTAACACTTCTTGGTATTTGGAGTTTGCGTCGGTTTGGTAAGTCGGGATGACCCCCTAGCCGAGACAGTGCTCTACCCCCAAGAGTGACACACGAGGCGCTACCTAAATAGCTTTCGAGGAGAACCAGATATCTCCGAGCTTGATTAGCCTTTCACTCCGATCCACAGCTCATCCCCTCATTTTTCAACATAAGTGGGTTCGGGCCTCCAGTAAGTGTTACCTTACCTTCACCCTGGCCATGGATAGATCGCCCGGTTTCGGGTCTACTCCCTGCGACTAAACGCCCTATTAAGACTCGGTTTCCCTACGCCTACCTCATAAAGTTAAGCTTGCCACAGACAGTAACTCGCTGACCCATTATACAAAAGGTACGCCGTCACCCCGAAGTTCCGAAGAACTTCTTAAGGCTCCGACAGCTTGTATGCATATGATTTCAGGTTCTATTTCACTCCCCTCTCCGGGGTTCTTTTCGCCTTTCCCTCACGGTACTGGTTCACTATCGGTCAGCTAGGAGTATTTAGCCTTGGAGGATGGTCCCCCCATGTTCAGTCAAGATTTCTCGTGTCCCGACCTACTCGATTTCACTTAAAAAAGATTTTTGAATACGGGGCTATCACCCACTATGGCCGAACTTTCCAGATCGTTTTTCTAATCCAATTTAAGCTTAAGGGCTGTTCCGCTTTCGCTCGCCGCTACTAACAGAATCTCGGTTGATTTCTTTTCCTGCAGTTACTTAGATGTTTCAGTTCTCTGCGTTTGCCTCTTTACCCTATGTATTCAGGTAAAGATACCTAGGTTATCCTAGGTGGGTTTTCCCATTCGGAGATCTCCGGGTTATAGCTTGTTTACCAGCTTACCGAAGCTTATCGCAGGTTACCACGTCCTTCATCGCCTCTAGCTGCCAAGGCATCCGTCATATGCACTTAATTACTTAACAAAATACTTTAAATTAATAAAGTTAAGTCTTTCGAATAATAAGCGCCAAAATTTGCCATTAGCATTTTAAGATAATTATCTTAAAACTTGGTGCACTAATAATTGATAACATTAATTATTAGTGTCGTAACTAAAAAAATTTAGTTACTGGATCAACAATACTTTTAAAGAACACATCACTTATTTTCCTATGAAAATAGCAAGACAAGTAATTCGAACGGACACTCACAATAAAAGTCGTGTAATTTGTTTAGGAGGTGATCCAGCCCCAGGTTCCCCTAGGGCTACCTTGTTACGACTTCGTCCCAGTCGCGTATCATACCGTGGGGACCGCCCTCCCGAAGGTTAGGCAAGCCACTTCTGGTACAACACACTCCCATGACGTGACGGGCGGTGTGTACAAGGCCCGAGAACGTATTCACCGCGACATTCTGATTCGCGATTACTAGCGATTCCTACTTCATGGAGTCGAGTTGCAGACTCCAATCCGGACTGAGGAAGACTTTGTAGGATTAGCTCCAGCTCGCGCTTTCGCAACCGTCTGTATCTCCCATTGTAGCACGTGTGTAGCCCAACCCGTAAGGGCCATGATGACTTGACGTCGTCCCCACCTTCCTCCGTGTTATTCACGGCAGTCTCCTTAAAGTTCCCACCCGAAGTGCTGGCAAATAAGGATAAGGGTTGCGCTCGTTACTGGACTTAACCATACATCTCACGACACGAGCTGACGACAGCCATGCAACACCTGTCACAGTGTTCCCAAAGGCACAGTTTTATCTCTAAAACTTCCACTGGATGTCAAGGGTTGGTAAGGTTCTTCGCGTTGCATCGAATTAAACCACATGCTCCACCGCTTGTGCGGGCCCCCGTCAATTCATTTGAGTTTTAGCCTTGCGGCCGTACTCCCCAGGCGGAGAACTTAATGCGTTAGCTGCGCCACTGAATCTAAAAATCCAACGGCTAGTTCTCATCGTTTACGGCGTGGACTACCAGGGTATCTAATCCTGTTTGCTACCCACGCTTTCGCACCTCAATGTCAGTCTCGAACCAGAGAGTCGCCTTCGCCACTGGTATTCCTCATGATCTCTACGCATTTCACCGCTACACCATGAATTCTACTCTCCTCTTTCGTACTCTAGTTTATAAGTTTTGAATGCAGTTCCTAGGTTGAGCCCAGGGATTTCACACCCAACTGAATAAACCATCTACGCGCGCTTTACGCCCAGTAATTCCGATTAACGCTTGGACCCTCCGTATTACCGCGGCTGCTGGCACGGAGTTAGCCGGTCCTTATTCTGTGAGTAATGTCAGGGACTTAAAGTATTAATTTAAATCTTTTCTTCCTCACTTAAAGTGCTTTACAACCCTAAGGCCTTCTTCACACACGCGGCATGCCTGGATCAGGGTTTCCCCCATTGTCCAATATTCCCTACTGCTGCCTCCCGTAGGAGTCTGGGCCGTGTCTCAGTCCCAGTGTGGCTGATCGTCCTCTCAGACCAGCTAGAGATCGTAGCCTTGGTAAGCCATTACCTTACCAACAAGCTAATCTCACGCAGGCTCATCTAACAGCGAGAGCTTCCAAGGAGAGGCCCCCTTTCCCCCGAAGGGTATATGCGGTATTAATTCGAGTTTCCCCGAGCTATCCCCCACTGAAAGGTAGATTCCTACGCGTTACTCACCCGTCCGCCACTTTACTCGCTCCCGAAGGAACTTTCTCGTTCGACTTGCATGTATAAGGGCTGCCGCCAGCGTTCAATCTGAGCCATGATCAAACTCTTCAATTAAATTAAACGATTATTTTTTAAAAAAAATAATAAAAAATGGGTGACTATCGAATTTCGATAATCTAAAAATTGACACTAACCTTTATTTAAATGGTAAGTGCCCGCACGAATTACTTGTTTAAAGTTTTTAAAGAACACCCGAACCTATTTTTCGTAGGCACGAGCGTGCGATTATACATGGCTTTTAATAATAAGAAAGAGGAGATTTATGCTTTTTTAAGCTTTATTTTTAAGTGCTTGAGCTTACCTACCTGGTAGGTGTTTTCAGAAGGGTTTTGGACCAAAATAGCATCATCTGAAATCTTATTTCCATCTATTTTAACGGCTCCTTGAGAGATCATTCTCCTAGCTTCTGATTTGCTTTTGCAAAGCTTATCGCCTCCTAGTTTCTCGCTGGATAATAAATCAACAATCGAAATTGAAGATGCTTTTATGGATAACTGTATAAATTTAATTTCTGTGGGATCATTTCCCTTTGAAAATCTATTTGTAAATTCTTTTTCAGCAAGGTTTGCTTTTTCTTCGCCATGAAATCTTGTCACGATTTCAGAAGAGAGCATTTTTTTTGCTTCCATGGGGTTCAATCCTTTTTCAGTTTTTTTCTTTATTTCTTTAATTTCTGTTGATGTCTTAAAACTCAACAAATCAAAGTATCGCCACATTAGATCGTCAGATATAGACATGATTTTACCAAACATATCATTGGGATTTTCTTGAAGGCCAATGTAATTGTTTAAAGATTTTGACATTTTCTTCACGCCATCAGTCCCTTCTAAGATTGGTAAAGTGATAATGATTTGCTCTTCCATACCAAACGATTTTTGAATATCTCTACCAACTAATAGATTAAACTTTTGATCGGTTCCGCCAAGCTCTATATCTGCTTTGAGCTCATAAGAATCATATCCTTGTACAAGAGGATATATAAATTCATGAATTGAGATGGGTTTATTCCCTTTATATCTTTTACTGAAATCATCTCTTTCCAGCATTCGAGCAACTGTCATCTTTGAGCTTAGATTTATAAGCTCTGCACTTGTCATTTTCTTAAACCATGAGGAATTAAACTCAATTTTTGTTTTATTCTTATCCAAGATTTTAAAAATTTGTTCTTGGTATGTTTCAGAATTCTTCTTAAGTTGCTCTACTGTTAAAATTGGACGCGTTTCACTAACACCAGAGGGATCGCCTATCATTCCGGTGAAATCTCCTATCAAGAAGATAACCTTATGACCAAGATCTTGAAATTGTTTTAATTTGTTAATTAAGACCGTATGACCTAAGTGTAAATCCGGAGCAGTTGGATCAAATCCAGCTTTGATGATTAAAGGTTTATTTTTTTTTAATTTTTTTTCTAAACCTTTTCGGGGATTATTTCTTCAACCCCGCGTTTTAATATTTCTAATTTTTCTGAAGTTGATAAACTCATGAATGTAATTATTTATTTCTCAAAAATTTATATATCTTACGAAATGATACTCTAAAAATGTAAATGAAAAATTTAATTCTCGATATTAAGTA
>CACPDB010000002.1 GCA_902632605.1 uncultured SAR86 cluster bacterium | reverse complement strand
TATTGGGGAAACAGCATGTACAGGTTTGCATGGTGCTAACAGAATGGCAAGCAACTCACTATTAGAATGTGTTGTTTTTGCAAAGTCTGCAGCTTTGCATATCAAAAATAATTTTGATGCAAACAAGGAAAAGCTTAAGGAATGGGATTCTTCAAAGGTTATAAGATCAGGAGAGAATGTTTTAATCTCTCATAATTGGGATGAAACCAGACGATTGATGTGGGACTATGTTGGCGTCGTTAGATCAAATGATCGGCTTTTTAAAGCGAAAGAAAAAATAAAAATCATTCAAAATGAAGTAGAGAGTTTTTACAAAAACTTTGAGTTAAATTCAGACTTTATTGAGTTGAGAAATTTGGTTCTGGTTGCGAGGTTGATCATAGAAAGTGCTATTTTGAGAAAAGAAAGCAGAGGTCTTCATTACAACATAGATTTCCCAAACAAAATTAAAAAAGGTTCTTCTTCAGTGATATCAAAGAAAGAAATTAAAGTTGCTTGATTAAATCTCTCATGGAAAGAACACCGACAAGTTTTTCTTTATCCATTACGGCAAGATGACGAATCTGATTTTCCATCATTAAGTCAAGAGCCTCCAGTTTTGTACATTGAGGTGTGACGCTAATAATGTTTTTAGACATTATTTCTTTGACTTCATTATTTAAAGCTTCTTTTCCTTTTCTGGAAATAAGCTCGATTACATCTCTTTCGGTTATGATCCCTTCAAGATCTTGTGGGTCATTTGTGTCTGAACAATAAACCAATAGAGCTCCAATTCTGTTTTTATCCATTATTCTGCACGCCTCATCAATGGAAGAGTTTCTAGCAACAGCAAATATATCCCAATATCTTTGATTTAAAAGCAGTGATTCTATGTTTTCAGACATTAAGTGAGATGATTTATGGAGTTTTTTGTTTATAATACTTCAATTCTTAGGAGATTTAAAAATGATATTTAAAAAAGGAATTAAATTATTGTCTCTATCTATTCTTTTATTAGGGCTAAGTGCCTTAATGCATGCTGATAAGGGCTTTATTACTGTCGACGGAAAAAACATTGAAATGGATGTTGAAAGACAATATCAAGCACCTGCAAGCTACCCCAGAAAAGCTTTGAGACTTGCTAAAGAAGGTTACGTAATCGTTGAATTTGATGTTAGCGCTGACGGTGATGTCATAGATCCATTTGTTCTGGAAGGAGAGCCTGCCGGACTTTTCGATAGAGCAGCAATGAAATCTATCAGAAAGTGGATTTACCAGCCACCGATATACGAAGGCGTGCCTGTTCAAGTAAATGATGTGCAAGTTAAATTATCTTTTCGAGTTCAATAAGATCTTAAATTTTTGCGCGTAAATGCGTATCAGAACAGTATTAATTGGGATTGGTCTAGCAGGAAACTTGCTGCTAGCCCTCTCCCTGTTTTTTTTGTTCAACTATAGGGATACCACACAAAAAAGCTTTGCCAATGAGTCTTTGGTTTCAACGTATGAGGCTGCATGGTTTCAGACTCTTGAAACTTCAATAGACGCGATTTCTGCTTGGCTTCCAGTCACTGGGGAAAGAGGTAATTATTGGGATCCTGAAAATCCCATTTACCCTGAAGAGGAACTCTCATCACCTGATGACTCATTTGCTAATCCCTTGATCCAATTCATCATAGATAAAAATATTGGGGAAGCAGGATATCTCCTAGATCTAATGTTTGAATTTGATTTAGATGAGGGAAATTTAAGCTTTATCAAAGCTTATTATCCAAACGGACAAAGATTTTATTGTGCCAGTGCCTTGGATTTATCTGGTATCGATGCATGCAGCCCTCAAGCAAAAAACGAATATGATGAGAACCTTGAAGAATTTCTCATTGATGCAGGGAAAAGACCAAGAAGATTTCTTCAAAAGATAATTGACTTATCTGGTGAAAAGATTTCTACCTTAAACCAAATGATGGCCTTCCCGGTAAAAGCTTTTAGCAGAAATGCTGAAGCAATTATTGTCATGGGAATAGATGTAAGAAAATCTATGGAGACTTTTGGTGATGAGTTTGAACTTGTTACTGCAGTGCAAACAGAAGAAGGAATCATTTCATTGGGCGATGATTATGCGAGATACGAGTCTGGCTTAGAGTTAGATGAAACTTCTAATTTTGGTATAACCAATATTAAAAGTCATGTTGATAAGGCAAATTCAAACTTAGAAGAATTTGGTAATAGAACGTCTACAAGAGATTCAGATTTAGGATCGCTTATAACTCTTCTTCCATTGAGTTCATACCTTTCGTCAGATAAAGCGCAATTGTTTATTTTCAGAGATGAAAGAGAAAGTATCGCTCAGGAAAATGCTATCTTAAATACAATTTACATAATAATTACAATTGTAATCTTCTTGGTGATTGCTTTAACTTCAGGAATTCTTGCTAGTGTTTTTGGGTCAGTAAATAAAGCAATTGAAGTTTTACAAGCCCTCACCAGCGGTGACTTATCTAAAACCATGCCGCAGAGAAGAGGTCTTCTGAAATCTGAAAATGATGAGGTTGGTGAGCTTGCAAAAGCTCTAGAAATTTATAGAGGTCATCTCAATGAGATGGAAAATATAAGAACTGAACAGGCACGCAGAAGAAAAGAAAGGGATACTGCGATCATAGAAAAAATGAGCATTCTAGCTGATGAGCTCGAAGGAGATTCAAGAACTTTAATTCTTAATGATATAAATAAAATGCAAAATCTTGCTCAGGAAAGCTCGCAAGACAAAGGAGAAGAAGCTTCAGTTGAATTAATGACAGTTGCGTTCACAAGAATGGCAGATGAAGTACAAGTTCTTATAGATACAAGAACCAAAGAGATGGAAGAGTCTCGAGATGAAGCGCTTGAAGCTAATGAACAAAGAAGTAAATTTTTCGCCAATATGAGTCATGAACTCAGAACGCCATTGAATGCAATTTTAGGCTACGGAGAAATGCTTTACGAAGAATGTGAAGACTTAGGTTATGAAGACTTAATGCCTGATCTTAAAAAAATTACTACTTCTGGAACTCATCTGTTATCTCTTATTAACAATATTTTAGATCTTTCAAAAATAGAGTCAGGAAAAATGGAGCTTTTCATTACCAGCTTTGAAATTGAAAAAGTAGTTGAAACTCTGAGAGATATTAATGCGCCTTTGGCAGCAAAAAATGACAATGGTTTCAAAATAAATATTCAAGAAGCTATAGGATCAATGTCCCAAGACGAAACAAAGCTTAGACAATGTGTTACAAATTTCTTAAGTAATGCCTTCAAATTTACTAATAATGGACTGGTTACCTTAGATGTTACTTCTTTGATGAAAGATGAAGTTGAAATGATTGAATTTAAGGTTACAGATGATGGGGAAGGTATGAGCGAGGAAGGAGTAGCAAAAGTCTTTGAAGAGTATGAGCAAGCTGAAAGATCTACTTCTGCAACTCATGGTGGAACTGGCCTGGGTCTGCCCATTAGTAAAAGATTTGCTGAATTGATGGGTGGTGGCGTAACAGTGTCTAGTGAAAAAGGAGTTGGATCTGTGTTTTCAATTTTTATTCCAAGAATCTGCGATGAATCTGAAGAACTCGAAAATGAAGAAATATCCTCCTTAGAGGGTGAAAACTTATGTGTGCTAATTGATGATGATATAGCAATGCATGACTTAATAAAAAGAACAGTTAAAAAAGCTGGAATGACATTGATTGGTGCTACTAATGGCGAACAAGGTTTAAATATGATTAGAGAGTCAAAACCAAAGCTTATCTTATTAGATGTATTAATGCCCGGTAGAGATGGCTGGTCAATTCTAAAAGAGTGCAAATCCGATGATGCAATCAAAGACATTCCTGTAATTATGGTTTCCCAAATGTCACAAGAAACTTTGGCATTTTCTTTAGGTGCAGATGATTACCTTACTAAGCCAATAGATAGAGATAAATTTTTGAAAATGGTAACTAACTTACTCGGTAGCTCAAAAAATAAAAAAATCTTGATTGTTGATGATGACTCCAATACTAGAGATATTTTAGGAAGAGCTTTAAAAGATGCTGGATATGAACCTTTCTTAGCTAAAGATGGCAAGGAAGGATTAGATAATCTGGATAAAAATCCAGCACTTATAGTGCTCGATCTTGAAATGCCAAGAATGGATGGTTTTGAATTTTTAGAGAATTTTGTTGAAATGGAATTTGAGGACAAACCAAATATCCTAGTTTATTCAGGGAAAGATTTGTCAGAAGTCCAAGAGGAACTTCTCAGAAAAAATGTCGCTGGGCTAGTAAAAAAAGATGAAGTATCCATTAATCAACTGCCAGGAATGGTTACTAAAATATTAGGAGCTAAGAGCTAAGCGCCTAAATTTGACTCAATTTTTTCTAACAGTCTCTTAAAATCAACAGGCTTAGTATCGAAATCATCTGCGCCACATTCCAAAGCTTTTTGCCTATCATGCTCCATTGCATGAGCAGTTAAGGCAATAATAGGAATATTTGAAATCTCGGGATCTGCTTTTGCTTGAGTAGTCGCATCCCAGCCATCTAGAACAGGAAGCCCCATATCCATTAATACTAAATCAGGATTTTCAGACTTCATCTTTTCTAATCCTTCCTGACCATCAAATGCAAAAATGACTTCGTATTCTCTTCTTATTAGCCTTCTGCCTAACATGTCGCGATTCATTTCATTGTCTTCTACGTATAAAATCTTCTTCATAACTCTCTCCCTCAGCAATAAATAAACTGATTTCTGCCCCCTTCTTTTGCTTTGTAGAGCCTCTCATCCGCAAGATTAACAAGTTCTTCTTGATCCTTAACCTCGGATGAATTAATAACTCCTCCGCTTATAGTAATATTAATTTTAATATCTTGAAAGGGTATTGATAAATCTACTACAGCTTTTCTTATTGACTCACAGTAGTCTTTTAAGCTCATTTCTTCTTTATGTTCTATAACTGCAATAAATTCCTCTCCACCTACTCTACCAATAACATTTTCACCACATGCATCTTTTAAACTATTCGCAACTGCTTTCAATACCTCATCGCCTCCCGGATGCCCATGTGTATCATTGATTGACTTAAAAAAGTCTATATCCATAGAAAGTAAAGAAAATTCGTAGCTTTTATCTTCATTTAGTTTCTCAAAACATTCCTCAATCTTGTCAAAAACAACTTGTCTATTATAAATTCCAGTTAGAGGGCAAGTTGTAGCTTTAAGATTTAATTCTTTTAATAACTCTTGTTCTCTCGCTCTAAAATATTTTGCCTCTAAGCTAGCAATGGACTTAGCCATCAATATAGTCCCATTCAAAGGCTTTGGAAGATAATCCGATGCGCCTAATTTGATACATTTAGCAGTGCTATCAACATCATTAAATGCAGAAACCATGATAATTGGCATTTCGTCTCTATCATGATTCTCTCTAAATCTTTTTAAAAGCTCTAAGCCATTTATGTCGGGTAACATAACATCTAATAAGATTAGGTCAGGGGTTTTCTTATCTACCTCGTCTATTGCTGAAGTACCGTCTAGTGCAACCCTACATGAGAGACCATTCTGGGTAAGTCTTCTCTCTAAAACCTCGCAATTAGTTTTATTATCATCAACTATAAGAACATCTGACCCTTTGAGGTAATCATCTATGTCTAAGCTATAGTCAATATCACCTAATGATCTAAAAAGTGACTCGGCATTTTGGATCTGTCCTTGCTCAGAATCCTCTGCTGCCTTTTCATTTAGATCGCCCTTAATAAAATCTACGAATCTTTCTATTGCTGTCTCTGTCTCTCTTGATAAAGACAAAATAGTATTTAGATCTTTGATGCATTCTTCTGATAAATCATCTTCAAAATCTTCGATTAGAATCTCGCTATAACCGATAATTGCGTTTAGAGGAGTTCGGAGATTATGTCTTAGTTCTGAATATTCTTGCGACGTTTTTGACTGCTTATCTACAGCGGTATTTTCCCTAAAAGCATCCTCATATTGGCTTAAAAGCTTATCTTCAGCTTCTTTTATTTGGTTTATCTCTGAACTAATGTCGAGGTTATTTTTTACGCCAAACTCTTCAACCAAATCAATGTATTGTTCGATAGCTTCAGCAGGAGCTGCAAACTCTTGTTTAATTTGTGCCAGTAATATTTTTTCTGCACCTTTAGAAGGTTTTTCAGAAACAGTCATTAAAATTCCTCCTTGAAATCATTTAAAAACTGGGGCCTGTGATGAAAATATCCCTGACCTTTATGACAACCGAGCTCTAGAAATATTTTTTCTTGTTCCACAGTTTCAATCCCTTCAGCTAACATACCTAATTCCATGTTGTTGCAAATTGTTACCACAAATCTCACAAGCTCTTGCGTATCTTGTTCAGACACAGTTCTAGCAAAATCCTTATCAAGCTTTACTAAAGTAATCGGCAGGTCTCGCAAATAGCTTAATGAAGAATAACCAGCTCCAAAATCATCCAGCGCGAGAGGTATTCCATGCTTCTTAAGTTTTTCAAAATACTCTGCGGCTCTTGTTCTATCTTCAAGCTCTGCGGTTTCAGTTATTTCAAGCCCTAAGTCTCCTGGATTAAGATTATTTTCTTTTACAAAATCTAAAATGAGATTACAAAAGTTTTCTTGCATAGCTGTATATGCTGAAACATTTAAATAAACTGTGAAATCTAATTTTTTCTTTTTCTTGAATTCAAATACCTCTTTTAACTTCTGCATAGAAGCCAACACTACAAGAGAAAATAAGCTTTCTCCTTCAACAAGTGGTATTAATTTATCGTTAGGGATGATATCTCCGTTTTCGTCCCTTAATCTTAGTAGTGTTTCTACACTGACTAAGTCTCCCGTAGCGAGGTCATATTGTTTTTGGTATGCCATGTCTATCCGACCATTTTCTAGGCAGGAAATGGTATTTTTTAAAGCATCCAAAGCCGCCTCGGACTGAGCCAACACCTCTATCAAAAAGAAAGATTCTTCTTTGTCTAAGGGAATTTCGTGAACCCTTGATCTTAATAAAAAATTTATTTGCCTTAAAGAAAGTTCAATATCTGATTGAAATGAAGACCCAATTGCCTCTATTTTCTTTGACGCGCCATGAGATATTATTGGAGCGATACCTATATCGTTTATTTCAGATGTATCAAAAACATATTGAGCAGATTGGTTCATCCATTCCACCCCATCATCTTTACAAAAAATTAAATATGGGCTTGGATGATGTTGCAGAGATTTAATTAGGTATTTAGCCTGTTGATCATCAATTATTGTCATCTTCTATAAGTTCCTCGACAACTTCAACGAAGCTATCATTAAATGTATTTTTCATGAAAGACCAAAGTTTCAGGTGATATTTTGATTTAAAAAGTGTTTTGAAAGATCTTTTGTAATTATCCCATTCGCCTTTATCAATCATTCCAATTGTGTATTGATAATGTTGGTTTTCTCTAGACCTTAACATTATGCTGAAATATGACATGTATTTGGCGTCTTCTTCTGGAGTTAGCTCCTCATCATTTCGCAATTTTAACTTAATCTTAACCATGCTTTTTTTCATGCCTTCTAAAGCAATTTCCTGATGACTGTCGGCAACATTCTGCCTAGCATTTGCTCTTGCCACTCTATTTTGCTCTCTCATTTCTTGTATTAAATAGTAAATTGAGGCAACAGCTCCAATTGCTGCCAATGCCCCGACAATGCTATTAAAGTACTCAATAAAAAATTCCATGTTTTATTCCAAAAATTGAGAATCATAAGCTTAATTGTTTTACTCGTTCATTTAAACGATTTTTTAAAATAAATAAGGGATAAGTCTAGCTTTAACTTTTTTACAATAATCTTCATAGCCTTCCAAATCATTTAGAAGAGTTTTTTCTTCAATGTTTATTCTCGATCTCAAAGCTATTGCTAAAAATATCAAACTTAGAAATAGTGATAGATAAGTACCTAACCAAACATTTACTCCAGTTATAAAAAAAATAAAGCCGGTATACATTGGATGTCTCACCATGGAATAAATGCCTGTATCTATAACTTTTTGACCTCTTTCTTCTTGAATATTGACAGTAGTTTCTGCAAACTCATTCGCATTCATTGAGGCCATAACAAAAAACATGCCAATGATATAAATAACCAAGCCAATATTTTTTATATTGCCATCAAAATTAGACGAGAGGTTTAAATGAAAAATATCTATCGGCGCCAAAGATAGTCCTACAATAATTGCAGATAACATCAAGACTGTTGCCAGTCTGTCTTCTTTTGGCTGAGTCTCTGAGTCGTAATTCATTCGAGCTTCTATGCTTGCTGGCTTAACAATGAGCAAGTATGCAGAAGCCAGAATTGTTATTAAAAAGTGAATGGTAAGAAACAAGAGTGCATCTGACCAATTTAGTGTAAAAGCAGGCAAGTATAAAAAAACACTCAACAATAAGGTTTGAAAAAGTATCCCAAAAAAAGTTTTTACCCACAACATTTTGTTCTCAAAAGATTATGTTATCAAATATCCTTAATTAGTTGTTTTTTACTAAGAACTTTTCGACTGCCTTTGAAAAAATATCGTTTTTATCGCCTGCTACCATGTGCGCTGCATTGCTAATTTCTTCAAATTCTGCGTGAGAAACTACTTTTAAGAAATAATCTTTATCTTCTTCTGTTAAAACATCACTAAGTCCGCCCCTTATTAACAACGTAGGAATATTTAAAAAATTAGCTGCTTTTTCCAAATGACCAAAATATTCTTTTATATCTTGGCCTTGTCTGCCTTGGAGGAATTTTGGATCCCAATGCCAGTAAAACCTGTCATCCTTTTTTCTTAGGTTTTTATGCAATCCACTTAAGTCTTTTGGTTTTTCTCTGTGAGGTAAAAAATCAGATATATAATCCGCAGCTTCCTCTAAAGATGAAAATCCATTTTCAGCAGATCTCATAAATTCTACAATTCTGTCAGAACCATCTTGATTAGGATAAATACCTATATCTACCATCGTGAGCGTTTTGCATAAACTTGAATAATCCGGATCTCCAGCCAAAGATAAGGATGTCATTCCTCCAAGAGAAGCACCAACCAAATTTGCAGGCTTATCATAATGTTTAATAATCGAGATCAAATCTTTTTTATGATCATGAATCTTATAGTCTCCTGTTTCTGACCAAAAACTATCTCCATGTCCTCTTAGATCATAAGTAATAACCTGAAAGCCTCTTTTTGAAATATTTTCTGCTGCATTATCCCAAGCGAATCTAGTCTGGCCACCGCCATGCAAAAAAATTACTAGAGAATCAGATTCTTCACCATAGATGGAGCCGGCAATATCGTTACCATCAAAATTTTTGAAAACTTTAAACATCTATGTATTAGATCCACTGGGTTACAAATTCAGAGGTATCCAATTCAGGAATCTTTTTTTGTTTTCCAGAAGCTGTGCCTACGTAAAGATATCCGATTACTTTTTGATTTTCTTTTAATTCTAGATACTTCGAAATTCTTTCATTAAGTGCAAAAACTCCTGTTCTCCACATACCAGCGTAATTGAGAGCATTCAATGCGAGTAATATATTTTCCGCAGCAGCTGCAGTAGAGAGCATTTGCTCTATTTCAGGTACTTTTGGATGTGTTTTGATTTCAGAAATTAAAATGACAATCATTGGTGCACGAAAAGGTGCATCTCTATATTTTTGCAAAGTCTCATCGCTAACATCCTCAATGTTGTCCTTAGCAAAATCTACAAAAATCGATGAAAGTTTTTCTAGACCCTTGCCCGTTACTTGAATAAATCTTGAGGGTCTTTGCCAAGCATGATCAGGTGCCCTAAGAGCAGCCTGATAAATTAGTTCCATTTCTTTTTCAGAAGGATGGGGTTCAGACAATTCTCTTGGAGAATTTCTATTGAGAATATTATTTAGTGCTTCATTCATTATTACTTAATTTTCTTTATATCCTGACATCTTATCCCAAGCTTTGATTTTATTTTCTGAAATGCCAGCTTCGATTACATCTGCACGAAATCTTTTATAGGTATAGGGAATGATTAGTTTTCTCGTATTGAAGATAAAAACTGCTATTCCCCAAATATTAAATAAGATACAAATAATAAAAATTTCTAATCTGATCAGATCGGAAAATAGTAAAAACATGGTAATTGAAAGATATGTCTCAGGCTTAGTTAAGAACATAGCTATTCCCATTTTTCCTGGAGGCATAATCATCCACAGAAGCATCATTACCAATGCCAGACCGATAAATAGGAGTTCAATTTCAAATCTAGTGACTGCTCCTTCAACAATGCCATTTAAAGCAATGAAACCGAGAAAAAAACAGACAATGGCATGAAATTTATGTTGCATTTTGTCTTCCATGAGTAAATACGCATTTAATTTTCCATTGAGCTTTGTCCAAGATGGCAGTTTTCTAAAAAAATCATCAAAAATTTCAAAAATACCTAAGCCTAAATAAACTATGGCTTCGACCCAAAGTACTATCTTTAAGGCAAGGGTTAATTCAAAAAGCTCGGTAGAACTCATCTTCGGAGTTAAATATTTAAGCCAAAATTGTTAGAAATAAGCCACCGACCTGAAATAATCATTGCCCAAACAGCCTGAATTAATATTACTATCCAAGAAAATAAAATTCCCATCTGCCTAAAAATTATATTTCCTCCTCCAATTAGAGTATAAGCGTGAGAAATTCTAGCTAAAAGAAAAACATCTCCTAGAATTACAACTGCTAAATCTGGTATCTGACCAATGGTTTCGAGAGCAAATGATAGGGCTAAAAAAAGAAGAGCATATTCAATAAAATTACCATGCGCTCTTTGAGCAGAAAGTAATTCTTCGCTATCTCCAGTACCAAGGCTAATTTGTGTTTTGAGTCTTTGTCTGACGGTTAGTGAAGACAAGATTATTGCAAAGAAGCCAAACGCTCCTGCATAAAATAAACTTATCATTTAAAATTAATTATAATTATTGCTACTGAGCTCAAGACCTTTGAGATCACCTTTATCACGCCATTTTTTCATAAGTTTGAAAAAATTCAGAGCTCCTCCGCCGTAAGGATTATTCTGCGGAGCCTGCATGGGCTTACCTTCATTATTGTAATAACCTGGGGTGCAACTTTCTTGAAAACTCAACATGTCTCTGGAGTTATCTATTATAGTCTTCACCCAATTTTCCTCACCCTCTTTTGAAACCTCAACTAGAGACATATTCTGTTCTCTCATAGATTTTAAAATATATGCAAGGTGGATACTCTGTTCATCGAGAGAATGAGTATAGTTTGCTGTGAAGCCAGCTTGTTGAGGACCGAAGAAAAAACTATTTGGGAATCCGCGGCTATGCATACCATGCATAGTAGATAGACCATCTTTCCATTTATCCATTATTGAAAGACCTTTTCTGCCATAAATTTCATAACCACTTCTTCTGGTGTAATCAGTTCCCACCTCAAAGCCTGTAGCAAATATGATGCAATCAACCTCATATTCTTTGCCATCGAAGAAAATGCCTTTTTCAGTGATTTTATCTAAGCCTTTACCTTGAGTGTCAACCAAAGTCACATTTTCGCGATTGTAAGTATCTAGGTATTCATCGTGGAAACATGGGCGTTTGCAAAATTGTCGGTAATAGGGCTTTAAAGATTCTGCTACGTTTGGATCTTTTACTATCTCTTCAGCTCTGGCTCTGATTTGCTCCATTTTAGCAAAATCTACCATTTCAACTTTATTTGAGATGTTTTCTTGTCCAACAAAGCTCATAAATTTATCGGCCATATATGGCTTAAGACCCTTTTTATAAAAATCTTTATTGAATGGCGCAAGTAATGCCCACAAAGCCATTCTGAGTTTAGATGGTCCTGATGCCCTAAATGCTGACAATATGGTTCTAAAAATTTCAGTCCAACCGTCGTTTACTAAATCTTCGCCGCTGAATTCTCCTCCAAGAAATCCTTCAAAGTTAGCTCTTCTTTTTTCATGCCACCCAGGCTTCATAGATTTAAACCAGGCTTCGTCGGTTTCTCTATTTGCTCTTACATCTATCGACGAAGGAGTTCTTTGAAAAACATAAAGCTCTTTTGCAGATGCTCCCAAATGCGGAATACATTGCACAGCGGTTGCTCCTGTACCAATAATAGCCACTCTTTTATCAGAAAGATTTTTAAGGTCTCCGTGAGAAGATCCTCCAGTATATTCATAGTCCCAACGACTTGTATGAAAAGTGTGCCCTTTGTAATCGTTAATTCCATCTATTGCAGGAAGCTTAGGTCTATTCAAAGGCCCATTTGAATGAACCACAAAATTTGCTGTTATTTCATCGCCTTTGTTGGTAGTTATTACCCACAATCCAGAATCATCCGACCACTTTGTTTCTGTAACCTCTGTTTGCAAAATTGAGTTTTCATAAAGATTAAACTTCTCAGCAATAACACCACAATACTCTAAAGTCTCTGGGGCATTGGTATATTTTCTTTTAGGGATAAATCCAGTTTCTTCAAGCAAAGGAAAATAAATATAAGATTCAATGTCACATGAAGCGCCGGGATATCTATTCCAATACCAAGTTCCTCCGAAGTCTCCTCCTTTTTCAATTATTTTAAAATCATCAAATCCTGCTTCTCTGATTCTTGCTGCAGCAAGCATTCCTCCAAAGCCGCCTCCAATAATTGCAATTTCAGTATGAATTTTTAAAGGTTTCCTATCAGTTTTTTCTTCGACATATGGATCTTCTACAAAATACGAGAAATCACCTTTTACTTCCTTGTATTGCTCGTTGCCATCAGAGCGAAGACGTTTATCTCTTTCCTCTTTATACTTTTGACGAAGTTTTTCCGGATCAAAATCAAATTTTTCTATATTTGCTGCCATATTGAATTACCTTAATAAATGTAAAAAAAAATATAACTTATGACATTCATCGTGTCAAAAGATTGTTTTTTTGGAAAGAATTATTTAAGAAAAATAAAAATAATAGGTTTATAGACAAGTATCCTGCCAAAGGCAGAATGTATTTGTTTGCTTCAGGAAGGAAAAAAGAAGTCAGGAAAACTCCTATTAAAAAAATCATCCTAAAAGCGTCTGCCAGCAAAGCCTTTTTACTATCCAACCACAAAGAAACACAATATGCTGTTGAAACCATTGCAATAGCAACAACAATACCCTGCAGCAGGTTCATTTCGCCCAATTCAATAAAGACTGTGCTGATAAGAGACACGAATATCAGTTGAAAAAAAGCATAACTTTTGGACGCAAAAGAGGAATTAGGATTGTATTTTTCAAAATTGTGCACATCAAAATCAGTTTTTGTAGATAAATGAGCAGAATCAGTCGGAATCCACCTAGTTGGCGCAACCAAGACATACAGCTTGTCTTTAAGGTTTTTTGTATGAAGTATTTCTCTCAGCATCTTCACATAAATGTGAAGATTTGCCCATACAGGATTAAAGGTTTTTAAAGGACCTCTGATGCCATAGACAGGAGATACATTATCTTCTTCCTCCTTGAAAGTTCCGAACAATCTATCCCAAACAATAAATACTCCGCCATAATTCTTATCTATGTATTCCTCATTTTGAGCATGATGAACTCTGTGATTAGAGGGGGAAACGAAAAATAGCTCAAACCATCCTAATTTAGGAACATGTTCTGTGTGAACCCAAAATTGATAAATCAAATTAATGGAAGCTACCGAAACAAAAACATAAGAAGGCACGCCGATAATGAAAAGCGGAATATAAAATACCCAGGTCAAAAAGAAACCTGTACCAGTCTGTCTTAATGCCGTAGACAAATTGTAATCCTCGCTTTGGTGATGAGCCACATGCGATGCCCAAAAAATTTGTCTCTCGTGACTAATTCTGTGAAACCAATAATAAAAGAAGTCATATGCAATGAAGGCAACGATCCAAGTAAGAATTGAACTTGAATCCCATCTTGGCAATGAGAAATGTGTTTCCACAAAAAAGAAAACTGCCCCTCCTAAACCTATCTTTAATGCCGAACTAGTAGACCGAAGAGCTCCCATAAACATACTAGAAAATGCATCATTAGCTCGATAAGTATTTTTATTTTTAAGCCGCCCATAAGAAAGCTCTATTAAAATAGCTAATAAGAAAAACGGAACTGCATAAGGAACATAATCCATAAATTCTATAGTTGTTTAATTGCACAAAGCTTATTGCCAGAGGGATCTCTCAAATAGGCTAAGTACATTTTCATGCCTTCGAATTCTCTAACACCGGGCGCATCTTCAATGGAAATTCCACCAGATTTTAGTCCAGCAGCATGCCATTTATCGCCCTGAGTCTCATCTTCTATATTGAATCCAATAGTTGAGCCGTTTCCCGCAGAAGCCGGCTCCCCGTCAATAGGCTCTGAAATACAGAAAGTCATTCCATCTAAGAAATAAAAGTAACGAGTTTGACCAGTAAGATTTGGAACCATTAGTCCTGGTTTTGCACCTAAAACTCCTAAAACGTTGTCGTAAAAAGTTTTAGATTCCTCAATATCATTTGCTCCAACCATAATGTGACTAAACATAATTTCCCCTGTAGTTTATTTTTAATTTTTAGTAAGGTCTGTCGCCTACGATTGTAACCCTTTCAACTTTTCTTACTTGCGGCCAATAATCTGATACAGCATAGTGTTGGCACGCTCTATTATCCCAAAAGGCAATCGAATCCTTTTCCCAGATGAATCGACACTGATACTCTGGTATTGCCGCTTGAGCATATAAAAAATCTAGCATAATGGAAGATTCTGTAGCATCCCAGTCTTTTATATATTGTGTAAAAGCTTTGTTTACGTATATAACTTTTTGTTTTGTATCTGGGTGAGTACGAATCACAGGATGTTCAGGGCTTGGGTACTTTTGATTAAAAGCTTCTATTTCTGCATCACTTTTACCTTGTTTGATCAATCTTTGTCTGAAACCAGCAAAATCATGAACAGCAATTGCTCCTTCTAACTTTTTCTTCACTCCCTCGGAGAGCCCATCATAAGCCATGCACATGTCAGAAAATAAAGTATCGCCACCAACTTGAGGGCCTTCGATCATGCGTAGAATAGATCCTAGGGAAGGTTCTTCTCTCCAAGTAACATCAGAGTGCCAAGTGTTTTCTCTACCTTTGCTCTTTTCGTTGTGAGTTATGCTGAGAACCTCTGGGTATCCTTCTTTGTGCGGCGCAAAAGGATGAATTTCCAGTTCACCAAATTTTTTTGCGAACCTCAAATGATCTTCAGTACTGAGATTCTGACTGCGGAAAAAAATTACTTTATGAATGAGTAGAGCTTGGTAAATCAATTCATAAGTTTCCTTATTAAAATTTTCTCTTAGATCAATGTCCAGAAGCTCTGCTCCAATATTTGGGGACAATCGATTAACTTTGAAAGGCAAATCCAATTTTTCAAAATTTTCAAAATTCAAATTCTTCATTTAAATGTAGATTAAAAAATTTAAAGTTTATTTACAACCTCATCGTAGGATGGCATTGATTTAGCAGCACCTTTTTTGGTCACTGATAATGATGCTGCACAATTCGCAAATTTAACGGCAGAAAATATATCTGGATTTTCAGAAAGAGAAAATCCTAAAGCGCCCACGAAACAATCTCCTGCACCAACTGTATCAATAGCTTCAACTTTTTTTGATTTGTAATATTTTCTTTTTCCTTTTGCATATGCAATTACTCCTAAATCTCCCAAAGTAATAACAACATTTACATGCGAGGGAATATTTAAAGAGGAAATATTTTTATCTATGAAATCTATATCAACTGTGTGGGATACTTTGTTAAGAAGTCCTAAAAATTCAGTCTCGTTAACTACTAAAATATCTGTTTGCTCCAATAATAATTTTGATGGTTCTTTATATGGAGCTAAATTGAGTATCGTTAAACAATTGTTTTTTTTCGCGCGCTCGAATAAATCTGAAGTCTCAACTTCTTCCAGCTCCATCGTACCAATTACAATTGAGCAAGCTTCTAGTTCCTTGTTGCTTACTTGTTTACTTTTGGAATCCTTATTTATGCCTGGAAAGGCCACAACTTCATTTCTGCCATCTTTTAATACATTAATCAATGCAACGCCAGATTGTCCTTTCTTCCTGCTCAGGTTCTTTATATTTACTTTTTCTCTTTCGATCAAAGACTCTAGATCCTGGCCAAATAAATCTTTGCCAACGGTTCCGACGAAATTCACTTTTGCGCCTAATCTCGCCAAAGCTACTGCTTGATTGGCACCTTTTCCTCCCAAAAAGAATTCTATTGAGTTTGCTTCAATTGTTTCACCTTCTTCAGGAGATCTAGGAAGATATGCAAAAAGATCCATATTAATGCCGCCAAAAACAATAAAGTCAGACATTTTTATGATTTTTTAATTGCAAACTTATATTTTCTAGGAGGTTCTCTGTTCTATGAATGAGGTTTTCTAAGCTTAATTCTCCTATACCGGAAATGGTAGTGTTTACTTTTCCACTCCAAGGATCGGTCCACTTTGATGGAATCTCACCATTAGCAAGACCAAACAATCCACCAACAGTTGCACCATTGCAATCGGTATCCCATCCCGCTGTAACTGCTTCGCCTACTGCTTCATCAAAAGAATCTTGAAAACTTAAAAAAGCCCAAACAACAATGGCTAAATTATTAAGACTATGAACTGGGGAAAGATCTTTATATTTATCTATGATTTTGTTGCAAGGTTTGCCGATATTTTTTTTCCCTATTTCCACTGCTTCATAGGCATCTGAAGTCTTGTCTATATATTTTAGGGCTTCTTCAACTGCATCCATTCTCTTTTCATTAACTGGTATCAAAGCTGCGAGAGCAGCAATATATGCAGAACATTCAACTGCACATCCTCTATGAGATAGGCGCGCATCTTTCCTGGCTAAATCTGCAGCTATTGCAGGACTGCCTGGCAGGACCCAACCATACATATCAATTCTTATTTGTGCTCCAATCCAATCATTAAACTCATTGTCGCTGAGAGCATCGATATCAAATTTTCTTGCCCCACCCCACTGATAATCAAAGTTCATATTTTCTAATAACTTGATGTATGCCTCTCTTTCTGCCGTAAAAGTGGCGCCAGCTGGTAGCTTATTAATCCATGTCCTTGCGATGTTATCTGTATCAAGTTTTAAGCCATGTTCTTCGAGCATCATTAAAGCTAAAACTGTGTAAGTGATATCATCATCTTGTTCAGCTCTATTAATTTTTCCCTTACAACAATTAATTGATAAGCCTTTTATCAAAGGATGCTCGATATGATTTATATAATCTCTCAATGGGAAAGACTTTGCTTCTTTGAGGTAATTTTCTAGAGAGTCTTTTCCTTCCCTCATTGATAAAATTTCTATGGGTTTACCAAGCAAACAACCTGAAATCCTTCCCTCCCAAGCTGCTTTTATTCTATTCGTCATTTTTTAATTTTTAATAACTTCGAAAAAAAGCTCATAAGAATTTTATTTTCCTCTGATTCTCTCAATAATTAGGCCAACTAATAATAAAAAGACAAACAAGGCAAATCTTAAATCGGTAATGAAAGGAGTTTCTACAGGGATGGCTATCGTCTTATCTAATGCCTCAACTTTGTATTCATGCCTTTCATCAAAAACAGGATTCAGGCCGATTTCAAACAAATCTCTTCTGCTTCTGTATCTAAATATTGCAACGATGTCCCAGTCCTCCATCCCTTGGGCGGAAACGATATCTAGAGCAGGATTTAAAACAAAAGCAAAGAATACGGGATGTGAGGCTCTTTTAAACTGTTGTGGCCACATGTACTCCATATAATGCATCTGCAAATCTAATGAAGTTGCTCCTTCTCCAGTTGCTTCCATGGTTCGTGGAAATTCGTTCCTATCAAGAAAGTTCACCATATAAAAGTCTTTACCATCATCCTCAATCATGAACTTGAATGCTTTCTCCCATTGCCCAGAATCTCTTCTTGCTGAATTACTTTCCTCGAAGATTTTTTTGTAAGTTTCAATTTCTAGATCAGTAAGAGGGCCAGATAGGTTCGTATACCAGATAAAAAAAACTGCATAAATTAATCCAATAGGAAGCCAAAGTTTAATATTAAATTTCATCACATCACTCTTAGTTTTTTAAAAACATTACCATTTTATGCCTTTTAGGTCGCCGATTTTTAAATTCCGCAATCGAAGTTTCTTTAAAGTTTGAATTTCTTCCTCCAGAAAAACTATGTCCTAAAATATATGCTTTGCTGTAGCCACAATCTTGCAAAATTTGTATTGAAGACAGGCAGTTCTTTAAATTTCTTGTCATCTCCATTTCCAAAGAAACTACTGGGGAATCAGAAATGAGAATTTCTTTTGATCCTCTCAAAGCAGCTTCTTCATGGCCTTCTATATCTATTTTCAAGTAGGATATTTTGGCTAAATTATTATCAGACTTAAAATTATCAAGTTTCTCAACTTGAAAGATCTCATTTGAATCCAAATCTTCAACAATTTTGCCTGAGCTAAGATTTCCTTTATCAACAAAAGCTTTTAGTGTTTCTTTTTTATCAGATAGCCCCAAATTAAAAGGTTTAACATTGCTTACAGATGCGGCATTGATCTCTAAAAGCTTAAAAACTTCTTTATTTGGTTCGAAGGAAAAAACTCTCTCGAAGATTCTTGAAAAAAACAATGAATGATTGCCGATGTTAGCTCCTGCATCTATGCAAATCTTTTTATCCAATTGCATTGAAGAAAAAAACTTTT
Source organism: uncultured SAR86 cluster bacterium (assembly GCA_902632605.1). GTDB lineage: Bacteria > Pseudomonadota > Gammaproteobacteria > Magnimaribacterales > AG-339-G14 > MEDG-81. The sequence goes on along the minus strand of CACPDB010000002.1, from coordinate 168,595 downwards.
CTACTGCGTAAAGCTCTCTTCTCTCAAACCATCCATCTAAAATTATTTTTTGGGTTATGTAATCATTTGCATAAGTAGCAATAGGTAAATTGATTGAAGAACTTTTCTTTGCAGCTCGTCTTAATACTTTTGAGAGAATAAATCTAGTAAGGAGATTCATGATAATTTTTAAGTTCGTTTATCTTATTGTGCATTAGTTTTTGTTTGCCAAAATTTAAGCATCTTTAAAGTTGTATCGTCTTTTGCAAAAAAGTGATGATACAGAGCCGCAAAAATATGAATAACAATTAATAATATGATTGCATTTGTACAAAACTCATGAAGATCTCTAATTTGATGAAAGGTGCTTTGATTGTGAAGTGCAAAAGCCAAATCGATGCCAAAAACTATTATTGGGTCTGAAGCAAAGCTCGCCATTGATATTCCAGTAATAATGAGGCCTGCCATAAGGAAATATAAAGAATAATGTCCTAGTTTTGCAGAAACTACCTGCCAGGCAGGCATCGTTGATGGTAGTTTTGGGGCTCCATAAAAATATCGTAATATTATTCTCAATATAAATAAGAAAGTTACGATCATACCGGCTGTTGCATGATCAGATCGTGACTCAAGTCTGTCCCATAGTTCCATATTTCCACCAAACTTTTGGGCGACATTTAGATCCAACATGATAATAATTGCCATAAGCCAATGAATTATTTTTTGTGTCTTTAAGTAATCAATAGTCATAAATTATCAAGAAGAAACTTCTTATATTCATATGAGAGTGCGTTGAGATCATTTGAAGTATTCTAGTCCAGTGAATATTGTTTTGCTTCATAAAAATTTAAGAATTTCTGATAATTCTGCTTTGTATCACGGCTGTAATGCTGATAAATCTTTGGTCATATACGCATACGATAAAGCTTATTGGAGTAACAACGGAAGATCAGGAAGACAATTTCAATTTTGTCTTGACTGTTTGGGCGAGTTAGATGAAAAACTCAATAAACTCAATAGGGATTTGTTCATCTTTGAGGGCGATTTTGATGAACTTGCTTTGTGGATAGACAAAAACTTTCCTCAGTCTAAAATTTTTTTGAATCAATCAACCGACATTCATTATCACAGAAATCTTAAAGCGAAGTTCATTAGCAAGTTTGAAGACTCTGGAAGATTGTATGAATTTGAAGATTTTGGAATTCAAACAAAAAATCACAACAGAGATGATTGGTCTTCAAATTGGCATAGAATAATGAACCAAAAAATATTACCACCTCCACAAATTAACCAGTCCTCAAAAATTAAGCCCAAAGATTTATTAGATTTTAGAGAATTTAAAAAAAGGCTATCTCTTATAGATTCAAAAAAAAATAGTTTTCAGCTTGGTGGTGAAGATAAAGCAAAAAAACTTCTTTCATCCTTTTTAGAAAAGCGGATGGATGGATATTCTATAAAAATGTCTAGTCCCGTTGAAGCTGAACATTCTTGTTCTAGATTATCTCCACACATATCGTTTGGAACAATATCCTTAAGAACAATTTTTCAAGAAGTTCAGAAAAATTTGAATAGCTCTATTTTCAGGAAAGACCTTTACTCATTTAAAAAAAGACTTCACTGGCATTGTCACTTTATTCAAAAGCTTGAAACCGAGCCTGAATTAGAATTTAAATCCATGCATCCAATGTGTGACTCTTTGAGAGAGGAAGAGAATGATGAACTTATTGAGAAATGGATTGCAGGAGAAACAGGTTTTCCGTTCTTGGACGCCTGCATGGTTTTCTTGAAAGAAAAAGGTTGGATTAATTTTAGAATGCGAGCAATGATCATGTCTTTTGCCTCTTATAACTTATGGCAGCCTTGGCAAAAAACTTCACCTCGTCTTGCTGAACTTTTTGTAGATTACGAACCAGGCATTCACATATGCCAAGTGCAAATGCAAAGCGGTGTAACGGGTATCAATCTACCAAGAATATACTCAGTCTTAAAACAAAGTAGCGACCAAGATCCATCTGCAAGGTGGATTAAAGGCCAAATTAATTCTCTAAAAAATATAGAGCCAAAAAACATTCACGAAGCAGAATTAGATGAGATCTATCATGAGAAAATAGTAGACCTGAAAGCTTCGGCAAAAAAAGCTCGAGAAACTATTTGGTCGGTAAGAAAAGGTTCTGACTTCAAGAAAATTGCTAAAGACGTTTACCTGAAACACGGCAGCAGACTCAGAAGAACTTAGCCTTTAGTCTAAATCAATTGCATATCTCTTAAGAATCTCTAAATCAATAATTTTTATAGACTTTCTATTTGTTCTTCTTAAAAAGATTTTAGGGGCCTTATCGTTCTCATAAGCTTCTTTCCAACGTTCTGCACAAACGCACCAGTGATCACCCTCCTTTAGACCTGGAAAATTAAATTCTTCTCTTGGTGTAGAAAGATCATTACCTCTTGATTTAGAAAATTCTAGAAAATCATCTGTTATGTATGCACAAACAACATGCAAGCCCTGATCCAAATTATCGGTGTGACAAAATCCATCTCGAAAGAAACCAGTAATAGGATTTGAACAACATTCCTCTATTTCTTCTTCAAAAACATTGAATTGTTTTTCCATTTTAAGTGACCACCAAAATTATGAGGCAGAGTATTAAAGTTAATAGAGTAAGTATTACACTCAACAAGTGCAGATACTTAAAACTTTTATCTCTTCCTTCATCCCTTGCTTTGTTTGTTGCCGGAACGCTCAAATACGAAATACTCATTAATAAAAAAGAAACAAAAAAAAGTATTTGAAGCGAAAGACGATCGCCAATTACTGATAAGACAACTCCTATGAGACTTAGAACTGCCACATTTAAAAATAATTTTGGAAAAATAGCTCTTAGAAAAGGTCCGGCTTGTTCTTCAGAGTACACTTTAAAAATAGTAGGAGCATTCAAAGCAGCCTGAAATAAAATCATTCCAGCCATGAGCCCCGCAAGAAAAAGATATAAATTGTTCATAAAATTACTCTTCTGTTAGTGATTTTGCCCACAAAGAAATATCTGGTACTTCTTGGGCGTCGAATATAAATTCTTGGCCAGGGCCAATATTTGTATCGACTAATAATTTTCTATTATCTTTCCATTTTAGACGGTTTAAAAAAATATTACTCTTCTTCTTAGCAGCACTAGCAAAATATTTTTTGGGAAACTGCCACATAGATTTCTTGTGGTTAGGAGCGCTAAGCACTAGTTTTTTGGAAAATTTTTTAAATAAACCAAAATTTTTTCTTGATACATAAATTGTATTGTTTTTATATTTTCGATATTTTGGATCGTGTGGATGTGAAAGATTGTGTTTTTTTAAAAAATTAGAAATCTGTTTGTCACCTTCCAAGATTTCTTCAATTTGTAACCAACCAAAAATTTTATGGATATCAATTTTTGGGTTTTCTGTCTTTTTAAACCAGCCAAAAAATAAAAAAAGATCCCCTATATCTACACCATTATTTTTAAGCTCAGATTGTGCGCTACCCGCCTGACCAAAAAGTCCAATTTTGTCATTAAGCGCGGGATCATAATGGCAAAAGTCTTCTGAAGTAACCTGTGTGGCTGAAACCTCCTTCAAAGCTTGGGTTCCATTGATATCATTGAATTTAAGCTCATGATATTTTTTTGGAGATTTTCCATTTTGAGGAATAGGAAGAGAGAAAATATCATCATTCTTAAATATGGGTGAAGGTCTACCTCCATATTTTGAATCAAATCCTTTTCTGCTTAAAATAACTCTTTTCATAAGATGATTTGTAACTATGGCCAAAGCTTTTCTTTTTCACAACCCTAGATGCAGTAAGTCTAGACAAGCCCTAAATCTCCTTGAGCAAGAAAAGGAAAATTTTGAGGTTTTCCTATACCTTGATGAGAAACTCAAAAAAGACTTTTTGAAAGAAATAATTCAAAAACTTGGTATGAGCCCAAGAGATCTTTTGAGAACAGGAGAATCTGCATATAAAGAGAATAACTTAAAAGATTCTAATATTTCAGAAGAAGAAATCGTTAATTTAATGATTGAATTTCCCAAGCTAATTGAAAGACCAATTTATGTAAAAGGTTCTAAAGCTATAGTTGGTAGGCCGCCAGAAAATGTTTTGAAAATTATCTAATTAATCTCTCAAAAGTTTTTTAGGTTTAAAAATATTTGTTAGTCCTATACCAACTAAAATACACAAAGAGCCCAATATCACCTTCTGATCTATATTCTCATTTAAAAATATTGCGCCCCAGAAAATTCCAGTAATGGGTACCAAGAAAATTATCGAAGAGGCTTGAACTGGGGAAGATCTTTGTAACAAAACAACGTACGCAATAAATGAGATACCCGTTGAAACCAGCCCAAGGAATAAGGTTGCTAAATAAGTTTTTAATGACAGATCAAATGAAAAAGATTGTGGCTCGGACAGAAATAATGGAATTGAAAAAACAAAACCTGACAGCATAGTTGCAGAAGCAAGAGCTGATGAATTTATATGGCTCAATTTAAATAAGACGTTGTTTGAATATGCATAACAAAAAGCTCCAATTAGGCATAAAGTTACTGGAAAAAAAACTACTCTAATTTCATCAAGTCCTATAAAAATTAAGAGTCCAATAAAGCCTGCTAGAAGACCAATTACTTGGAGGAAGGTGGTATTTTGTCTAAAAAGCAAGATTGCAATAATTAGTGCAAATAAAGGTGAAGTTCCATTTAATATAGAAAGCATACCAGCTGTAAGTTCTTGTGCAGACCAAGCAAAAAGAAAGAAAGGCAAGGCGGCATTTATTATTCCAAGCAAAATCAAAGACGGGATCACTTTTGACATCTTTAAAAATTCTTCTTTATTAATGAACAAAGGCCCTAATAGAAGAGCAGCAAGTAAAAGCCTTATTGATACTAAGTGAGAGGGAGAAATTTCCTCTACTACTAAGCGAGTAAACATAAAAGAAGCTCCCCAGCTAAGACTCACAAATAAAACTAGCAGCCAATTGATAATTGTCGTCTTCATGATTTCCTAAGCTTTAACAAACTAATTCAAAGCTTCTTTTTCGTGCGTTGTTGGCGGGCCAAAAAAATGATCTATGGATTGCTTAAAGCTTGATGCTTTTTTCATATCATCAAAAATTTTTGTCCAGCCCATGAATGTTATTTTGACAGGATTAAAGGTGTTTACATTATTTACCAAACCATAGTTAACTTGCCTTTCTTCAGGTTGAAAAGTACCAAACAATCGGTCCCAAATTATAAGTAAGTTTCCGTAATTTTTATCTATGTATTCTGGGTTTGCGCCGTGATGGACTCTATGATGAGAAGGCGTATTAAAAAGCCATTCTAGGGGGCCTAACTTGCCAATAATTTGAGTATGCCCCACTACCCCCCACAAAGTACTTATGACTCCTGCTACTGCAATCATTAAAGGGTTTAAGCCTAAAATTGGTAACACCATAAAAAAAGGTACCTTTGAAATTGGCCCAAACCAAGCTTGTCTGAAGGAAACTGCAAAATTCATTTCTTCGCTGGAATGGTGACTCATATGAATTGCCCAAAGAAATCTAACCCGATGCGAAAGCCTATGGTAAATATAAAATACTAAGTCTATTAAAACGAAAGTTAAGATCCATAAAACCCAATTTGGCAAAATGGTTACTAAATCAACAATTCGAAACTGATATAAAAAGAAATGAAACCCAACAATGGATCCTTTGATGGCAAATCCCATTAAGATATTTCCAAAGAGAAGTCCTGAAGTACACCAAGTATCGCCGGACTTATAGTAATTCTTACTTTGCGAATTAGAAATCAAGACCTCAAATAAAATAAGGGCCAATATGATAGGTACGCCAAAGGCATAAACGTCGATAATGGTGAGTTCTGTCATTTTTTTGGAACATTATATAGTCAGTTAAATCAATATTCTTGTTTTCTAAAAACTTCTGGTTTAAATTGCCACATCGAATAAAGGAACCTAATGAAAATAGTAGTTGATAGCCTGATAAGCAACCTTTATGAATCAGAAATTCTTAAGCTTGATCCTAATATAGAGATCATTGTGCTTAACCCTGAGGATCACACTAATCCTGCATGGGAAAACGTTCCGGAAGTCGAAGCCTTATTTTTATCTTATCAGTTTCTCTTTGCGGTAAGAGACCACAAACATCTTTTTGAGCCTATGTTGAAACTTGCTAAGAAAGCTAAATTCATCCAAAGCGGATATTCGGGAATGGATGATCCTTTTTTACAAGCAGTTTTGAAAGAAACGAACGCAATTGTTGCAAATGCAAGCAGCATATATGGCAAACCCATGGCTAATTACGTTTTAGCGCAAATGTTGAGATGGAACAAAAGAATTGATCTTCATATACAGCTTCAAAAAGAAAAAAACTGGATGCCAAATGGAGGAGATGGTGAATTAACCAATAAGAATTTGCTCATTTATGGATATGGAGGCATAGGAAAAGAAATTGCTCGAATTGCAAAGTCATTTGAAATGAACGTAACTGGGATTAGAAGATCTCCTGTTACTTGTGAATTTGCTGATGAAGTTAAAACGCCAGAAGATTTAATGGATATGTTGCCTTTTGCGGATTTTCTTGTCACGGTTTTACCAGATAGCGAAAACACAAGAAACGTAATTGATAAAAAAGTTTTAAAACAAATGAATCCTCAAAGTATGTTAATTAATGTCGGCCGAGGCAGTGCGGTAAATGAACAAGACCTTGCAGAAGCATTAAATACCGATGAAATTGCTGCTGCAGCCTTAGACACCACAAAAAAAGAACCTCTAGAGAAAGACTCTCCTCTTTGGGAAGCAAAGAATTGTTACATTACTCCTCACGATTCAGCTCACTCTTTAATGTCTTTGCCAAGATCGTTTAATCTTTTTATTGAAAATGTTGCTAACTTAAAAGATGGCAAACCAGTAAAAAATCTATTTGAACTTTAAAAAATGAAAGCAAATCTTCTTGGTATGTCTTTAGATGACATGGAAAAATTTTTCTTATCTTTAGGAGAAAAACCTTATCGAGCGAGACAAGTTTTTCAATGGATTCATCAAAAAGGAATCTCAAACTTTAACGAGATGAGCAATCTTTCAAAGGGCCTAAGGTGTATTTTGGATGAAAAAACAGAAATTAAACCTCCGGAAATTGTTTATGAGAAAGATTCCATAGATGGCACTCGCAAATGGGTTTTAGGCGTTGGAGAAGGTGATTTAGTAGAGATGGTCTTAATTCCTGAGGGCAAAAGAGCAACTTTATGCGTTTCTTCACAAGTGGGTTGTGCAGTTAATTGTAGTTTTTGTGCTACTGGAAAACAGGGCTTTTCAAGAAACCTGTCGACAGCAGAAATTATTGGACAGGTTTGGGTAGCAGAAAATTCTTTTGGCATTCCCAGAGATCATGGTTCAAAGAATGTTACAAATGTTGTGATGATGGGCATGGGAGAGCCTTTGCTAAATTTTGAACCAGTAACAGAAGCTATGAACTTGATGATGCACGATAAAGCATATGGACTTTCGAAAAGAAAGGTTACTTTGAGCACTTCTGGATTGGTGCCTATGATAGATAAGCTTTCGGAGGTAACCAATGCAGCATTAACCATTTCCCTTCATGCTCCCAATGACAAATTGCGCAACGATTTAGTGCCTTTAAACAAAAAGTATCCTATTAAAAAGCTCTTGGATGCGGTAATGCGTTACGTTGATAAATGCGGTGATCAGAGAAAAACTACCATGGAATACATTTTAATTAATAAAGTTAATGACTCGTTAGATAACGCAAAAGAATTGGCAGAAATATTAAGAGATATTCCAAGTAAGATTAATTTGATCCCTTTCAATCCATTCCCTGGAACAGAATATAAAAGACCTTCCAACATGCGGGTCGAAACTTTTAAAAAAATTCTTCAAAAAGAAGGGTTTATAACAACGGTAAGGACAACTAGAGGAGAAGACATCATGGCTGCTTGTGGTCAATTGGTGGGAAAGGTAAATGACAGGACCAATAGAAAAAAACGTTCTGCAAAGGAAAATAAAATTATCGAGACAAAGTCCTTAGTTTAATATGAGTTAAAATCAATTTTAATTTGTATGCTTAAAAATTTTCTTATCTCTTTTCTTGGCTTAATAATCGGACTTGTAATTGGAGGCTACTACTTCATATTTATCTATTAAGTGGAGGCTTTAATGAAATCTAATTTACGAACATTCTTTATAAGCATTGTCGTAGGTGCCTTAGCTGCATTTTTGGTTCTTTATAATTATCTTAATGTCTATCCTGAAAGAAACGCTCCCCTAGGGGGTCTTTATAAGACTTTTGCTATCGACCACGATAATATTGAAAGGACCTACGATTTGTATATTCCAAGAAATTTCAAAGAAAATTCTGGAGCCTTTTTTGTGTTGCATGGCTCTTTCGGTAAATCAGAAGATATGCGAATTGCTACTGGATATGATTTTGAGTATCTTGCGGAAGAAAAGGGTTTCTTAGTTGTATATCCGCAAGGGTATAAGAATTTTTGGAATGACTGCAGAGCCTCTGCCGATTATGCTGCCAACCAAGAAAATATTGACGATGTAGGATTCTTAAAAAAAGTTATTCAAAAAATATCTTTAGACTACAAAGTTGATAAGAAAAAAATAATAGCGACCGGGATCTCAAATGGCGGTCAAATGATTTATCGTTTAGCTTACGAATCTCCTAAATCAATTTTTGTTCTTGCTCCACTGGTTGCAACGATTCCTATAGACGATAACAACGAATGTAAAAAAGAAAATGAAGCAGTAAACATATTAATCTTTAACGGTACCAAGGACCCTATTGCTCCATATGATGGCGGACAAGTAGAGCTTTTTGGCAATACAAGTCGTGGCATAGTCCAATCCTCGGATAAGACATACGAATATTGGAAAAGTTTAAGCCCTACTGGAAGGGAAATGATTTCGCAAATTGAAGATACAGATGGAAACAAAAGCAATGGGGTAGTAAAAAGAATTAATGCGGGGGAAAATGTTGTTGCATTGTTTACTCTTATAAATGGAGGGCATATTTATGCATCTCCAAATGTAGAATACAGTTCTTTTTTTGGTGGAAATGTAAGAGATATTTCTACTGCTGAAGAAATCTTTAAAATATTTGAAGAACTTTCTGACTAACTTGCTTCTTTTTCGTTCTTGTAACGATTTTTGCGAAATATAAATATTGCAACAGGAATTCCTACAATATAAATAATCCCAACTACTGATAAAAACTGCCAGAGAAAATTTATCATTAACAGCACTAAAACCACAAAGCCAACAAAAAACCTAAGAAAAAACTTTCTATTTACAGTTATATTAAGTTCTTTTAGTGAAAATGTTGGAATCTTACTGACCATCAGTAAACCAACCAAACTGGTATATATTGCAACTACCTCAGGGTTTTCTAAACCCCAGTTAAAACCAAGAAAAGTGTGAATTAAAGGGAGTAAAATCAGACCTGCGCCGGATGGAGTTGGAACTCCTAAAAAATATCCTTGTTTTTGAGCATCCTCAGTTGGCGGTAAGTTCAAATTGAAAATAGCAAGTCTTAAGCAAGCAAAAACAATAAAAGCAGTTACAGCAAGATATCCCCAGATGGCCAATTCTTCTAAAATTCCAAAATAAACTAAAATTCCTGGAGCCACCCCAAAACTCAAAAAATCAGCCAACGAATCAAGTTCGGCTCCCAAATCTGATTGAGTTTTTAAGAGCCTTGAAAATAATCCATCTAAGACATCGCATATCGCAGCAATAAGAATACATACAACTGCAGCTTTAAAATCTTCTAAAACTGCAAACCTTATAGAACTTAGACCAAAACAAAGTCCAGTTAAAGTAATCAAGTTTGGAATAAAATTTTTGATGCTTCTTTCAGACATGATTATTAGCTTGCAATGATGCTCTCTCCAGCAGTGACCTTTTGTCCCAGTTCTACTTTTGGATCGTAATTGGAAGGAAGATAGACATCAACTCGCGAACCAAACCTGATGAGACCGAATCTTTCGCCAATCTTCAGTGAATCAAAAAGATTTACAAAAGAGAGGATTCTTCTTGCAATAAGCCCTGCTATTTGAACCACAATAATTTCTTCATTTTTATTATTTTCTAACACGAGAATATTACGTTCATTGTGTTCGCTTGCTTTGTCTAAACTGGCGTTTAAAAATTTTCCTGGAACATAGATTATTTCTTTGATGTCTCCTGCAACAGGAGCTCTGTTTACATGGACATTAAAAACATTCATAAAGACCGAAATTTTTAATAATTCCTCTGAACCTTTTACCTCTTTGGGTGGAAGGGTTTTTTCTATTTTGCATATAACGCCATCTGCAGGAGAAATGATACCTGCTTCAGATGATGGAATCGTTCTTTCTGGATCTCTAAAAAACCATAGAACGAAAATTGTTAAAAGGAAGCCTAGAATTCCTAGAGGAAGATAAAAAAAGCCTGATAAAGAAGAAAGTAAAATGAATATCAAAAAAAACTTGTAACCTTCTGGGTGAACTCGCTCAAGAGACAGCCAAAAAGTAACTACCCCGATGCAAAAAATCAAAAGGTTTTGTAAGCTAGAAAAAAAAACCAATCCAGTTAGCTCGCCTAATAAGCTTAAAGACGCTCCAACGGAAACAAAAAACAGTCCAAAAAACATCAATAATTTTCTTAAAATTCTCATCGGAGAGAAATTATACATATCTAAAATGTTTTAAATAAATTTCTCTGTGTTTTAAATTCAATAAGATTACAATAGCGCTTCGAAATGCAAATTAATTTCCGTGCAAAAAAATTAATATTCTTAATCTTATTTTCCAGTCTTTTAATGTCTGACGAGAGATTTAAAAATACCAACAATATGCCAAATCTAAAAAGTTTTGGAGACTTTTTAAAGTGGAGCTTAAATAGGAAAAAACCAACCCCAATAAAAATAGAATTGTCGGATGAATGGAAAAACTTTTCTGATCAGAAAGAAAACTACTTAATTTGGATCGGACACTCTACTTTTTTAATTAATATAGAAGGAACAGTTGTGCTTACTGATCCGGTTTTTTCTGACCGAGCTTCTCCAGTTAAAATAGCAGGTCCAAAAAGAATTATCCCCCCAGCCATGCAAATTACAGACTTACCTGAAATAGATGTCGTTACAGTAAGTCATAATCATTATGATCACCTAGATATTCCCTCCTTAAAAAAACTTTCAGCAAAGAATCCTAAGACTTTGTTTTTAGTCCCAAAAGGAGATCAAAAATTATTAAATCGAAAAGGCATTAAAAATACTAAAGAGTTTTTATGGTGGGAAAATATTGAAATTAAAGGAGCTAAATTTACTTTCACTCCAACCCAACATTGGTCAGCCAGAGGTTTAGCAGATAGAAACAGAAGCCTCTGGGGCGGATGGTTTATGTCTTTTCCAAATTTTAAAAGCTTTCATGCAGGAGATTCAGGTTACTCCAAAGATTTCCAAAATACTCAAACAAAACTTGGCAGACCCGACCTCTCTTTAATTCCAATAGGTGCTTATGCGCCACGGTGGTTTATGAAAGCAAATCATGTAAATCCTGAAGAGGCTTTACAGGTTGCCCTAGATTTGGGATCTAGAAAAAATTACGCCATGCACTGGGGTACCTTTTCACTAACTGATGAAGAAACTTTAGAACCTCCTGCATTACTGCAAAAAGCTTTGACAAAAAAAGGACTTCCCACAGACTTTTTTGAAATTTTAAAACCAGGACAATTAAAAAAAGTTACGCTGAATTAGGCTATTTGTTCTTCATTTAATAGTCTTCGTTTGGTAGCAGAACCTCCTGGCGTGTATCCCCCTAATTTTCCATCTGACCTAATTGCCCTATGACAAGGTATTTTTATTGGATGAGGATTTTTCCCACATGCATTTGCGACTGCTCTAACTGCCAAAGGATTACCAATGGCAATGGCAATTTCTTTATAAGTTCTAGTTTCTCCTTTGGGAATTTTAGAAAGTTCTAGCCAAACCTTTTTTTGAAAAACCGTTCCGCTTCTAAAAACCGAAGGTTTTGTCATCCAGACTTATCTAGTTTTTCAATGATTTCTATAACTTCATGCGCCCAATTTCCAATGATGGGAATAAACTCAAATTGAGCTAGTATTTGTATAAAGATAGTTACTAGTACTGTGGCACCGACAACAGAACCAAGACCAATCGCCAAACCTCGTAACAGGTTGTAATACATGAACTTCCATGCAGATTCATGAATTTTCATAAAATTGTGATCTTTCAACTCTTCCAAAGCATCGGCAAGTCTTTTTTGATCTTCTTCCATTTTTCCCTCTAAAGTGAGCAGCTTGAAACCTCTAGAGGTAAGATTATAAAGTATTAATAAGAAAAAATTAGATTGAAGATGAAAAAAATTGAGTATTACCTAGATTGTAGCAGTCCTTGGACCTATCTTTCCTTTAGAGGAATTTTAGAACTTAGAAAAAATAAAGAATTCGAAATTGTTTGGAAACCCATATTGGTTGGGGGAATTTTCAATTCAACCAACCCTAGCGTCTATGAAAGTAGAAAAAATCCGGTTAAAGAAAAACTGGAATATTCTCAAAAAGACATGGACGATTGGGCTAAACAAAGAAACATAGAATTTAATTGGCCGAAAATCTTTCCCATCAATAGCGTTAAGTCTATGCGTGGTGTTTTTTACTTTATTGACAAAAATGAAAGTATTGAAGAATACCTAGAAAAAGTTTTTAAAGCTTATTGGACTGAAGGCAAAGATATTTCAAGTGACGATTGTTTGAATGAGATTGTCTCTTCTTTGTCAGTTAAAACTGATGATTTTCTAGAATTTATTGCATTGCCAGAAACCAAGGAAAGGCTTATAAAAAATACACAAGAATTAATGGATCGCAAAGGCTTTGGTTCCCCAACTTTCTTTTTGGATAAAGAAGATATGTATTTCGGTAACGATAGAATTCAGCTTATCGAAAAAAAATTATAGGAGTTATTCTTCTTCTTTTTTCTTCGCCATTTCTGCGATACTTTTGGCATCTTGTTTAAACATGGTTTTTAGACTTTCCTTGGAAATGCCCTCGCCAAAATTTCTTGCAGCCTTTCCTACATCTATCCCTCTACGAACAGCAGGTCTAAGCTTAATAGCGTCAAACCATCTTCTGACATTTTTAAAAGTATCTAAATCTACTTCATATCTTTTGTAAGCGGTTACCCAAGGAAAAGATGCCATGTCCGCAATGGAATAATCTCCTGCTAGGTATTCGCGCTCATTGAGAATTCTATCCATTACGCCAAGTAATCTGTCATATTCATTTTTGTATCGTTCTTCCGAATAAGAATGATCTCCTGGAAAATTTGGTGCATAGTTTACGAAATGACTAACCTGGCCTGCCATTGGACCTAAACCGCCGACTTGCCAAAACAACCACTCTAAAACTTTTTCTCTTTCTGGAGATTTCTGGGGAAAAAATTTTCCAGATTTTTCTCCCAAATACATCAATATTGCTCCAGACTCAAAAATGCTAATAGACTCTCCATCTATAATATTTTCATGATCCACAATAACTGGCATTCTGTTGTTCGGGCTGATTTTCAAAAATTCCGGTGTAAATTGATCTCCTTTACCGAGATTTACTGGAACAACCTGATAATCCATTTCACATTCTTCAAGCATAATGGATATTTTCCAGCCATTAGGAGTTGGAGCATAATATAAATCTATCATCTTAAGATTCGATTATTGGAAGTTTTTGCAAGCCTAATGCTTCTCTATATGTATTATGGTAATGATGCAAAGCCGGTTCATTTCTACCAAAAGTGAGAAAGTCAATGTTGCCAGATCTCAATCCTTTATGAGACGACGCTGCGACGACATAGTCTTCGTCTCTAATGACACTGCCAAAAGCACTATATAGTTCTTCTAAGGGATTTTGACCAGTCTCTGGAGAGACTCCCATTTTATTTGCCATTTCTATGGCTTCCGGATAAAAATAAAATGAAATCTTCGAAATACTTTTATGCGGAGAGTTTTCCAAAGGATATTCCTTAACAAGAAAAGCTCCTTCAGGGGTTGGCATAAAAATAATGTTAGGAAATAAGTAGTAAACAGGTAAAGTTCCGCTAGTAATGTTCCAATCTTCTTCGGGGAGCTTTCTCATTTCATCAATATCTCTTTTACAGAGTATTAATCTACCATTCCTTTTGAAGCTATCGAAAAGTTGACAATTTCCATGAAAAGATTGAAAAAGAGAGTCTTTGTGCAAGACAGAAAAATGATAAGTTTCGCCGAACGTATCAATTGCCAATTTCCAATTCATATCTGTTTTGTACTCTTCCTCATTTGACAGAACTAACCTGTCAAAGTCCCATGCAGCAAATTCTTTTTCGAGTTTAACGCCAAGCAATTTTTTTAAATCTATTTTGCCGTCAGTTTTAGGATGAACCCACAAGAATCCATACTTTTCTAGGCTCGGCAATTCGGTTAAGCCATAACAATCTTTATCGATTTTTCCAAAGTGGTCGCTTTTAGGATATCCAACCAAAGAACCGTTGTTATCAAATGTCCAACCGTGGAATGGACAAGAGAACTTTGACTTTAAACCACTTTTTTCAGTTTCGATTTGAGCGCCTCTATGAGAACAAACATTAGCAAAAGCTTTAAATTTGCCTTCAGCATCTCTGGTAGCAATAATTGGCGAACCAAAATCTTCAATAGTCAGAAAGCTATTGGCCTCAGCGAGATCTCCTGACATGCCAATTATTTGCGGATAGTCCTGAAAAAATGAGTTCCATTCCAGATTAAATCTTTCTTCTGAAGTATAAGTTTCTGCTGGAGTTTTCATGATTCCTCCAGCATCCACATTGGTTTTCGAATCCAAATGGGACAATAATCCTTTCAAAAGCCTTTTTTGTTCTTTTTCTAACATCTTAAAATATTAATAATTTTTTTTGAATTTGCCAAATTAAAAGAAACTACAGGATGATTAGCGTTCAGGTTTTTTAAATAGCAACGTCATTCTGTCGCTTTCTCCAATCGCAAGGTATTTTTCTTTGTCTTTTTCTTTCAGTCTTAAGGTAGGAGGAAGAGTCCAAACACCTCTTGGGTGATTCTTAGTGTCACTGGAATTAGCATTGATTTCAGATTTGGAAATTAAATTAAATCCATGTTTTTTTGCGATTTGGATTGCATAATCTTCTGTGACGTATCCGCTTTTCTTCATGTTTTCAATTGAAGTTCCTTTATTTGCTCTATGTTCAACGACACCAAAGATACCTCCTGGCTTTAAAGCGTTGTAGGCATTAGAAAAAATTTTATCCATCATTGGGCCCAACCAATTATGAAGATTTCTAAATGTTACAACGGCATCAACTGACTCAGGTCTAGATAATTCAGACGTCAGATTGACGACTTTAATATTTTTGTAAAGTGGATTGGAATTGATTTTTTTTTCAAAATTTAACCTGCTTTTTCTTAGATAATTATTTGACGTGTTTTTGTCAAAATGTGCAGCAATGAGAGTTCCAGAATTAGTTAGAAAGCCTGCCAAAATTTCTGTATACCAGCCTCCCCCAGGTGAAAGCTCGACCACGGTCATTGATGGCTCAATTTCAAAAAAAGATAAAGTTTCATAAGGATTTCGATAACTATCCCTTGAGAAGTTATTCGGATCTCTAAGTTCGCTTTTTACAGCATTTAATAAATCATCAGAAGAGAGAAGCGATCCGAAAAAAAGAATTAGAAAAAAGACGACTTTCATTTTGATTTTCAAAAATTAAGTTAAAAATTAAAAACTATTTGAATTGTGACAATCACAATTGAGATCGTTACATGTTCTGAAATTTATATAATGAGCATAAACAACTAAAAGAGAACCAGCGACTGTAAAGAATTGTTCGGCGGATTTTCCTGAAACTGCTTCGCCAAAAAAGTAGGCTAAAATCATCGTTGCTAATCCAGAAAAACCTAAAATCAATACCGAAGGCTTTTGATGGTTTTTATATCCTCGAGATAAAGCAAAGATTGATAGTGGGATAGCAAAGAATAAAAGAAAGCCATGGACAGCCTCGCTATCGATTTGACTGGAAATGTAGCCTGAAGATAACACAATTAAGGACGGCAAAAACAAGCAGTTTAAAGTACAAATTGCTGACAAGCTTATCGCTAGCTTATCGGATGTCTCTTGAGAAAATTTCATACTAAAAAATAAGTAAAACTACTTTAGTGCAAATTATTTAAAGTCACAAATTTTTTTAGCCTCAAAATTCTTTAGTGTGTTTGAAGTCAAAGAACTTTTTCTAAAATTTCTAGTTGTGGTGGGCCTAAATAAATATCTCGATGTTTTCCCGCATTTTTGTGTGCCAACTTAAAAGATTCTGATTTAGTCCAATCTTCAAAATGTTTTTTGGATTTCCAAACCGAATGGGAAGCATAAAAGGTAAAAGATTCAGATGATTTTCCTTTTAATAAATTAAATTCGATAAAACCATCAACACCTTTAAGATGGGAATCTCTTTCTCTCCAAATTTTCTCAAAAACTTCTTCTTTTCCCGAGACAATTTTGAATCTATTCATTGCTAAAAACATAACTCTTAATAATTAAACTAAATTTCTATCAATTAAAACAGCAATCAATAAAGCTGGCTCAGTACCATTATTTACCCAGGCATGATTGGTACCTCTTTGCACGACAACATCATGAGGTTTAAGTTGCACCTCTTCTTCATCAAGTATCAAACTAACGTCGCCTTTCAAAAGAATGATGTAATCAATAGTATTTGTCTCATGCATCGCGGCATTTCTTGAAGTATCCACTCTGTGGTGTGCAGCGCCCATTTTTTTAAAAGCCTCTGCAGTAGCTGCCTCGATAGTCTCTTGTGGTATTCCGTCTGGAATAGGATTTATCTGAAAATATCTAAACTTTGTTCCACCTTTTGTAGGGGAAAGAATAATGTCTATATCTGCTCTATCCGTTTTTGATTTGGTATCGAACCCAGAACCATCAGTATTCCAAATTTCATATAAACCACCTGCATCCTCACCAATTGATCTTGCTGGGGGGCCATCAATAGAGATTATAGATTTGCCTTTTTCATTGTGACCGGTGATTATTCTTCTCATTTTTTAAGAAACAGAAGCTCGATTGATTAAATCAGAAGCTTTTTCAGCAATCATAATAGATGGGGCATTGGTATTTCCTCCTATTAAGGTAGGCATTATAGATGCGTCGACAACTCTTAAGTTATCAACGCCTTTTACTCTTAAGTGATCATCGACAACAGCCATATCGTCATCGCCCATCTTACAAGTGCCAACAGGGTGATACAAAGTTTCTCCAGTATCACGAATCCATTGGTCTACTTCATCGTCGTTTTCAATATTCACATCCGGACCGGGTTTGGATTCTTCTCCTCGGTACTCATCAAAGGCAGGCTGAAGAAAGACTTTTCTGGATTCTCTAAAAGCATTTCTTGTATCTATAACATCCTGCTCTTCTGAAAGATAATTTGGATACATAAGAGGTGCTTCACTCGGATCAGCACTCTTCAACTCAATATGTCCCCTGCTTTGTGGTCTAAGAATACATATAACCGAACTAAATCCATGGTTTAAATCTATCCCATCTCGACCATGCAGATCTGATGTTTGATAGGAAGCGTAATGAATTTGAGTGTCTGGAATATCTTTTTCAGGACTTGACTTGATAAATGCTCCACCGCTGGAAGGAGGATTTGCTGCATCTCCAGTCCCAAGGAGTAAATATTGCAAGCCTGACAATTGTGTTCTTAAAAAACTTGCCGATCTATGCAGGGTTACAGGTTTGGTGCAATTAAAAGAATTTATAACAGCATAATGATCTTGTAAGTTTTTACCAACTCCTTTTAATTCATGAACCATGCCAATGCCATGCTTAGCTAATTCTTGAGAATCACCAATGCCACTATTCATTAAGATCTGAGGTGAATTTATGGCTCCAGCAGAAAGAATAACTTCTTTATTTACTTTGACACTTTGTGTCACTCCTTTATGAGAATATTCAACTCCAATAGCTTTTTTTCCTTGGAACAAAACTTTATTAACTTGTACGTTAGTTTCTGTATTTAGATTTTTTCTTTTTAAAGCAGGATGCAAATACGCTCTAGCAGAACTCCATCGTCTTGGACCCCATTTAGTATCATGCATAGTATGCTCGTACCTTGAAAAACCTTCTTGATTTTTTCCGTTGAAATCATTTGTCAAAGGAAAGCCAGCTTGTCCTCCTGCTTCGACAAAAACATCAAGTAATTCATCATCCCTTCTCTCAGATTTTTTTACGTGTAAAGGTCCGTCATACCCATGAAAGTCTTTGTCTCCTTCTCCATTGAAAGACTCGGCTTTTTTAAAATATGGAAGAACATCATCGTAAGACCAACCATCATTTCCCATTTGCCTCCACAAATCATAATCATGAGCATGTCCTCTTATGTAAATCATCGCATTAATTGATGAAGAGCCTCCCCAGCCTTTTCCTCTAGGCCAGTACAATTTCCTATTATTTGTTGTGGACTCAGGTTCAGTTTCAAATCCGTAATTCAAATTGCTTTTTGTAGGAACAATCTGAGAATAGCCTGACGGCATATGAATGAAGAAATTTCTATCTTTCCCGCCCGCTTCTAATATTAAAACTGAATTTTTTCCGTTCTCTGAAAGCCTATTGGCCATCACACAACCAGAGCTGCCAGCTCCAACAACAACATAATCAAAAGTTTTTTCCATAATTACTCTCCTAATAAGAGATTATCAATTGGAAAAAATATGTGCAATAACTTAATCTAAATCTTTATATAAAGTCTTTGTAATCAAAATAATTAATTCCGGCTTTTGCCTTCAAAGAATTTTTAACCACTGCTAAAGATAGTTTTTTTGCAGAAATGCTCCTAAATTTTTTAAGTGGACCAAGCAAAAAAGGATCAAGAATGATAGATACAACATCGGCAAAAAGTATATCCAACCTAAACTTATTTCCTGTGAGGTGGCCTGGCTGAAAAATATTTATACTTTCAAAATCAAGTTTTATTATTTCCTCTTCAAGCATACCCTTGGTTTTGAGATAATAGTTCCAAGAATTTGAATCAGCTGCTACTGCCGAAATGAGAGAAATATTTTTCGCTCCTAGCTCTTTGGCTTTTTTAGCAATTTCTAGCTGATAAGTAAAATCCACTAAGAAAAAGTCTTTTTTAAGACTGGCAGTCATGAGCCCCATGACATTGTGGTATATCAACGGATATCCCAAGGAAAGATACACATGATCAATGTCCGGAAGGATCAATTGGTCAAGATTATCAAAATCTATTAATAACTCTTGTGAGTCTTCTGGCAGGTTGGGTATAGCTTTTCTCCCTAAGGCAATAGTTGGGCTTTTGTTAAAACCTAATTCCTTGAGAATATTATTTCCAAGAAAACCCGTAGAGCCTGCAAGTAAATTCACTTTGATTCACTCAATAACAGTTATTTCAATTATTTCAGAGACTAATGGAGGGGAATGCGGAATGTGATATTTATCTCCTAAAACAAGCTGAAGCTTGTGTTTTCCAATAGGCAGATTCAGAGAAGTTTCGGTTTGCCCCATGCCAAAATGCAGATGTTGCTTCGAAGACGGGATTGGCTCAGTAAAATCAAGTTCATCGACATTTATCAATAAATGATGATGGCCGGTATTAGCTATTTCCACACCTGCCGGTGCAACTCCTTTACCAGAAAGACCGAATTGGATTAAAAAAGGAGACTTCAGTACATCTCCATTTTGAAGATTTATAAAATAAACTTTATCCGAATATAGGTTCATCGACAAAAGCAAGATCAAGATGGTTTTCAAAATTTTCATATTTTAGATTCTTTAAATCTTTTACCTCGCTCTTTAGCAAGATCAAGAGCCGCCTGTGTTTCAGCTTTAACCTCATCACGTTGTTTTTGGCTAAGCTCGGCATATTCATTCGCCCACCAGCGCTTTGTCACTTGTGGAAAAGTGCCCATACGGTTCACGCTCGCATTGGCTCCTCGATCTCGGCCAGCTACATAACCTCCAGCTCCTATTGCACTAGCTTTTGACTTTCCGAACGGTACCAAATCTCCTTCCATTTTCGGAATTAAAAAATATGGCATTGAAATACGAGTTTCTCCTTTGGGAATCAGTGTGGTATTTACTCTGTGGAGTGTTGCTGAATACTTGCCTTCGCTCAAATGCATCAAAGTTCCCCCAGTATTTACTATGACTGATCCTGGAATTACTGGAACGTGATATTCACCGGGTGCTGTTTTACATGTTACAGGAGCATCAATCCAATGACCTTCTGCGGCAACAACTTGCAATCCAGGACGATCGTTGATCAACAAAGCAATAAACGGCGGTCCATCAATGTGAGCGCCTACTTTATTACTGTTAAATTTATCGTACTCCTTTTTTACCTTATCCCTATCTTTTTCTGCATACGCTTCAAGGCTAAAATTATGATTGAGACTGGCTGCTAGATCAGGATCTTCAAAATCAAAATATTCACGAAATGCGGAAACATCCTCTCCAAGAGACTCAACGATTGCCTCGCCGAGGAGATGAGTCAAGCTATGATAACGAGCATTTAGATCATCGATTAAAGGGCGAAACCCTGGGAGTGCCTCAGCATCTGGCCAGGTATTAGGCCCGCGAAAAAGACGTCGATGAATTGGTTGTGTTCGATCATCATGTTTGCATAAGGGCGCTTGTTCGAAGCCATATTGAAAGGCTTCAATTACTTGTCCAAAACTGCTGTCAGCTGGTGTTGGCAAACTGTAGCCTCTAAAGTAAGGGGTTTTTGCTATGTATGCTGTTTTCTTTAATTCTTTTGGCGAATCAAAAAAAGACCTTACTTCTTTAAAAGCATGTTGTTGAAAGTCATCGGACAAGCCTGGCGCATTTGTAAGAACCATAAATCCAAATTCCGATAAGGCGTAAGATAAGTCTTTAAAAAATTTACTAGGATCAGAATCTCTATCTAGCCAATTCACCTCTGGAAGCTTCAGACTTCTGTTGTTTTTCGATTTAGTTTCAGACATGTTTAATTTTTTACTTTATTTCCTCAAACCGAGCATTCATTATATTAAAGTATAGTTAAATTTATATAGGGAGATTAATGGATTCAGAAATCGTGGTAAGTGCTTTTCAAGATGATTCGCTTGGTAGCGATGATGCTGTTGCCATTGCCGAGAAAATAAAGAAAGGCGAATTGGATACCAAAACAGTTACTCGAGATGCAATAAGGCGAGCCGAATTAGTAAATCCAAAATTAAATGCAATTGCTGTTGAGAACTTTGATGAAGCTCAGGCAAATTCAGTAAAGTCCTTTTCAGGCTTCTTTCAAGGCATCCCAACTTTTATCAAAGATACCGATGAAGTGCCCGGACTTCCGTTGTATTTAGGAAGTAGAAGTCTTCCAGGGGAGCCATCGGAAAGGTTTTCTAAAGCTGCAAAACAAATCATCAATACAGGTCTTAATTGTTTAGGAACTACTACGACTCCTGAATTTGGCTTAACAGGAACGACTGAGAGCTTGCGTTTTGGCGCTACTTGTAATCCATGGAATCCAGCTTATTCCACAGGTGGTTCTTCTGGAGGAAGCTCGGCTCTGGTGGCTGCAGGAGTAGTGCCAATAGCTCATGCAAATGATGGAGCAGGCTCCATAAGAATACCCGCATCATGTTGTGGATTGGTCGGGCTTAAAGCATCCAGGGGTCGGATAAAGGATAAAGAAGTCCCAGGTTATTTACCCGCAAATATTTTACATGATGGCGTGGTTACGAGATCCGTTAGAGACACATGGGCCTTTCATGCTGAAATTGAAAAAAACATTCCTGCTAAAGAATATCCAGCTATAGGAAACATATCGGATTCATTTCCTGAAAAGTTAAAAATTGCAGTTTTGACAGAAAACTGTCTTGGAGAAAATAGTTCTGATGAATTGGTTCAGGCAACTCATGATTTAGCCAAGCTATGTGATTCGCTTGGCCATAAAATTAAAGTGATATCTAATCCCTTTTACAGAAAATTTGATGAAGATTTTTGGTTATTGTGGGCGCACTTTGGTTTCTTGATAAGGTATTCAGTAGGAAAAGAGCTCAGCCCAAAATTTGATCATACTCAGCTTGAACAATGGCCCAAGTATCTTATTGCTCGTCATTGGAAAAGCATTCATAAAATTCCTTTTGCATTTTGGCGACTAAAGCGTTTTGTATCTCAATACGAAAATTTTATGCAAAACTTCGATATCCTTTTAACTCCAACCCTTGGTACAACTGTCCCTGAGCTTGGATTTTTTGGTCCTGAGGTTAGCGGACAGGAACACTGGGAAAGAATAAATGATTTTCTACCATTCACTAAGTATCAAAACATATCAGGCGCACCTGCTATAACTTTGCCCTGCGGAACAGACACAAAAGGTTTGCCTATTGGCATTCAACTTTCAAGTCGTATAGGGGAAGACAGACTGCTGCTTAAGCTGAGTCTGCAGCTTGAGCAGAATTCGAATTGGAAAAGCTTAAATAAATAGAAATTTAATGTAAGTTTTTTAGTTAGTTGGAAAGTCTCCACTGCTGTACTTTTTCGCTTGCACTCAACACAAGCAAACCTGCGAAGATTGCTAGGTTTTTCACAAAGTTTTGAGTTTCATGACTTGCATCTGTATTTGGATATTCATTCCAAAAATCATGCATACCGATATTTATAAAAATAGTTAAAGCAGCAAGTATTAGAGCAGATTCTTTGATCCGATAGCCTATGATGAGCATTAATCCCAAGACTACTTGTAGAACTATTGTGATGGGCAAAAGAATGCTTGCCAAAGGAATGTTATGCAGCAGCATGTATTCGGTTGTGCCTGTATAGGTTGGAATTTTAGAAATACCTGGAAGTAAGAAATAAAGACCTAGTAAAAACCTGCCAAGAGTTATTGAAAATTTTTCCATTTGTTATTTAACTGAGTTTAACTTAAATAAAGTCATTTCCCTTAAGGATTAATTAAATTCTTATTCACATTACACTTATGTCATCTTGTTATAAATATAAATAACTTTTTAACTTTATAGTATAAAAAAATAAAGGTTCTATAAAATTAAAACAATCGTGATTTGGTCCTATTGCTGCGATTAAAAAAAAGAAGCTAAAACGGAACTTTAACAATTCCCAGGATTTAATTAATACTTTATGGAGAAAACTATGAAAACGTTTTTTTTAATATCAACTCTTGTTATGGCTCCTTTGGGCTTCACCTCTTATCATGGCAGCGGAGAAAGTGGCAGCAGTAGTAGCGGTAGTAGCAGCGGCAATAGTTCAGGCGGAGGCTATGGTGGAAGTGATGCTTTGGCAATCGCTGGCGCAATAGCTCTCATTGGAGGCCTTGCATATTATTTTACGAGAGACTCCAAAGATGAGGATAAAGAAACAAATGCACTAATTTATCAAGGTTCTCATGAATCTAAAAAGTTTGAAATTGATTTTAAAAATTATGAGCAAAAAAATAAATTTGGTTCTTTTTATTCGAGTGGTTTGGCAGAACCTCAAAGTAACTTCAAAATTAATTTTAAATACAAGTTGCAGTAAAAGGCTTTCTCCTCAAAATATTACTAATTTTTTTAGTTTTAAATTTATTGAGGAGTAAAGCTTCCTAAACATTTCCTCAGTTTTCTATTTTGAATGTAAGTCCTGCATTGTCTTGCAGCCTTTTTATGAGCTTTGTTCCCATTGAAGGAGCTGGCGTGTAAATGCCGCCATCAAGATCAGTGCACTCTTTTACCAAACATATTGCGCTCTCGACAATCATCTTTGAGGTTGAGCCATAACCGGGATCCATATCTCCAGCGACAGAAACATGAACGCTTTCTTCATTTATGTCACCGCAAAACAAGACATCGTAGTTTCCATTTTCTCTGGATTCTCTTGAAGGACCTTCGCCAGGTTCCGGAGCATCGCTTAGAGGATTCGCGGAAGATACTGCATCGGCTGCAGCTTTGCCTTCGTCGCCAGGGCCCATAATCCACATCTCGTTGTAACAAAAATCCTCCCCATACATATGATCCATCAAAGCATTGGATCTATGAATGTTCTTAGAGTTAATTGGTGCCATAAAAAATGGCGCCACCCATGTGTCTAGCTTTTCATCAAGCATGGGTTTGTTGTCAACAGGTTGTTCTGGTCCTGTAAAACCATCCGAAAGTGCAAATGGATTGGCAAGAATCCCAAAAAGCTCAGGCTTTTCTTTCAATGCTGCCATAGTCGCATCCATTGAAGCTGCCGTACCACCAGAGAATTCACCATTCATTCCTCTGACTCTTCCTCTTACATTTGAAGAGGGTTTTCCATGTCTTTTAATAACTTCGTTTTGCAAAAATAAAACGCCTAAATCAAAGGGAATGCTGTCAAACCCACATGAAAAAACTATTCTCGAACCCGACTCTTTTGCAATATTGCCTAGTTCGTTAATCTTTTCATGCATCCAACCTGGCTCACCACACAGATCAACATAGTCTGTCCCAAATTTTGCACATGCGGTAATGAGACCATCGCCATATAGTTGATATGGGCCAACAGTGGTTAAAACACATTTGGTTTTTGAAACCAAATTTTCAATGCTTGCGGCATCATTGCTATCTGCTACTAATAGAACAGGAGAATATAGGTTTGGTGGAACCCCTATGGACTCAGCAACAGATTTAAGTTTTTCAATATTTCGACCTGCCAAAGCCCAAGTTACTTCAGAATCATTGCTGTATTTTTCTACCAAATACTCAACAACCAACTTTCCAGTAAAGCCTGTAGCTCCATAAACTATGAAATCATATTCTTTAGCATTGTTCATATTTATCTCCTTTCATTTTTCAGCCCACTCGCCGTTGTTAAAAATTATAGGTTTTTCGCAACTAGGGCCATCAGCACCTAATTCATTTAAAACCTTTATGTATTTATTTCTCAGTTTTTCTTGTAATTCGGGTTCGTTATCTAAAAGATGTGCCTTGGAAAGATTATGAGATGAATCGGCAATTTTGACCTCTTTGGCAATATTATTACTTTTTACTCTTGGAAGATAATCTTCAAAGTAGTCGTCTTCAGGTAATTTCGTCATTGCATCGATAGCTTCTACGATTTCTTGATTAAAGGTGGTCTTTATAAGGTTTTTGATTTCCTCTTGAAATCTTGGCCCTTCATTATGCTTAACTGCATCTTCAATTGCATCGTGAAGCAGTCCCACAATAAAATAGTTTTCTCCTAATTGTTGAACCCGTTTAGCAACGTCATTTACATGTGCCATATAAGGGAAATTTTTCTTATCGGTTTGAGAACCATGAACTTTTTCTGCCGTTTCTTTAGCAATGTCGACTTTTGACTTCATTATTTCTTTTTTGATTCTTCTATAAGCTTAACAAGATTTTCATAAACTATGACTGCAGTGTTTGGTCCCAAAGACACTACCTCGCCATAAGTTTCTTCTTTCTCTTCGTAAATCCAAGGAGCTTCTTCATCCCATTCGCTTTTTGGAATGATATAACCAATAGCGTCGTTTGCTAAATTCACCATCAAATTGAGTTTGTCTGGAAATTGACTTCGCAAATGTGGAACTTCTTGTGGCGCTATGGCGTAATCGGCGCCAACAGGATTTTCTATCCCTCCAACAGCAATTTCTGGATAGAGTTCTCCGGGAACTCCGGTAATAGATGCGTCTCCTATTTGTATAAATGCCACTTCACTGAGATAACGTATAAATGGTGGCATCAGACTGAATTTAGGATTGGTATCAATCACCCCTATCAAAGTGCCTAATGAGAGCATGAAATTTTCTATACCTAGCTCTATTTCTGTCGTGTGGACAGTTATCTTTGGCTTCGGCGACTCCATAAAATCTCCTGCCTGAAAAGTCTCTATGACACTGTTCGCTAAGCTATATCCATACGTACGTGCTTTAGCATGGCTTGGTTTGGTGAACGTTTTTTTCAAAACAGGATCGTAAATTGGATCGGTTGGTCCTGATGTCATCAGGCCTCCAATGTTTCCTGTAAGCCATAACGTGGTTCCACCAAGTCCGGCTCTAACAAGCTGATCCTTATAATAAATACCCTTACTAATGCCTTTTCTTAAGTAGCCTGCAACATCAGCAGTTAATTCCAAATTTTTATCCCATGTTAGTTCGACATGAATTCCAAAATTAATTATTGAACCTATGATTGAGCCATCGGGGCGATTAAACAAAATAGCTCTTATGTCGTCATCTATCACGATTGGCTTTCGTTTGTCTTTGATAGGCGTGAGGGGATTAGTCGGAATTAAAGCCAAACTCATTTCTGCAGGTTCCAAATTATCTATAGCCATTTTTAATGAGCGTATAAAAGTTGTTTTGAGCTGCTCCATATAACCTTTATCAACGCCGCTTTTTAAAAAACCTGACCCCCAAAGACCTTGAGTATCTGGACCCTCATGATTATGTGTTGCATGCACCATGATGTAATCTAGTCCCCACTCTTCAGGAACATCCTCTCGCACACTAAGTACAAATTTTCGCATTAGCCCAATAGTGTCAGCGCTAATTATTGCTATCCGAGTCTGGCCATCGTCAATCACCGAAGTTACCGCCATGAGGTCGTCTTTAACTCCTTGAGCAGCTCGTTTATTTTGAAACCCTGCCATCCACACAGCATCAAATTGGTTGTTGCCGTTCACATCAGTCCATCTATCAATATCTGAATCAAATTGAGCATCGTTATTTACGTCTTCCCATTCATCAATTAGCTCGGGGGTAATTGAAAGCTCAGCAAACCCAACTTTAAATTCGTTTGCATAAATTTGAGAAGCCAAAACAAAGCCAATAAAAATAGTAAAGATAGAAAATTTATATAGAGATGCTTTCATATGCTGTCGATTAATTCTTTTTAAATATATTTATTAATTATTGTTGTTTTTTTGTCTATTTGGGATAAACCGCTTTCAATAGTATCTCCCTTAAAATTAAAACTTTCTTTTAATCAGTTGCAATTCCAATTTTTTGTCTTGCTATCGCATTGTTTTCTTCAGTATCGTTTAATGACCATGAGTTATTTAAAAGCCTAGTTGAATATTGCTTGTTATATAAAAAAGGCATTATCAATTGAAAAATACCAAAAGTGACCAAAGAGAAAATTAAATGAAATACACCAATTGATATTTCTCCCCTAAAAATAGGAACAAAAAAACCAAAGAAAAAATAAGTCCAAGAATATCCTACAAAACAGTTTTTCTGGATGCCTGACTCATTGTGTTTTACATTTATTTTCTTTTGCCACCCTAAAACCAGACTGCCAATTATTAAGGGTGAAAAAATAACTAATATTATCAATTGCCATATTGCCAATATTTTTCTCCTTTTAAATTAATGTTTCCTTCCACTCTGCTGTCACTGATTGTTTTGGAACAGTGATTATTATTAAGCATTTTTCCAAAAATTTAATGTTCTCATATTTACTTGATTATTATCCTTAATTAATCCTAAAACATTATTATAAAAATTATCTGCTTCTTCGTCGGAGACTAACAATCTTAGACACTCTATAACTCTGGTAATTCTCAACTGATTGTGATCATGTTGATTATTCCAATACATATTTCTCTCTAAAAAAGAAAAGAACCATTGAGAGGACTTAATAATATTATTTGTTGCTTCTTTATTGTTTTTAATTTGATCAACA
This sequence comes from uncultured SAR86 cluster bacterium, assembly GCA_902632605.1. Lineage (GTDB taxonomy): Bacteria > Pseudomonadota > Gammaproteobacteria > Magnimaribacterales > AG-339-G14 > MEDG-81. The sequence goes on along the minus strand of CACPDB010000002.1, from coordinate 140,893 downwards.
ATATCTTGACTGTCGAGATAATATCCATGAAATACAGATTGACTTGGTTTATTCAGTGGAAAAACTATTTGAATAAAATCATGATTTTCCTCTATTTCTTTATCTGAAAAAGACCAAATGTCTTCGAGTGTTCTTCCTTTAAAGTCTTTTCCTTTCAGAGTAAGGAAGTCTTCATAAATCACTGTTCTGAATTACTCCACCGTCACAGACTTGGCTAAATTTCTTGGCTGATCGATGTCAGTGCCTCTGAGCAAGGCTACTTCGTAAGAAAGAATCTGTAATGGGACTGTGTACAGAATCGGTGTAAGTAAGAAATCGCATTCTGGAAGGTTGATCAGATTCTTTGCCTTCAATTTCATATTGCCTGCAGCATTTCCTACGACAAACAATTTGCCGCCTCTTGCTTTTACTTCCTCTAAATTGGAAATCAATTTTTCTGCTAATTCATTTTCAGGCGCCAAGGCAATAACGGGCATATTCTTATCAATTAGAGCAAGGGGTCCGTGTTTGAGCTCTCCAGCAGGATATGCTTCGGCATGAATATAAGAAATTTCTTTGAGTTTTAAAGAACCTTCTTTCGCTATTGGATAAAAAATACCCCTCCCTAGAAATAAAGCGTTGTCTTTTTTAGCTATTTCTTTGGCGATTTTTATGATCTTGGGTTTTAACTCCAGCGACTTAGCTATCTTCTCAGGCAAAGCTCGCAAAGCACCAACGACTCTCCCTCTTAATCTTGGATTAAGATTTCTTGCTTTTGCCAATGACAAAGTTAGTAACATCAAGGCAGTTAGTTGCGTCGTAAAAGCTTTGGTGGAGGCAACACCTATTTCAGGACCTGCATTGGTTAAAAGAACAAAATCAGATTCTCTTGCAAGAGAGCTTGTAGGAACGTTGCAAATGGTAAGAGAGCCCAAATAGTTTCTTTCCTTGGCATATCTCAAGGCTCCTAAGGTATCCGCAGTCTCTCCTGATTGAGAGATGGTTAATAACAAAGTGTTTTTATCCACGTATGGATTTTTGTAGCGGTATTCACTTGCATAATCTATTTGCGTTGGAAGATTCGCAATTGCTGAAAACCAATTGGCTGCTACTCTGCCTGCATGCAGACTTGTGCCTGCTGCTACGATTTGAATTCTTTCTACTTTGGAGAGTAATTCGTTAGAGCCTTCCCCAAAAATATTTTCTAGCACATCTTCGCCCCCAATCCTGCCGTCTAAAGTATTTAAGATTGCAGTTGGCTGCTCATAAATTTCCTTTTCCATGAAGTGGCGATAGCCGTTTTTACCCATGGCCTCGCTTGAGACATCGATAGTGGTAATTTTTCTAATGGCCCTTTTTTGGTTTTTATCTAAAATCTTATACTCTTTTGCAGATACCTCAGCAACATCTCCATCTTCTAAAAAAACAAATTCATTAGTGAGATCTGCAAGTGCCAAAGGATCAGATGCGGCAAACATGCCCGAGTCGGATTTACCCAAAAGCAAGGGGGATTTGTTTCGAATCAAATAAAAATGCGATTCTTTTTTTAAATCTATGGCAGCAACTGCGTAAGCGCCTTCTAGCTTTTCTTTCAGGAGAGACATAGCTTCTAACATTTCACTTCCTTGATCCAAGAAAAAATCAAGTTGGTGAGCGATTAATTCAGAGTCGGTTTGGGAATCGAATTGGTAGCCTTTTTTTACAAGCTGTTCTTTCAGGGTTACGTAATTTTCAATGATACCGTTGTGCACGATGAACACTCTGTTATTAGAAACATGTGGGTGGGCATTTTCTTCTGAAGGCTTGCCATGAGTGGCCCACCTAGTATGAGCAATGCCAATTTTACCCTTAGGTTTTTCTTTAACCATTTTGGATTCAAGCTTTTTGACTTTGCCCAAAGATCTGAGATGTGCAATATCGTCTATTTGATGCAAAGCCAGTCCCGCAGAGTCATAACCACGATATTCCATCTTATAGAGACCCTGTACTAAAAGCTTACCAACACTTTTTTCTGTAGCTGCCGCAATTATTCCGCACATTATTTTTTCTTTATGTTCCTTTGTCTTGACCTGCCCAAAGCCAGCCTTTCTGCTGGAACATCACTCGTTACGACCGATCCGGCACCAATCATACTGTTTTGACCAATTCTTATAGGAGCTATTAACGAGCTATTTGAGCCAATAAAAGCGCCTTTACCCACTTTGGTTTTGTTTTTATTTTTGCCATCATAGTTAACAAAAATAGTCCCCGCCCCTACATTTACTTTTTCTGCAACTTGACCATCGCCAATGTAAGCTAAGTGCTTAGCTTTTGTACCTTTGCCGATTTTGCTGCGTTTTACTTCAACAAAATTTCCAATCTCGGAGTTTTCTTCAAGATGAGCATCGGGTCCGATATGCGCATATGGGCCGGCAGTGACATTTTTTTCTAATATTGCATTTTCAATAAGAGTGTAGGGCTCAATCTTTGAGCCATCTCCTATCTTAGAATTTCTTATGATAGCGCCAGGACCAATGATGACGTTTTTTCCAATTTCGACTTTTCCTTCAAACATACAGTTGATGTCGATACTACTGCCTTTTTGAATTTTGACTTCTCCCCTGAAATCCACTCTAGACGGATCGGAGATAATGACTCCTTTTTTTAATAACTCCTTGGCTTTCGACATTTGATAGTTTCGCTCAAGCTGATTTAGCTCCTCTAGATTGTTTGCTCCCAAAACTTCCTCCTTACTATTAAGTTTGACAGCTTTTACTGGTATTTTGTTCTCATTTGCCAGACTTACAATATCGGTTAAATAATATTCTTTTGCAGCATTTTTATTGTTCAAGCCCTTAAGAAGCTCTTTAAGCTTATTAGAAGCAACTGCCATAATTCCGGAATTTACTTCAGTGATTTTCTTTTGCTCTGTCGTTGCATCTTTCTCTTCAACAATCCCAAGCACCTTGCCCCCATGGCTTCTAATGATTCTGCCATAGCCTTTTGGCGTTTGTTGCTCAAATGAAAGTAAGGCAAGACTGCTTTTTCCAGCTACCTTAACTAAGTCATTCATAGTAGAGCTTTTCACTAACGGAACATCGCCATAAAGAATAAGCGCTATCGACCCAGCTCTTAAGCCTTTCAAAGATTGTTTTACCGCATGTCCTGTGCCCAATTGTTTTGTTTGTTTGGACCATTTGCTGTTTTTAGGAGCAGATATAGAAGCTTTTACCAAAGCGGCTTGGTCGCCAACAACAATGTGAGGCTGACAACTTTTTAATTCGAGAGAAGTATCTAAAACATGCTGCAGCAATGCTTTGCCAGCAACTTGTTGCAATACTTTTGGCGAAGCAGATTGCATTCTCTTGCCTTTACCAGCAGCTAAAATAATTGCGTCGATTTTCATGAACAGCCCAGGTTAGAGCGTATTCTAAATTTTTAAGGGGCTTTTGACTATTTCTTTCGCATTTTGCGAAGCGTTTGCAATCTCGCAGCAACTTCAGCAAGTTCAGCTTTGGCTTTGGAAAAATCTACATCCGAATTGGCATTATCTCTTGCCCTTTCTGCCAACTCTCTGGCTCGCTCGGCCTCCGCCTCATCAATATCTTCCGCTCTTTCTGCAACGTCAGAAAGCAAGGTTACTGCATCTGGCTGAACTTCAATGAATCCACCGGACAAAAAAAACACTTTTTCTTCGCCACCTTCTAGAATTACCTTCACCGGACCCGCTTTGATACCTGTAAGAAGTTGTGAGTGTCCTGGTGTTATGCCGAGTTCGCCTAAAGTTCCAGTAGCAACCACCATTTCAACCTGGCCAGAAAAAATTTCGGACTCAGCACTTACGATGTTGCAAAGAATTGTCGACATGCTTACAGAGCTTTTGCGTTTTCTACAACTTCCTCAATAGGACCTGCCATCAAGAATGCTTGTTCAGGAATGTCATCGTACTCGCCATCAAGAATCCCTTTAAAACCTCTCACTGTGTCTTTGATGGAAACAAATTTTCCTGGAGAGTTGGTGAAAATTTCTGCGACAAAGAAAGGTTGTGATAAATATTTCTCAACTTTTCTGGCTCTATCTACCGTTTGCTTATCTTCTTCGGAAAGTTCATCCATTCCAAGAATAGCTATAATATCCTTAAGCTCTTGATATCTTTGCAATACTTGCTGAACGCCCATCGCTGTATCGTAATGTTCTTGACCCACAATATTTGGATCCAATTGACGACTAGAAGACTCAAGCGGATCTACTGCAGGATAAATTCCAAGAGCTGCGATTTGACGAGACAAAACCACAGTCGCATCAAGGTGAGCAAATGTTGTTGCCGGAGATGGGTCTGTTAAATCATCTGCCGGTACATAAATTGCCTGCACTGAAGTAATTGAACCTGTTTTAGTAGAAGTAATTCTTTCTTGCAAGACTCCCATCTCTTCTGCCAAGGTAGGTTGATAACCTACTGCCGAAGGCATTCTGCCTAACAAAGAAGAACACTCTACTCCAGCTAAGGTATAACGATAAATGTTATCAATAAACAATAAAACGTCTCGGCCTTCGTCTCTGAATTTTTCAGCGATGGTAAGTCCTGATAAAGCAACTCTCATTCTGTTTCCAGGAGGTTCATTCATCTGACCATAAACCAGAGCCACCTTGTCCAATACTTGGGACTCGGTCATTTCTAGGTAGAAGTCATTTCCTTCTCTTGTTCTTTCACCAACTCCCGCAAAAACTGAATAACCGCTTGTTTCATAAGCAATGTTTCGAATCAGCTCCATCATGTTCACAGTTTTTCCAACGCCAGCTCCGCCAAACAAACCGACCTTTCCTCCTTTGGCGAAAGGACACATGAGATCGATTACCTTGATTCCGGTTTCCAATAATTCAGAGGATTCCGCCTGTTCTTCATAAGAAGGCGGGTTTCTGTGAATTGGCATTCTTTCTTTCTCGCCAACATCTCCTTTTCCGTCGATTGGCTTGCCCAACACATTTAAAATTCTGCCTAAAGTTTTTTCGCCGACAGGTACTGTCACGGGTTCTCCAGTATTTTCTGCTTCAGCTCCTCTCTTCAGCCCTTCGGTGATTCCCATGGCGATGGTTCTAACAACTCCATCTCCGAGCTGTTGCTGTACTTCTAAAATAAGATCTGCCTCTTTTACAACGAGCGCGTCATAAATCTTAGGAAGCTCCTCTTTAGAAAACTCTACGTCGATTACCGCTCCGATAACCTGTACTACTGTTCCTTTGCTCATTTTTATACCTCAATAATTTTTAAAGTGCTGCAGCTCCGCCGACAATTTCAGAAAGCTCCTGAGTAATTGCCGCTTGTCTGGCATTGTTGTAAATAAGTTGTAGTTCGTCGATGAGGGTTCCGGCATTTTCGGTAGCATTTTTCATCGCAATCATTTTTGCCGCTTGCTCACATGCTATATTTTCAATCACGGCTTGATAGACCAAAGATTCAATATAACGCTGCATTAAACCGTCTAACAATTCTTTTGCATCTGGCTCATAGATGTAATCCCATCTGTGTTTGAGTTCAGGAGTATCTTCAGCTAAAAGCGGGAGCAGCTGTTTGATTTCTGGCTGTTGCGTCATCGTGTTTTCAAACTTATTGCTAGCTAAATAAACCTTATCAATTTCTCCTGCTTCAAATTTTTCCAGCAAGATTTTTATCGAGCCAATCAAATCCTCTAAAGCTGGGACATCTCCAAGCTTTTCAGCAACCGCAACGACGTTGCCGCCGTAAGAGTTAAAAAATACCTTTGCCTTGGTGCCAACCGAACAAAACTGTTGTCCAATGCCTTGATCGGCTTGTTCTTTTAAAAAGCCAACCAGACTTCTAAACAAGTTTATGTTTAGCCCACCACACAAGCCCTTGTCAGAACTTACAACAATGATGCCGATATTCTTGACTTCTCTTTCTGTCATATACAAAGGCTTATATTCTGGATTTGAATTAGCCAAATGCCCAATAACGGAGAGCATACGATCTGCATAGGGTCTGCCCATTTCCATTCTGTCTTGAGTTTTACGCATCTTACTCGAAGCGACCATTTCCATGGCGCTCGTAATTTTTTGCGTATTCGAAATACTGGAAATTTGTTTTCTTATTTCTTTTGTATTTGCCATGCTACCAAGTTTGTGTTGATTTGAATTTTTCCAATGCTTCTTTGAAACTAGTTAGTACTTCATCGGAATATTCTCCGGTTTCATCTAAGTTGGCCATAAGTTCCTTGTATTCAGAAGCCATGAAAGATAACAAGGCAGATTCAAAATCAGCTACTTTGTTGAGCTCTACATCTTTCATATAACCCTCGTTAACGGCAAAAAGCATTACAGACATTTCTCCAACTGACATTGGTGAATACTGTTTTTGTTTCATAACTTCGGTTACTTTTTGTCCTTGTTCCAGCTGCTCTCGAGAAGCGTCATCCAAGTCTGAGGCAAATTGCGCAAATGCTTCAAGCTCTCTAAATTGGGCCAAAGCTATCCTTACTCCTCCACCAAGTTTTCTAATCGATGGAAGTTGAGCTGCCCCACCTACCCTGGATACCGAAATTCCTGGGTCCATAGCAGGCAAAATACCCTTGTTGAAATAAGAAGTGTCCAAGAAGATTTGTCCATCAGTAATTGAGATCACATTCGTGGGTACGAAGGCCGATACGTCCCCTGCTTGAGTTTCAATAATAGGAAGCGCAGTCAAAGAGCCCGTTTTACCTTTTACTTTTCCGCCGGTTTCTTGTTCAACGTATTCTTCGTTGACTCGCGAAGCTCTTTCGAGCAATCTTGAGTGAAGATAGAAAATATCGCCCGGATATGCCTCTCTTCCTGGAGGTCTTTTTAACAGCAATGAAATTTGTCTGTAAGCAACAGCTTGTTTTGATAAATCGTCATAAATGATCAAAGCATCTTCACCTTTGTCTCTAAAATACTCTCCCATTGAGCAGGCAGAATACGGAGCCAAGAATTGCATTGGAGCTGGGTCTGCTGATGCCGCAGCTACAACAATGGTGTGGTCCATTGCGCCAAATTCTTCTAGCTTTCTTACTGTTGCGGCTATTGAGGATTGTTTCTGCCCAATTGCCACATAGATGCAAGTCATGTTCTTGCCTTTTTGATTTATTATCGCGTCAATGGCGATAGCGGTTTTTCCTGTCTGTCTGTCGCCAATAATCAGCTCTCTTTGGCCTCGCCCAATAGGCACCATGCTATCTACCGCTTTCAGTCCGATTTGAACTGGCTGATCAACTGGCTTTCTAAACATTACCCCTGGAGCAACTTTCTCAACCGGCGAAGTTAACTTGGAGCCAATATCGCCCTTACCATCGATTGGATTTCCTAGCGCATCTACTACTCTGCCGACAAGCTCATCGCCGACCGGAACTTCTAGAATTCTGCCAGTACATTTTGCGGTATCTCCTTCGGAAAGCAGTTTGTAATCACCAAAAATTACGACTCCTACAGAGTCGCGCTCCAAGTTCAGCGCCATGCCAAATACACCGCCGGTGAATTCGATTAGCTCACCATACATAGCTTCACTGAGACCATGAACTCTGGCAATTCCATCGGCAAGAAATACAATAGTGCCCTCATTCGATTCTTCAGCAGACACATCCAATTTATTAATTCGGTCTTTTATAATCTTGCTAATTTCTGATGGGTTTAAATCTTCCATTTGTAACCTCTTAAGTTCTAAGTTGAGTTTTCAACTTTTCTAGTTTGTTTTTTATCGACAAATCAATTACTTGATCGTCATAAGAAATTTTTAGACCGCCGATAAGGCTTTTGTCTATTTCTGTGACAATGCTTACTTCGGCTTTCATTCTTTTCTTTAATGCTGCTTCAATATGTTTCAATTGTTCTTTATCAATTCTGTATGAAGAAGCAACCGTTATGTTTTTAAGATTTTTTTCTTTAGCAACCAGTTCCTTGAAGTTTTTGCTGATGTCGGTCAAAAGCCTTAACCTGTTTGCGCTTCCCGCAACAGAAAGAAAATTTACAAATTTATCTTGAACTTCGTCTCTGAATAAATCACAAAAAATATTTGTTTTTTCGTTTTGTGAAATGCTTGGTGTGTCTACTAGTTGAGATATTTTTTGATCCTCAAGAGCAAGTTCTATCAACGAAAAATCTTCTGTCCACGCGTCTAGAGTGTCGTCCGCTAAGGCAACCTCAAAAGCTGCTTCAGCATAGGGTCTAGATTGTGTTCTTACTTCTGACATTAAATCTTTTTAATCAATGAATCGATGATGTCTTTGTTAGCCTTGGCGTTTATCTCTTTGTCTAAGATCTTCTGAGCACCGGCAATTACAAGCGCAGCGACTTCATCCCTTAGACTATCTTTGGCCTTGTTAGCGCTTTGCTCAATATCTGCTTCTGCTGAAAGCTTGATTTTCTTTGCCTCTTCCACAGCCTGTTCTTTGGCCTCATCTACGATTTGATCTGCTCTTGAGTTTGCTTGGTTAATAAGCGAAGAAGCTTCCGCCTTCGCTCCATCTAATATCGTCGCCGACTCCTTATTTGCTTCTTCGAGTTTTCTTTGAGATTGACTTGCAGCCTCAAGGCCATCAGAAATTTCTTTTCTTCTGTCCTCGAGAAGATTTTCCATGCTGGGCCATATGTATCTATAAGTTATGAACACAAAGATACAAAAAGCTAAAAGCTCTGCAAAAAAAGTTGCGTTTATATTCATGCTTTTAAGTGAACAAGAATAGCAGCCCTACAGCCAAAGAAATAATTGGCAATGCGTCTGTAAGCCCAAGGGCAATCAAGACCTGAGCGAACAATTGACCCTGAAGCTCGGGCTGTCTTGCCACAGCTTCAATATATTTTGAAGTTAGACTTCCAATACCTATCCCGGCACCTAAAGCGCCAAGACCTGTAAGCAGTGCACCTGCTATTAATCTACCTACTTCTACTTCCATATTAGTCTCCTAATTTTTCAGCTAGTGTTTGGTACTAGCCAAGTTTAAATAAGCTATTGTAAGCATCATAAAAATGTATGCCTGCAAAGCAACAATTAAAATGTGAAATAACGCCCAAGATAAATTCAAAATTAATCCAGGCAAAAACCACAAAGTTTGGGAAAAAGACATTGCAAATTGACCAAACATAATGGCAATCAAGATAAAGATCATTTCTCCTGCAAATAAATTTCCGTAAAGTCTTAAAGCTAGCGCAACATGTTTAGAGACATAGCTTATAAATTCTAAAGGTCCAAGCGGCACAACAAAAAGCTCTTTCAAGAAGCCGCCTGCCCCATGGGTTTTAACGCTGTAATAAGTGACGAGAATCATCACTACAATTGCGAGAGCAAGAGGAGCGTTCAAGTCAGCTGTTGGCAAAATTTTAAAGTAGTTGAACCCGCCTCCAAAATGTCCAAAAAAGCTAGCCATTTCTACTGGCAGCAAATCCATTAAGTTCCAGGAGATGATCCAAAGACAGCTAGCAAAAGCCAGGGGCCCAACAATTTTAGAGGTGCCGTGATAGCCTGAATTTACTGCGCTCGCAATAAACTCGTGAACAAATTCAGCAAAATTTTGTAACTTACCAGGCACTCCTTTTTTTGCGGCTCTATTTACTAGGCCGAAAAAACCAAAGACAACAGCTCCTAGAAAAATTGACATAAAAATTGTGTCTAAGTGAAACGACCAAAAACCCATTTCTGAAACCTTACAAGCAGAGTCAAGCCCCTTGAAAAGTTCCTGCTGATGATTTGCAAAGCCCCAAGTAGAAGTTTTTTCACACCAGCCAAAGGTTAAGTTTACTAAGTGGTGACCTATGTAATCTGAGGTTTCAATTAAATTTTGTGCGTTCTCTTTAGCCATGTTTATTTGGGCAGTGCATTATAGTGATTGCCCCGCCTAATTCTCAAGGCTTAGATGCAATTTATTTGCCATTATTCCTTTTTAAAAGGCTTGATGATTTGTTCAAGCTGATCGAGGTCTTTATAAGAGAAAGAAATCTTTCCGCTACCGTTCTTTTTATGAGAAATAATTACTTGCGAATTAATCGTGTCGCTTAGAGAGCTCTCTAACGCCAAAATGTTTGGGTCCTTAGAAGAGCTTCGTGCTCGACCTGTTTTTTTATTTAGGTAAGAGCTAGCTAACTTTTCGGCTTGCCTAACAGAAAGGCCAGAAGAGATTATTTTGTTTCCTGTTTGCTCTTGATATGCTGGGGGCAGAGGCAACAAAGCCCTGGCGTGCCCCATGGTTAACCGGCCATCGAAAAGCATTTTTTGAATTGGTTTTGAAAGCTGCAAAAGCCTCAATGAGTTTGCAATTGCCGACCTTGATTTTCCTAATGCCTCTCCCATGGATTGTTGAGTAAGCCCAAATTCTTTTTGTAGCCTCATAATTCCTTCTGCCTCTTCTAGCGGGTTTAAGTCTTCTCTTTGCAGATTTTCTATCAGGCCCACAGTCAACGCCGATTCTTCAGAATCTTCTCTTATCAAAACAGGAACAGTGTTCAAGCCCGCAAGCTTTGATGCTCTAAGCCTTCTTTCTCCCGCAACCAATTCATAACCTTTGGCAAGCCTTCTAACAATTAACGGCTGGATTACACCCTGGGTTTTTATGGAGTCGGATAGTTCTTTAATACTTTCTGGCGGGATGTTTTTTCTTGCCTGGAATCTGCTTGGTTTAATGCTGCTTATTTCAGCTTGAGTAATGCCCAAGCCAGGCTTGAAATTTGGCTCTGCTTTTTTAGCGTGCTGATGCTCTTCGGCGCCCACAAAAGCTCCCATGCCTCTGTTTTTTTTCTTTTCTTGCTCGGGCGACAAAAATGCTGAAAGCCCTCTTTTCTTTTTTTCAGGCGACATTTTTATCCTCAAACTTCATTATTATTTCGCCAGCAAGCGCAAAATAAGCCAAGGTGCCTTTAGCATCTGGGTTAATGTACATAATTGGCTTCCCTTCCGAGGGGGCCTCTGCAAGCAAGTCGCATCTCGGGATAATGGTGCTGAATACTTGCTGCGAAAGAGACTTTTCCAGCTTTTCGGATATTTCTCTGGCCCTCTCTTTGTCTTGATCAAACATGGTTCTTAAAATTCCATCTATCTTTAGGTTGCTGCCCGTAGCTTCATTTATCTCAATTATAGTCCTTTGCATCGCTGCCAGCCCCTCAATTGAAAAATGCTCGCATTGCAACGGAATGATTATTTTATCTGCTGCTCTTAAGGCGCTTACAGACAGCATTCCTAGCGATGGCGGGCTATCTATTAAGCAATAATCATATTTGTGTGCCAACAAGTTTAGTTTTCCTTTCAAAATTGCAGTTGGATCTGGAACCCTTGCCATTTCAAGCTCTGCTGATATCAGATCTGGGCTACCCGGAATTACATCGAAATTAAAATCGGGCTTTCTTTGAACTAAACTTTCTAATGGGGCGTCGTCAAGCAAAACATCGGTGATGGTGGTTTCTTCGTATGTCTTCTTTCCTCCGAGCCCAGTGGTTAGGTTGGCCTGTGAATCTATGTCCAATAAAAGAATTTTTCTTCCTGCGGCTGCCAAGCTTGCGGCCAAATTTAAAGTTGTGGTGGTTTTGCCTACGCCCCCTTTTTGGTTTGCTACAACAAGAATTTTCACTACCCTACTATAGCAGTTTTAAGACATTTGAATTTCTAAGAAGCCTCTTTTTTTTTCTAGAATTTTAGATGCTTCTGACTCTTTATATTCAACATCAAATCCTGGGATAGCTGGGATTTCTCTCTTGGACACCATTAGAATTATTTTGTTCTTCCTTGAGATTTTGCTTTCTATGCTTTTCAAGAGGTCCACTGGCTCTTTAAACGCCCTGCAGACGACATTTGTTTCGTTTATTTGTTTGATTTCCTCCACTCTTGAGTTTTTTACTGAAACTAAGTTCAGACCAAGTTCGTTTTTTATGTGTGTTAAAAATGATGTTTTTTTTCTGTTGGAATCTACCAAGGTTGCCTCCCTGTTGGGGTCTATTATCCCTAGGCAAATTCCAGGAAAACCCGATCCCGAGCCCAGGTCAATTACCGGCCCCGGCAAAAGGTGTTCTTGTAAGACAGCACAGTCTAAAAAATGCTCTGCTAGTTCATTCTTTCCAAGGTTTCTGGATACTAAGTTTCGCGTTTTGTTCCATCTTAAAATTTGATCTATATATTTTTCAGCCTGGCTGATTTGGGCTTCAGTTAGATTTAAGCTTGTAGCTGCCAATAATTCTTTAAGATCCAATTTTTTCTGAAAACGAGCTTTGTTCTTTTTTAATATGAACTAATAATAAAGAAATCGCAGCAGGGGTTATTCCTGGGATTCTTTGAGCGTGAGCTATGGTTTTTGGCAAAACCTTTTCCAGCTTTTGCTTTACCTCATTAGACAGCCCGGTTATGTCTGAAAAAATAATTTCTTTTGGAATTTTTGCGTTTTCATATTTCTTAATTTTTCTTATTTCCTTGTTTTGTCTTTCGATGTAGCCAGCATACTTTTTTGTTGTCTCGATATCTAAAATCACTTCTTTTTCTGGAAGGGGTCTTTTTATTAAGTTGTAAATATCTTCTAGCTTTGCTTCTGGTCTTTTCAAAATGGACAGAACGGGTTGTTTTGATTTATTTTTTCCCCCAAACGAAGAAGGGTCAATTTTTATTTTTTCCAGCGCTCGTGTTTCTGAGTCTATCTTGGTCATTTTCCTTTGAAAAATGCCCCACCTTTCATCACTCACAATTCCCAAGGAGTGCGCGTATGGCGTCATTCTTTGATCGGCATTGTCTTCTCTGAGAAGCAGCCTGTGCTCTGCTCTGCTTGTGAACATTCTATAAGGTTCTTTTGTTCCTAAAGTTATTAGGTCGTCTACTAATACTCCTATGTAACTGTTGCTTCTGGACTCTATCCAAGGGTCTTTGTCGTCTAAGCTTAGCGCTGCATTAATTCCGGCCACAAGCCCTTGCGCTGCTGCCTCTTCATAACCGGTGGTGCCATTTATTTGTCCGGCAAAATAAAGGTTTTCAACACTCTTTGTCTCTAGGGTTTGGGATAGGTTTCTTGGATCAAAAAAGTCATATTCAACAGCATATCCAAATTGACTGATTTTGGCGTTTTCGAACCCCAATATGCTTTTGACCATTTTTTCTTGAATGTCTTTCGGCATGCTTGTTGATATGCCGTTTGGATAAACTTCGTCAGAGATTAGTCCTTCGGGCTCTATAAATACCTGGTGAGATTCTTTGTCAGCAAATCTATGAATCTTGTCCTCTATTGAGGGGCAATATCTTGGGCCAATCCCATCAATTCTTCCTGAGAACATTGGGGATCTGCTGAGTCCCGACCTAATAATGTCATGAGTTTTTTTATTCGTGCGCGTGATAAAACAATTCATTTGTCTTGGGTGCATATCAGGCGATCCTATGAAGGACATACATGGTCTTGGCGAGTCTCCCGGCTGAGTCTCAAGCGCTGAGAAATCTATTGATGATGTCAATATCCTAGGAGGCGTGCCTGTTTTTAATCTTGCGTCGCCAAGGTCTAAGGACTTAAGACAGCTTGCTAGTATTTTTGACGATTTTGATTTCTTTCTCCCCCCTTCTTCTTCCTCTTCTCCAGTGAATAGTTTGCCGTTAAGAAAAGTTCCAGCGGTTAAAATTATTTTCTTTGCGCTTATGATTTCTCCGTTTTTTAGCTTTACTCCAGTAGCCTTGCCATTTTTAATATCTATATCAACAACCTCTTCGGATATTGATGTAAGTAAGTCCTCACTATCAATTAAGGACTTAACTGCTTGACTATACAAAACTCTGTCTGACTGAGATCTGGTGGCCCTGACAGCAGGACCTTTAGAAGCATTTAAGACCTTGAAGTGAATACCTGCTTTGTCTGCACAAACACCCATCAGTCCGCCCATGGCGTCTATTTCTCGAACAAGGTGGCTTTTACCCAAGCCCCCAATCGCAGGATTACACGACATTTGTCCTATTGCAGAAACATCATGAGTAACCAGCAAGACTTTTTTCTTAAACCTTGAAGCAGCATATGCAGCCTCGCACCCAGCGTGACCCCCTCCTATGACAATGATATCCACACTCATATATAAATATTATATAAATTATTTATATTAATTAGTTAATATTGTTGTTGTTATAGGGCGCTTTGAATTCTGTTGATAACTAAGTTTTCCCAAACATTAATTAAGTTCTATCAAATGACATCTTCTTAGATAGCTTGTATATATTCTGAGAACAAAGATGTATTACTTGTGAGTAAAAGAAATCTCCGAGCTCAGCCGCGAAACTTTCAACAATTTATACGCTTTTATCAACAACATTATTTTCCAATACAAAATTTATTAAATATCTTTCCAAGCAGGTCGTCAGATGAAATTGGATCATATATCTCCCCCAAAAGCTCATCACAGCTTCTTAAATTTTCAGCCACCAACTCTAAATTAGATCCAACTAGGCTAGGGGAGATTAACGCTAAGTTTTTATGTGCCTGTTTTATTAAATCTAGGTGTCTGATATTAACCGACAATAATTCTTCCTGGTTAAGTTTCAAAAAACTTTGACTAAGAGTTTTTTTAAGCAGTTTAAGGTTTTTTTTAGTTTTTGCGGAAATAGCAAACCCCCCGGCAGGCGCCTTTTTATCGCAAAGGTCAATCTTGTTTAAAACAAATATGTTTTTTTTCCTCTTTATTATAGGCAGCCTGTTAAAATCGGATTCCTTGTCGGCCAAGTAAATAACTATATCGGCACTTTTAATAGCTTTTTTGGATAATTTAATGCCTTCTTCCTCGATTTTGTCAGAAGTTTTCCTAATTCCGGCGGTATCGCTGAAAACGAATCTTACCCCATCAATTATACAAGAAGACGTTACTACATCTCTTGTGGTTCCTTGCTTTTCATTAACAATAGATACTTTTTTGCCGATTATAGCGTTAATTAGTGTAGACTTTCCTGAGTTTGGGGGACCAACAACAACAACCTTCACGTCGCTAGAAATCGAGCTGTATGTTTTCATATCGTGTTTAAATGACACGAAAAAACCTTTAAATTCATTTATCTTGTTTATAACTTCCTCGATATAAAGATTTGTATCTTCATCAACAAAGTCAATCAACGTTTCCACTAACACCCTTGTTTCTCTTAACTTTTCTTGAACTGTTGAAATTTTTGCTTTTAGCCCGCCTTCAAGGCTATTCTGAGCAGCTTTAAGGGATGCTTTAGAGTTAGCATTTATAATGTCTATTACAGCTTCGGACTGATCTAGTGACAGTTTGTTGTTCAAAAACGCTCTTAAAGTAAATTCTCCTGGCTTTGCTATCTTAGCCCCTGAACTCAGGCATTTCTCGATTACTTTTTCTACAATGTAAGGATTGCCGTGTGTTGAGATTTCTACAACGTCTTCACCCGTATATGAGCTAGGTGCCTTAAAGATAGTAAGTACACACTTTTCAATTAAGCCCTTTTCTAAGGGGAATTTAATTATAGACACCTGGTTTTTAAGACTGTGGTTTGTAATTTTTTTAATTATCGAAATGGCCTTGTCGCCAGAAAGTCTTACTGTAGCAATAGCCCCTCTTCCGGGCGGAGTTGAACAAGCTACTATTGTCTCTTTTCCACTAAGCACTTCTAGGAGAATGCATTAGCATTTGTATTGCCGACACTAGGGAGTTAATAAGCCAATACAAAACAAGGCCCGCGGGGAAAAAAGCAAACATTACACCAAAAATTAAGGGCATGAACTTAAATATCTTCGCTTGCATCGGATCTATACCGGCGGGTTGTGGCTGGAGCATCTGCATGGCCCACATGGCACCAATATTTAGTATGGGTAAGATAAAAAGGGGGTCTCTTGACGACAAATCAGTGATCCATATTAAAAAGGGAGCATATCTAAGCTCAACGGTTTCAATTAAAACCCAATAAAAAGCAAGGAAAAAGGGCATTTGAAGCAACATTGGTAAACAACCAAGCGCCGGATTAACCTTTTCTTCCTTATAAAGCTTCATCATCGCCTGTGACATGGCTTGGCGATCTCCAGAGTGCCTTTCTTGTATATCTTTGAGCTGAGGCTGAATTTGTCTCATTTTTCCCATTGATTTGTATGAAACGTAAGATAAAGGCCATAAAATTACTTTTATCAACAAAGTAACCAAAACAATAGCCCATCCCCAGTTCCCAACCATGTCAAAGAAGAATTGCATTGCTAGAAACATTGGCTGCCCTATCCAATACAAAAACCCATAATCAACAGCTAGTGGGAGGTCTTGATTGGCTTTGGATAACTCTGACTGAACTTTAGGACCAAAATATAGAGAATAACTAAAAGAAGCATCTTCGAATGGCTGAATTTTTACCGGCCTTCCAACAAACCCAACCGAAAACCTCTCATTTGTTTTGTTTTTCTTTCCTACGAATACGTTTATATTTTCTTGGTCAGGAATAATTGCTGTTAGAAAGTAGTGTTCTAGAAAAGCAGCCCAACCTTTTATAGAATTTTCTTTGAAAGCGCTTTCTTCAAGCTCTCCGAGATTAACTTTCTGATAGTTATCAGATTCAGTAGAAAAAACTGGACCGAGGTAAGCAAAGTTTGCGGGATCTCCGAAAAAGGCTCCTTCCGTCCCAGGGGGCTTAAGGGAGTTTCTTTCTATTTTTGAAAAAGACGAAGAGGTTATAGCTTCAGAAGACACATTCCTAATGATGTGTTTTACCTGTACAAAATAATTTTCAGGCTCGAAAGATATTACTTTTGTCTCTTTAACAAAAGCAGACTCCCTCACAAAAGTGTAGCTATTTATATTTGAACCCCTTTTTATATCTTCAATCTTGAAGGAAGAAAAATCTTGGTTAACATTGTCTCCATACACAAAACCAGATAATTGAGAGTATTCGTTTCTTCCGCAAGCATCAAACATTAGCTTGCTGTTATTAGAGCCTATTTCGTCTGGATAATTTTTTAATTCAGCTTTTCTTAATGCACCGTCTAATAGGTCAACAGAAATTTTCCAATTGTTGGAATCTATTATGTAGGCGCTACCTGCCGCACAAGATGTCGACTCGGAATTCATATTTAAATCTTCAGACTCGCTTTGAATGCTTTCATCAATAAAACCGAAGTCTTCCGTTGGTGAGTAAGTGCTTACTTCATTTTGAACCTTATCTATATATGTATTATTAGACGGAGGATCCCATCTAATAATTAGAAAATAACTCATAATGAACACGCAAGCTATCAGAAAGTATCTTTGAAAATTTTCCATTATTTTTCCTTTTTTGGAACAGGATCATATCCGCTAGACCCCAGGGGATGACATTTAGAAATCCTCTTTAAACCTAGACTTAACCCTCTTAGAACTCCATGATGGTTTATAGCTTCTATCATGTATTGGCTGCACGTGGGCTGAAATCTACAATTTGAACCCAACAAAGGACTTAGTGTAACTTGATAAAGTTTAATTAAATATATAATTATTTTCTTCATTCAATTTCTTGGTTAAATTCAAAAATAGAGTTTTTATTTCTCTTCTTAATTTTTCTTTCTTAAAATCTAAAATTCTTTTTTTTGAAACCACAACCAATGATACTTTAGATTCAGCAAAGACATCTACAGACAAACTTCTAATAATTCTTTTCAAATAGTTTCTGTGAACCGCAAGTTTAATATTTTTTTTGGGAAGAATCATTCCTAGTCTAAAATTGTCTGTCGTTACTAAAACCAAAGCTCTAAAATTCTCTGAGCTTATATTTTGACTAGAATTTTTAAAGACTTCGTCGAAGCCACTCTTTCCTATTAAAGGCTTATATGACAATTTAAACTGTAAGAGACTTTCTTCCCTTGCTTCTTCTGCTTTTTAAAACTTGTTTTCCTGAAACGCTAGAATTTCTTGCCCTGAAACCATGAGTTCTTTTTCTTTTTATTTTGCTGGGTTGATACGTTCTTTTCATTTTTCAAAGATTTGTTTGAGCAAAGGAATAATATAGATTGAAAAGATAAAAGCAAGAAAAAATAAACAGAATGAAATAAAAAAAAATAAAAATTAACAGGTTATCCACAGAAAATTAATAACATATCCTGTGGATAACTTTGTGTATAAGGTATATTATCTTTTTATCTATAATTATGTTGAAATCTTGGAAAAAATGTAAAAAAGCACTTCAAAAGGAAATGTCTTCCGAAGAATTTAATGCCTGGATTAATCCCTTAGAGTTTACTGTAAATAAGTCCCCATCAGGCAGCAAAGATCTATTTATTCTTGCTCCCAACGCATTCATCAAAGAGCATGTCAGAGAAAATTATGATGAAATTATTAGAAAACATCTAGAGAATGAGGGTTTATCAGATATTCCGCTTGTATATGAACTAATATCTGTACGTAAACCACTGATTAGTAAGGAAAATAATAAAAATTTAAGTCTTTTTCTTAACAAAGAGAACACTTTAAACGATGATTATACTTTTGAAACATTCGTCGAGGGCAAATCTAATAATATTGCGCTAGCGGCAGCCAAACAGGTTTCAGAGTCTAAAAACGCTGCTTATAATCCATTATTCATATATGGCGGAGTTGGTCTTGGAAAGACACACCTTATGCACGCTGTAGGTAATAAGCTAAAAGAAGAAGACAAATCAAAGAATATTGTATATGTTCACTCAGAGAGATTTGTAAGCGATATGGTAAAATGCCTTCAGCTTGGGTCTATAAATGATTTTAAAAATTTTTATAGGTCTGTAGATGCTCTTTTAATTGATGATATTCAATTTTTTGCTGGTAAAGAACAATCACAAGAAGAGCTTTTCCATACTTTTAATACTTTGTTGGAAGGCGGTCAACAAATGATTTTAACTTGTGACAAATATCCTAAAGAAATAGACGGTTTAGAAGAGAGGCTCAAATCTAGGTTGGGGTGGGGACTTCCAGTAAGTATTGAACCACCCGAATTAGAAACAAGAGTTGCAATTCTTTTAACCAAAGCTTCAGAAATGGAATTAGATCTTTCAGAGGAATCAGCTTTTTATATTGCGGAAAAAATAAGATCAAATGTTAGAGAGCTTGAAGGGGCCTTAAGAAGAGTCGGTGCTAATGCTAAATTTACTAACAGAGAGATTGATGTAAATTTAATCAAAGAATCTTTAAAAGATTTACTATCTATTCAACAAAGACAAATAAGCATAGAAAATATACAAAAAACCGTTTCTGATTATTACAACATAAGGGTTTCTGACCTTTTATCAAGCAAAAGAACTCGGTCCCTAGCCAGACCCAGGCAAGTTTCTATGTGTTTGTCAAAAGAACTAACAAACCATAGTTTGCCGGAAATTGGTGATTCTTTCGGCGGAAGAGATCATACTACTGTTTTGCACGCTTGCAGACGAATTACAGCTCTTAGGGAAGAAGATGCTGATATAGCTGAAGATTACACTAAATTAATAAGGACACTGACAGTATGAAATTTTTGGCAAAAAAAGAAGCTTTAGCAGATAAACTCTCATTATGCTCGTCAATTGCTGAAAAAAGACAAACTATTCCAATACTTTCCAATGTTTTGCTAAAAGCAAGTGATGGAAATCTAACAATTATTGCCACTGATTTAGAGAGGCAACTGTCACTTATCGTCTCAGATTGTTCTATTTCAGACGATGGTGAAACAACTGTATCAGCCAGAAAACTCTTTGAGCTTATAAGGTCTGTCCCAGATGATACAGAGTTAAGTTTTGAGGTTATTGAAAATCAGCTAGAAATTTCAGCATTAAGTTTTCAAGCAGACTTAGCTGTGTTGCCTGTTCAGGATTTTCCTTTTGTAGACTTGGAGGACCATAACTTTAATATCTCTTTGGACGGAAATAAATTTGGGAAGGTTTTAGAAAGCACTAGTTTTGCAATGGCTTCTGCAGACGTAAGATACTATTTAAATGGATTGTTATTTGAGACCGCTCAAAAGAAAATAAATATGGTTGCTACCGATGGTCACAGACTAGCTTGGGGATCCTATTCTCATTCTGATGAGTTGGAAGATAAAAAGTTAATCATTCCTAGGTCGACGGCTTTAGAGTTACAAAGAATTTTAAATATATTTCCTGAAGAAATATCCTTCTCTTCAAATAATTCTCAATTAAAAATAGAATCTGAAAATTTCACTTTTATTAGCAAATTAATTGAAGGGGCTTACCCAGATTATAAAAAGGTTTTTCCTTCTGGGGAGGAACAATCTCTTACAACATCAAAGTCGCCTATCCTCACAGCACTTTCAAGATCAGCTGTTCTTTCTAATGAAAAATTTAGAGGAGTAAAGTTCGAGCTAAGCAAAGACAAATTAAAAATTCTTGCTAACAACCCAAATAAAGAAAGCGCAGAAGAAGAGTTGGCCGTAGATTATGTCGGTCAAGATTTTGAGATAGGCTTTAACATAAATTATCTCCAAGAATCATTAAATTATCTTCCGGGCAATGATATAGAATTTGTTTTTTTTGGTTCGGAAAATTCTTGCCTTGTAAAAAATTCTTCTAGCGATGACTTAGTACATGTAATCATGCCGATGAGATTATGATGAAATGTCACTATCAAAAATAAATTTAAATAATTTTAGATCTTTTAAAAACTCTTCTTTTGATCTTGCTAAAAAGAATTTAATTATTGGAAAAAATGGGGCAGGGAAGTCTTCTTTTCTAGAAGCAATTTTTTTTATTTTTTCTAAAAAATCTTTTAGAACATCATCCTCAAACGCAATGATTAATTTCGAATCAAAATTTTTTAAAGTAGATGCTATTTTAGATGGAGAAAAATTTTCTTTCTCAAAGGATTTGTTATCTTCAGTTAAATCTAAAGATGGAAATATTGAAAACGACTTCCTACCCTTGGTGTTAAATAATTTTTCTCTTAGTCTTCTAGAGGCGCCAAAAGAGAACAGGAGATCATTTATAGATTATCTAATGTTTCACGTGGAACACGATTACAAAACAGATCACTTGAATTTCAAAAAAGCACTTGCTCAGAGAAATAGAGCGCTTAAAAAAAACTCGTCTCCTGAGCTCAAATCTTGGACTAAAGTCTTTATTGATCTGTCTCATAAAATAACCAAAAAGAAGCTTGAGTTTATAGATTCCTTCTTAAAAAACTTTCCGGCTTTTGTGGATTCTTTATCTATACCAGAGAGTTTAAAAAATAAGTTCAAGAAGATTTCCATTAATTATGATAAGGGTTGGAAAGAAAGTCTATTGGAGGAGCTAAGGGAGTCTTTTGTAAAGGATCAGGCAAAAGGATTTACTTCTTTAGGACCTCAAACTTCTGACTTAAGCGTGAAAATTAATAAGCAAGACTCTGGAAATATATTATCAAGAGGTGAACAAAAACTATTGATTTTATTGATTTATTTATTTTTTATTAATGCTTATAATGATCTTAGACCAAACAAAACAATTTTCTTGCTAGATGACTTGGCTTCTGAGCTTGATGATAGAAACTTTGATCTGGCATTAAATCTCCTTCAAGACGTTGATTGTCAATTATTTATAACCTCTCTTGAATATTTAGAAAAATATGAGTTTGATTTTGTAATTGATTTATAATACTTGATGCCTAAAAAAGCACCAAAAAAAGAAGTTTATGACTCTTCGAACATTAAGGTTCTGAAGGGTCTTGAAGCTGTTAAAAAAAGACCAGGAATGTACATTGGAGATACTGATGACGGCACTGGTTTACATCACATGATTTTTGAAATTGTTGATAATTCTATTGATGAAGCACTGGCAGGTTTTTGTGATGAAATCAAAGTTGTAATTCATTCCGATGCAAAAGTGAGTGTAAGCGATAATGGTAGAGGCATCCCCGTAGATATCCATAAAGATGAGGGCATTTCTGCAGCCGAAGTCATAATGACAAAGCTACATGCTGGAGGAAAGTTTGACGATAATTCTTACAAAGTTTCTGGCGGACTTCATGGAGTTGGTGTTTCAGTTGTAAATGCTTTGTCAGAAACACTAGAACTAGAAATTAAAAGAGAAGGAAATATTTTCAAGCAATCCTATAAGGACGGTGTACCAAAAAATAAAATTAAAAAAAGCGGAACCACAAAAGACCAAGGCACTTCTTTGACGATCGTCCCATCAGAATCTACTTTTGGAAAGAACAGAGTATTTGATTACGACATAGTTCAAAAAAAATTAAGAGAGTTGTCCTTTTTAAACTCAGGAGTGCAAATAGAACTCATTGATGAGAGAACTTCAAAAAGTAATGTTTTTAAGTCTACTGGCGGCTTAGAAGAATTTGTCTCTTATAAAAATAAAAACAAAACTGCATTGAATAAAATCTTTTCTTTTAGCAAAGAAGCAGGCAAGGGCATTTCTATAGAAATTGCGCTGCAGTGGAATGATTCATATCAGGAAAACATTCAATGCTTCACTAATAACATTCCTCAACGTGATGGAGGAAGTCATTTAGTAGGTTTCAGAACTGCCTTAACTAGAACTCTAAATAATTTTATGGAAAAAGAAGGGTATCTGAAAAATGAAACATCTCCGCCAAGCGGTGAGGATGCTCGTGAAGGACTTACTGCAATTATTTCAACCAAGCTTCCAGACCCAAAGTTCTCATCTCAAACAAAAGATAAGCTGGTTTCTTCAGAAATAAAACCCGTTGTCGAACAAGAAACCTATAAGCACCTTTCTGATTATTTGTTAGAAAATCCTAACGAAGCAAAAATAATTGTCTCAAAAATATTGGAAGCATCAAGGGCGAGAGAAGCTGCCAGAAAGGCAAGGGAAATGACTCGCAAACAAGGCAGGTTGGATGGATCTGGTTTGCCCGGAAAACTTGCAGACTGTCAGGAAAAGAAACCGGAATTAAGTGAGATTTATCTTGTTGAGGGAGAATCAGCTGGCGGCTCAGCAAAACAAGGCAGAAACAGACAAAATCAAGCAATCTTGCCATTAAAAGGAAAAATCTTAAATGTAGAGAAAGCTAGGCTGGATAAAGTATTAAGTAGTCAGGAAATAGTCATCTTGATAACTGCTTTGGGCTGTGGAATTAGAGACGAATTTACTCTAGAGAAACTTAGATATCACTCAATAGTTATCATGACAGATGCTGATGTAGATGGCTCTCACATAAGAACCCTTCTTTTAACTTTTTTCTACAGGCAAATGCCTGAGTTAATAGAAGCTGGTCATATCTTTATTGCCCAGCCTCCCCTCTACAAAGTAAAGAAAGGTAAAAAAGATATTTATTTAAAAGATGAAGAAGCTCTTCAAGACTTTTTAGTGGACAAAGCAGTGGAGGAAACTGAATTATTTGCAACAGCATCAAAAAAAATAGAATCTGGAAAATTCAAAGAATTATTAAAACTGTTTAATAGTTTTCAATCTGCTATTTCTAATCCTTCGGTCTCTCTAGATCAAGACATACTCATTTCAATGTTGAATTCAGATGAATTTCCTTCTTCACCATCTGCTGAAAATGTAAAAAAATGGATAAAAGTCTTTCTTAAAAATATCAAACAAAAAAAAGGCGTTGCTTGGAAAGCTTCAATTGATGAGAAAAATAAGCAGTCTATTTTGGTTGAAAGGTTTGAACACGGCCACTCTACTTTCTCTATAATTCCTTTTTCATTTTTCAAATCTAATCAAACAACCCCTTACAAGATTATCAAGACCTACAAAAAAGCTCTTAAAGATCTTAAATTAAAAACAAGTTATCTTGTTATTTCTGAAGAAAAAATAAAAATAGAAGATTTTCTTAGACCATTCAATAAATTAATGGACTCAACGAGAAAAGGCTTGTCTCTTCAGAGATATAAAGGTTTAGGTGAAATGAATCCAGAACAGCTATGGGACACTACTATGAATCCAGTTGGAAGAAGATTGGTTCAAGTAAAGATTGAAGATGCCGATGAAGCCAGCGATTTGTTTGAGCAACTAATGGGAGATAATGTCGAAAATAGAAGAGAGTTTATTGAAACTAACGCTTCCTTAATTGGCAATATAGATATTTAACTTAAAAAAGTTCTGAATATTTATTTTCTGTCCAGTCTCTAACTATTTTTGTTGTTTCGTAGGAGCTTTCTAATGGCTGAATAGGATCTCCGATAAAAAATACTACATCACCAGGGGTTATAACAAAATCCCCGCCATACCAAGATTCTCCGGCATTGTGCACGATTGGGATAATCTCACTACCTGTTTGAAAAGCTAATTCTGCACCTGTCTTTTTATAGATACCTAGGTCACCAGGTTTCCTTCTAGTGCCTTCTGGGTAATAAATTACAGAAAAACCAGAATCTAATAATTCTTTGCCCGTAGAAAAAATCTTTTTTATAGCGTCTGAACCCTTGCCTCTATCAATTGGAATTGAGCTAAGCAGTCTCAAAGCCCAACCAATAATTGGCCATGACAATAAAACATCTTTCAGGATGGTTGCTGTAGGAATAAATCTTTCATACAACACCAGAGTTTCAATAAAACCTTGATGGTTAGGAAAATAAACTTTTTTCCCTGGAGAATTCATGACATCAACGTTTCCCTTAAATACAATTTTTACTCCGCAGCAAATTCTTATCCACCAACGAAAGAAAGAAACCCAAGAAAGAATAATTTTCTGCCTGAATTTTTTATCAATAAAAATACAAGCCGGAAAGGTTAAAGAAATGACGATTAAAGAAATTCCTAAAATCACATAAAAAAGAAAAGATCTTAGGTAGGAAATCATTGGCAGATAAATTTTGTTGCTGACAATAGATTTTCAAAAACTTGAGCTTGAGAAGTATCATGATTTTTCAACGTAATCTCTCCATAACCAGTTTTAACCAATAAAGGTTTACATTCATGAGCTAGTGCACATTGAACATCAGAAAATTTATCTCCAACAAAATAACAACCTTTAAGATTAATACCCAGAGCTTTTTCTGCTTGGAGCAAAAGACCGATTTTTGGTTTTCTGCATTCACAATCATCTTCAGGTCTATGGGGACAAACTTCTACATGAAAAATATTTGATCCGTGTTCTCTAACTTTATGTTTCATGTGAGAATTAACGTTATCAATTTGTTCTTTAGAAGCTATGCCAAGGCTAATGCAGGCCTGATTTGTTGCAACAATAATTTTAAAATTATTTTCAGACAATATAGATAATGCCTCTAGGCTTCCATCCTCGAATTTAAAATCTGCTGGCTTTGTAACATAATCAAAGAGATCAACGTTAATAACGCCATCTCGATCAAGAATAATGTACTTTTGGCCTGACATTCTTAACCCTTAAATAACTTTAGAATGCTTTTCTCTATGTCGCTTAAGTCGATTACTTCTTGCTCCATAGTGTCTCTATCTCTGAAAGTAACTTTGTTTTTTTCTATGGTGTCATAGTCAACTGTTATACAAATTGGGGTGCCAATTTCATCATGTTTGCGATAACTCTTTCCTATATTTCCAGTATTTTCAACTGCTACTCTTCCAATATTTAGTTTTAAAAGCCTGTTTTTTATTTCTATTGAAGCGTTTACTATTGCTTCTACGTTCTTTTTTAGTGGAATTACAGCGACTTTTATGGGAGATAGGTGATTTTTCAAAGACAATACAACCCTTTTTGAATCATTTTCTAGATTTTCTTCCTTATATGCGTCATTAAGAATAGCTAAAAACGCTCTTTCGACTCCAGCGCTTGGTTCAATAACAAAGGGCACATGCCATTTATTTGATATTTTATCCTGGAAAGCAAGTTTCGCTTTGGAAGCTTTATTTTCCTTAGTTTTCGCCTGTATGTTGAATTCTTCTTGAGATTTAGTATGAGAGCCCAAATCAAAATCCGTTCTATTTGCAATTCCTTCTAGCTCTTCTGTTCCATGAGGAAATTTATACATAATATCTGCAGTTGCCTTTGAGTAATGGGATAATTCCTTTTTGGGGACATTGAAAATTTCTAAATTTTCCTCATTTAAGCCCTGATCTATCCACCATTTCATTCTTTCTTTTATCCAATATTCATGAAATTTCTCATCATCTTTCGGGTTTACAAAATACTCCATTTCCATTTGCTCAAATTCTCTTTTCCTAAAGATAAAATTTCTAGCT
Source organism: uncultured SAR86 cluster bacterium (assembly GCA_902632605.1). GTDB lineage: Bacteria > Pseudomonadota > Gammaproteobacteria > Magnimaribacterales > AG-339-G14 > MEDG-81. The sequence goes on along the minus strand of CACPDB010000002.1, from coordinate 114,929 downwards.
GTTATTTCATTTCTAAATGCTTTACCAATTTGTGCAATTCCAAAAGGCAGCGTTCTAGAAGTGCTGTCTAAAACATTCTTAAAATTAATAAAAATATGCTGAGCTGTTTCTGGACGAAGATAGGCAATAGAAGAGCCATCGTCTACTGGCCCGATATTAGTTTTAAACATCAGATTAAAGTCTCTAGGCTCGGTTAAATTTGTTGACCCACAATTTGGACACTTCATGTCGTCTAAAATATCTGCTCTCATTCTAAATTTACAATCTTTGCAATCAATTAAAGGATCAGTAAAAGTGTCTTCATGACCTGACTGTGCAAAGATATTTTGACTACCTAAAATTGACGAATCCAAGCCTTCTATATCATCTCTTTTATAAATCATAGATTCCCACCAAGCTCGCTTAATGTTGTTGGCAAGCTCAACGCCTAGCGGTCCGTAATCATAGACTCCCTGCATCCCTCCATATATCTCTGCGGTTTGAAAAATAAACCCCCTCCTCTTACAAAGAGAGACAATTTTATCCATTTTATTATCAACCATTGTTGTATCTTATTAGAAGTAAGTACTTACTATTCTTTCCAGAAGAATGCTGTAAACAATACCAGTAAAGTATAGATTTCTAATCTTCCAAGTATCATTACAAAAGCCAAAAGGACTTTCGTAAACGCATCCATTCCTGCGTAATTATAAGCTACTTCACCTAGTCCTGGACCTAAATTATTTAGACATGCTGCTATTGCAGAAAAAGCGGTTTCTGTATCTATCCCCTGCCCCATTAAGATAAAAGAACCAACTAAAAAAGTAAGCAGATAAACTGTTAAAAATCCCCATACGGAATCAGCAACCTCACTATTGATTTTCTTTTTACCAATCTTTAAAGGCAAGACAAGATTAGGGTGTATAAGTTTTTTAAGCTCTCTTCTCGCATGATTCAAGAGCACCAAACCCCTTATCGCTTTAAATCCTCCCGCAGTTGATCCTGCACAAGCTCCTATCATGCCAATAAAAATTAGAAGTTGAGGGAGGTAGGTAGGAAATGCAGTATGATCCAGAACGGTAAACCCTGTAGTTGTCGCAAACGAAGTAACGGTAAATAGAGAAGATACAATTAGACCCGAAGAAATCTCAGAGCTGCTTAACCAGATAGTTATCAAGAACACAACAAAAGCAAGAAAAAGCATTTTCCAATAAAACCCAAATTCAGGATCTTTTACATAGTTAAATAATTTAAAATTTGAAAAGGAAAGGTAATGCAGAGAAAAACTTATGCCTGAAATGAACATAAAAACAACAGCCAAAATATAAATCGTGTTGTTGTTAAAGAAGGCAAAACTCTCGTTGTAATTAGAAAAACCCCCAATTGCAATCGTGGTAAAAGAGTGAACTACCGCGTCGAAATATCCCATACCAGCCATAAAATATGAGATGAAACAAAGGAAGGTAAGAATAAGATAGATGTACACCAAAACCATAGCGGTTTCAGCTATTTTCGGCCTTAACTTGCTTTGATTTATAGGTCCTTGCGTCTCACCCCTATATAGCTGCATTCCACCAACCCCCAATAGAGGCATCAAGGCAATGGCCAATACAATAATACCAAGACCACCTATCCATTGGAGCAAGCCTCTATAAAACAGAATAGAGTAATATTCTCCGGATAGGTCAGAAAATATCGTTGCACCTGTAGTTGTTAATCCTGAAGTTGCTTCAAAGTAAGCACTTACTATAGATAAATCGCTATTATTTCCTAATATTAAAGGTAAAGTTGCGAAAATGGTAAAGAATAACCAAAGCAGAACGGTTAACAAAAAACCCTCTTTAACTCTTATCCCATCATATTTTTTTTCAAAATTAACCAAATAAAGAAATGAGCCAAATGCAAGGGTAATCAGGAAGGAATAGGCAAAAGCTATAATATTATCTTCGTTATAGATAATTGAAACTATAATAGGCGTTAGCTGCAAAAAAGAAAAGGAGATCAAACCTATTCCCAAAACCCTAGAAATTAATCTAAACTTCATTTAAATTTCTTAAAAAGCATCTAATATCTTCTTAACTCATTAAACTTGCTTCTAGCGCCGGAAATAATTTTTTATCAGACAAGAAAATAATTATGTGGTCATTTTCATGTATTTTAACGTCATGATGAGCTATTTTCACTTCTTTTCCTCGAATTACGGCACTTATTGTACATCCGTTTGGTAGTTTTATATCGTCTATTCCCTGACCAATTATCTTTGGAGTTATTTCAGGGCTTGCTATTAGCTCTAATGCTTCAGATTTACCTCTTTTAAAGGTATGAGCCCTTTCTATTTTTGCTTTTGTAATATTTTGCAAAACAACACCAATAGTAATTTCATTTGGCACTACTGTAATGTCAACTTCTCCTTGATGTATAAGATCTAAAAAAGATTGTTTATTCATCAAAGAGAGTACCTTTTTCGCTCCAAGTTTTTTAGCCAACAATGACGACATTACATTTGCCTCGTCACTGTCAGTTACTGAACAAAACATATCAATCGATTCAATACCTTCTTCTATGAGCAGGTCTTCTTCTGTGGCATCACCGTTAAGCACAAGAGCAGAATCTAAAGTTTCAGATAAGTAATCTCCTCTCTTTTTACTTTTTTCTATAATCTTTACAACGCTAAATTTATCTTCAAGTATTTTTGCGAGCCTTCTTCCAATCTTCCCACCACCTGCAATCATTATGTTTTTATATTTAGAATCTCTCGGTCTTATCTCTGACATTACTTTTTTAATATTTCCTTTAGCAGAGATAAAGAATACTTCATCACCATCTTTTATATAATCCTCGCCACTTGGAATAATAATCTCTTCTTCCCTGTAAATAGCCGCAACTCTAGTATCTGCATTAGGGATATGCTCCCTTAATTCAGAAACTTTATGGCCTGTTATGGGAGCGCCTTCTACAGCTTTTACACTTACCATTGAAGCTCTTCCATCACCAAAATCTAAAACTTGAAGTGCTCCGGGGAGTTGTACCAGTTTTGAAATGTATTCAGTAATGAGAGTTTCTGGGGAAATTAAAACATCTATTGAATATTCGCCATTTTCAAAAATCTGACTACCCTTACCTTTAAGATATTCTCTTGCTCTAATCCGAGCCATAGTTTTAGTTTTTTTATTAAGATGTTTAATCATCTGACAAGCAACCAAATTGACCTCGTCTCGTTCGGTCATTGCAATAGCAAGTTCTGTATCTTGAATGTTGGCGTCTTCAAGGGTTTGTGGATAGCAACAATTACCACACACAATTTTTATATCATGTTGCTCCGACTCTTTTTCGAGTTTTTCATCGTTAAGATCGACGAGGGTTATGCTGTGACCATCCTCAGATAGAATTTCGGTTAATTCTGATCCAACTTGTCCGGCACCTAAAATTAAGATGTTCAATTATTACTCCAATAAAAATTATACTCTCAGAAAAATAATATTGTGAATTTGATTATCACTATTTAAAGCTTTCATTGGAGTTAAAAAAATCTTTTGATCCATTGTAGAAACTTTTGTATTTCATTCGTTTTTTATTTTGCCTAGCAAGTTCCTTAATTTCGACACACTTATCTATTCCAGAAACTAAAAATTCTTTTTTGTCAGCCTTAATAACTTTTCCGGGTTCCGAAGCGGGCAGGGCATTTATCTTTGCACGGTGAATAATAATTCTTTCACTTTTATATTCTGAAAATGCACAAGGATTAGGACAAAGACCATTAATTTTGCCAACTATTTCTTCCGCTGATTTTGTCCAATCTATTCTAGCTTCTTCTTTGGTTACTTTAGGAGCATAAGAAGATTCATTTTCATTTTGTTCCGTAAGAGAAAATGTATTTTTTTCAATAGAATCAATAACTTGTAGTATATTTCTAGATGAAATATCGCTCATAATTTCCTCTAAATCTTCGGTATTCGTTCCTTCCTCAATAGGAAATTTTATGCTTTTTACAATTGGACCCGTATCGAGACCGGCATCCATTTTCATAAATGTAATTCCTGTTTCTCGGTCGCAGTTAATAATGCTTCTTTGAATTGGAGCAGCGCCTCTGTACTTAGGCAGTAAAGATGTGTGAATGTTAAAGCTTCCATGTTCTGCCACGTTCAAAAGATCTTCGCTAATGATGTGTCCAAAAGCAAAGACAAGAAGGAGATCAATATTAAGTTTTTCCAAGGTAGGTCTGAACTTTCTATCTTTGATTTCATCGTAAGAAAAAATTTTAATTTTTTTATCTTCTGCAAAAACTCTGATTGGACTTTTAACAAATTTTAAACCTCTGCCCGAACGTTTTTCTTCTGCACAAATCACACCAACCAAATCGTGTTTGGACTCATAGATGGTTTCAAGAGTTTTAAGAGCAATCTTCGGCGTAGCAGCAAACAAGATATCCATTATTTTTGTTTGACAATTTTATTTCGGATTCTTCTTCTTTTCAGTTCAGAAATATGATCAACGAATAATCGGCCGTTGAGGTGATCAAGTTCATGCTGGACAACTTTGGTCAATAGTCCTTCAGGTTTAATTTCTTGTTTTTTTCCGTTTAGATCTTGATAAGAGAGTTTAATATCTGATGGTCTTGAAATTTTCTCAAAAAAACCCGGGACACTTAAGCAGCCTTCATCGTAATCTTCTCTTTTGGAAGGATCCAAAATTTGAATTTCAGGATTAACGATTACTAAAGGTTCATTTTTTTCTGGACTGATGTCGATAACGGCAACTTGTTTAGCAACGCCAATTTGAGTTGCAGCCAGCCCAATGCCATTTACTGAATGCATGGTTTCAAACATATCATCAGTTAAGGCTTTTAACTCTTCATCAAAAGCCTCAACGGGCTTTGCTTTAATACGCAAATCTTGATCAGGAAATTTTAAAATTTTTCTAATTGCCACGATTGTTATTCAATATATTATTATCATCTGTAAAATAACATTTTAGTTAAGGAGTTCAAAAATGAAAGTTTCAATTGTCATGGGTTCAAAGTCAGATTTAGATTTAGCAAAAGCTGCTGGAGAAATTTTGGATACACTCGACGTTCCATACACAATAAACATTTTAAGTGCGCACAGAACACCAGAGCTATTGCATGCTCATATAGATGAGGCCATAGCCAATGGAGTGAGAGTTTTTATTGGCATTGCAGGTTTGGCTGCTCACTTGGCAGGAAATGTTGCTTCCAAAACCACTTTGCCAGTCATCGGTGTGCCGGGAGACGGCGGACCTTTAAATGGTTTTGATGCTCTTCTTTCAACTGTACAGATGCCAAAAGGTGTACCTGTAGCAACGGTTGCCATTGGAAAAGCAGGGGCAATAAATGCAGGATATTTAGCCGCGCAAATGTTATCCACAGGCAATGAGGAACTTGCTGAAAAGGTAAAAAACCTCAGAGAAGAGCAAAAAGACGCTCTTAAAAAGGAAAACGAGGAGCTTCAAAGCTAAATTATCAAGGAAAATGATTTACGCATACCCAACTGAGGGAGTTTGGGGTTTAGGTTGTCTGCCCCATTCAGAAGAAGATGTAAAAAAAATTTGTTTTCTAAAACAAAGAACTTTAGACAAAGGCTTAATTTTAGTTTCAGGTCATTTTTCCCACTTTGATGCTTATCTTTCGCACTTATCGGAAGATTTGATAGATAAAACAAAAAGTAAATGGCCTGGAGCTCATACTTGGTTGGTTCCCGCAAACGATAATGTTCCCTCTTGGATAAGAGGCAACAGCGAGTTTGTGGCTTTGAGGCAAAGTGTTCATCCTTCAATTATTGAACTTTCTGAAGAGCTAAATAGCGTTATCACATCTACTTCCGCGAATATTTCATCTGAACCTCCAGCAAAAAATGCTGAAGAAGTTAGAAACTTATTTGGAGATGAGGTATCTATAGTAGAAGGAGAGCTTGGCGGGGCAGATAAACCTACTCCAATACAAAATTTAATAACTGATGAATGGATAAGAAATTGAAACTAGCTGTAATAGGCAGTCCAATAAGACACTCAAAGTCTCCTGAGATTCACCAAAACTTCGCAAATCAATTTGATGCGAAAATTGAATTCACGAAAGATCGTGTTACACCAGATACTTTAGAAACATGGCTTGCTGACTTTTTTAAGGATGATGGAAAAGGTGTTTCCATAACACTTCCGCTTAAAGAAGCAGCTTTAAATTATGCAGATGAAATTTCAGATCGAGCCAGACTTGCCTCAGCATGCAATGTCATTTATGCAAAAGATGAAAAGGTATTTGCAGATTGTACCGATGGCTTTGGTCTAATTAAAGATCTAGAAGAAAACTTAAAATTTACTTTAAAGGATAAGAAAATATTGATTTTAGGTGCTGGGGGAGCTGCACGCGGAATTATCCCTTCTATTATCGAAAAAAACCCTTCGCAGCTGAAAATAGCTAATAGAACTAAAAGTAAAGCTATTTTGTTAAAAGAAGATTTAGAAGGCAAAGTTGATCTGAAGGAAAAACACTTAATATTTGAAGCTGGAGATCTTGCAGATGACTTTCTTCTAGCTAATTCTTATGATTTGGTTATCAACTCAACTTCAGTTTCAACGCTAGCCGGAGAATCTATAGGGGTGCCAAAAACCATATTCTCAGGCACAAAGCTTGCTTACGATCTCTTTTATTCTGCTGAAAAAACAATCTTTATGCAGGAGGCTTTAGAGAATGGAGCTAAAAAAGTATCGGATGGATGGGGTATGCTGGTTGAGCAGGGCGCAGAGTCTTTTAGATTATGGACTAATCTTATTCCAGATACTTCTAGATTGCTTGAAAAGTCTATTGATTAGGGCTTATTCATATATAATTCTTGCACATAACGCCCACTAAAAAATTTTTGAGATGTATTTGAAAAAACTTTTTCTATGCCTCATGGCATTGTTCTTAGCGCCTCTGTCTTTTTCGGCTTGGGACGACATCAATATGACTCCCGGCGTTAACGCCATTGCCCAAGAAATCTTTGGCTTACACATGACCATTTTTTGGATTTGTGTCGTCATTGGCGCATTGGTTTTGGGTTTCATGGTTTTCCTGATTATCAAGTATCGTAAGAAAGAAGGCGTTGAACCTGCTGATTTTGATGATAATCCAAAATTAGAACTGACTTGGACAGTTCTTTTCGCTTTAATTTTAGTCGGCATGGCAATTCCTGCTACTTCAACAATGATAAAAGCATATGATGATGAAGAAGGGGACATTAATATCTTGATCACTGGACATCAGTGGAAATGGCAATATGAGTACATGGAAGACGAGGTAAGTTTTTTCAGTAATTTGACAACATCTTTAGATGCTAGAAACAACATTGCTCCTAAAACAGAAACTTATTTATTAGAGGTTGATGAGCCTCTCGTAATTCCTGTGAACAAAAGAGTAAGATTTTTAATTACTGCAAACGATGTCATTCATTCTTGGTGGGTACCAGACTTTGCCGTGAAGCAAGATGCTATTCCTGGATTTATAAACACTGCTTGGACATTCGTTGATAAACCGGGAGTATATCGTGGACAATGTACTGAATTATGTGGTGTCTATCACGGTTACATGCCAATTGTTGTAGAGGCAGTTTCAGATGCAGATTATAAAGATTTCATTCAAGGTAAAAGAGATTTAAAAGCTCAACAAGCTTTGCTTACAGAGAAGCTATGGGAAACGGATGAGCTCTTTGCAATTGGAGAAGAAGTTTATTTGAAAAACTGTGTCGCTTGTCATCAAGTCAATGGCGCAGGAATTCCCCCGGTATTCCCAGCTCTGGCTGGAAGTGAGATCGTTATGAACGACAAAAGTAGACAAGTCGAAATTTTAATGGAAGGAGTTCAAGGCGCAGCAATGCAATCTTACGCGGAACAACTTACCGAAGTAGAAATAGCAGCAGTTATTACCTATACCCGAAAGGCATGGGGTAATGATGCTGGAGGTGACGGCGAAATTGTTGTGCCTAAAGAAATTTTAGATTACAAAAATAACAAATTATAAAAGAAGGAGCTGTAAAAAATGAGCGCAGTAATAGAAGGACATCATGACGACCACCATCACCACGGCCCTGCTAAAGGGATAAGCCGTTGGTTATTTACCACCAACCATAAAGATATAGGTTCTTTGTACTTATGGTTCAGTTTCATAATGTTATTTATCGGTGGAGCAATGGCCATGGTCATCAGAGCAGAGCTCTTTGAACCGGGTAGTCAAATTGTTTCTCCTGAGTTTTATAATCAAATGGTTACCAATCATGGTTTGATTATGGTATTCGGCGTCATCATGCCAGCCTTCGTTGGCTTCGCAAATTGGCTGGTACCAATGCAAATTGGTGCTCCCGATATGGCTCTGCCAAGGTTAAACAATTTAAGTTTTTGGATATTGCCTGCAGCTTTTGGTGTTCTGATAGCTACTTTCTTTATGGAAGGCGGCGCTCCGAACTTTGGATGGACTTTCTATGCGCCGCTCTCAACGGAGTATGCGCCACCCACAGTAACTTACTTTATCTTCGCAGTGCACATTATGGGTGCTTCTTCCATTATGGGTTCAATCAATGTTATTACCACCATTTTAAATATGAGGGCTCCTGGCATGACTTTAATGAAAATGCCTCTCTTTGTTTGGACTTGGCTGATAACTGCTTACCTACTGATTGCAGTAATGCCAGTTCTTGCTGGTGCCGTAACCATGATGCTTATGGATATTCATTTTGGAACGAGTTTCTTCAAAGCCGGAGGAGGGGGAGATCCTGTTTTATTCCAACATGTTTTCTGGTTCTTTGGACATCCTGAAGTTTACATAATGATTTTGCCTGCTTTCGGAATTGTGTCTCACATTATTGAGACTTTCTCAAGAAAGCCTATCTTCGGTTACGAATCTATGGTTTATGCAATCGCATCAATCGCATTGCTATCATTCGTAGTTTGGGCTCACCACATGTTTACGGTTGGGATGCCAATTGCTGGTGAGTTGTTTTTCATGTACTCGACAATGTTAATTGCAATTCCAACAGGAGTTAAAGTGTTCAATTGGTTATCAACAATGTTCAAAGGATCACTAACTTTTGAAACACCAATGTTGTTTGCTATTGCGTTTGTAGCGCTTTTCACTATTGGAGGGCTCTCAGGAATCATGCTTGCCATTGCTCCTGCTGATTTCCAATATCATGATACCTACTTTGTTGTGGCTCACTTTCACTATGTTTTAGTTCCTGGGGCTTTGTTCTCTATCATTGCTGGAGTTTATTACTGGCTCCCGAAGTGGACGGGATATATGTATGACGAATTTATGGGTAAAACGCATTTTTGGCTTTCCTTTGTCTCAGTGAATTTAACTTTCTTTCCAATGCATTTTGTCGGCTTAGCTGGAATGCCAAGAAGAATTCCAGACTATGCTATGCAATTTGCGGATTACAACATGATTGTTAGTGTTGGGGCGTTTCTATTTGGTTTGTCGCAATTACTCTTTTTATATGTAGTGCTCAAAGCAATTTTCTACGGCAAGAAAGCTACCGGACAAGTTTGGGAAGGAGCCAAAGGTCTCGAGTGGACTTTAGATTCACCACCTGCCTATCACACCTTCGAAACACCTCCTAATTTGGAATCAGGAGAAGTCAAAGCCTAAAAATGTCAAGCATAAGAAAAAGTGTTTCCAAACTGTTTCTTGCAACAGTAGGAATGTTTTTATTTGGTTTTGCTTTAGTGCCTTTATACGATGTTTTTTGTGAAATAACTGGTCTAAACGGAAAAGTCACAGGTCCAACATTTTCAGAATACGAAAATGTCGGCAATAGAGAAATAAAAATAATTTTTACCACAACTAACAATGACGATATGCCTTGGTTTTTTGATTCTTCAAAATCTCAGATGAGAGTTAAGACTGGGGAGCAGAACCTTTTGAACTACGTTTTTACAAACACTACGAATAAGCCAATGATTGCTCAAGCAATTCCTAGCGTGTCTCCTGGAAAAGGAGCTCAGTATTTCCATAAGACAGAGTGTTTTTGTTTCGAGCAACAATCCCTAGAACCGGGGGAGAGCATAATGATCCCTCTAAAGTTTGTAATAGATCCAGACCTGCCAAAAGACATTTCTTCACTTGCCTTGGGGTATACTCTTTTTGACATAACAGAAGATTTGATGCAAAAACAAGCTAGCAATTAATACGATGAGTTCTGAATCTTCTTATTACGTTCCAGAAAGTAGTAAATTACCGATTTTTATGGCTTTTGGGCTACTGCTTTTTGTTTTGGGAGCCGGCGGAACAATTAATGATTTAGGTAAGGAAAGCTCAAATTCATATCTATTACTAATGGCCTCTTTCGCTGTAATTTGGGGCGTGATGTTTGTCTGGTTCAGTAATGTAATTAGCGAAAACAATCAAAAGCTCTATAGCGATCAGTTAAATAGATCCTTCGTTCATGGCATGGCGTGGTTCATATTTTCCGAAGTCATGTTTTTCTTCGCATTCTTTTTGGCTCTAGGATACGTAAGACTCTTTGCAGTTCCTTGGCTTGGAGGCGATGGCGAAAAAGGAATTACAAATATCCTTTGGCCGGCTTTTGAATCGGCTTGGCCAGTTATGGAAACTCCGGATAACGAAAACTTTCCCGGAGCATATAAGAATATGAACATACCAGGGATCACAAAAATCCATACATGGTTACCCTTCTGGAATACGCTTTGCCTGGTTACTTCAAGTGGAACAATAGCGTTAGCCGAATCAGCACTAAAAAAAGGTAACAGGACATCTTTCAAAAGTTGGATGGTCGTAACAATTTCTTTGGGTTTTATTTTTGTATTTTTGCAAGGACTGGAATATTACGAAGCATACGCTCACATGGGTTTAACACTTGGTGCTGGAATTTATGGAACGACATTTTTCTTGTTAACCGGATTCCATGGTTTTCATGTATGTCTTGGAGCAATCATTCTTTCCATTATGACAATTAGAGGATTCAATGGTGCTTTTTCTGAACACGACCATTTTGGACTTGCTGCTGGATCATGGTATTGGCATTTTGTAGATGTAGTTTGGATACTACTCGTTTTGGTAGTTTATGTATTTTAACCCCAAGGGGAATTAAGACCCAATTGCCCAGTGTACAGTCCATATCCGATTGTTAATAAGAGTAGCATCGCTATGGTTACTCTTACTCTCAAACTGTAAATAGCCCTTACCGTATTACCTTTATCTTTTAACAAGAAAAATGCACTCGAAAAAAGACTCACTAACATTGCTAGGGCGAGGACAGCGATTGTAAATTTAAGCATTGATTATGACCTTTTCTAAATATTTAATTATTTCGATTTTTGTTCTTGTTTTTTTTGGAGCATTATCTCTTGGTGTATGGCAAATTGACAGAGGCTATGCCAAAAAGGCATTAGAAAATGCCTTTTCAGAAAGACAATCTCTCCCAGTAGAAACAAATCCCGGAGATCTGAATCAAAATTTATATTATAGGAATATACAAATTTCAGGGGTTTTCGGTAAAAAAACTTTTTTTGTGGATAATAAAACCCTTAATGGCAAAGCTGGGTACGTGGTTTTCAATACATTTACTCTAGCAAGTAAAGAAAAAATTCTTGTTTCGAGGGGCTGGATAGAGTCCGAACAAAGAGATTCTCTGCCAGAGCTTTCTTTGCCAAAAAAAAATTTAAAACTAGATGGGATGATTCGACCTTTTACAAAAGACTTTGTGCTTGAAGACCAAGTTAAAAATCTTGGTGAGAATTTCATAATCCAAGGACTGGACAAAGAACTCATGGAAGACTTAAGTGGAAAAAAGTTTTTGCCATATGTGTTTGAACTATCGGCTTTGTCTAACTTAAGTTTTGAGCCAATCTGGCAACCAACTTCATTAAAATCAACCAGACATTTCGGCTACGCTATTCAGTGGTTTGCTCTAGCTTTAGTTGTTTTATTTGGCGGCTTTTATTTATTTAGGAAGAGTAAAGCAATATGAAAAATAAAGGTTTTCTTTTGGCGTTGATAATTTTTGGAACTCCTTTTTTGGTAATTACCTTGTCTACTTTTTGGTATTACGCAGGGCTTGGTCCCAAAGCAACAGTCAATTATGGAACAATGATAGATCCTCCGGTTGATCTAGGAAGTTTAGAGCTCGAGTTGAATTATCAGCCCTTAAATATTGATTCAATGGAAAGAAAATGGATGATTATTCATTTTGTAGATGATCGATGTAATGAAGACTGTTTAGAGGCTTTTTATTTTTCTAGGCAAATTAATACTGCGATAGGGAGAGAAAAAGACAGAGTTAAACGCTTTTATGTCGCATCCTCCAAAACGCAGGAAAAAGTAAAAAAACTTTTTCAAAGCGAAACTAATTTAACTGCAATATCTGCTAAAAATTTAAATTTATTAAGACAAAAAATGACTGAGGCGGGTATAAACCCTTTCATTCAACCAGGATTTCTTTTAGCAGATCCTCTTGGGAATATTATTTTGTCCTATCAAGGAAACATTGATCCCAAAAAAATCTTATCTGACATAAAAAAATTATTAAGGGCATCAAAAATTGGCTAATTTAAAGAAAATTCAACTGATTGCTTTGCTAGGAATATTTCTAGCATTCACTGTAGTGGGTTTGGGTGCTTGGACAAGGCTTGTGGACGCAGGATTAGGCTGCCCAGATTGGCCTGGTTGTTATGGCTTTGCTATCTGGCCAATGTCAGAATCTGAAATTTCGTTGGCAAATGAACTTTATCCTGAAAGAAAATTTGAAATAGCTAAAGCAGTCCCGGAAGTAGTTCATAGATATTTTGCCGGGTCACTTGGCTTGCTTATTATCGGACTTTTTCTCTTTGCAGTTTTTTCTAAACCTAGGAATACTTTTATTGTAAAAATTACCGCTACCATGACTGCTTTGGTTTTATTTCAGTCATTGCTTGGTTATTTTACAGTCAGCTTGAAACTTTGGCCGCAAGTTGTTACAGCTCACCTACTTGGCGGGTTTGCTACGACAACGTTAATTTTTCTGACATATCTGAAATTAAAAGAAATCAACTTAGAAAATATAAACTACTTTTCAGTATCTAAAATTACTTTAAAAGTCCTTAATGTTGCTTTTCCAATTCTAATTGCACAAATTATTTTAGGAGTGTGGCTAAGTTCCAATTATGCTGCCTTAGCTTGTTCTGATTTTCCTCTATGCAAAGGGCAGATTCTTCCAGATGCTGATTATGTGAAAGGGTTAAACTTTGCACAAAGAATCGGGCCCGACTATTTAGGTGGACAATTAGATCACCAATCAAGGGTTGCAATTCATCTCGTACATAGATTTGGTGCACTGATTGTGACTCTGTACTTCTTGTTTTTGGCTTATTTGTTTGCAAAAGAAAAAAATTATTTTATTTCTGGTCTAATAGGAGGCTTGCTTTTTCTTCAACTTGCATTAGGCATATCAAACATTATTTATAGACTTCCACTTTATGTTGCAATAGCTCATAATCTCGGCGCTCTTTTCCTATTATTAGGATTATCTTATGCTAGATTAAGGTCTCGTGAATACTGAAGTCATAACACAATCTCAAAGGTTTCCTTTATCTGGATATCTTAAGCTTACAAAACCGTCAATTATTTATTTACTTGTCCTTACTTCAGCCACAGCAATGTTTTTAGCCGATGGATTTTCAGGAAATTTGATGAAAGTAGTATTTGGATTATTTGGCATAGGGCTGATAGCTTCTTCAAGTGCTGTAATTAATCAAATTCTTGACGTCGAAGTTGACAGCAAAATGGCAAGAACAAAAAACAGACCTATAGTGATAGGAGAAATTTCTGTAACAAATGCAAAGATATTCTCAGCAGCTCTTCTAATTGTCGGAGCTATCATGCTAATAGTTTTTATAAACTTATTAACCCTTTTATTAACCCTTTTCACCTGGGCTTTCTATTCTTTTCTTTACACCAAAATACTTAAGTTTGCTGGAACTCAAAATATTGTAATTGGAGGTATCGCAGGAGCTATGCCGCCCCTACTTGGATGGACGGCAATTACCAATTCCATAGATGCCTTGCCTTTGCTGATGGTCTTAATCATTTTCATTTGGACACCTCCTCATTTTTGGGCTTTATCAATAAACAGAAAAGAAGATTATGTAGCTGCAAAAATCCCAATGATGCCTGTCGTTAAAGGCACTGAGTACACAAAAATCCAAATTGCTCTTTACTCCGTTTTACTAGCCGTATCGTCTCTGTTTCCTTTTGCAACTGGCTATTTAGGTGGATTTTATTTTTTTAGTGCAGTTATTTTAAACATTATATTCATCGGCTTTTCAATCGCCTTAATTTTTGATAAAAACAACAAATTAGCTTTACCATTATTTCTTTACTCTATTGTCTTTCTTACAATATTGTTTATTTGTATGGCTCTTGATAAATTGATTCCAATTCAATTATGAGTAATAACAAATCCATAAGAATTACCGTTGCCTCATGCTTATTATTTGTCTCTATGGTTGCGGGACTTTTTGTATATACAACGGTTTCGCCCAAAGAATTGACTGCAGCTGAATATAAGCAAATAGGCTTTTACAAACTCGTTCGTACAAGACAAATAAACAATTTTGAGCTTATCGAAGGGATTAATAAGTTTTCTAATAGTGATCTTAAAGGGAAATGGGATGTATTATTTCTTGGCTTTGCATCTTGTCCTGACATGTGCCCAATGACTATGAAGAAAATGGCAATGGTCAATGGCAATCTCTCAGAAGAAATTTCCTCAAAAGTAAACTTCAGAATAATTTCTGTCGACCCAGATCGTGATACACCAGAAAAAATAAAAGAATATGCAGAAGTTTTTAATCCATCCTTTACTGGAATTACTGGAGATATCGAAGTTATTTACAAGCTAGCTACGGACTTAACTCTGCCTTTTGTGCCGGTGGTAGGCTCTGATAATTCTAATTATGATATGGATCACAGTATGAATCTTGCTGTAATCGATCCCAATGGCAATTATTTTGGGTTTTTTAAGTCGCCTCATACTCCAGAAAAGATGGCTGAAGTTTTAGAAAGCATCGTATCTTTTAACTAAAATACAAAAAAAATTTCATAAATATCTTTTTTCTTATATAGTATTTATTGAGAATCATTCTCACTTTATTTAATTTTTTTGGGAGAAAAAAATGGATGAATTTCAAATATTAAGTCTTTTTAATAGCGCCCTAATAAGCAATGGGCTGTATACTGCTGCAGCTTTTTTCTTACTGTGGGTTGCCTTTAGAGGAGCTTTAATTATTTATAATGAGGGAGCACCTCTTTTGAATAAGATCTTTTCAACAATTTTTTCATTAGGAATTGTTTACGTTAACTTAAGAAACTTAGCATTACTTGATGTTAATTGGGAGAGCACTGCTTACAGTCTCAGCCAATTAGAGAACCTTTCTGCTCAAGGACAACGATTTGTCGAATTTCGTGAGCAGTTTGGAGGAGTTGGCATTCCGGAGTTTTCGCTGATACCAAATGACCCCATACTTTTAGTTTGGTGGATAGTTGTAATAATAATGTTGATGGCATCAACATGGATGAAAAAAGCTTAATTTTAGGAGATAAATTATGATGACAGAAACAGAGCTTTGGTATTCTCTAAACGGAGGACTTACTGCAAATGCAATTTACATGGCCGGAACCTTCTTTTTGCTTTGGGTGGCCTTTAGAGCAGCTAATCAAATGCGAGCAGAAAATGCTAACCTATTCAACAAAACACTGGTTTCGTTATTTTCATTAGGAATAATTTTTAATGGACTTAATGTTGGCGCTATCTTAATAGCTAATCTTCAGGGAACAGCTTGGGGATTCGCTCAACTTGAAGAAATAAGCGCTCCAGCTCAGTTATTTGTGGATAATTGGTATGCGGGAGATGCAGGTTCAACTAGTATTTTGAACAATCCAATCAATGTTGCTTGGTGGTTAGTAATAACAACCATGATCTTTGGCCGTATTTGGACGAAAAACTAATTTATTAAAAGGAGGCCTAAGGGTCTCCTTTTTTAATTAACTTTATAAATAGGAGAAGAAAATGAATGAATTTCAAATCAACCAAAACTTTATAATGGGAATGTCTGGTCAAGCAGTATTCATGTTTGCAATGTTATTTTTATTATGGATGATGTTTAGGGCTAATACTCTAGCTCATGAAAGAGGCTCTAATTTAATTCAAAAAATTCTTGGAACAGCTATCTCTGGATCTGTTCTGCTTTTTAATTTAGGAGCTTGGAATGCTTTTCCAGCATTCTTTAATAATTGGGCATACAGTTTGTCTCAATTAGACTCTTTAAGTGTGGGCGGACAAAGATTTGTTGATCAGGTTGGAGCGACTGGATACGTTGATGGAGGTTTAATACCTTCCGATCCAGTGAGTATAGTTTTCTGGCTTGGGATAACTATCGCTTTATTCTTGGGAATATGGACAGCTCCACAACCTAAAGAGTAAAAAAACCAAAAAAAAGGGGGGCTTAGCCCCTCTTTTTTATATCTCGATTACAACTTTTCCTGTAGCAGTTCTATCTTCTAAAGATTTTATTGCCTCAACAGCTTCATTCAAAGAATAGCTTTTGGTAATTTCAGGTTTCAACTTGCCTTCACCATGCAAAGCAAACAATTCTTCGAAGTTTTTTGCGTTCTCTTCAGGCTCTCTACCAGTAAAACTTCCCCAAAAAACGCCTACTATTGAGCAACCTTTTAAAAGAGCTAAATTAGTGGGAACCTTAGGAATCCCTGCAGGAAAACCAATAACCAATACTCTGCCTTTCCAATTTATACATCTCATACATTGCAAAAAGATATCCCCGCCTACAGCATCATAGATTACGTCCGCACCCAAACCATCGGTTAATTCTTTTACTTTTTCTTTAAGCTCTCCATCCCCATAGTTCACTACTTCGTCAGCTCCCAATCTTTTGGCGATATCCAATTTTTCCTGATTGCTAGCAGCTGCTATTACTCTTGCACCCATCGCTTTCCCTATTTCTATGGCAGTTGTACCAACTCCGCCCCCTGCACCAGTTACCAAAAGCGTCTCACCTTTCTTTAATTCTCCTCTTTGCTTCAGAGCATAGTAAGTTGTTCCGTAGTTAAGAGGAAAAGCAGCACCATCTTTAAAATCCATCGACTCAGGTAAAGGCATTAAAGTTGCCGCGTAAGCGGACGCTTTTTCTGCTATTCCGCCATTACCTACCATTGCAATTACTCGATCTCCTTCTTTCCAATCAGCGACACCTTCGCCTACTTCGGAAATTACTCCAGCAATCTCACCTCCTGGAGAGAAGGGAAAGGGTGGTTGGAATTGATATTTTCCCTGCACAATTAAGACGTCTGGAAAACTTACTCCTGCGGCCTTAACATCTATCACAACCATACCTGGTTCTGCCCTGGGATCTTCTATCTCTTCTACTTTATGTGAATCTACTGGACCAAATTCTCTACAAACGTATGCTTTCATAATTCTCCTAAAACCAAATTAATTATTTTAAACAGAAATAAACCTTATATATCGTTTACAAATTTATCAAGATAAACCTCAAACTCTTCCTCTTGATGATTTCCTAATTCTTTAAATTTTTTTAAGGAACTTTTAGCTTCTTCCGAAAGGTAGCTCAAGTCCGTTTCTAAGCTTTTAAGAGAGTCTGAATGTTCTTTGGCTAACTCTAAATTTAATTCTTCCCAAGTTTTTTTATTATTTTGTAATTCAGAAACTATACGCCCTGAAGGGGTAAGAGAAGCATCATTCAATTTTTCCTCTTGTTTATCTAGAGTTTTCATAACTTTTTCCACATAGCCACTCATTTCAGGGGGCATTTGTTCAAAAATGTCCCTTAAAGAATCAACTACTTTCATTCCGGAATCTTTGACAGTTATTTTCTCTTTATTCTTTAAAAGTTTCAGCTCTGGATTTCTTCCTTCTTTAACGACATTTTCCCAATTTACTAGCAGCTCTTTAATTTCATCCTGAGTAGACTTTGCATCTTCACCAAAAAAACAGCCAATAAGATAAGCTTCTAAAAAATAACTAGTATCTTCATCAATGCCAGTAGGTAAAAAAGAATTGTTATCAAGCGCTCTTATTTCTACATAATCTACTCCTTCGTTTCTTAAGATATTTATAGGTCTCTCACCTGGGGGAGTAACTCTTTTAGGTCTAATAGAGCTGTAATACTCATTTTCGATTTGAATAATAGAAGTATTTATTTGTATTCTTTTACCATCTTTAAGTATGCCAACTTCACCATATCTTTTGTGTTCTCTGGTTAAAGCATTTTTTAAATCCCTCAGATATTCATTAATGCTGTTGTAAGCAATGTAAAGATTATCTTGAGCCCTAGACATATAACCTAATTCACTCATTCTTAGACAGGTTGCATACTCTAAAAATAAATCTTCTCCATTTAATTCTTCAAGGAAATTTTTTCTATCAGTGATAAAAGTTTTTGGCACTACCGGACTCGATCCAAAAAGGTAAAGGATCATCCAGGCATTACGTCTAAAATTTCTTATTAGACTTAGATAAGCTTTATTCTTGTAACTCTGTAGGTCTTCTTCACCTTTTAAGGCTTTGAAGAATGCATCACTGAAGGAAAAATTATAATGAATTCCAGAGACTGTCTGCATCATCGAACCGTATCGATAGCTCAATCCCGATCTGTATAAAGTTTTAAGAAGACCAGAATTTGAAGTTCCATAATCTGCTAGTCTAATGGAATCCTCGTTCTCTATCTTACAAGGAATACTACTTGGCCAAATGATTTCGGGCGTTTTTTCTTCAACAAATTTACAGATTTCATCTAAATTTTTAAGAACATTTTCAACTGAGGAATGAGTAGGCGTTATCAGTTCTAATAGAGCTTCAGAAAAATCGGTAGTAATGTATTTATTTGTCAGTGCCGAACCTAATGAAGAAGGGTGGTCAGTACTGGAAATGGTTTTATCTTTCGATACTCTAAGAGATTCTTTTTCAATTCCACGAGAAATTGAATTTTTTAGGTTTATGTCACCCTTATCTGCCAGAAGCGATAAGGTCTCTCCCAAAGACCTTGTCATAAAATTTTTAGATAATTGGCCCAGCCTTTCTTATTTCGTCTGAGATATCAAACTTATCTATATTTTCTTTAAATTTTGCTGCTAATTCTCTAGCAGCAGTAGCATAATCATCCTTGCTAGACCATGTTTCAGATGGATTCAAAAGTTTTGTATCGACGTCGTTGAGTTTTGTAGGCACTTCCACATTCATGATGTCTAGTTTTTCTGTTTCGGCATCGTTTATTGAGCCGTTTTGAATGGCTTTTATAACTGCTCTAGTTACAGGTATGTCAAAACGTTTGCCTACTCCATATGGACCTCCTGTCCAGCCGGAATTTACAATGAAAACCTTACTGCCAAATTCTTCAATTCTTTTCATTAATAGCTCTGCATATACTTTTGCAGGTCTTGGAAAAAAAGGAGCGCCATAACAATTTGAAAACGTAGAATCTATTTCAGAGGAAGATCCTAATTCTGTAGACCCTACCTTAGCCGTGTAACCGCTAAGGAAATGATAAGCTGCAGCTTCTTTAGATAAAATCGAAACTGGCGGCATGACACCCGTTAAATCACAGGTAAGAAATATTATATTTTGCGGCTCTCCCCCATAATTTTTTTCCAGATGTTGTTCAACATGACTCAAAGGATAAACAGCACGAGTATTTTCGGTAAGCGTTTGATCGGTATAGTCGATTTCTAAAGTAGAAGGGTTGAAGATAACGTTTTCAACTACCGAACCGTGTTTTATGGCGTTCCAGATGACAGGTTCGTTTTTTTGCGACAAATCTACAGTCTTGGCATAGCAGCCACCTTCAATGTTGAAAACGATACCATTTCCCCAACCATGTTCATCATCTCCAATGAGCCATCTTTCTGGATCTGCTGAAAGCGTGGTCTTTCCAGTTCCCGATAAACCAAAAAACAAAGAAACGTCTCCATCTTCTCCAGCATTAGCTGCACAATGCATTGGCAAAACGTCAGCATCTGGCAAAATAAAATTCATCACGCCGAACATGGATTTTTTCATCTCTCCGGCATAAGCAATTCCCAAAATCAGAACTTTTTTTTCACTGAAATTAACGATAATGGCACCATCTGAATTTGTTCCATGTACTTCAGGTTTGCATTCAAAGTGTGGCAAAGATCTTAAGGTCCAGACGTCTTTGTTCGCAGGATTGAAAGAATTTGGTTTGATAAACAAGCTTTGGCAGAAAACATTATGCCAAGCAAGTTCGTTCTCAACATGAACTGGTTGGTAGTGTTCTTCACTTGCTCCGACATGCATGTCAGCAGTAAAAATAGTTTTTCCTTTTGTATAATCTTTGGATTCTTGCCAAAGCTTGGCAAATTTTTCAGGTTCTATCGGCTGACTGTCTTTGTTCCAATTGACAGCATCGTGGGTAATTTCGTCATCTACAATAAACTTATCTGCTGGGCTTCTACCCGTTCTCTTGCCAGTAGTTACAACAAGAGCACCGTTGCTTGCTATTACACCTTCTTTATTGTCGACTGCAATTTTAATAAGTTCATCAATGGGTAAATTAGAGCTCAAAATCTTTCCAGGTTGTAAAATATTTAAAAAAGGTAGATTATTATGCCAAACTTCTTTCATAATTCTCAAGGAGGTTGAGAATTATTCTTATTTTATAATGAATGAAACTATAGAGTTAAAAAGCGGCCAGCAAGGATATATAGAATATAAATCTTCTAATCCTTTTGAGTTTTATCATATTTTAAACGAATTAGATAAAGCTCCAGAAATAGATGCGCAAGGTTGGTTAATTTTCCCTGAAAAGGGAAAAGGTCCATTCCCTGTTATATTTTGTGTACACGGAAGCGATAACTGGGCAGGCCATCATCACGAGCACATAGTGAATTTTTTAGAAGCGGGATTTGCTATTTTTAGAGTTCATAGTTTTGATTCTCGAGGTATTGCTTCGACTGTAGAGGATCAAATGTCTGTCACAGCTGCCATGATGATGGTTGATACATTCGAAGCTTTGAAAATTGTATCAAGACATCCAGATATAGATTCTTCTAGAATTGGCATTACCGGCTGGAGCTTAGGTGGAACAGTGAGCTTTTACTCATTTTGGGAACCCCTTTCTGAAAAATTAGCTCCTAATGGTGAGAGATTTAAATGTTGTTTACCATTTTATCCCGCGACCTATATCAAACCAGAAGAAAATAGGTGGAATTCAGGACCAATCTTAAATCTTGTAGGCGAAAGTGATAATTACACCCCAGCAGCTTTAGTTCATAAAATGTCAGATGTCGTTAATGCTTCTGGCGGTAATAGCTCAGTAATTTCTTATCCCGGTGGAGAGCATAGTTTTGATTCCATAAATCCAGTTACTCATTGGCCAGATGCTATAGCTGTCTCAGAAAAATTTTGCACTGTCGCCAGAGATGGGAACATGACTTATGAGACAGACTCTGGAGAAAAACTAGGGATGAACCAACCAGAGGATAGATTAAAAATTTTTGAATCAGGAGAAATTAATTTTGGGGCTAAAACAGGTGGAGATTGGTCCATTAGGCGTCAATGCAAAAAAGACGCTCTTAATTTCTTTAAAAAAAATCTTTAATTACAGGTTTAAGTCAATATCATTTGCCAGAGCTCTAAATAGTTCATCGTTATCTAGCTTGCTTTCAAAAACTTTGTCCCCGTAAATTTTAAACACAGGATTTGTTGAGGAAAATTTTGGCCAATTTCCTTGAGGTATCCCATTTTTTGCAAAATAAGTCCAATCAGAAACCATTATTTCGCTTAGCTCTTCATCCCAAGCATCTTTTGCGACAAAAGGAAAAAAACTTCCGAATAGATAGGCAAGTTCTAAAGCATGAGTTGCGCCAAGAGTCTGTTTTTCAGAAGGTACGGCTCTATCAAATAAATACATATAAGTCGTTAAATCATCTTCACTTCTTTTTTGAGCAGCATAATATGCAGGACCTCCAAAAAAGATATCGCCCCAAATTTGAGTAGCTGATTCATATGGATTTAACCCCAGAGATTTTACATATACTCTTAACTCATCTGGCATATTTGAATCAGTTTTATCTGTAAATACATTCTGGCTTTGCCAAAACTCATTCAGCCAATCGCCAGAAGAAATTGTTTGATCAAAAATTTCTTTTGGAGTGAACAAAGGAAACAATGAGGTGCCTTCATTGGCATTAAAACCTGTAATGTATGGAATATCATGCGTTGTTCCATTTCGGTAGGCATTATGAAATTTTTCAGGAAAGAGAAATCCGTCAACTACTTGCGCCATACTTCCAATTAGCTCTTGATCTTTAATAGGGTCTGAAAGTTGAACAAACTCACTAGCTGGAATATTACGTAAATTTTCGAGAGTGCTATCGTTGTTTTCTATCCCAAAATGCTCGGCAAGGGCTATGCCAATCTCCTCGGCAGATATTAATTCAGAATCGTTCCTTAAATTTCTCGTGGTATAAATTCCTGACCCGCTTTGAGATATAGCTTTATGAAAAAGGCCTTTGGAATATGGAGAGGCTAACAAGGTGCCAACTGCCTGACCACCAGCTGATTCTCCAAAAATAGTTACATTACTTGGGTCCCCTCCAAAAGCTTGAATGTTATTTTTAACCCATTTTAAAGCAGCTATCATGTCCAAAGAGCCATAATTTCCCGATACATTATTTTCCGATTCTGCGGATAATTTTGGATGAGCAAACCAGCCAAGGGAGCCAAGACGATAGTTTGTTGTAACTAGTATCACGTCTTTTTCTGCAAATTTTGAAGTTAAGTAAATGCTTTCACCTCCAGACCCAAATCTACTTGCTCCGCCATGAATCCAGAACATTACTGGTAGATTTTTTCCCTCTTTAGGTGCAATCACATTTAGAAATAAACAGTCTTCTGAGTATTCTGCAGATTGACCTAAACTAAGAAAAGCCAATACATTAATTATTAATTTTTCGTGCCAGGCGAGCCCAAAACCATCAAGCATTAGTTCCAAAAATAAAGAATTACCAATATTGGTAGGCTGCATGCATGCAGCACCAAATTCTGTTGCTTCTCTAACTCCTTCCCATTTTATAGTTGGCTTAGGTTCCATCCATCTCAGGTCTCCAACTGGAGCTTCAGCAAAGGGAATTCCTAAATAATAATTCACGTTTCCTTTCTGATAGCCCTTTAAATTACCATCTACAGTCCTAACTATATCTGTAGATGGGGAAGAGCAACCTATAAATAGGCCAATAATCAACAAGGAGAATACCGTTTTCATCAAAATATAAAGTCCCTTTTGGTATAGCGCCAATAAGCAATTACAAAAACAATAAATTCATTAGCAAAAGCAATTGCAGTACCTGTCCCAAAACTGCTATCTAGAAAAAAACTTAATGATCTGCCAATTAAAAAACTGCCCATCAAAATACCAAAGGTCAAATAAACCTTTTTTCTGAGTCGAATTCTATAGACGCTTATCAAAGACATTAATCCTAGAATAGTGAAAAAAGAATACCAAGCTCTGGTTTCGCTTAAAAAGAAATCAGAAGTTTCATTGATACCAATCATATTGGAAATGATTTCTGGAAAGAAAAGCCCTAAAACTCCAAACCCGAACCATTCGATACCAAATATGAAAAGAAAAACTTTATCTAGCATCGATTTTTAATTTTTTTGATAGCATATGTATTTATTTAAGCATATAAAAAGCATTATGACGAAAAGAGCTTCTATTTACTTAATTGGAATTTTATTAATTCTCTTTTTAGGCGGATGGTTTGCGTATGAAAAATATTGGGAGTATCGAGTAAAAGAGGGAGCTAAAGCTCTTGGATACGAACTTAATGACCAAGAAGTTAAATACTGGATTAAGAGAATTCGCAGTTACAACAAGTTAGATGGCTTCGATGAAGATATTGCTCAATTTGTTGCGCAAGATAAAATTGCTATGCCTCCAAATGATGGATTTCTTTTTATAGGAAGTTCTTCAATTAGACTTTGGCGCTCTTTGGAAAAGGATATGAGTCCGCTCAAGGTCATCAACAGAGGTTTCGGAGGCGCGCATACAAAACATATAAACCGCCATAAAGATAAGATAGTTTTTCCTTATAAACCAAAAGCAATTGTATTTTTCTGCGGTAGTAATGACATCAATGGCTGGAATTCCCCTGAAGATGTTTTTGCTGAATTTCAAAGCTTCTTCAATTCCGTGAAAGAAAAACTTCCAAAAACATTAGTTTTCGCTATTAGCATTCAGCCTTCTCCTAATAGATTTGATCAAAGACCAAGACAAATGAAGTGGAATGACGCAGTAAAGACTCTAGCTATAAAAGAAAAAAATCTTGTGTTTATAGATGTATCTCCACCTATGTTATCTGAGGACAAAAAACCAAGACACGAACTGTATACAGATGACTTACTTCATATGAATGAAAAAGGTTATAAAATTTGGACTAAAATTGTAAGAGAAGCTTTGAAAAATTACTTTCCAGAAGATTTTTTATGAGACTCAAACTCTATCATGCCAAATGGTCTTTATGCAGCCAAATGGTTCGTGTTGCCATGGCAGAAAAAGGACTGTCTTATGAGAGTAATTTGATTAAACTTGTCGATCATTATCCAAAAGGAGAAAATCTTTCTCCAGAATATCTCGCAATAAATCCAAAAGGCATTGTTCCTGCTGTTGACCTTGACGGTGAGATTATCACAGAAAGCACAAACATTATTAAAAGACTAAATAAATTGACTGGTGAAAATGATATTGACTTGTGGCCCGTTGATGTTGATCAAGTTAAATTAAATTCTTGGGTAGAAGATACGACCCTTACAGATGGTGTGCCCTTGGGTAAAACTCTTGGAACGGCAATACCTCCTTTTTCATTAATTTTAATCAACTTTATGGTTAAAAAATATTTATCTTATTTTCAAGCCATAAAAGTATTTTGGAAACATCCTTTAAGAGATAGAGGGCGGGGATTTCTAGCCATGAAATTCTTTAACATTCATAAACCTCTAGCAGCTAGCTGCTACAAAGTTTTAGTAAGAAGTTTAATAGATATTGAAAAAAATCTAGAAGACTCTGGACCATATTTCTTAGGTAAATTTTCTCATATAGATATTAATTTGATGTGTTGTTTTCATAGACTGTCAGACGTCAGGCTAGACAAAATTTTAGAGATTGAGGAGTTACCGAATATAAAAAAATATTGGGAGCTTTTAAAGAGTAGAGAAAGTTATAAAAAAGGAATCTTAGATTTTTATGGAGAAAAGGAAAACGGAGATATTGAAGAGGTATTCGGACCAAATGTTTCCATGCACCTAGAGCCTCTAATAAGCATGATCAGAAAATATAAAACCTAATAGTCCCGTTTCTCTAGTGAACTAAAGGATGTTTTATATGAAATTTTCTTTTTTTGTGTCTCAACCTAACAAGATGGGCATATAAATTGTCGCTTCTTTGCGAGAGCGTTCTCTTCAAACGAGCCCTTCTTTGTCTTGCATGGATTGATCGGCCTAACCGTTCATTTCTATCCATATATTTAAGATTAGCTATTCTTGACTGATAAATCTACTACTTTAAAATTATTAAAAAAAAATTTGTGATAATAAATGTTTATTAAAAAAATCGTTCTTGTAGCTCTTTTTCTTTTCAGCATTCATAGTTTCGTTGCCGATGAAAAAAAGTCTCTTCCTGCAGTTAAAGAAACTATCAAGTTTAAAGAATTAACTGAGTTTGATGCATGCTTCCTAATTTACAGGGCGCCTATAAGCTTTAATTTGAGGGACATGTTGAAAGATTACATGAAGTTCAGGGAGTTTGAATGCACTAAATACGATGAAATATTAAAACGTGCTTCGATAATCAAAGGTTCTTCCTTTCCAAAAAATTCTAAAGTTTACGAAGTAAATAAAAAAAAATAGTTATCTGTCAATCTAATATACTTTCAAATAATGAGCCAAAACTTTAGCCACCCCTTGAACTCTCTCAGCGCAACTGAAATAAGCGAAGCAGTTTCTATTCTCAAAAAATCAAACAAAAATCATGAAAATTCTTCTTTCAGTTATATTTCTTTAGAAGAGCCAGATAAAAAACTACTTAAAGAAAATACCAATTTAGAAAGGTTTGTAAAAATAGTCGGGGTAGATCAAAAATCTAATGGCTTTGAAGCGGAAATAAATCTCTCGAAAAAAGAACTTATAAAAGAAGAGAAAATTTCCAATAAAGCAGGACCAACTTACACATTGGCTGAGATCTTTAAGGCGATTGAGCTAACTATGGGTGATGAGAATTATCAAAAGGCGTTGAAAAAAAGAGGCATAAAAGATTTAAGTCTCATTCAAATAGATCCATGGCCCGGTGGCGGGTTCGTAAACAAAAATATTAAAAATGGTAACAGGGCTCTCAAAGCCATATCATTTTTAAAAGATAGTGAAAAGGACAATGCTTATGCTCGACCTATTCAAGGCTTGATTGCGCATATCGATCTTACCGAAAATAAAGTTGTCGAAATTGAAGATCATGGAGTGGTAAAAGTTCCTGAAGCTCATGCTAGATATGATAAAGATGGCCAAGAGTTTCTGAGAGAAAATCCAAAAGAAATAGCTATCACTCAACCCGAAGGAGTTGGATTTTCTGTTGAAGATAACTTGATTTCATGGGAGGGGTGGCAACTAAGAGCTTCTATTGATCCTATCGAAGGTTTAGCCTTGCATCAGGTCTCTTTAAATAATAGACCAATTTTCTACCGAGCAGGATTATCGGACATGGTAGTCCCTTATGGCTCATCTGATCCAATGCATTGGTGGAAAGCAGTTCATGATGGTACTGAATATGGATTTGGCACTATGACAAATTCTTTAACTTTGGGATGTGACTGTCTAGGCGAAATACATTATTTAGATGCGCATAAATTAGCTTTCGATGGCTCTGTCGAAACAATCGAAAATGCAATATGCATTCATGAAGAAGATTTTGGAGTTCAATGGAAACATAATGATTCAACGCAAATGGGATATAACGAGGTAAGAAGATCACGTCGTCTTGTAGTAAGTTCTTTTGCAACCATAGGTAATTACGATTACGGTATCTTTTGGTATTTATATCTAGATGGCACTATTCAATTGGAAATAAAACTTACTGGCGTAGTTGGAATAAGCGCATACCACGAAGATATCCACAAATCAGGACAAGATTTTAAAATTTCCCCAGAGCTAGCCTCGCCGATTCATCAACATCTTTTCAACGTGAGAATTGATTGGGATTTGGATGATGGTGATAATCAATTATTTGAAACAAATGTTGAGCCCTTACCAATAAATAATGTGAATCCAGAAGGGACTCAATTTCAAGCTATTTCATCGCATTTAACTAAAGAGAGTGAGGCTCAGAGAAATATCGCTCCAGAAAAAAGTCGTACATGGAAAATTGTAAATCCCAATAAACTTAATAAAGTTGGTTCCCCTACATCTTATAAGATACTTTATGGAAATACGCCAACACTCCTATCAAATCCTGACTCTCCACCTGGAAAAAGAGCTGCCTTTGCGAAACACAATATTTGGGCAACACCATTCCAGAACGAGGAAAGGTCCGGGGGAGGTAGACATACTGTAATGCATTCTGGTGAGGGCGGTTTAGAAGAGATAACCGCAAAGGATAGAAATATAAGCGAATGTGATTTGGTTACCTGGCTTACTTTTGGAGTAACGCATATTCCCCGCCCAGAGGACTGGCCGGTAATGCCTGTAGAGTATTGTGGCATTCATCTAATTCCAGTTGGGTTTTTCGATCAAAATCCTACAATTAATCTCCCTCCAAGCTGCTCGTCCATATCAAAAAGCAATAAGTAGTTTTGACTTGAAATGAGTGTAGATGATTCTTTCAAGCCAGGAGCTACACAAACAGGGCCCAAAGGACAGTTGGCTCATCCTAATACTCTGGAACATTCTAAACGCCTTGAAAAAAAGCTCTATAAAGTGGGCGATAATGCTTGGTCACTAATCGGTAACGGACTGTCCAATCAATCTTTCGTTCAAGGACCTGAAGGATTAATTTGCATTGATACCGGCGAAAGTAACCAAGAGATGGCTGCAGCCTTAAAGGAATTAAGAAAGGAAACGCAGGCTCCGGTTGTTGCATGTATTTATACTCACTTTCATTATGTTGGCGGCACTCAAACACTTGTTAAAGAAAATGAAAAACTAGCTATATGGGGACATGCAGGAATTCAAGCAAACTTAGACAGATTCGGTGGTGAGGTTGCTCCTAGAGTAACGAGAGGCTTAGCGCATCAGTTTGCGACTTCCATGCCTCAAGAAGGTCCTGATGGTATTGTTAATTTAGGTCTGGGAAATTTTTTTCGTAATCCTGAACATGCTCCATTCACAAATGGCTATATTCCCCCAAAATATTCGTTTGATGAACCAACAAAAGCATCAATTGCAGGCTTAAGAGTAGAGTTTTTTCCTGCACCATCCGATGCGACCGATTCCATAACGATTTGGTTTCCCGATATGAAACTGGCAATTAACAACCTTCTTTGGCCGGTTTTATTTAATGTTTTTGCTATAAGAGGAGAAGAATATAGAGATCCAAGAATTATGATGAGAGGCCTGGACCATTTGTCTGATCTTAATGCAGAAAAGTTAATTGGCGCGCATGGACCTCCTTTCGAGGGCAAAAAAGAAATAAAAAAAATTATTACTAATTATCGAGATTCACTTCAATTTTTATGGGATCAAACCGTTAGATGTGCGAACAAGGGTTTGACCCTAAACGAAACCATAAGCGCTATCAAATTACCTTCTCATTTCAAAGAACACTATACTACTCAACAGTTGTATGGAGTTGTTGAACATCATGTCAGACAGATCTATACAGGATTATTCGGCTGGTTTGACGAAGACGAGGCTAATCTTTTTCCAATTCCCTCTCCGGAACGTTCTCAAAGACTCATTGCAGGATTTGGAGGAATAGAGAAAGTTAGAACCATAATCGATGATGCTTTACAAAAAGATGATTATCGCTGGGCTTTAGAACTTTCATCATGGCTGGTAAGGTCAGACCTAAATAATCAAGGAATAGCTGATGCGGGAGAACTTGAAGACAGAAAACGTCTAGCAGCCGCTTTAAGAGGTATAGCTTATTCAACGTCTGCAGCCAATATCAGGAATTGGTGTATTACTAGAGCATTGGAACTCGATCAAACTTTAAATCTGAGCCGTTTTAGAAGTCATCGTTTCAATAAAAGAGAGCTCGAAAGACGTAAAGCCTCTAATTCGCTAAAATTGCTAAGAGTATTGTTGGTTCCTGAGAGGGCTTCAGAAATAGATATGAATTTAAAAATAAGTTTTGACGATGGCGAGACCATAACTTATTCAATTAGAAATTCAGTTGCGTTAGTAAGGAAAGTTGAAGATTCGGATTACAGTATTTCATTAAGCAAAGATTCATGGTTTGATGTTTTGTGTGGCAAAAAAACTTTATCCGAATTAATGCTAGAGAAAACTACGAATACTAAACACGAAAAAGAAATTAAAAAATTTTTTGCCTGTTTCGATTTACCAAGCCTGATGAGTTAAAAAGTGCAAAATAAAATTTTACTTTTTCTGCTAACTATATTTTTTGTTCCTCTTTTTAGTGAAGAAATGATTATTGGCAAAAAAACAATTCAACCAGGCATTGAGTTAATTTTTGAGGGCGCTCCAAAAGATATAATTTTTCCTAAAGGCTTACATTTAGATGAAAAAGATACTGATATACACTTAGAAATGCTTGCTAAATGGACCGATGAAAATATCGCTTCAGCTCCAGCAAGAAGCTTTGTCGCTTATTTAAATGTTTCAGCGGAGATCAAAAGTAAAAATGGACCTGCAAAAAAAGTAAAATTAACCCCACATCTTAATTTAATAGACAACTTGCATTATGCCCAAAATGTTAAGCTTCCAGGCAGAATAGATGATTTATATGATATTACTTTCACAATTTCACCTCCTAAAAAAGAAGATTTGGGCATTCACTATGATTGGAATTCAAAGTTTGGAGGGCTCATTAAAAAGACTTCTTTTACCTTTAGAGATCTAGATTTTGAAAAAATTTCCCTAAAATCTAGAAGATAATATGAAAAGATTAAATCCTGAAACAGGCAAACCTTTTGAAATCGGCGATGAGAGACCTTCATCAGATATTCAAGATGGAAAAGTTTTCGGGGGATATTACACTTCAATGTATAAAGAGAGACCAGCAAAAGGAGAGTTTTTTGATGAGTTTTGGGTTGAAAAAAATAAGTTAGATTCATGAAAATTGATTTACATGAAAAAAACAAAAATTTTGCTTGGCAACCAAAGAAACCACCATTTAGCTTTCTTTCCGAAGCACAAGTTCAACAATATGACGAGCAGGGATTTTTTCTCCTGCAAGATGCCTTTTCGCAAGAAGAAATTAATCGAGTTCTAAATGAAATAGATCCTTTTGAAGAAAAAGTAACAGATGATTTACGTCAATACGAAGATGGAAAGTTTTTAATTTCCAGAGCTGACGATATTACTTTTACTACGCACTTAGTTTTATACTCAAAATACCTCAAATCTTTTGCTAGCCACAAAGTTTTCAAAGGCTTGTGTCAGGATTTAATCGGTGGAGACGTAAGGCTGTATTGGGATCAAGCTGTCTATAAGAAAGCAGATACACAAGAAGATTTTCCCTGGCATCAAGACAATGGTTATACTTTTGTTAACCCTCAAGCCTATTTAACTTGTTGGATTCCTTTGACTGATACAGACGAAACCAATGGTTGCCCTTGGGTTATTCCAAAATTACACAAAATGGGAACTCTTAAGCATGATGTCACTGAACTAGGTTATAAAATAAAACTTGATGATTCAAAAGCTGTACCAGTTCCAGCAAAAGCAGGAGATATTGTGGTCTTTTCCTCTTTGACACCTCATTGCACGGGACCAAACAAAACAGACTTAACCAGAAAATCTTACATTCTGCAGTATGCTCCTAATGGCGCTGTTAGATATCCTCCTTTTTCTAATAAAGAAGAGGCCAACAATCCTGATCGACAGTTTTTTATAAATAAAAAATCTTAGCTTTCTATTAGGCCAAACTCTTTTGCGCTCTCAGCTGCAGATTTTACTGCCTCTTTGGCAGACCTTGGATTCCAGCCTAATAAATTTCTTGCTCTTGAAGAATCCATACTTCTTTCTTTGCCTAAACCTTCAGCAATCATTTTCAAAGCAGGCAGGAAAAGTGCTAGAAACTTAATAAGCCAGTTAGGCGCTACTCTCTTTGGAATTTTGGAAGCAGATTCTGGAAAGATTTCCGAAAGATATTCATTTTGATCCTTCATGAACATGTTTTCTGCTGAGCAAACAAATCTTTTACCTGCCGCTTCAGGCTTGGTCATAGCTAATAATTCAAGTGAGGCGACATCTCTAACGTCAACTACCCCCATATCCCAATTTGGAACAATTGGATATTTACCGTTCATCATATCTAAAATTGCACCTACACTGACACCAAAGTCTTCTTCTAAAATCGGACCAAAAACCATAGCTGGTAAAACCGTAGAGAGTTCCATACCAGAAGTATCTTTTTCTATAAAATCCCATGCAGCCTTTTCAGCTAAAGTTTTTGACTTAGCGTAAACATTTGTTGTTTTGCTTTCCGGATTGGTCCAATCCTCTTCATCAAAGACACCTTGTTTATCTGTGCCATACATAATCGCAGCAACAGAAGAGGTAATAACCACTCTTTTAATTCCTTCTTTTGAAGCAGCTTTAAGAACTCTAAGTGTCCCTTCAACAGCAGGCTTCACCATTTCATCTTCATTTTTAGGTAACTCCATACCAATTGGTGATGCAACATGCAAAACATAATCACATCCTTTGACTGCTTCCTCCCAACCTTCATCAGAAGATAAATTTGCCACTTGCCAATCAACTGAAAGATCTGACTTTCCCTCATGTTTTTCTAAACCATTTAAAAGTATTTGATTAAGTTTATTGGTTCTCGATAAATCTCTAACTGTCGCTTTCACGTTATACCCTGCTGCAGCAAGTTGAATAATACAGTGAGATCCAATAAATCCTGAACCACCTGTGACTAATACTGTTTCTTTATTTTCCATATCTAATCAATAATAAGTTTAAAAAAATATTTGTTATTTAATCTAGAATAACTCATAAAGGAAATTTTAAAAATATATGACTGATAAAGAATATTGGAAAGCAAATATAAGATTATTAATTATTCTCTTATCCATCTGGCTTATGATTTGGTTTGGATTTGGAATAATTCTTTCGGATTTTTTAGATCAATTTTCAATAGGTGGATTTAAATTAGGATTTTGGTTCGCTCAGCAAGGGAGTATCTACGGCTTTGTGATTCTTATTTTTGTTTATGTTTTTGCCATGAATCGTATTGAAAAAAAATTAAAAGATAATAAAGAGGATAAGAATTGAGCGCTCAAGCATTAACTTATCTTTTTGTAGGACTTTCTTTTATGCTTTATATAAGCATTGCTATATGGTCGCGAGCAGAATCTACTAACGATTTTTATGTTGCTGGGAAAGGTGTTAACCCAGTTGCAAATGGAATGGCGACTGCAGCCGATTGGATGTCAGCATCATCTTTTATTTCCATGGCAGGGCTGATTTCTTTTCTCGGGAAAGATGGAGCGGTATATTTGATGGGCTGGACTGGAGGGTATGTTTTATTGGCCCTATTGCTAGCGCCTTACTTAAGAAAATTTGGCCAATATACTGTTCCAGATTTTATAGGCACACGTTATTACTCAAAAACTGCCCGACTCGTTGCAGTACTTTGCTTAATTTTTATTTCTTTTACATATGTTGCAGGACAAATGAGAGGGGTAGGAATAGTCTTTTCAAGATTTTTGGAAGTGGAGATAAACATTGGAGTTATTATTGGAATGATTGTAGTTTTTTTCTACGCAGTACTCGGTGGAATGAAAGGGATTACCTACACTCAAGTCGCTCAATATTGTGTGATGATTTTTGCCTACCTAGTACCGGCAAT
This sequence comes from uncultured SAR86 cluster bacterium, assembly GCA_902632605.1. GTDB lineage: Bacteria > Pseudomonadota > Gammaproteobacteria > Magnimaribacterales > AG-339-G14 > MEDG-81. The sequence goes on along the minus strand of CACPDB010000002.1, from coordinate 81,887 downwards.
ATTCATTTCTATTTTGATAACTGGAAATCCTGTACCTCAATTAGGTTTCGGAGATACTTTAGTTAATAGCTCCACCTATTTATTGGATAAATTAGATCAACTTTCTATAGATTTAGGTTTCAATGCATATACAGAAAGCACCAAATCAAATATTGATATTTTTTGCATTACTGCTGCTTTGATGTTTGGCACCGCCGGATTGCCGCATGTAATTGTTAGATTTTTCACTGTGCCAAAAGTCAGTGATGCCAGGAAGTCAGCCGGGTATGCTCTGATATGCATTGCTATTTTGTACACGACCGCACCTGCGGTAGCTGCTTTTTCAAGGGTAAACTTTATTGAATCCATTCAAGAAAAAAGCTATCTGGATTCACCAGATTGGTTTAAAAATTGGGAAAATATCGGCCTAATTGCCTGGAAGGATAAAAATGAAGATGGATTGATAAATTATTCAGTAGGTAAAGCATTTGAAGAGGGTCGTCCAGATTTTCTTGGCTCACGAGGGTCACAAGGAGAGCGCGAAATAAAAAATCCTATTACAAAAGATAATGATAACGAGGTTTATATCGATCAAGATATTATGGTGTTAGCGAACCCAGAGATTGCGAAACTTCCCGCATGGGTAATGGCCTTAGTAGCTGCTGGAGGTTTAGCAGCTGCCTTATCTACAGCAGCTGGTTTACTTTTAGTAATATCTTCATCGATATCTCACGATTTACTCAAGAAAACCTTTATGCCCAAAATCAATGAAAAACAGGAGCTTTTTTATGCAAGGTGTTCGGCAGCAATTGCAATTTTCATAGCGGGACTTTTTGGAATCTATCCTCCAGGCTTCGTAGCGCAAGTTGTTGCCTTCGCATTTGGCTTGGCAGCCTCCACAATATTTCCTGCAATATTTTTGGGTATCTTTTTCAAAAGATTAAATAAGGAAGGTGCTATTTTTGGCATGTTAGGCGGTTTGTTATTCACTTCTAGTTACATCATCTTTTTCAAATTCATATCTCCAGAATTAAATAATCCTGAAAATTGGCTTTTTGGTATTTCTCCCGAAGGAATTGGTTTTCTAGGTATGTTTGTGAATTTTATGATGGCTGTTTTTGTTTCTGCTTTAACTGCCAAACCACCAATTGAAGTAGAGCAGATGGTAGATAAAATAAGACTGCCATGACTGTAATTAAATATTTAACTCTAATTTCTTTCTTACTAATTTCGCCCTTATCTTTTTCTGAAAGTCAGGACAAAAATTATCAGGCACGTCTTCAAGATGTCATGAAGGCAAGAAAGCTCATGGATAGAAAAAGAGAAAGAGATGAGCTTAAAGATCTTGCTAAAGAATTAGCACAAGAGATTTTAATTATCGATACTCATATAGATACGCCGATTCAACTTTATATGCAGCAGGATAAAAATGGATCATATGAAGACATCACAAAGGCCTCTTCCTTGCATTTTGATTTCGATCGAGCAATAAGTGGAGGGCTAAATGTACCTTTTTTTGTTATCTTTACTCCGCCATCCGCAGAAGAAAAAGGTACAGCCTTTGAAATGGCTGAAGAACTTATTCAGATTCTTGAAGATATTATGGAAAAAAATCCCAATAAATTTAGATTGGTGAAATCCCCGGAAGAAATTACAAACGATAAAGATGTTATGCAGGTTGTTTACGGGATGGAAAATGGCGCTCCAATTGAAAGTAAGCTTTCAAATATAAAATTATTTTCTGACAAGGGGATCAATTACATTACTTTGGCACATTCGAAAAGCAATCATATTTCAGATTCTTCTTATGATGAAAATAAAAATTGGGGAGGATTAAGCCCTTTTGGAAGAGAAGTGGTTGCTGAAATGAACAAGCAAGGAGTAATGATAGATATAAGTCATGTGTCTGATGCGGCCTTCTATGAAGTTTTACGTCTAACAAAGACACCTGTTATTGCTTCTCACAGCTCATTAAGGCATTTCGTCCCTGGATTCGAGAGAAATGTTTCAGATGACATGTTGCGAGAATTAGCAAAAAACGAAGGTGTTATTCAAATTTGTTTTGGTTCTGAATTCATTGCCGAAAAGAAAAAATATCCAAAACTTGTTGTCACCGTCCAGGATGTTGCCGATCACATAGATCGAGTAAAAAATTTAGTCGGTGTTGATCACGTTGGAATCGGCTCTGATTACGATGGCTGGCGGAATTTTCCTATTGGTTTAGAAGACACTTCCACTTACCCAAATCTAATTGAAGAACTTTTGAAAAGGAATTATTCAAAAGAGGAAATCAAACAGATCTTTGGAGGAAATTTACTAAGGGTTTGGCGAGAAGTAAAAAAATTCTCAGAGTCTTGATAGAAAAATCTCATTTGCTATATTAAATCTCCAAAATATTTTTTTTAAGGAGAGAAAAAAATGAAAAAACTTTTAATTTTAATTGTAACTTTTGTTGCAAGCGTTGCTTATGCAGCTCCAGCAATGAACGTTTTTACAATCAATACCTCAGACCCAATGGGTTATATGGAATGGGCCAGGAAAAGCGCTCCTATCACCAGTCCTTCATCAAATGCAACAACTGCTGGAGTATGTCTTCCAAGTTATGGTGCTGAAGAATTTGGCGATATGTACTATTTTAATCTATTTGATAGTCATGCAGATTCAATTTCAGGAGATTACTACGATCCCATAGTTGCAGCAGAAATTGCAAAAATTGCAAACAAAAGAACCGTAAGAATGATAGATCATTACACACCTATGAGTCCTGTCGGAGAAGGTTTTGAAGTTGGCATGACGTATTCAAATTATAATTTGAACGTCTATACTAAAAATCCTCAGGCTTATATGGAAGCTTTGGCCGAATATCAAGCTGCGGCACAAGCCAATGGATTTGAAGATGTTATATTGAGTGCTTTTCAAATTAATACTGGTGATTACACTGGACAGATTATGGTTGTAACCCAAGCACCAAATTCACAAAGATTAGGAGAATTTATCGATGCCAGGGGTGAAGATTGGTCTACTTCTTTTGGAAACAAATTTCCAAAACTAAGAAAACTTAAAAGAGGCTTCATTATGAATTGTGAAGTTGTATACGCTAAATAAAGAGAGGAAAAATGAAAATCTTAAAATTAATTTTATTATCTATAACTTTCATAAGTTCTAGTGTGTATGCACAACAGTTTGCATCATCTGGAATGCAAGTGTCTTTTAATATTACCTCCATAAACCCATCCGCGACTTTTGCGAATGTTAATAAATATATGAATTCAAACGATTTTAAAAAATTAGGAATATCTGCAGGTCTATATGCTTTTAACGCAAACGGTGATGATCCTTCGACTCATGTAATTGATTTTTATTACACGGATATAGATTCTTACCAGAAAGCAATTGAAGTTGCTGCTACCTCAGCAGCGGTTGCAGAGTTGCAAACAACTGGTTTAAAAAACGGAACTATTAATACTTCGGAAACTGTTTATATGAATGTAAGAGAAAAAATTACTCCCCAAGATGTAGAAAAAAATAAAGCTTTTTATATCTGGAGAGTACAAACTTCTGATTTGCCTAGATACATGGCAGCATGGGATAAAATGGTTTCAGAAATCGAAGAGCTTGGCATTGCAAGTGATTCATATGGAATGAAAGTTGCATTCGCAGGAGCAGTAAAGGGCGAAACACTATTTGTTTGGGCTGGTTATGAGAATCATAAGCAAATGATGGAGCAGCTTGCTGTATTTAATGCTTCCGATACTTTAGCTAAATTCAATAGGGCAACACAATCTTTCTCAGAAGTTGTTTCAAATGAAATTTCTTCACAATTATCTTTGTGGAATGGTGAGCTTTATACTCAATAAATGAAAAAAGGCGGGGTATACCCCGCCTTTTTTTAACTTCTTAAAAATTCTTTGATAAATTTAATTTCGGAATTACTAAATGGAGAGCCATCTTTTCTGTATATATCGTGAAACCATTCTTTCGGCTCAGGCAATTCATCTCCTTCATTTATAAATTCGCCTTTTTTCTTTCTTTCTTGGAGCTCTAAAATTGTTGACCAGCCAAAGTGAGTTTGGCTTTTACCTGCAACAAAACCCCAGTTGTAACAACCGACATTTTCTTTTTTAAAGATGGGCATTGAGAATTCAAAAGTGGTACCAAATTCTCTGGCCATATATTCGGTACACAACAAAGGCCTTCCAAATTCTTTAAGTCTTTCAATAGTGGGTTCTAGTTTTTCTGCTTCATAAGTATGAAAGGTTATTACATCTGAATTCTCACCATTCAGTTTTAAGATCTCATCGCCGATGGCACCATCTAAACAGGCAGTTAGAGGCTGAGAAGGTCTTATTTCATAAGCCCATTCCCAAGTGTATTGAAGTAATTTTAGAGCTTTGTCTCCAATACCAAATTGACCAGGTTCGTTATAAATATCCCACATCAAAATTCTTTCATCACTTGAATAGTCTTTGAGGACGCCTAGAACAAATTCTTTTAATCTGTTTAATTCTTTTGAATCAATTTTTTCTTCATCGACTTGACCGACTAATTCCATACCAGGACTTTGCTTCCAGCCGGAGTTGTGAACTCCTTTGACTGGCAAAGGCTGCTTGCCGAGTTTTGGAAAGGGCCGATGACAATCATCAAAGAGTACAATTATTGGTTTAATATTTCTCTTTTCACAAATATCTAAAAATCTATCAAAAGTTTTTTTGAATTTATCTTTCTCTGACCAAAGCAAATCATGCAAATAAACTCTTAAAGAATTGAAGCCAAGATCTTTTGCCCAACCCAATTCTCTTTCAATTGTTTCTTCATCAAAGGTATCTTCTTGAAACATTTCCAGTTGATTGATTGCTGAACTTGGTAAAAAGTTACAACCAACTAGCCAAGGTTGTTCTTTGTACCAGCTGTTTGCTTCTTCTTTTGACCACTTCATATCTTTAATTTTAATAAATCAGAATAACAATTGAAAACATATAGCAGCCACAAACCCCTGAGGTAAGGTTTTTTCTGAGTCTCAAGTAGTCTGGATTAGTAAATTGAGGATTAATTTTTGCCTCTAAGAGATAGAAAAGAAAAAATAAGAAAAATAACAAAGTCATCGCATATATGAGATTTATCAAAGCTAATAAAATTGCTCCAAACCCTGAAAGGGAAAAGACAATGGCTAGAACTAGATTTTTTCGATTTGTTGAATCAATACCCCAAATGATTCCCGATAAAAAAGAAATTATTATTCCCCCATATACAACTAATAATTGAAAAGAAATCTCTTCGTAGGTTTCCCCAAAAATCCAGGGTAGGATTGTGAGAGCTGCAAAGGGTAGAAAGCCTAAATAACCTAGGGTAATTTTAGTTTGCATTTATCCATGAGCCATTTTGAGAAGAGTCATGAAAAGTATACCCGTTCCTAGAACACCAGCGATTACTATTATTAGATCAACAACAAATACCTGAAAAAGCTTCAACCAAGATCTTTCTTTTCCTTCTTTGATATCTTGTAATAGATACATAAAAGCACTGATTTTAAAAAGTATAAAAGCAGTTAAGAAGGTTATCCCGCCAAGAATAAAAATCCCAGAGTTCATTACGAAATAACGCGTTTAGAGTTTGTATCCTGATTGACCATGCTCAGCAACATCCAGGCCTTCTTCCTGAGAATCATCAGAAACTCTTAGTCCAAATATAGACCTAGTGATAAGTAATAAAATTACCGAACCAACTAAGGTGAATAAACCAACACTGACTGCTCCAATTACCTGAGTTGACATGAGGTCACTGAAACTTGAGCCTTCGTCATATCCAATTCCGCCATAGCTCTGTGCAGTTAAAAAAGGAATTAGCAAAATTCCTAATAGTCCACCAATACCATGGACAGCGAACACATCGAGAGAATCATCAATATTAAAAGTTTCTTTAACGATATTGACCATGTAGTAACAAACTCCACCGGCAATTAAACCAATGATCAAGCCACCCATAGGACCAACTGATCCGCTTGCAGGAGTAATGGAGGCTAAACCAGCAATACAACCAGTAACAGCTCCAACCAAAGATGACTTACCAAATTTAATTTTTTCGATGATTATCCAGACAATTGTTGCTGTAGCTGCTGATATATGTGTAACCAAAATTGCCATACCGGCATCACCATTCGCAGCCAATGCGCTTCCTCCATTGAAGCCAAACCAACCCACCCACAACATACATGCACCCATCATGGTTAAACCTGGGTTATGAGGAGGCTGCACGGAATTTGGAAAACCTTCTCTTGGGCCTAAAAAGTAAGCTATTACAAGAGCAGTTATACCTGCAGTAAGGTGTACCACAAGTCCACCAGCAAAATCTCTGACTCCCATTTCATAAAGCCAGCCACCTTCAGCCCAAATCCAGTGCACAACAGGAGCATAAATTAAGATTACCCATAGTAAGGAAAAGACGACCACAAAACTAAATTTGATTCTTTCTGGATAAGCTCCAACTATCAAAGCAGGGGTAATGATGGCAAAAGTCATCTGGAACATAAAAAATACACTTTCTGGAATGTCTCCAGACATGCTATCTCTTGATAAATTCGCTAAAAATAGATTCCCTAAATCTCCAACGTAAGCTCCAGTGCCGCTAAAGGCAATACTGTAAGCAATTACCAACCAGGCAATTGAACTGATGCAGGCAATTGTGAAGCAATGCATCAAAACTGAAAGAATGTTACTTGCTCTTACAAGGCCTGCGTAAAATAAGGCTAAGCCTGGCAGAGTCATAAATAAAACTAAAGCGGTGGATGTAATTATCCAAGCGGTGTTACCAGTATCCATAAAGTATTCCCCTTACATATGTAGTAATTGAACTTTATCAAAAAGTATTTTGAACTATAAGTCTAAATTGGTGCAATAAATGCACTGTCAAAGGGCAATTATGAACTTCCTGGATATTTAGAAAGAATTTGGGAAATTAATTCATTGGCTAGGTCTTGATCATCCAATGATGAAGAATTTATTCTCATATTTGCATACCAAACTACCTTATCTAAGTCTTCATCGAAAAACTTAACAGATAAATAGTTTATTGGTGGAAAGTCATTTGCATAAAATTTGTAGGAAAAAGGATCGTTACGATAACCATAAAAAAAATGCGAAGAATTTATTTGTCGGTACCGCTCTTTTTCTTTAACTGAAAAGCTTACCTTTAAAGGGGATTCATCATTTTGGTCCAATCCGAGCTGCACTAAAGATGAAGATAATGCTCTTGCAATTCTATTTATTCTAATAGGATTTTCCTCCTCATCAGATTCAACTCTAAAAGGATCAGGTTTAAAAATCTTGAAGTCTTTGTATTTCGCAGCATAGAAAGCTTCATCGGAATCAACTTTGACAACGAAGCCAGATGCACATGATGTGAGCAAAACTAAAACAATTAACCTAGCTAACACTCTATTATTATAACTTTGTTATAGTAATCAAAGAAATTTTTTAAGGAGAGAAAAATGAAAAAAATTACACTTATATTGATGTTTCTTGCTTCCTCGCTAAGCTTTACATCACCTACTTGGGTCGAATATCTATTCAAAGTTGATAGTCCTCAAGAAGCAGCAAAAATTGTTGCAGCCACTGATAAATTTATGTCATCAGACTTTGTAAAAAATAATTTTAAAGGATCGTTGCACTTAAATGCTTATATTGCTGCTGGCAAAGAAGAGGAAACTCATGCTTATGCAATTCTTCAACCAAGTTTAGCTGAACATGAAATTTGGCTGGCTAAAGTAAGTGATCCAAATAATGAGGAAGTTAGGAAATTTGCTTCTGTGCTAAATGCTAACTCTGAGGGTGTAGGCACGCGCATCAATACTTTTATTCAAACTTATGGAACCCCTTCAAACAAAGATACTGTTTGGGCAATTTATCCATTTAGAACAAAACAATCAAATGTTGAAGATATTGTTGAAGCAACTGAAGATTTAGATGAAGCAATTAAAGACACTTTTCCAGGACAGTTTGGTCTTTCAGAAAGAATGGCTGGCGGGGGAATGCAAACCCACCTCTATACTGTAGGTTACGAGTCCTTAGCAGAAATGGAGCAATGGGAAGACTCAGCCCCTAGAGATGCTGGTGTTTCACCATTTGATAAAGAAATGGATAAGCTGGTCGAGTGGCATGAGAGAGAAATTGTCAGAAATATCAGAGTTTATGATTCTGCTATGACTCTTCAAGATTTTGTTGAATAAAATGAAAATTATTACAGTAGCTTTATCCGCTATCGTTTTGACTGTAGCTTGCAGTTCTGCAGAAGATGAAATGGAAGTTTCATTTTCTAACCTTGGTTCAGAAGATTATCCTCAAATGTTTTATATGGAATATGTACCGTGTCAAGAAGGTGTCTACTATACTGCGGAAAACTTCAGAAATGATGTTTTGCCTGAATGGCAAGATTTATTGGTGGAAGTAAATTCACCATTAGTATCTGCCTATGGTATTCAGCATGTTCAAAAACTTTCTTCGGATAATGAAGATGGCTTTTGGCAATTAATTTGGAATACGAAAGCTGATGCCGAAACTGCATGGGAAGTCTGGAACTCAAATGAAAATGTAGCTACATGGACAGAAGAGACTGCTGAGATCTTGTCTTGTGATGGCGAAAAAAAGTTTTCTTTTGATGCATATATAGCAAGAGCAAATGATACTTTTGGGGAATTTGAAACTTCTAGTTTTACCTCTGAATATTATCAATGCTTTTATAAGGAAGGCAAAGAGGGGGCAGATCTTCGCGAAGTAATAAGGGAACTTGAAATGTTTCTGGACAGCGCTAATTCTCTTCCAGGACCGTTTAGTTATGTAATTTTAGGTCCAGATTATGAAACAGATGAAGTTGATTTCTTCTGGGGCAATTTTTATCAGTCGGAAGAAGCAAGGCAAGCTTTTGATGCTGAGTGGCAAAAACTTGATCCTGACGTTGAGGATAGTTGGGATATGGTTTCAAATTGCGAAGAGCCTAGATATTACAACTCAGGAATCGTTCCTACGAGTTAAAGATTATTTAGTTTTTAAATAAGCTAAGCAGCCAAAAATGCCTGGTTCGTCCTCCGTAAGGAGGTCGACCTGGGTCCTTTCTATTAGTTGAGAATATTTTGGATTGATTTCCGAAAGAAAATAATCAAGTATTTTTTCTGTCATTAAAATTGGTTTAAGGGCATTTAAAATCGATCCTCCTAAAATTACTTTTTCACACGAAAAAGACAAAACCAAATCGTTAATAATCGAAATAAGAGTTCTGAGAAAATTTTCTATTATATAGAGCGTATCTTTTTCTCCTTCTAAAGCAGAAGATATTATTTTTTCAGAAGAAATTTTTCTTTCGAATTTTTCTTCATAAAGTTTTTCTATTCCTGGACCACTTAGAATATTTTCGAGAGAAAAAAATGTTTTGTTATCTTTTATGTCGAAATTCTCCAACATGCTTTTAGTAGGGCTAAAAGTATTTCCAAATTCTGTAGGAATAATTTGACCTTTAATAATTAGCGTCACACCAAGACCGGTTCCCGGACCGATTAATATAGTATTCTCTCCAGAGGGAGTTCCACTTTTAATGGGTAAAAAACATTCCTTATTCAATTCACTCAAAGACTGGGCTACTGCCTCCCAATCGTTTAAGAGCAAGCATTCTTTTAAGTCAAGCTGAGCCTTAAGTTCGCTGGCATCAATCAACAAATCTCTATTCGTCAGATTTATAAATTTCTGATTATTAGGACCAGCTGCAGCGATAACTAAATAATCAATTTCGTCCTTTTTTCCTTCTAATAACTTTGTGAGAAAGGAAATGAAATCTTTGTCGGCAATTTTCTCTTTTGATATCTCTGATAAGGTATTTTTTATAAAAAAAGCATATCTGATGTTTGTTCCACCGAGATCAATTAAAAGGGCATTTCTCATTTTTTATCTTTGTAGTACCTTCGGAACATATGACTCCCGACGGCTACAAAGATAAACCACACAAACGAGAACGTAAAGAAGAATACGTTAGCTAAAAAAGTAGGGCTATCCATAAGAGACGCTCATTAACTCAAAATAATTTAAGCTTTGAAAGAGGGTAGTGATTTAAATTCTATAAATATTACAATGTATAAATGAAATTTTACCCACCACATTATTTATTGATACTTTCTTTATGTATGTTCATTACGTGGTACTTTGGAGAATCTTCTCCACAAACTCTTCCTCTTATTATCATCGGACTTGGTTTCATTGGTCTTGGGTTTTTATTGGCTTTCAATTCAATTGCAAGATTTTTAAGAGCGAAGACAGGTGTTGTGCCATTTAGCGAGTCTACTACTCTAATTACAGAGGGTTTTTATAGATACACTAGAAATCCAATGTATGTTGGCATGAATTCCTTTTTGTTGGGATTATTGGTCATTTTAAACAACCCCATTAATCTTATCTTTTTAATCGTTTTCTTTTTTATCGTAAGAAATTTGTTTGTCATCAAGGAAGAGATGCAAATGAAGGAAACATTTGGAGAAGAGTATTTGCTCTATAAAGATAAGGTAAGACGCTGGTTGTAAAAATCTAGTTCACTGCTTCTTGAGTTACTATAGTCTTAATTTGCGCGTCATCTCCCAGAAAATCACTTAATTCATCAAAGAAGTTATCGGGATCTAGTCCGCATGCTTCAGGAGCTAATACTCCAAATTTAGTAATCTTTTTCTCAAGTAACATTTTCAATCCGCATGCCAATGGATAGCCAGTTGCTGCACCCATAGACATATTTTCTTCAAAACCATCTAGCGTAACAGCAACAATAGTTTCAGTTTCGTTTTGCAAACCCTGAGCCAGCCCATAAACTTCAGGCAGGGAATTTAAAATATCCTTGGGCTTACTCACCTGATTTCTTTCAAGTTGTTCCAATATATTTGCTGCTTGATTCTTTGAGAGCAGCTTTATTTCAATGAAGAATCTAATCATTTTGAAGACAAAAACATTAATTAATTCGTTACCATGCATTAAATTCAAGCTTGTTGAAATGTCTGGATAGTGATGAGGGAAGGTTATTGCTTCAGGATGACCAAAAATTCTTGCTTTAAATTTACCTAACTGAGGATATTGAACATTTACTTTTGTTAAGGGCCTTACCATTTTAAATTTTTTATTCATATAAACTTTAACTTGTCCTATCATCTGTTCAACACCATGCTCCATTGCAGCATTGGCTCCCGTTTGAGAACTGTCTTCTTCTGGCTTTGCCCCAGAGACATCCCAGCCTGTATAAACATTTGAAACTTTATCCAACTTGTTCATAGCTTTTAAAGCAAGCATATTAGTTATACCTGGACTGGCTCCTAATCCTAAAATAGCAATCTTGTTTTTTTCCTCAGCTAATTTATTAAGGGAAAACATTTTTTCAGTTGGCTCCCAATCATCACATATATCCAAATAATGACAATTTTGCTCCAACGCAATCTCTAAGATTGGGTAAGCAAGCTTAAAAAACGGCCCTGTGAGATTAAGAACTACGTCTGTGGAAGCTGTAACTTTTCTAAGAGAATCTTTGTCTAAAACATCTAGGCCTATTCCGGTAATCCTGTCATCGTTAAAGGATTTAGCATAATCAGAAGCAGCAGTTTCGTTTATATCGGCGATAGTTATAGAATCAATTCCACCTATAGAGCTGACTGCCGAGGAAGTAAATCTTCCCATGCCACCACTACCCCCTAAAATCAAAACATTCATCACTAAGCATTAAACATGAGTAAAGGATATTTTCAAAATTTTTTAAAAATTGATAAATTTAAGGTTAAATTCATCAAGAATAGATATAAGGGAGAAAACTACATGACTAATAAAATCACAGAAGATCCAAGAATAGACCCAAGAATCAAAGAACAATGGAAAGATATAAACTTTCCTGAGGTATTGGTTGAAAGCACTTCTAGGGAAGAAATGCTTGCTAAGGTAAATACAGAAGAAGGACAAGTGGAACTTATGATGTATGAAGCTGTTTTTAATGATCCTAGGTTAGATGATGCAATCTCATCTGATGGGCTTAAAAGCGAAACTATTGAGGTCGATTCGCAACCAGATGGCAATAAAATAAAACTTCTAAATATTCGTCCTGACAATGAGGATATTCTCCCTTGTGTTTATTACATTCATGGAGGCGGTATGGAGATCGGTTCTTGTTTTTACAAGCTGTATCAAGCCTTTGGTAGATTGATTGCTCATCAAAATGTTTCAGTAATTATGGTAGATTTTAGAAACGCCAGAGTGCCATCTTCAGTTCCAGAGGTAGCGCCTTTCCCAGCGGGCTTAAATGACTGCGTATCAGGTTTTGATTACATCAAAACCAATGCAAAAAAACTTAATATTGATTCGGAAAGAATTGTTATTTCAGGAGAAAGTGGTGGAGGAAACTTAACTCTTGCAACGGGGATGAAATTATCTCAAGCAGGCAGATCTAATGAAGTTAAAGGTCTATATGCTTTATGTCCTTACATAGCAGGAATTTGGCCATTACCTGAAAATCCTTCTTCTACAGAAAATAACGGCATCATGCTTGATTTACATAACGATCATGGCGCTGTGATTTATGGTATTGAAGAATGGGAAAAGCGAAATCCTCTCGCTTGGCCAGGTTTTGCTAAAGAGGAAGATGTAAAAGACTTACCCAAAACTTTTATTAGCGTTAACGAGTGTGATCCTTTAAGAGATGAGGGTATAAATTTTTATAGATTGCTTAGAAGAGCGAACGTTGAAGCTCAATGCAGGGTACTTTCAGGAACTATTCATGGGACAGATACCATGGTGCTATCTTGTCCAGAAGTTAGTTTAGAAACAGCAAGAAGTATTGCTGCTTTTACTGGCGATTAGTTAAAAAATATTTACTAGCCAAATAAGAAGATAATGCCCTATGAATCCATAGAGACTAATTGCGATAATTGGTTTATTAGAAAGCCCGTTTTCTTTATTAAATAAAATTGCATAGATAAAGAGCGGAATGTAGAAGAACAAGGAACTTACCATTCCTGGACTAAAAATATTTTGTGCCGTTGAAATACCAATATGAAAGCTTGCGTTTGCCATGGTTAGACCATTATTAAAAAGAAAAAAAATTCCAAATACCTTTTCCGATTTTGCTTTAGATATGACTAAAGCTGGTAACAGAATCAGATAAGGCGTTAGGTTTAGCAAAGTAACTTCCATTGGTGAAATATCCATTCCATTTCTATAAGCCCAATTTAAAAAATGGTAGTAATCGCCGAATAAAAGAGGGGATAAAACGTATTCTTCGAACTGATGTGTAGAAAGTGCTAACAAAGGTAACAGGGCAAGCAGATACTTACTCTTAGCTCGATAAAGATAAATACAAATTCCTAAAAAAATGAAAAAAGAAATTGTAAAAAAGTTTTGCATCAGCAAAACTTGAGGCGCATTAAATGCTGGACTCATTAGATCACAATACCCCAAATTCTCGTCATAAACCAAAAACAACCCATACCGCCAATTCCATAAGTTACGAGACTTCGAAATAATCTTTTAAGATCAACTTTATTAAGTAAGAAAATAATAATTCCCACAACAGGAATAATCATAAGCTGACCAATTTCAATTCCTATGTTGAAGAACAATAAAGATAGGAAAAGTTGATCATTAGCTATTCCGATTTCTGATAAAGCTCCAGCAAAACCAAATCCATGCAAAAGACCAAACCCGAAAGCCATCAACCACGGTCTTTTTACTTCAGACTCTGCCTTAGTTAATTCATATGCCAAATAAATTATTGTTAACGCAATTAAAGCTTCAGTACTTGCTGAAGGAAGTTTAAATATATCCAAAACTGAAATTGCTAGGGTAATACTATGTGCCAAAGTAAATGCCGTTATTGTTTTAAACAATGGAACAAATCCTGAAATTAAAAAAATAAGTCCCAAAACAAATACGATGTGGTCAATTCCACCGAGCAAATGTTCCACGCCCAAATAAAAATAACCAGTTGGATAAACTTGCTTATCTTCGGGAATGATAATCTCTGGAGCTTTAAGATTCATCAAACCTTCAAATCTATCTCCATTGGAATGATTTACCGTCACCAAGGCATCGTTAAGAATACTAAGACCGCTTACTTGAATCGCTTTACCTTTTAGCGATTCAGAACATTTCAAATTTATTTTTTCAGAAATGTATTTTCCTTGCCTAAAGGGAAGGTCTTTCTCGATTTCACAAATATCAGGAAAGGTAAGCTCTGGAGAGGTGCCAAGGTTTTTTATTGGTGTCATCCAAAGGGCTTCGTATTCAAGCTCTTTGGTCTCATCTATTAATAAATGGGCAGGATTGAATTCATGGCCAAAAAAAGCGGATGAAAAAAAAACAAATAAAGAAACTAAAACTTTAGTCATTAAAGAGGTATTTTGGATTAATGATTACTTGATATTTATCTCTCAATTCGAACAAGTAGGAATCTAAAGTTTTTTGTTTTTCCTCCAAATAAAAATCAACTTCTACCTTTTCTTTTACTTGATACAAACTGGGAGTAACGCTTTCAACTTTATTGAGTAGCTTAACAACATGGAAGCCATAGGCTGATTCAATCGGGCCAAGCCAGGTATCAAAAATGGGTTCTTCAAAAACTGCACTAAATTGATTACCAAAATCTCTTTGTATCTCAAATCTGGATTTTTCAACAAAATTTTTCCCTAGCATGAAAGGATCGCTTTCAGGCAAAACATCCTCATTCTGTTGAATCGTCTTTAAAGCCTCTTCTGATCTTTGCTTGCCATTTCTTTCTGAAGAAAAGTAGAGATGAGTAAAAGTAAATCTTTCAGGAAAAATATATGACTCTAAATTTTTCTCAAAAAATTTCTGAAGTTCATCTAGTTTTGGAGGAGCAATTGAAGTTTCTTCTCTTAAAAAAGATATTTTTTGAGCAAGTCTTCTTTTAATTATCCGATCTTCTAGGTCAAGATTTAATCTCAAAGCTTCTCGGTATAAAATCTCTTCTTTGATTAAGTCATCAATGATGTTTTTGATGTCAGTTCTGGTTGGCGATCTACCAACCTGTAATTCCCAAGCGTATATCAAGCTTTCAATTTCTTGATCGGAGATAAAAATATTAAGCTCATCCTCATCATAATTGAAAACCAAGTCCAATATTAAGATGACAATACCTATTCCAAAAAAAGCAAATATTTTCTTCATTTGGTGTATCTGAAACTATTGAAGATTGGGTGGTATTTTAAATCCACCTCTCAAATCTCGAACGATTTTAGCAACTTCGATACAAGTCTTATCCTCTAAATAAGGACCTGTTATTTGCATGCCAATAGGTAGTTTTTTTGAAGACATACCTATGGGAACATTCGTGCTTGGCAATCCAGCCGAAACTGCAGGACCAGCCCACAAAGTTGCTCTGAGATATTCATCATCTTTGCCGTTCACGGTCAGCTTTCTTTCGTGAACTGGATTATGGTTATGTTTAAAAGCCGGAGTAATAGAGGTAGGACATAAAATTACATCATAGTTTTTAAAGAATTCTCTCCATTTCTGACGCATATTTTGTCTCATGGCATTTACTACAACCCAGTCTGAGTATTTTAAAACAGATCCTCTAGCAACCTTTGCAAGTTCTGACATATCGTTTTCATCCAAACCTTCGTTTAACTTAGCGAGCGTTTCAAAAGTTTCTTGCGGGGAGCCAGCAAGCATCAGAGGATTTAAAAGTTGACTATAAATTTTATCGATTTCTTCAAAACTTATTGGTAGGTTCGCTGTTTCAACTTGTGCACCAGCATGTTTTAAATCATCTGCTGTTTCATTAATTAGATTTGTTATTTCATCATCTACCTCGGCATAAGGTTCATCAGGCCAGACTGCGATTTTAAGTTCTTTAACTTTTTGTGTTCTGGCTTTTGGCAATTTAATTTTCCAGGCTGGACTATCTTGCATTTGAGCTGCAACTAAAACATCCAGTGCAATTTCCAAGTCCTCAGGGGATCTTGCAAGCGGACCTGCTACAGATAACCCGTTACCAGTCAATACTGAACCTGGTGGAGGAGGCATATGTCCAACTTCAGAAATGATGTTATAACTTGGCTTATGACCAAAAAGACCGCAGAAGTGAGCAGGCACTCTAATGGATCCACCTATATCCGAGCCAAGCTCCAGAGGCGTCATACCTGAAGCTAAAGCTGCGGCAGACCCTCCAGAAGAACCGCCTGGAGTTCTTTCTAAATCCCAAGGATTATTGGTAGTGCCGTAGATCTTATTAAAGCTTTGCAAATCTGATGAAAGAAACGGCACATTGGTTTTGCCAAAAATAATTGCTCCAGCATCAATCAATCTTTGAACTGCCTCTGCATTTCGTTTTGGAATGTTGTCTTGCCAGGCAGGGTTTCCACCAGTCGATACAATGCCCTCCACCTCAAAAGCATCTTTAATGGTCATGGGCAAGCCATGCAAAGAACCTAGTTTAGATTTAGAAGCAGTTTTTTTGTCTGCCTGTTTTGCTTTTTCTAGCGCTCGTTCAATATCTAATGCAACTATTGCATTGATTTTTGGGTTTACAGCTTCAACTTGTTTTAAAAAAGACTCAAGGACCTCTTGAGCAGAAACTTCTTTTTGTTTTATCTTTTTGAGAATCTCATGAGCACTTTCAAATATCATATTGCTAAGTAATTCTCTGATTAAAACTAGTTAGTATTTAATGGTTCTTCAGTTTCTTGAACGCTGTCCATTATCGATCTGATTGTAAAAACACCACCCGGATTTGGAACGTTCGGAATATACCAAATTGGGCTTGACCAAGCTCGTTCTTGAAAAGTTTTCGGTAAGTCTTCTCTGGGTTTCAATCCGGCTTTTATTGCATCCCAAGTAGTCCATGGGCAACTGGGGTTTTCCAAAACTCTAACATAGTAGAATGCCTTTTCATTTTTATTGAAATCAGGATCTGTCCAAACAGTTTTAAGTTCAGCTGATCCAACGTCATTAGATATTTCACAAGTTTCAGTATTTACTGTAGCGCCATTATCTGGACATCTATTTGTAACAGGATTGACCTTAGCGCCGTTGGAACAAACTACGTCATAGACAACTTCTTTTGGCTCAGCGTCAAATTGATTTATTGTACCTTTGATAATTTGAACTCTTTGCAGCGGCGCTCCATTTTTTGCCCTTTGCGCCCAAACAAAAAAGTTAGGGACGTTGCTTCCTTTGGAAACTAAGTCAGAACCCATAGGAACACCCTTGCGATATGCCTCGCTGATGATATTTTCACTATTTATATCTAGCTCGTTCATACGATACCCACCAAAGAAACGAACTGAAATCCTATTCCCACTGGTAGCAAAAGTTTCTTTCCTTCGTAAGGCGCTGAAAATAGACTCTCGAGTATTTTCTTCAGCCCAAACTGCAGCCAAACCCGATGCACCCCACTGAGTAAATCCTGACTCTAAATAAGTTCCTTCTTGGCCTTCGTAGATTTCAATTGGTAAACCCGTATCACCAAAATTACTCTGACGTCCTAAAATAGTTTGTTGATAATCAGTTACTGGTACCGAACCTCTTCCTTCCGGAGTAGCATCAATAATTCCTATTTTTGACCAAAAATCAGACTCATCGTAAGACGAAGCTCCAGTATGCGTGTCAGAAGAGCCAATTAAACCAAATTTATAAGGATTTCCTCGATCTTCCCATTCAAGAACCATACCTCTAAAAAAAGCATCTCTAACATAACCCCCCGCAGGCAAAGAGTAAGTTCTTGGAAAGCTACCTACTCTCGAGTTCATTATTCCAAAATCTGCCCATTCATCGTTAGGTGATAAAAGAGGATGAGTATCACTTGTACCTTTAACCTGAGTCATTTCAACAATAGGCTCATTCCTCATTCGCAATGCAGAATATTCTTTATCAATGGGAGAGCCATCAAATTGTTCTACTTCAAACATTTGTCCATTTGACCCATTTGAGTTATGAGGCATAGCAATAGAATCTATACCTTTATCTCTAAGCTTATCCATCCAAGCCCATAAATCTTCTGGATTAATTGAATCGATTCTAGTCCATGGTCTTTCAGGCGCTTTAGATCCTTCAAAGATTACATTCCTGTGTAAATTTCCATTTTCTACATCCGTAGAAGTTGTGAATTCATACCCAATAAAGGTTGTAAAATTTCCTGGATCATTATGCTCATTAGCAGCTCTTGCTACATCTGCCCAAGATGATTTATGCGTTTCATCATCAAAAGACTGGACAGCTAATTGAATGTGATTGGATAGAAAAGCTTGTATAAATTTTGGATGATACCAAGGATAAGGATTTGCGATTGCTTCAACGGCACCTCTGAAACTACCAAGTCGAAATGCAGAAGACTCTAAAGTCTGGTTTTCTGGAGCATTTATATTGTGGTAAATATCTGCCCCTGGAAGAGTAGAAGCATAGGTTGAGGTATCAGCCCAAGCTTGGATCATGCCAAGGAAAAAACCATGATCGGTAACTGCATAAAAATCCAATGGCTCTCTAAGTTTCATATCGAAGCCCAAGGCATGCTTTATAGTGTCACCCTTAGCGTATCTGTAAGCATCATCAGGAGAGGCGGTTGTACCAAATACGTAAGCATCGAATGAATATCTTGTGTGAACATGAAGATCACCAAAGTAGGCATTTCTTAATTCGTTAAAGTCTTTACTAGGACCAGGCGCAGGTTTATCTGTAATAGAAAAATCCACCACTTCCAATGAAGTATCTGTACATCCAACAAAAATTAATGCCGTAAAAATTAAAGCGCTGATATTTTTTTTCATTTTCTCTCCCCGAGTGATAATTATCTTAATGCAATCAAAGTAAAACTTCTAATTTAAATCAGAGACCCTTATTTCTTCAGTGCCAACAGGCAAGACAACAAAAGTTCCATCTCTAGATAAGGTCCAATCCGTCCTAATCTCATCAACTCCTCTCACAAAAACATTTTCCATAATTCCGTTTCGTGGAGCTGGAGTAAGGTGATAAAAAATCAGGTGTTCAACATTAGCTATATTAGCTAGTTTAGCTGCCTCCACTGGCGTCATGTGATAAGTCTTTATATCTTCAAGCACTTTTACTAAGGGTTGATTAGGATTTCGTTCTGAAAGTGCTGCCTGCATAACATTTATAATGTGGTTGGCTTGAGCTTCAGCAATCAAAACATCAGCATTTTTAGAATTAAGAGCTATATTTTCGTCATAAGAAGTATCTCCTGTTATGACTAAGGATCTTCCTTTGTAATCAAAACGATAACCAAGAGCAGGCTCAATCGGTTCATGGGTTACTTTAAAGGCCGTTATTTTTAAACCGTTTTCGTTATAAATGATTGGATTATCTAGATCTACGATGGTTGTATCAAAGCCGACAGACTTAATTGGCGCAAGCGCCTCACCATGATGTTCATTTCTGAATCCATAGTCTAATTTATATGCCATTTCAAAGCCTGCGGTTACAATGTCTGTGCCTTCAGGTCCATAGACAGGAAGTGCTCTTGGTCGGCCTGGTAACCAAGTTGCCAAATGAAGATCGGCTAAGTCAGAAATATGATCGGAGTGTAAGTGAGTGAATAGCACTGCTTTAATTTGATTTGTTGGGACACTGTACTTCCCTAAGTTAACATTACCGCCATCACCTATATCTACGATAAAAATATCCTCTCCTGCTTTAACGGCTACACAAGTTTGCGCTCTTCCAGGAGATGGTAAAGGAGAACGAGACCCACAAATTAAAGCACTTAGCGCGTCTTCTTCGGGAAAAGGACTTTCGGTTGTAGCTAAGTTTGAAACAGCTGTTTTTATGACTAAATCTTGTACAAAAGGAATTCTTAATGAAACAAAACCAACTAAAAATAAGACGACAATGACGCCAAAAATTTTCCAAATTCTCATAAATGCTCCATACTTTGGAATGATAAATATACTAAAATAATCTAACTATTGACAGTATGCATGTCAAAATATATTTTATAAATTTAAAAAGATGACAAAAATTAATAATCCATTAACTCTTCCTTGCGGACAGATAATCAAAAATAGAGTTTGCAAAGCTGCTATGACAGAACGAATTGCCTTGGGCAATAATTTCACTAACGAAAAGCATATTGAGCTTTATAAAATGTGGGGTGAAGGCGATATAGGCATTTTGCTCACAGGCAATGTCCAAGTGCATAGAGATAATCTAGAAGGTCCGGCTAATGTTGCAATTGAGGAGGATACTTATAAGGAACAAATGCCGATGTTAAAAAAATGGGCTGAAGCTGCAACTGCAGAAGGCAGTAGACTTTGGATGCAAATTTCCCATGCCGGAAGACAAACTCCAGGCGAGATCAACATGAATCCAATGTCACCTTCGGATGTGCAATTAAAAATCCCGGGCAGGAAATATGGTAAACCAATTCCTATGACTGAGGATGACATTCAAGATGTCATCAACCGTTTTGTATTTACGGCAAAAATTGCCAGAGAGTCAGGCTTTGATGGCATCCAATTGCATTCCGCCCATGGTTACCTTTTGTCTCAATTTTTATCTCCCGATATCAATCAAAGAACTGACGCTTGGGGCGGTTCATTAGAAAATAGAGCTAGAATCCATCTAGAAATCATCAAAAAATGCAGAGAAGAGTTGGGCAGCGATTTCGCGATTTCCATAAAAATGAATTCTGCAGATTTTCAAAAAGGTGGCTTTTCTCCAGAGGACTCCATTCAGGTTGCAAAATTGTTCAGCGACTCAGGGATAGACAATATTGAAATTTCCGGTGGAACTTATGAGCAACCAAGATTGTTAGGCTTGGACAAGGTAAGTATCAATCCAAAGAGAAGTGAAAACAGAAAAGAAAGTACCATTGCTCGAGAGGCATATTTCCTTTCTTATGCAGAGGAAATAGCAAAGGTTGTAAATATTCCGTTGATGGTAACCGGCGGATTTCGTACCAAAGAGGGAATGGATGCAGCATTGGTAGACGGAGCCTGTGAAATAGTTGGAGTTGGTAGACCTCTCTGTGCTAATCCCTATGCAATTAAAGAACTATTAGCTGGACAGATTGATGAATTACCTAAGTATGAAAAAACTTTATCAATTGGTCCATGGTGGTTATCACCAACCAGTCCTTTCAGATTGATTCAGGCAATTAATGCATTTAGTGCCCAAGCTTGGTTTTACCAACAAATCAAAAAGATGGGTAATGGGTTAATGCCGGATTTAAATCTCAAACCTTGGAAAGCATTCAGAGAGGATGCTAAGGCTGATCAAGAGGCAATAAGAGAATATCAAAATTTTTAATTCAATAGGAGCTTAAAAAAATGAAAGTAGAAAATAAAGTGATGCCAAATGAAAAACAAATGGAAGAGTTTCTAGAAGAGGGCCATGATGGACCTATATTCATGGTTAATCTTTTGAAGTTCAAAGAAAAGGCAGAATATCCCGATAAACGAGAAACTAACCTTACGGGCAGAGAAGCTTATGCAATCTATGGCAAGGAAGTGGTAGGACATCTTGAAAAAGTAGGTGGTAAACCCATTTTTGGTTCAGATGTAACAAGACTTATGTTAGGTGAGGTGGAAGAGCTTTGGGATCAAGTAGCAATTGCTATGTACCCAAATAGAAAGGCGATGTTGAAAATGATTTCAGATCCTGATTATATTGAAAGCGCCCAACACAGAGTGGCTGGTTTAGCTGGCCAATTAAATATTGAAACAAAATTGAGAGATTAATGAAGATTTTTAAAATTTTAGGATTTTTAGTCCTTGTAGTTTTTTCTGTTTCGCTGCATACAGCGAAATACGATAAAAAGGTAGATCCCACGGAACTCTATGAGAAAGCGACCAATCATCTAAAAAATGAAGATTATCGAAAGGCGTTAAGAGCTCTTGGCAAATACACTAAGTCCAAACCAAAAGATGCCGACGGTTGGACGCTTTATGCCTTTACACAAAGAAAGTTGAAAAATTACAAAAAAGCAGAAACCAATTACGAAAAAGCATTGAAGTTAGATCCTGAAAATAAAATTGCTTTAGAGTATCAAGGCGAACTATTTGTCGAAACGAAACGGTTAGGACTAGCGCAAGTCAATTTGAATAAGCTCAAACAATTATGCCCTACCTCTTGCGATGAACTTGAACAATTAAAAAAGTATATAAATCAAGAAGCTGAAAAATCTCTGTGATTATTTTAGATGGTAGCATGGGCAATGAGTTGCTCAAACGAACCAAAAAGCCTTCTTCTGGTTTGTGGTCAGCGCAATTTCTCATTGACTCTCCAAATTTAGTAAAAGAAGTACATCAAGCTTATGTTGATGTAGGCGCCCAAGTCATTACCACTAATACTTATTCAACTATCCCCAGTTACCTGCAAAAAGAGAACAAAACACATTTAATGAAAGACTTGATAAGAAAGGCCGGCGCTCTTGCCCGCGAAGTAGCTGATAACAATAGTCAAGAAATCTTGGTTGCAGGAAGTTTGCCGCCTCTTGATGAAAGTTATCGACCGGATTTGGTGCCAAATGAAGAAGATTCCATACCTATTTATGAAGAACTAATTGATGAGCTAAATTCTTTCGTTGATATTTTTTTATGCGAGACTGTTTCTTCGATGGCAGAAACTTCAAATATTTTAAAAGCACTAAAAAACAAGGGTAAGCAAGATAAAAAAATTTGGCTTTCGTGGACTTTGTTAGAAGATAAAAGTGGCAGACTAAGAAGTAAAGAATCCATTGAAGATTCCTTTCAGCTTGCAGAAAGTTTTAATCCTGATGCTTATCTTTTCAATTGCACTGATCCGGTTGCGATTACCGAAGGCATTAAAAAATTATCCAAACTTACAGATAAACCAATCGGCTGTTACCCAAATGTTTTTGGCGTGCCTTTCGACTGGACCTTAGACAATGATGTACAAGTTGAACCTAGAAATCTTTCCGTAAAGCAATTTCTGGAGTACAAAAATTTGTGGGAAGATTTGGGAGCTTCCATTATTGGTGGGTGTTGCGGGTTAGGTCCTGATTACATAAAAGCCATTGCATAAAAAAATTCCCCAGAAAACATAAATGCTTTCCAGAGAATTTATTTTTTAAGCTCTAAGCTACAAATTGAGAGAGTCTGCTTTTGATAATTTCTTCAGCATCAGAAACTATTCTTTCAACCAACTCCTTACAAGTAGGAATGTCGTGAATCAGTCCAGCGACCATTCCACAACTCCAAGCGCCAGCATCCATGGTGCCTTCTTGCATGATTTTTGGATACACTCCTGCCACCTCATCCATGATGTCGGTGATTTGGATCTCATCACCTAAGGCTTTTTCCTTTTCAAGGATCTTTTGTACTGCGTCATTAGCTAAAACCCTTTCAGTATTTCTCAACGGTCTCATGATCAATTCGGTATCCAATTCAGAAGCAGCAACCAAAGCTTCTTTGACGTTTTGGTGAACTGGCGCCTCTTTTGTTGCAATGAATCTTGTCCCCATATTGATACCATCTGCCCCCATGGATAGAGCAGCTGCAAGTTGCTGGCCATTACCCATACCACCTGAAGCAACAAAAGGAATTGAAAGTTCTTCAGCAGCTCTTGGCAAAAGAATCATGTTTGGAATATCATCCTCTCCCGGATGTCCACCGCACTCAAAACCATCAACACTGACCGCATCACAACCAATTTTTTCTGCTTTTAAAGAATGTCTAACTGAAGTGCATTTGTGTATGACTTTTATGCCAGCACCTTTGAGGTCAGGCATGTAAGCTTCAGGACTTCTCCCCGCGGTTTCGACTATTTTTACTCCTCCTTCAACGATTGCTTTGATGTAACCAGGATAATCAGGCTCTTGAAAGCCAGGTAAGAAAGTTAAATTTACGCCAAAAGGCTTATCAGTCATTTCGTGACATTTTGCAATTTCTTTAGCTAGATCATCAGGAGTTTTTTGGGTCAGACCTGTAATGATTCCTAGCCCGCCTGCGTTTGCAACTGCAGAAGCCATTTCTGCAAAACCTACGTAGTGCATTCCTCCCTGAATAACTGGATGCTCGATACCGAACATTTCGGTGATTTTCGTTTTTATCATTTTTTCTCCCTAATAAATTGAAGGTTTAATTTAAAGCCCGTAAGGCTTTTTGTCTACCAAAAGACTTGATTATTTTAAGCCCAAGAGGATTTGATCATATCAGCTGCTTTTTCACCTATCATGATGGTCGGCGCATTTGTATTTCCACCAACCAAAGTTGGCATAATCGAGGCATCAACGACTCGAACATTTTCCAGCGCGTGAACTTTGAGTTCGTGATTCACAACGCTCATATCATCAGAACCCATTTTGCAAGTTCCCACAGGATGATAGACGGTATCTGCTCGGGCGCGCATTGCGGTTTCAATATCAGCATCGCTATCAATGTTGACAGGGTCTTGAGTTTTTCTGGTATATGGTCTCAATGGCTCGGCATCCATAATTTGCATCATTTTGCGATAACCTTTTATCATGACATCCATATCTTCTCTCTCGGAAAAAAACTTAGGATCAATCCTTGGCGAGTCAAAGGCATCATTCGAATTAAGCGTAACTTCGCCGGTGGATTTTGGTCTCAACAAACAAACGTGACAACCCAGACCATGACCAAAAGCAATGGTTCTGCCATGGTCAATTATTTTTGCTAGTACAAAGTGCAGCTGGATATCTGGAATTTCCAAACTTTCCTCAGTTTTGATAAAACCTCCAGCTTCTGCAACCGTAGAAGTCATTTGTCCCTTTCTGGTAAATAGATATTTCAAAAGTTCAAACGGCTGACGATACAAAAGAGATTTAAGTGAGAAACCCAATAAATCAGTATCATCCACTGGATGATTGGTAATGTAATCGATGTGATCCTGAAGATTTTTTCCTACTCCTGGGATGTTAAAGATGGTGTCTATCCCATGTCTGTTCAACTCTTCTGCTGGTCCTATACCAGAGCGCATTAAAATTTGCGGAGAACCAAAAGCTCCTGAAGAAACTATTACTTCGCGGTGACATTTCAAATGAATTTTATTTTTTGATTTATCAAAACAATTCACGCCAGTTGCTTTATTGCCTTCAAATACAATTCTATCTACTTGGGTATCCGTTAAGACAGTAAGGTTGGGCCTATCTAGGTTAGGAGTAAGATAGGCTGCAGCGGCACTCCATCTTCTACCTTGTTTTTGAGTTGTGTGGTAGTAGCCGATACCTTCTTGATCGGCACCATTGAAATCTTGATTTTCTTTATAAAATTTCTTACCCGCTTCAATAAAGTAATCTTTATATTTTGATTTATTTTCTACAGCAGTAACATTCAGAGGACCATTCTGCCCATGAAAAGCATCATCAACCAATTCATTGTGTTCCGCTTTTTTAAAGTAAGGTAAAACTTCATCATATGACCATCCGGAATTTCCAAGTTTAGCCCAATGATCATAATCCCAGCGATGTCCTCTCACATACAGCATGGCATTTATTGAACTCGATCCCCCTAATGTTTTTCCTCTAGGTTGGTAACCTTTTCGATGCTCTTCCGGTTCATCTTTCATGGTGTGCGTCTGACCTGTCGGGTCAGCCACTACTACTTCTCTTGCAGGCAAATTTTCTTTAGCAAAACCTTTTTGAGGCTCGGTTTCAAAAGCCCAATTCATTTTGCTCGTTGGTCCCATGTAAGCGAACAGGGCAGGTACGTGAATTCTCACATCTTTATCTTTAGAGCCGGCTTCAATAAGACAAACTTTATGATTTGGATTTTCTGAAAGTCTGCCAGCTAGAACACAGCCAGCCGAACCTGCTCCTAAAATTATGTAATCGAATTCGTTCATAAACTTCCCCTTTTATAGACTTAAATATTTTCTATCAAGATTGTTCCATAATGATGGAAATTTTCCCAAAATGTTTGTTATCGATCTGATGTTGAAAAGCTCCAGCTAATTCAGCCAAATCAAAAGTATCGCTGATGACAGGTTTGATTTTTGAATTATCCAGATATTCAACCATAGCCTTTTGCGATTGATGATTTGCCATCGCAATTCCACTAGTTCTGACTTGTTTTAGAAAAATTCGCGGCAAAACCAATTCATTTGCTGCAGGCCCACTCAATACACCGATCAAGGCAATATGACCACCAAGCTTCACCGCCCTAATGGATTCATTGAAAGTTTCTCCACCACCAACTTCAACAACATGATCCACGCCTTCATTGTCAGTAACTTCTAGAACTTTTTCTCCCCATTTAGGATGTTCTTTGTAATTGATAATCTCATCTGCCCCAAGAGCTTTTAATTTTTCAGCTTTTTCTTCAGATGAAGTTGTAGCAATAACCTTCGCACCCATTTCTTTAGCAAACTGTAGAGCAATAATTGAAACTCCTCCGGTTCCTTGAACCAAAACCGATTCTCCAGATTGCAATCTGCCTTCATCTACAAGCGCTCGCCAAGCAGTCAAACCCGCACAAGGTAGAGTAGCTGCTTCTTGTAAGGACCATTTTGAAGGCATTTTGGTCACGGCAGTTTCTTCAATAGCAATATACTCAGTGGCATAGCCGTCCTGATTGTCCCCGATAAAACTCAATAATTCATAACGCGGTGGTCCATCAATCCAATTTGGGAAACAAGCACTCATGACTTTATCTCCAACTTTCCAGCTCTTAACTGCCGCTCCAATCTCAACTATTTCTCCAGCAGCGTCACCAAGCAAAACCCGTCCATCATCGGTAGGAATCAATCCCAAGGCACACATTAAATCGTGGTAGTTAAGGCTACTTGAATTAACTTTGATTAAAATTTCATTATCTTTCGGTTTAGGAATATCCAATTCGTTAAGCTTGAATTTATCTAGTCCCCCAGGTTTCGCCAGTTGCATTTGTCTCATAATTTATTCCTCGTGTGTAAGATTTTTATTAGAACAAAAAAGTCCATTTTTTTAGAATTAAAATTAAGGATTTAAAAAGAATAAAAAAAAGTTTTTTTATAACTTTTGTGAAATTAGTTATAATTTTTTTAACATTTTAAGCGAAATCTCCATCTTACACCTAGTAAAAAAGTCAATAAGTACTATACTTCCAGCGTTTCTAATCGATTGTAAATATTTGAGACAACAAAATTTCAATTTGGGTGCAAAAATCAGCAATTTCGTATGTTTTTCATCAATTTTGGTCTTTTTTCGCAGTTGTATAATGCTTTCGATTTTAAAGAGTACTTATTTAAAAGAATTTCTTTTTTAAATGAACTTTTAAGAAATTAATCTCTCTAGTAAGTATCTTAATTAACCATCAGCTTAAAAGGAGTTAGCGATGATCAATAGAGTGGTATCAGGAACTTTAGGATTTTGTTTTTGCCTCTCTTTTATACTTTATTTAGGAGTGATAGGAATAAACTTTTTCTAATCCTATAAAGAAATAAATTTATAAAGTTCTCCCCCCTTAATCCCCTCGCTTCGGCGAGGGGATTTCTTTTTTAGAAATAATAATTTAGAGTTAATTGTGGTCGGGCAATTTGAAGAATTTGTAATAACCGAAGCTCAGCAAGTTTTAAAGATCCTATGAGAAAAAGTTTTTGTTGAATGAATTTATTTAAAAAAATAATCTTTTGGTTTTTTCTTATTTCGCTAACTTTCTTCATTATCTCTGCAGGGTATTATTCTTACCATAAATCTTCAGTGGTATCCGAGTTAAAAGCTCAAAGCAAGATAATAGAAACTCCATATGGAGAAATTGAATACAAGATTTCTGGGAAAGATGGACCAATTATTTTATACGTTCATGGCACACCCGGCGGGTATGACAGAGATTTTCCTTTTGGAGGTGAATATAAAATTATTAATATTTCTAGACCGGGATATCTAAGAACTCCTCTTTCATCAGGTTTTAAACCAAAGGATCAAGCAAAACTTTACAAAGCATTATTAGACAGCTTAGAGATTGAGTCGGTTTTTGTTTTTGGCAGTTCTGGCGGAGGGCCTTCAGCGATTGAATTTGCAATTTTGTATCCTGAAATGACTAAAGGTCTAATTTCTTACGAAGCTCTTACTAAATCTTGGGTAAATAGACCCGATGGAGCAGAATCTTTGTCAAAACAATCAGATTTTCAACTTTGGTGTATCTTTAAAATTGCTGAACTGATGGGTATTGAAACCATGGTCTCATTTTTAATGCCAAATCCTCTTAATCAAGAAAAAGTTTTAGCTAATAAGACTCAATCCAATAAATTTAAAGATAATTTCTGGTCTGTTTGGCCTATGTCCTTGAGAAAAGAAGGGTATGAAAATGATTTTAAAAATTATCTAGACTTATCTTTATCATTAGAAAAAATTTCTGTTCCAACTATCGCTATTCATGGTGATGAAGATATAAATGTAAATATCAGTCATTCAAAGGAATTATCATTAAAGGTAAAGAATTCGAAAATTCATGTTATCAAAGGCGCAGATCATTTCATGCATTTTTCTCATAATAAAGAGATCAAAGAAATTTTGGATACTTTTATTACAGAAAACGTAAAATCCTCTTATTGAGGATGACATACATAAGAACAAAATTAATAGTACATGTTTTGAGTATTTCAATCCTTTCCTGTGGAGGTGGAGGGGGAGGAAATCTATCACCCCCACCTGAACCCGAACTACAATCATTTAGTTGGCAGGTTGTAAGCCCGGAGTCTCAGGGACTAAATAGCGCCAAAGTTCAGGCTGCTATGAATTTAGCAATGGAGGATGGTAAGTTCTCTCAAGCTGCCATTATTATCAAAGATGGAAAAATAGTCGCTGAGGAGTATAAAGGGATAGGCGCTGCAGAAAAGACTTTAATCCTTGAATCAGGTTCAGCTTGGACTTCAAGCACTGTAGATCTAGCATTTGGCTCGAAAGATATAAATAGCTTAGTTACCAGCTGGTCTGTCGCAAAATCCTACACTAGCATTATTTTTGGCATAGCTCAGGAAAAAGGGTATTTTACAAATGGCCTTGAAACTTCTGCAGCAACTTACTTGACTGAATGGGCAAATGACTCAAGAAATACAATTACACTGAAAAATCTCTTGGATATGCGTTCTGGATTAGAGCCCGCTTGCTATGACTCGTCTAGCTCATCTTGGACAATTTGTAATGCTGTAACTATAGGAAGCGGAGGAGGTTTGACGAGCGCGACAAATCAACTTATTGGATGTATCAATAGAAATCTGGCGGCTACAGGACAAGCACATAATTGGTATCGAAACGGAAGTGTTAATTTTGAAAATGGTTATTTCGTATATCAAAATTGCGACACAATGGTTTTGGGTGAAATTTTCTATCGAGCGGTTGGTCAGGACATAAAGACATTTGCAGATACTTTTTTGTTTTCAAAATTGAACATAACTGCAGATTGGTGGCGAGATAATGTTTCTGGAGGCCAAGCTAATGGAAATTATTTATCCTATTGTTGCCTTGACATGACTGCGAGAGATTTTGCCAAAGTAGCATTGCTTTTGGTCAATAATGGAATTTGGCAAGGAGAACAAGTTGTTCCTCTAAGTTATGTTCAGGCCATTAAAAATATTACAACCACTTCCGTAGTAACTGAAACCTTTGGCGGTGTTCAAAGTTATGGTCTTAAGTTTTGGTCGTTGTATGGAGCTAGTAACTGTGGCACCCAATCCAATAAAAAATGCGTCCCTGACAATACCGTAATAACTCCAATAGGATTTGATGGACAATATATGTTGATGGATTTTACGAATAAACTCATCATGATTAGATTTGGTTTGTATGCTCCCATAGAACAGGTTTCGTCTGACAAAAAAATGATTGAAGCTTTTCCCAATGCCTCAAATTTCATAGTTACCGCTCCACTAGCGGCTACCGGCTCTAACCTAAATCCTGTTATACGTTATTTTCCTGCAGCTAACTTTTGGTACAATCTCAATAATTAGGAAGAACAGGATATTTCTAACTTTTTACTCCAGTCAGGAGGGACTTTTGCGTAATCCTCAAAATTCTCATTTTCTTGGTAAGGGTTCTTCAGAACCTCAATTAAGTTATAAAGTTTGGAAAAATCAGAATTCTCCGCATCCTGAATGGCTTCTTGAGCAAGGTAGTTTCTAAGAATATATTTTGGATTAATCTTCTCCATAATCTGTTTTCTTTTTTCAAAAGTATTTTTCTCATCTTTCAAACGCTTTTGATATTTATCAAACCATAGTTTCCCTTCTTGATTATCAAATAAATGAATATCTGTTTTGGAAAGCGCCCTAAAAGTATTTGTGTAATCTTTTTTATTTATTTTCATCCATGTGAGCAACTCTTCAGTCAGCTTAAGATCATTTGGCTTAATTTCCGATAAGCCTAATTTTTTTCTAAAGATATCTGTAAGCTCTTCGTAAAATATTTTTTCGTAGGTATTTATTATTTCTTTGGTTCTTTCGATTTCAATGTGATCTTTAAGGGCAGCAGCAAGGGCATGACAGTTCCATAAGCCTATAGAGGGTTGGTTGTTGAAAGCATAACGTCCTTGGTGATCTGAGTGATTACAAATGAATCCTGGATTGTAATCATCGAGAAATCCAAAAGGCCCAAAATCAAAAGTCTCTCCTAAGATAGACATATTGTCGGTATTCATTACGCCATGAGCAAAACCAAAAGCCTGCCATTTGGCAATGAGTCTCGCTGTCGAATACACAATTTTTTCAAATAAATCGGTATAGGCATCTTTTGAGTCTTTAAGTTCGGGAAAATAATTTTCAATCACATGATTTAGTAAAATAGAAATGAATTCTGATTTTTTGTTATGCATGAGATATTCAAAATGTCCAAAGCGAATATGAGTTTTTGCAACTCTTACCATCATTGCGCCAAATTCGGTTGTTTCCCTGAAGACTGGTTCATCACTCCCAATTACAATCAGCGATCGAGAACTTGGAATGCCAAGATGATGCATGGCCTCACCACATAAATATTCTCTAATGGTTGAACGCAATACCGCTCGACCATCGCCAAATCTCGAATAGGGTGTTTTGCCAGCACCTTTGATATGTAAATCCATCAAGCCATCTTTAGTCTGCAATTGACCCAACAAAATACCTCTACCATCGCCAAGCTGAGGAACCCAAGAACCAAATTGATGTCCAGCATATGCCATAGATAAAGGATTACTCTGTTTGAAAGATTTATTACCATTTACGTACGGCACTAAATCTTTAGGATTTAGATTCTTTGGAAAGCCTAAGATTTCTGCTAACTCTTTATTGAAGTGAATCAACCTTGGATTATCAAAGGGTGTCCAAGATTGCTTATGAAAAAAATCTTCAGGCAAATCAGCGAATTTATTTGAAAATTTTAAACTGTCCAGTTCCGGCATATTCGGTAATTATATAGGTTAGAATTTGTCTGATGGTTAAAGATGAGAAACTAAATTTAGATTTATATCAAAACCTCAATTCCAATCAAGCTCCAGAGGACTTTCACCACGTGGCTTTTAAAACCGTAAATTATGAAGCCATGGTTGATTTTTATACCAAGCTTTTTGGTTGTAAGCCCCTATATACAAGCGAAGAATTGACTTTTCTAGCTTTTGATGAGGAGCATCACAGAGTAGCCGTTGCCAATACCTCGGGTGTTTTTAATAATCTTGGAATCATTCCAAAAACCATCTTGCGAATAAAAAACTGGATGAATCGTAAGTTACCTTCAATTGTTGGTTTAGATCATATTTCTTATAAATTGAATCCTATTGAAAAGTGGTTTGAGTTTTATCACAAAGCCAAAGAGCAAGGTCTGGAACCTTATTGGACAATCAATCACGGGTGGATTACTGGAATGTATTACAAAGATCCAGATGGAAATTTAGTAGAAATATTTTTTGAACATTGGCGCAACCAAGAAGAATTCAAAACCAATATTTCTCCAGATTTTTCCGATGAGCCCATCGGCACTAACATGGATATCGATGTGCTTTATGACATGTTTAAAAAAGGGGCTTCCTTTGAAAAGCTTATCCAAAAGGGAAATACCGTTCCAGAGGGCAAGAAGCCAGTCGCAGGCATGGAAGCGGTGATAAATATGCGTAAAAAATTTAAATAATTAAATCCTTCCAAATTAACCTTTTTTCTTTTGAAGATTCAACTATCATGAATCATTAAATATTTTTAGGAGAAAACATGAAAAAAATAATGATTATTTTAATGGCGTCTTTGATGTCATTTGGTCTCTTTGGTTTAAAGGTAAGTGCTGATGAGAAATTTACTTTGTCAGGAAAAGTAACTTCCATTTCTTTGACTGACCAAGGCGGAGTGATCAACGTATCCAGCAAAGCAGGAAGATATGGCAAGGTCTTTTTGACTTATAACTTAAAGTTGGACAATCCGAATTACACATCGCAAGGATCCTTTATTGGTCGTGGTGTTGGAATAAATGATGAAGGCAATCGAAATTCAGGTTCTCGTCAAGGTGTTTGGAAAAGAGAAGGTAATATCATTACCTTTCATTCTTTAGATGATGTTACTGATGGCAATAGAAATTTCTGTATTTCAAAGTTGAATCTAACTGAGGAAACTTTAGAAATGACTTTTTACCCATTTTAATTTTTTTGAGGGGAAGTGATACTTCCCCTCTTAAAAAATCTTTTTGAAATCGTCGCAAATTCTTTTTAGAGCATAGTCGACTCCATCGACTAGCATCATATTTACAAAGCCATGAATGTAACTGTCATGGGTGCGATGGTAAATCTCGACATTGGCTTGCCTTAAAGCTTGTGCGTATTGATCACCTTCATCTCTAAGGGGATCAAATCCTGCAGTTACCACAACAGCTGGCGGATGACCTGAAAGATCATCTGCAAACAGAGGAGAAATCAGAGGGTCTTTTGTTAACTCATCGCTTTCAAGGTATTGATCACGGAAGAATTCCATTGATGCTTTGGTTAAAAAGAAACCTTCAGCCATTTCATCCATAGAAGGATGTTTCAAAGAAAGATCAGTAACCGGATAAATAAGTAATTGCGCTTTTGGCATCAATAGTTCTTCTTGTTTGCGTTTTACGCACAAAGCAGCAGATAAATTTCCTCCTGCGCTATCGCCACCAACTGATACTCGATTTGGATTGATGCCCAAATCCAGTGCGTTGTCCTTAACCCAGTTGAAAGCAGCTTCACAATCGGCCAAAGGGATAGGGAAGGGATGTTCTGGTGCTAAACGATAATCCACTGAGAAAATTTTTGCTTTGAGTTCTTTTGCTAAAAATCCCGTAAAAGCTTCATGCGACTCAATACTACCAATGACCCATCCACCGCCGTGAAAGTAAACCACTGCAGGATACATATTTCCAATTGATTCTGGCGAGTATTCTCTAACTCTTATCTCTGCACCATTTGATTTAATTATGTGATCAGTAGTTCTGACTCCCGAAGGTAAGGGCAAAGAAAGCAAACCGCGACTTTCTTCAAACTCTTTGCGTAATTCTGCTGCAGGCTTCGAAGTATCAAGTTTCGCACCAGTATCTTCCATAACTTTTAATAAGTATTGAAAACCAGGATCCAACTTACGATAGCCTTTTTCAATTTGCTCTTTACCGGACCATCTGATCAGAATGCTAGCAGGCAATTTGAATAAAAGTTTAGCCAGAAAAGTACGCATCAGAACAGTTTAATTCATTTTTGTTTGCGCCACACCCAAGGAGCAATCGGATCATCACCTTGCCATAAGCCTAAATTTTCAGCTTTAGCTTGATCCTGATACTTATATAAAGACAAATCTTTAACATATCTATCATAAACCCAAGCAAATCCAGATCTGATCATTGATGTATTTGCACTCTCACCATCAACATATATTTCTCCCAAAATTCTGCCGTATCGATCTTCTCCTTGGGAAATAAGTGTTACATTTTTTTTATATAACAATCTATTTAAAAAGTTTTTCGATTTGGCGCCAAAAGGTTGATTTATTTCAGGTGCATCAATTTCTACCAAACGAATTTTTATTTCCTTCCCTTTGGCTTCTGCTCGGATGGTATCTCCATCTATCACCCGAATATCCTCCAATGCGGTGTAAGCACTTAAAAAGCCTATCGCAAGACTAAGGGCAAGCAAATAAGATGTTTTTATAACTTTAGTCACTTGGAACGAATTCTTTAATTATTTTATCAACCAATACGATTCATTTTAATGAGCCTTAATTAGTTTTAATACTAATTCCATAAATCTTTCAGTATTCCGTCTTTTAACATTCTTAAGTTGAATATGTAATCAATATGCTCAAATGTTTCCTCGAGAGG
Source organism: uncultured SAR86 cluster bacterium (assembly GCA_902632605.1). Classification (GTDB taxonomy): domain Bacteria; phylum Pseudomonadota; class Gammaproteobacteria; order Magnimaribacterales; family AG-339-G14; genus MEDG-81. The sequence goes on along the minus strand of CACPDB010000002.1, from coordinate 47,693 downwards.
TTTTAATGCTGTTTTCCAGCCTGCTCCGTCAGTTATCCAAATGAATTCTATTCCGTTTTTCCTACAAAAATCGAATAAAGATTTGTATTCACCACAAGTAGACTTTAACTTTGAGCCACCAGCAGAGAAAAAATTAGCTTCAATCCAAAAAATTTTCTGATTTTTGCGAATTAGAAAATCTGGCCTTCTAGAAGTCTTATCCACAGGCAGATCGATATCCCACAGTTGCTTTACTTTTGATGGCGAGCTTTGCGTCATATAAGAAGACTCATCTAATTGATAAACCTTTTTGAGTATCACCTCAACTAAGTCCTCCATAATAGAGCCGCCTCTATTTTTTCTCCCATTAGAATCTAAGCCGACTTCTACTCCATGAGCATAATCTGCCAGGTTGGTTAAACCACTATTTAAAATAAGATTTTTTAAACCACTTTTTTCAAAAAATAAAACAAAATTTTCTATTTCCTCTTTTGTTTTTGGAGGTTCATTAAAATAAAACTCAATGTAATTGAATTCCGGTAAAGAATTGCTATCCATTACACTTATTTGTTTATCTCGAATGCCTAAGAGAGTTGGAAAGGCTTTTGTCACCTCAGGATATTTCTTTAAAATGTTCTTTAAATCGCTATCAAAATTTTTTGATTTGCATAAAGAATTTAAAACGTTTAATTCTGTTTTTACGTCAGCAGTTCTTTGATATACCTTTTGCCAGTTTATAAAGTATTCCCAAGTTCTATTATTTAGCAAGAATGAATCAATCAAATCCTCAAAAACCTTTTTTTGCGTATTCATTTCCCGCTTTTTATAAAAATTTAATTTTTTCACTGGCTGACTACGCTATCCCCAAGAATTAAAAACTCAGGTATTTTTCCTCTTTTTTGGGCCTTGCTATTTATATTTCTTCCTGCATAAATCTTCAAGATTTGAAATTCACTATATATTTCTTCTATAAATGGGGAAGAAGAGTTTGACAAAATGACATAAACGCCAGATTCATTGAGCTTTTTAAAATAATCTTTCAACCTAATTTGCTCATTCTTTCCAAAAGAGCTGCTGTAAGCAGTAAATGAAGAAGTTTCGTTTAAGGGATAATATGGCGGATCAAAATAAACGAAATCTCCTTTATTGATATCTTTAATTTCATCAAATTCCTGACACCTAATATTTTCCATCTTAGGAAGTAAATTGGATAGTTTGTATAAATTATCCTCATCAACAATTCTTGGATTTTTATAACTTCCTTTAGGAACGTTAAAAAACCCATTACTATTCACTCTATATAATCCGTTAAAACAAGTTCTATTTATTACGATTAGTGCCGCAGAACGCTCTATGCCTTCAAATCTTTCGATATTATTTTTATTACTGTCCAATCCATTAAACTTTTCTCTAAGGAAGTAATAACCATGTTCTTCATATTCTTTTTTTAGGTTATTGCAACAATACAAAAGCTCTTTTGGATTGCTTTTAATATTTCGATACATGTCAATCAGGTCTTGGTTAACATCATTGATAATGGCAGTTTCTTTGTGTTGAATTCCCAAGGTTTTTAGGATGTCGAAATATACCGCGCCTCCTCCAAAAAACGGTTCAACGTATTTTGTTGGGGATAAGTTTTTATAGAATTCTCTGATTTCTGGAACAAGTTCTCTTTTGCCACCTGCCCACTTTAAAACAGGTTTTACATCGGTTCCCGTTAAAACTGTTGCCACTTTCTAATTCTTTTTTTTGTCATATTGAAATATTTTTTTTCCAATTCAATTCCAATATATTTTCTATTGTTTCTAAGAGCCACAACTCCTGTAGTTCCAGAACCATTAAACATATCTAAAATTACATCATTCTCTCTGGTAGATGACAGAACCATTCTTTCAAGAAGTTCTTCAGGTTTTTGAGTGGGATGTTTGCCAAATTCTTTTTCTATTTTTTTGGGTCTGCCAATGGTCCAAACGTCTTTCATTTGTTTTCCATCGTTTGTTTCTTTCATCAGCCCATAATCAAAAAAATGTTTGGATTTTTCTCCCTTTCTTACCCATAAAATGGTTTCAGTCGAATGAGTAAAAAATCTACAAGATAGATTAGGCGGTGGGGCAGTTTTAACCCAAGTAATATTATTGAGGATTCTAAAATCTTTAATACTATTTATGATTGAGCCAATAATGAAGATATTATGATAAGTACCACTTACCCAAAGAGTGCCGCCATCTTTTAGAAGCCTATAACTTTCTTCAATCCAATTTAAATTAAAACTATATATCTCATCAAAATCTTCGCTTTTATCCCAATTGCCCTTATTGACTGAGACCATTTTTCCACTTTTACATGTAATACCATCGTTCGATAGGAAATAAGGAGGGTCCGTAATGATGCAATCTACGGAATTGGATTTAAGAGTGGGCAAAATTTCAAAACAATCTTCATGATGTAATTCTGATTGCAAAACTTTCCTACGAGTCATTTTTCAAAAATTTTGATATCTCATTTATAAACCAGTCCAAAGCAGGTCTCGTATCGTACGCATCTCCATGTTGTTCGCCTTTGGCATCAATCTTATATCTTGACAAATGCGGACTAGAAATCAATTTGATTAGTTTATTTTCAGAATTTATCTTGATTAGGCCTTCAGCGCTATAAAAAGATTTTATTTCATTTCGTGATTCAACTTCAAAAGAACTCTCTTTCTTAATATTCATCTTATTTTTTATATAAACATAAGCATCAGAACCGTAAGCGATAATAATCTCCGGAAGAACTTTTGATAATAAAATCTCATGTATTTTCCAGCACTTATCAGCTGCTTCACTCCAATCCAAATTAAACTCCTCAAGAGTTGGCGAACGAACAAATACTAAGTTAGTTGATAAAACTTCCCTTAAATTTATGTCTAGATAATTGAATAAATACTTTATTCTTTTTTGAAGTAATGCTCTGCCTGGTTGAGATGGCTTGCCTCCTCTCTTTTGCCATTTAGCATCAAAATACTCATTAAATTCTGGTGAAGAATTTTTTCTCAATAATTGATTTAAAACGGTATCGGGATAGTTTCCAAATTTTTGGTCAGAATGACCCCCTGGATTAGCTCCTAGAAAATAGAACTTTCCTTTTTTGATAGTTTCATTTCCCGAATAAAGAATTGACCCTGGCTTTTCACTAAAACCTATTTCTTCAAGTTTGCTTTTGATTAACTCTATTGTATTCAAAATTGATAAAACCTCATCTATTTTTAATATCTAAAGATTTTAACAAAAGAATATAATCTCAAAGAAACAGTGAAATATCTATAATTGGACTCAAAAAAAATGACTTCAAATAAAAATATTGTTTCCTGTGTTTTTTCACGATTTCTTAAAATTTACTGTATCTTTATTTCCGAGGAAAGTTCTTGGAATAATTTCTGAAAACGACATAATTTGTCGCATCTCACAATTAGATTATTCTCCATGATTGAAAAGGACCAAAAACTCTCAGATCTTACTGAGGAAGAATATCAAGAAACCCTACGCGAAATTAGTGAACGTCTGGGATTAAAAATGCTTCCTGAGGATCACCCCATCTACCAAGAACCACCAACGATTATTTTAAATCCTTTTCCAAAAAATGATTCTAAGGAAGAGGAAGATGACGAAAAGAATTCAGAATAACAATTTCCTAATGTTGTTAAATTCCTCCCGGTCACGGACTGGGAGGTCCTAATTACCAATGGAATGTTGGGTTTACGAATTTTGGGATAGATTCATGGAATTACAAGAAAAAGCAGTTGAACCAGTTATTAAAACGTGGAGTTTAAATAGTAATTTAAGAATCGGAACTTCTCCGGAATTGGAAGCTTGGCATAAAAGAAATATTTGGTTCGGGGTGGATCACGATATGACAAGAGAAGCGCTTAAATACCATGACAAGATATTGAATAGTTTTTTGATTGGCTTTAGTTGCGAATCACCGGAATACCTCGAGATGATAGATGCATACATGAAAGGCACTTTTTTTGACTTTTTTTATACCAAAGAATTTGTTTACTGGATTAAAAAAGAAGATCCAGAAGATCCTTATTATGAAAAAGACGCTATCTATTTTAAAAGACAGGGAAAATATGACATCGTTACTTCCGATTATTATCAGGTATCCAAAGGTGGAACTTTTGAAGCCCTAGATGAATGGCTACGAACAAGTGATGATGAAATTGAGTTGATTCGTTATCGACCCACAAGAGATGGTCTTAATACTCCTCCATTGAAGAATTTTATAGAAATGTTGAGACATTGACGATGAAGAAAAGAAGTTGCGCAAATAATAAATCAATAAGAGAAGTAAAAAAATACCTTCCATTTTTGCGGGAAAAATTCCCTCATGCAGATATTCATTTGGAATTTAAAAAAGATAAAAGTCATGGTAGTCATTGTTTCAATCTTATTATGGACACAGCCATGAAAACCAAAAAAATAACTGTCATCAAGACAAATAAATCTTATAACTCCAATTTAGGCGTCATCAGAAAAGCAGAAAAGTTTCTTGATGACAGTCTAACTTGGGAGATTGCCTATAATTTACATAACTTATAATCTCCTATAATCTTTTTTAATGGTAAGACATCATTTAGTCTAATCAAGTTAATGAGAAAATTTACCCCCACAGATCTCATGAGATTCTTCATCTCACCATATGAAACGTGGGCTAACAGATATAGTTCTGAAATAGACTCGTCCATTTTCGAAAAAGATCCCGAAGATGAATTCTTAGCTATGGCTGCAAGAAAAGGAGATGAGCATGAACTCAAAATACTTAAAGAGTACCAAGATAAAAAACTTTCAATAAGAATGATTCCTCCAGATGGCCCAAGAGATGAAAGGGTTGAGGCAACAATTCAGGCAATGCGTGATGGTTCGGATGTAATTTATCAAGGTAGTTTGGAAAATGAATTTTTTTTTGGGAAAACAGATTTTCTGGTCAAGAAAAAAGGAAAATCTAAATTTGGTAAATATAAGTATGAAATATTAGATGCAAAGCTAGCAAGAAGGGCAAAAGCAGAACATATAATCCAATTAGCATGTTATGAAGAATTATTAGAAAGTTTTCAGGGTGTGAGTTCTGACAAGGTTTATCTAATTTTTGGTGATGGAAAGGTAGAAGGACTTGACCTAAATAGTTTTCTTAGCTTTTACCAAGCTCTAAAAGAAAATTTTTTTAGTTTTCATGCCAATTTTGATCCAAACAATATGCCAGATCCTGCTTTGTACGATAATTGGGGGAGTTATTCCGAGTATGCAAAAAATTTAATTCAACAAGAAAACAACCTATCAAATATTACCGGCATAAGAAAAGGTCAAATAAAAAAACTCAAAGCTGTCGGCATAAACTCTTGCGAAGAACTGATAAACACTGACAGCATTAAAGACCTCAAGATAAATTCTAAAGTTTTGGATCGTTTGAAACTGCAAGCAAAGCTTCAATTGAAATCCCATGAATACTCCAACATATGCTTTGAGGTACTTCCTCATTTAGAAAGAGGCTTAGGCTTAAAAGGGCTGCCAGAAAAAAGTCCTGAAGACATCTATTTTGATTTAGAAAGCAACACTTTTGCTGTCCCCATTTCTCTTCATTACTTATGGGGTTTTGCGTATGAAAGAGATTCCCATAAAAAATTTGATACTTTATGGGCCCATTCTCATGAAGAGATGAAAGAAGTTTTCGAATCTTTTATAGATATGTTAATTGATAAATTTTCAAAAGATCCAAAAATGCATGTTTATCACTACGGATCTTTCGAAGTAAGCACTTTGAAATCTTTAGCCGGTCATTTCTCTTCAAGATCAGATGAACTAGACCATCTTTTAAGAAACAACATTTTTATCGACTTGTACAAATTGGTTAAACAATCTTTTTGTATCGGTTCGAGTGGATATGGTTTGAAAGATATTGAGCCAATTTACAGAAATGAACGAACGGAAGAAGTCACTGGAGGAGCAGAATCTATGATTCAGTATGAATTATGGGCTACTGATAAAGATGGTAAAGATGAAAAAGACAGCAAACTGCTAAAAAATATTTGGGAATACAATCGAGAAGATTGCCTCTCGCTCATAGAGCTTGTCGATTGGATGCGCTTGGAGCAAGTTAAAAATAATTACTCCTATGAAAATCTATATGAAGATGAAAATAGCTCTGTTGTAGAGTTTATAACTCAGGAAATAACTTCAAAATACACTGCAAAAAAAAACCAACCTTACTTACAACTTCTGCTGGATTTATGTCTTTACCACAGAAGGGAGGCAAAACCTTCATGGTGGAGATATTTTGATATGTTGGCAACAGAAGATGATGAGTTGGAACTCGAACTAGATTGTTTAGCTCATTCCATCTTTACAGGCAAAAAATACAAAGAAAAAAGATCTATGATTTATGAATATAATTTCAATAATTTGCAAGAGTCAAAAATCAAAGAAGGTGATCAGGTTAAGATTAAATCTGATACCAATCTTAATGCTGAAGTTTTTTCTATGGACTTGGATGCTGGAAGGTTTGAGCTCAAATCAACTTCTGACTTACCAAATGAGGTTTCTCTAATTCTTTTCAAACATGTCAGTGCAAAAAAAATTGAACAATCCATTGAATCAATTACAAATAATTACTATGAAAAAGGATTCATAAAACCATGTCTAAAAACTTTTTTTGATAAAAAAAGACCTACATTTAAACAAGGTTCTAACCGAGCAAGTGATCTAACAAGTTGGGGCGAAAATATTCTTGAGTCCTCCAAAAAAGTTATATCTTCTATGAAAGATTCTACTCTTTGCATCCAAGGCCCTCCTGGCTCAGGAAAGACTTATGTTTGCGCCAGAGTAATTGCGGATCTTATAAAAAAAGGAAAAAAAATTGGAATTGCCTCTAACAGTCACAAGGCCATAAACAATGTCATAGAAGAGTTAATCTCTGTAATGAACGAACAAAATATTGATGGAAATATAGCTAAAGTCCATAGGACTTCAGAGGAAGAAAAACTTTATGAAAATCAACGGTTAATCAAGTTTGACTCAATCGAGTCAGTTAATCTGAATGAAAAATTATCTGTAGTTGGGGGCACAGCTTGGGCATTTTCCAATCAAGCAATACAAGACGAACTCGATTATTTATTTATCGACGAAGCAGGCCAAGTGAGTATAGCTAACCTTGTTGGTATGTCACAATCAACTTCAAACATTGTATTGATTGGCGATCAAATGCAGTTGGGACAACCTTCACAAGGAATTCATCCAGGGAATTCGGGGTTATCCTGCTTATCTTATTTTCTTGGTGACAAACCAACTATTCCAAGCGACATAGGGATTCTTTTATCTGGTACTCACAGACTTCACCCCAATATTTGTGAATTTATTTCTAAGGAAGTTTATGAGGATAGACTTACATCAGAAGGCGATGCACTAAAGAGAAAATTGAAATTAGCTCCCAACCAAAAATTAGTGAATAAAGAATCAGGAATACTTTATATTCCTGCTTCGCATGGAGGAAATAGCCAGGCAAGCTCTGAAGAAATTGAGTTAATTTCAAGCATAATTGATGAGTTGCTAACACATGAAAAATTTGTTCCTTACAAAAATAGTTTTACTAAATTATCAAAAAAGGACATCTTAGTAGTTGCTCCTTATAACCATCAAGTGCGCTCTTTGAAGGGAAAACTTACTAATCAAATCGAAGTTGGAACAGTCGATAAGTTTCAAGGAAGGGAGGCTGAAGTTGTTATCGTATCGATGACCTCAAGCGATATTTTTGAAGCACCAAGAGGTATAGAGTTTTTAATGGAAAAAAACAGATTAAACGTTGCCATAACTAGAGCTAAAACTTTAGCTATTATTGTTGGTTCTGAAGAACTGCACCAACCTGAGGCTAAAACAGTGAAAGACATGGAACTACAAAATTTTTATATGTCGCTAATAAAATATGCTGAAGGTAATCTTTCTTAGTCAGAAATTTTAATTATTCACATAATTAGTTTTCTAGATCATCAAGACTATCTGCTCCTCTATCTAAAGTTTTGCCAAGAACATTTATTCTTGTCTTCAAGGAGCTAACTTCTTTCAAAGAGCTTTCCAGTTTTTTTTCCACATTACTTGTACTAGTGTCAAACTTATTGAATTCGATTTGGACGTTTCTCACAACTTGAGCAACTTTTTCAGCAGTTTCATTAAGTTTAAGATAATGGTGACCTACGCGTACATGATCTAAAAAGGCAGCTAAAGTATTTGGTCCTTGGATAAGTACTTTCTTTTCAGTCAAGCACTCTTGTCTTAGACCGTCTATTCTATCGATCAGATCAATTAATTTTTCTGAAGCAATGTATAAAACTACATAGTTTGTTGTAGTGTTTTGAAGAATATATTTGTCGGAAATATCAGTCGCGTCATTTAGAACCGCTTTCCTTAAATCTCTGAGAACAGTATTTCTTTCCGTATCCGTTTTGGAGTTTTGATAATTTTTATACAAGCCTGGATAAAATTTCGAATCGATAGGAATCTTTACTCCGTCAGCCGTTAAGACAGCACAATCAACTTGCTCAGAAGTTTGAGGATTTATAATATGCTGAAAATGGTAACTGCCATCTGGCATGATGTCTTGTACTATGGACTCCAAGCTCCACTCTCCCAATCTACCAGTAGTAACATTGCCTCCTAAAAAGCGATTCAATTCATTTATTGGAGTTGTGACGGATGCTAGTTCTTGGATTATTTTGCCCATACCATCGGAAAAAGAATTTATTTTCTCCTCAATTTTATCTGTTTTGGATTCAGTTAACTGAGAATTGTCTCTAAGCCTTATAAGAACAAAGAAAAGAATTCCAAGAGATATTAATGAAACAACTAAAGCTAAAATGTTGATTGTCATTTATAAATAGACCTCATTTTTTTTATTTCTGACCTAAATTTATCTCTTAATTTTTTGGGTTTAAGGATTTCAATATTTGAGCCAAAGCTCATCAGCCATTGTTCAAATTGTAATGTATCAGGGACTCTTGCTTTTAGGTACAATTTATCTTGTCCAATTTCTTTAACTGATTGAGTATCATTTAAAGGGGTTTCTATAAGATGAAATGCCATAGTTCTATCAAAGATAGCCTCTAATACATATAGCTTATCGCTAAAAGTAAAACCTAAATTATTTTTATGAATAAACTCATCAAAATCAAAATGTTTAGGCTCCTTGACTGCTTTATCAAGCAGTTCTACTTTTTCAAACCTTTGTAAGGGAAGATATCTTGGATTTAATGGATCCTCATCCATCATACAAATCAAGTAATGCATGCTGCCTTTGATAACTATACCCAAGGGGTGGATAAACCTTTCATCAGCTAGGTTTTCACCCCTTTTTCTATACAAAGCCTTAATTTGTATGCCCTCATATACAGCCCTATAAATTTTTTGGCGAAGGTTCAAATCAACTTTTGGTTCCTTAAACCTTATATTTTCAGGGATTACCTTGACTCTTTTTCTCCACTTGTTGAGGTTGGATTTTTCTTCTCCTAAAAGTATATTTTCTGCACGATTGAAAAACGCTTCAATTCTTTTGAAGTTAGCTTTCGGCATTAAAGGCTCCAAATACTGAGCAACCAAGCAAAATGTTAACGCTTGGATAGGATCCATTGCAGGAGCAAAAACTTCTGCATCTTTTTTCCAGCTCCAGCCAAATGGTGAGGAGCGTTCATCGCAGACAATTGGAAAAAGCCTAGAAAGTTCATGCAGGTCTCTTTGAACGGTTCTAAGTGTCGTATCAAACCCTCTATCTTCGAGTTGAGTTTTAATTTTATTTGTAAATGTTTTTTGTGGATATCTTGGAACAAGCTCCATCATCTTTATTTGGCGCAGTATAGTTTCACTCACTAGAAAAGTATTCCTTATCTTTTTGTGACTCTTCCCAAGCTTTAAATACTTCTGGATCTCCCCCAGCATTGGTATGAATTTCTAAACTGGAAAGTAACTTCCCGTCCTTAACCATAAAATAAACTCCTGTAAAACCTTCCTTGATGATTCGCCCATCTTGGAGAAGTTCGTTCAACACCTTTGCATCTTTATCTTTTCTCATAGTAACAATTTTAAATCACTTAAGCGACATATTTTGTCGTTCAAACGATTCATACTACATTTGATGAAACCCTTAAAAAAACTTATCTATAAAGTCATCGGTAAATTGGATGAGAAAGAATATAATCAGTTCATACAAATTCTTGAAGATGCACAAACTGGAGGAAAAACTTTAAGTGGTATTGATGATTTCAACTTGGCAGTAAAATTTTTAGAATACCCTGACTCTATTCACCAAAAACCTCATTAGGTTAAAAAAAGACATGACAGATTCAAAAAAAGTAGGACTGACTATTTTTGACATTGATGAGACCCTCTTTCATACCCAAGCCAAAGTTCAAGTTTCTAAGGAAGGCAAGATTGTCAAAATCTTAGATAATCAACAATACAATACATATCGATTAAAGAAGGGTGAGTCATTCAACTATGGACAATTCAAGTCCGCAAAAATCTTTAAAGAAACCTCTACTCCTATCGCTAAGGTTATTAAAAGGGCAAAAAGAATCATTCATTTTGCTACTCGTAAAGGATCAAAGGTTATTATCGTCACCGCAAGACAGGACATGGATGACAAAAAACTTTTCAAAGAAGCTTTTAAAGCACAAGGCATTGATATCGGTAGAGTTTATGTCGAGCGGGCTGGAAATATCGGAAAGGAAACAGCGAGTGAAAATAAAGTAGTAATCTTTAAAAAGTATTTAGATACAGGGCGTTATGCAAGAATTAGATTGTTTGATGATGACAAAAATAATTTAAAAGCTTTTTTCTCTCTCCGAGAAGAATATCCCAAAGTTGATTTCACTGGCTACCAAGTTTTCAAATCCGGAAACATCAAGAAACTTTGAAAGAGCTCTAAAAAAAGCAAAATAACAGTTATTCTAAATTTGCTCCTAAAAATAGAAAAACTTATTATAAATTAAGTAAATTTAAACAAAATTATTAGTTCTGAAGAATAACTATGAATTGTCCTTATTGTGGTGTCGCCTTCAATATGTGGGTTAAAAAACATCCCGAATGTGAAAAGAAATCCAATGAATATAGTTCATATGTAATCAATTACATTGAAGAAAAATTACTGTCTGGCTCATTTAAAATTTCTGAGCTATCAAAAAAATTCATTGAAGCTGAAAAATTTTTAACTAGCACTGAAATGAGTGCCTGCATACAAGCTGGTGCTTCGTTTGCTGTAGATAAATGGTTGGAAGATGACGAAATAGATAACAAAGAATTCGATCTTTACTCAAAATATATGGCGGAATGGGAAAAAGTTTTAACTTCTCCAGTGAGTAAGGTTTTATGTCCAGACGAAGGAAAAAGATTAATGTATGGACAGATTCTTTATTACTTGAGATCAAAAGGCCTTGAAGGCGCAAGAGGTCTGCCTTACAGTTGCTTGCAACCAAATTCTCAAATCATGATTTCTAAAGGGGAAGAATTTATCTTTAGAAGCAATCTCCTTTGGGGTGGATCAGTTTTGGATGTAAAAACCAGATATGCGGGACACTCTACAGGAGCTTCATATCAGCTTACCAAAAAAACTAGAATAAGACATAGTCAACACCGAGGCCAGCCGATTAAGTATGATCAGTGGAATAAGATTGGATTTGGGGAAATAGCCATTACCAATAAACATTTCTTTTTTCTTGGTACTTCGGACAGTAGAGATTTAAAGGAAAGGTTGAGTTCCATTACGAGTGTAGAAACTTTAGATAAGGGATTGATTTTAAATACAAATTTAAAGACTAGACCTGCCATTATGATAAATACTTCGGAACTAACTGAATCCTGGATGATAGGAAATATTTTAACTATGGCACAGTCCTTATGAACAAATTTTGGCTGACTTTCTTCTTCTTCTTCGCTTCTTTTTTATTGCCGTTAGACAAAAAAGATTTAAGCAAGCCCATTTGCTTAAATCCGGAAAAAACAGGATCTGTGGAACACTCTAGTGGAGTTGGCGCTCTTCTTACTTTAGGTTTGAGCTTAGCGGGAAAATTTGAATGTGCATTTTATGACAACTTAAGTTCAAGCAGAGACAGAAAAACTGCATCGGATTGTCGAGAACTTTTGTGTAGGGCTAAAAATCGTTCTCAGATAGTGGAGCGAGGAAAAAATATCATAAAACTCTCCGAGGAAGTAATAAAAGAAAATCAACCTGGAACCTCAAGAACAAAACTCAATCGAGGAATCAATAAAATTGAAAAAGGTATCGAGCAGTGGAACAAAGTGAATACAGTTTCAGCAAACGCAACTGTAGATAACGTTAATACTAGAACTTTAGAAAAATATTTAAATATTCCCTTAGAAAAATTCATCAACGATCAATTTTCTTCATTACCCATAGATTTTCAAACTTCATATAACGAAGAAAGAAGAAAAATTATTGAAGAGGAACTGGAAAAGAAAAGAATAGCAGCTGAGAAAAAACGAAAAGAACAAGAAGAAAAAAGAAAAAAAGAAATGGAGCTACAAGCTCAGATTCAAAAAGAAGCAGAGCTGGCGCAAAAAAGAGAAACGACCATCATACTTTGGGCTCTAACAGGCTTAGGAGGATTCATAGCAGTTGCGCTTATCTTTAGCCACAGAAGAGCAATGAAAGAATTGGAACTCTCTATTGCTTCAGCATCCGGAGCTAAGGACTCATTCTTTTCAGATAATAATATAAATATAGAATCTACAAGTTCAGAAACGGATGATGAAATAGGAAATGAAAAAACAGAGTCAGATGAAAAAACTCAAGATGAAGATGCATCAAAATCTAAATCCTTTTTTGAAACAAACGAAATAGATATTACCAAAACTCTTGATAAAGAAGATGAAAAGAAAAAACCCATAGAGGTAGTCAATTTTGAAGATGACTTTGATCCTGACTTTGATACAGAGAGCTTTCTTAAAAAAAACATTTCTTCCTTTAATTGGAGTGTATTGAGACAAATTTGGCTCGAATACTCCATTCAGGATAGTCACCAATATCCTAATAAAAAGGTATGTATTTTTAGTCCTAAAACTTTTGCGACAGTTTTAACATTGATTGAAAATGCTCACAAAGTAAATCAAAAATCTTCGTATGAAGGAGAAGAGTACTTTGGGGAATCAAAAGATATAAAGGCTTATACAAAAATATCTGAAGAAGTATCACTTTTAGTGGAGCCTTGGGAAAATAAAAGAGAAGAACTAACCAACTTATTTGAGACAGACGAAGAAATAAAATCCCTAACTCAATTGGCAGCTGAAACAAAAGAAAAAAAAGAAAAAGAAGTTATTCGCTCAAAATTATTAAAACGGAATTCAGAGATTAAAGAGATGTTTAAAGAGGTTGAAGTAGATATCTTCAAAGAAGTAGAACTCATTATTTATAGGAGTGAATTAGCTGAAGAATTTAAGAAAAAGCTTATAAACTTTTTACCAGAGGCTGTAGGCTTAGATCATTAAGTTACTAATTTTCATCTGAAGAAAGCATTTTTGGAGCATACTTACTCGAATTAATTCTTCTCCATAAATATAGAAACATCATCACACTTCCAATTGGAACAACTAGCGATATGTAGCCAGCTAATAACGAATGCACTTTCGGAAAAAAATCCAATATGAATACAGACATTGAAACAACTCCAGTGATTGCATAAAAACCGGCAAAGATAAAATCAATTACTGTCATTGTTAATGGCTGAGGTCTTTCTGAGGAAAAATACAAAGCAATACTTGCAAGAAATGTAATTGTTAGTAGTTCTGCTGCTCGCCCAATATCCTGAGACGGCATTGCTGCACTGTACATAACCACTCCAAAAAGAAAGGAAATAGGGATTAGTACTTTCAAAAGAGTCATGGAGCTTGATCTTTTTATTAACCAACCAACTCTATTTTCTTTTTCGATTTTAATCATGGTTTCAGAGCCTAAGAAAGTATTGAAATTAACTTTTCTTCTAAAGACCCCAGATCGAGTATCTCTTATATGCCAACCTTCAAGCCTAAACTCTCTGTCTAGTTCTTCAACTGGCAAGGGTTGTAAAACTCCATGTTTATCTTCATCCGTAATGGTGTATGAAATAAAAACCAGTTGTTTATCAAAAGGATAATTATCTACGACAGGAAAAAAATCAAATTTTGCGTCAATTAAATATCTATAAAAATGGAAATCTCCTTCAAGTTCGTCTTGTTTTACAATTTTAGTTTTCATTGCCTTATCTAAGTCTAAATTATTGAAAGATAATATATTTATAGGATCAGGGATTTTTGAAGTCATGTCTAAAAAGAATTGAGCCTTAAAAGTTCCTTCTTCAATTGAAATTTCTCTTAAATTTACTATGTCGAAATAGGTGTAAGTAACTGGCTTAATAGAGTCAATATTTTTTTGATCCCAATCTAACTTTTGATACCTACTCATCCTTTCTTTAACCGTCTTTCCATCTTTGGCCAGAGAAAGATCAAGGGTATATTTACCTGTGTGAGCCATTTCGAAGTTTTGAAAAGCAATATTGCCAAAATCTCCTCTATGGATATCTGATTTCCCATCAACTCTGTTTACACCCAACACAGCCTGATCCAAAATTTCAGAAAAATTAAAATCATTCAAGTTAGTTTCTTTGAATATATCTTGAAGAAGACTGATAACTGAGGACGGGAAAAGTCGACTATCTATTTTACTTAACTTCCAACTAGAAAGGGTTTTGTCAAAAGTTTTTAAAATATCTTGAGAGCGCATGTAAACCAAATAATCTAAAGGGGCATAACAATGAACAGATTTATTTTCTTTGTTCTCTTTTATGGTTAGTCTCTCTTGAGCTGTTTCATAAAATACGCCTCCGCCATCAAAGAATTCTCCATCTCCATGTTCAAAAAATAAGTCTAAGAGATAGTCACCTCTCTCTCCCCAATTTTCTTGTTCATCAACATCTAGCTCTGAAAAATTTTCTGGGTAAAAAAGTGCAGAGGCATAGAACATATCTTTGTCCGTCTGTTTATCGAAATATTTTGTAAGCAGATCTTTAAAATTATCTTTTGTACAAAAAATGGGATTTATATTTTCTTTTCTAAACGTTTCTTCCAAATCTTTTTTAGACTCATCAACAGCGGCCGTGATGGTGTATTCGGGAAATAACTTGCTTATACCTGCATAACCACCTGCAGATGAAAATGTTTCAGTGCTGTAAACATACTTACAATAATTAAAATATCTATTGCAAACATCTCTATCACGTCCAAAGAACACTATGCATTCGGATTGCTCGAAATTTTGAGGTACTGTATTGATATCAAATTTATTATGAGGTTGTTCTCCGTTGTGCAAAACAAATTGAAAGTCATTGTTCGTAATAAATTCATAAATGGTTTGCTTGTTTTCCTGTAATTCAAACTGATCTTGAAGGTGTATAAATATTTTTTTATATCCAATACCTCCTTGAGAGTTAATGAGTTTTTCTAAATATCGATAGTAAGCTTGGATGATATGAAAGTGAGAAAAAGTAGAGTCTACGAAAATACAAAAGTTAATCTCATTTGAATTCAATTTAAGTTTTTTCAAAGACATCAAACTAAAAAAATAGGCTAAACCAAATTTTAAATTAAATTTAACTCTAATTCACTTCAAGAAAGTGAACAAGGCAATAAATAAAACACTTACCACTATAAATGCAGGGAGCAAATATTTGAGTGTTCTGATATTCAATTCATCATCGTTTTTAAATAGGTTTATCAATAGCGCGACAACTAAAACTGCTCCGACAAAGTAAATTAAAATCATCTAGTTTGCGGCGCCTGCAGAGTCTAATACAGCTAATCTGTCAGTGATTGTAGAAAGCTTTGTTTTGATTTCATACATTAGAGTTTCGTCATCACTCACAACTTTCTTATGAGTTTCTAATTCATCTCTTATTCCATCTAATTCTTTCCCAACTTGAGTAGATTCTTTCATGTAATCAATAAATTGATTTAAATTAAAAGATAAACTGTTCTCTTCTACCTTTTTATTTAGCTTGTCGATGCAATCTTTTAGGCTTGCTTCCAAAGATGATGAAAATACTTTGTGAATCTTATTATCAGGAGATTTTTTTCCTTTTAATACGAGAATTCTAACTATGGCCGGTGCCATAAACATGATGCCAACTCCCACAATGGAATCAAAGGCCGTTTCGGGCTCAAAGAAAACCAACACGACTGCTAAAATTCCAAAAATAATATTCCATCCAATCCAAAAATCTATTTTTTTTTGAATTTCAGGAGATATTGCCGGCCCTAAAGATTCTTCCTTGTAGGAAAAATTTTTCAAAGAAAACAAATTTGTCTCGTCATTGAAAGACACATCCGCATGTTTTTCATTGTAAAGATCAATAATGGATTTTTTGTCTTGATATTTTTTTATCAGCCCGCCGCTAAATCTCTGTTTAACAGCTAAATCATGTGCTTCCTTAGTAACTTTGAGTTTTTCCTCAGCTGCGTGAAGTTCATCAAGCAATCTTCGCATTTTGGCTTTGTCTTCCCATCTGGTGCCTATTTTTCTTCTTTCCTTGTCTATTTTCTCGGCTAGTTCCTCTGCCTTTATCTTAAAAGCAAGTTTTTCAGCTTGAGTCATGGTCTTTTTAGTATTTTTATTCGTTTTTTTACTAGTATTTAAATAATTCTTATTAAGGTTACTAAAAATTTCATTTTTCATTAAATTCGTTGCAAAGTTTTCAGCATTATCTTTTTTGATTAAATCAAAATCATTTCTCATTCCCTGAAAAATATCTACACCTCCCTCAAGTATTTTTATGTACTCAGCTTGTTTTGTATCAAATTTATTTTGCCAATCTTTAACTATTTTTGTTTGATCAGGTATTTTCGTTGTCTCAAGGTATTCAAGGTCCTTATTAAGCTTTACTTTTTCATTGAGCAAATCCTTTGCTTCTCTTTCTTGATTTTCTCTGGCAATAGTTCCCTCAGATTTTTTACCTGAACAATCCTCACACATCCAGACAGTTCTGTATGTTGTGTGTGTTCTTTTTCTTGACGTTAGTAGAGATCTTTCTAAGGCTTTTTGTGATGTTTGAAATCCTAAAATGGCACCCACAACTTCTTTACCCCCAACGGTATTTCGAGAAGTTGCTGTCACTTTTTTTGGATGACGTACCATGAAATTTGCCGGTGCTTGGCTTCCACAAATATTACAAGTCGTTAGTCTGTATTTTTTTTTAGCCACTAATTTATTATAGTAATAAATAAAGTTTTTTTGAAAGAGGTTTTAATAATGACAGGAATAGTTGATCAAGCTTTAGAAATAAATGGAGAAGACTCACTTAGTATCAGTAACTACACACTTTCCCTATTAAATTTTATTGAAAATACCGCAACACCAATGACAATTGGAATTCAAGGAGAATGGGGTAGTGGAAAAACTTCTATGCTGAATCAAATTTGGAGTGGATTGGAGAAAAGAGACATAAACGATGATTCCGTTAGATACAAACAAATCTGGATAAACGCTTGGGAACATTCATTATTATGTTCTCCAGAGGAATGTCTTATAAAGATAATAAATGAAATTATTTCTGAGCTAGTTTCTTCAGATGACAAAAAGACAAGAGTAGAAAAGCTTTCAAGCGGAATTAACAAATTAGCAAGAGGAGCCGCAAGGATAGGGGGAGCCGTAGCCTTGGGTGCGGCAGGAAAAGATATAGCAGATGATATGTTTGATCAACATGAAAATTCAATCAAACAATTAAGAGAAGAGTTAAAAAAACTAACAAACGAAATTAAGGCCCTTGATACTAATCCATTTGATAAATTTGTAATTTACGTTGATGATTTAGATCGAATAGACCCTCCAGATGCAGTAAGAATTCTTGAGCTTTTAAAAAATATTTTCAACATTCAAGATTGTATTTTTTTATTAGCGATCGATTATCAAGTTGTTGTTAAAGGATTGGAGGCAAAATTTGGTAAACAAACGCCTGAAAATGAATGGGAGTTCAGAGCTTTTTTTGACAAGATTATTCAACTTCCTTTCAAAATGCCAATGTCTAACTATGATATTGGGAACTATGTTCTTGAATTACTTTCAGCTATAGGTTTTTATTCCGGAGAGGAAAGTTTGGATGAAGAATTAATTAGAACTTTTGTTGAGTTATCAATTACAGGTAATCCAAGATCAATAAAAAGACTTATAAACTCTTTGTCTTTGATAAAAATCTTCAATAATTTATCCGATGATTTAGATTCTAATTTTCTTAATGATAAAGATGGAGCAACCGTTATGTTTGCCATGGTATGTCTGCAAACTGCCCATCCAGAAGTTTATGATTTGCTTTCAGATTATCCTGATTTTCAAAAATGGGATGAAGACATAGCTTTTAAAATTACTCAAGGAAAAGAAATGCTGGAAGAAAATTTCCAATCTAATTTTGAACAAGCTACTAAACAAGGAGAAGACTTTGATGAGTCGTGGGAGAAGATTTTATTTAAAATATGTTATTTGAATCCCAGAGCAAGAGCCAAAACAACAGATATTTCAAGATTTTTATCAGTCTTAATTGAAGAATTTGGAAGTAAAAAAGATGTCCTTACAGAATTAATATCAAATGCTCTAGGACAATCTGCAATTACCAGTATTACTTCAAAGGAAAATCCAAACGTAAGACCTGCAAAAGGTTCTTACAAACCTCATTTCAATCAGGGCATTGATGATTGGATTCAACGTAAGACAGAGGATATGTCCAATAAATTAAAAATTGTGGATTTAAAAATACCTGATGAACCCATTCAAAAAATTAAAAACTTTGTTGATATCTTAAAAAATGAATACAAAGCAGTAGATGCTGTCGAAAATCCTGATGCAGAGATTACTATTCATTACTCTGGAATGTTAACTATTAAGTATAAAAAGAAAAAAACTGTTAGTTTTGGATTTTGGCTCTATGATAAGGAAGAAGATTTAAATGACCCTAGGAATTGGGGAATGGGTGTTGAACTGACAAAACATCCTAAATTTGGTAATCAACCTCCTTACTTCAAAAATTTAGAATCTAAATTATCAAATCCTAGGTTTAAGTTCCATCAATACAAAAAAAGCTACAGAGTAAAGAGCCTAGACCCAAGAGAAATAGTTTTACCAGGAGCTGCAGCTCCTGATTTATGTTCTGGCGCATGGCATAGGTTGTTAGATTGGGATGACGATTTTTTTAGGTTTGTTGTTGAATACAGTCTAGATGCTAGAAAAAATTATGCTGATGAAATACTTACGTCAAAAAAATTAAAAGAAATCGAGCATGATTTTTATAATAAGCCTCAAGACTCAGAAGAATTTAAAAAAGCGCATGACTTTATACAAAACTTTAATCATGAAGATAATGTTTTTATCATCGAAGATTTCAAAACAGCGTCCTTATCCATGTCATAATTTAAAAATATGAATGAAGATCTTCTTGCTATTTTAATTGCAATTCCTCTATGTATAGCTGCGCTCGTTTGGTATTACAGTACTGACAAAGGAAAAAAGGACCTTAAAGACTTAGAAAAAGCTCAACAAGATTTGAAAGCTGCACTAAAATCTGAATCAGATAAAGAAAGCGATAAATAAAAAGAATTCAAATTAATCCATTTTTTTAAATAACTCTTATTTCGTCTCTAGAAAAAAATTTGTATTAGCCTCTTAAATTTAATTGGCGTAGAGACAAGAGAAATATCCCAGCACAACAAATCAGTACCCAGCCTGGAATGGATATGCCTAAGAGACTCCACATCACTTCAGCGCAATTGCCATCCCCTATAAACAATTGAATCAATGCATCAGAGACAAAATTGTTATCCAGCAGATAATTTAAGTCAGGTCCGCAAGACGGGACACGATCTGGCGGTAATGATTGCAGATACAAATGTCTGATGGCAGAAGCGCCACCAGCAGCACTAAAAAAAGCGGTGAGTCCCAAATAGAATTTGTCTAATTTGTTATGAATTATGCCAACCAGTGCCGCAGCCCCAGCTAACGCAACGGCGACTCTTTGCACGATACACATGGGACAGGGTTCAAGCCCAAGTTGGTATTCCATGTAAAATGCAGTGACAATTAAACCGATGCAAGCGAGCAGAATTAAAGTTAAAACAACACGCGTTTCTTGCAGCAAATTCATGGTATAAGTATAACGAAATTTAGGTAAAAAATTTTATGGCAAAACCAGAAAGCGCAGCAGATACCGACTCCGTCATTCTCATCGATGGGTCTTCTTATGTGTATCGTGCCTACCATGCTTTACCGCCCCTAACGACTTCCTCTGGTCAGCCAACTGGTGCGGTAAGAGGAGTAACCACCATGGTGATGCGTATCTTAGAAGACCATCCAAATTCACCCATTGGGATGATCTTCGATGCCAAAGGCGATACTTTTCGCCACGATATGTATAAAGAATACAAAGCCAATCGACCGCCGATGCCAGATGATTTGCGTCCGCAAATTCAACCCATTTACGACATTGTTGAGGCTCTTGGCATCAAGATTTTTGTAGTCGATAACGTTGAGGCTGATGATGTGATTGGCACGCTTGCCAAGCAAGCAGAAGAAAAAGGAATTTCGACAGTAATTTCCACTGGCGACAAAGATTTGGCACAACTCGTAACTAAAAATATCAAATTGGTGAATACCATGACCAACGAAGTTCTCGATCAAAAAGGGGTAGAGAAAAAGTTTGGCGTAACCCCAGAACAAATCATCGATTACTTGGCACTTGTCGGGGATACTTCGGATAACATTCCAGGGGTAAATAAAGTCGGTCCCAAAACTGCCGTGAACTGGTTAAGCAAATATGGAACGGTTGAAACCATCATTGAAAAAGCGGAAGAAATTACCGGTAAAGTTGGCGAATACTTACGCGAAGGCATTGAGCAACTCAAACTTTCGCAACAATTAACCACCATTAAAAAAGATGTCGCATTGGATTTTGGGATTGAGGACTTGGCAGTAGGAGAAACCAATCAAGCCAAGTTGCACAAGCTATTTACCGAACTGGAATTTAAGACCCTATTAAAAAGCGCCGAAACAAAAAAAACTTCAATAACTAGTTCCAATGGCTCTGCTTCAAAAGACAATTACCGCGCCATTCTGAGTAAAAAAGATTTGGATGATCTCATTAAGCAATTGAAAAAAGCCAAAGTCTTGGCTTTTGATACCGAAACAGACTCCTTGGATTTTACCCAAGCCAATTTAGTGGGCTTATCAGTTGCAACAGACGAAGAGAATGCATACTACATCCCGGTAGGTCACGATTACGAAGGTGCGCCAAAGCAGCTCGATCGAGACGAGGTTTTAAAAAAACTCAAACCTATCATTGAAAAGACTCCTTTGATCGGTCAACACTTAAAATTTGATCGCAATGTTTTAGCAAATTACGACATTCATTTGAATGCCATTGAAAACGACACCATGTTGATGTCTTACGTCTACGATCCAACTGCGACCCGTCATAATTTAGATGCCATGGCGAGTCATTATTTAAATGTCAAAACCACAACTTTTGAAGACGTTGCTGGTAAGGGCGTCAAACAACTTACTTTCAATCAGATACCTTTGGAGAAAGCGAGTGACTATGCAGCAGAAGATGCAGATATCACTTTCCGTTGCTATTCCCATTTGAAACCAGCTTTAGCAAAGACGCCTTCTTTGGAAAAAGTTTTGCACGAAATTGAATTGCCTTTGGTGCCGGTGCTTTCCGATATGGAACAAGCTGGGACTCTAGTAAACGAAGAGGCTTTGAAAGTTCAATCCAATAATTTAGGACAACGGATCAGTGGGCTTGAAGAACAAGCTTACCGAGAAGCGGGAAAAGAATTCAACTTGGCTTCTACCAAAGATTTAAGAGCAATTTTCTTTGATGAAATGGAACTTCCGGTCGTGAAAAAAACTCCTGGCGGTCAACCGTCTACCGATGAGTCGGTTTTACAAGAATTAGCCAATCATTATGAATTACCAAAAATCCTATTGGAACATCGTACTTTGGCAAAATTGAAAAGTACTTATACCGATAGTCTGCCCCAACAAATATCGAAAAAGACGGGTCGTGTGCATACTTCTTTTCATCAAGCAGTGACTTCAACTGGGAGATTGTCATCTGCTGATCCAAATTTACAAAACATCCCTATCAAAACCGATGAGGGTAGACTTATCAGAACGGCTTTTGTTGCGCCAAAGGGCTATCAATTGCTAGCAGTTGACTATTCGCAAATTGAATTACGCATCATGGCGCATCTTTCCGAAGACAAAGGTCTGATTACGGCATTTGAAAATGGCGAAGACATTCATTCTGTTACAGCGGCAGAGGTCTTTGCTGAACCCGGTGAAGAGGTAACTGCAGAACAACGTCGCGGCGCTAAAGCGATCAACTTCGGTTTAATCTATGGCATGTCGGCCTTTGGTTTGAGCAAAGCTTTGAATATTTCCAGACCTTTAGCTGCTGATTACATTGATTCATATTTTCACAAATACCCTGGCGTAAAAATTTATATGGAACGCACCAAGGAGCTAGCCAAAGAGAAAGGTTATGTTGAAACCTTCTTTGGCAGAAGACTTTATTTACCTGGAATCCACAGCGGTCGCAGTCGTATGGCAGCTGAGCGAGCAGCAATCAATGCTCCCATGCAAGGAACTGCTGCTGACATCATGAAAATTGCGATGATTGAAATTTATGAGTGGCTAGCTAAAGAAAAAGTTGATGCTCGGATGATCATGCAAGTTCACGATGAAGTGATTTTAGAGGTCAAAGATCAAGATGCTTCTAAAGTCGAACAAGAAGTTGCAAAAATAATGCAAGATGCAGCGAAATTGAGAGTACCTTTGGAAGTTGAAAGTGGCTTGGCTTCCAATTGGGGCGAAGCCCATTAAGCAAAGAACTTTTTCAAACATCCTCAGTCTAAAAAGCGTTCTCCTAAAAATAAGGAAATACATAATCCTTGTGGCCCGTCAGCATTTCTCTCCCCTGAAAACTGCTGACGGGTTTAAACTTCTAAAAGCAGTTTAATTTTATTTAACAAAGTTTCCAAACCTATTTTTTTAGTTGCTGAAAACGCGAGCGAGTCGACTATGGTAGGGTAAGTGGCCATTTTTTCCGAGACAACTTTGAGAGCGGTTTGCGTTTCTTTATTATTAAGTTTATCGGCTTTGGTTAGAACCAAATGTATGGGCAAGTTCAGTGATTCACAAAGATTCAAAAACTCTAGGTCTTTAGTTTGAAAAGGGTGACGCATATCCATTATTAAAATTAGATCGCTCAGGGCTGCTCTTTTCTCTAAATAACTCAAAATCAGTTTGGCCCAAGCATTTTGATCTTGCTTACTGGCTTTGGCGTAACCGAAACCTGGCAGATCAACTATTTTTTTTCCCGTATCATTTTCTAGATGAAAGAAATTGATGGATTGGGTTCTTCCTGGTGTATTAGAAGTTTTGGCGAGTTTTTTATGGTTGGCTAGTGCATTGATCAAGGTAGACTTACCTGAATTTGACCTACCACAAAGAGCTATTTCATTGCCCGCATCGGAGGGAAAAAGTTTGCTTTCTGTTGCTGCACAAGCAAAGGTCAGAGGCAAAGGTTTTGACTTATAACTCATTCTTCTAAAATCGGAAAAAACAATATTCTATAGTATATAATTGCTTACCATTTAGCCCACTAATAAAGAATAAATGACAAAAAAATTATTACTTCTATCGCTTCTAGTTAGTTCTTTAAGTGTTTTTGCTGCATCTGGAGAAATGGCTGAGGCTAAACCAATGAAAAAAGGCGATGCCGAAAAAGGCTCTAAACTTGTTGGTACTTGTGTCGCTTGCCATGGAGCTGATGGCAATAGTGTAGTGGGACAGTGGCCAACTTTAGCTGGGCAAAGAGAAAGTTACCTCTTTGAGCAACTTGAACACATCAGGGATGAAGAACGTATCATCGCAGTTATGAAAGGCCTTTTGAATGACTATTCCGATGATGATTTAAGAGATGTGTCTGCATTTTATGCCAGCCAAAAAACCAAAGTAAGTCAGGCAGACGAAGCTAATTTGGCTTTAGGTCAACAAATATATCGAGCAGGAAATCTAAAATCAGGAGTACCTGCATGTACTGGTTGTCATGGTCCTGCTGGTAAAGGCCTTGAGTCAGCACAATACCCGATGCTTAGTGGACAGAAAGCCGAATATGTAGTCACAAGTTTGATTGCCTATCAAACTGGAGAAAGAGCTATCGATGAACACGGTAAAATTATGCAAGGGATAGCTACAAGACTCACCATTGAAGAGATTAGAGCGGTCGCCAATTATGTTTCAGGCCTCTATTAAAAAACTTTTACTAGTCTTAATTTTCTCAATCAGTTCAGCGCTGGTTGCAGAAGATTATCAGCCAGGCAAGCACTATCAGGTTTTATCCGAACCCATTGCTACTCGAGATGCAAAAAAAATCGAAGTCATTGAGTTCTTCTGGTTTGGTTGTGGACATTGTTACAGTTTAGAAAATCAACTCAATAACTGGGAGAAGAAACTTCCTGAGGATATAGATTTTTGGCGTTCGCCTATTACTTGGAATGAAATGGCTAAAACGCATGCCAAATTATTTTACGCTGCAGAATTTTTCAAAAAGCCTGAAATTATTTCAAATACTTTTGTCTCGATTCACGCTAATCAGCGTATGATGACTTCTGAAAGAGAGTTACAACCTTTTTTTGCAAGCTTTGGTATTGCAGAAGATCAGTACCAATCTTTGTTTAATTCTTTTGCTATGCAGAACAAAATCCGTAGAGCTGATACCTTCGGACTCAAATATGAAATCCGAGGAGTACCTGCTTTTATCGTCAATGGAAAATATAAAGTATCAGCCTCAAGACAAGTTGGAACTTCCGAACTTTTGGACGTGGTCGATTACCTCATTAACTTAGAAAGGAAATAACATGAGATACAAATCAAACTTGTTCATTCCAGGTCATACGCTTAATCGTTTGGACCGAGGTCTTAATAGCAACGCAAGTGCCCTAATTATCGATCTTGAAGATGGTTGTCCAGAAGAAAAAAAAATCGATGCACGTGAAGAATTGATTGGCCTTTTAAAAAAAGGCAATGTCTTTACCAAACCGCTTTTTGTGAGAGTCAACGACGCTATGAATGAAAATGGCAGACAGGATATTGATGCACTATCAGATTTTGAAGATCAAATTGAGGCTATCATTCTTCCTAAAACACAAAGTTTTGATTTCTTAGCAACGCTTGCTCCAATGATTGCTTTTGAAAATAAACTAGTTCCTTTGATTGAGACGCCAAGAGCAGTCGATACTGTTACACAAATAGCAGCTTTTAAAGGAGTCATCGGTCTATTCTTTGGAGCGGCAGATTTTTCTGCAGGTATGGGTTCTAAATTAGCATGGGAACCGCTCTTATATGCTCGGCATAAAGTAGCTTTAGCCGCAGCTATGTACAACCTCTTTACCATTGATGCACCATTTTTCTATATCGATGATGAAGAAGGACTTAAAGAGGAAGCTGAAAAAGTGAAGAACCTTGGTTTTACTGGAAAAGCAGCGATTCATCCTTCGCAAATCGATTTTATCAATGATGCATTTGAACCTACCCAAGAAGAAAAAGAGGAAGCCAAAAAAGTTCTTGAGGAATACCAAAAGATGGACGGTGGAGCTGTTAAAATAGACGGCAAAATGGTCGACGAGCCCATTGCAGAAGCGATGCGTCTAAAATTATCTTTAGGAGATAAAGAAAAGGAGGACTAGATGTCAAAGTCCAGCAAAGATTTAGGAAACAATAGATTTAGAGAATCCTTCGGACGTTATTTCGAAGAATTTGAAGTAGGTCATATATACGAACATCGTCCTGGCAGAACCATTACCGAATCGGACAATACTTGGTTCACGCTTTTAACCATGAATACTCATCCCCTTCATTTTGACAAGGAGTATGGTAAGGCAACAGAATTTGGGAAAAATTTAGTAAACAGCACTTTCACTGTATCTGTGATGGTTGGCATGAGCGTGAGTGATATCAGTCAAAAAGCCATAGCCAATCTTGGTTGGACCGACATTGTTCTTCCGCACCCGTTGTTTGTCGGCGACACTCTTTATGCAGAGTCTGAAGTTTTAGAAACTCGTCTTTCCAAATCAAGGAAAAATGCAGGCATTGTTACAGTAAAAACAATTGGTAAGAACCAAAATGGGGATGTTGTAGCTTCCTTCAAACGCTCTGCTTTAATTCCAATCAAGGGAAATGCTGTAGACGATAAGATAGATTACTAAGTTGAAGCAATCTTTAAAAGGCTTAAAAGTCCTCGATTTAACCCACATGTTGGCAGGTCCTTACACGACTATGATCCTGGCTGATTTGGGTGCAGAAGTTGTAAAAATCGAGCAACCAAAAACCGGCGACATAACCAGAAATCTTCTGAAAGACGATCCAAAATATTCATTAGATGGGATCGGCGCATATCATCTCACTTTAGGTAGAAATAAAAAAAGCGTTGAATTGGATCTTAAATCTGAACAAGGCTTAAAACTTTTCAAAGAGCTAGTCTCAGTTGCAGATGTTGTCGTGGATAATTTTAGTAAAGGAGTAACAAAGCGTTTGGGCATAGATCACCAAACTTTAAAAAAAGTTAATTCAAAAATCATTACGTGTTCAATAAGCGGCTTCGGCGATACTGAAGTAAATCGACCGGCTTACGATAATCTCATTCAAGGTTACGCTGGAGCAATGTCCATCACCGGAATGGATAAAGAAAATCCGGTCAAATCCGGTATCCCTATAGCTGACTTAGGAGCTGGACTTTATGCTGTAATTGGTATTTTAAGTGCTGTGCAGTCTCGAGAAAAAAATGACTCAGGAGAACACGTGGATATTTCCATGCTGGACACACAGGTTAGTTTATTGACTTATATGGCTACTATGCATTTTCTCTCGGGCGAGAATCCTGAGCCGATTGGAAATCAACACATGAATCATGTGCCGTTCAATTCTTATAGAACTTCGGATGGCTTTATCCAAATAGGAGTGGTTGCTGAAGATTTTTGGCCTAGCCTGATTAAAGCGCTTGATTTGAGACAATTGGATACTGAAGAAAATAAAGTAAGAAGTGGTCGGTTAAAAAATAGAGAAAATATTGATCAGGCTGTGCAAGAAGTTTTCATTAAAAATACGACCGAGCATTGGTTGAAAACATTACAAGAACACCGAGTTCCTTGCGGACCTATTAATACTCTTTCTGAAACTTTCCAAGATGCTGACCTTTTGAAAAGAAATATGATCATTGAGGTTCTTCAAGATAGCGGTGCATCCGTAAAAATGCCTGGTAACCCAGTAAAAATTTCTAATCACGATGAAGAATTCAGACGCTCACCAAAACTTGGTGAGCATACTTTTGAAATTTTCAAAGATTGGTTAGATAAAGATATTTCAGTTGATCAAGATTAAGACTTTCCACTCTTTTCAGGAACAATTTAGAGGATTAAACTAAATTGAATTATTCAGGAGAAAAAAACATGGATGCAGAAAAACTCAGTCAATTAACTCAAAAAGTCATTGGTGATGCAGCAGGAGCAGTTGGGTTACTGCTGGCTTACATTGGCGATCAATCAAAAGTTTATACAACAATGGATGAACTTGGCCCTTCATCTGTAAAAGAAATTGCAGATAAAGCAGGTCTTGATGAACGTTACTTAAGAGAATTTCTCTCTTCCAATGCTGCTAATGGGTATGTAACTTACGAACCTGCAGAGGATAAATTTTCTCTTTCTCCAGAGCAAGCAGCTGTCTTTGCAAAAGACGGTGAGCCTACCTGTTTACAAGGATACTTCCAAGCAATTGTTGGTCAATATGCAGAACATGAAAAAGCTGTAGAAACCTTTCAATCAGGAAAAGGCAGACCATGGGGAGAACATCATCTGTGTTGTTTCTGTGGTACCGATAGATTTTTTAGACCTGGGTATGTTGGTAATTTAGTCAGCAATTGGATTCCGTCTTTATCTGGAGTTGAAGATCAGTTGAAAGCTGGTGCCAAGGTAGCAGATATCGGTTGCGGACTGGGCTCTACAACTATCATCATGGCTCAGACTTACCCCAATTCAACAATTCACGGATATGATTTTCATAGCCCTTCTATTGAAGAGGCTAGTGCAAGAGCCAAGGAACTCGGACTCACTAACATTGAGTTTCATGTATCGGATGCCAGGGAGATTCCAGATAATGGATATAACTTTGCCTGCATTTTTGACGCTCTGCATGATATGGGCGATCCTGTTGGCGTTGCCAATCACATTAAAAATGTACTTTCCGATGACGGAACTTTCATGTTAGTTGAACCTGCTGCAGCAGACAATTTAGAAGATAACTTGAATACTTTTGGCGGTTTAGCATATGGTTTTTCAACAATAGTTTGTGTTCCTACTTCTAGAGCTCAAGATGTGGGACTCTGCTTGGGTGCACAGGCCGGTCCAAAAAGGCTTACGGATGTTTTAAATTCTGCAGGATTTAATCATGTTAGAGAGTCAGCTCGTACTGGAACAAATATGGTTTTTGAGGTTAAGCAAACTTAATGCCAAACGAAAATAACTTTCTTGAAAAAGCTCTGCTTGTTCAAGTTGAAACTACAAAAGTCAGGCGTATTTTAAATTTTGAAAACTCTTTTGAAGAGTTTAAAGACTTAGCCCGTTCAGCAGGGGCTAATGTATCAGGTGAGATCAAAGGTAAGCAGGAACTTGTATCTCCCAGATATTTCATTCAAAAAGGAAAACTGGAAGAAATCAAGCAAGAAGTGCACAAAAACAAAATTGGTTTGGTTATTTTTAATCATGCTTTATCGCCATCACAAGAAAGAAATATCGAGCGCTATCTGAAAGCAAGGGTTTTGGATAGAACTGGATTGATTTTAGATATCTTTGCTAGACGTGCTTTTAGTCACATTGGGAAACTTCAAGTTGAGCTTGCTCAACTATCCCACTTATCCACCAGACTGGTTAGAGGTTGGAGTCATTTAGAAAGACAAAAAGGAGGAATTGGCTTGCGAGGACCAGGAGAAACTCAACTTGAAACGGACCGAAGATTGATTGGTAATAGAATTAAGGCACTCAAGAAGAAACTTGCTAAAAGTCATAATCAAAAATCTTTGAATCGATACGCTAGAAAAAAAGGAAAAAATAAAATAGTCGCTTTAGTCGGTTATACCAATGCAGGCAAAACAACATTATTTAATGCTTTAACTGGCGGTGACGAATATCAAGCAGATCAGTTATTTGCAACTTTAGATTCGGTAACTAGAAAGAATCTAAGTCCCGGAAGCAGGGCAATTCTATTTACGGACACTGTGGGTTTTATTTCAGAAATCCCAACGGAGTTGATAGAGTCATTTAAAACCACTTTAGATGATCTTAGATCAGCAGATTTACTAATCCATTTGGTCGATATCAATGATCCAGAAAAAGATATCAAGCAAAAGGAAGTTACAAGAATTTTAAAGGATTTGAACGTTGATGAAATCCCACAACTTTTAGTGAACAATAAAATTGACTTCCTCTCTGAAAACAAACAACAAGAGTTGGTATTTCAACATCCTGAAGAACTTTTTATTTCCGCAGAAAAGAATATCGGTATTGAATCCTTGAAAGAAAAAATATTGGAGAGAATCAGCAATGGACTTTTCAAAGGCTGGGTATCGATTTCTCATAAAGCATCAGCTGCTAGGGCTAAGCTTTATGAAGAAGGGTGTGTTCGCGATGAGGTTATCAAGGATAATGAGTGGCACCTCAAATTGAGCATAGGAAACGAATTACTTACAGATTACCTAAATTCATTAGAATTGAAAATTTTGCCAGACCAAAAAAAACAACTGCTTGAAGTTGGTGAGTTGGGCAGAACTTAATTCTATACCTTAAGTAAAACTTATTGTAAAAGAACTAAATTGAAGGAAGCTAATCACTATACTTAAAATATTTTTAAATAAGCTTAAACTTTTCTCCATCCCAGAGATAGATTTAGTTAGACAGGAGTCTATAATCGCACCATGAAAAAATTATCAGTTGCTTTAATTTCGTTTCTTTTATCACATATAGCAGCTTCTGCTGATATGCGTGAAGAAGCTATTCTTGAACGCGTTTCTTCTGTTGCCAGTGTTTGTCTAAAAACTGACGACTGCGGCATAGAATCTTCCGGACCTGGCTATAAAGTAGCTTTGAATAATAGTATGGCAGCTGAACCTGTTGCTGCTTCCAATAAAGTGAAACTCTCTGAAGGTAGTGTGCATGAAGTTAAAATGCTCAACGCTGGAGCAGATGGAACTATGGTTTTCGAACCTCCTGTATTAAAAGTATCAGTCGGAGATACAATAAATTTCGTTCTCGTGGATCCTATGCACAACTCAGCATCTTTTCCTAACATGATTCCATCAAATGCAGAAAGCTGGAATGGTGCAATCAATGAAAGTGTCAGCGTTACTTTAGATGTCGAAGGAGTATACGTTTACAACTGTACACCTCATGCAATGATGGCAATGGTAGGCGTTATTCAAGTAGGTGAAGCAGTTAACTTGGATGAAGTAAAATCCGCTGCTAGTCAGATAAAATCTACCTTTGTCATGAATCAAGAGAGGTTGGACGATTACCTATCAAGATTATAATTATTTTGATTAAATTATTTTTTTCTTCCTTAATATTCTTTTTTCTCACCTCATCTTTGATTTTTTCTGAAGAAAAAATATCAAGAGATGGCAAGACAGTTTACGACGTAGCTTGTGCTGTTTGTCACCAAAATGGTTTGGCTGGTGCTCCAACTTTTGGGGATAAATCAGCATGGGGTCTAAGAGTCAATAAAAGTTTGGACGAGCTAACTTATAGCGTTAAAAATGGTCTCAGAGGAATGCCCGCAATGGGATTGTGCATGAATTGTTCTGAGCAGGAACTTGAGATGGCAGTCAGTTATATCTTAGACTCTTTATAAGCTCTCTATTCCCTTCTCTAGATTCCACCAAGATTCAATTTCAATATCAGCTTGTCTTTTGCTATCTGGCCACTCTGCATCGAGCAAATTTAGCCATACAGCTCTCATCCCTAGATTCATGGCAGCCTCGACATCATTTTCTGGATGATCACCTACATGGCAGACTTCCTCAGGTTGAAGTTGCATTATTTTTAAAGCTTCTTCAAACATCTTTGCACCGGGTTTACTATCATTTACCATTTCTGCATTTAGATAAAAATCAAATAAGTGATCAATTTTTAAAGTTTCTATGCTCGCATTTCCATTAGTCAAAACACCTAACGTATATTTACTTTTTAATGACTCAAGAACCTCTAAAGTTCCTTCGAAATAAGAAATTTCATGACGAAGCTTTAAAAAAATATCGAATGCGTTTTTTGAGGTTACTTTTGCATCTTCATTGGAAATACCATTTTCTATCAGCAATGTCTCGATGACTTTCATGCGAAGCTCAGATAAACGATGTCTGAGAGAATTATCTTTTGCGATGAGCTTTTGCCACATCTTTTGCTCCTGTTCTGTGAACAAGACTTCAGACATGTTTGGAAATTTATCGATTATCCAGTTATTGGATTCTTTGTGCGCATGGATGATGACTTCTCGCAGCGGCCATAGTGTGTCATCAAGATCAAAAGTTACTGCTTTAATTTTCATTTTTTATTCTTTGCATGTGGATGGCTTTTATCGTAAACCTTTGCCAAATGCTGGAAATCCAATTTAGTGTAGATTTGAGTGGTACTTAGATTAGCATGTCCTAATAATTCTTGAACAGCTCTAAGGTCTCCACTGGACTCTAAAATATGGGTTGCAAACGAATGCCTCAACATATGAGGGTGAATATAAGGCAAGCCTCTGTCTTGACTTATTTTTTTAAGTCGAATTTGAACCGTTCTTGGACCCAATCGATTTCCTTCCTTGTTTACAAAGACTGAAGTTTCGTCTGGATTAGCTTTAGTTGCTCTATGAGCAAACCATTTTTCCAAAGACTCAATAGCTTTAGAGCCCACAGGACAAAGTCTTTCCTTGTTACCTTTTCCTAGAACTCTGCACATTTGTTCTTCCAGCAAAAGATCCTTTAAATTCAAAGAGCAAAGTTCAGAAAGTCGCAATCCAGAAGAGTAGATCAATTCCATCATCGCTTTATCTCGATGTTCTATCCAGTTTTTTGGTTCAAAATTCAAGAGTTTGTCGATCATGTCGGTATCAAGTGCTTTTGGTAAAAGAGCATCTTGCTTTGGGGTGCTGATACCAACTGTTGGATCGTTAGTAAATTTTCCTTCGGATTTAAGAAATTTAAAAAAACTCCTTAGGGAAGATAAAATTCTCGCAAGACTTTTCGGACTAAGTCCTTTTCTTCTGTGCAAACCTAAAAAATTTCTTACTAGATTATTGTTAACCTTTGCTATGGTTAAAATTTTGTTTTCATTAAGAAAGACCACGAATTTATTCAAATCATTCCTGTAACTTTTAAGAGTATGTTCTGAATAGTTACGATTTTCTTTAAGAAAATTTAAAAAAGATTCTATTAAGTTACTAATCTCGGTTTTCAATTAATCTATCTATTTGATGGCTTAAAACTTCAACAATAAAATTTAGAAATAATGTATCCTGCTCCGGAGTATATTTTTCATCTGCTGAAGAGCCTAAAATTAATATTCCTGCAATCTTTTCTGAATGTAGTTTACCAATAACTGCTTCTTTAATATCAGCTTGTGCACCAAAAGTTAGGGAGGCAATTTCATTAGTAAGCTTTCCTAAAAAAATATCTACTTCTTTGAAAATCTTAGAGAAAGTCTTGGTAGCTATTTCTGGCTCAATGATTCTATTTTCAGATACTTGATACAATTCTTCTTGAGTAAAGAACAATAATTTACATTTTTCTGTACCAAGTTCGTTCGTAAAAAAACTTTCAGTAGCGGTCAATAAACTTTCTAAGTCTTCGGCATTCAGAATAATACTTATTAGTTTTCTAACCTTTTCAAAAAGTAGTTCATTCTCATTTGCGTTTGTAATAAAGTCTTTGAGTTGCGTGCTCGTTGCCAAATTCTTGGATTTTATGAATTCAACCTGTTTTTCAATAAAGCTTACCGCTTCTCCTGATTCATGTTTTATCTCTAAATGTTCTATAGCTTCTGGATGATCAATAAAAAAATCAGGATTTTCTTTTAAGAAATTAATTACTTCTTCAGGTTTAAGAGATTTACTAAAAAGTTTCATTTTAAAGGTTTAACAAAACATCTTGTTTTCTGTATTCTGCACTTCCTTGAAGCATAACTTTTGAATCTTCTAAATTTACTTTAGTGAATACCTGACCTTGATGAAAGTTTATTTTTAACTCTTGATCCAATTCTTTTTGAATTGCACAAGCAATAGCTGCTGCACAAGCTCCACTTCCGCAAGCTTGAGTTTCTCCCACACCTCTTTCAAAAACCCTTAAATTTATCTCCTGAGCATTTTTAATTTGAATAAAGCCAACGTTTACACCATTTTTAAAAAAATTACTTTCTTGCAAAAATGTTCCAAACTTTTGCACATCCAAAGCCAACTCATTATTAAAAATTACGGCATGTGGATTTCCTATCGAAACTGCAAAACAAGGAACTTTTTTATCATCAAATTCAATCTCAAAAACCTGCTCATTATCATTTAGACCAATTTCAGAAGGAGATAGTGAAAATAAATTTTCCACAATATAATCATTTTTTCTCTTCTCAACAGTAACTTGATTAGTGCCTATGAGTAACTTCACAGTATCACTGATGGATATATCTCTATCGGATAGATATTTAGCAACACACCTCATACCGTTGACACAGTTTTCAGCCTCACTGCCATCTTGATTAAAGATTTTTACAGAAAAATCTGCAATTTCTTTTTCTGGAGGTTCTATTACCAAGACTTGATCAAACTCAAGAAAATCATCCTTATCAATAAACTTCGGGATGCTGTTTTTAGAGAAAGAAAAATCTTGCGTAACTGAATCTACAATTATGAAATTGTTACCTAAAGCCTCCATAAACTGGATATAGGGCATTAAAGCTCCTCTTCTTTAATGAGATCATCAAAGGTTTCAGCTTTTCTGATAACTTTATGGCTTTTTTGATCAACTAAGATTTCAGCAGGTTTAAGTCGGGTATTATAATTAGAGCCCATACTCGAGCCATAGGCTCCTGCTGAATATACAACCAAATAATCTCCAGCATTTGCACTGACCTCGAAATCTGAACCAAAACTATCGGCAGTCTCACAGACGGGCCCAACTACAGAATAAAGATCCTTCTTTTCAGAGGACTCCACTAAATTCTCAATTTTGTGTCTTGCGCTATACAACGATGGCCTCATCAAATCGTTCATGCCGGCATCAACGATAAGAAACTTTTGACTGCCATTCTCTTTGATTCCCAATACTTTGGTTATCAAAACACCTGCTTGCGCAACAATGGAACGTCCTGGCTCTAAAGTTAAGTTATATTTTGAAGAAAACTTCTTCAGTTTTTTTATTAATTCGTCGGGTGAAAAATTTTTTTCTAATTCATAGTCGATTGCTAAACCACCACCAACATCTATGTGATCTATTTCAAATCCCAGCGAAACCAATTGGTCTGCTAAATTTTCAAGTTTTTCGTAAGCTTCAACCAGTAAATCCGTATTAGTTATTTGGGATCCAATATGGGCTGAAACACCAACTAAGTTTATTTTTTCAGTTCCATACTTCTTTGCCAAAGTCAGAGCTTCTTCTTCGGAAATACCAAATTTGCAATCGGCCTTGCCAGTTTCAATATAAGGATGAGATTCTGCAGCAATATCCGGATTTATTCTGAATGAGATTCTTGGCATCTTATTTAGTTGTTCGAGCAGTTCCAATTCATATTCAGATTCTACGTTGATGGAAAATATTTCGTGATCACAAGCTATTTTCAATTCCTCTTTGCTTTTACCAACTCCAGAAAAAACAATCTTCTTTGGATCTGCACCGATTTTTAAAACTCTTTTTAACTCTCCACCAGATACTACGTCAAAGCCTAAACCTTCATCCTTAATCAAAGACAAAATACTTAGATTGCTGTTAGCTTTTACGGCATAGCAGGCTAGGTCCGAGGAGGATAAGCCAGCTTTATAAGATCGACAATTTTCTCTAATTGTTTCCGAAGAATAAACATAAAAAGGTGTTTCTAAGCTATGGCTTAGCTCAAGCAAGTTAGTGTCTTCCGAATGTAAGACACCTTCGTTAAAATTAAAATGTTCTAAGTTCATTGATTTCTTCATCTTCAGGTAGATATAAAGGACCTTTTATGCCACACGAGCTTAGAAAGCCGAAACTGATTAGACATAACCCAAGTAAAAAAATTTTCATTTCTTTAAGTAGTCTTTTGCTCTTTTAATTTCTTTTTTTATTTGTTGCAAAGCAGTGCCTCCAATTGAGGTCTTTGCCTGGATAGAGTCGCTCGGGTCTATGTAATCAAAAACGTCTTGGGAAATCTTCTTTGAAATTTTCTTAAATTCATCAAGTGACATTTCAAATAGTAAGAGATCGTTGTCTTCAGCGTATTTTACTGCCATGCCAGTAATTTCATGAGCCTCTCTAAATGGCACTCCTTTGATGACTAAATACTCAGCAAGATCTGTGGCAGTTAAAAAATCATCATAGACATCAGCAAGCATTTGATCGTTATTAAAAGATACGCCTTTGATCATCTCGATCATGATGCTCAATGCTTCTGAGGCATATTCTATCGAATTGATTAAAGGTGCTTTATCCTCTTGGTTGTCTCTGTTGTAAGCCAGAGGCTGATTCTTCATTAAGCTTAACAAAGTCATTAAATTACCAACTGTTTTAGCAGAACCTCCTCTGACTAACTCAGCCATATCTGGATTTTTTTTCTGCGGCATAATCGAAGAACCCGTACATAATTCTTCAGGCAATTGAGCATAATTAAATTGCGAAGAAGACCAAATGATCAGTTCTTCACATATTCTTGAAAAATGAATAGACATGACACTCATATTGAAAGCAACTTCTAAAGCAAAATCTCTATCAGATACAGCATCAATGGAATTTCTGGTAACTGAATCGAATCCCAAAGACTTAGCTAGTTTTTGTCTATCCAATTTAAACCTATTACCGGATAGGGCACCGGAGCCTAAAGGGCTTACCTTGAGTTCCTTTTTAGTTGCTGAAACTCTTTCCAAATCTCTTTTCATCATTTCGTACCAAGATAAGAGATAGTGCGCCAAACTTACCGGCTGAGCATTTTGCAGATGGGTAAAACCCGGCATAAGAGTTTCTATCTCTCCCTCTGCTCTAACAACTAAGTTTTGCATTAAATTTCTCAACAAAGATTCAATTTCAGTACTTCTTTCTAAAAGAAACAATTTAAAATCAGTCACGACTTGATCGTTCCTGGATCTTCCGGTGTGAAGTTTTTTTGCAGTCACTCCGATTTCTTTTTCAAGCGCAGCCTCGATATTCATGTGAACATCTTCCAAAGCCGGATTCCAATTAAAATTGCCAGCTTCGATTTTCTTTTTAATTTTTTTAAGACCAGTCTTAATTTTATTGCATTCATTTTTGGACAGCACTTTGGCTTCCATCAGCGCTTCCGCATAAGCAATAGAACCTTGAATGTCTTCACTATATAGGGCCTGATCTACATCAACAGAGGACGAAAAATTCTGAGCAATTTGGGAAGGTTTTTTGGTAAATCTTCCTCCCCACGAGGGATTTTTTTTTGACATCAATACTTATAGTAATCAGGTTTATAAGGTCCATCAACATCTACATTTATGTAGTCAGCTTGATCCTTTGTAAGCTTTGTAATGACTCCTCCAAAACCTTCTACCATATATGATGCAACTTCTTCGTCCAGTTCCATAGGAAGAACTTGGACTTTTAACATTTCTTGCTTTGTAGTTTCATCATTAATTGAAGCAAAACCTTGTTTGTATAGAAATATTTGTGCAAGAACTTGGTTGGCAAACGAGCCATCCATAATTCTTGAAGGGTGACCGGTGGCATTACCAAGGTTAACCAATCTGCCTTCTGCTAAAAGAAGTAAATAGTCTTTTTTATCCTTGGGACCTCTGTAAACCTTATGCACTTGAGGTTTAATCTCTTCCCAAGTCCATTCATCCCTCATGTATTGGGTATCTATCTCATTATCAAAATGACCGATATTACTGACAATTGCTCCTGACTTTAAATTATTCAAGATGTGTTTATCACAAACATTGAAGTTACCAGTTGCTGTTACCACAAGATCAATATCACTTAGAAGGGCTTTATTAATAGATTCATCATTGTTTAAATTTTCCCCATTCAAGTAAGGCGAAACAACTTCATAACCATCCATACAAGCCTGCATAGCGCAAATAGGATCGATTTCGGTGATTTTGACCACCATTCCTTCTTGCCTAAGACTCATCGCAGAGCCTTTACCAACATCACCATAACCAAAAACAAGAGCTTTCCTGCCAGAAAGCAACATATCTGTGCCACGTTTAATAGCATCGTTCAAACTATGTCTACATCCATACTTGTTGTCGTTTTTAGATTTTGTTACTGAGTCGTTAACATTTATAGCAGGTACCTTAAGTGTACCTTTTTCCAACATTTCATAAAGTCTCAATACCCCAGTTGTCGTTTCTTCGGAAATACCATTAATCCTTTCTAACATTTCTGGATATTTTTCATGCACCATAGCAGTTAGGTCACCACCGTCGTCTAAAATCATATTTGCATCCCATGGTTTGCCATCAGATAGGATGGTTTGTTCTATACACCAATCAAACTCTTCTTCATTCATGCCTTTCCAGGCAAAAACAGGTATGCCTTTTTGAGCGATTGCAGCGGCCGCATGATCTTGAGTAGAAAAAATATTACAAGACGACCATCTCACAGATGCTCCCAATTCAACTAAGGTTTCTATTAGAACCGCAGTTTGAATAGTCATGTGTATGCAACCCATAATTTTTGCACCCTGCAAAGGTTTGTCTTTGCCATATCTTTCTCTGAGTTTAATCAAAGCTGGCATTTCTGATTCAGCCAGTTCTATTTCTTTTCTTCCAAACTCAGCAAGAGAGATATCTTTTACTTTATAGTCTTTGAATTCCATAATTATTTAAGTTGTCCTATTTTATCAGTTGATTCCCAAGAAAAACTTTCTTCTTCTCTTCCAAAATGACCATATGAAGCAGTCAACTGATAGATAGGTTTTTTAAGATCTAACATTTCGATAAGTTTTTTGGGCTTTAGTTCAAAATTCTTTTCAACTAGCTCAACAATTTTTGCCTCTTCTGTTTTATTTGTATCGAATGTATTGATACTGATGGAAGTCGGTTCAGCTACTCCTATGGCATATGAAACCTGAATCTCACATTTATCTGCAAGGCCTGCGGCAACAATATTTTTTGCCACATATCTTCCAGCATAAGCGGCAGATCGATCAACTTTTGAAGGATCTTTGCCAGAAAAAGCACCACCACCGTGTCTGGCCATGCCACCGTAAGTGTCCACTATTATTTTTCTTCCCGTTAATCCACAATCTCCGACAGGACCTCCTATTACGAAGCTTCCTGTCGGATTTATATAAATTTTTGTATCTTTATTAAGCCATGCATTTGGAATGACTGGCTTGATAATTTCTTCCATAACTCCTTCTTTAATGGTTTCTGCAGCTATATCTGGATCATGCTGGGTTGATAAGACAATTGCTGAAACATTTGATGGATTTCCTTGATCATCGTATAAAAAACTTAACTGACTTTTTGCATCCGGTCTTAGCCAATTCAATTT
Organism: uncultured SAR86 cluster bacterium; assembly: GCA_902632605.1. Classification (GTDB taxonomy): domain Bacteria; phylum Pseudomonadota; class Gammaproteobacteria; order Magnimaribacterales; family AG-339-G14; genus MEDG-81. Next base: position 8,881 of record CACPDB010000002.1, on the reverse strand, counting down.
TCCATTTTTTCTTACTTCAGACTGCTTCTTAACTAGTAGATGGGAATAGTGAATTGGTGCAGGCATCAGAACATCAGTTTCATTAGTAGCGTAACCAAACATTAAACCTTGATCACCCGCGCCTTGATCCAAGTCGGTTCCAGAACCCTCATCTACTCCGGCAGCGATATCAACTGACTGTTGTCCAATGGCATTTATTATTTCAACTGTGTTGCCATTGAATCCTAAGTCATCATTGTCATAGCCAATTTCATTGATTACTTCTCGAATAACTTTTTCTAAGTCAGGTTGAGCAGAGGAGGTTATTTCTCCTGCAATCACTACCAAATCAGTTTTGACCAAAGTTTCACAAGCTACTCTGGCATTTGGATCCTCTTTTAGGTAAGCATCCAAAATCGCATCGGAAATTTGATCACACATTTTATCGGGGTGACCTTCAGAAACAGATTCAGACGTGAAAGTTTTGTACTCAGACATGATAATAATAAAGTCAGCAATTCTACTATGAACTGACCTTGAAATAGTAGAAAATAACATTTTAATTTCATGACTGATCAACAAAACCTAGCCAATGCTATAAGAGCTCTATCTATGGATGCAGTTCAGAGAGCAGGATGCGGTCATCCTGGCATGCCCATGGGAATGGCAGATATCGCACAAGTTTTGTGGACCAAACATCTTAAATATAACCCCTCAAATCCCGATTGGTTTGATAGAGATAGGTTTGTTTTATCCAACGGACACGGTTCCATGCTTCTTTATTCACTTCTTCATTTGACAGGTTATGATCTTTCCATAGATGAATTGAAAAATTTCCGTCAACTGGGTTCAAAAACACCCGGACATCCGGAATGTGACGTGACTCCCGGAGTAGAAACAACTACCGGCCCCCTTGGACAAGGTATTGCGAATGCAGTTGGAATGGCAATGGCTGAAAAAATTCTTGCAAAGAGATTCAACAAAAAAGACTGTCCAATAATCGATCATTACACTTACGTTTTTTGTGGTGACGGTTGTTTGATGGAAGGTATTTCTCACGAGGTTTGTTCTTTAGCTGGTACTCATAAACTGAATAAATTAATTGTTTTATATGATGACAATAAAATCAGCATTGATGGCAAAGTTGAAGGTTGGTTTACAGACAATACGCCTGAAAGATTCAAAAGTTATGGTTGGAACGTTATAGCAGAAGTTGATGGGCATGATTTTCAGAGTATCGATAAAGCCTTGGAAGATGCAAAATCATCTAATCTTCCGACACTAATTTGTTGTAAAACTGAAATCGGTAAAGGATCTCCCAATAAATCAGGCTCAGCAGATGCTCATGGCGCAGCCCTCGGCGAAGAAGAAATTAAACTCACTAGAGAAAACATTCAATGGCAGCATGAGCCTTTTGAAATTCCCGAAGAAATTTATGATGCTTGGGATCACAAAAAACAAGGACAAGAAAGTGAAGAAAAATGGCAAGAGATTCTTTCTGACTTTGAAAAAAATCATCCTGAAGATTCCAAAGAGCTTCATAGATTAATCACCGGAAGCTTGCCTAGTAATTTTGAATCTACCATCGAAAATCTAATTAATAATTTTTCTAAAGATGAAAATTCTTATGCCAGTAGAAAGTGTTCTGGAATGTGTTTGGATGCTATTGGTCCAATCATGCCAGAGCTAATAGGCGGATCAGCAGATCTTTCTCCTTCAAACAATACCGAATGGAAGGGAACTTCTCATCTTGCCGAAGACGGTTCAGGTAATTACTTAAATTATGGCGTTCGAGAATTTGGTATGTCGGCAATCATGAATGGAATGATCCTACATGGCGGCATTAGACCTTATGCAGGAACCTTTCTTACTTTTCTAGATTACGCAAGAAATGCCGTAAGGATGTCTGCCTTGATGAAATTGCCCGTGATTTTTGTTTATACGCATGATTCAATCGGGGTCGGTGAAGATGGTCCAACTCATCAACCGGTGGAACATATTTCAATGCTAAGAATAACGCCTGGTATTTACACTTGGCGACCTTGTGATGGGGTTGAAACTGCTTGTGCGTGGAAATTTGCGCTGGAATCCAAAGATGCACCGTCAGCATTAATTTTATCCAGACAATCATTAGATGCTCAGAAAAGAGAGACAAATGACTCAATTTTTCAAGGCGCATACGAACTTGCTTCAGACCAAAATCCCAAAATAACTTTGGTTGCTTCGGGTTCAGAAGTGGGCTTAGCCATGAAAGTTCGAGATCAGCTTAATGAGCAAAAAATTTCATCAAGAGTTGTCTCAATGCCATGTACCGAAATATTTGATGAACAATCACCAGAATATCAAAGAGAAACTTTGGGTGACTTGCCAAAAATTTTCATAGAAGCAGGGCAGAGCGATTTTTGGAAGAAATATTGCGAAGGAGATGATCAAGTAGTCGGTATCGACAAATTTGGTGAATCCGCTCCAATAGATGATTTGATGAACCACTTTGGTTTTACAGTTGAAAATATAATCGAGAAAATTAATAAAACAATTTAAGTGGATTTAACAAATTCAAAACTATCCTCTTTTGATTTCGAGGGAAAAAGAGTTCTATTGAGAGTAGATTTCAATATTCCAATCAGAGACGAAGAAGTTCTTAACGATGAAAGAATGGTCAGAGCTTTACCGACCATTAAACACTTATTGGAAAAAGCAAAATCTACCAGAATTATAACGCATCGTGGTAGACCTAAAGAATCGGGAGAAGTTCAGCCTGAATTTTCGATTAAACCAATAGCAAAAAGACTCTCTCAATTATTAGATATTCCTGTTCCAATAGCTGATTCTCTAGATGATCTAGATCAAGACAAAAAAATTATCATGTTGGAAAACATAAGATTTTTTGAAGGAGAAAAAGAAAACTCTACAAATCTTTCAAAAACATTAGGTAATTATGGAGATGTTTACATCATGGATGCTTTTGGCACTGCTCATCGTAAGCAAGCATCTACTTTTGGAGTAATTGATTCAGTAGCTGAAGCAGGTGTTGGCTTTCTGGTTGAAGATGAACTGGAGGCTTTGAAAAAGATTTTGGTGAATCCAAAAAAACCTCTAATTGGGATTATTGGCGGATCAAAGATCTCAACTAAAATTAATGTCATTGATTCGCTTACATCATACGTTGATAAATTAATCATAGGCGGTGCTTTGGCAAATACCTGCTATATGGCAATGGGAAAAAACATTGGAAAATCGTTATTTGAAGAAGATTACATAGATGTAGCAGAAAAATTAGTTGGTAATAAGAAGATTGTATTGCCAGAAAATGTCGTTGTTTTAGATACATCTAACGATTCTGTATTTGAAAAGCATATTGATGATGTAGCCAGTCATGAAGCTATCTGCGATGTGGGTAAAAAATCTTTGGAGTATTTTCAAAAACATATTAATTCCGCTAAAACTGTTTTTTGGAATGGTCCATTGGGTAAGTTTGAGGATCCAAGATTTTCTAAAGGGACTTCTGAGGTAGCAAAAATAATGTCTGAATCTAAAGCCTATAGCATTATTGGTGGCGGGGAGACCATCACCTCTTTTGCAAATATTAATTTAATGGATTCTGTAGATTATGCTTCCACTGCGGGGGGAGCTTTCTTAGAATATATAGAAAATAATTCCTTACCTTGCATAGATAAGATAATAACTAAAAATAAAGGATAGAAATATGAAATCACTGGAAGAAATTGCAACTTATATTGTTTCTGATGGAAAGGGCATATTAGCAGCTGATGAGAGTACCCCAACAATAGGGAAAAGATTTGCAACAATAAATGCTGAGTCCACTGAAGACTCCAGAAGGGATTATCGTGAGATGCTTTTTCGAGCTGATGGAATGAAAAATAATATTGGCGGAGTTATTTTATTTGATGAGACTTTGAGACAAGACGGAAAAGACGGCACCCCTTTAAAAGATATAATTTCCGAACAAGGTGCATTGCCAGGTATCAAGGTAGACAAGGGAATCAGTCCGCTTGATTCTTCTCCTGAAGAAAATATCACTGGTGGCTTAGAAGGACTTAATGAGAGATGTTCAGAATATTTTGATCTTGGTGCTAAATTTACAAAGTGGCGTGCAGTTATAAAAATTGCCGACGGTCTGCCTTCTCAAGGGGCTATCAAAGCAAACATGGATGCTCTTGCTGATTACGCAAAAATAGTTCAGGAAAATAACATGGTTCCAATTGTCGAGCCTGAAGTTTTGATGGATGGCAGTCATTCCATAGAATCTTGCGAAGACGCAACAAAAAGATGTTTGAGTACTCTATTTGAAGCTTTGGCACAGAAAGGCGTTTTGGTAGAAGGAACCATTTTAAAACCCAATATGGTGGTTTCAGGAAATGAATGTTCGGAGCAAGCTGGAATCCAACAAGTTGCAGAAATGACACTAAATTGTTTATTGGAAAATGTTCCTAGTAATCTGCCAGGAATTACATTTCTTTCTGGAGGACAATCCGATATTGACGCTACAGCTCATTTAGATGCCATGAATAAAATTGGTGGAAATCCATGGAAGCTCAGCTTTTCTTATGGCCGTGCTTTGCAACAGGCTGCTCTCAAAACTTGGAGCGGCAAACAAGAAAATGAGCAAGCCGCGCAAGAGGCCTTCAGCCATAGAGCTAAAATGAATATGTTGGCAGCAAAAGGTGAGTGGTCAGAAAACTTAGAAGGATAGTCTTTTATTTATTTATAAAAAATCTACTCGCTAAAAGTCCCACTTCATAAAGCAGCCAGACAGGAAGAGCCAAAAGCGTTTGTGAAAAAATATCTGGAGGCGTTAGAAACATTCCCACAATAAAACATCCTATGATCACGTAAGGTCTGGCACTAGAGAGTTGTTGAGCATTTGTAACTCCTGACCAAATCATCAACATCAAAACAATCGGTACCTCAAATGCAAAACCAAAGACAAAAAGAATTCTAACAACAAAATCAATGTATTCATTGATGTCGGTCATTACCAAAACTTCCGAGGGAGAGGCTTGAACAAAAAAAGTGAAAATCAGTGGAAAAATTACAAAAAAAGCAAAACAAATACCTGCAAGGAACAAAATTATGCTGGAAAACAAAACCGCAAAAAAACCTATCTTTTCTTCTTTGTATAAACCTGGCGCAATGAAGTTCCATAACTCAAAAAGTAAATATGGAATTGCTACAAATGTGGATACATAAAAAGTAAGCCTTAATGGAGTCAAAAAGGGTGACACCACACCAGTTGCAATCATTGAAGAATTGGCAGGTAAGATTTCTGTTAAGGGATTGGCAAAAACAAGAAAAATTTCATTTCTAAAAAATACCAACACAAAAAAAATTAGAGTAATTGCGCCAAGGCTTCTTAAAAGAACATTCCGCAGGGAGTTTAAATGTTCAAGATAACTTTTTTCAGTCATCTTTATTTTCTTTGTTGTTTTGGAAGTCTTCCGAATATATCTCTTGTTTTATCTCTTGCGAGATTGAAGAGCTTTTTGAGCGAATTAGCTTCACATATTCTTCTAATTTGGTGAGAAATCCCGGCAATCTTTTAGGGCCTAAAATAAGTAAAGCAATGATTCCTATTAATAAGATTTCAAAGAATCCTATGTCGAACATTTAATCTTCTTTTTTGTCGTCTAAACTTTTATCTTCTTCTTTGACTGCTTTTTTAAACCCTTTAACAAAAGAACCTAAATCTCCACCAAGATTTCTAATTCTTTTGGTACCGAAGATCAAAACAATAATTGCAAGAATGATTAGCAATTGCCAAATACTTATTCCACCAAAACCCATTTATTCTTTCCTTCCTTTTTTTTCTTCTATTCCAGAAAGACCCTCTCTGTTTTCAAGTTCCTTTAAAACCTCAGTTGGATCAATTCCGTTATTCGTCAATAATACCATGACGTGAAACCATAAATCTGCAGCTTCATGAATAACCTTATTTTTCTCTAGATCTTCAGTTATTTCGGCAATTAGTTCGTCAGTCTCTTCAACTATTTTTTCAATAATCTTCTCGTTTCCTTTAGCAAACAAACTCGCTACATAAGATGAAGAAGGATCGGCATTCTTACGCTCTTTCAGTAAGTCGCTTAATCTTTCTACTATGTTCTTCATTGGCTGACTATTATGGCAACTAAAAGCAATACAGTAATACCTATGTATATAAATTTATTATTGTTTTTAGATTGCTTGATCTCTTTTTTTAAGTTTTTTATTTCCGAGTTGTATTCTTCTAATCTAGACAAGTTATCTAATATGATTTCAATTTTTTCAGGAAGTTCGTAAGCTTTTTCTGCCAAAGCAAAAGAATCATTTTTAAATCTTTCAAACATTGCCTTGGGGCTGTATTTTTTTGCAACCCAAGATTGAATAAATGGCTTGGCTGTTGTCCACAAATCCAATTCTGGATAAATTTGTCTGCCTAACCCTTCAATGTTTATCAAGGTTTTGTTGAGTAATAACAATGAAGTCGGAAGGGATAAATCAAATTTTCTTGTAGCATCAAATAAATAAAGCAACATTTCTCCAAATTTAATTTCATCGAAGGGTTTCTCGAAAATTGGATCCAAAACCGTTCTTATCACAACTTCAAGTTCAACTTCTTTTGTATCTTCGCCAACCCAACCGGCATTTATCATGGTCTTGGCAACCCCAGAATAATTTTTATTGAACATTTCTGAAAGCATCTTGCCGATGATGAGCTGTTCTTTTTCAGTTAGGGAACCGCAAATGGCATAATCGACAGCAACATAGGCGGGATTTTCAGGATTGGAATTGTTTACAAAAATATTACCTGGATGCATATCGGCATGGAAAAAATTATCATCAAAAAGTTGTTTGAAGAAAATCTTTACTCCTGTTTCGGCTAAGGCTTTTAAATTTATGTTTTCTTTTTTTAGTACTTCTATGTCCGTTACAGGTATTCCAGAAATTTTTTCCATGGTCATGACATTTTTTGAAGAGAAATTTTCAAAAACCTTTGGAATATACAGAAGAGAATTTTCTTTAAAGAAGTTTTTTGTTTGGATGGCATTCGCTGCTTCTTTTTTTAGATCGGTTTCAGCAGTAATAACCAATTCATATTCTCTTATCAAATCCATCAGTTTTAATCTTCGAGCATCAGAGAGGATTAATTCGGCTAAACCGCCTAAAAATTTTATTGAGTTAACATCAGTAGAAATTCTCTTATCCAAACCAGGACGAACAATTTTTACAACCACTGATTCACCATCTTTTAAAATTGCTTCATGCACTTGAGCAATAGAAGCGGCAGCGAGTGGTTCTTCACTAAATGACTCGAAAATTTGATTTATAGGACTTTCCAAATCTTGCTCTAATATTTTGATAGCCTCTCTTGTTGAAAAAGGCTTTAAGTTGTTTTGAAATTTTTTTAAGACCTTTGCTTGTTTTTCTCCAACAAGATCCGGTCTGGTTGATAAGAGCTGACCAAACTTTATAAAGAGCGGACCCATCTCTTCTAATGCATCACTTAAACGATGCTCTATTTCTTTATGCTTCCTGAAAAAGATTCTTGGCAATAAAAATAAAAGAGATAAAAGAACTTTATTTACCAAAGGATCAAATAGTTCATCCAATCTGTATTTACAAAAAATATAAGAGATGCGAATCAGACCTAAAATAGCCATTTTACTTTTCCGCAATATGAAGAGTTACTATGCCCGCGGTCATGATGTCGTAGGAAACATTTTTAAAATTCACAGACTCAAGCATTTGTTTAAATTCTTCTTGCGATGGATGCATCCTTATTGATTCAGCAAGATATTGATAACTTTCCTCATCTTGAGCAAAAAATTTTCCAAGTTTTGGCAAAATCTTAAATGAATAGAAATCGTATAAGTCAGATATCAAAGGAGATTCAGGTTTTGAAAATTCCAAGACTAAAAGTCTACCTCCAGGTTTTAAACATCTGTAAAAATTTTTTAAGGCTTCGAGCTTATTTGTCACGTTTCTAATTCCAAAACCTATGGTTATGCAATTAAATCTGTTATCGGGAAAAGGGAGGTTTTCAGCGTCAGCAACAGCAGTTTTTATATTCAATTTATTTTTATCAAGACTTCTTGTTTTACCTAGTTTTAACATTTTCTCATTGATATCACTGAGGATGACTTCACCCGACTCTCCTACCAAATCTGACATTAAAATAGATAGATCTCCCGTTCCTCCGGCGACATCTAAAACAGAATCACCTTGTTTTAAATTGGATAGTTCGATTGTGCCTCTCTTCCATAGGCGGTGAATTCCTAAAGACATTAGGTCGTTCATAAGATCGTAATTTTCAGCAACAGAATCAAAAACACCCTTAACCATTTCTGGTTTTTCTGATTTATCTACATTCTTATAACCAAAGTTGGTTTCGTTATTTTCGTTTTTACTCATTTCGTTGGAATCTGTTAGTATTGTAGATTATTCATATGGAAAACAAATTAATTTGGCTAGACTTAGAAATGACTGGTCTAGAACCTCAATCCGAAAGAATTATAGAGATTTTCACCGCCATTACTAATGAAGATTTAACAGAAGTAATTGAAGGACCAAATATCGTAATATCGCAACCAACAGAATATTTAGACAATATGGATGATTGGAATCAGGATCATCATTCTAGATCAGGATTATTAGACGAAGTTAAAAAGAGTGAGACTTCTCAAGAGGACGCAGAGATGAGGACGCTGAACTTTATAAAAGAACATGTGGGAAAAAATAAGTCACCGCTTTGTGGAAACACAATTCACCACGATAGGAAGTTTTTAACACTGTATATGCCTCAACTAGAAGAGTACTTTCACTACAGAAATATAGACGTTAGCTCTTTCAAAGAAGTAGCAAAAAGATGGCGTCCCGAAGTCACTATGGCACAACCAAAGCAAGT
>CACPDB010000001.1 GCA_902632605.1 uncultured SAR86 cluster bacterium | reverse complement strand
CAATGTCAAAAGGCGGTCATCCTGGTCCAGAATCATCCATACTAAAAATTAAAGGTACTGATTTACAACAGGGACTTTCTGACTTATTTGTTGAAGCTCTTGGTTACTATGCTCATCCTTTTATGTCGGAAGAAGATTTAATTTCTAATGAAGGAAGAATTGGTCCAGATTTTGCAGCTAATGTTATGCCGCATTATTTGAATTATAGAAAAGTTTCTATCTATGGTGGTAGTAATGAAATCCAAAGGAATGTAATTGCTAAAGCTGTTTTAGGTATATAAATGGATTTCTCGTTATCTGAAGAACAATTATTGCTTAAAGATAGTATCACTACATTTGTAGATAAAGATTATCTTTTCGATATAAGACAAAAAAATATCAACTCCGAGTTAGGTTACAGCTCAGATTTTTGGAAAACCTTTGCTGATTTAGGATGGTTAGGAATGCCTTTTTCAGAAGCAGATGGTGGCTTCAACGGAGGACCTATTGATCTCATGGTTATCATGGAGTCGCTCGGAAGAGGTCTTGTTGTTGAACCTTATATTCCAAATGTTGTTTTAGCAGGAGGATTGATTAGTAGATTAGGCACAGAAGAACAAAAAAAAGAACTTTTGCCAAAAATTATTTCTGGTGAAATTCAAATGTCTGTAGCTTTTTCAGAACCCCAAAGTAGATTTGATTTAAATGACGTTATTACGTCTGCAAAAAAAGATGGTGAAAACTACATCATTGATGGTTATAAAGCAGTAGTTATGAACGGTCCATCCTCAAATCATATTATCGTTGTAGCAAGAACATCTGGGAATCAGCTTGATAAAAAAGGTCTATCTTTGTTTATTATTGATCCATCTACAAAAGGGGTATCTTCTAGAAACTATTCAAATGTTGATGGGTCTAAAGCTTCAGAGATAACACTTGAAAATGTTTCGATGCCAGTGACTGCCTTATTAGGTGGCGAAGGTGATGCTTTTTCTGCGTTGGAAGAAGTGATTGATTTGGCAACATTAGCTATATCAGCTGAAGCTGTTGGTATTATGGAAAAAATGAATGAAATAACTTTGGAATATACCAAGACAAGAGAGCAATTTGGTGAGACTCTTAGCTCGTTTCAAGCACTTCAACACAGAATGGTAGATACTTTCATGGCATACGAACAAACTAAATCCCTTTTATTAATGTGTGCAGCAAAGCTTACCGATAAGTCAGAAGATGCCAAGAAAGCAGTTTCAGCTTTAAAATATCAAGTTGGTATTGCTGCCAAGCATGTTGGTGAAGAATCGGTTCAGTTGCATGGTGGTATGGGTGTTACTGACGAGACAAATATTGGGCATTACTTCAAGCGTTTAACGACAATAAGAGCAATTTTTGGAAATACTGATTATCATTTGAAAAGATATTCTGCTTTGTAATAAATGACAGCAATAAAATCTGACTCTAACCCTGATAAACGGGATAGAGCAAAACCGGATAATTATCTAGAAAACTGGATAGAAAGACAGTCACTTGTTGAATCAATGATTCCCATCATTGGTAAATTTCATAGAGAAAAAAATGTTCGAATTTTATTATATGGAAATCCTTTAATTTCTCTTTCGGTTATAGAAATCATGCAAGCTCATAGAGCTGTTAGAGAAGTCGAGGAAAATGAACTTAGTGAATACGAAACATCAATGATTTTAGCTAGTTTAGACAAACTTGATCTAGGACCTGCTCAAATAGATATAGGTATATTAGCTGCAGCTTTTATGTTTGATGACCATGGGCAAAATATTGATGAATTTGTAAATGACCAGGTTAAGAAAGCCATAGGAAACCACACTCCGGTTCTAAAAAAACCCCAAGATGTAGTCTTATTTGGTTTTGGACGAATAGGTAGATTAATTACAAGACTAATTCTCGAGGATACGGGTGCAGGTGAAACTTTTTCTCTAAAAGCAGTAGTTGTCAGACAATCTAAATCCGAGGACCTTTTTAAAAGGGCAGAGTTAATGAGAAGAGATTCTGTTCATGGTCCCTTCAAAGGAACAATTAGAGTAGACGAAGAATCTAATACTCTTGTAATGAACGGAAATCCTGTGAAGTTTATCTACGCCAATAATCCAGATGAAGTAGATTATTCTAAGCATAGTATCGATAAAGCAATTTTAATAGACAATACAGGGGTGTATCGTGATAAGAAAGGGCTTTCAAAGCATCTTAAATCTAAGGGAATTTCAAAAGTATTACTAACCGCTCCCACTAAAGGGGAATTAAAGAATATAGTTTATGGTGTCAATCATAAAGATATTGAGGATAAAGACAAAATCTTAGGGGCTGCTTCTTGCACTACAAATGCAATCGTTCCTCTATTGAGAGCGATATCTGAAGAGTTTGGTATCGATAATGGTCATGTTGAAACTGTTCATTCATATACAAATGATCAAAATCTTATTGACAACTATCATGACAAAGCTAGACGTGGTAGAAGTGCGGCATTAAATATGGTTTTAACAGAAACTGGAGCTGCAAAAGCAGTATCTCAAGTTCTTCCTGAATTGGAAGGAAAATTATCGGCAAATGCTATAAGGGTTCCAACTCCAAATGTTTCCATGGCGATCTTAAATCTTCACCTTGAACGAGAATCAACGACTGACGAACTTAATGATTTTTTAAGAAAAACAGCTTTTCATAGTGTCTACAAAGACCAAATCGACTATACGAATTCTCCTGAAATTGTCTCATCCGACCTAATTGGAAGCAGATTTGGGTGTGTTGTAGATTCACAAGCCACAATTTGCAACAAAAAAAATGTGGTCATTTACGCTTGGTATGATAACGAGCTTGGCTATTGCGTCCAATTGCTAAGAGTCCTAAAAAAAATGGCTGGTATTAAGTACCTACGATTACCTCTATTTTTATAAGATGACTATAAAAATTTCAAAGGGATTGAACTTATCTCTTGAGGGAGGAGTAAATCATGAGGTTTTGCCGGAGGTTACAAATTTAACTTCAAGGATAGCTATCCTGGGAAAAGATTTTCACGGCATAAGACCAACAATGTTTGTGTCTGAAGGACAACAAGTCTCTCAAGGAGAAAAACTCTTCGAAGATAAAAAAAATCCTGGATACTTTCACTTGTCTCCAGTGAATGGGACAATATCAGAAATCAATAGAGGTGACAGAAGGTCTTTTCTGTCGATGGTTATAGAAAAGACTGATGACGATGCTTCTTTTGAAGTTGATACAACATTTGAAAAAAACAATGACCAAATTTTAAGTTTTCTAAAAAATTTTAGTTTACTTAGTCTTTTTAGAACCAGACCTTTTTCTAAAGTTCCTTTGGTGGGTTCTCTACCCAATAAAATTTTTATTTCACTAATAGATTCAAACCCTTTATCTTTCGACCCAACATTGATACTCCAAGAAAATCTAGAAGCTTTCAACAAAGGTCTAGAAGTTATTTCCTATCTTCCCAAAGAAGGAATACATATTGGTATCGCTGAAAATAATACTTTAGATTTATATCAATCTGAGAAAATCAATTACCATACTTTTTCGGGACCACACCCTGTAGGACTTGTCGGAACACAAATTAATAAAATCTCTCCTGCTTCATTAGCTAATCAAATTTGGACAATCGGGTATCAAGAATTAATAAAAATAGGAAAGACTATTCTTACAGGCTACATGTCAAATGAAAAATACATATGCATTTCAGGTCCTCAAGTGTTTAATCCAGAAATCGTATTAACAAACTATGGTGCATGTGTTGAAGAACTTACAGCTGGAAAGTTAAAAGAAGAGGATAACAGACTAATCTCCGGGTCTGTACTGTGTGGTCACATATGCAACGGACCACTTGCATATTTATCAACCTTCTCCAATCAACTCGCCGTTATAAGAGAAGTTAATCAAGGTGATCGTGAATTTTTAAATTGGTTAAGGCCTGAAATAAAGAAACACTCATCATTGAGAATGTTTCTTACTTCAACAATCAAAAATTATAAATATAACCTCACATCAGCTTTAAATGGCGGCTTTAGAGCAATTGTTCCTGTTGGCGTCTATGAAGAGATTTTTCCGATGAACTTAATGATTACTCAACTTCTTAAAGCAATAGTGACTGAAGATACAGAATTAGCTCAAAGCTTAGGTGTCTTAGAATTGGATGAGGAAGATTTAGCTCTTTGTACTTATAGTTGTCCAAGTAAATATGACTATGGATTAATCCTCCGGAATATTTTAGATAAAATTGAGAAGGATGGATAAAAGCATAATATAGAAGAATATCTTCTAAAAACTAAATTGACTCTCCGAAATCATTAAAATTACGTCCATATCTTAGAGATGAAAGATCCGTTAAGAAATTTTCTTGATAAAATCAAACCTTCTTTTCAAGGAAAGGGAGGTCTTTCTTATTATTTTCCAATATTTGATGTTATAGAGAATCTTTTTTATTCCTCCGATAAAAGAACCAAAGGTTTGACTCATGTGAGGGATGGTTCGGATATCCAAAGGATTATGGTTGTTGTGTGGCTCGCAACTTTTCCAACAATGTTTGCTGGAATGTATAACCTTGGATATCAATCACTTAATGCAATTGAACAATTAACTCTTGCAAATGCTACCTTTGAAAAAGACTGGCATTGGCCTTTAATTACTTTCTTTACCTCGCTCAACCCAAATAGCTTTATGGATTGTTTGATCTACGGGGCTATTTATTTTGTACCTATATACGTTGTCGTATTTGCAGTCGGTATAGGTTGTGAATTAGTTTTTGCCCTCATACGAAGACATGAAGTAAGTGAGGGTGCATTTGTTACAACAGTGTTATTTGCCCTGTCTTGCCCGCCTAATGCGCCTCTATGGCAATGTGCATTAGGTATTGCGGTTGGATTAGTCATAGGTAAAGAAATTTTTGGTGGTACTGGAAAAAACTTTTTGAATCCAGCTCTAACGGGGAGGGCATTCTTATATTTTGCTTACCCTGCATCTTGGTCGGGGGATATGTCTTGGGTTGCAGTTGATGGTTACACTGCAGCAACTATCCTAGGAACAGCAGCTCAAGATGGCTATCAAAGTCTTACCTACTCATGGAATAATGCTTTTCTTGGTTTTATTCCAGGTTCCATAGGAGAAACTTCAACTTTAGCAATATTGGTTGGCTTAGGTATTCTCCTCTATACAAAGGTTGCTTCATGGAGAATAGTCCTTGGCGTAGCCATAGGCACAATCTTTACTAGTTATTTATTTAATTTTGTTGGTAGTGAAACCAACCCTATGTTTTCTATGCCTTTTTGGTGGCACATGGTTATTGGTGGATATGCTTTTGGTTTGGTCTTCATGGCAACTGAACCTGTCTCTGGGTCTCATACTAATGCTGGTAGGTGGGTTTATGGAATCATCATTGGTGTAATGGTGATTTTAATTCGAGTCTTAAATCCTGCTTTTCCAGAAGGTATGATGCTTGCCATTTTATTTGGAAACTTATTAGCTCCTTTGATTGATCATTTTGTGGTCCAAAATAATATTAAAAAAAGATTAGCTCTCCAAAATGCCTAAAATTAATAAAGATAGCACTTTAAATATAACATTCGTTGGAATTGGCCTTTGTTTGTTATGCAGCGCTATTATTTCGTTTATTGCTATTCAATTGAGATCTGTTCAAGAAAATAATGTTGTTTTGGACATGCAGAAAAAAATTGTTTCATCTGCAGGTTTAGAGAAAGTTTATGGTTCAGTAGAAAATGCTATGTCAAACATAAAAACTTTAATCATCGACTTAGATAAAGGTGAGATTGTAGACATAAGCCCAGATTCTTACGAATTAGCAAAAGAACTTAGAGAAGAAGGAAAGTATAAATTCTTATCTGCAGAAGAAGATATAGCTTCAATTAAAAAAAGAGAAAAATACTCAAAGATTTACATTGAATATAAAGACAATGAAATAAATACTTTAATTTTACCGGTAAGAGGTTATGGCTTATGGGGAATCCTGTATGGTTACTTGGCTATTGAAGGAGATTTTAATACTGTAGCTGGATTGGAATTCTACGAACATAAAGAAACTCCTGGACTTGGTGCTGAGATCGATAATCCTAAGTGGAAAGCTCAATGGAAAGGAAAAAAAATATATCAAGAAAATGGAGAAGTTTCTTTAAAAGTAATTAAAGGAAATGTTCTGGAAACTAGTAATAACTTCAGTTACGAGATTGATGGATTATCTGGAGCTACCTTGACCTGTAATGGAGTAAGTAACCTGATAGCTTATTGGATGGGTAATGATGGTTTTTTAAACTTTATTAATAACTTGCAGAAGATAGATGTCTAAATATTCAGAAATATTATTTCGACCCGTTTTTAAAGAGAATCCTATTGCTTTGCAAATGCTTGGTATTTGTTCAGCATTAGCAGTTACAAGCAAACTTTACCCTACTTTAATAATGTGTGTAGCTTTAACAGTTACTGTCAGCTTATCTAATTTCTTTATTTCTATGATAAGGAACATAACTCCATCGAATATAAGAATTATTGTACAAATGACAATTATTTCTTCTTTAGTTATCTTGGTTGACCAAGCATTAAAGGCTTATGACTACGAAACAAGCAAGACTTTATCTGTGTTTGTCGGTTTGATAATTACCAATTGTATTGTCATGGGGAGAGCTGAAGCTTTTGCAATGCAAAATCCTCCAGGAGTTTCCTTTCTTGATGGGTTTGGTAATGGATTAGGTTATAGCGTAATTTTGATAGTCCTCGGTACAATTAGAGAGTTATTTGGTACCGGAACAATTTTAGAGTATGAAATTTTTCCTCTTGTACAAAACGGTGGATGGTATGTGCCAAATAACTTTTTTTTACTACCTCCAGTTTCCTTCATATTAATTGGTTTGATCATTTGGGCACTGAGAGCATGGCAAAAGGATCAAATTGAAGAACCAGAATTTAAAATGTCTCAAAATTCTCCTGAAATCGTACCGAACCCTCCGCCAACACCTTCTTCGAAGGTAGCATCATGATAGAAAATTATTTAAATATTTTTATCAATGCCATTTTTATCGAAAACCTAGCTTTATCTGTGTTTTTAGGAATGTGTACTTTCATTGCTATTTCTAAAAAAATTGAAGCTGCAATTGGCTTGGGAATTGCTGTAATTGTTGTATTGGCAATTACTGTGCCTATTAATAACTTAATATATAACTACATTCTAAGAGACGGAGCGCTTGCTTGGGCCGGCCTCTCTGATGTTGATTTAAGCTTTGTTGGGTTAATCAGCTACATCGGCGTGATTGCTGCTTGTGTACAAATCTTGGAAATGTTTTTAGATAAATATGTTCCTGTTCTTTATAACGCCTTAGGCATATTTCTACCTCTTATCACTGTTAATTGTGCAATCCTAGGAGCATCACTGTTTATGGTAGAAAAAGATTTATATTTTGGAGAAAGCGTTGCCTATGGTTTAGGTGCAGGAGTTGGTTGGGCTTTAGCAATCACAATACTTGCAGGAATAAGAGAAAAATTAAAATATAGCGATATGCCAGAAGGTCTACAGGGACTTGGTTCTACTTTTATAATTGTTGGTTTGATGAGCTTTGGATTTATGTCATTTGGAGGCATCATTTTATAATGATTACTGAGATAGTTTTAGGTATTTTATCTTTTACGGTTATTGTAAATGTCATGGTTGCCATAATTCTTTTGGCAAGGTCTCAATTGGTCTCTACCGGTGACGTAACTATTGAAATCAATGATGATCCCACTCAAAAAATTACTGTGCCTGCCGGTGGGAAACTACTACAAACGCTAGCAGAAAATAATCTTTTCCTCTCTTCAGCATGTGGAGGGGGAGGTACTTGTTCTCAATGTCGTTGCCAAGTTTTCGATGGAGGTGGTTCGATTTTATCTACGGAAGAAAGCCATTTTAACAACAAGGAGAAAAAAGATTTCTGGCGTCTTTCTTGTCAGGTACCCGTTAAAAGCGATATGAAAATAACTATTCCGGAAGAGGTTTTTGGTGTTAAAAAATGGGAAACCACGGTTAAATCTAATGATAATGTTGCCACCTTTATCAAAGAATTAGTACTCGAACTTCCAAAAGGTGAAGATGTTGGATTTGAAGCTGGTGGTTATGTACAAATGGAAATTCCTCCTTACCAAGCTGATTACAAGGATTTTTATATTCAAGATGAATATAAATCCGATTGGGATAGATTTGAAGTGTTTAACAATGTCTCTACAGTAAAAGAAGAAGTCATTAGAGCTTATTCAATGGCAAATTATCCTGAAGAAAAAGGTATTATGAAATTTAATATTAGAATCGCCTCTCCGCCACCAGGTATGTCAGTTCCTCCCGGAGAAGCTTCTTCCTATTTATTCAATCTTAAGCCAGGAGATAATTTAACTATTTTTGGCCCCTTTGGAGAATTTAAAGCAAAAAAAACTGATGCTGAAATGGTCTTTATTGGAGGAGGGGCTGGTATGGCTCCAATGAGATCCCATATCTTTGACCAACTTTTAAGAATTAACTCTTCAAGAAAAATAAGTTTTTGGTATGGAGCAAGAAGTCTAAAAGAAATGTTTTATGTTGAAGAATTCGATAAATTATCAAACGATTTTGAAAATTTTTCTTGGCATGCAGCTTTGTCTGATCCATTGCCCGAAGATAACTGGGATGGTTTAACGGGTTTCATAAGTCATGTCTTATATGACGAATACCTTCAACACCACCCCTCACCAGAAGATTGTGAATATTATCTTTGTGGTCCCCCTATGATGATGTCAGCAGCATTTAAAATGCTTGATAGTCTAGGTGTTGAGCCAGAAAATATAATGTTTGATGATTTTGGTAGCTAATATTTATAAAAGATCTTTATTATTTTTTCTTTTCTTTTTTGCAGCTTGTTCTAGTGAAACTGAATTTATCTCATTATCTGGTCAAGCTTTTGGCACGTTTTACGATATAAAGTTTGAAAAATCTCATCAAAATCTTAAAAAAGTTAATGACGAAATAAATGATATTTTTATTTCTATTAATGAATGTTGTTCAACATACAAAAAAGATTCCTTAGTGTCATTGAAAAGAGATATAAAAAATACTGACTTTTTTGAACAAGAAATTAAAAATCATTTCGAAGAGGTTAAGAAAATTTCACTTAAGGCAAATAAAACCGCTAGGGGATTTATATTATTTAAAAATTATGACTATTTTAATGCAGTTGCAAAAGGTTATGCGGTTGACATTATTTCTTCTAAATTAAAAGAATTAAATATTAAAAATTTTTTTATAAATATTGGTGGTGAGATAAGAGCAGAAGGAATGAAAAATAAAAATTTTTGGAAGATTGGAATTGAGAATCCCTTAACCAATCAACAAAATATATTTAAACCATTTAAATTTAAACAAAATCTTTCAATTGCTACATCAGGGAATTATAGAAATCCTGGACACATTGTTGGAATTGGAGGAAATAAAATTGATCAAGATGTGCTTTCTATTTCAGTAATCGATAAAAAATCTACTGCCTATGCCGATGCTCTTGCGACAGGATTATTTGCCCTTGGAAACGTTAATTTAATTAAAAATAATATTGTTGATAAAGATATTCCTGCATTACTTATCTTCAAAGGTAATGAAAAAATACAATCTTTCGAGTCAAAACAATGGAAGGAATTGTTACAATAATTAAATGATTACTGCCTTATTAGCCATCTTTATTATCATTCTTTCGATAGCGGGAATGTCGATAGGTCTTATTCTTAAAAATAAACCCCTCCAACCAAGCTGTGGAGGGATTTATTTAGAAAAGGGTGATACTTGTAAAGTTTGCGGTAAAACAGTCGATTAAAATTGATTCATTGTATTATCTTCTCCGCCTGCTTTAAGAGCATTATCGCCAGAGAAATATTCTTTGTGAGTGTCACCAACGGTCGAGCCAGCTAAGTCCTGATGCTTTACTGAAGACATATCACGTCTTATTTCTTCTCTTTGAATTTCTTTGACGTATGCCAACATGCCTTTATCTCCAAAGTATCCTTCGGAAAGCACTGACGTACCCAAAGCTGTTTCATGATAAGTAGGCAAAGTGATTAAATGATGAAAGATACCTGCTTCTCTTGAAGCATCTTTTTGAAAATTTTGAATATATTTATCTGCTTCAAGAGCAAGTTCTGAATCATCAAATTTTTCATCCATCAAACCTTTAGGATCCTTTATAGGATCTGGATAATTTGAAACATCTTTTCCTGCCTCAACCCATTCTTGGTAAACCTGTTCTCTAAAGGATAAAGTCCAATTAAAAGAAGGTGAATTATTGTAAACAAGTTTTGCTTGCGGTTGTTTTTCTCTGATAGCAGATACCATTTCAGCAATCTGTTGTACATTTGGTTTTTCGGTTTCAATCCATAAAAGATCAGCTCCATTTTCAAGACTAGTTATGCAATCAAGTACAACTCGATCAAAGCCAGTATCTTTTTTAAACTGGTACAAACCATTAGGCAATCTAACCGGTTGGACTAGTTTTCCTCCCTGATGAATAGTTACATCATTATCTTCTAACTGACTTAAGTCGTTAATTTCGTTAGATTCTAGAAAACTGTTGTATTGATCAGCAAGATCTCCAGGTTCCTTTGAAACTGGAACCTTTTGAGTTAAACCCGCGCCTAGGGAATCAGTTCTTGCAACAATAATTCCATTTTTGATACCTAATTCTAAGAAAGCATATCTAACAGCATTTATTTTAGATAAAAAGTCTTCATGCGGAACAGTTACTTTTCCATCTTGGTGACCACATTGTTTCTCATCGGATACTTGATTTTCAATTTGAATAGCACAAGCACCAGCTTGAATCATCTTTTTTGCGAGTAGGTAAGTAGCTTCCTCGTTACCAAATCCAGCATCTATATCTGCAATGATAGGAACAACGTGAGTTTCAAAATTATCAATCCTTTTTATAATTTCATCAGTTTTATTTCCTGAAGCTTCAGCTTCATCTAGTTCATTAAACAGATGTTGTAGCTGTACAGAGTCAGCTCTCTTTAAGAAGGTATAAATCTCTTTAATTAAATTAGGAACTGCAGTTTTTTCATGCATACTTTGATCGGGAAGAGGGCCGAACTCTGATCTTAAAGCAGCAATCATCCACCCACTTAAATAAACATATCTCTTAGAGGTTGTTGTATGAGAACGTTTAATTTCCATCATCATTTGTTGGGCAGTAAAGCCATGCCAACATCCTAAAGACTGGGTGTAAACGCTGGAATCTTTATCATAGTCAGCCATGTCTGCATGCATTATGTCAGCTGTGTATTGTGCTATATCTAAACCAGTATGAAATCTATTTTGCAATCTCATTCTTGCAGCAGATACAGGGTTGATATTTTTATAAATATTAGGACTTTGATTCTTTAGATCCTCATATTCTTTAACGGTTTTTTTGTAATTAAACATATTGTGCCCCTTAGGATTTAAAAGAAGATTTAGCCAATTTTTCTGCCAACCCAATATAATTTTTTGGAGTAAGGCCTAAAAGAATTTCTTTATCTGCTTTATTTATTTTTAAGTCGTCAATTATCTTTATGTATGAGTGATAATCAAGCTTTTTTCCACGCGAAATGGATTTAATTTTTGCATAGCTATCCTCAATACCATTTTTTCTTAGTATGGTTTGAATAGCTTCAGTTAAAATTTCCCAACTATTATCTAGATCTTTGAGGATTAATTCTTTGTTAGGTTCAATTTTAGCGATGCCTTTTTTCAACGAATTTAAACTTATAAAAATATAAGCAAATAACGAGCCAATATTTCTTAAAACAGTTGAATCCGATAAATCTCTTTGCAATCTTGATATTTGGATTTTATTTTTAAGAGCAATAATTAAGCCATTTGCGATGGATAGATTTCCTTCTGCATTTTCAAAATCTATAGGATTTACTTTATGCGGCATGGTTGAGGAACCAACTTCTCCTGCTTTTAAGTTTTGCTTTAAGTAGTTTTTTGATATCAAAAGCCAAATATCTTGTGCTAAATCAATCAATACATTATTAAAATTGTGTATATTAGTTAATTGAAGTGCCATAGAATCTTTAAGCTCAATCTGTGTTGAATGACTTGAAAAATCCAAACCAAGAGAATTTACGAATTTTTTTGACAAGGTTTCCCAATTTAATTTTTTTTCTGCAATTACATGAGCATTGTAATTTCCTGATGCTCCGTTAAATTTTCCTTTTTGATTTATAGATTTAATCAAATCTAGATGAAACTTTATTCGGTAACTAAAATTTGAGAATTCTTTTCCGAGTGTTGTAGGGGATGCAGGTTGACCGTGAGTGAAGGCAAGCATTGATACTTTTGAATATTTCTTTGCTAAAGAATTTAAGTTTTTTTGCAAAAAATTAATTTCAGTTAAAAACTCAATGTTTAAAAATCTTTGCATCATTAGAGAATAAGAAAGGTTATTAATATCCTCAGAGGTACAACAAAAATGCACAAATTCACAAAGTTTTTTTAGTTTTAATTTTTTTAGTTTTTCAACAATAAAAAGTTCAACTGCTTTGACATCATGATTAGTTTTCTTTTCAATTTTTTTAACTTGCCTAGCATCTTGGATAGAAAATTCTTTGAAAATATTAATTATTTTTTTTTGCTGAATATTTGAAACTTCAGGAATAAATTTAAGAGACTTATTATTAGATATCAGAAGAAGCCATTTGATTTCAACTTCTACTCTCGTTTTGATTAAAGCAAATTCACTAAAATAATTTGCAAGAAATTTTGTTTGAGGTTCATACCTCCCATCAATAGGAGTTATAGAAAGCAAGTTATCGTTGGGCATTAATTTTCAAAAGTGGATTATATATCTATCTCGCCTCCACCTAAACAAATTTCATCTTCATAAAGTACAATAAATTGTCCTGGAGTTACTGCTCTTTGTGGTTTTTTAAAAAAAACCTCTGCTTTATTTCCTCTTACATCAATTTCACAGTCTTGATCTTTTTGACGATATCTAATTTTTGCCGAAACCATATTTGAAGATGGTTGCTTTAACCAATTTATGTTTGAAACCGTAAGTTTTTGTTTAAAAAGCAAAGGATGATCGTTTTCTTGAACAACTACTAATTTATTATTTGAATAATCTTTTTGTGCAACGTACCAAGCTTTTTCTGCTCTATTCTTCAGGCCTCCAATACCAAGACCTTGTCTTTGACCGATTGTATAAAAGTACAAACCTTTATGTTCTCCAATTACCTCATCATTTTCATCAACAATTTCTCCGTAATCTTCAGGAAGATAATTTTTTAAAAATTCTGGAAAAGGTCTTTCACCAATAAAACATATACCGGTGCTATCTTTTTTATTATGAGTAACTAAATTTTCTGCTTCAGCTATCTTTCTCACATCAGCTTTTAAAAGATTTCCCAAAGGAAACTTTAGATTCGCAAAAACCTTTTTTTCCACCTGACTTAAAAAATAAGTTTGATCTTTATTTTGATCATATGATTTGCATAAGAAATATTCTTTATCAATTACCTGAACCTTTGAATAATGTCCTGTTGCAACAGCATCAAAGCCGTTATCAGCGGCATAATCTGTAAACTCTTTAAACTTAATAAATTTATTGCAGTAAATATCTGGGTTAGGAGTTTTTCCATTATTTAACTCATTTAAAAAATAACTGAATACTTTGTCTTTATATTGTTTGGCAAAATTCATTTGCACTAAATTTATGCCTATTTTGTCAGCAACTTGTGCAGCATCTAAAAAATCTTCTTTAACAGTACAATAAGGACTCCCATCATCATCTTCCCAATTTCTCATAAATCCAGCTGTAACATCAAAACCTTCTTGCTTTAAAAGAAATGCTGCAACTGAAGAATCAACTCCGCCTGATAAACCTACTAGAACTTTCACAATTTTTATAGATAAGTAAAAAATGCTATGATACCGCGCTTCAAAGGACTTTAATATTACTTATGGCTTACAAACACATAGAAATTCCAGAAAATGGAGAACAAATAACAGTTAATGATTCAGGAGAACTAACTGTTCCCTCAAATCCAATCATTCCATTTATCGAAGGAGATGGCATTGGTACAGATGTCACTGCTGCAATGATTAAAGTAGTCGATCATGCAGTCAATCTTGCATATAACGGAGAGAGAAAGATTGCTTGGATGGAAATATTTTGTGGAGAAAAGTCTTTAGATGTCTATGGTGAAAATGAATGGCTGCCGGATGAAACTATTGATGCTTTAGAAAACTATTTAGTTGGTATAAAAGGACCTTTAACTACTCCTATTGGAGGAGGTATCCGTTCTTTAAATGTTCGTTTAAGGCAAGTGCTTGATTTATATGTTTGCCAAAGACCAATTAGATACTTTGAAGGAGTACCTAGTCCCGTTGTCATTCCTGAGACAACAGACATGATTGTTTTTAGAGAAAATTCCGAAGACATTTATGCAGGTATAGAATTTGAAGCAAGCTCTGATGAAGCAAAAAAACTCATTAATTTTCTCACCAAAGAAATGAATGTAAAAAATATAAGATTCGAAGATGCATGTGGTATTGGAATTAAACCTATTTCAAAAGAAGGAACCGAAAGACATGTAAGGAAAGCTATTCAATATGCAATAGACAATGATCGCTCATCAGTAACTATTGTTCATAAAGGGAATATCATGAAATATACCGAAGGTTCTTTCAAAGAATGGAGCTATTCTTTAGCTGCAAGAGAATTTGGAGCTACATCTCTTGACGGAGGTGAGTGGATGAGCTTTAGAAATCCAGTTACAAAAAAATTGATAATAATGAAAGATATTATTACTGATAACTTTCTTCAACAGATTCTCACAAGACCCGGTGATTATGATGTTATCGCTACAATGAATTTAAATGGTGATTTTATCTCTGATGCTTTAGCTGCAAAGGTAGGAGGTTTGGGTCTCGCACCAGGTGCAAACTTAGGTGATAAAGTTGCTTTGTTTGAAGCTACGCATGGCACAGCACCAAAGTATGCTGGCCTAGATAAAGTTAATCCGGCTTCTTTAATATTGTCTGCTGAAATGATGCTTAATCATATTGGTTGGCATGAAGCGTCGGATAATGTAATAAAAGGAATAAGTTGGGCAATTAAGAATAAGTTAGTAACTTATGATTTAGAAAGATTGATGACAGGAGCAAAATTACTAAAATGTTCTGAGTTTGCAGAACAAATTTGTAATGGAATGTCATAATAAATCTTTTTAATGCATGATAGAAATTAAGATAAAAAATAATTCAGAAGACTATGAATCAAACTCTTCGTCTCTAGTAGAGTTAGAAGAGCCAAAATTAAAAAAACCTTCTTTGTATAGAGTCATTTTATTGAATGACGATTTTACGCCAATGGAGTTTGTAATTTATGTTTTACAAACTTTCTTTAACTACGATAAAGAAAAAGCTACGCAAATAATGTTAGCAGTACATACAAAAGGAAAGGGTGTCTGTGGTATTTATACGAAAGAAGTAGCAGAAACAAAATCAAATCAAATCAATAATTTTGCTAAGCAAAATGAACACCCCTTAGTAAGCGATATTGAACCAATTGATGAGGAAGATTGATGCTAGAAAAAGGTCTTGAAGAATGTTTGAATAATGCTTTTAAATTCGCTCACGAAAATAATCATGAATTCGTTACTACTGAGCACCTTCTTTTATGTATTTTAAATAACCAAGACGCTCTTAATGTCCTACTGGCTTGTGATATAAATATAGATATCCTAGAAGCTGAATTAAAAGAGTTCATATCAAAAAACTGTCCAGAAAAAAAAGACGATGCAGTTGAAATTCAACCAACATTGTCTTTTCAAAGAGTAATTCAAAGGGCCGTCTTTCATGTTCAGTCTTCTGGTACAGGTGAAGTGACTGGAGCAAATATCTTGGTAGCATTATTTAGTGAAAAAGAAAGTCATAGCGTCTACCTTCTTAAGAAACAAGGAATGACAAGACTTGATGCGGTCTCGTACATGAGTCATGGAGAAGGAGTTACTGAAGATGAATCTTTTGAAGACATTGCGCAAGAATCTTCTTCGTCAAATGAATCGGGTTATCTTGGTAAATATGCAACTAATCTTAATCAAGATGCTGAGGCTAACCTAATCGATCCTTTGGTTGGTAGAGATAATGAAATTGAAAGAATTTCTCAAATACTTGCGAGGCGCTCTAAAAATAACCCTATTTTGGTTGGTGAGTCAGGAGTAGGAAAAACAGCTCTAATTGAAGGACTAGCTAAGAATATAGTTGAAAAATCAGCATCACCCTCACTACAAGAAAGCACAATTTATTCTTTAGATATGGGTTCTTTGTTAGCAGGTACAAAATATCGTGGAGATTTTGAAAAGAGACTTAAGGGAATCTTAAAAGAATTATCTGCCATTCCGAACGCAATTTTATTCATAGATGAAATTCATACTATTATCGGAGCAGGTGCTACTTCAGGTGGAGTTATGGATGCATCAAATTTACTTAAGCCTGTCTTAGGTAAAGAAGGTATAAAATTCATTGGCTCTACTACTTTTAAAGAATATCGAACTATTTTTGAGCAAGATAGAGCACTTTCACGAAGATTTCAAAAAGTTGATCTAGTCGAACCATCCGTCCAAGAAACTATAAAAATTCTTGAAGGTCTTAAAAAGAAATTCGAGCAACATCATGAATTGAAGTACTCAAAAGCATCTCTTAAAGCAGCAGCCGAACTTTCAGCAAAACATATAAACGATAAATTTCTTCCTGATAAAGCTATTGATGTTATTGATGAAGCAGGTGCTAGACTCAGATTAAACTTGAATACCAAAAGAAAAACAGTCAATGAACAAGATATTGAAAGAGTTATCTCTCTAATGGCACAAATTCCAGAAAAAAGTGTTTCGACAAAAGATAGAGTTTCATTGGGTAAATTAGAAGAAGATCTTAAAAGAGTTATTTTTGGTCAAGATGAAGCTATTCAAAAACTCTCCAATTCTATAATGATGTCTAGAGCTGGTTTAGGTGAAGATGAAAAGCCAATTGGTTCTTTTTTATTTTCTGGACCTACTGGGGTTGGTAAAACTGAAGTTTCTAGACAATTGGCTAATATCTTAGGGGTTGAATTGATTAGATTTGATATGTCTGAATATATGGAAAGACATACGGTTTCAAGGTTGATTGGAGCTCCTCCAGGTTATGTTGGCTTCGACCAAGGAGGGTTATTAACAGAAGCAATATCTAAAAATCCACATTCAGTCATTTTGTTAGATGAAATTGAAAAAGCCCATCCCGAAGTTTTCAATGTCCTATTGCAAGTTATGGATCATGGCATGCTCACCGATAATAACGGTAGACAAGCAAGTTTTAGAAATTGTGTTTTAATCATGACAACAAATTCTGGTGCTTTAGAAATGGCAAGGGAATCGATGGGATTTCAAAAACAAGATAATTCTACTGATGGTTCCGAAGTCATTAAGAAAACTTTCAGCCCTGAATTTAGAAATCGTTTAACTTCCATTGTTCAGTTTGGTGCGCTCAGTGAAGATGTCATTCATACAGTAGTTGATAAGTTTTTAACAGAATTACAAGCTCAGTTAGACGAGAAAAGAGTAGTTTTAGAAGTTGATGGAAAAGCACGTGCTTGGTTAGCAAGTAATGGTTACGATGAAAAGATGGGCGCAAGACCAATGCAAAGACTTATTCAAGATGAAATCAAACAAAAACTTGCAGAATCTATTTTATTTGGAGAGCTTGCTAAAGAGGGCGGTATAGCTAAAGTTTCAGTCAAAAAAGAAAAGTTAGATATTAAGTTTCTTCCGCACGATGCAAAAGAACTTACTTCCTAACATTATTTTTCTCTAAAAGTTATACGACCTTTGGAAAGATCGTAAGGAGTCATTTCTACTTTTACTTTATCGCCGGTTAAGATTCTTATGTAATTTTTTCTCATTTTTCCGGAAATATGAGCAGTGATGACATGATCGTTTTCCAGTTTTACTTTGAAGGTAGTGTTAGGCATGGTATCGATAACTTCGCCTGTCATTTCAATTAAATCTTCTTTTGCCATAAATATTGGTCATAATTATGCCTTATGGAGAAGAAAGATAAAAAGTTTAATTTGAAAGGACTGTTATTGGTGATAGTAATTGTCAATATATTTTTGGCAATTATCGCTGCAATAGTTGATTATCTTTTTTAAGAAAATGATATCCATTCTCAAAAAAAAATAGTATAAATAATTAATCTATGAGGTCTAATTTTATGAATAAATTATTTGCAATCTTTATATTCACAATCTTGTTAATAGGTTGTGGAGGTGGCGGTGGATATGGAAGCAGCGGAAGTGGAGGTAATTCTGGGTCGAATAATACCTATGGAGGCAGCGCACCAACAGGAGACTTTGCCGGACAGGTAGATCCTGTACAAGCAACAGACTAATTTAATAAAGGAATTTAAAAATGAAATCAATGAAATTTTTTTTTACTACTCTAATTTTTATATTGGTAAGTAACTTATCTTTTACGGATGATTACACTGATGATGCTGCAGAAGTAGATTATTACGTACCAGGCATACTTGCCAATGACGCAATGAGCCAAGTTAATTTTCTCTTATGTTTTATGGAAAGTATTAATTTTTCTACTTTTGTTAATAAAGGAGTCTATAAAGCTTTAACTGATGAAGCTAAATGTGAATCTGCAAGTGGAGCTGATGCAGCTTCTGAAGCAGCTTCTGCAACAGGTTCATCAGCAAGTGGTGGTGGAGCAGGAGCAGGAGCAAATACAGTTGATGCTACTGAATATACTACTGGAATTTATACCGGAGTAACTTCTGGAAATGAAGTACAAGGAAAAGGCTGGGTAGATATTGAATTGGAAATGGGCCAAAACGATACAAAAGTTCCAACAACCGCTTTCTTATCTACGACAGTAACTGCAGATAAAAGTAGCACTAATCGTTTTGGAACTTTTACTATGCGCTATGACCTTAGAAATAAACAAGCTAATCTTTCAATTGGACTCACATCAGCCGGAATATCTATAAATCAAGGTTATTTGAATGTAAATAATACAACTATCCAATATCGAGAAACTGGTATGCAAGGCCCAGATAGAGTAATAATTGCTGACTTGGCTGATGCAAACAATATTCAAGGGTTTATGCAAACAATTCTTCGTATTGCTGATGGTGGTGGAATGACGACTATTGCTGTCAGACATCAGGTACAAGTTAATGAAGGAGCAGATAGATACTGTCAAAAATTTTCAAGTGCTAATGAATATACCCAAGGAGGTAATGGTCTTTGGACAGAAGGTGCGGCAATCTCTGAAACTAATCTTGCAACGGCTATAACCAATGCTCAAAATGGAGGAGGTTTTGTCGATACCGATGGAGGAACTGCAGCCACAATTACTGGTGAACATTGTTGGGATACTAGAAGATCTGCGGCAAAAAGAGTGGTATATGAATATGGCACCTACAAAAATTCAGACGGTTCAAGGGCTGATTTAACAACGCCTTCCATGTCTTTGGAAGCAAATACTATAGATAATGGTTCACTTTCTGCTCCAATATGGTCTCATGCTAGTTATTGGGGAGTACATGTTAATCCTGCTGATAGGGCAAATGTAACTGACTCAACTGTATTTAAAAATAAAAGAAATTCCAGTGATAATAATTCTTACAATTTAAGAAAAAATTACTATGAAATTGTAAAAAGAACGCGACAGTATCTTTCATTAGACCAACTTGGCGGAGTATCCTTTCAATTTTATGCACAAAATTTCAGAAACGACTCTACATTTTTAGCTAAACTAGGAAATCTTAATTTTCCGAATGCTGGTAATTGTAATGCAGCACAGGGTAACTGTCCTGAATACTCTGGAACAATCACTGTAAGTGGCTCTACAGTTACTTTTACTATAACTCATGGAATGGATTGGGGTTCCGGAATCATGCCTTTTGAGCTGGATACTTCATTCTCTTTCACTGCAGCAAATTGGTCAACTCATATGACTGATTCAGGTTGGAATAGAAGGATGCACTTTTGGGATCCTGACTCACACCAAAGTTATACAGTTCCTTATGCTGCTTTTGGTGACCCTGACTCGACAACGCCTTCCGCTCAAGTTAGAACAAGAACAGAAGAGAGAATAAATATCGATCAATTAGCAACAGAAATAACTAATACTGGCGACAATGCAACAGGTCTGCTTTGCATAAGAGAATGCCTTGATGCTTCCAATATGAATTCTGCTATTGCTGCTGCATTTACCGCAGTTGAAAATGAGGATAATCCAGGTGCTTTAAATGTTACTCCTTACAAAGATGTTGGAGACTGGTGGACAGCTACGGTTTATTACGACCAAAATGGTAATGGCGACCAAGATGGGGGAGAGTCAGATATTGCGGCTGGTAACTATAATAATATTGGCGGAATAAAAGTTGCAGATGCTCCTCAATATACAATTGTGAATGTTGCCGGAACCAATAAACTCAGAGACGGTACAGCAGGGAATAGTTACATAGAATATTCTCTTGTAAATGGACAAAAAGTAGATGCTAGACAGCATGGTGATTCTCTACAAAATTATCGTTATTACATGAAGCCTGCTTCATATGGTAATAATTGGACCAATAATTTTGGTTGGGCATTTCATATGAGAGCCGTAATCAACTCAGATACAAATAAGGCTGCCCTATATTGCGATGTTTCCGGAGGTAATGCGAGAGGTTATGACGTCAAGTTTAAAGCTAAATCTAATGATGCAGCAGTTCATGCTACTGGAGCAACATCATATTATTGTGACTATAAAATGTGGGAAGGAGCTGTTGCAACAATGTATGACATCAGAGTAAGGCAAATGCCTGACTATCGATTATATAATGACACTTCTAGTCAATATGTTAATGTCTCACCTCCTCAGACAGTAGTATTTACTGTTCCCTCGAGCGGAATAAACTATAATTTTCCAAACACAAACCTTGCGGGAAAGAAATTCAAATTAAAATTTGAAGGTTATGGAGAACTTCATAATATTCCTGGAAGAGTAGTGAATACATGTACAGGAGCAATTTTAGGAAGGTATGTAAATGGTGGATGGAATCAGTGTTATCGATACATTCATGAATTCGTAATTCCTGATGCCACTGTTCTTACGAACGCTAGCGGTGGAGAAGACTTGAAGATAAGAGCTTTAAAAGGAGATGAATATTTACTTAAGCTAGGGAGTATTCCTGCTGGCGTAAGTTACTCAAAGTCAGCAAGCGATCTACCGGCTGCAAGTAACATTCAAAATTTATTCTCTGGAGCAAATTCAATTGGGACTGTTCCTGCTACTACATTGCCAAGCGCAAACAGTACAGATCCGTCAGTTATTCATGGGAAGACAGTTTATACTCCGCCAAATTAAAAAACTGATTAAAAACCCCCTAAATAAAGGGGGTTTTTCTTAAGTAATGACTTTTAGATATTAGAGATAAAATTAAATATCGCTTCTCCAATTTCATTGGGAGAATGTTCCTGAATAAAATGATTTCCTTTGACAGTTATTTCTTCTATATTTTTCCAGCTTCTAACAAAATCCCTTTGTTCGCCAACAAGAATACTTCCGGGATCAGCATTAATGAAAAGTTTAGGTATGTTTGAGTCTTTATGAAATTCACCATTTTTCGTAACTTCATCAACAACCTCTTTTGGTTCTCCGTCCAGTGGAATTTGTCTTGGCCAAGTAAGAGTAGGGCGTCTATCTTCTCCCGAATTCTTAAAAGGGCGAATATATTCAGCCCTTTCATCTTCACTAAATCCATCAGCAGAGTCATTCAAAAGAATTCTTTCTACAAATACGTTTTTTTCGAGAACTATTTCTTCTCCTGCATCAGAGCGCATAAGTTGAAAAATGTTTCTAGCATTTTCTGGCCACTGATTCCAAGCAAGCGGCATGACAATTGCTTCCATAAACGAAATGGATTTAATTCTTTCTGAGTTTTCTCTAGCGAATTGGAAGCCCATAGCTGAACCCCAATCATGTATAACCAAGTTAATTTCATTTCCCAAATCCAAAGAGTCTAATAGGGTTGATAAATACTTATATTGACCATGATACTTATAGTCAGGATTATCTACTCCCTCAAGTTTTTCTGAATCTCCCATACCTATTAAATCAGGAACGACTATCCTTCCTAAACCTTCAACATAAGGAGTAATGTGTCTCCATAAAAAAGATGAAGCTGGATTACCATGGAGGAAAACTATTGATTGTCCCGAGCCTTCATCAAGATAAGCCATCTGTTTTCCCAAAATTTCCTTATATTTCTTTGTCATTGTTTTTCTCCTTATAAGATTTTTTTAATATATCATTAATGAAATAACAATTTGAGAAAATAAAATGTTTGATCCTAATCAGAGAAGCAAGGCTTTCAATTTTGCTCTAAAAGCTCAACAGAGTTTTGGTCTAATAATGGGACTATTTGTTCTTTGGTCTATATGGGCAGTTTTCTTTTCAAATATTGAATATATTTTTATCTCTAAGGTATTGTTGACCCTCATATCATTTGGATTTGCATTTATAACGCCACTTATTGATTTTAATGAATCTCATGCAACAAATCCCTTATGGACGGGGCATGCAAGATTTCATTTAGTTTGGCAGGTTAATGCTATGATTTTAAGTTCTTTTCTTTCTTTATATCTAATATGGTTGGTTGGAGATTCATATAGTTTAGGACTCGTATTTTGTATTATTTATTTATGGGTTATAGCTTTTGTACTAACAATGGTTTCAATGCCACTCTATGATGGGGAATTGAATGATATTAATGGTGTTCCTCCTATAAGGAATACTTTTTTTGGAAAGACTATAGAGATAGATAGAAATGTTCAGGCTATTTCTGGGGTATTTGTCCTAAGCACTTATTCACTAATCCTAGTTTTAATCTAAATACTAGATGTTTTTCTTTTAAGGGGTTTCCTTTAAGGAAGATATATTAAGACTTCCTTTATTTAACATAATATATATTATACGAATATATAAGTATTGGAATATGTGGATTTAAGGACTTCCCTATTTAAAAAAACCAAAGAAAAGCCGCTATAAAAGCGGCTTTTCAATTTATGAAAAAGACTATCTTTCAGCAGGATAAGCTTTTACTAACTGAGCTAGAGTTGAATTAACTAATTTACGAATATTTCCTACCTTTCTATTAAAAGTTTTAAACTCATTCGATGCATAAACTTGATCTAATCCATCATTAAGTTCTTGAATGGAATTAGAACCGTTATACAACATATGAGATACATATTTATTACCATATACCACTCTATTAATCCCGTAAGATCCAAAAGCGTCACCTGTAGAATTAGTTAATTGTTTGTAAGCTTCTAAATAAGATGGCTGACTTCCAGTTTTTACCTTAACTTCTATATTAGAGAAGACAGTGTTTAACCTCCAATCTCCAGCTTCTAAAACAAGCTCAGTGACATAATTGTAGTAGTCTTCACTTACTGATGTATTTGCAAAAGCTACATTCATTTCTGATGATGCAGAACATGAGGCGAAGATATTTTGTCCTAATTGCATCATGTCATAATTTTTATATGCAACCAGAATGATATGTGAATGCCCTCCTCCCATACGAGAATAAAGACCTACATTTGCTCCAGATTCATTTCTCCACTTGGCTGCACATGATGAAGAATCAAAAGCCTCTATAGCTGAGACAAATCCTTCTGGATTAGTAACGTTAAAGAAATGAAACTCATACACTCCGCTTCCGGGTCTTAAAGAGCTATCACTAGAAAATAAGTTAAAAGATAGTAATCCCGATATGATTAAATATATTAGATTTTTTTTCATAACTTACCTTTAGTTTCTCGTATAAATTGTTTCACAATATTCGAAAGTTTCTTCAACTTCTTCGTCTACATATTGCTGAGCATCGTCCCAAGTTTTTGCCCAACTTGCGCCCCTAAAATATTCATCAATGATTTTTCCAGTTTCAGCTGCAGTTGAAGTTATAGTTCTTAAATGAAACATTCCGGTTTCAGCAAAACCGCCACCCATTGGAGCAAATACACCTATCATCATGTTATGTCCGTCTGCTTCTAGTTCTTTTTGCAATTTAGTCATCATGTCTGAAAAAGATTGCCAGTTATTTAATTTAATTCTCCACAAACGGTGATATCCATCCCTTGGTTCAAAATCTTTTAGAGATTTAAAAGCTGTTGAATATTTTACTGTTCTTAATTGAGCTAAATCAAAATTAGCACTTGTTGGATCGTAGTTTTCTATCAAAGTCATGGCTTTCTCTAGACTAGAAAAGGCATTGTAAATAAACATCTGACCTTGATAACTTTCTCCGGTTCTTGTTTTACAATAGCCTGCTTGTTCAGAATCGAAGTTTTCAAAATTTATATTATTCTTTAAGTAATCAACATATTTATCAATATCTTTAGCTTGTACCATTAAAGTAGTGAACCCACCCTCTGGAACAGCACTAAGATTTAGCGAAAATATTGAACTTAAAAGAATTAATAAAGATACTTTTATATTTTTCATTGTTTTCTCCTAAAATATTTTTAAATATTACAAGACAAAAAATAGCATTTTTGTATCAAATTAGGTCAATTTTTTTTTACTAAGGAAAAAATGAATAAAAAGAGTAAAAATAAGGTCATGTAAGGAGCATAAACCATTCCAGGTGTTATTCCATCAGAATAAATCGGATCATTAACAATTGGACTTGAATTAAATACTCTAACGGACCACTCAACTAAAAAAGCTAGAATTATTAGAGGTATTAAGGATTTATATCTTATGACGACTATCCATGCAAAAGCACAAAATATAAGTTGAATTAAACCCCATGCGGAAAAAAAGGCGTATATCAAAGGCATAGGGTCTGGATCACCGGTTAATACTTTTACATTTGCAATATCATGTAGTCCAAACTCCTCAAAAGACATATGAATTATGGAACGCCAAGTCATTAATAATAAAAATGGAATGAATACATATAATACTAATTTATAACCTTGATAATTATTGTCTGCTAAATTTGGAAAAAGCATTTGAAACATTGTTATTAGGGTTTGTTAATAAAATCAGATAACAAATTAGATAATTCCTTAGGTCTTGTCCATTGAAAAAAATGCCCTCCTCCAATATTGGGTGCACTTTTTGCATTTGGACACATATTTAACACATCTCGTTCAGCTCCGTTAGTAACTGGATCATCTCCTGCAAAAACACTTAGAAAAGGTTTATTCCAATTTTTAAAAACCTCACGTGCTTTTCTGACCGCTTCTAAAGATTGATCAGGAATAATAGGAACGTGACTGGGCATGGCTCTTGGTCCCATTTTAAAAGATGGATTCGGAAAAGGAGCTTCATATGCTTCATCGAGATCAGTTCTAAATGGGAAAAATTTTCTTAGCCCTAACCTCGTAAAAAAATAATAAATTATCATCTTAGTAGAAGAATTGTTATCCATCTGACCAGACATTAGAAAACCAATCGGTAAATCTTGAGTATCCCAACAAAATTTTTGCCAGTACATAAATTTTAAAGCAGGACTACTTTCCGATTCATTTCCAGCTAAATTATCCCCATCCATTTTTTTTACTTCTTTCATCATAGAAAAAGGTGTTAGCTTAATGCTACTTTCTCTGAAAGCTTTTACTTTATCGATTACATCTTGAGGTGCGTCTGGATTATATGGCAAACCTGTATTACCCATAGCAACTCTAAGAAATCTTTCTGGTTCATTTGCAACTACTCTTAGCCCTATTAAACCACCCCAATCTTGACCAAAAAAAGTTAAATCTCTAAAGTCATTTGCTTTGAGCCAATCAGTCATCCAATCAACTTGTCTTTGATAAGAATAGTCTTCTCTTGATGCAGGCTTATCTGACTTTCCGTAGCCAGGTAAATCTGGAGCAATGACTCTTATTCCTGCATCTACCAAAAAAGGAATCATTCTACTATAGAGATAACTCCAAACTGGCTGACCATGCATAGCTAATAGAATCGGACCATCCTTTGGTCCTTCATCAATATGATGAATTCTTAAATCAGAACCATCATGAGTTTTTATTATTGTGTAATGTGGCTCGAAAGGATAATTTTTTACATTCTCAAAAGCAGTATCAGGAGTTCTTAAAATTTTCATAATTCAAATTTAGAGTTGGATAAAGACTCGCATACAGAATTAAATTCTTGCATAGTTTGTTTGATGATTTGTTCTACTGGCAAGACTTCATTTATGAGGCCAATAGACTGACCTGCTAAGGCAGGTGCTGCATTCATATCACCACCAAAATATAAATCTTTTATTCCACTAAGAGCAGACATATCCATCAGCCCTTTTTCATATATCTTATCAGTAAAGTCTGTTTTTAAAGCTCTAATACATGGTTTTGCTTTTTTATTAAGTATGTAAGTACCTTGTTCAGAACCATTTACGATTGCGCCTTTAAAATTTTCATGAACTGGGCTTTCTGAGGATGAAACAAATCTTGTTCCCATTTGAATACCTTCAGCGCCGGCTGCAAAAGCCGCTGCCATTCCAATTCCATCTACAATACCTCCAGCAGCCACAATAGGTAAATCAGTATGCTTACGAATAGATTGAATAAGAACATGAAGACCTACTTCTTCAGGACTTTTAAAACCTCCTCCTTCTGTTCCTTCAACAACCAGACCATCTACTCCGGCATCTACTGCCTTAAGAGCTCCTGCTAAGCTTGGAACTGCATGAAATACTTTGATATCTGCTTCTTTGAGATTATGAATATATTTCGCTGGATCTCCTGCAGAAGTTGTAACAAATTTAACATTTTCTTCTATTACAACTTCCAACATACTTTCATCCGAAAGAAATAAAATTGGGAGATTTACTCCAAATGGGCTATTTGTAAGAGAAGCCATTTTTCTTATTTCATCTTTACACTGATCTACTTCTCCAGATGAAGTTTCAATAATCCCAAAACCTCCGGCATTTGATACAGCTGAAGCAAGTTGACTCCTAGCAATCCATCCCATTGGTGATTGAATGATTGGATATTTGCAACCCAACATTTCAGTTATTCTATTCATATTTACTCCACTAAAGATTGACAATTAGTTGCCGTTAAAAAACCTAATACTTTTTCCTGATTTTCATTATTAAGATCTTTGAATTCATCTCTTATCCAATCAAGACACTTTGCTTGATATGGAAATGATTTCTGTTTCCAAGGATAACCTGCTAGATCTACAGACCATTCTTTTTCACCTTCCTTGATGGCTTTATGATTTTTTATCATAGTTGGAACATACGAGATAGCCAGTTCCTTAAAAAGATCATGAATTGAGTCGCTTAGAGAATCTAAAGAGTTATTTTCCTCAACATAATCTAAACCTCCCCTATCATCAAGTGTGTTCACATATGCCACTGTTCTAGGTGAAATTTCATGTGCTATTCTTCTGGGAGTAGGATCAAAACCTACTAATTGAGTAAATTGCCCATATACTGCAAAATCACATGAAGATGGGAAGTTTCCAAGAAGGAATGGGTACTTTTTAAAGTGTTCTTCAAAAATTGAAAGTACATTTTTGTAGCTTTTATCTATAAATTCAGCAGTATCATTATTAGAACCTACTACCCACAATCTATCTATTTGCCTTTTTGCGAAATGCTCTTTAAAAAAAGCTAGCTCATCGTCTTTTAAAGCACTATTTATACCTAAAGGCAAAATGGTTCCTGCATTATCTGCATCTTCATCAAAATGCCACCTGTAGTGAAACATAAATTTTGTACACCATTCGTCGCCAAAGTCTTCTAAGATAAAATTTATAAAGTTTAGAGCAGGGTCTTTGGGAAGCACCGATCTTACAGGGTATTTTTCTTCAAACTCTCTTATAAGCGGAGTTGAGTCGGTCACTGCAGTAGCTTGTCCGTCTCGGTTCAATATAAAAACTGGTAAAAGAATAGGTTTTGGAGGTTCAATGTTCATCTTATTAAGGACATCCTCTGGTTGACCCCAAATTACTTCATAAGGAATTCTTTTATATCTTAGATATGCAATCATCTTCCTGGTATAAGGTGATGCAACATTTCCTATAAGTTTTATTGGATCTGTCATGAAGATACTCCTAAATTTAAAAAAAATATCTTACCAAATTTACATCATTTTTATAAAAGAAAAGACGTTTTAAACACTCGGCTTTCAACTCTTGATGGCAAACTTCAATTTTTAGATGGTAAATCCTCTACTGGCTTTCCTTGAATAAAATCACTTATAATTTGTGCGAGCTCAGGACCAACCTCTTCTTGTACAAAGTGACTTGCTCCTCCTAAAGTTATAACAGTTGGATCAGGAATGCGTTCCAAGAAGTCAGCCTTCATAGGAAGTGTAATTCTTTCATTTTCTCCAAAAGCTACTAAGAAAGGTTTGTCCCATTTTTCATATACTTCTTTCCATAGTTTTTCATTTTCAGCTAATTGAGTTGGAATAAGATAAGGCCAAACATGAGCTCCTGCTTTATATGAACCTGAGGGATATGGAGCTTCATAGGCATAAGCTTCTTCTTCTGATAAATCTATTCTGCCAAAATTTTTAATGATCCCAGCAATATCCATATCTTCTGCATAATAAGAATGAGCTATCCAATTGCTGAACATTGAAATACCTGTTGAAGGAGAAGGATTTTCAACTGTTAATGCATCTTTGGTTTTCTCCATTAATTCTTCAAATGTAATTGGCCCAATCCACCAAACCCTAAATTGAACAAATTTTTCAAAAAGCCATGCTGTTATACCAGATCTAGCAACCATGCCTGTATTTGATACAACTACATGACTAAAACGGTCTGGCAGTTCCGCTACAACTCTCAAACCAACCAAGCCTCCCCAGTCTTGACCGAAAAAAGTTGCATTCTGAAGATCTAGCTTTTGAACCAATTCCTTCATTATTTCTACGTGATGTTTGTAAGAATAGTCGAATTTTGAAACAAACTTATCCGACTTACCAAAGCCAACGCAGTCTGGAACAATCACCCTGTGACCTTGTGCAGTTAGAACAGGTATCATTTTTCTAAATAAATAACTCCACGCGGGTTCACCGTGTAGAAGAAATATTGGATTAGCGTCCTTTGGACCTTCATCAAGATAGTGAATACGTAATCCATCAATCATCATGTAATTGGGTTTGAATGGATAGTCTTTCAGATTTTCAAATCTTTCATCAGGAGTTCGTAAAATACCCTCTTTTATTTCAGTGCCATATATATTTGCAGAAAGACAAAAATTTATTGTTAATACTAGTAAGAAGCTAATTTCTAAACGCACTTACCGTCCCTCCTTGATTTGAATTATCAAATGAATATAGAATATGACAGTATGAGTGTCAATAACTTATGACAGTATTACTGCCATATTGCTGTGAATAAATTGAAAAAGGACGGAAGAAAATTAAGAAGTGAATCAACTGCAGATCACATTTTAAATACTGCTATAAAAATAGCCCGTAAAGGCAATATCGATAAAATGTCTTTCAATTCTATTGCAAGAGAGGCAAACATAGGAACAAGGACAATTTTTCGTCATTTCAAAGATCAAGAATCGCTTCAAGAAAGTTTAGATCATAAACTTGGAGAAGAATTTAATATCTCCTTTTCTTCAATTAATAAATTAGATGATTTAGAAAGTAGAATTGAAAATGTTTCTTCTACTTTGATTAAACTCTACTTAAAAAATCAAAATATTATTCGATGGAATCTTCGTAATATCTGGAGAGATAAAAATTTAAGAAAAAACATGTTTTCTTGGAATCAAATTTTAAGAAATTTTGTTTACTCCATTCTTCCCGAGATACAAGAAAAAAATAAATCAGAAAGAGAAATTATATTTGAGTGTATGTCTTTCATGTTTTTCTTAAGACTTAAAGTTGTTCAAGGCTTAAATGAAAAACAAATTAAAGAAATTTTTATCTTAAATACAACAAAGTATTTAAATTAATCTCAAGAAGCTCTTTTAACATTTGCAATTATTTCTTTGATTATTTCGGGCAATAGCTCTTCAGGGATTTCATGCCCTACTCCTTCCATAATCATTCTTTTAGAATCTGTTATGCCATCTGCAACGGCAATACCATGATCTAGTGGCAAGATAGCATCCTCTGTTCCATGAATAACAAGAGTAGGAACTTTTATTTCATGAAGTCGACTTGTTCTATCAGGACTTGCTCCAACTGCAGCTCCATGAAGAGCAAAAGGATTATTTCCATGAGAAATAACTGGCTTTAACTTTTCTCTAAACTGTTGTTCATTAAAAGGAAAACGTGAGCCGGTAAGTTGTCGATAAATCTCAACAACTCCATCTTCTACTCTGCCTTTGAGGTTATATACAAAAGATTTTTTTATAGCTTCAAGCAATTCTTTAGTAGGGCCAGATAAAAATTCATTATGTATACCTGGAGAAGTCATGATAGGAGTGATACTCAAAACTCTTTCTGGATAATCTAATGCTATGATTTGTGTAATCATTCCACCCATTGAAGCTCCAATAATATGAGCTTTATCAATTTTTAGAACATCCATTAGTGATACAGCATCTTTTGCCATATCTGATAAATCATATTGTATTGGAGTAGATTCACTAAACTTAAATCTTCCATTTTTGTCTACGGCTAACCCAAAAATACTATTTACAATCATTTTCAATAAAATATCTGGAAGAATCTTTAAAAATTTATTAAATGCAGGTTCTTTTCCAAACCAAGTAGTTTTACCAACATCTCTATTGTCAAATCTCACTACGTGATAGCCATTCGCAACTAGTTGATCAATAAACTCCTGGTCCCACTGCATACAGTTTGCGTTTGCTCCCATAATCAGAAGAATTGTTTCTTTTTCTTGGTCTCCAAATTCTTCGTACCAAATATTTATATTATTTGCTTCTACCAGAGTTCCCATTTATTTTCTCCTCTATGAATTTTCAAATTCAGAAAATTTTTCTAATTTAACATAAGGTATTATTCCTTTACCTGGTTTCCAATTACAACTATAAGATTTAAAGATATTTGTATCATTAACAAATATCTTATATCTGACAATCTTATCTAACTGTATTTTTATAATTCTTTCTAAGTCAGTTATATCCTGATCGATGATTTTTTTATAAATATTTGAAATTTTGCTTATTTCTTTTTTTATAATTTCATTATTTTTATAGTTATCTTCTGTAAAAATTTTACGATTTTTTAAAATAAAACTGCTGACCTCATTATGAATAATGCTCTGATCTTGAGAGTAATTATTTGTGAATTCTAAGAATTTATCATTGTATAGATAATCAATAAAAAATCCTCCTAAAAATCGTTTGCTTTGTGAAACAAATTTTGCATCCATGTGATCGGCAATTTCCGGCCAACTTAAAATTATATCTTTGCAAAATTCTTTTAATTTAACCTTATCTTTTTTTTCTACCGCCAGCATATATATATAAAATCTATTTCTTTTTTTTGAAAATTTACATAAAAAAAAGTTTTTATATCCGCGATAATCTACAGAAAGGTTATCCTTATCGAAGAATTTATTACATTGGTCTGTTCCGCTTTCTATTATAGATTTAGAGTCTGAATCAGAAAGAAATCTAAAATAATCAAGCTCCTCAAGTGTTATGTCTCCATGTAGTAATGAAGTACATAAAAATAAAATAATTGAATAGACTCTCACTCATAATATTTTAGTTTAGAAAAAGAGAAGAGTTTAGTTTTTTATTAAATCGGTACTTTCAGACGAGTTTATAAAATCTGTGAAAGGTAAGACTTGCTGGATGAATCTGCTCCAAGAAGTGACTCCAGCAGTACCGACAAATACTATATCTTCTGACTGAAGATTAAATTCTCCTGCAACTAGATAACCAGATGGAGATGACATATCGGATTTAAAAATTCTTGGCTTACCTTCAAAATCTTTAGGTCTTAATATGTAAACATCTTTTCCTTTAGAGGTGGATTGATTCAGACCTTTTGCTTTGGCTAAAGCAACTGATAAGGGAATATTCTTCCTTGTTAAATTAATTGAAACAGGGCTACTCGCTTCCCCAATCACATGAACTTGATTTAGAGAGTTATCAGGTAAATGTATAACATCTCCTGCTTTAAGATAAATATAGTTTTGTATCTGTGAATTTCTTGCTAGGTATTCGTAATCTATATCATAAGTATAGCCTTCCCTAGTAAATTTGACTGAAGTTAGATCTCCCAGGGGTCTTTGACCTCCCTCACCAAAAGGATTTGCATTTGCAATCACCTCAGTCAATGTTTGTGGAACAGTAGTTACTGGAACAGTTCCGACGTTTTGAAAGCTTCCAGATACAATAATTTTTTGAGATTTAAATTCAGAGACAGAAACATCTACTTGAGGATTGTTTAAGACGTTAGAAAGTGCATCAGTAAGCATTAATCTAATTTCTTCTATAGTTTTTCCGCCTACATCAAGAATTCCTGCGTTAGGATAAAAAATCGTACCATCGTCTCTTACTATTTTCTCAAAAATTGGATTAATAGCTGCTCCTCTGGCAAGTGCTGCTGACAATCTTTCTGTTTCACCATAAACGTAAATAAAGAGAACATCTCCAAAACCCACCTTGTAAGATTCAGGAGAGTAATTAAGCAGACTGAGAGGTAAATTAAGAGGGATTTTTCGTTCTTCTTTCTCAATTAAATCAATAGAAACTTTCTCAATTAAAATTGGCTCATCAGACAATTCAGGAATTAGTGTACCTTTAAAGGATTTTATTTCATTTGCTCTAAAAGAAGTTCCAATAGAACAAGAAATAGTCAACAATGAAATTGTTGTTAACAAAATTACTTTCTTAAAGAATTTATCCATTTAATCACGAAATTATATAATTTAACCGGTGATTCTACTAAAAAGCTTCGAAAAGTGAAATTATTTCTTTCATTAGAATATGACATGTAATCATAGTAATAATTTCTTGAATATGCCGGATATTGATACTTATACCAAAGAAAATTGAAGTATAAGTAAAATTTATTGTAGAAAAACTTAACAGAATCATGGTTTTCTACGTCTTTCATAAATAATTTGATGTCTTTGAAAGAAGTTAAGTGATTACAAACAATGTAAATCTTAGTATCGAATAATTTACTAATTATTTTTGCATCTACAAATAAGTCCCATGGAGGTGTATCACAAATTAAATAGTCAAATTCTTCTTTTAAGTTATTTATCCCTGAGACGAATTCTTCCGAGGAAAAGAAATCATTTGGAGAAGTCACTTCAAAAGATGGAACGAATAGACTTCCTTTTGAATCAACAAATTCTTCCCTAGACGCATTGAATTCTTCAAAGTTCTTAAAAGTTGAATCTTGTACAAGTGATTTAGTTAACCCTTTTTTTCTATAATCCAAATCTATCAGACATACCTTGTATTTTTCTTTTAGCTTATTGAATAACCTTGTAGAAATTTCAGTTTTACCAGCATCTTTCCTGGAGCTTACGATTGCAAATGACTTTGAATGACCTTCACTATGAGTAAGTTCATATATCGTTTTATTTAAAAGTTCATCGGCAATCGATGTTGAATATCGATCTGAGTTAATTGAAGATTCGCTTAGGAAAGGTAATTCACCAATTAATCTATCCTTGCTTATAAAATCTGTTAAGGCATCTAAATTAGTAACTTTATCGCCTATGAAATGTCTTACTAAAAGTACTATATAAGCAATTATGGTAAAGACTATCGATAATGAGAATAAAATTCGTCTCGGAGAAATTTGAGATGCAGAAGAAGCGTCATTTATTATTCTGACATTGCTTAGACTGGATGCTTCAGTCATGCTTAATGATAGTTCTTGCGAAGATAATTCTCCTAACACATTAGAATAAATCTCTACTTCTCTTTTAAAATTTTCTAATCTTCTCTGAGTAGAAGGTATGTTAGGAAGATCGGCTTCAATTTCATCAATTTGTGATAGTACTAATTTTTTTTGTTCAGAAAGAGTAAGATAAATAGGATGATTTTCTTTATAAAATTCCTTTAATTCAAGTTCCTTAAAAGCAATTTCATTAACTCTATTTTTTAATCTTTCAAGTTTTAAATTACGAGTATTTGTATCAAATATCACATCAGAAGTATTGGTTGAGACTTTAAATGAATTTAAATTATCTTCTGCTTCTTTTAAGAGTAATTTTATTCTAGGTATTTCCTGTTTTATAAAATTTTTCCCTGCTGAACTAGACTGTTTTACAAAGTTTTTTCTGTCTTCGATGAATTCTTCATTTAATAAATTTAGGAGAACTTCTGTAAGTTTTTGATTATCAGAAACGTAATTTATAGTGATCAAAGACTGAGAATTTGTTTCTAAAAAGAGATTTCCTCTCACAGTTCCTGGAGAAGGTATTTCATCTGATTCAAACTCCTGCAAATCTTTTAATTTCTCTAGGGCATCTAAAATTGTATTATTAGATTTATAAATTTCCATTTCTGCTTGTAAAGAACTTTTCGAAGAAGATCCAGGATAAATACCTCCTGTAATACTTTCAGGCAAGAAAGATGTTTTTTCATTTTTAATTTCTAAAAGCGAATTAGATTGATACAAATTTATGGAGGAGTAGAAATAAACTGTTATCGCTAAAAAAGAAGCCAAAAAAATTGATAATATTAAATTAAAATTATCAAATAAGACCGCAAATAAGGTTATGAGATCAATTTCATCATTGAATAGTTTATTTTCGTCTTGCATTTATCCTGTGAAAAAATTAAAGAAACCCATAAAAAACCTATAGTTTCTGAAGCAGTGCGTTAAATTATAATGAAAAAACCACCAATTCCAAAAAAAATAAAGAAAATATTAAAAGCTCATGGTGATGAGAGAATTGATTACTATTATTGGCTAAGAGATGATAAAAGAAAAAATAAAGAAATTCTCAAATATCTTAGAGATGAAAATAGATACACTCATTATTGGTATAAAAAAAATAAAGTTGGCTCTAATAAAATATTTGAAAAATATAAAAAATCTTTGCCAAAAGTTGAAGAAAGTTACAAAAAGCATATAGATGGTTACGACTATTTTTCATCCATCTCAATCTCAGATGAATATCCAAAGTATTACCAACTTTATAAAAAAAGAAAAAAATTAATTCTAGACATCAATAAGTTAGCTAGAAATAAAAAATACTATGATATTTCTAAAGTTCAGCCTTCTGATAATCACTCATTATTAGCTTTTGGCGAAGATGAGACCGGTAGAAGAGAATACTCAATTGTTATAAAGGATTTAAAGACTGGGAAATTATTAGAAAAAAATACTTGCTCTGCTGCTGGTGGAATTATTTGGAATAGCTCATCTGATGGATATTTTTATCTTAAAAAAGATCCTGATACCTTAATTACAAACTCTCTCTACTTTCACAAATTAGGTACCTCATCAAAAGCTGATAAGCTAATTTACAAAGAAAATGATAACCAATACAGCCTAGGTTTTTTTAAAAGTAGGACAAAAAAATACTTGTTATTGGATATTTCAAAGACTGAGTCCAATGAATTCAGAATATTAGATCTAGAAGCTGAAAACTTTGATTTACAATGTTTTCATAGGAGA
The DNA here is from genome assembly GCA_902632605.1 of uncultured SAR86 cluster bacterium. Taxonomy (GTDB): domain Bacteria; phylum Pseudomonadota; class Gammaproteobacteria; order Magnimaribacterales; family AG-339-G14; genus MEDG-81. The sequence goes on along the minus strand of CACPDB010000001.1, from coordinate 281,537 downwards.
TCCAAAGAGCATCGTTATTATATTGATGACACACCTGAAGAATTTTTTATACTTAGCAACAAAAAAAATCAAAAGAATTTTGCCTTATACAAGACAGATAAAAAGAATACACATGAAAATAATTGGAAAATCTTCATACAACATAATAAAAAAGAATTAATTGAAAATTTTATATGTTTTGAAGATTACGTTATTTTAGAGACAAGAAAAAACGGTCTGCCCCTCTTAACTCAAGTACACAAAAATACAAAAAATAAATCGATTATAAAATTCGATGACCCTGCTTATTCAGTTGAATTAGTAAATAATGTTGGTTACAAAAGTAAAACCTTTACTTTTGCTTATTCTAGTTTAAGAACTCCTGCTGCAATATTTTCTCAAAATTTATATTCGCAAAAAAGAAAAAAAATATGGCAGCAGAATATCCTTAATCATAAGGAAAAAGATTATGAGATCAAACGTTTATTCGTAAAGGCAAGAGATGGTACTAAAGTTCCTATTTCGTTGGTTTTTAAAAAGGGAATAAATTTAAAGAAAGCCCCTCTATTACAATACGGTTATGGATCATATGGCTCAATAATCGAACCCTCTTTTAAATTATCTTTCATGCCTTTGATTGATCAAGGATTTGTTTTTGCTATCGCTCATATACGAGGAGGTCAAGATCTAGGTCAAGATTGGTATGACCAAGGAAGGATGTTAAAAAAGATGAACACTTTTACAGATTTTATAGATTGCACAAAAGGATTAATAAAAAAAGAAATTGGTAATAACAAAAAAACTTTTGCTATGGGGGGAAGTGCTGGAGGTCTTCTTATGGGAGCAATAATAAATATGGAGCCAGAACTTTACAAAGGAGTAGTTTCAGCAGTTCCCTTTGTAGATGTTTTAACCACTATGTCAGATGAATCCATCCCACTTACAACATTTGAATATAAAGAATGGGGTAATCCTGCAAAAAAAAGAGAATATTTATACATGAAGAAATATTCACCTTATGACAATATTGATTTGAACCCATATCCATCAGTATTGGTCACTTCAAGCTTGTATGACTCTCAAGTGCAATATTTTGAACCTGCAAAATATGTCCCTAAATTAAGAGAATATTCAACTTCAGGAAATCCTATTTTACTAAAAATGAACATGATAGGAGGACACGCAGGTAAAAGCGGACGTTTGGAATCTTTGAAGGAAACTTCAGAAGAATTAGGTTTTCTTGTTAATTTATCCGAACAAGGTGACTAACATACTTTGCAATTGCCAAAGATGAGGTAAGTCCTGGACTTTCTATACCTTGTAGATTTATAAAATTTTCTATTCCATGATCATTTTGAGTTTGAATACTAAAGTCTTTAGTAGATTCGTTTGGCTTTGTTATCTTGGGTCTTATACCCGTATAGTCAGGATGTAATTTTTTGGGGTCAATATCAGGCCAGTACTGAGAAATTGAGGAAACAAATTTACTTTTCAATGATTCATTAAAACTGTAGTCAATTTCATTAACAAACTCTACATCAGGACCAAATCTCATTCCACCAGCTAAATCAAAACCCACATGAATACCTAAACTATGTTGACCCGAGATTGGGTAAATTAAGTTTGAAAAAGGTGTTTTGCCTGAATATTTGAAATAATGTCCCTTCGCGAAATAATTTTTAAAAATTTTTTCTTTTGGAAATTTTGATATATTTTTTAAAGTCCTCTCATTACTCAACCCACTACAATTAATTAAGTATTTGCTCTCAATAGAAAAATTTTCTTCAGCTTTACAGTTAATGACAAAAGAATCTTTTTCTCTACTCGAGGATAAGAATGAAGTTCTTAAAGAAATTAAGCCGCCAGAATGCTGTATATCACCTTCCAAAGCAGTGACGAATTCTGGAACATCAATTACTCCTGAGTTAGGAGAATACAAAGCTTCTTGGAATACTAATCCAGGATTGTCATGCAAAACCTTTTCTTTTTGTACCCTTTCTATTTTTACTTTATTTTTTTTTCCTTGGATTAAAAGCGCTTCTAAGTTTTGAATTTCTGATTTATTAGTTGCAATTATGTATTTGCCATATTTTTTATGATTAATTTTTTTCTCTTTAGCATATTCGTATATGAGATTATTTCCTTCAACGCATAGTTTTGTTTTTAAAAAATCTTCTTGAAAATAAATTCCGGCATGAATAACTCCAGAATTACGAGAAGATGTTACATCTCCAGCTCTGTCATTTTGTTCTAATACAATTGTTTCTTTTCCAGAAAGAGAAAGTTCTCTAGCTATACCCAAACCAATTACTCCTCCTCCAATAATAACAACGTCAGTCATGTTACTTATTATTGTATGAAGAAATTAAATCCCTCATTTGCTTTCTTAAAAGAAAAATTGAAATCAAATTAGGTAAGGTGCTTGCTGCAACTGTAATTAAAGCAAAATTCCAAATAATTTCTGTATCAATAAAGCCAGTCCCAGCGATAAAAAAAGCAAGAATATACAGAATCCTGTAATAAATTATTGAAGATTCTCCAAATAAATATGCTGTGCATCGATCCCCATAATAAGCCCAGGTAATTACTGTTGAAAAGGCAAATAGTAATAATCCAATTGAAACAATATATTCGCCATAATTTCCAAAGAATCCTTTATTAAAAGCTTTACTTGTTAGAACAGCAGATTTTACTAAAGATTTACCAGTGAACTCATAATTACCCTCTATTTCATTATTTCTTATAATTATTTTTCCCGTATATGGAATACTATTTTTATTCACTGTCACATCTTCAGCGATTGATCTGTTATTTAAAATAGTAACCGCTTCGCGTATTTCACCTGAAACCACATTGAGTTCACCTGAAAAACTCTTAATAATAGAATCTTCTCCTGACAAAAAATTCAGAATTTCTTTTCCATCTTTTTCATCTAGATTTCCATTTACCACAAACATAGAAGTTTTTTCGAAGCTATTTGTGAATTTTTCTGTCCAAACACCGGAAGAAAGGATTACTAAACCAGTCAAAGTACAAATGATTATAGTATCTATAAATGGCTCTAAAATTGACACAAATCCTTCCTCAACAGAATGTTTCGTTTTTGAAGTCGCGTGAGCAATTGGAGCTGACCCTTGACCTGCTTCGTTAGAGTACAAACCTCTTGCTACACCATAAGTAAAAGCCAATGAAAAAGAAGCTCCAAGAAAACCACCCGCCACAGAGGTTCCTTTGAACACATCTAAAATGATTACCTTAAAAGAGGGAATAATATTTTCATAATTAAATATCAAAACACTCAATCCTCCAATTAAATATATAAAAGCCATTAATGGAACTATTGCTGCTGCTATAGAAGAAATTCTTTGTATCCCCCCGATAATTACAAGAGCTACAAGAAAGCTCATGAAAATGGAAGTTATCAAAGGTTGTATTCCAAAGCTTGATTCAATTGTGCTTGATATATTATCAATCTGAGGCATATTGCCTGAACCAAAAGTACTGATTAAAAGAGAAAAGGTAAATATCACACCCAGCCATTTCATATTCAAGCCTTTTTCCATGTATATCATTGGACCGCCTGATATTTCTCCAGATTTATTTTTTTCTCGATAAGCATGTGACAAGGAAACTTCAACAAATTTAGTTGTCATTCCAAGAAAAGCTGTAATCCACATCCAAAATAAGGCTGCTGGTCCGCCAATAAATATAGCCATTGCAACCCCACCTATATTTCCTGTACCAACTGTTCCAGATAAGGCTGTACTTAGTGCTTGAAAAGGAGTTGTCTGACCTTCATTATCTTTTCCAGATGAAAATAATATTTTCCACCCTCTTAAAAAATATTTGAATTGAGGAACACCCAAATATACTGTAAAAAAAATACCTATCGAAAGCAAAAACAGAGGAAACCAAGCGGCACTTCCAAAGTAGCTATCTATAAGAAGAATATAGCTGTTTAAGGTTTCCAATTAATCTTCGGATCTTACTTTTGCTTCGAATTCAGTATAGCCACCGATTAGCTCGCCATTAACAGTAATCTGAGGAAATGTTCTTGCAGAAGGGAATTTTTCAAACATTTCTTCTCTAGTGAAGTCTACATCCAACATATATTTCTTATACTCGAATTTTTTAAGTTTGCATAAGTTTTCTGCTTTATCGCAAAAAGGACATTGCGGTTTTGACCAAATTTCTATCATAATGAACTCCTAATTTATTTTATGACACTTCAAGCAATATCTAAAGGATTTGAATATTATAAAAAATTTGGATTAAGCTTTACCATTAAGATTTTTCCTTTAATTTTTCTTTTTGGTTTTATCGCAAGTATTGGGTCTTCATCTAGCTTATCGGATGGAATCTCTAATCTTGATATTTTACTTTTACTTCTAAATAATTTTTTGATTTCTCCTCTTTTAACTATTATTTCAATTTTTATTGCCAATGACATGATAGAAAAAAATAATAGAGATGTACTGGTTTATTACGCTATCTCATGGCAGTTTTTAATGAAAGTTTTAATACTTTCTTTAATTTCTACATTCTGTATTGGAGTTGGCTTACTTTTGTTCATTATCCCCGGAATATTAATCTCAGGATTACTAATATTTGTAAATTATTTTGCAATTTTAGAAAATAAATCAATTTTAGAATCTCTCAATCTTTCTTGGGAAAGATCTAAATCAAACCTCTTTCAAAGCGTTCTTATGGCTGCCTTTTTTTGGTTTATAACAATTTTAATAATTACTATTTTGTCTTCATTGTTGGTTCAAGATGAAGATTTAAATCAAATTTCACAAACTTACACAATCATATCTAGCAGCTTGGCAATATATGTACAGGTTTGTTTGATTTCTTTTCCCATCTTAGCTTTTTATAAAAATAAATAATTAAATAAGATCAAACACAGAATCTAATTGAACTTTCTTATTAATAGGAATCTTATTTGCCAGGAAAGCTTGGAAAGAAATAATTTCTTCTAAAAGTAAAAAGAGTCTTTCTTGACTCAGAGTAGAGGTTATCAATGAATATTGATGATTAGTTTTTTTATATGATCCTGATAAAGATTTAAAAATTTCTTGTTTTAGAACGTTAAGTCTAAAGTTTAGATTATCATCATTCCAAGTATCTAATATCCCGTTTTTGGAATAGTTAAAGTTATCAAGTGATTCAATAGTTTCGTTAAAAAGATTTGATAAAGAATTAAATTCTTTATCAGATATTGAATCTAGGTCATATTCTCTCTTGAGAATTTCAGAAAATATTGGATCAATCTTTATTCCTTTGAATTCTTTCTGAGATTCTGAATTTTGAATTTTTATCCTTATTAGTCTGCTTAAAATAGTTTTTTCTAATCTATAGGGTCTAGAAGATAGCATAATGATATGAGAATTTTTAGGCGGTTCTTCTAATATTTTTAACAAATAATTTTGAGCCTCTTCATTAAGTTTTTCAGCACAATTAATTTTAATTACTTTTGCTTTTGAAATTAATGAAGTCTCATTTAAAACACTATTAATTCCTCGATTTTTATCGAAATCACCTCTAAGAGAACCAATACCTATCTTGTCTTTATCATCTGGAGAAATCTGTAAAAAATCTGGATTTGAATTTACATTAAAAGAATTACAAGATTTACATTCATCGCAAAAAGAATTTTTTTTTGCCTTTGAAGTACATAAAATTTTTTTAATAAAGCTATCAACCAATTTATGAGATTTATTTGAATCTTTGCATTCAAAAAGGTATGCGTGCGAAATGTTATGTGAGTTTGTTTCTTTATTAAAAAAGTTAGCTTCCATTTAATTTTTTTTCTATGCAGTCTTTTGCTAATTTAAAAACTTCACTTTCGCCATTTGCCGAATCTATTGTAAATATACGATATGGATTTTCTTCAGCTAACTTTAAATATGAATCTCGAATTCTTTCAAAGAAGTCTATTTCTTCTGTTTCAAATCTATCTAATCTGTCCCTTCCTTTTGCTCTTTTTAGCCCTTCTTCAACAGGCAAATCTAAATAAATAGTTAAATCTGGTTCAGGAAACTTTAGAGGCTTTATTAATTTATCTAATTCATCTTTTTTAATTTTTCTCCCTGCTCCTTGGTAAGCATAGGTTGAATCTAAATATCTGTCAGATAAAACATTTTTATTTGATTCTAAAGCTGGATTAATAATTTTTCTTACATGCTCAATTCTGTCTGCGAGGAGAAGAAAAGTTTCCGAAAGAGGATCTAATTCTATGTTTTTATCTAGAAGAATTTTTCTTAATTCTTCACCTTCTTTGGTCCCGCCAGGTTCTTTTGTAAAAACAAAATCTAAGTTTGTTTCTAAGAAATATTTTTTTAAGCTTTTTATTAAAGTAGATTTTCCTGCTCCCTCACTACCTTCTAAAGTTATGAACATTATTTATTTAATTGGTATTTTTTAATTGCTTTCATATGGTCATCATAATTGGTTGAAAACTCATGACTACATTTATCTTTAGCTACAAAATACAGATAGTTATGTTCTTCTGGTTGAGCAGCTGCAAATATTGAGTTTTTTGATGGATTAGAAATTGGACCTGGAGGTAATCCTTTATGCATATAAGTATTATATAAGGAAGAATCTCGCAAATCTTTCTTCTTTAAATCGCCGCTAAAATTTTTTAAACCATATATTGTTGTTGAATCCATTTGTAAAAGCATATTATCTTTTAGTCTGTTATAAATTACTCCTGATATTTTTTTTCTCTCGTTGGCACATGATTCTTTTTCTAAAATCGAAGCAATTATTAATATTTCTTTTTTTGAAAAATTCTTTAATTTATTATCTCTTTCCTCCCAAGATTTATTTAAATCAATAGTTTGCTTCTCTATAGAATTTTTTAAAATAGTTAATAATTCACTTTCTCTGTCATAGAAGTAAATATCTGGTTTTATATAACCTTCTAATTTACAACCATCTTGAAAATTTGAAGTCTGACAAAATTTATTCAAAATTTCTTCTGAAAATAAGTCAGTTATTTTTGATCCTTCAGAGATAATGAACTTTTTTAAAATTATCTTTCCAAAATAAATCTTATTGAAAATATCAATCAGAGAATCACTTCCTTCAATTTTGTATTCTCCTAAAAAAATTTTTTTATCAGCACCAGAAAAATTAAAAATTAGTTTTATTGCTTTGGGAAAATAAATATTTTGTTCTTCTAAATCAATAAAGATTTTAGTTAAATTATTGCCTTGTATTATCGAAAAATTTGATTCGACATTTAAAGGTTTAAAAATCAAAAGAATATAAAAAACGATATTCAAAGACAGTATCGATGAAAATAAGTATCTCACTAGAGCTTTTTAAAGATTAGGGATACATTTGTCCCGCCAAAACCAAAAGAATTGCTCATAGAAAAATTAACTTCTTTATTTTTTGATTGGTTAGGAGTTAAGTCGAGGTTGAACTCGTTATCTGGATCATTCAGATTTATTGTTGGAGGAATAACAGAATCTCTCATTGCTAGGAGGCAAAAAATAGCTTCAATTGCTCCTGCCGCTCCTAATAGATGACCAGTCATTGATTTTGTAGAACTCACAGATAGGTTTTTTCTGCCTTTAAAGATTTTTGCTATTGCTTTAGCTTCTATTACATCGCCAAGTGGAGTGGAAGTTCCATGAGCATTTATATAATCAATCTTTTCATAGTCTTCTTTGAAATCATTCAAAGCATTGATCATTGCGTTATAGGCACCTCTTCCATCCTCAGCTGGTGCAGTGATATGGTATGCATCATCACTTTGTCCAAAACCTACAACTTCGCCATAGATTTTAGCTTTTCTACTTTTTGCTGATTCTAATTCTTCTAAAATTAAGATACCCGCACCCTCTCCTAATAAAAATCCGTCTCTTTTTTTATCCCAAGGACAGCTCGCTTGCTCTGGATTTTCATTATTTGTTGAAAGCGCTTTTGCAGCACTAAATCCTGCTAACCCTAAAGGTGTGATTCCAGCTTCTGCTCCGCCGGTAATCATGATGTCAGCATCTCCATAAGAAATTGTCCTTGCAGAATAACCTATGCTATGACCAGCACTAGAGCATGCAGAGACAATTGAAATGTTGGGTCCTTGTAAATTATATTTAATTGCAACGTTTCCAGATGCCATGTTGATAATTGCTCCGGGTACAAAAAATGGTGAAATTTTTCTTGGACCCTTGTCCTTGAGAATTAAGGCATTATCTTCAATACTACCCAAACCGCCTATTCCAGAACCAATAGAAACTCCTATTCTTGTTTTTTCTACATTTTCTAGAGACAAATCAGCATCTTTTATTGCTTGATCTGATGCGGTGAGAGCATATTGTATAAAAGGATCAATTCTTCTAACTTCTTTAGGAGATAATCCTGAGACTTCGTCGTATCCTTTTAACTCTGCAGCAAAAGTAGTAGAAAACTCTGTTGGATCGAATTTTGTTATATGACCTGCGCCACTTTTACCATTTACTATGTTTGACCATGTAGATTCAAGGTCATTTCCCAGTGGGGAAACAATGCCAAGACCAGTTACGACAACCCGTCTTTGTAATGACATATTTAATAAAATTTATTCTGCAGAATTTATATAGTTTACGCAGTCCTCTACAGTAGCAATCTTTTCTGCTTCTTCATCAGGAATTTCAATTTCAAATTCCTCCTCAAAAGCCATTACCAATTCAACAGTATCTAATGAATCTGCTCCAAGATCATCAATAAGACTAGCGGGAAGAGTAACTTCTTCTTCACCGACTCCTAACTGTTCGCATATTATCCTACGAACTCTATCTTCAGTACTGCTCATATGAACCTCTATTTAAAAACTGTGTGAATTATATACCTTTAAAAAAAAATTTTTCAAAATAATCTAAATAATCATGCAACAATTTTGTGCAAGTCAAGCTACATATATAGGCCGCCATTAACGTGTAAAGTCTGCCCGGTAATATAATTTGCTTGGTCTGAAACTAAAAAATGCACAACTTCAGCAATCTCACTGGGTTTACCTAACCTTCCAAGAGGAATTTGAGAGATTAAAAAATCTTCATTTCCTTCTGAAATTTCTTTAGTCATATCTGTTTCTATAAAACCAGGAGCAACACAATTAACATTTATGTTCCTTGAACCCAATTCTCTAGCCAAAGATCTAGACATCGCTTCAATTCCTGCTTTTGCTGCTGCATAGTTAGCCTGTCCTCTGTTTCCAAGAGCAGCTGAAGTAGAAGATATATTTATTATTCTACCCCATCTATTTTTTACCATTTTTTTAATAAATGATTTGATAAGTAAATATTGTCCATTAAGGTGCACATCGATTACGTTATCCCACTCATCTTCTTTCATTCTTAACATGATGTTATCTCTAGTTATCCCGGCATTATTGATCAAAATATCAGGATGAATTTCTTTGGAATCAAGTAAAGAAGTTAATTCTTTAATTGAGTCCCTATCATTAAGATCTAATTCAAAGGAATCACCTTCGATATTCATTGAATTGATATTTTCTAAGATGCTTTGAACACTGGATTCAGAAGTTCCAGTTCCAACAATAAAATACTCATTGTTAAACGATTCAAGAATGGCTTTACCTATTCCTCTTGAAGCTCCAGTGATTAAAACGGTTTTTTTTGACACAGACTAACTAGGAGAGTCTTCTGTTGAATCTTCCTTTGTTTTGATATCCAAAATTTTTCTTCCTTTAAAAAAACCGTCTTTTGTCATGTGATGTCTTAGATGCTTTTCACCAGTAACCGGATCTATAGATAAAGATTCTTTTTTTAAAGCGTTATGTGAGCGTTTTGCGCCCCTTCTAGCTCTAGATACTTTGCTTTTTTGTACTGCCATAAATTAGTGACGCAATTCTAGGGCAATTTGAATATTTATTCATCATTTTTAAGTATTTTTTTAAATTCTTTGGGAGACTTTACTTTTAGGTAAATATTTAAATCTTCTGATACAAAAGAGTTTGCGTGAAGATACATTCTTTTTTTTTGGCCTGAAACTTTTGTAAACTGGTTTTCTTTAAATCCATACTTTTTGTCTCCTACGATTGGAAAACCTAATTCAGAAAGATGAACTCTCAATTGATGTGTTCGTCCAGTAACTAGTTCACATTCAACGAGTGAAAAATGTTCTGATGATTCAATGGCTTGAAAAAAAGTTTTAGCAATTTTGCCTCCTTCTGAAATCTTTACCATCCTTTCTTTGCCGATAAGCTTATTTTTTTTAATATTGATTTCATGCAAGCCATCCTTGTGAATCCAGTTCCCATGGACAACAGCTTGATAAGTTTTTTGAACCTGTCTTTCAGAAATTAACTTATTACAACGTCTTAAAAAATTATTATTTTTAGCAATTAATTGGCAACCCGATGTGTCTTTATCTAATCTATGAACCAATTTTGCATCTCTGTAAGCTTTACCGAAATTTCTAATAGCTTCTATGACTCCAATAGATATCCCGCTACCACCATGCGAAGCAATACCTTCGGGTTTATTTATGGCAATATAATCCTCGTTTTCTTCAACGATCGCATCTTTTAGTAAAGCAATGACATTAGAAGGAATAAATTGATTTTCTTTTTTAGAGGTCATAATTGGCGGGACTCTCAACTCATCACCTTCTACTAATTTATATGATGGTTTTTTTCTTTTGCTGTTAATTCTGATTTCGCCTTTTCTGATAATTGAATAAATTTTCGATTTTGGGACTCCTTTTAAGTGACTTATTAAGAAATTATCCAACCTTTGACCCTTAATGTTTGCATCAATAATTATTTTTTTTACTTCGGACATAAATAATTTAGATTTCTTTGAATTTTTTCTCTAGAATACGCTTCATAGACCCTTATTAAAAATATTTTAGGGCAAGAATTTTAATTAGTTTAAATATAAGAATTTAATAAAATTAGGTAGCGAGGGCGTAAAACCTAAAATTTATTGTCAACAAGGCCTCAAGGTAGAGGTTATTACATTTTATATTTAAGCACTTTCATGAGGTGAAACTATGAAAAGAATGCTTATCAATGCTACTCAACCAGAGGAACTGAGAGTTGCAATTACTGAAGGAAACCTTTTGTATGATTTGGATATTGAAAATATCAGTGAGGTCCGTAGAAAAGGAAATATTTATAAAGGAAAAGTTAGTAGAATTGAACCTAGTTTAGGAGCAGCTTTTGTAAACTATGGAGCAGAAAGACATGGGTTTCTACCTTTCAAAGAAATTTCTCCCCAATTTTATCCTGAAAAAAATAACCGAAATTCAAGATTATCCGTCGCAGATTGTTTAAAGAAAGATCAAGAGATTCTTGTTCAAGTTGAAAAAGACGAAAGAGGGAATAAAGGAGCGGCTCTTACTACCAATATAAGTCTTGCTGGTAGATACTTAGTTTTAATGCCCAATAATCCAAAGGCAGCAGGAATTTCGAGAAGATTAGAAGGCAAAGAGAGAGATAAACTTAAAGAAAGAATTTCATCTTTGAATGTTCCCGAGTCTATGGGATTAATAGTAAGAACCGCTGGAGAGGGAAAAGATCTTGAGGATCTAAAATGGGATTTAGAGTATCTTCAAAGAGTTTGGGAAGGTATTAGCGAAGCAAACACTTTGAAGAAAAGTCCAATCTTAATTTTTAAAGAGAGCGATATCATTATCAGAGCTTTGAGAGATTATCTTAAAGAGGATATTGAGGAAATTTGGGTAGATACCGAAGAAGCTTTTGAAGAAGCATCCGAGTTCGTTGAGCGTGTTATGCCTGATCAAGCTATGATTCTTAATAAGTATGAAAATACTCTTCCCCTATTCACCAGATATCAAATTGAATCGCAAATTGAAACTGCTTATCAAAGAGAAGTAAAACTTACTTCTGGCGGATCAATCGTAATAGATGATGCAGAGGCTCTGGTAGCAATAGATATCAACTCTTCACAAGCTACTTCCGGTAAAGATATTGAAGAGACTGCAGTTAAAACGAATATTGAAGCGTGTGAAGAAATAGGAAGGCAATTAAGACTCAGAGATATCGGTGGATTGGTCGTAATTGATTTCATCGATATGATGAAACTTGAAAATAAGCGTGCTGTAGAAGACGCTATGAGAGAAGCGCTTTCCGAAGATAGAGCAAGAGTTCAAATTGGACGTATTTCTAGATTTGGATTACTCGAACTATCCAGACAAAGATTGAGATCGTCTTTAAAAGAAAGATGGACTCAAGACATTAATACCCTTTCTACCGCAGTTCTTAGATTGCTTGAAGAAGAGTCTAGTAAAGAAAAAACCAGTGAAGTGAGGGCAGTTGTATCTCCCGATATGTCAGCCTTACTCCTGAACGAAAGGAGAGTTCGCTTAAATGATATCGAAGCTAGAAGTAATGTAAAACTGGTCGTAATTTCCGATGCAACTAGACCTGATTCAAGATTTGAAGTCATCAGAATAAAAGACGGAAAAGTTATAGATCCTGAAAAAAATCGCTCGAGTATTTCTGTTGCTGATCATTTCGAAAAGAAGAGCAAAAGGAAAACTTCTGAAGAAAAACCTCTTTTAAACATAAAAAGATCTCGTAGACCAAAAAAATCATTATTTAAAAAAATCTTAGAAATTTTTAAGATCAACAAACCAAAAAAGAAATCTCAAAAACCCAACAAGAAACTTAGATATTCTAAAAATCAAGGGAAAAAGTCTTATCAAAAAAATAGAAATAGATCGGAAAATAGAAATAAATCAAATTCTAATAAGTTTAAGGACAATAAAAAGACTAATTCTAGACAAAAAAAATCCCAAAACTCATCAGAAGAAAATCAAAATAGAGTTTCTAAAAAACCAAAATTAGATAATACAAAAAAATCAAAATCTAAAGACCTATCAGATAGTAGAAAGTCTTCAGAAAAAGAAAATATCCCTAAAACAGAGGCAACGCCAAGAAAATTAAGTAGACCTAAGAAAGAAAAAGAAATCGAAGTAAAAAAAGAAATTGTTGAAGAAAAGAAACCTTTTGAAAGAGCGGCTAACGATCCAAGAAACAAATAAACTATTTTTTCTTGATAAAGTTTTCTATCAATTTACCAGAAATTGAAATATTTGATGGAGGAATATTTGTTGGCATGCTTTCAACAGTAAACCATTGGGCATCGTCAATTTCCTCTCCGTCAGGTTTTAATTCTCCAGAATCATACTCAGCATAAAAACCCAACATCAATTGACTTGGAAATGGCCATGCTTGGCTTGAAAAATACTCTAAATTTTTTATGTCTATGTTTACTTCTTCCTTAACTTCCCTTTTTAACGCACTTTCTACGGATTCCCCTGGTTCTATAAAACCAGCAAGAGTGCTATAGAAATTTGGAGGGAAATTCTTATTGTGTGCAAGCAAAAACTCATTTTCTTTATAGATTAAAGTGATAACACACGGAGAAATCCTTGGGTAAATTAATTGTCCTTTGCAGTTAGGACATTCCATTGCTCTTTCCTTATCGTGTCTTTGCATTGAAGTTCCACAAGATCCACAAAATTGGTGATCTTTTGACCAATTTATGATTTGAATGGACCTTGCAATAACATCAAATAACTGATCAGGCATCCTACCAAGAGCGGAACGCATATCGATAAAAATTGAGTGTTCCAATTCACACTGATTTTTTTCAGTAAGAATGACAAAGCACGGTTTTTTATTTAAATATCCTAGAAAGTGTCTTTCTTTTTCTTCAATATAAGACCAAGTCAATTCATCATGTGTGATGGGCCTGATAAAATTTTCATTTGAAAATGAAAGAATACTTTGATCAAATATCACAAAGAAAACTGAATCTTTGGCTTCATTTTCTATATAATTTGAAGGTTCAAAGTTAAACAATTTTAATCTCCATGATAAATTCGATTTATTATAATTTTTTAGGAGCTGCTCCTAATTGGTATAAAAATACAATCATCTCTTTTTTGATTGTTAATCCGATTATATACATTTTATTCGACGCTATGAGCTTGCCTGCAGGATTTATTCTTGGCTGGGTTATTTTAGGTGAGTTTATTTTTACTTTAGCGATGGCTATCAAGTGTTATCCACTTCAACCTGGTGGATTAATTGCATTGGAGTCTATTTTGATGGGTCTTACAAATACCGGACAAATTTATTATGAAGTTGAGGCTAATTTAAAAGTTATTCTTCTTTTAGTATTCATGGTAGCCGGTATTTATTTTATGAAAGATTTTCTTTTGTATATCTTTACCAAGCTTCTAATTAACATCAAAAATAAAAGACTTTTGTGTTTACTCTTTGTATTTGCTGCAGCATTTCTTTCTGCATTTTTAGATGCTTTAACTGTCATGGCTGTTTTGATTGCTGTCGCTGCAGGTTTTTATCATGTCTACAAAAATGTTGCTTCAAAAGAAGAAGCTTTTTCTGAGAACTCTGAAGAATTTCAAACTTTCAAAGGTTTTCTTAGAAATCTATTGATGCATGGTGCTGTTGGAACTGCCTTGGGAGGAGTTGCAACGACTGTCGGAGAGCCTCAAAATTTATTAATTGCAAGTGTTGCAGACTGGTCATTTATCGAGTTCTTTTTGAAAATGTTACCAATTTCTTTCCCTGTCTTTATTGCAGGTTTGATTACCTGTTATCTTGTAGAAAGATTTTCTTTGTTTTCATTTGGAGTTCAACTTCCTGGTCACATTAGACAAATACTTTATGATTTTGATAAACAAGAGTCTCTTGAAAGAACTGATTCTCAAAATATGAAAATCGTTACCCAGGCCATTATTGCTTTGGTGCTCGTTTTCTCTTTAGCTTTTGGGCTTGCTGCAGTGGGGTTGATTGGCTTGATGATTATTGTATTACTAACTGCTTTTAACGGAGTAATAGAAGAACCAAAACTAGGTAAAGCTTTTGAAGAAGCCCTACCGTTTACCGCTTTGTTGGTTGTATTTTTTGCGGTTGTTGCAGTTATTCATGACCAGCATTTGTTTACTCCTGTAATAAGTTATGTATTGAGTCTTAGACAAGAAATTCAAATACCAGTATTTTTCATGGTAAATGGTATCTTATCGATGATCAGTGATAATGTTTTTGTTGCCACCATTTATATCAGCGAAGTAAAAGCTGCTCTAGATAGTGGAGCAATAGGAAGAGAGCAATTTGATTTGTTAGCTATTGCAATTAATAGCGGAACTAATTTACCAAGTGTTGCTACTCCTAATGGGCAAGCTGCATTCTTATTTCTTCTAACCTCTTCTGTAGCTCCTCTTTTAGGACTTTCTTATTTAAGAATGGTTTTGATGGCATTACCCTACACTATTGTTTTATCTGTAGTTGGGGTTCTCTCAGTTATTTATTTTCTCTAATGGATAGAACCTTCTGCATTGCTCCAATGATGAGACGAACAGACCGTCATTTCAGATATCTGTGCGGTTTATTATCCAAAGAAACTATCCTTTTTACCGAAATGATTCATGCCAATGCAATAAATAGATGTGATCCTGAAAGGTTTTTAAACAATTCAAATATTTCAAACGCTACTGTTTTGCAAGTAGGAGGAAGTTGTCCAGAAGAGCTAAAAAAAGCTACTTTGATAGCTAATTCATATAATTATTCTGAGATTAATTTAAATCTTGGGTGTCCTAGTTCTAAGGTTCAATCTGGAAATTTTGGTGCAGTTTTGATGAAGGATGTAAATTTGGTCAAGAACTGTTTGTCTGAAATGATAAAAGTTTCTTCTAAAGAAGTTTCAGTAAAAATTAGATTAGGGGTTGATGATTCTAATATTAATGAGGGATTGGATTATTTCATAGAAGAATTATCTCAAATTGGTGTAAATACTTTTTATGTTCACGCAAGAATTGCTCTTTTAAAGGGACTGGATCCTAAAGAAAATAGAACAATACCTCCTTTAAATTACGAAAGAGTTTTTAAAATTAAAAAAGATTTTAAACGTCTAAATATAATTGTTAATGGCGGCATTGAAGATTTCAAAATAGCGAAAGATGAATTTCAAAAATTGGATGGCATTATGGTAGGTAGAGCTGCCTATGACTTACCTTTTAAATTATTAGATGTGGATCGTATTTTTTTTAATTCTACTGAAGGAAACAAAACTATGTTATCAGTCATTGACGAAATGTTTGAATACATTGATTCATTGAACTTTAAAGATGAAATAAAGACTAAATTTCATATGTTAAATTTATTCAAAGGTCTTAATAATGCAAAAAAATCTAGACTCCTTTTGTTGAGCAGTGAAAAAAATGACAAAATTAAGTGCGAATTAAAAAATATTTTATTGGCAAGTGAAAATCAAGCAGCATGAATTTCTTTAAAAAAATTTTTCAAACTGAAAATTCCGAAAGTCCAACCATAGACGACAAAACTTCAATTAAAGCTTGTATTGCTCTTCTGCTAGAAACAAGTATGGCAGATGAAATTCTTGATGAATCCGAGCTGATGGCATTAAAGAATACTTTACTAAAGGATTTTCTGATAGATGAAGATGAGATAGATGAGTTAATAAATCTCGTTAAAGAAAATGTGGAAGATTCAACTTCACTATACGAATTTACCCGCGATATAAATGACAATTTTGATGCAGTTGAAAGAGTAAAGCTTATAGAATCAATGTGGAAAATTGCATACGCAGATGGGAATATAGATAAATATGAAGAACATATAATCAGAAAAGTATCGAATTTAATTTATGTAGCTCATTCTGATTTTATTAAAGCGAAACTTTCAGCAAAGGAACAAATATGAAAACTATCAATCCAGATAAATTAGGTCTTGCAAAAGATAAATTAATGGCAATGGAAAAATTCTTTAAAGATAAATATATCCAAAACGGTAAACTTGCTGGAATTCAAACTTTAATTGCTAGAAAAGGAAAAGTAATACATTTCGAATCTTCTGGACTGAGAGATGTTGAGAATAATAAAAAAATTGAAAAAGATACTATTTTCAGAATTTACTCAATGACCAAACCCATAACTAGTGTTGCCTTGATGCAACTGTTTGAAAAAGGTCTTTTTCAATTAGCTGATCCTGTTGGAAAATTTTTACCAGAATTTAAAAATCCCAAAGTCTTTGTTTCTGGAAGTTATCCGCATTTCATAACTCGCCCTGCTGACAGAGAAATCTCCATCAGAGATCTATTAACACATACTGCTGGTCTTACTTACGGATTCCACTATCGAACGAATATCGATCATGCCTATCGTAAAGTCTGGAGTGGTCCGCGAGGAGATAATACTGACTTTAGTTTTCCTCCTCTTGATCTAGAAAATTTTTCTCAGTCCATAGCAAGCTTACCTCTCGAATTTAGTCCTGGAGATAAATGGAACTATAGTGTGGCTACTGATATTTGTGGAAGATTGGTTGAAGTTTTGAGTGGAATGACTTTAGACGATTATTTTACAAAGCATATTTTTAAGCCTCTTAATATGAAAGATACTGGTTTTTATGTTCCAAAAAATAAAATTAAAAGATTTGCCGCATGTTATGAAAGAACGCCAAAGGAATATCTAAGACTGCAGGACACAGGCGACACTAAAAGCGGTTACTCAAGCTCTCCTTTACACCTATCTGGCGGTGGGGGTTTGGTATCTACAACTGAAGATTATTACAATTTTTGTCAAATGCTTTTGAATGGTGGAACTTTTAAAGGAAAGAGGCTCTTATCAAGAAAAACAATTGAATTGATGACCTCAAATCATCTGCCTGACAATCAAGACATGGTAACCATGGGTTCTGAAGGAAGTTTTAGTGAAATAAGATATAAAGGTGTTGGCTTTGGTTTAGGTTTTGGCGTTAATATTGATTTAGCTGATACTCAAAACTCTGGCTCAGTAGGTAGCTATAACTGGGGTGGTGCTGCTAGTACTTTTTTTTGGATAGATCCTCAAGAAGAATTAATATGTATTTTAATGACTCAATTAATGCCTTCAGGTTACTATCCAATAAGAATGCAAATGCAGTCTATGGTTTATAGCGCTTTTACCGACTAGCTAGAAATCTTCAAAATCTTGATCTTGAGTCAATTCTTCCACAGACAATCCATCATTGACTTCGTATTTTCTTCTCTCTAAGAAAGCGTCTCTTAAAAAAGCATATTGATCTTTGCTTTCTATATCTGCAATGCCTGTAAATGCTGAATAAGTATTTATTAAATCAAGGGAAATAAGACCTAATCTCGCAGCATTATCATCTAAGGATAAAGCTGGTGCTAAAGCGGTGTCGCCCACAAAGGTGAAAGCATCTCTGGTAGTACTTGGTCCTAAAAAAGGCAGCATTAAATAGGGACCGGGCTTTGCACCCCATTTACCCAATGTTTGTCCAAAATCCTCGCTGTGTTTTTCTAATCCCATTTCCGAGGCAACATCAAAAAAACCACCAAGACCAAATATAGAATTTATGAAAAACCGAGTTATATCGCTCATGGATTCAACTACATTTCCTTGCAAAAGGTTATTAATTGAAATTCTTATATCATCCAAATTAGCAAAGAAATTCGTAATTGATGTTTGAGCAAATTCAGGAGTTGCTTTGTCATAAAAGTCGGTAACCGGTCTTAAGAATAATTTATCTAATTTGTTATTAAACTCAAAGACTTTTCTATTACTTTCTTCATAAGGATCATCAGGATTAAAATCGCCTGATAGATTGCTAGTTGTTGCACAACCTGTAGTTACCAATAATAAAATCAAAAGAATACTTCTAGTATTTGAGATAAAATGTTCTTTCCCCATGGTAATAGCTTATTCCTATGACAACGAAAAAAAAAGAACTAATTGTTACTAGTGCCCTTCCCTATGCTAATGGTCCTCTTCATTTCGGACATTTACTAGAACATATTCAAACTGATATTTGGGTTAGGTCTCAGCGTATTATAGGAAATCATTGTATTTACCTTTGCGCTTCTGATGCCCACGGAACTCCGATAATGATGAAAGCTGAAGAAGAAAATATTTCTCCTGAAAAGTTAGTTGATAAATACATGAAAGCTCATAAAAAAACCTTAGAAGCTTTTCAGGTTAGTCATGATTGTTATTATCAAACGCATAGTGAAGAAAATAAAAAATATAGTGAGCTTATTTACAATACGGCTCTAGAAAATGGTTACGTTGCCAAACGAAATATAAAACAACTCTTCGACGAAGATAAAAAATTGTTTCTTGCCGATCGTTACGTCCAAGGTAATTGTCCGAAATGTAATGCTCCTAATCAATACGGCGATAACTGCGACGATTGCGGAGCAAAGTACGAAGCTACTGAATTATTAAACCCCTTATCAGTTTTTTCTAAAAGACCTCCAGTAATAAAGGATAGTGAACATTTATTTTTCTCTTTAACAAAATTAGAAGCCGAAATAAAAACTTGGATAGATAAGTCTTCTCTACAAGAAAGTGTTATCAACAAACTTCAAGAATGGTTTAAAGATGGCTTGATGGATTGGGATATATCCAGAGATGCACCCTACTTTGGATTTAAAATTCCAGGATTTGAAGATAAATTTTTTTATGTTTGGCTTGATGCGCCTATTGGCTATATTGGTACTTTAGAAAAATTCCTAAAGGATTCAAAAAATAAAGCTACTGCTAAAGATCTTTGGAGTGAAGATTCAAGATATGAAATTTATCACTTTATAGGAAAAGATATTCTTAATTTTCATGCTTTGTTTTGGCCAGCTTTATTGCATGCAGCAAAATTCAAAAAACCATCTAATGTTTTTGTTCATGGATTTTTAACTCTGAATGGAAATAAAATGTCCAAATCCAAAGGTAACTTTCTACTCGCAGACCAATATTCTGCAGAATTAGATTCTGATTACTTGAGATATTATTTAGCTACGAAACTCACTAATAAAATTGATGATATTGATTTTGATCTAAAAGACTTTCAAAAAAAAGTTAATACTGATTTAGTGGGTAAGTTCATTAATATTGCCAGCAGAGTACAAAAATTTTTGAAAAAAAATGATAATAAGTTAGGTTCAGATTTAGAAGAAAATCTCATTGATGAATTTAAAGAAGAAGCGAAATTGATATTTGAAGACTATTTAAATCTAGATTATTCAAATGCCTGTAAACGAATTATGAAACTAGCAGATTCAGCAAATCAATATATTGACCAAAATCAACCCTGGGTATTAGCAAAAGAAAAGATAAACGAAAAAGAAGTTATAAAAATATCTAGTACTGGTATGAATCTATTTAGGATATTAAATATTTGCTTAGAACCTATAATCCCTAAAACTGCATTTAAAATTAAGAACTACATGAATTTAGCTGAAGATAACTTTAATAATGTTAAGACTTCAATTAAAAATCATGAAATTCAATCTTTCAAACCTTTAATTCAAAGGGTTGAAGATGAAAAAATTGAGAATCTTATAGAGGCAAGTAAAAGTGGATGAAATTACTATTGATGACTTTTTTAAAGTTGATTTGCGAATTGCAAAAGTAATAGAAGTCAGTGAAATCGAGGAAGCTGATAAATTGGTTCAACTAAAATTAGATCTTGGTGAACTAGGTGAGAAAACAGTTTTTGCAGGAATCAAAAAATATTATGAGCCCAAAAATTTATTAAATAGAATGGTAGTTTGTGTCAATAATCTAAAAGCGCGAGAAATGAGATTTGGTATTTCAGAAGGGATGATTTTAGCTGCTAGCAATGATGACAGTGGTGTTTATTTGGTTGGTCCTGATTCTGATGCGCTGCCAGGGATGAAGGTTAGTTAATGTCGAAAATAATTGAAACAGATATAGTAGTAATTGGTGCAGGTCCTGTTGGACTGTTTACAGTTTTTGAAGCTGGTCTTTTGGGTTTGAATTGTCATTTAATTGATAACCTAGATAAGGTCGGTGGACAGTGTATAGAGCTCTATCCAGAAAAGCCGATTTACGATATTCCAGGTGTGGCTAATCAAACTGGAAAAGAACACATTGATGCCTTAGTAGAACAAATTAAGCCATTTTCTTATGAGACACATCTCAACCAGAGAGTGGATGTTTTAGAAGAGCTGCCAGATAATTTCTGGAAAGTTGTTACAAATGAAAATACTGAATTTAAAACAAAGAACGTTTTTATTGCAGCTGGAGCTGGCGCCTTTGAACCAAGGAAACCGCCAGTCGAAGATCCTGATAAATTCCTTTCTAAAGGAGTCGACTATGCGATTAAGGAAAAAGATAAATACAAAGATAAAGAAATTGTCATTTTTGGAGGCGGAGATAGTGCTTTAGATTGGTCAGTTGAGTTATCAAAAATAGCTAAAAAAATCTTCTTGGTGCATAGAAGAGATGACTTTAGAGGAGCTGAACATACTGAAAATCAAATGAGAGAGTTGGTTAAAGATGGCAAAATTGAGTTAAAAATACCTTTTGTGATTAAATCAATAAAAGGTGACTCATCTTTTGAGGGTGTAGAGCTTATGCAGTTTGAAACTAAAGAAGAAGAACTCTTGGAATGTGATGAAGCATTGTTTTTCTTTGGTTTGAATAAACAACTTGGTCCTATCTTGGATTGGGCAATAGATTTGGATGGAAAAAAGATAGCGGTTGATACTGAAAATTATCAAACAAATAAAAATGGTATCTTCGCTGTTGGAGATATAAATACCTATCCTGGAAAACTTGATTTAATCTTATGTGGCTTTCATGAAACTACTATAGCCGTTCAAGAAGCTTACAAAAGAATCAATCCTGGAAAACGTGTACCTTTTGGTTACACCACCTCAAATAAAGGTTTGCAAGAAAAATTAGGAGTTAAATAAGGTTAGTGGAATTTCCACCATCTACAGATATATTCTGTCCTGATATATAAGCTGCTTGTTCAGAGCAAAGAAAAGTACATACTCCAGAAAACTCTTCCACTGTTCCCATTCTTTTTGCAGTTAAAGTCTCCTCAAGTTCTTTTTTTGCCTCTTCATATGATGAATCTGCTAACTTTGCTTGGAAGTTTAAAATTTGAGTTTGTCTATCAGTATCGATTCTTTCAGGCAGAACGTTATTGATGGTTATATTGTATTGCGCAACTTCTCTAGATAGAGCTTTTGATAAACCATGCAGACCGGAACGAGCCGAGGTTGAAAGTCCCATTATTAGATGAGGGTTTTTAACCATTGCCGAAGTTATATTTACTATACGTCCAAAATTTTTTTCTTTCATTTTTGGTATTACGGCTTGCATAAGTAAGGCAGATTGAGTGAAATTAGATTTTATTGCTGAAAGAAAATCTTCTTCAGTCCAATCAAAAAAATTTCCGGGAGGCGGTCCTCCACTGTTATTAATCAAAATATCTGGATCAGGACAAGCTTCAAGCAAAGCAGACCTTGTCGAAGAATCTTCCATTGCTCCTAAAACAGAGGTCACTTTAAACCCTTTGTCTAAAAACTCCTCCTCAGTTTTTTTTAAATTTTTTTCATTAATTCCATTTATAAATAATTCTGCTCCCTCTTGACCAAGGGAATTTGCACATCCTTTTCCTAAACCTCTGCTAGAAGCACAGATAATTGCTTTCTTTCCTTTTATTTTTAGATCCAATTAAAGACCTCTTTCATCTCCAAAAGTAGCAAAATTTATAGAAGGTCCCCATTGAGAAGCTCCTGGCCCATCTTCTGGTAACCCTCCGCCTTCGCCTTTTGTAAGATCCAAATCATTATGTGGAACGGAATTATCCAAGACGTCACCATCAGTCTGATGCTCATGAGTTTGTTTAAATGGATTTCTCCAATAATCAAATACTTGACTTCCCTGATAATGTCTTCCGACGCCCCACTCTAGTTCGTAATCAAACTCCTCTTTTGTTTTTTGGAGTATTTCGTGCCCACTGAAAACATCATCAATACTTAGCATTTCAAAAGACACATGGTTAAGACCTGATTTACCTTGGGAGATCATATGTGCATTCAAGAAAAATATTGAATGGTGATCTGCCGGTATCTTACCTTTATCTAATCTAGCAAAAATTCCATTCAAAGGAGTTTCAGGATTATTGGGCTCACCAACCCAAAGCTTATCGCTTGGAATAATTCCTAGATATTTATTGTACCAATCCAAAGATGCAGCAACATCCTTAACGTTTATGCCATAGTGAGCAAATCTTAAAATTCTAGGATATTGCCCTTTTTGGTACCTTTTGAGTTCATTTACTCTATTAGAATTTGTTCCTTCATTATTAGGATAAGGATTTATCTCCGTAAAATCTTGTCTATCTTCTATACCAAAGACTACTTCAACATTTATTCCATCAGGGTCTATTCCTTTAGAAATAAATCCACCTCCAGGAGTAGAAAGTGTTTCTATATCTGAAAAAGGTTCGGTCTTGCTTATTTTTTCTAAATCTTCCATCGATGATGCCAAAAAAGCTGCTCCTAGAAATTTTTTTTCCCCTTTTTTACAAATTTCAATAAAAGGTTTCGGTCCTTCTCCACGCATAATCAAAATGTCTTCATTTTTTTCAACTGTATGCATACCAAAGTGGATAAGGAATTGTTCCTGAATATCTAAATCTGGACATTGCAAAGTACAATATTGCACATCAACTGCTTTGATAATTGGTTTCATAGTTTTCTCCGCAACTTTATAAAAAACATTATAATAAATTTTTAAATTTCTCGATGCTCATTAATGGAACATTTTGATATAGCAATTTGTGGTTATGGACCTGTTGGTTCTACTTTAGCAGGATTAATGGGTAAGTTAGGCCACAAGGTTTTAGTTGTTGAAAAAAATATTGGGCCCTCACCAACGGCTAGAGCGATAAATACAGATGGGGAACAACTCAGAACATTTGATAGGTTGGGTATTGCAGAAAAAGTAGTTGAAAATTCAGCTGAAATTCAGCGTGTACATTTTGGCGATGCGAATTTAAAACCTATCCAGACTATCGAGCAGCCAGTTGGAGTCTCTGCTATGGGTTGGCCAAATCAAGTTTTGTTTTATCAGCCTGAATTAGAAGGATTTATAAGAACGTCAGTAGAATCAGAAAATAATATTTTGATTAAAGAAGGAACAGAATTGTTAAGTTTTGAAGATACATCTGAAGGAGTTTATCTAAACTGCAAAAACTCTGGTAGAGATTTAACATTTTTTTCAAAATATCTTATTGGGTGCGATGGAGCTAGCAGCTTCGTTAGAAGAGAGTTAGATGTTGACTTGGAAGATTTTGAATATAATCAAGAATGGTTAGTTTGTGACGCTCATTTAACTGAAAAAATAAATATTCCAGAAAAAGAAGCTATGCAAGTGTGCGATCCAAAAAGACCCGGTACTTATGTACCAGGTAGGCGCGGACATCTTAGATTTGAATTTAAAAAAATGCCCGGTGAAGATTCAAAAGAACTGGAAGAAGACGAAAACGTCTGGAAACTTTTAAAACCTTGGATAAATGAAAATAATGCCAAGCTAGAAAGAGCTCAAGTTTATTCTTTTCATGCTTGTATAGCTGAGACTTGGCGCAAAGGGAATGTCTTAATTGCTGGTGATGCAGCTCACCAAATGCCCCCATTTATGGGAGCCGGGATGGGAACTGGAATCAGAGATATTACAAATATTTCATGGAAACTGGATCTTCTTCTAAAAAACAAAGCAAGTAAGGAAATACTTGATACCTATCAAAAAGAAAGACATTCGCATGCGAAATGGACTATCGCACAAACAGTCACTATAGGTCAGGTTATCGAAGGATTTTGTGCTGCTGCAGAAGGTAAGGAGTACGAACCAAAAGGTCCAAGTTACGACGTAAATTTTCCCCATATTCCATCTGGTATTTATAGTGATCCCACTGATATGATAACTGGGGTTCCTATACCGCAACCCGTCCTCACAAAAAATAACAAAAAAGAAATGTTAGATAGGATAATTGATGAAACTTTTGCAGTTTTAACTCAACAATCGAATTTAGATTTAACTGACAAAGCAAAAGCTATTGTTGATTTGCTTGATATTAAATTAATAACAGTTGATCCTAGAGAAGACTCTGAAGAAAGATTAAAAACTGTGTTTGAAAAATACAAAGCAGTCTTAGTTAGACCAGATAAATATACCTATGGTGGAGTAGAAGATATTTCTTCCCTTTCAAAAATGATTGAATCTTTGGAAAAAGAATTTTCTCTTAAAACATGAAAGCATTATTATTTCCTGGTCAAGGCGTCCAAAAAGTTGGCATGCTGGATTCACTTTTTGAAGAAGTCTCCGAAGTAAAATCTATCGTTGATGACGTATCCAAATCCCTAGATTTTGATTTAGAAGATTTACTTCGAAATGGACCAGATGAAAAAATAAATCTTACGGAATTCTCACAACCAACAATCTTAATTACCAGTGTCTTATTAGCCAAATACTCTAATAAACTTTCAAATATTGATATAACAGCGGGTCTATCTCTTGGAGAATATTCAGCTTTGGTTTATTCAAATTGTTTGGAATTGTCGGATGCGGTTAAGTTAGTAAATTACCGAGGAAGATTAATGCAAGAAGCAGTTCCAGAAGGAACAGCTGGAATGCTGGTTGTTTTGAATATGCCAATTAACGATGTTTATAAAATGATAGATTACATTAACGAATCGGATGAAACTATAAATTTTTCAACTGATAATGCAGATGGTGTTTCAGTATTGGCCGGAAAGAACTCTGCAATAGAAGCTTGCAAAAACTACATCGCTAATGGCGAATTTAGAAGAGTTAAAACTCAAATGGTTCAAATGTCTGTTCCTTCTCATTGCTATTTACTGGATGAAGCTCAAGAAAGGCTAGCAAAATTACTCAATGAAGTAGAGTTTAAGGTCCCTTCTATTCCAGTAATTCCAAATGTTCTTGCTGAACCAACCTCTGATGTTGAAATAATACAAGATTCACTTATAAATCAATTGACCAAGACCGTGAGATGGAGAGAAACTTTAGATTATCTTTTAGATAATAATCTTTCCTCTTTGATTGATTCTGGTCCGGGCAAAACAATAATCAATATGGCAAGAAAGATTAAAGAAATTGAAAAAATCTCTTTGGAGGTAGATCAAATATCATAATCTAAAATATTTTTCTTGATATGAGATTTCATGTCTTCATTAGAAAAACCACCTTCTTCTTCAAAGCTTACTTTGTTTTCGTTGTATAAAGAATTAGAACTTTCTTTAGAAATTGAAATGATGTTACCTTTATAAAGTTTTACTGAGACCTTACCGTTAACTTTATTTGATATAGAATCAATCTCGCCTTGGAGATTAACTCTTTTGTTACTCCACCATAAGCCCTCATAAATTAAAGCAGCATAGTCAGGGATTAATTTATCTTTGTTTTTTATCTCTTCGCCGGTTAAACATAAAGACTCCATAGCTCTTCTAACTTTCAATAAAATGGTACCACCCGGAGTTTCATAACAACCTCTTGATTTCATACCTGTTACTCTTGACTCAACAATATCAATTCTTCCTATGCCATGTTTACCACCAAGAAGGTTTAATTTTTTAAACAATTGTGCAGGTGATAATTTCTTGTCATTTAAAGCTACAGGATCTCCTTTTAAAAATTCGAGAGTTATTTCTTCAGGTTTTTCTGAAGCATCTTCCAATGATTTAGTATTCAACCACATGTCTTCGGGAGGAGCATTATTTAAATCCTCCAAAACGCCACCCTCATAAGAAATATGCAATAAATTTTCATCCATTGAGAATGGCGGCTCTTCTGCTTTCGAAGCAGGCATGGGTATCTGATGATTTATACAATAATTCATTAAGTCTGTTCTCGATACCATATCCCAGTCTCGCCATGGTGCTATCACCTCTATAGATGGATTTAGAGCATGAGCCCCTATTTCAAATCTTATTTGATCATTTCCTTTGCCAGTAGCCCCATGGCAAATAATATTTGTATCTTCTTGCCTACCTATATCAACTAGTTTTTTTGCAATTAAGGGTCGTGCGATTGCAGTACCTAAAAGATATTCCCCTTCAAAAATGGTATTACACCTAAACATTGGATAAACGTATTCAGAAATAAATTCTTCAGTGAGATCTTCAACAATTACTTTGCTGGCTCCAAGATTTTTTGCTTTTTCTTCTAAGTCATCTGAAATATCACCCTGACCTAGATCGGCTGTATAAGTTACAACATCTAGATTTTTTTCTTCTTGCAACCACTTAAGAATCACCGAAGTATCTAGACCTCCTGAATAGGCTAAAATTACTTTTTTCATAACAAAATTAGACAGCTAAAAAATATTTGAGTTTAGAATGATTTAACTTTCTATAGAATCAATCAATTCTTGCAATTCCCCAGACTGATACATTTCAAACATGATATCACTGCCTCCAATTAGTTCACCATCTACATATAATTGAGGGAAAGTTGGCCAATTTGAAACAGTTGGAAGTGTTTCTCTTATCTCAGGATTTGAAAGGATATCTACAAAAGAGAATTCCTTCCCGCACGCCATTAATATTTGAGTAGCTCTTTGTGAAAAACCACACTGAGGTTGCTCAGGTGAACCTTTCATATACAAGAGAATTTGATTATCTGCTATTTGAGACTTTATTTTTTCTTCGGTAGTCATTGAGTTATTTTAATATATTTCTTAACTGTATTCTCTATTCCGTAGACTAAAGACTCTGATATTAGTGCATGTCCAATAGATACTTCCTTAATCTCTCCATAAGACAATAACGTAGGTAAATTATCTAAATTCAAGTCATGACCTGCATTAACCTCAAGATCAATTTCATTTGCATATTCAATAGCTTCTTTGTATAAGTTGAGGACAGCTCCATCTTTCTTTTCAAAAGCTTCAGCAAAAGGACCGGTATATATCTCTACTCGGTCAACCTCGATATCTTTTGCTGCATCTAATTGAGATTTATCAGGATCAATAAAGATGCTACTTCGGATATTATTGTCTTTAAGATAATTTAGGACTTCTTTTAACTTATTATGTTCAGAATGAATATTCCAGCCATGATCAGAAGTTAATTGGTTACGGTCGTCAGGAACAAGAGTGCATTGGGATGGAATTATTGCATCGATAAGATTCAAAAATCCCGGGTAATCTCCTGATCGTTCTTCGTAGGGATTCCCTTCTATATTAAATTCTACATTTAACTCTTTTGTTAATAATGATAAGTCCGATAAATCATCGGGTTTAATGTGTCTCGCATCAGGTCTAGGATGGACAGTAATTCCAGCAGCTCCAGCTTCTATTATTTTCTTTGAAAAGAATTCCAGTGATGGATTATTACCTTTTCTGGAATTTCTAATTAAAGCAATTTTATTAATGTTGACGCTTAATTTTGTCATTACATAAAGTTTTGTAAGCCATCATAAACTAACTTTAATCCTGCGATAAGCGTACAAAAGTAACCAATGCGATAAAACCAATCTTGGTTTATTTTATCTACTAAATATGCTCCTGCATAAACTCCGAGAGGAGCAAGAGGCAGAAGCATCAAAGAAGTATAAATATTTTGAAAATTCATTTGACCTAGATAAGCGTAGGGAAAGATTTTGAATAAATTTATCAATAAATAAAATAGTCCTGCTGTAGCGACATATATTCTCCTGTCTAGCCTCATTGGCAAAAGATAAAAACTCAAAGGAAGACCGCCTGCGTGAATAGAAAAACTTGTAAATCCTGATAAGGAGGGCCAAAAATATGAACCCCATAAAGAGGGTTTTCTTGGTTGAGTTGAATTTTTTCGCAAATAATAATCTAAGCAGAAAATAACTGCCATTAGGCCAATGATGACTCTGATACTATCTTCAGAAAGATAACTAAACGAGAAGGTACCAATCATAATGCCGAGAAATGCCAGTGGTACAATGAATTTTAAAATTTCCATATCCCACATTCTGCGATATCTCCAAACCGTTACAAGATCCATGAAAATCAATGGAAGTAATAAAATTGCTACTGCTTGAAAAGGAGGAATAAAGATAGAAAGCATTGGAATGGCAAGCAAAGAACCAAACGAACCAGCTCCAATAAAGCCACCCTTACCCATTCCGTGGAGGAATACCGAAACTACTGCGATTAAATAAAAGTATGGTTCTAAAATCATTTAAATATGATTAAAGAATCTCATAAAGTTTTTTAGCTAGACTGTTCGAGGTTCGATAAAGCTTACCTAGAGAATGTTGTCTATTGTTCGTAAAGCCAAAACCCACTTTATGATTTAAATCAGCAAAACCCGTCGCACCTGCAATACCAGTATGACCAAACATCCCTTCTTTCATACCAATTGGAGAAAAAGGTGCGTCAATTTGATAGCCTAAGCCAAATTTGTAAGGTGCTTGAAAAAGAACAACATCAGGCCCAGTTGTTTTCGGAATTGTTGCTTCTTTAATAGTTTCTGGTTTAAGCATTCTTTGACCATCCCTTGAGCCGCCAGAAGCTAAAATACCAAAAAATTTTGCTATCCCAGATGCAGTGCCATGGCCATTGGCCGCCGGAATTTCTGCCTTTCGCCAAGTATTTGAATTGGGATAGTCTGAAGGTGCAGATTCATTTTCTTCTACTTCCATAATTTCTAAAAAAGCCTTTGCATACTCTTTACTTTTTAGTGTTTCTTTGACTATTTTTACTTGCGCAGGAAGAAGCCAGCTGGGTAAAGATAAAATCAATTGTATTAATGGATTAGGTTTGCCAGAAAGTAATAATAAATCTGCACATCTGTTTATTTCTTCATCGTTTAGGCCAATGATAAAATCAATATCAAATTTATCAGCAATTTCTTCTTTGAAATATTTACCCAAAGATCTACCGTCAATTCTTCGGACCAATTCACCCACTAGATAGCCAAATGTAACTGCATGATAACCTTGAGTTGTTCCAGGTTCTCTAATTGGATTTTGCTTTGCAAGTCTATCTACAATCATATCCCAATCTCCCCAAGAATCTTGTGGCAAAGGACTTTGAAAACCAAACATCCCTGCTCTGTGAGTAAGAAAATCAAATACTTTGGTGTTCTCTTTTCCCGCACATGCATATTCAGGCCAATAATCGGATACTAGAGCATTAGGATTTAAGTTTCCTGATTCAATTAGTTGTAAAGCACAAGTTGAAGTCATTGCCTTGGTTACTGAAAAAACATTTACCAAGGTATCTTTTTGCCAGTTTTTTTGATGCTCTTTATCAGAAAATCCTCCCCAAAGATTTAAAACTTCTTTACCTTCAATTTCTAAAGCAAAACCAGCTCCATCATCAAATCCAGATTTGATAGCTTTAGCGAAGATTTCTTCGAGATTGGAAAATTCAGGATCACAGAATCCTTCCACTAAGGGTTTGGTCATTTGGACAGTAACCTTTTTATTAAGAATATGAATTCTTCAGGCATATCTAAGAAAAGATGATGCATTGCTCCGGGTAAAGAATGAATATATGTTTCATCCAAGTTGCCTACGTAAGTCATATACTCCAAGACTTCTTGAGTCACTAATTGGCTTGCTTGACCGTAGACATAATCAAGTTTGCAATCTAACTGAGTAAAAGCATCGTGTAGATCGTTATATTTGTAGGTATTAGGAATCAATGGATCGGATTTTAGATACCATCCGTCTGACTCCTCTACATAAGATGTTTCTGCAATATGTCTCAAAACATAATCTTTACAAGGTTGAGAGGGAGTTAGTCTAAATCTTGCCATTGCAGTTTCTAAATCAGGACTTGCAACAACCATACGTGCTGAAGGTCTATTGGAAGCCATTCTTTCAGCCACGTTTGGAGGTATAACAATCATCGAGTCTAATAAAATAAGATGTTCAAAAATATTTTGATAAATTGATGTTGCTAAAGTCGCTATTGAACCTCCCATACTATGTGCAATACAAGTACAAGACTTCCAAGATAAATCATCAATCACACCCTTAACATCATCAACAAAAATTTCTTGAGAATACCCTTCTCTTCTATCGCTCTCACCCATCCCAGAAAAATCAAGACCTACCACGCAATGATTTTCTGTTAAAGAAGGTGCAATATGATCCCACCAAAATGAGTGAGCATTGTAACCATGAAGCAAAAGTAGAGGTTTTTTAGTCTTATCTCCCCATATAAAATACTTTATCTCAGCACCATTCACAGTGACTGAACATTTTTCTGGACGCTCAGAAATATTTTTTACAAACCATTCTGGTGCCTCGTTGAGAGGATTTTTACCTATTAGCATTTAATCTTGAAAAAAATCGAATAAATTTCCTGTTAGTTTAACATCTGGACTAGAGGTAAAACCACTCTCAAAGAATGATGTTATTTTTGCAAAGAGTCTCTTGGAATTAGCAATCACTAAATAATTTAATTCTTTATCCAATTCAAAGGTTCCTTTCAAAACATCGTCTTTAGGAGTAGAAAAAAATGAGCCAAGCATTTTATTATCCTTACAAGAAATTGTTCCAGATAGCTTAGCATTGGAGAGTTGATCTAACTTATTTGTTTGTCTCAAAGAGGCATATATACTTCCCTCTGAAAAATAACAGCCATTTACATCGAAAATAATTGAAATGTTCTCCCCGGATACAGATGAAATCACCGGTACTTTTCTTAAGAATCGCTTTGAATTTAGATTCAAATTTATATCTTCCAAAGAAACTTGGTTGTTTAAAATGGTTGATATTAGATTTATGTTTCCTTCCAAGAAAAGACCTCTTTCATCAACCAAAAAAGATAAATTTCTCAAATTGAAACTGGTGTTTAAACTACCTAGATATTCCTCTGCAAAGGATAGATTATTAATTCTTCCTGACCAGATGGTCCCCTCAATACTGGTATAACTAACTTGTGGAAATAATTCTTTAACTGTTGGAGAAACCAAACTTAAAGGCAACCTAAGCAAACTAATTCCCGCAATTAAAAATATTAGAATAAAAGTTGCTAAAAAAAATTTTTTCAATTTGTTTTCAGTAGTATCGATATTTGAGCGTTAACTTTGTCTTTTTTTGATTTACGGACATTCATTTTTACAATCTCTCCCCCTTGTTCGCCCATTAAAATCATCCAATTATAAAGATCTATAAAATTTACCTCATTAACCCACACCATCATTGCATTGTCATTAAATGGTTGTGTTCTATCGATTTGAATATTTTTTTCTTTGGAAGTTGAATTTACCAAAATAGATATGTTGTCTGAATAAAGATTTCTATTTGATGAAACAGAACTGGGTATGGACTCAATATAGTTAAGTCGACTTATGATATTTTGATTTTCCTTTTCTAAAGATTGGTTTTTGGTATTGAGCCAAGAAATAACAGAAATCAAAGCAGAAATAAATATCAAAATGATGAAACCTAAAATAAGTATCTGTTCTCGATTAGAGAATTTACTAAAGTTAAAACGCATTGATGCTTATTTCTCCTTGAATAAAATTGTTAACTCTTCTTGAGGCTCCTAGATTGACACTCAATCCCATGGAATTAACCAAATCAACGTATTCTTGCAGCTGGTCATAAGAATTGGTTTGAACTTCGATAATGAATCTAGTGCGCTCATAAGAAATAGAAACCAAGACAATGTTTTCACTATTGCTCACCGCATCAGAAACAATACTCACTGCATTAAGAGCAGAATAATCTATTTGCCCCTGATTGATTAAACCATTAACTTGGCTGATGAGATCAGATTCGAGGTTCTCAGAAGGAAATTTTTCTTTAAAGGTATCAATGATTTTATTTTTCAATAGATTATTAGAGACGTTTAAATAAGAAAACTGAACGATTGCTGAAAGAAGAAAAATGCCAAAAAAAGCAAGTGACGAATATCCATAAAATTTATAACGAAGAAAAATTGATCGCCAATCTATTTTCTGCTCGTATTCTTTACTGAAAAAATTAAGAGAATTTTTTATATCCAATATTTGAGAAAATTCGTTCAGCAAATCTTTCGTGGATGGGAAATATTTTTCTTCGGTATCGATATCTAGATTTGGAAGTTCTAATTTTTTTTCGGTAGCCCAAACATTAAGCTTCTTTATCTCATATTTTCTTATGGTGAGTGCCAAAGTATTTAAAATTGATTTTTTATCAGCAAACCAATACCAGTTATCTTGAAGAGAAATAAATGCTTTGTCCCCAAGAATAACCAGGAGATTTTCTATAGAAGAAGATAAAGCTTGAATAGGAATTAATTTGTTAACTTTAGGATCTAATTTATCTTTTATTTCCTGAATTTTTTGATGTTCAACGATGCCAACTATTTCCGATTTACCGTCTTGGATCCAAAAATAATCTTCAACTTCGCCAAGTATTTCTTCACTCAACATGAAAGGAATTACTTTTTTTAAATTCCTTTGCGAGGTGGTGGGCAAATCAAATTTATAAAAAGAAAAGTCATTAGAAGCAATGATTGCAATATTTTCCTCATTGGAATTTACCTTGAGAATTGATTTTTCTTCATCACTTGATGTTTCTGAAGAAAACAAAATATTAAATGATTCGTCGTAAAAAAATATTTTTTGACCGCTCACAAATACTCTCCGAATTTTCGACGAATCACTTTTGGAGATTCGTTCAAAATGAAAATGTGACTTTTAAGATGATAATCTTTTTCATCAATTTTTATGTTTGTATTTAAAATAAAATATTTTGTCTCTAGGGTAAGATTTGATTTAGAAAATTTACTGGCAAAAGCTGTTTTTATTTCTTGTTGATTTAAGAAATCTGAAATTGATGAGTAACCACCCAAAGGTTTGTTATTCAAAATATTTCTTGCTTCAAGTTCACTCAAAGTATTTGAACTTAAAGCCACCAAGATATTCGGATAAAAGGGATTTAATGAGTTGATGTTAATTTTTGTTTCAACGGAATTGAAGGCACATATATAAGGTTTTAATTTTTGGAAAATCTCTTCGGTCATACCTTTTACATCTCTAAGTTCTGTAATATCAAAAAAGAACTGATTTGAAGTCAATCTTGAAGGTTTTTCATTTCTATAAAAGTCATCCTCAACACCGAGGTAAGAATCTGGAAAAAAATCTTTATCAAGCCAATCAACAACAGCAGGAGAAATTTCTTCAATTTTTTGATCTTGAATAAATAAGCTCTTCATGAGATTTTTAAAAAATTCTAAATTTTCTTGATTTGCAGTTTCTTCGCCTGTTGCCGATATAGAGATCAAGGAATTCAAATTAAAGCATTGGCCCATATCAACAATATTTGCTTCGAGATTTCCCCTTTCCAAAGGAAGATTTATTGGGCTTTTCTGAGAAAAATTATTTGCGGCAAGAACAATATTATTTCTATTTTCTTTGTTGTTGAGATATTTTTTTGTGAAGGATTCTAAACTCAATGTCGTAAGGACTGCCTGCTGCTCGCTAATCATATTTTTTTCATTTTCAAGGTTCGTAGATACCATTGAAAATAAACCTGCACTTACTGAAGCGATAATTGCAGTTACAAAAAGCGCCATAATCAAAGCGGCGCCTTTGAGTTTTTTATCCAACAATGTCATCTCCGCTTATGAATAGTATTTTATTAAAATTACCCTCAGAAAATTTAATGTTGACCTCCATCAAAGTAGGATAAATATTTAAATCAGCTTCATTGAATGGTGGCCAAGTGAGATATTCATTTTTCTCATACAAAACCTTAATCTCTAAATCTTCAATCTCTGAAATCAAAGCAAAAGCCTTGGCCTCATAAGAAGAATTTAAAAAATTTGAAAAATTCCTGTAAAGAACTTTATCTTCTATTTTATATATGACTTTATTGATAGCCCCAAGATCATCCAACCCATCGGAGGATGAATTTCTTACCAGTTCTAATAGTGGTTCGCCATCTCTAAAATTGTTATTTAACTTAAAAAAACTTGGAAACTGATCGATTTCACTGGGTCTTGGAAATTGTTTGGCAACATGAAATAAATCATCTTCTAAAAGCTCGCTAAAAACAGCTAATTCATTGAGAAGTTTAGATTTTGAACTGATGCCAATTGAAGATGAAACCGAAGTATTAAGAAATGTTATAGACAAAAGACTTATCAATGAAAATAATGACATTACAATCAAAACTTCAACGAGAGTGTAGCCTTTTAAATTATTCATTGAATGCTTTGTATATTTCCAATTTAGTTGATTTTTCAGTCTCTTCGGAGATGACTTCTACTTCGATATTTAAAGAATTCTGCTTTGGATCAATCGTTATCTTTCTATTCCAAATATAGGGATAACCCATGAATTCTTCTCTTTGGGTGAGTAAATTATTGGTCAGGTAGTTTTCATCAAAATAAGATCTTATGATTATGTTTTCTGCCAAAGTCCCTCGATAAAAATCATCGCTCAATGAAGAAATGGTTTTTGTACTATACGAGAGGGATGTTATTCCTGTGACTGCAACCAGTGACAGAATAAAAAGCGAAACAAGAACCTCTACTAAAGTAAATCCTTTCATTATTCCCAATTGCCTATATCTCGGTCCATGCCCTCGCCTCCTTGCTGACCATCGGCGCCATAAGAAAATAAATCAAACGGTCCATTATCTCCGGGTCTTTTGTATTGATACTCATTGCCCCAAGGATCTGTTTCTAGTTTTCTGATGTAGCCACCTTGGCGATATCTATTTTTAAAACGATGGTTTGCAGGAGCTTGAGTAAGAGCTTGTAAGCCTTCATCGCTGGTCGGATAAGAAAACATGTCCAATCGATAAAGTTCCAAAGCTTGTTCATAAATTCTTATGTCGGCCAATGCTTTATCTGCTCTAGCTCTATCTTGGCTAGGGAGTACATTGATGGCAACAACAGCAGTTAACAAGCCAATGATCATTAGTACCACAAGAATTTCTATCAAGCTGAAACCTGATAACTTTTTTGAAACGATTTTTTTCATAGTATTAATTTAAAGTTAAAGTGTTTAATTGAATTAATGGTAACAGGATTGCAAGGACGATAAGAGCTACAAACATGCCAAGGAATACTACAATTAGCGGCTCGAGTAAATTCATGGTGATTTTTGTAGAGCTTTGGAATTTATTTTCTAAATAAACCGATACTTTCTCAAGCATTTCTTCAAGTCTTCCTGACCTTTCTCCGTTTTCTATCATTTGCGTCACCAAAGGCGGGATAACTTGAATTTTTTCTAAGCTTGACGCCAAAGACTCCCCTTCGGCAACTTTATTAGCTATTGATTTAACTTGTTGGCGTAAGTAACTATTTGAAATGGTGTCAGCTGAGATTTCTAGCGCGTTGATTATGGAAATGTTACTGGATCTTAAAATACTCAAAGAATTGGTAAATCTAGATAAATCCGAATCTATTAAGGAATTTTTTAGAACGGGAACAGAGAGAAGAAATTTGTCTAGTTTTGATCTGAATAACTCATAACCGATTGATCTTATGCTGATAAAACCAATCAAACCGATAATGAATAAAGCCGAGTAAAAGAGATAACTAGTAAATACAGATGATAAGAACAGCAAAGATTTTGTAATGAATGGCAAGTCTCTATTCAAAGAAGAAAATTGACTTACCACTTCTGGGACGACAAAAGACAAAAGCAAAACAATCACGACTATCGCTATGGAAAAAAGAATAAACGGGTATACCAGGGCACCGATAATGTCTTGAGATATTTTTGATTTTCTCTCTAGAAAATCAGATGTTTTTTCTAAAACCATACCTAAATCTCCTGAAGTTTCGCCGGCTCTTACCAAAGAACAATAAAGTCGGTCAAAGCTCTCCGGATGGTCTTCAAGCGATTCAGATAGCTTGAAACCCGATTTTACCTTATTGGAAATATTAGAAAGTTTGCCTTTAATCAAAGGTGAATCTATTTGTTTGGCTACAGAGTCTAAGGCCTGATCTACTGGAATGCCGCCATTGATCAAAGTTGAAAGTTGACGGGTAATCAGACTTAACTTTGATGAAGATATTTTTCGAAATAAAGAGATATTGAATCTATTTTTTGACTCTTTTAGGTTTATGGGAATAAGTCTTCTGTTTTTTAATTCTTCCTTAGCCTCATTTAAATTCTCAGCAATCAGAACTCCGGTTTCTGTTATTCCGGCAGGATCTAAGGCTTTGTAAGAATAATTTGGCATTACTAATTTTTCTCTTGCAGAACTCTTCTGATCTCATCTTCCGTAGTCAATCCTAAGTTAACTTTCTCTTGTCCATCAAGCTCTAAAATATTGTTATCTTTGAAAGCAATGTTCTTTATTTCACTTTCCGAGCCCTTGATGTGAATCTGCTCTTTGATATCGTCATTAATCAAGATAGATTCGAAAATACCGATTCTTCCAGAGAGTTCCTGACTAGTAGGATCAATTTTTCTGACCAATCTTTGTGCGATTACCATTCGCAGTGAACTGGCAATTAAATAGGGTTCCACACCCATATCCAGAAGTCTTGTAATTGCTCCAACCGAATCATTAGTATGTACAGTAGACAAAACCAAGTGTCCAGTTAAACTTGCTTGAATTGCAATGTCAGCGGTTTCTTTATCTCTGATTTCTCCAACCATAACGACATCCGGATCTTGTCTTAAAATTGCTCTTAAGCCTTTTTCAAAAGTTAAACCAACTCTATTATTTACTTGTGTTTGCCCTACTCCTTCAATTGCATACTCAATAGGATCTTCAACAGTTAAAATGTTTCTGGTTTGATCGTTTAAAAAGTTCAAGCCTGAATACAAAGTAGTTGTCTTACCCGATCCAGTAGGACCGGTGACCAAAACAATGCCGCTGTTGTTTTTTAATTCGGTTTTGTAATTTCTTAAAAGACTCTCTGTCATGCCAAGTTCTTTAAGATCGAGGCTGGAATCTGCTTTATCAAGTAATCTCAAAACTATCCTTTCTCCATAACTGGAAGGCAAAGTAGAAACTCTAATATCCACCCATCTTTCTCCAAGTTTGAGTGACATTCTGCCGTCTTGAGGTATTCTTCTCTCTGCAATATCCAAATTAGACATAATTTTTATTCGCGCATTCAATAATGGTGAAATTCTAGAGCTAGGTCTTATCTTTTCTTTAAGAATTCCATCTGTTCTAAATCTAATAATCATATTCTCTTCGTAGGGTTCAATATGAATATCGGAGGCTCCGTCCTTGATAGCTTCAGACAAAATTGCATTGATTAGCCTGATTACTGGAGAATCTGTACTGTCATCCAATAAATCTTCGGTTTTTGGTAAATCAAGCACCAAAGAATCCAAATCAACGTCTTCATGAATATTTTCCGCTAATGATTCCGACGACTGTGTTTTATCGGAATAAGACTCAGAAAGTTTTTTATTAAACTCAGAAAAATCTATTTGTTTGGTTTCAACAGGTAATTTGTATTTAGATTGAATATGAGCAATCGCATTGATGTCGCAATCGTCAGTATGAAAAATCAATATCGAGTCGCTACTAACTTCCGGAAGAAGTTGGTTATCCTTGCAAAACTTATAACTAAAATCTTTATCGGTCATCTTTAAACTTCTTCTTCCTCGATTTTTGGTTTATTTTCCTCCTCAGCATCAAAAATTAATTTTTCAAGTAAGTCTAAGTCAGGAGAAGTTTTTCCTTTTTTGCTTCTAAGCATTTCTTGAGCTCTCAAGAAGTCATACTTTGTATTTGTCAAAGCTTTCATATCTTGAGAGGTTCTGATGATTGTTGGTTTAAGGAATACTACTAAATTTTTCTTACTAATGGTGGTTTGCTCCTGACGAAAAGCTTTACCGATAACTGGTATATCACCTAGTAAAGGAACCTTTCTTATTGACTCTTGGATGTCATCATCGATCAACCCTCCCAATACAATAGTTTGGTTATCTTCAACCATAACGACGGTTTCGATAGCTCTTTTATTGGTAACAATTTCTGATGAACCTGCAGAAATTGGTCCAGACAAAGAGGAAACTTCCTGTTCAATATCCAGTTTGATTGAATTACCTTCATTAATTTGAGGTTTAACACTTAATTTTATTCCAATTTCTTGACGCGTAACTGTTCTAAAAGGATTTGAGTTATTAGTTCCTAAAGATTCTCCAGTGGTAATCGGAATCTCTTGACCGACAATAATGGATGACTCTTCGTTATCCATAGTCAATATTGAGGGAGTTGAAAGTACATTTGAGTCGCTATTTTTTGCAAGCACGTTCAGAATCGCCGCAAAGCTGTCACCTCCTTTTTTATACTTACCAACACCGGTTGCAAAACCATCTAAACTCAATAAGGTTGATAAGACAGCAGTAGTGCTTCCACCAGGGGTTAATCCACCAACAAGAGCTGAAAGATCAGGCGTTGGATTACCAAATCTTTGAGATGCAATCGGTGAATTAGATCCTTCGCCGCCAAATAGAAATTGGAAACCTAAGTCTTTTGAAAGCTGATCTGAAATCTCGACAATGATGGCCTCAACTAGTACTTGTGCTCTTCTAATATCAAGCTGACTGATTATTCCAGTTAAGGAAGTCATTACATCTGGCTCGGCTGAAATTATGAGTGAATTTGTTTCTTCATGAGCTGTAATGGAAGTATTTCCTTTGTTTGAACTTTTTTCATCAATATTTGGTGTCATCTTATTAAGAATTTCAACCAGGGCAGTGGCGTCAGCATATTTTAAATAAACTACCTTTAGGGAACTTGTACCTTGATCTTTTACATCCAGCTTGATAACGACGGCCTTCATTCGCTCTACAATTTCTTGATCACCAAAGAGTAAAACGCTGTTGCTCCTTTCGATTGCATAAGCATTAAAATCATTTTGTGCCATGCCGCCAGAGTTTTCCGAAAAAACTTTATCAATCAATTTAGAAATTTGAGTGGAAGAAGAGTTTTTCAATTTAACGATTTCATAAACATCGGCAGGGTTTTTATCCAGCTCATCGACAAGCTGTCTTATTCTTTTAACATTGGCATTTCTATCGGTAAGTATCAAACTGTTACTTGGCGCATAGACGGCAATGTGTCCCTGAGAATTTATGAGTGGCCTTATTAAAGGAATCAAAGCATTTGCAGATGTTTGACTCGGTCTAATAATGGTCGAAACCAATGCATCTTCAGGTGAAACGGGTTTTGATACTTCAGTAAAGCTTTGCCTACCCATTGAGGCAGGAACTATTTTGACTGCATTTGCTTGTTCAACTGCGGTAAAACCATGAACACTGAGAACTGAAAGAAAAATTTCATAAGCTTCTTCGATCGTTAAATCATCTCTTGAAATAACAGTTACGTTTGCCTTTACTCTTGGATCTACGACAAAAGACTTACCCGTCAAAGATGAAATATCTGAGACAAAGGATTTAATGTCTGCATCTCGCATATTGATCGTCACAGACCATAAGCTAGACGAAAGTCCAAAAATAAGCGCATAGGCGCAACAATTCTTATAAATTGAATAAATCATAATTTTTTTTGGTTTAGTTAATGTTTATATCGACGGATACAACTTGATCGTCTCTAACTAAATCGAGGTTAAGCGATGCCAAGTCAGAGAAAAAAGAATTAATTGAATCTTGATCAGAGAGGTCAATTTCTGCAACGGAAAGTCCATTGATGGACTTCACAATGTCCCCAGGTCTCAATTCCGAAGAATCAAAAAGCGCAGTACTCTCCCCTGGACTTATTTCAAGACCGGAAAAAGTTCCATCATCAAAAACAGGAGCAAAAGTTATTAACTTCGCAATTTCCTGATTTTCAATCCACTCTTTGCTGATGGTGGGTTTTTGCTGAGATACAATTTTTATAGAGGTATTGCCCTGAACAACTCTTTCCATTCCCTTAATTACTGAGCCCTTAAAAAAGGACAAGCTTTCGGTTATGCCAGAACGCTTGATGGTGACAAAATCTTTGTTAATTGAATCCAAGTAAACATTATCGGAAATCATATCTCCCACGAGATAAGTTTTTTGATCGTTTTGATTGAAGCCAATTATTGCCGATTTAACTTCATCAGAAGAAGTAACACCGTAAAGTTTCAAAGATAATGAAGTTTCAGGAGCTTTAACAAGACTTTCATAGATAGATAGCCCATCAATTTCAACATCAGATGAAAATGGATTGTCTATGATTCTAGGAGCATCACTAGATGCAAAAGAGTTGTTAAAGTTATTTGAACTTAATTGGTTATTAAAAATCAAACCGAGTAATATCGAGGAAAACTCTAAAGAAAAAACTAATAAAAGTGCACCAGAAATAGAGAATTTAAGATTTTTCTCATTCAAGTAACTTTTGTATCTTTCTAAATTGATACCCTTTAAGTAGTCAAATACCATATACCCTTTGATTTTATGTCATATTTAGTCAAATTGACAAAGATTTGTAGCAATGATTGCCTCTATATATATTATTTTTTCTGCCCTTTTAGGAAGTTTTCTAGCAAGCTTTATCTATCGCTACGCTAATAAAAATATCGAAGGAGATGCTTATGTGGGAAGCATTAATATTTATACTGAACCCTCTTTTTGTCCTGTGTGTAAGACTAAAATTGATTGGTATCACCTCATTCCTGTATTGAGTTACTTGTTTTTAAGAGGAAAAGCCAAATGCTGTGGTGCAACAATCTCCTCAAGATACTTCTTGATAGAAATATTGGTCATTTCTTTGTTTTTATTTATTTTTATAACAAATGATAACTTTGGTCTCATTTTCCTTAAAAGCTTAATAACTTTAAATCTAATATTTATTGCTTTGATTGATCACGAGCATAAAGTCATTCCACAAAGCTCTCTTCTATTCTTGACGATCTTTGCGATAGTACTTTCGCAACAGACAAATATTTTAAATTTATCAGAACTTGTTGTTACGTTGATTTCTGGATTAATTCTTCTAAGTCTTAGATGGTTTTACCTAAAATTTAAAAACCGCGAAGGCCTTGGTCTTGGAGATGTTATCCTCTTTCCAATACTAACTTTAATGGTGCCGATGAATATGGTTCCAATACTGTTGCTTACTGCATCTCTTCTGGGAATCGTAGAATTTTTGGTCAGTACGAAACTAAAAAAAGATTCTGAGATTGCATTCGGATCTCACCTATCAATAGCGGGATATCTTGGATTAATAAACTTTTATCCTATTCTGCAAATTAATTTTTTTTAAATATTTTTAGACACCCACTGAATATTTCAAAATATAGAAAAACATTATCGTGAAAGCTGCTCCAGCAGGAATTGTTACTAACCACGAAGCTATGATTCTACCGACAGAGGACCAATCTAAATGTTCTGCCCCTTTAGCTAAACCTACGCCAATAACTCCGCCAACAAGCGTGTGTGTTGTTGATATTGGAAATCCTAAGTAAGTTGCAGCAACCACTGTTGAAGCTGTTGCCATTTCAGCAGAAAATCCAAGACTTGGAGTAAGTTCTGTTATTTTTCTTCCGACAGTAGCAATTACTCTTGAACCTAATGTAGCTAAACCAAAAACGATACCTATTCCTCCAATGAATAAAACCCAAGGGCTTATGGTTGCTTTTGAACCTACTGTTCCCGTATCAACAACACTAACAATGGCTGCTAAAGGACCAATTGCATTTGCCACGTCATTTGAGCCATGAGCAAAAGCCATTGCGCTTGCAGAAACAATCATAAGTAAGCCGAATGCGAATTCGATACCGCCAACGCCGCTAATCTTTTCTTTATTTCTTCTTAAAAAATACGAAGTACCTATGGCGACAATTATGCTGAATATAAAAGTAAAAAGATAAACTTCGTTTTCAGTCCACTCGATACCGACATGTTTTAGCCCCTTTCTTGCGGTTACTAAAGAAATAACAACTGCTACTAAAAAACTATAGAAAGGAATAAAAGTAATTGCTGCTTTGCCAGGATTTGCTCTATCCAAAATTAGTTTTTTAGCAGAAATATATAAGGAAAAAGCTAGGATTCCAGAAAACAAAGGAGAAGTTACCCAGCTCATTGCAATGTTACTAACTTTACCCCAAGAAACTGCATCAACTCCTTTCGTAATTAAAACAAAGCCAATGATGGCGCCTACAATAGAATGTGTTGTCGAGACGGGCCAACCTCTTAAACTTGCGATATAAAGCCAAGTGCCGCCGGCCAGTAAAGCAGACATCATGCCTATGACAAATATATTTACCTGATCAGTGTAAAGATTTGGATCGACAATACCTTTTCGAATTGTAGATGTAACCTCTCCTCCAGCTAAAAAGGCACCAAGAAACTCAAATACAGCTGCAATTAAAATAGCTTGTTTTATCGTAAGCGCTCTAGCTCCAACAGACGTTCCCATGGAATTAGCAACATCGTTAGCTCCTATACCAAAGGCCATAAAAAACCCTATGAATGCTGCAATCAGAAGAATATTAAAGG
This sequence comes from uncultured SAR86 cluster bacterium, assembly GCA_902632605.1. GTDB lineage: Bacteria > Pseudomonadota > Gammaproteobacteria > Magnimaribacterales > AG-339-G14 > MEDG-81. The sequence continues at coordinate 238,362 of CACPDB010000001.1, read as the reverse complement.
GATCTGTAAATAAATTTTCCATATCTTAAAGTTTTAAAAAAGTTCATTTAGTGAACCCATTAAACAATGTTCAGATGGAGAATCTATTAACTAGTTGTGACCAGTTTTGTATATTTGTGTAAAATTTAAGTGAACTATTTAAGCTCGCTAAGGAATTTAAAAAAGGGAAAAATTTCTTAAGAAAGAATTACTGCAGCTAGGACAACACAAGCAGATAAAAAGCCTACAAAGTGCATTTCCTGAGCTTTTGAACTGCCTGGCATCAATCCTTTGTTTTTTAAAGTTTTCTTAATGTTAGTCATTTTGAGTTGTTTCTATAGTGACATAAATATGTCACACAAAAGACACATTAAACCAAAAGACAATAAAAAGCTACTGTTTTTTGTCACTTAATTGTCACAATCGCAAAATAAACTTGGGTCAAAGCCTAAAAAGTAGAAATTTATTACAAATATTTATTTTTCCGACAGCTAGAACTTATATTCTATTCCTAAGCCAGTATGAGCATCATCACTGTTAGCTGCATCTTGTGAACGCACAGTATGATAAGCAAGAATTTTAAAGTTTTTAAACAACTTATGGTCATATCCAATTTGAGTTTGTGATAAGCCAGATGATTTGTCTGATGTTCCATATTGAAATTTTACCTTGCCATTTCCATCTGCCACCTTTCCAGCAATACTTATTGTTGTTGCATCATAATCCACAGAATTTCCAACAGTTGATTCAGTAGTGGTATGTATAAAGCCAATAGTGACTGGACCTGCAGGTATCATCATGCCTAACCTATTGTGGTCAAATCCTTTAATGGATGCTTTTTCCGTTGCAATAACAAATTGAATGACCTCAATATCGTATTTCAAAGATGCCGATAAGTTGGTTCCAAACTCACCATCTAAGTCAGTACCTATAACACCATCGTCTTTCCCTTTACTAAGACTAACTGAAATACTTACTCCTCCGCCAAAAACAGGAGAATCGTAACCCAAAAATGAGGTTATTCGATTTTCACCATCTGTTATATTTTTGATATCACCTTTTAGGTCATTGAAAAGGTCAACTTTTAATGAAGCTTTTTTTAAAGGAGTATCATGCTTACCCAATTTTAAAGTTCCGAAACTTCCTTTTAATCCAACATAAGAATTTCTTTGAGTGAATGTGCTATCGGTAACCTCTATTTCACCATTTTCTCCTCTCACTTCGTCTCTTGCATGTCCATCAACAGGATCTATTTGGTATTCAATCTGATATAGACCTACTAAACTATCTTGCATTTCTAATTGGCCTTTTAATCCTAACCTTGAAGAATTACTAATAAGATCCATCTCTTTTTCATTAACGCCATCAGATCCGTTGTTATTAAGAGCAATGTTTAATTTACCGTAAACTTTTGGAGCTGAAATTGCGCTCAATGAAATCAAGAGCAAAGAGGATGCAAATAAAGATTTAAATTTATTCATTAAGTATTCTCCTTAAGATTTTTTATTTTGAGAATCATAGACGATGAAAATTACAAATTAGATACATTTACAGTAAATAATTTTATAGATTTTGTGACATTTAAGTGACAATTTGCTTATTTAATTTTCTTTGATTTACAATCAAATAATGATCGAGTTTGATATTCCAGATTACAAACGAATAAACGAAGAGCTTTATGAGAAAGAGAAAAGAAAGCTTTTAATTGAATTGGTAAAACTGCAAAACTGGATTATTAAGTCAAAGCGAAAGATTGCTTTAGTTTTTGAAGGTAGAGATACCGCAGGTAAAACCGGAAGCATCTCGGTGCTTACTAAATATTTGATACCAGACCACTGCAAGCTCGTTGCTTTAGGCAAGCCTACTGAGAAAGAGTCTAAAAAATGGTTCAAAAGATATGAAAAGCATTTACCTAATACCGGTGAAATTGTTTTCTTCGATCGTTCTTGGTATACCCGAGCGTTAGTTGAAGCGACTATGGGTTATTGCACGAAAAGACAATATACCTACTTCATGAAAAATGTAATTCCCTGGGAAAAAAAACAGATTGAAGAAGGTGTTGAATTTTTTAAGTTTTATCTCTCAATCGAAAAAAATACTCAACAAAAAAGAATAGATAAAAGAGCTACTAGCCCACTCGTTTATTGGAAGATAAGTGAAAATGATTTGAAGATGCTTGATAAATGGGATGCCTTCACTCTATACAAAGAACAAATGTTCAAAAGAACTTCATATGATGAGGCCCCATGGATTGTTTTAAATGCCAATAATAAAAAAGTTGCAATATTAAGTGCCCTCAGATTTATCTTGAATGCCTTTGATTATCCAGATAAAGATTTACCTAAGCCAAAAATCTGGTCAGAAGGTTTGAACAATTACAGAGTTGAAATCAATAAGGTACTTTTTGAAAATTTATCGTATCAACAGTATAAAACTTTAAGAGTTTTTGCTGATGAATAAACAATCTAAGAAAGTTTCTTGCATAGATATCGGCTCAAATGCCATTAAGTATCGACAATACCGTTTGTTGCCGAATAGCCATCTTGAATTAGATACCTTTAAAAGAGTTAGCTTAAGGTTAGGGTCTGACGCTTTTAGTAGCGGGAAAATGACAGATGAAACTTATCTAGATTTTTTAACAGTTTTAAAAAAACTAAAAAAGCATGCAAAAAAAAAGAATGCTGCTTTACTAGGAATATTTGCCACCTCTGCAATGCGCACTTTTTCCAACAGAGAAGAAATTATTAAAAAAATAAAAAAAGAGTTGAATTTAGAAATTGAAATTCTCTCTGGAAATGAAGAAGCTTCATTATTAAAATTTTTTAACTACAAAGAATTCGTCGATTCAGAAAGTCTTTTAGTGGATGTTGGTGGTGGAAGCACAGAGCTTTACCTTTGTGATAAAAATGAAGAAAAACTTAAATCTTTCAATTTGGGTGCGGTAAGAATTTTAAAAGGCTTAGATAAAGAAAAAAATTGGCAGGAGTTATCTAACTTTTTAGCAAATATTAATTCCGAACAAATACAAAATATCATTGGCATTGGAGGTAATGCTAGACAGATTATTCAAGCTGCTGGAGTTTTAAAAGATTCCTTAAATTTAGAGGAACTCCAGGAAATAAGATCCCGACTAGGTAAATTATCTCTTGAAGAAAAAATATCCGATTACAATTTTCCTTCGGATAGAGCAGATATCATTGAACACGCTGCAAACATTTTTGAATATATTTTGTTATGTTTCGAAAATGCAAAATTCTTTGCATCAAATTGGAATATAAGCGATGGCTATATTTTTAAGAAGAATGCTGAAATCTCTCAGGCTACTTCCTTAGAAGTTTCTTGATGTATTTTTACATCAATGTAAAAAATTGATCCTTTGGGTTCATTAGATTCTACCCCAACGGAATAACCCATCATCAGTGCTAAATTTTTAGAGATTGAGAGCCCAAGACCAGTACCACCAATTTTTTTAGATCTGCCTTTGTCTACTCTGAAAAATCTTTCGAAAACTCTCTCACGGTATTTTTTGGCTATCCCAATGCCATTGTCTATAACCTTGATACGACAAAAATCTTTATCTATCTTTTCGTTATCTATCTCAATAATCTCGTCATCAGGACTATGTTTGATTGCGTTAGTTATGTAATTGGAAATTATTATTTTTATTGCTGATTCATCTCCAATGATATGGGTTACATCTGAGATCTTATTTACGAGTTTTATGTTACTTGATTCAGTCGTAGGATTTAATTCTTTAATGGCAGAATCAACGATATTTTTGATATTGAGCTTATCTAAAGAAATCGGATAGTCTCCTGACTCCATACTAGAAATTGAAAGTAACTCGTTCACAATTGTCGCCATTCTTTCGCTTTGAGATTGAATTGCTTTGGTAAAATTTATCGCATTCTCATCTTTGATTAAATTAGTGGATAATAAAGTCTCAGAATTTGCTTTTATTACACTAATCGGCGTTCTTAATTCGTGTGAGACATTACCGATAAAGTCCTCACGCATCTTTTCAAGGGTCTTTAATTTTGAAATATCGGAAAAAACAATTAATAGTTGATTATCATTTGAAAATTTCTGCGAACTGACAAGATAAACTGTTTTTATCGTTCTTGGACCTGATATTTCTTTGGTATATTCATCTTTTTCCCAGGCTTTCTTTATGAATTTTTTAAACGCGGGATAAGAAATATTTTGAAATAAATCATCACCAATTTTTAATTCCGGAAAAAAATCTTTTGTAATAGTCTGATTGAAATACATCACGTTCAGATCTTCGTTCACTAAGATAACTCCCTGACCCATCCTTGATAATAAATTACTGATAAATGAGAGTTGTTTTGAATAACTCTCTAATTCGTTTTGAACAACTGCAGTTGATGTCCTCAAAGTGTCAAAGGCTGATTCAGAATCAATTTCTTCATTGTTGTCCGGTCCTGAAATTATCCTTGCAGCCTGAACAACAACATCTCTTAAAAACCGATACAGAGTAGTGCCAGCGGCAAGTATAAGAATCAAAAATAGAGAAATACCAGCAATTATGTTTTCACTAAAGTATTCATTTCCCCTTAAAATTATCGCGCTAATAAAAAATGAAGCAAGAACAGTAAAAACTATCAGTATAAATATTCTAATTTTTAAAGAGAGCTTCATAAATTGAAATCAAATTTTATTAAATATATATCCGACACCTCGAATGGTTTCAATGTTTTTTCCATATTTTCCTAATTTTGATCTCAATCTTTTAACGTGAGTATCTACGGTTCGAGTGGTGACAGAATTATCATAGCCCCAGACTTTGTCTAATAAAATATCTCGTGTTTGGACTTTATCTGCTTTTGTCAAAAGGTATTTAAGAAGAGTATATTCTTTTGCAGTCAGAGATATTTTTTTGTCAGAAAGAAACACCTTATGCTTACTGTTATCAATAAGTAAATCTTTAAAAGAAATATTACTCTCTTCCGAATTTTCTTCAGTCACTTCGCTTGAGTCGTTTCTTCTTAGTTGAGCTTGAATTCTTAACATCAATTCTCTGACGCTGTATGGCTTAACAATATAGTCATCCGCACCGAGTTCAAAACCCACAACTCGATCTACCTCCTCGCCCTTAGCGGTAACAATTATCACGCTGATGTTTTTTAGATTGTCTTTCGATCTGATATGACGACAAATATCCAATCCTGGCATATCCGGCAACATCAAATCTAAAATTACCAGATCTGGAGGTGGTGAATTTTCTAGAATTTCAAGGGCCTCAGAACCTTTAAGTGCAGAAGTTACCTTGTAGCCTTCGTTTTCAAGATTGAAACTTAAGGTCTGATTAAGGTCCTCTTCGTCTTCGATGACAAGAATTTTTTTCATAAGCGTGGGTATTTTACTATATTCGTTCTTTTGGATAAGTTTTTTATATTTAAATTTTCAATTCGGTAACTTTGCTGTTTAAGAATTCACATTTCTTTTGGATAGTGATAAAAAATTTTCTCCGCTAAATGGAGATTATTTTCTTTTATAGATGCTGCATTGATTGAAAAACCTGCACATCCACAAGTAGGGAAAAAAATAGGTTCGGGAGAAAACTGCGAAGCACATTCTGATATGCCAGGATTGTGACCGACAAATAGAATTGCCTCACCGTTATCGTTATTGATCACATGTTCTAGATAATTTATCGGCGAACCGTGATAAAGGGCATCATCAAATTCAATGGAAAAATTTCGGTCATAGTCAGAAAAAAATAAATCCAAAGTTTCTTTGGTTCTTTTAGCAGGACTGGAAATTACTTTTAGATTATCTGGGAAATAATGGTGTAATTTCTTTCCCATTAGAGGAGCATCTCTCAAACCTCTTTTATTAAGTGGCCGATCAAAGTCTTTCAATGCGGGATTACCCCAATCGGACTTTGCGTGCCTTAAAAAGAAAAGTTTCAAATACTAAGCAATGAATTTGGTCGAATCCGGTTCTTTAACAACTTTATTGCTAAGAGTTCCTACTTTTTCCAATTCAATTTTGATTTCATCGCCCTCTTGGAGCCAACTTGCTCTTCCTGCCATGACTTCAACGCCCAATACACCACCTGGAGTTCCAGTAGGTACAACGTCCCCTGGCATAAGCGTAAAAGCTGTTGATAAATGTTCGATCAAATCGTAACAGTTAAAAACGAGTTCCTTGGTATTGGAATTTTGTTTTTCTTCGCCATTTAAGAAAAGTTTGATATCCAAGTTATGCGGATCGCCAATTTCATCCATGGTTACTAAACAGGGTCCCAAAGGACAATGCGTATCAAAGCTTTTACCCATGGTGAAAGTTGGGACAGCCAATTGCCAATCTCTAACACTGACATCGTTGCATATGGTGATACCTGCAATCACAGATGCTGCTTCATCTTTGGAAACATGTCGACATTGCTTGCCAATCACAAATGCCATTTCGGCTTCATAGTCCAAAGCTTCTGAAGCCCTTGGCAAATGGATAACACCATTGTGACCTGTTACCGAAGAAGATTGCTTATTAAAGACCATTGGAATCTTAGGAGTTTCCATCCCAGATTCTTTTACGTGGTCAGCATAATTTAAACCGATAGCTAGTATTTTTTGGGGATTTAAAATTGGCGACAATAAAGTAACCGAATCCACTGGTATTAAATTTTCTGCCTTTTCAAGCAAGTCTGTCGCCTTATTCATGTTCACTTCTCCGCCCTCAAGAAATGCTTTCATTTCGTTTGGTAAAGAAGAATCGTTTGTAAAAGGACAAATGCTGTCATCGAGCAATGCCCCAATTGCCGGCATATCGCTATTGGAATAAGTTACTAGTTTCATATTTATTTCGGTTGCATCCTGATTCCACCGTCGAGACGAATCGTCTCACCATTAAGAAATGGATTTTCAATTATTTGTGTTGCCAACATCGCAAATTCATCAGGGTTACCCAAACGTTTTGGAAATTGCGTCATTTCAATAAGAGGGTTTCTAACTGCATCAGGTGCCATTGCCATCAAAGGTGTATCGAAAATTCCTGGAGCAATGGTGTTGTTCCTAATTCCCATTCTTGCTAAGTCTCTTGCTATGGGTAAGGTCATACCAACAACTCCACCTTTACTTGCGCTATATGCAGCTTGACCAATTTGACCGTCATAAGCAGCAACAGATGCCGTATTGATAATAACCCCACATTCGTTATCTTGTTCTGGTTCGTTTTTTCCCATGACTTCAGCAGCAAGTCTCAAGCAATTAAAAGTTCCGTTAAGATTGATGTCGATCACCAACTTAAAATAATCCAATGGATGAGGACCGTCTTTACCAACCGTTTTGGAAGCACTTCCTATTCCAGCACAATTGACCAGAATGTGAATGGCACCAAATTTTTCTACAGTTTTATCCATTGCGGCTTTGACATTATCTTCCTCAATGACATTGGTGATGCAGTAATCTGCATCATCGCCCAATTCTGCAACCGCTGCTTTGGCATTATCTTCATTTAAATCCAACAACATTAATTTTGCGCCCTTTTCTTTTAATGCCTTGGCAGTAGCCAACCCCAGTCCGGAGGCTCCACCGGTAATTACGGCAACTTTATCTTGTATATTCATAAACTCTCCTCAAAAAAGTGACTAGCATTATTGCAGTTTTGAAGAAAAAATAAAGTAACCCATCTCCTATGGACTCAAGCGTTAACCTTTATTAAGATTAAGGTCCACTTTTTAGGGAGAAAATATGAAAACCGATTACGAATTTTTAAAAACCGAGATCGACGGTCACATCTTAACCGTCACCATAAATAGACCAGACAGAATGAATGCTTTGCATCCACCTGCGCACGCAGAATTTGATGAAGTTTGGAATGAATTTGATAAAGACGAAAATCTCTGGGTTGGTATTGTCACCGGAGAGGGTGATCGTGCTTTTTCGGCAGGAAACGATCTTAAGTTCCAAGCTGAAGCTGGCGGAAAAATGGATATCAATATGGCCTCTTCAGGTTTCGCTGGATTAACTTCAAGATTTAATTTAACCAAGCCTCTGATTGCTGCAGTAAATGGTGTTTCCATGGGTGGAGGGTTTGAAATTGCACTTGCCTGTGATTTGATTGTGGCTTCCACCAATGCAAAATTTGCTTTACCAGAACCTAAAGTTGGTCTTGCTGCTCTTGCTGGCGGTATGCAAAGACTCCCTAGGCAAATTGGAATGAAAAATGCGCTTGGTATGATGTTAACTGGTAGACACGTCTCTGCTGAAGAAGGCATGCGACTTGGCTTTGTTAACGAAGTGGTCGAACCAGAAAATCTCATCTCAGCTGCCAAAGCTTGGGCGAAACAAATTGAAGAATGTTCCCCAATGTCCATTAGAGCAACCAAACAAGTTGCCTATGAAAATTTCAATGAGCCGGACTTAGAGAAATCAATGAAAGCGCATTACTCCGCGGTTAAAGAATTATTCGGTAGTGAAGACTTTATTGAAGGACCTGTCGCATTTGCTGAAAAAAGATTGCCAAATTGGAAAGGTAAATAAATTCAAGGAGAAAACACTATGTTTGATTTAACTGGAAAAAACGCCATTATCACTGGCTCATCAAAAGGAATTGGAAAGTCCATTGCTGCTGCGATGGCTCAACAAGGTGCCAATGTGGTCATCTCAAGTCGAAAGGCAGATGTCTGTGAAGCTACGGCAGAAGAAATTAATTCTAAGGGTTTCCCTGGAAAAGCAATTGTCATTCCATGCAATATCTCCGATAAAACGGCTTTGGAGATGCTGGTTGAAGAAACTAGATCACAATTGGGACAAATAGATATCTTGGTTTGCAATGCAGCAAGTAATCCTTTCTTTGGTTCTATCAAAGACATTCCTGATGATGCTTTTGAAAAAATCATGAATAACAACATTAAAAGTAATCATAATCTATGCCAGATGGTTATTCCTGAAATGATGGAACGCAAAGATGGAAGTATCATTATTGTTTCTTCTATTGGAGGTTTAAACGCAAGCCCTGTAATAGGTGCTTACAATATTTCCAAGGCAGCAGATATCATGCTTGTAAAAAATTATGCTTTGGAATTTGGTCAGTACAATATCAGAACCAATGCGATAGCTCCTGGACTCTTTAGAACGGATTTTGCAAAGGCACTTTGGGAAAACCCAGAAATTTTGAAACAATCTACTGCAACTTGTCCTATGAAGAGAATAGGTGAACCAGATGAAATCGGTGGCGCAGCAGTATTTTTGGCATCCCAAGCAGGAAGTTTTGTAAATGGACACACTTTAGTAATAGATGGAGGCACAGTAGTCTAATGAGTAACGAAGTAGTTTTATATGACAAGAAAGATTCGGGAGTGGCTTTAATTTCACTTAATCGTCCGGATAGACTTAACGCAATCACTGGAGAGTTGACTGCCAGACTGAAAGAAAAAATTGACGATGCTTGTAAAGATGATGATGTAAAAGTGATCGTACTTACTGGCTCGGGTCGAGGCTTTAGTGCTGGTGCTGATATGGATAATCTTTCTGATATTTCAGCCAACAATCGAGAAGAAAATCCAGACCAACCTGAAGACCGTAACTATGAAACTAATGGTTTATCAGAATGGGAAGGTACTTATAGTTACTTTCCTTCGGTACCAAAGCCAATAATAGCAGCAATCAATGGTCCTGCTGCAGGAGTTGGTTTAATCATGTCTTTGTATTGCGACATGCGTGTTGCTTCTGAGGATGCCGTATTCTCAACAGCTTTTTCCAAAAGAGGACTCATTGCTGAATGGGGTGTAGGTTGGATACTGCCAAGAATCATTGGAGTTGCCCACACTATGGATATCATGATGACTGCTAGAAAATTTGATGCCAAAGAAGCAGAACGTATAGGTTTAGTTAATCGCTGCTTTCCTGCAGAAAGTTTTATGGAAGATGTTATGACTTATGCAGAAGATATTGCTCAGAACGTCTCTCCAAGATCAGTACAAATCATGAAACGTCAAATATATGCAGCTTTAGGTGAAGATATTAAAACCAATCTTGAATCATCTATGGAAGAAATGGTAAAAAGTTTTGGTTCAGAAGATTTCAAGGAAGGTGTAAAGCATTTCATTGAAAAGCGTCCTGCAAACTTCACAGGAAAATAATCATGGCAAATGCAATGGATTTTATTGATCCAGCTAATCGTTTAGCTGTTTTAGAGCAAGTAACAGCTGAAGGCATGTTGTCGTTAAAAAAAGATACAATCAGAGGCAACGAATATCATGTTTTTGCTGAGGCCCCTAATAATCTCAGAGAATTTTATGAAATTGGTCTCATGCATGGTGATTGGGAACACATCATTTACGAAGAAGATCGAATCACTTATCCAGAAACTTTCGCAAGAGCTAATCAATTAGGTAATGTCTTACAAAAGACTTATGGTATTGGGAAAGGAGATAAAGTTTCTTTTTCCATGCGTAACTATCCCGAGTGGATGTTTTGTTACATGGCCATTACTTCAATCGGAGGAATTGTTGTTCCACTAAATTCATGGTGGCAAGGCGATGAACTCGAATATGGTATTACCAATAGTGAATCAAAACTGTTCATCGGTGATGAAGAACGTTTAGATCGTCTTGGAGATCGTTGTTCGGATGTAGCAAAAATATCTGTGCGTTCCAATAATCCAGATCACCAGGAATTTGATTTTTATAAAGTGATTGAAGGTGCAAGCGATAAACTTGAAAATCCTGTTGAAATCTTGCCTGAGGACGATGCCTCTATCATGTATACCTCAGGAAGCACAGGTTATCCCAAAGGAGTTGTCGCAACTCATCGTTCTATTATTTTCGCACCCTACTATTGGATTACCCTAACAACTATGGGTAAGGCAGCGCTTGGTGAGGCTGCACCCGAAGCCGATCAACAACAAATAGCTACACTGGTTAGTGTGCCCCTTTTTCATGTCACGGGGTGTCACGCCATTTTTCTGCTTTCTATACCAGTCGCTCGAAAAACTGTTTTGATGTACAAGTGGGATCCAGAAGTGGCATTGGATTTGATTGAGCGTGAAAAAATATCCATGTTCACCGGAGTGCCAACTATGTCCTACGAATTAGTTGAAGCACAAAAGAAAAATCCCAGAGATATTTCTTCGCTCAAAGACTTAACTGGTGGCGGAGCAGCTAGACCGCCTGAACAAGTCAAAGAAATGAAAGCCAATATGAAAGATACCAATCCTGGAATTGGCTATGGGCTCACAGAAACGAATGCCTTAGCTGCAAACAATACTGGTGATGTATATCTGCAAAAACCAGATAGTACCGGTTTTGCTGTTCCTAAACTGATTGATTTAAAAATAGTTGATGATGACGGCAATGAACTTCTTACCGGAGAAATTGGTGAAGTTTGCATCAGAGGAGCTTGTACTTTTCGTTGTTATTGGAAAAATCAGGAAGCTACAGATGAAGTACTCGATTCCGAAGGATGGTTTCGTTCAGGTGATGTTGGATTATTAGACGAGGATGACTTTCTTTATATTAAGGATCGAAAAAAAGATATCGTCATTCGTGGCGGAGAAAACATTGCGTGCTTAGAAGTTGAAGCAGCAATTACTGAGCACCCTGCCATCTTGGAAGCATCAGTATTCGGTGTGCCTGATGAAAGACTTGGTGAAAAATTAGCAACAGTGGTCTCATGTAGAGAAGATCAAAATATTGATGAAACTGAACTATCCTCTTTCTTAGCAGAAAAGTTAGCTAAATTTAAAATCCCGGAATTCATGTGGTTCCAAACCGAGCAACTACCGCGAATTGCTTCAGGAAAAATTGCAAAAAAACAAATGCGCGAAGAAGCTATTAAAAAACTAGGAGGCTAATCTTGGATATTGTTGATAAAAGAGTTGTGGTTACCGGTGCTGCCAGCGGCATAGGAAAGGCATTAGCCACTGAATTTAAAAATGAAAAAGCCAAAGATGTCGTTCTTGCTGATTTGAATGAAGAAGTTTTAAAAGTTGCAGAGGAATTGGGATTTGCTGGTTTTGTAGTAAATGTTGGCAAGGAAGATGAAGTCAAAGACTTAATAAGTTTTGCAAATGAAAAAATGGGTGGCATTGATATTTTTTGTTCCAATGCTGGCATTGGAGGAGAAGTTGGTTTATTGGATGTCTCAACTGAAGCTTGGCAGACCATTTGGGATGTGAATTTTATGGCACACGCTCATGCGGCAAAACATTTAATTCCTCAAATGTTAGACCAAGGCTCTGGGTATTTGGTCAATACTGCGTCCGCAGCTGGTTTACTAACGCAAATTGGTGCTGCGCCCTATTCAGTCACGAAAGCTGCAGCAGTCAGTCTCGCAGAATGGATAAAAATAACCTATGGTAAAAAAGGTATTGGAGTTTCCTGTCTATGTCCGCAAGCGGTGAAAACTGCAATGACTGCACAAGGTCCCGGAGTTGCTGGTGTTGATGGCATGATTGAAGCCGATGAATGCGCCAAAGATGTCATCGATGCGATTCAAAAAGAACGTTTTCTTGTTACCCCTCATGAAGAAGTGCTTGAATATATCAAAAGAAAAACCACCGATTACGATCGATGGATTACCGGTATGCAAAGACTTCAAGATCGCTTTGAAGAATTTTACGAAGATTTTAAAGATCAGTAAGATCTTTGCAGTTTCTTGCTAAGAGATGATTCAGAGTTCCTGATTTGGAACTTTCGCCCCAGATTCTACACATTTGCAAGCCATCTACTCTATTAAAAAACTCTATTTCGGTAACTTTGATGCGATCCAGATAATCCATCTTTGGCAGTTTATAAATTTCTAGAATTCCTCCTAAATAAGCTTCTTTTGTCCCAACATCAACAAAATAAGTTACCTCGTAGTTTTCCAGATTCTCTGAAAAATAATCCAGAGAAGAATCCCAAGAGGTTTTCTTAATCTGATAGTCGTTTGAACAAGCAAAGAACTGGCATAGAATAATCATCAGAACTATTTTTTTTAAAAAAACTTTTTTATGTTTGAGATTGAACCCTTTCAAATATTTGGTACTGATCATCTTTCGGTTTTGATCTTTATTTTATCCCTGTCTATCTTAATTCCCTATTTTTTAAGAAATCAATCCGAAACTATCAAAACAAGATTTGGACAAGGTTTGGCAGTTTTATTGATAACCAATGAACTCTTAAAACCATTTATTTATTCAAGCGTTTGGCCAGAAGATTTTCCATTTTTAAAAATGCTGCCAATGCATTTTTGTCATTTAGCAAGTTTCTCTGCGGCGATTTATATGTTGACACGGAAAAGAATATTTTTTGAAATTGCTTTTTTCTGGGGAATTGGCGGCGGTCTGATGGCAAATACCCAGCCGGATGTGAAATTTGACTTTCCGCATCTACATTTTTTACTTTTTTTCATTAGTCACGGCTTGATGTGGTTAGGTATTGGGTTCATTTCCATAGGACTGAATAATCGCCCTACTCTAAAATCAATTACAGATGTTTTGAAAGTCACCTTCCCGGTCTTATTTTTGGTTTACTTAATAAACGTTATCATTAATTTCTTTGCCGAAGGAGAACCTGCAAATTATTGGTTTATGATGCAACGTCCTGCTGGACAATCAATTGTTGATTTGATGCCGGATCCGCCTTTTCATTACATCTTCTTTATAATACTTGGCGTTGCAATGTTCTACATAATTTACTCTCCCTTTTATCTGAGGGACAAACTTAAGTGATTTTCCATTTCTTTACTTAAATTTCACTAGGTTATCTCCCAACTGGAGATAGAAATTAAAGGCAGAAACTGACAAAATAAACTTCTTTTTTTTGGGAGAACTGCAATGAGTTTAAAATGGGCAATTAATGGGGTACTAGACGATATTTATTTTATGGCGCAAGGATTACCGCGTCTTCTCTTTACCTGGAAACCTGAAAATCAACTATCCATTCTCAATTTTTTTGAAAAGAATGTAAAAAAATATCCCAACGAAATTGCTTTTGTCTTTAAAGATCAATCTACAACTTGGCAAGAGGCTGACAAAAAAGTTTCTCAGTATGGGGCTTATTTGCAATCTCAAGGTATTAAAAAAGGAGACTGTTTTGCATTGTTGATGGACAATTCAGCAGATTTTTTAATGCTTCTTCTTGCCGCACATCGAATAGGTGCTATAGCAGCTTTAATTAATACAACCGTTACTGGCGAAGGTTTGAAACACGTTGTCACAATTGTTGATGCAAAGGCAACAGTACTAGGTGCCTCTCATCTTGAAAAATTCGAATCATCTATGCCAGAAGCTGAATTACAGTCGCTCAAACTTTTTTTAGTGGAAGACTCCATGGCAGTCCCAGATGGATATACAAATATAAATACTGCTGCTCAAAGCGCAGGAGAAGTGGTTCCGCACCCTTTAAAAATTAAAGATGTTGGTATGTATATCTATACTTCGGGAACTACAGGCTTACCAAAGGCAGCTTTGATTACAAATGGCCGAGCTGTAAAAACCAGTTATGCAGGTCAATTTTTTGGCTTTAGAGCGAAGCAAAAAGATGTACTTTATCTTACTTTGCCGCTTTATCATGCTACAGGATTATTATGGTCTTGGGCTGGTTGTCTAAGAGCCGGTTCCACAACCGTTATTAAAGAAAAATTTTCTGCATCTGAATTTTGGCCCGACGTGAGAAAACACAAAGCTACTATGTTTGGTTACGTTGGAGAACTATGTCGGTATTTAATGAACGTTGCTCCTAACGACGACGATCAAAATCATCAACTTCGAGTAATTTCGGGAAATGGCCTAAGACCAGATATATGGGAGAAATTTCAAACACGTTTCAAAATACCAAAAATTAGAGAGTTATATGGAGCAACTGAGGGTGTTGGCGCATTAGTTAATACTCACGGTCGACCTGGCATGGTAGGTAGATATATGAGAGGTTCACTAGTCGTAAAGTGTGATTTAGAAACTGGTGAGCCCATCAGAAATTCTGAAGGCTACTGTGAATCTGTAGATATTGGAGAAACCGGATTATTCATTTCTGAATTATCCAAACTTGCAACTTTTGAAGGATACTTAGATAAGCAAGCATCAAATAAAAAGATCATGGCCGATGTAATGAAAGATGGGGATACTTGGTTCAACTCAGGTGACTTACTGACTCGACATGAAAACAATTGGCTCTCTTTTGCTGACAGAGTAGGTGATACTTATCGTTGGAAAAGTGAAAACGTTTCTACCATGGAGGTAGCGGCGATAATAAATAAATATCCTGAAGTTTTGGATTCTAACGTTTACGGAGTAGAAGTAGAATCTGCAGACGGCAGAGCTGGAATGGCATTGATGAATGTCTCAGATGAATTTGATTTTGGAGTTTTTTCCGAACACGTTGAAAAAAATCTAAATGCGTTTCAGAGGCCTTGTTTTATCAGAATTGCAGAGGAAATGAAAACTACCGGGACTTTTAAACATCAAAAAGAAGACCTAAAAAAACAGGGTTTCGATCCATCTGCAATTGAAGATAAATTGTATTTTTATCAAAAAGGAAATTATGTAGAAATTGATAATTCTTTGTATCAAAGAATCCAATCTGGTGAGGAACGTTTTTAATGATCCAGGCCATTAGAAACTTTATAACGCGAAGAACCTTTGCCTATAAGCTGAGAAATAAAGCTATGAATATGTTTTCAAGCTTTGAAAACTTTAATTTGATTAGAGAAAAAGCTGAGGCAAGCCGAAAAGCAGAAAATCGCCCTCATGAAGTTTTGTATTTTCATAAAGTGGATGACCCCTATTCTCACTTAACTATTCATTATATTGATAAGTTTAAAGAAGCCTATGATGTTCAATTCAAACCAATCTTAGTCGGAGAGGAGAATCCCGCAGCTTTACATGAACCTACGCTCTATACAGATTATTGTCTGGAAGACGTCATAAGAATTGCATCTTATTATGATGTTGACTTCCCAGGTAAAAGCTATCCTGATAAAAAATTAGTTGATAAAGCCAATTCCATTCTAACCGCGGTCAATCCCGAAGAGTTTGGTTCTATAGCAAAAACCGTAAGCCATGCTCTCTGGAGTGGCAATTTAGCTAAACTCGAAGAACTTGAAGTTTCTCATAAATCTTCTGAACAAGAGGTCATTCAAACCCTTAAAAGAGGTAATGAGATAAGAAATGGCTGCGACTATTATTTTGGTTCGGCCTTTTATTACGAAAAGGAACTCTACTGGGGTGTAGATCGCTTAAATCATTTGGAAAACCGATTGACAGAGTTGGGAGTCAATAAATCAAGTGATAACGAACCTATATGTTTACTGCAAACCAAAGCGCCTGACACTTTAACTGCTGAAAAAACTGTTAATTTAACTTACTACCCTTCTTTGAATAGTCCATATACCTTCGTCAGCGCCAAAAGAGTAAAAGAATTTCGAAAAGAATATCCGATCAATCTCATTACTAAGCCTGTCCTTCCAATGCTGATGAGAATGATGGTTATTCCAACCTTCAAGGGGAAATACATCATCTCAGATGCTGCCAGAGAAGGTCGCAAATATGGCTATGAAATGAAAGAGGTCTTTTCGCCTATCGGCAAACCTGCAAGAAAAGCATACTCCCTTTTTCCTTTAATTGACTCTTTAGGAAAAGGATTTGAATACATAGATGAATTATTAAAAGCTTCTTTTCAGGACGGAATCAATATTGGTGATGATGACTACTTAAGAAAGACCGTTACAGAATTAGGTCTAGATTGGAATTCTGTTAAAAAAGATTTGAATACTTCTAAATGGAAAAAAGTTCTAAATGATAATGTCAATGACATGTATCAAGGTAATTGTTGGGGCGTGCCAAGCTTTAAAATAACCGATGCCGATGGTTTGAATCCATATTACGTTTGGGGACAAGATCGAATGTGGTTGCTAAAGGAAGAAATCAATAGACGTTTATCATAGCCTCAAGCAAAATAGCGTGGTTTTTAAATATTTCGATCGTTAATCTATTCGAATAAAACACAGTTTTAAGTGTCAAAGGAAAAAGACAAACAAAAGAAAAAAAGATTAAATCCGGTTGCTAAAAATGCCGCCAAATTTAATCGAGCAGTAGTGTTTAAAGACAAAACAAAATACGACAGGAAAAAAATTAAAAAAGATGAAGGCTAATTTTAATAATCTCTTGGAAATGGTAGGCAATACTCCAGTTGTTAAAATTAATAACATTGATACCGGTCCTTGCGAGTTATACGTAAAACTTGAAAATCTAAATCCAGGTGGATCTATTAAAGACCGGGTAGGTATTAAGATTATTGAAGAAGCTGAAAAAAACGGTGTCCTTAAATCTGGAGGTACAATCGTTGAGTGTACCGCAGGAAATACTGGCTTAGGTTTAGCATTAGCGGCAAAGTTAAAAGGCTATGATTTGATCTTGGTTATTCCAGATAAAATGAGTCAAGAAAAAGTGATGCATTTAGAAGCTATGGGAGTCGAAATTGTTTTTACTCGCTCTGATGTTGAGAAAGGACATCCAGAGCATTATCAAGAAATGGCAGCTGCTATCGTAAAAAAAACTCCAGGTTCTTTTTTTGCTGATCAATTTAGCAATCCAGCTAATCCTTTGGTACACGAAACTACAACCGGACCTGAAATTTGGTCGCAAATGGATGGTGATGTTGATGCTTTCGTTGCAGGAGTAGGAACTGGAGGTACTATCAGCGGTGTTGGAAAATACTTAAAGTCTCAAAATAAAGATATTCAAATCGTCATTGCAGACCCAATTGGCTCGGTTGTTGCGGATGCAGTTAATACTGGTAATTATAAGTACGAAGGTGGTTCGTGGCTTGTAGAAGGTATTGGTGAAGACTACATTCCTGATAACTTAAATTTAGATATCATCGACGAAGGAATTTACGTCTCCGACAAAGAAGCTTTTGCAAGAGTAGACGAACTGCTAAGAAAGGAAGGCATTTTAGCTGGGACTTCTTGTGGAACGTTAGTAGATGCAGCAATAAAGTGGTGTCAAAAACAAACAGAACCAAAAAAAGTAGTAACATTGATATGTGATACTGGTAATAAATATTTATCCAAAGCTTTCAATAAAGATTGGTTAAAAGAAAATGAATTAATTGACTGATAATCATGAGTAAAAAAAATAAAGAAGGTTTTGAAACCAGAGCAATACATGCTGGTCAAAAAGCTGATCCGACCACAGGTGCGGTGATGATGCCAATTTATACATCTTCAACTTTTGAACAAGAAAGTCCTGGAGTACACAAAGGTTTTGATTACTCTCGCTCGATCAATCCAACTAGAAAGGCTTTTGAAGAATGTATTGCAAGTCTTGAAAATGGTGAAGTTGGTTTCGGATTTTCTTCTGGTGTAGCTGCCATTTCCGCTTGTGTTGAATTACTTTCTCCTGGTGATCACGTGATTGCTATGAATGATCTTTACGGTGGCACAGTTCGTCTTTTTAATGAAATCAAAACGATCTCACAAGGTATCGAGGTGACTTATGTCGATATGACTGACATGCAAAACGTCCTTGAAGCAAAAACGGATAAAACAAAAATGATATTTGTTGAAACACCAACTAATCCTTTACTTCGAGTCGTTGATCTATCGGCAATTGCTGACTTTGCCAAAGCGGAGAATATTTTGAGCGTGTGTGACAATACGTTTGCTTCGCCCTATGTGCAACAGCCTTTGAATTATGGCATCGATATTGTTTTGCATTCTGCAACGAAATATTTAGGAGGTCACTCTGACTTGATAGCAGGTGCTTTAGTCATTGGTAAAAAAGATAATGCGTTAGTTTCAAGAATGGCAAATATTGTTAATTCCTTGGGTCCTATTACCGGTGCTTTTGATAGCTACTTAATTCTCAGAAGTTTAAAAACTCTTGCCGTAAGGATGGAACGACATTGTGAAAATGCTTTGACCATTGCCAAACATTTCGAAAGTCATAAAGAAATTGCTGAAGTTATTTATCCCGGACTCACAAATCATCCGCAGCATGATCTGGCATCAAAACAAATGAATGGTTTTGGCGGCATAATTTCAATGAATATCAAAGGTGGTTTGGAAAAATCAAAAAGTTTTCTTGAGCAAACAAAAATTTTTGCTCTTGCCGAAAGTCTAGGTGGAGTAGAAAGTTTAATCGAACATCCCGCTTTAATGACCCATGCTTCATTACCCAAAGACCGCAGAGAAAAGATTGGGATTTCTGATGGGCTTGTGAGGTTATCCGTTGGCTTAGAATCTTTAGATGATTTGATTGAGGATATTGAACAAGCTCTAAAATAAATTATTCTGAGTTATGGGGAGAAAGAATATGTACTATCTTCTGTTTTTTATCTTTTTTTCTATGAATTTGATGGCTACAGACAAACCCAATGTGGTTATCATTCTTACAGACGATCTTGGATGGGGAGACGTTTCATACCATGGGAGTCATATTCCGACCCCTAACATCGATCGACTGGCTAAGGAAGGAATGGAATTGAACAGATTTTATTCTAACCCTGTTTGCAGCCCTACCAGAGCTTCCTTGTTAACTGGCTTGCACATCTTTAATCATGGGGTAGTGAGACCGTTCATGAATCCAGCAGCTGAACAAACGGGTATGCCTCCTGAATTAAAAATCATGCCACAATATTTCAAAGAAGCTGGTTATCAAACAGCCTTGTCTGGGAAATGGCATTTAGGAACAGCAAAAGAAGAATTTTGGCCAACGAATAGAGGTTTTGAAACAAGTTATGGTCATATGACCGGCGGTATCGGATATTTTGATCATACTGCAGCAGGTCGATTGGATTGGCATAGAAACGAAAGCACTTTAAGAGAAGATGGTTATTCGACTGAGTTAATTGCTAACGAAGCCATAAATATTATTAAAAATAAAGATCGAAGTCGTCCTTTGTTTTTATATGTAGCTTTTAATGCTCCACATACACCGATACAAGCGCCTCCAGAAAATATTGAAAAATTTTCTTATCTAGAGGAAGAAAGTGATCAGGTATACGCGGCCAATGTCAATGCTTTGGACAATGAAATAGGCAGAATTGTCAATGCAATTGAAGCTGAAGGTTTATTAGAAGAAACCATTATTCTTTTTTTTAGTGATAACGGACCAGTTTTTGATATTAATCCTATTGTAAAAGTTATTGCACCAAATTTAATAGATGCAAGAGGCAGTACCGCTGGTTTAAGTGGAAGTAAATCTTCTGCATTAGAGGGTGGAATTAGGGTTCCTGCTGTAATTTGGTGGAAAGGCATCATCGAAAATGAGAAATCCGATCAGTTTTTCTTTGTCCAAGACGTACTGCCAACTTTATTAACTGCTGCAAATATTAAAACTTCTAATTCAGATAAATTTGACGGTGAAGATAAATGGTCAAATTTACTTACCGGGAAAATTATCCCTCCAAAAAATGCATTTATTGGGGCTAGAATTATTTCCGATGAACGAGCCTTATTCAATAATCAGTGGAAACTTTATTCCGTAAAACCTGTTTTAGTTCCTGTTTCAGCTTCGTATCAACTATTCAATATCATTGAAGACCCTTTCGAAAAAAATAACTTGGCTGAAGAAGAACCCGAAATATTCAATGCGATGAAAAAAACAATCACTTCTTATATTGAGAGAGACGCAGTGGGCAATATAAATCCTGCACATGCCTATTTGCATGGTGACGACCGACAAGGTGGTGTTGAATTGGGTTCACCTTGGATGGATGGAGACTATGAGTTAAATAATCCTCCCTCTGTAATATCAAGTTTTTTTATTTTTCTTTGGATACTAATTCAAGCTTTTAAATATCAGTTGGCAACTGTTTTTTTATTTATCGTTCTTATTTTTTATGCTTTTAAAAAATTAAGACAACGATAAAATTTTAGTGCATTAAAAGTTAAAAAAACAAAGTTTGTTACCGTCCAAATCATAGACATAAGCTCCATAGAAATTCCCTGCCCTAGGACCAGGTTCTCCATCATCAGTAGCGCCTAATTCAATTGCTTTGGCATACATTTCGTGTACTGCTTCGTGCGAATCAAGAGGAATTGCTTTCATTGTGCCGTTACCATGTGAGGCGGTTTTTCCATCATAAGGTATAGCTATAGCTAATATCACTTTACTGCTGTCTTCAGACATCCACATTGTAATCCTGTCGTTGGCTGGAAACTTTACTGCATTAATTTGTGATAACAAGCCATCATAAAAAGCTTCAGCAGCTTCTTTATTGTTGGTTCCTATAGTGGAATAGCCCTGTAATTTTGATGTCATATTCGTTCTCCGTTGTGTTTAAATATTTTTTAAAAAATCTATCATGTGGGCGGTTACTGCTTCTGGACTTTCTTGTTGGGTCCAGTGACCAATGCCATCCAAAATTTCTACTTTCCTCAAATCATCATAATTCTTTGTGAAAGCTCTGAGAATATCTTCCTCTGAAGCGCTCTCATCTCTTGCAAAGAAATTTACCGGGTCTAAAGTACCAGTAATGAAACAAGCAGGTAAAGGGTAAGAAACATTTTTAAATTCTTGTAATTCCTCAAAATCGATATCCTGAGCTCGATACCTATTAAAAGGGCCACGAAAGCCACTATGTTCAAACTCATTGATGAAATAGTTTAAATCTTCCTGAGTAAGCCATTCAGGAAAACTATCAAATCTAGGAGATTTTTCTAACATTGTCGAATCAGGAGTCTTTTGATATTCAGGATTACCAATATTTTCTATCATGAATTGCATGCCTCTGCCATCACTACTGAAATAAGTAATTTCTAAAGCTTTACGGACATCTGCTTCAAACTCAGCTTCGGCAATACCTTCTTCTTGAATATACAGTTGATAGAAAAATTTATCTTTATAAAGTTCTCTGAACAATTGAATCAAAGATTTTTCACCAACTGGCGTATACGGTACAGAAAGTGCGCCTACTGCTTTGATGGTGTTTTGGTATAGTAATCCTGTAGTCCAGACTATTGGTCCTCCCCAATCGTGACCAAAAAGATAGGCTTCTTTGTAACCAAGTGAATCAATTACACCAGCTATATCGGCAGCTAAGTTTTTTAAAGAATAAGCTGCTATCTCGTGAGGTTTATCCGAGCCACCATAGCCTCGGACATCGATAGCAGCTACTTTAAAACCTGCTTTCGCAAGAGGTTCTATTTGATGACGCCAGCTGTACCAACTTTCTGGCCAACCGTGAACTAAGATAACCAGGGGTCCTTCGCCTTCAATTACAGCTCTTATTTTTAAGTTATCACCATCTAACACTTGAAAATTCATAGGTTATAATAATGTCAGTTTTTTTTTACTATGGCTACATTAAAAGCGGCGATCATTCCTGTTACACCTTTACAACAAAACTGTAGCGTCATTTGGAAAGAAGGTTCAAAAATTGCAGTTGTTAATGACCCTGGAGGCGATCTACCCGCTATCGAAAATTTTATCCAAGAACAAGACCTAACATTATCAAAAATTTTTATTACCCATGGTCATTTAGATCATGCAGGAGGAGCTTTAGAATTGGCTCAAAAATATGGAGTTGAGATCGAAGGACCTCATAAAGAAGACGAATTTCTCGTCAGCACTCTAGAGGAACAAGCGAAACGCTTTGGTTTGGATGCGGCAAAAAACTTTGTGCCAAATCGATGGTTAGTTGAGGGAGATCAAATTGATATTGATGGTGAAAAATTAGATGTTTATCATTGTCCTGGTCACACTCCAGGACATGTTATATTCCATCATCCTGAGTCGAGATTGGCCATCGTAGGTGATGTTTTATTTCAAGGTTCAATTGGCAGAACTGACTTACCCAGAGGTAACATGCAAGCTTTACTTGATGCAATAAGAGATAAATTATGGCCTCTAGGAGATGATGTCACTTTTGTTCCTGGTCATGGTCCTATTTCAACTTTTGGACAGGAACGTTTAACTAATCCTTATGTTGCGGACCAATTATTCAAATGAAAAAAAAATTAACTTTTTTAATAATTTCTCTTTTATTATCTTTTCAATCTTTTTCCTCATCTAAATATTTGATTAACGCGTTCGATCGCGAATCAGATGCTCTTTTAGAGAAAATTACTACTTGGCGACATCATCTTCATCAATATCCTGAGTTATCAAATAGAGAGTTTAAGACTGCTAAATATATTGAAAATCATTTGAAGTCTCTTGGCTTAGAAGTAAAAACAGGTATTGCAAAAACTGGTTTAATTGCAATTCTTAAGGGAAGTAAACCTGGTCCCATGGTCGCTTTGAGAGCTGATATGGATGCTTTGCCAGTAGTAGAAAAGACAGGCTTACCCTATGCCTCAAAAGAAAAAGCAATTTTTAATGGATTAGATGTTGGTGTTATGCATGCCTGTGGACACGATGCTCATATGGCAATTCTGATGGGTGTTGCGGAATTTTTTTCAAAACATAGGAACCGAATAGCGGGAAGTATCATGTTTATTTTTCAACCTGCCGAAGAAGGGCCTCCTGTTGGAGAAGAAGGTGGTGCAAAATTGATGCTGAAAGAAGGTATTTTTGATAAAAATAAACCTGATGTAGTTTTTGGATTGCATGTTAATCCTGCTCCAGATGGGGTCATTGCTTATCGAGAAGGTCCCACGATGGCTGCAGCAGATTCCTGGAAAATTATTATCAAAGGTAAACAAACTCACGGTTCATCACCATGGTCTGGGGTAGATCCTATTATGATAAGTTCTCAGATAGTCAATGCATTTAACACTATTGTTTCTAGAAAATTAGATATTAGAAAATTACCTGCAGTTATCTCGGTTGGAAGTATTCATGGTGGTGTCAGGAGTAATATTATTCCTGATGAAGTTGTTATGGAAGGTACAGTAAGAACTTATGATCCTAAAATGAGAGATAAAATTATTTCGGAAATGACTGTCCTAGCAGAGAGCATAGCAATGATGAATGGTGCTTCAGTAGAAGTAATTATTCCTAATGGTAATAATTATCCGGTTACAATTAATGACCCTGACTTGACTGAGCGCGTATTACCTGTGCTAAAAAAAGTTATAGATTCAGACGAATTTTTAGTTCGAACTGATCTTTCTACGGGAGCAGAAGATTTTTCTTATTATGCTCAACAAGTACCTAGTTTCTTTTTCTTTTTAGGAGTCACTGCAGAAGGAAAGGATTGGACAAAAGCTGCGGTTAATCATTCCCCATATTTTGAAGTAAGCGATGAATCCCTAGATACAGGCGCTAAGGCTTTTGTACACTTAACTTCCGGTTATTTATTTAAAGAATATTAATTATGGAGCGGGCAGCGGGAATCGAACCCGCATCGTCAGCTTGGAAGGCTGAAGTAATAGCCATTATACCATGCCCGCAAATCTCAAAACGAGCAATGATTATACATCTACGAGAATTATTTTGTTATTAAGAAAATAGACTAGGATTATTGAGCAAGTAAACCAAGCCTCCTATTCCAAATAGCGTCATTGCGATTCCGCCGGTAAACATGCTCAATTTAGTTCCCATAGAGATAGTCATTTTTGCCGTTGTATTCTTATAATCTTTGTAATCATCTTTAATACGTAATAAACCAACCACAATAAAGATAATCCAAAGGACCACCATAAAATCATATCCACCCATTAATCAATTATAATCCATCTATGGATCAGGTAATTGTTATAGTTTTATTAGCAACGCTATTTGCCATTTGCTTTGGTGCTGTGGAAATATACATCAGACTCAATGATAAGAAGACTGTCTGGCTCTGGACGGAGATTGTATTCTTTGCATTAATGTTATTTTTTGGTTCTTTGGTTGTTGGCTTCTTAACCTACATTGTCTTGGAGTTAATAAATGGCTTGCTATAGAGAGAATTATTAGAAATTTTACTGGTAAAAATGTCTTCCAGTTATAATCCAGCGTGAGATAGTCAGCACCCAAAAAGACCAAAAGAAAAATCTAATAAGTGGTACAAAATCCTCAGGGATATTTTGATCAAAACCAAAAGGCAAAAGTATTACCCATTCAAAAACACTATTAAGAAAAACTATAAAGGAAATATTTTCCACTCCCGATAGATAAGTAATCAAATATAAAAATGGGACAAACCCAACCCAAATGGCTGCAACAAGTCTTAAATAATATTTGATTAGTAAATCTATTCTTTGATACATGACTAATCAGGATTTTGTTTAAAACTATCTATTGAATTATCTAAAGGGGACCAGTCCATAGCCGTATCACCCCAAAAACTTGAATTTATTTTTACCCAAGCAGAATCATCTAGACTGCCTGCTTTAATAAACTTAGTACCATCATAGCCTTCGACGCTACTGATTAAAGGTGAGCCGCATGCCTCACAAAATCCGCGACTTACTTTATTACCGCCTGAGCCAAGCACAGAAAAATATTTAATTTTTCCTGAAATTTTTAGGGCTTGATCAAGAACCAAGATAATTGTTGCCTTACCTGAGCCTGTAGATTTTTTACAATCCTCACAGTGACAATGATGAGCGGAAACTACGTCTTCAGCAGGAAAAGAGTAAGTTACTTGTTTGCACAAACAACTTCCGGTTCTTAAAGGATCATTATTCATTATAGCGCTTTATTAAAAATCTCATTTTTACGGCGATTATGAGCTTCTCGCAATAATAAAAATACCAAAATTGTTAAGAATAAAGAAAACAGCTGCACCCAACTAAAATAATTATTAAATAGACTGATGATTTGCGTCATCATGAAAAAGAAAATAACAATTAAAATTGGCCAAATAGTTGAAGTTGGGTTTCTTCCAGAAAAATAACGATAAATGAAATAGCAAATTGTTAAATAAAAAGCGGGTAAAATAGTACGCAAACGCCACTCAGCCATTTGTTCACTAGTCCAATTAGATCCAGGAAAGACTAAAATTGCATCTGGAATAAAAATCATAAAGAACGACATGATGCTAAAAAAAGCAAACATTAATCCCAACGAATATCTAATGAGTCTAGTCATTGTCAGTCCCTCAGCAAATAATTATACCTAAACTTAAAGCGTATTAATTAAATGATATTAGGGATGACTGCTTTTCTATCTTTGGGATAATCTTCAAATTTTGCTTGGTACCATTTATGGTTGGAAATAGCACGTGGGAATAGATTGCAAACAGTCCATAAGAAAAATACTAGTCCTGCCCAACTCCAAGTCATGATAGCCCAACCTAACCATTCAATAAATTCTCCCAAATAATTTGGATTACTGACCTTATTGAATAAAAAACCTTCAGGAATGTGGTAGCCTTCGCCCTTCTCTTTCCTCAAATTAATCATAATCTCATCTGACCTAACGTTAATATAAAAACCCATAAAAAATATAAACAAGCCCAAAAAGAAAGGAATAGTTTGAATCCAACCGTGACTATAGTCACTCAAAAGGAATATCCAAGTACCTTGAAAAAAAACATTTACAAAATTAAAGCCAATGGCTGAGAACACCACCATCAAAGGCATCTTTTTATCGGTCGATTGTGCGCGCATGGGCCAAACAAAACTTCGATTAAAATAATGACCACAATATAAAAAAGTAAAAATAACATGTATGGGGTTGGTGTAATCCCCAGCAACGATGAAAAAGATTAACATCAAGAAGAAAGCTGGGCACTCTTCTATAATCCAACCTGCTTTAGCTGAAATTTCTGGTCCCCAACCTTTGGAAACATGTTTTCCATAAGGCGCGGTTTGAAAGAACAAATAAACGAAAGCGATTAAACCAACAGCAAGCCAAGCAATGAGGAGATAATTAAAAGTGCTGTAAGTAATGAAGGTCATAAACCTTCGTTTTCTTTAGTCACCATGTGATCATTAGCATCGATATTATCAAAGAGATTTTCTCTGGCATCGCGACTCATGACATCCACAATAATACCTATAACCATATTGAGTAGTACTACTGAGGTAACCAAAATGAAACTTATAAAATAAATCCAAGAATAAGGGTGTACTTCAAAGACGTTGCTCATTATGGCAGCCCAGTCATCATATGTTGCAACCTGAGCTAGTGTCAGAGCTGCAATTCCAATATTACGCCAGTGCTCAGGATCGGTTTCACTGAAAATTAAGGTACCAATAGCAGCCCAAATATATATGACGATGAACATTAATAAAGCAATAAAAGCTACACGAGGCATTGATTTGAATAGGGACTCAACAATATGACGAAAAGCAGGAACGACTGTAATTATTCTAAGTACTCTAACTATTCTCAGCAAACGAGCAACAAAAGCACTTTCCGCTCCGTCAACAGGAACTAGACTTACTAATACAATAATTAAATCAAAAATATTCCAACCATTTTTAAAAAAACGAATTGGGTGATTAACTTCGGCAAAAATACGTATCAGAATTTCTATTAAGAAGAAGACCGTTATAGCGTAATCAAAGTAATCCAATATTAGAATATATTCAGCAGGAATATTATAAGAGCTTGCTCCGGCATAGATTGCTGAAGCAACAATTACTGCAATCACAAGACCGGTAAAAAACTTACTATCCCTAATAGATAAGAAAAAATCTATGAATCTATTCATGAAGCAGAAATAATATAGATAACGCTTATTTTTTCAACCTTAATTTAATCAGAAAGCACAGATATTCCTTCCGCCATATAAATTGAATCTTGAGATTCTTTGGAATAGATGAATTGTGTTCCCATTTCTAAATTTGACTTGGTACCATAGAGTGCTCCTCTTAATGCAGAGCAAACCGAACTTCCTCCAGTGGAGTCACATGTGAAAGCTTTATTGAATTTATTGGAAGAATTATTTCCTAAATTAAAAGAGGCTGACCAATTTTTATATGCATCTGGTCCAAATTTATCTGCCTCACTAATTACCATAGTTCCGTTCCAAGAACCGGTACTAGAAAAATCTAAAGTAGCCTCTGCCTTTCCAGACGTTGTATAGCTATATGAACTATCATTTAATCTGGTGAAAACATTGAATATAGCAGCACCAACCATTGTTGCCTGATAATTAACCGGCATGTCAGTTGGATCTAGTAAGTCTCCAGCTAACCAAGTACCCAAATGAACAGCAGCTGTTTGTTCTCCAGCCCCAGAGAAATTTCCATTGTATAAGTTATCTGCAATATCATTGGTAGCCATTGCCCAAAATCCCCAACTCATATAATCGAGTTCGGGAATATTAGTCCCAGTGCTTATATAGTCTTTATCAGGATTGTCTAGAGTTTCCCAGCTTACAAGTGCACCCGCTTTATCTGAAGTGGTTTGTGAAATAACATTGTCTTGTAAATTTGATTCTCCAAAACGAATGACTTTATTGTCATCTTTTAGTGATGCTGCAAATACTTTTTTATTTATGTAAGCAGAACGAGCAAAATCATTATTGCTATTATTTATTTCATCGTCTCCAAATTGTAAAACAAAATGCCCTTTTGATTTTGGAGCTAAATTTTGTGCAGATTGAGTTCCATACGAGGTTGGTAAAAGAGTGGAATTTGCACCTGTCCTAAACCATGTATTTTGTTGTCCAGATGAACCTAAAAAAGGTAGCTTGTAAAATTGAATATCATTGGAAACTGCCTTAAGTCTATCATTAGAACCATCAAAACTAATTTGCAGCTCTCCTTCTATTGATTGTGTGTATCCATCATCAATATTAAGAAAGCCATTTAGAAATCCATTCCATGAATCTGATGAAGAAACAACAGATCCTCTCCAGCTATTGGAGCCATTATCTAAAGAAATGCTATCTACGACTGCTCCAGAAGTATCAATTTGATTTTGTTTTACCACTGCTTGATTGAACGTACCAACTTGATAGTTTTTAGCATTAGGTTGCTGAGAATTATTTTCTGACATTGCATGCATCACTCCCAATGTCATGTTTCCACTTAAATCATTATCATTTCTTCCTCTATAAGGATCCGATGAAGTTATCATTGCACCTGTGGGACTTATCCAATTACTTGAGCTGGTATTCTCCCCCCAAAAACATCCATAATCTGCAGTAGAGGCACAACTAATGGGAGTGATGCCAAAAGCAATTTGAGGAGTATCAAATTTAACTGCAAGCTCTCCATCATTGGTTATGTTTCTTGAAGACTTCCTTTGATAAGAGAAATATTGTGAGCCAGAGATAGCCAAACCGGTATCTCCTATATAGTATCCCGGCATATTGGAGCGTGAGTCTGTATCGCTAAGTAAAATAGATAAATAACTACTTTGAGTTGAATAAGAAGGTTTAGCAGAACTACAAGGACCTCCGCTCTCACAATTAAAATTTAATTGGACAAATAAACCAACGCCTTTTCCTGTTGGTTTAAATACTTGATACCAAAGAGACTGACCTTCGGGCACATAATTATTTGAACCAGAAAATCTATTAGTTTTTATAAATTCATTAGTGCCTTGGCCAGATAAAGCGATAGAAACCCAGCTGTAATTATCATTATAAGCTGAAGAAGCATTTACGCTGGAGCTAGGTCTTTGCAAATCTCTATTTTTTAAATCATTAACTGCATAAGTACAATTGAGAGAACTAGGAATCTGACAATAATCATTTTCTTGCAGAACATCAAAATCGAATAGTTTGTCACTTCCATCAAATTGGGGGTCTAAATAATCCGTAGAGAAAAATTGAGGTAAGAAATATTTCAAATGCTCTTTATCATTTGTATAACTAAGACTTTCTAAATTAGGATTTTTCCTTTTAGATGTGTATTCAATAGGTATTGGTGCAAAAGCAACAACTCGTTTTGAGTTTGAACCATACTGGGTTATGAGTTTTTCAAAGTCAGAGGTTGAATATGGGATTCCAGCAATAGTTATTTGGTCTTCGAGCAAATTATAGCTCGCATTTGCATAGTCAGCAGTTCCAAAAGATCCGTCCTTGTAATTAGGAGAGTTATTATTGTAGCCTCCTGGATTTGATTCTGATGCGGCTCTATAGGAAATATTTACCGCTGATTTATCTAAATTCATCCATAAAAAATTGAAATTATTCCCCTGTCTACCAGAAGAGGTAATTTCAGAATTGGTAAATGTTGGTCCAGAAAGACTTCCGTCATCTGTTGCATTTAAAAATGAATTTGAAGTGACATCATTATATGAAAAGTTATATGCAGACCCTCCATTAGGAGAAAAGACTAATGTTGAAAAGTCGGTTATTTTTTTTGCTCCATGATTTGTAAAAAGAGATGAATTGTAAAGACTATTAATCACACCTCTATCGGTAGTTCTGGATGCGTGGTCCGCAAATGTACTAGTTGCGTCATTTTCACCAAAATTTGAACAATCCTCGTTTTGATCGCAATAATATATTTGTGTGTATTCTGACTGAGATAAATCTCCTGAAATCCCTATCAGGGTATTACTTCCACTATCAAATTTTTGAAAATTTGAGCCAAAGTCTCCGTATATAAATTTAATTTCACCTGAAACTGTGTTTAAAACAACTTCCACATTTACTTTGTTATCCTCATGATCTGTGGAGCTTAAATTATAAAATCCTATTACATAATTTTTAGTTGTAGGGTTCCATAAAGTTCTTATATCGGTTTTTTCATTGGCTTCTGCTCGAAAGTATGACCAAATTGGAAATAAAGTATTGCTTAAATTTGATCCTCGATACTGTGTTGGGACTTGATAACTATCTGGCCACCCATTAGCTGTATCGTAGTCAGCTGCATCAAAAAGATACATCAATGGTACTCCGTGTTGCCAACCGGATACATCATCGGCCACAGAACTATTTGTAGAGAATTTTATATAGCCATTTTCAGAGACATTGATGTGAGTAAATGTATCACCGTAATAAGTAAAGTTCTGTGGCAATTGTAAGTTTGTAACTTTTCCGCTACCAGAAACATTTAGTTTATGTGTAAGAACAGTTTGAATACCCTCTCCTGCCTCGTAGTAATTTCCTTGGTTTACTCGCTCAATAATATTCTGAGTTGGATCATTATCAATTGGAGAGAAAGAAGCTGTTTCATTAAATTTGTCATGATTTGGAGCATAAGTGTTTATACTTTCTTCTGAGCTATCGGTATCAATGGGAAACTCATATTTCCAATCCGAAGAGGTCACATCATTTTCACTATTGCCATTTTCTATGGTGCTTGAGAAAACTTCTATTTTGCCACTGTTGACTCGCATGTGCCCCTTGGAAGAAACAGATGTAACGCCGTTGTTTCGAGCTAAATCATCTTTACTTAAAATGGTCTCTCGAAAAGCTTTATTATCCTGAGTTCCTATAACGCCCCTATCAGCAGAAGCTTTAAATCTAACTCTACTGTCGCTATTAAAAGCTCCTGAATATCGAGCTACAGATGCCGCATCATCTTCTACATTCTGAGAAAACATAGTTATGTTTTGAGTTCCATCAGGTTCATCTGGACGAGACTCGGTAACAGTAATGTTATAAGCTCTTTGGACTTCAACGTCGATACCTCCCGATGAACTTGCATTTGAGAGATCTTTTGCTCTTACTTCGCCAAGATTATTGATTTCAAATTTACTTGCATCGGGTCCAGATAAAGAAAAAGTTGAAGATGAATCAGTAAAATTTGAACTGGCTTGAAGAATTTTTTGATTACTATCATTTATCTCATCAATATCCTCTTCGATAAGAATTATGTTGTTTACTTTAGACACAGCGACAGAGTCTGTGTTAAAGGAAGCTGAAGGAGCAATGTTAATATTACCTACTGACAACGAAACTGATTTTGTATCAGTGAGATTCTTGGAATCTGTAGCTCTAACCTGAAGGGTATATGAATTCTGTGATTCAAAATCCAATTTATTGGATAAAGAAACCTTTCCAGTGTTTTGATCAATTGAAAATTTTCCTCCAAAATCATTTACTAGACCATAAGAGATGCTATCGCCATCATTATCTTGTCTGGAAGATTCTACTAACGTTGTTCCTATAGAAGTTAATTCATCAAAGCTACATCCATTTAAGCAATTAGGAGAAATTACTGGGGCTTCATTTTCCTTAATAATTACCGTAAAAGGTACCTCGACGCTATCATTCCTGCCTTCTACCTTGAGTTTAAGATCGTAAATATTTTTTGAGCTGTAACTTAAAGTCTTTGCTAATTTAATTTTTCCATCCGAACTCACAGAAAAATCTGAACTATCTGTTCCTAAAATAGAGTATTTGAGAGTAGAGTCGCCGACAACATTGATATTAGCGACTGTTGAATCAATGTCTGCACCTTCGTGTAATTGATTGCTTGATAAGTTAACGCTCGCTGTTAAGTCATTGATATTGCTAATTTGAATAGATATTGGTTTTTCCACGGTATTTTTGCCATCAAATACCGAAACAACAAACTCTAAGTTTTCTTTGGTTTCAAAATCCAAAGATTCTTTTAGTGTTATTTCTCCGGAATTTGAAATGGAAACTTTAGCGCTATCTACACCGGATATGGATGTTGATATACCATTTTTTTCTGGATCGTCTATCTGGATATCAGCTATTTTAAAGCTTGTTGCGGTATTTTCTGCCAGAGAGTTTACTAATAAATTTAAATCTACAACTGGTTCTTCATCAATATCAACAACTTTAAATTTGAGATCGTTAGTAATTGATTTATCTCCAAGGAAGGTAAAAACCAATAAGTCATAAGATTGTCTAGCTTCATAATCTAAATTATTTTTTAAGATAATATTTCCTTGATTGTCAATTTCAAAATTTTCGCTACCGTTTCCTCCCAAAACAAATCTCAGCTCTTCCGAACCGGTATAGTTAACGTCAATTTTTCCTAAAGATGATCCTATTGACAAATCTTCTTCAATGTCATTTTTGATGAAAGAAGTACTCGCAGAAAGTTGAGCTTCGATTACTACTTCAACTTTTTGTTCTTGCTGTACCTCTTCTATTTGCACTTCCTCATTTGCTTCAGTTGCTTCCTCTATGAATTCTTCTTCTTGAGTTTCAATTTGCGTATCATCAAAAAATAACTCCCCTCCTTGATCATAGGCTGTAGTCAAATCATCAATACCTGTATCTGAAGTATTTTTTGATATATCAAAATTATCCAATAAGCTTTCGTCTATTTCAGGAATCACAGGGTCAGTCTCTTGAGTTAAAGGTTCGAGCGTTATTGTTTCTGTAGATGATGTAGCTACAGCTGGTTGAATAAGCGGAACAGAATCTGAAGAAGACGTGGTTGTTGGCGGTTGAACCAAAGGTACTGAATCAGATGATGATGTTGATGTCGAGGGTTGTACCAATGGAACCGAATCCGAGGAAGAAGTCGCAGTTACAGGCTGTGTCACAGTTACAGGATCTGAAGAGGTGCTTGTTGTCACTTGACTAGGTGAAGTTGTAGGCTCTTCAGCTGGTCTAGTTAATGGAGTATCTTTAATTTCTCTACCTTGATTCGGTTGAATAGGAGGACTAGCTTCATCGCTTGATGACGTACTTGTTGCTGTTGGACGCTGAACATCTGGAGTTGATTGATTTTTATTTGAAGTTGGTTGAGTTTCAACCTCACTTTCTGAACCTTCTGAGAATTGATCGTTTGCAGAGTCACTATCAGAAGTATTTCCTGATGTATCCGATGATGTGGTTTCATTTGCTACGCCATCATTTGATTCAACGTTGTTAGAAGATTGTTCTTGAGAATCATCATCTGTATCAATAACAGATTTTTCACTACTATCGTTAGATGTTGGATCTTCATCTGAACTTGTTGTCTCTGCAGCAGTATTATTGTCTGATGGCTCGTCTTCCGTATCGGCAGATTCTTGGGGTGTAGTTTCTTCTTGAGAATCATTTGAAGCATCTGAAGAATTTTCGTCATCCTGAGTTTCTGAATCTGATGATTGGTTTGAATCAGTTTCATCAGTCTCGGATGTGTCTTCTTCAGTCGATGAATCATTTGTCTCTTCGGAATCATCCACATTTTCGCTTTCAGTTTCCTCTTCTACTTCCTCATTTTCAGTTTCTTCAGTATCTTCTAATTCTTCAGATTCTTCGGTTTCTTCAGAATCCTCTTCCGATTCTTCAATTTCTTCGGTTTCTTCCGCTTCTTCAGTTTCTTGAGACTCTTCTTCCGATTCTTCATTTTCTTCGGTTTCTTCGGTTTCTTCAGAATCTTCTTCCGATTCTTCATTTTCTTCGGTTTCTTCGGTTTCTTCAGAATCCTCTTCCGATTCTTCATTTTCTTCGGTTTCTTCGGTTTCTTCAGAATCCTCCTCCGATTCTTCACTTTCTTCAGACTCCTCTTCTGAGTCCTCACTATCATTACTTGTCTCAGATTCATCATCAGACTCTGATGAGTCGTTTTCTGATTCTTCAGAATCTGATTCATCTTCAGGCTCTTCGTTTCCTTCAAAATCATCAGAGTAATCATCTAATTCCTCTGAAGTTAAAACTTCAGGATCTTCAACTTCATCGGAACCAGCTTCAACTTCTACACTTAATCCAACTTGAGTTAAAACCAGACTGTTATCAGGATTTTCTAATGGAGCAACCTCCATTTCTACTCCATAAACAAATGATGCTTTGGTTTCTTCCGGACTTGCCTCAACGATTGCAATTCCTCCCCTGATTCCAACAGTAGCTGTGCTTGTTTTAATAATTGCAGGTCTTTTTTTGGTTACTTTTCCTCCAACCAGTCTGACTAAACCTTTAGCGGAAACTTCCAAGCTTCCAGATGCTGTTGCTGGATCGTAGATAAATTTGTCCAAAGTTACCGTTGAATTTGGCCCAATAGTAAAGGCAGTTCCATCAACTAGGAGCATTTGGGCTTTTCCACTTTTATTTGTTTGGATAGTTCTATTCGAGATGATCTTGTAACCAGGATCAATATTACGGTTTTCAATACTGCCTCCGGGATAAGCCACCATATCAATAGTTTTGGTGTTTACTGCTGCTGCCACCCCAATTTCATCTTGTGCATAAGACAACGGATAGACGATGAAACTCACTGCAATCAGTGCAGTTTTCAAAAGATTCATATGTTTTTGTCTCATATACATTCTAATAACCAACGCCAAAAACCCCAAAAAAACCGAATTTTTTGAGGTTTTAGCAAAAAGCCAAGGTGAAAATTAGCAAAATATGCCCATTTTTCAATCTTTTTGCTCAGCTTTTTCCAAATAAAATCAATGACTTGGACTGAACCCGGTGGAAGCCACCGAGCCCAGCCGAGCAAGATCGGGTGATGAATAGCCTTTCTGCTGTCAAAGTACCAAAAAGACAACAAAGAACCAAAGAAGGTTCCAAAAGAAAGGTTATTGATCTCCGTTCTCATGCTCAATTCAAATTCTGTTTCTCCCTATTCAATAATTACTCCGATAAAATGACTGTACCAATCGCTTGAATATAATTGTTCGCGTCCTGTTTGGAATAAATTAGCTCTGCGCCTGCTTCGACGTGCGAAGAAGTACCGTAAAGACTGCCTTGCATGTATTTCCAAGTACTCACCCCATTGCTAACACTAGCAGTACTATCTCCTCCACTGAAGTTGGGATTTCCACTAGTGTTGGTTGCCGTCCAAGTAATAGTACCCATCCTTTGTCCGTTATCGAAAGAACTTGCGGAACTACCAGCACCTGAACTACAAGGGTATCCGCTAGCACCGCCAGCACCACAAGTGGTTTGGCCGAGATCGTGAACATTAATGGTTACGCCATAATTTCCCGAACCATCAAAGACAACAGAACCATCTGCTCTGGAGCCTTCGGTCCAAGCGTAATTGGTCGTAACGCCACTTACGGTTTGGCTTTTCCACATGTTAAACATTGCCATTCCGGCAAGAGTTGCAGTTCTACTGACTGGCCAATCGCTGGCATCCAATAAATCACCGGCATACCAAGTACCCATGTGCACGGCACTGGGTTGTTCGCCAGCCATGTATTCAAGACCGTCATTAGTAGCAAAGCCCCAAACCCCCCAAGTCATGTATTCCAAAGAAGGTTCAGGGTCAGCACAATTATGGCTGTAGTTGTTATTACAAGGACTCATCCAGTCTTTATCTTTCTCGTCGATGGTATCCCAAGTAACCAGTGCCCCGGCATTATCAACGTTTGCTGTTGCTAAAAGATTCACAGAGCAAAGCGCACCACACTTAAGATTTTTTGATTCATTTTTAAGCATGGCACCGAAAACTTTTTTATTGATGTAAGCAGAGTTAGCAAAATTTGCCGAATCTTTTTGATTATCATCGTCACCGAATTGCAAAGTGAATCCAGAATTTCCAATTGCGCCATTGTTCGTGGGAAGTACAGCAACACAACTGCCAGCACTCCAAGATACATTGCCGAAACTACAGCCTGTTTCTGAATGGTACCAAGTGTTTTCCCCTACATTAGTATTCTCATTCCAATCTGGATCGGCATGAATGTAGATATTGGTGGCAGTAACTTTGACTCGGTCGTTGGTTTCATCAAAAGAAGCCGTTAAACCTGATCGAAAGTACTGTGGCATGCTTTTTTGGTTTGATGCAACATCGGTCAGCCAATGTCCTGAGAATCTTCCAGTCCAAGTATTCGCTGTGGAATTGTTTCCAGTTCGCCAACTGTTGGAACCGTTTAGATTTATGGCATCCACATAGTTAGTACCGTCGTATTGTTTTTGCTGAGCTATACCTTGATAAAAGGTTTCAGTTTTGTATTTTTGATCCGCTAAGGTTGCAGAGCTATTGGCTTCCATGGAGTACATTACACCCAATTCCATGTTGGATGAATTTGGCTGATAACACCTAGTATAGTTATGCGCTGAAGTGCTGCTGCAAGGATCACTGGTGGTAATGATTGCAGTTGAGGGCGCACCAATCGTACTGGAATTCGCACCTTGATTGTCACCAAAGAAACACCCGTTATCAGGTCCAGAAACACAAGCAATTGGGTTGATACCAAAAGCAATTTGTGGTGCTTTTTCTGCACCCGCATATTCGCCATCGGTTGTCGCAGTCCTTCCGTCTCGACGTTTGTAACTCCAATAATGCGAACCATCAACGACTGTTCCAGTGGATGCTGCCGAATAACCTGCTGGGTTATTAGTCTTGGCAAAATTCGATTTGTCACCGGAGTCTACAATCAAGACGGAAAACAAACTTTGTTGAGAATGGTGCGGAGCAACCGTTGTTTCTGTGCCATGCATGCCATGGTGACAAGCATTGGGGTTATCACCGCCTTGCCCACAACTCCAATTGAGCTGAGCAAAAAGTCCCACGCCTCTACCCGTTGGGTTGAAAACTTGATACCAAAGCGACTGTCCTATAGGCACGAAATCAGCATTATTGGCTAAATCGCCAAAACGTTCTGAGGAAACATGCGTATTGTGATCCAATACCTTAGCCGCATAACCGTACATGCTGTCAAGGCGACTTTCGTTTTGCCAATTGTGGCAACAAATCTGATTATTAAAAGTGGAACCAATGGTATTGTAGACAATACCGTGGATGTTGCCTTTGAAATAACTGTTATCGTTCAATTGGTGGAAATCAAAATTGGCATCCGTACCGTTGTCTTTGCTTTCCATATAATCGGTGGAAATAAAGGGCGGCATAATGGTGTGGACACGTTTGTATCGATCATCGTACCAAGGACCATAGCTGTGATTTGTTGTAAGTTGTGGCAATTCGTATTTGTTGGTGTGCAACAAAGGAATGGGTGCGTAGGCAACTACCTTCTTGGCATTGCCTAAGAAACTTTCTAGCTTTCTGTTGGCGTAAACCTCCCCTGCAATGACAATCTCATCAAGTGCCGTGGTATGCGTGATTGCACTTCCTGCACTCAGCGAGCCACCGGTTACGCCGTCTCGAGAATTGGGTCCTGCAGCATCAAAACCGGTTGCATTGTTTGCTGGCGGCGTGTAAACCAAAGTGGTTGGATCTTTATCCAAATGCATCCACATGAATTCTGCCATCCGACCGGAACGATAAGATTGTTTAATGTCCGAAGGCAGAAGAACATTTTTTACTCCGCCCGTACCTTGAGGAACAAAACTAAAATGAGTACCAGCCTTGGCTTGATTTTGATTATAAGAGCTGGCACAAGAGGTTGAACTTAAGTTTAAGTCAGTGGAATAACAATATTTTGTCCCATTAACAGTTTGAGAATTGGTAAAATAGGAGTTCCACATATGGTCGATGCTACTGGGCGTATTATTTCCATCCGGATTTTGAAAAGTATCATATTGAGGCGATGGGCTTTCATATTTGCCAAAATGGTTATCGTGAAAATAAAGCTGGATGTAATCTTTTCCCTCACACATGGAAATGTCTTCACCATTTGTTGCACAAGAGACGTCTTTAGAAATACCAACAAATGCATTATTTGCTGATTGATGCGGGAAACTATTTCCAAAATCTCCATGAACGATTCGGAAAGAGTCGTCATTGAAATCTAACTGGACTTCGAAGTTGGCTTCCGCATTATTATTCGACTGGCTATAACTTCTGATGTTGTACCAACCAATGGTAAGGATTTTTGTCGTACTATTCCATAATTGACGTATTGACCAATTATTGTTGACACTATCTGTATAGTAGTCATTCCAGAGAGCAAAGATCGTGTTATCCAGATTATCTGCATGGGTTGTTCCAGGTTTTCCATAAACGTCAGGTAG
Source organism: uncultured SAR86 cluster bacterium (assembly GCA_902632605.1). Classification (GTDB taxonomy): domain Bacteria; phylum Pseudomonadota; class Gammaproteobacteria; order Magnimaribacterales; family AG-339-G14; genus MEDG-81. Next base: position 199,880 of record CACPDB010000001.1, on the reverse strand, counting down.
TTGATAGCCATCGGGAAAAGTATTGCCGTTGCCGTTAATAGCGGTATAGGAACCCGACTCATGCAAATACATCAAAGGCCTACCACCACCGTTATGCGCAGCTGGCGCTTGCGAAAGATTTACTTGGTGCCATGGTTTATTAGAATTAGCGCCACCATTACCGAAAGTTAAAAATCCATTTTCATTTACATAAATGTGAGAAAAAGATTGGCCAAAATACTTAAAAGTTTCAGGTAGAGCCACGATTTCAAATTCTGAAACGTAATTATTGTTAGTCCCACCAAAGCCTTGATTGTACTCACCCAAAAGAGTATTGGTTCCTGTTCCGTTTCCTGTGGACGAACCATTCGCGTTGGCATTCAAAAGATTATCCACAGATCGGCTAAAATTTCTTTGTGTGACTGTATAACCAGAAAAATTGGAACCTTCTGTGGTAGAAGTCCAATTTCCATTTATGTCGACTTCGGTGGTCCCACCACCACAACCTTGTCCGGAGTCCAAGCAAGCATATTTAGCCTCTTCTCTAGTGGGTCTTCGGTCATCCCAAGCAGCAGCTAAATCGGACATAGGAGCATACTGTCGAGCAGTGACGTTTCCAGAGTGGGCATTGGAATCAATTGGGAACCAATATTCAAAATCCAAAATTTCGGTACCGTGTTCGTTATCGCCGTTAGATCTTGTGCTAGTTCGATAATAAGATTTACCACCATTTTGACCATAGCGCGTATAAAACTCATCGTTGGCTGAGGCTATATGCGGACTGCTAACTCGATCGGCTACCGTTAAAACCGATTCAGTGACTACTGCGTTGTTTAAGCCACCAGTTCCACTGGAATTACGAGTAGCTATTGCAGTAAACGGATTAGCTCCCTGAAAATTGTGAGTCTTACTGCTGTAACCACTGGCAAATTTCATCACCAGATTTTCGTTGGCCTCAACATTCTTACCTTTTAATGTAAAGTTCCCGCTACTTACGTTGCCTTCACCTGGAATAGAGGCTATGACTTCCAAATCTAAAATGAAATTTTGTGCAGGTACGGTCGGATTAGATCCGGTTGCTTCTTCATTAACTCTGATGGTGGCTTCACACATCATACAATCGTCAATCCTCAAAATACCTGAAGAATCTATACTGAAATAAGTTTGATTTGTTCCGCCTAAACTATAGGTTGTACCCGCAACGCCAGTTGAAAAATCACCAATAACCCTATCTGAAGCTCCTTTGCTCGTAATATCTTCATCTATCAAATAAGTGAAATTGGCGGAGCCGGTTCTATAAAATTCCCCTTTTTTCACAAAACTGCTGGTAGTTGAAGCTGGAGCTGAAACAGTATAAGTAATGTTATCGACGTTTAAAGTAAAGTTCTGACTTTGTGTTTCGCCTCCAGCTGCAGCAGTCACGGTAAAAGTATGAGAAGTTGCCGTTTCATAATCTAAAGCATTAGCTAATGTCACCTGTCCTGTAGATGAATTTATAGCGAATTTATTATTACCGCCTGATAGCGAATAAGTTGGATTGGAAAAATTTGATACCGTAGAATTTAAAATTACTGTTCCGGTAGCAACGTTTTCGGCTTTACTAGCAGAAGCAAGGCTCCCGCTGAAACCCAAGTTGATATCAGATACGTTTAAAGTAAAGTTCTGACTTTGTGTTTCGCCTCCTGCTTGAGCGGTAACCGTAAAGCTATGAGAAGTTGCCGTTTCATAATCTAAAGCATTAGCTAATGTCACCTGTCCTGTAGATGAATTTATAGCGAATTTATTATTACCGCCTGATAGCGAATAAGTTGGATTGCTAAAACTTCCGCTTAGAGAAGAATTCAAAATCACTGTGCCAGTGGCGATGTTTTCTGCCTTACTGGCTGATGCCAAAGTACCGCTATAGCCCACTGCTACATCTGTGACATTAAAGGTTGAACTTCGGTTCTTGGTGATTCCTTTTGAATCGGTAGCGATGACATTTAGAGTATATGAATTGGTAGACTCATAATCCAAAGCGCTATTTAAAGTTACCTGTCCGGTGTCTTGGTTGATGGCAAATTTGTTACCGAAATTGTTTTCCAAGGAATAAGTCAGATCATCTATATCGGTATCGGTTCTGGAGGAATTTATCACAACTGTTCCGGTAGCTGCTGATTCAGCTAAAGAACAAGAACTTTGACAGGCGGTAGTAAAATCAGGTGCAATATTTTCTAGAACGTCAATTTTTAAAGGTACATCAACGGTTTCTGTTCCAGCAGTAACTTTTACCACTAAATTGAATACTTTACGGTCAGTGGAATCAAAAGCTTTGTCCAGTTTAATTTTTCCATTTTTGTTGATTCGGAAATACTCTTTACCTTCACCAGTGATTTCATAACTTGGCGTCTCATCTGAGACAGGATTAATGTCTGCAACAATCGTATTAACAGAAGTTGTTCCTTCATGATAATTTGTTGCTCTAACCGACGATGTAGCAGACAATTCAGAAACATCGGCTATATTGATCGTGAAAGGAACTCTTATGGTTTCACCCCTCTTATTAGTGACCAAGAGCACCAAATCATATTTTTCATTGGTTTCAAAGTCTAAGAAATCTTTGGTTTTGATTTTTCCTCGGCGATTTACCTTAAACACTCCAAAGTCATCTTCCAAAGCATAAGTCATGCCTTGTCCTTCAACTGCAGTAGTAGCTACTAAAGTATTTTTTGGAGAACTTTCAATAAATGAATCCGCTCGGACAGATACGTTAGCTGACATTTTTTCTTCAATAGCTTCTTGTTGCACAGTTTCTGAAGTGGTGTCTTGAACCTCATCGGCAGTCTCTTCTGCCGGCTCCTCTTCTTCTTGTTCAACTTCAAATAAATCGCTAGCTCCCAATTCACCTCCAATATCATCAGAAGTAGTCAGTTGGTCAGGAGCTACATTGGAACTATTATCTGAAATACCTGAATCTGTTAAAAGAGAGTCTTCATCGATTACAATTTCCGGCTCTTCTTTTTCCGATACTTCACTAAACTCATTATTTAAATCAACTTCACCACTACCTTCTTGTCTATCAACATCAGGTGTTTCTGAATCAGCTGCAGGTTTATCATCCTCAGTTTCGATCGGCGTAGTGCTTTCATCGCTTGAAGTTGTGTCTGAACTTCTAGGTTGTTCGGTTTCACCTTCTTCCTTTTCTAAAGCAGGACCATCTTCTGATTTTTCAGAATCTGGAGTATCCTCTTGAGCGCTATCATCAGATCCTGAATCTTCAGCGGGTGCTTGTTCATCTGATGATTCGCTTTCAGAATCACCATCGCTTGACTCGCCATCTCCAGAATCTTCACTTTGTTCTTCTGCAGATTCTTCTTCTGTAGATTCTTCTTCTGTAGATTCTTCTTCTGTAGATTCTTCTTCTGTAGATTCTTCTTCTGACTCTTCTGACTCTTCTTCTGATTCTTCTGACTCTTCTGACTCTTCTTCTGATTCTTCTTCTGATTCTTCTGGCTCTTCTTCTGATTCTTCTGACTCTTCTTCTGATTCTTCTTCCTCTTCTTCAGATTCGTCTTCCGATTCGCTTTCTGATTCCTCTTCTTCTTCCTCACTTCCTTCAAGACTTGCCGAATAACTAGCTAAAGCTTCAGCAGTTAAAAGTTCAGGAGTATCAATATCGTCATAGGGGTCATTTACTTCAACAACAAAACCATCTTCGGTTAAAAGAGTTCTCCCGTCTTGGTTGTTTAATGGAATGACTTCCATTTCCTGGCCATAGACAAAAGCAGCTGAGGTTGTTTCAGCATCGGAATCAACAATAACAATACCGCCTCGAATACCAACTGTGGCAACGCTGGTATTAATGGTTGCAGCATTTTTCTTGGTGACCTTTCCTCCGACTAATCTTAAAAGGCCAGTTGCTTGCATTTCTAGAAAACCATCGTTGGTTTCAGGGTTGTAAACAAATTTATCCAAAATAACTTTGGAATTTGGACCTATGGTAAATGCAGTTCCATCGATAAGAATCATTTGCGCCTTACCTTTCTCATCGGTTTCAATGGTTCGGTTTTGGATGATCTTATAACCCTCATCAACCAGACGACGTTCAGCGAACATCCCCGAAGGATCGTAAAAGTTATCAGTTGTCGTAGTGTTTACTGCAGCAGCTACACCTATCTCCTCTTGGGTATAGGCTAAGAGTCCCGCAGACAATCCCACCAAGGTGACAAAAAGTTTTATAAAGATGTTTTTGGTACTTTGATGAGATAAAAATTTAATTTTTATCTTCATATGTAGCTATTTAAGCAAAATCTGTGATGTCTGTCATATTTTCTGTACACTGTGTCAGAAATGAGTAAAACCAAAGCAAAGTTAGTTGATGCCGCAATTACCTACTTAAATTCTGAAGGTAAAGCGAAAATGAGTGTCAAAAAACTCATTAAAATAGCCGATGTAGGTTATGGAACTTTTTACAACCACTTTGATAGCATTGAAGACATTCAATTTGAAGCTTTGAGCAAAACCGTAAAAGACATGTTGATAGACTTCAAACTCAATGTGATAAACGAAAAAGATTATGTGTATATCATTTATTTGGCCTTACTAAGAGCTTTGAATTTGTTGTCTAATTCCCCTTCAATTAACTGGTTACTAGACGATATCCAAATGGTTGTTCAAGTCTTTAAAGAAATAACTCAGCCAAACATGGAAAATACCTTTCTGAATGCTGTAAAAGCCAAACAAATTAAAAATACCGATATTGAGGATCTAATGGACTTTCGTCTTTCGCGCCATTATGTGCAATGGGCAGCAATGGGTGCAATTCAACAAATAGTCGACGGCGATTTATCGGAAAAAGAAGCTTTTGAAAAATTAGCTAAAAATATTGTTGTAGTCGATATACCCAATGAGCAAAGGGATAAAGTAATAGAACGTATCCTACAAGAAACTCACCCTTGGGAGATTACGGATAACGTCGATAAATAAAGTCAGTCGAACCCAAAGTAGAATCAACAAAAGCAATTTCCCTTACCAGCTCACCGGCATCATAATAAATTTTTTCTTTGTAGTTCTTGCCATTGAGGGTGCCATAGAGAGTGATTGCATCCTCTGAGAAATTCAATTCTGCAACAAGATCTAAATTATTAGACTTTCGTAAAAATTCTAAATTTTTATTTATCTTTGGTTTTGCTTCAATGGCAAGCGCATCCTTGACATCCGTTAGGACTTCTTCAAAAGTTTCTTCAAGAGTTTCTTTCAGTTCCGTTGCAAAATCTTTCATTTCAACTTGAATATTTGGTTCTTCAATTTCTGCTGTTGCGACGAGCCAAGTTCTCAAATAATTTACTGAAAGCGCTAGTTTGGAACCACACTGCTCAATACGGTAAAGTTGACTGCGCTCCAAAACGAATGGATAGGCAAACACTTCCAAATAACTTAAAAATCCTAAGTTTTCAGCTAGTCCCTCATGAAAAGCCTCATAATTATCAATACGATTCAATTCCCAAAGACCTAGGAGTTTATTTTCAATAACTGGAGACTCGCAATCATCAAAAACCTCACCTGGCAGCGGTGAGTAAGTTCCATAGCGCGCTATCAAAACAACCAACAAAGAAGTAATGAATATAAGAAACAAACGAGTCATTTTTTTGATTTTAGCCAGTTTGCATTCCAAGCGCCAACAATACTTTTCCCCTACTCTCTGGTTGGCGTTTGTGTTTTTTAGCCTTAGAATATTTAAACGCCATTCATCAAAAATAAGGAGAAACAAATGGATTTAAACTATGGTGCAGAATACGAAGATTTTCACAAGGAGGTACAAGCCTTTTGTAAGGAATATCAAGGTGTCTCTTTCAAGAGCGAGAGCAACGACAACAATATGTCAGATGCTTTGAGCGGTTCTTCAGCGACTAAAAAATCAAAAAAAGAGGTTACTCGTTCTGAGTGGCAACAAATTTTAATTGAAAAAGGCTACATCGCTAGAGCAATTCCTAAAGAATATGGTGGATATGGTGGCGAAACCGACATTATCAAAAGTAGAATCATTGCGACTGAATTTTCCAAAGCTAAAGTGCCGGGAGGAATGGGTGGTCAAGGTATTGATATGTTGGTACCAACCTTACTTGAATGGGGTAGCGAAGAACAAAAACAAAAATACATCCGCCCTACTTTGCATGGTGAGATGATTTGGTGTCAGGGTTATTCAGAACCCAATGCCGGAAGTGACTTAGCAAGTCTACAAACCAAAGGTGAACTGATTGATGGGAATTGGGTAATCAACGGTCAAAAAATTTGGACCAGTACCGCACAATACTCGCAAATGATGTTTTGTCTAGTAAGAACCGAGCCGCAAGCGCCTAAGCATTCCGGTATCAGTTTCATTTTAATTCCGATGGATACTCCTGGTATTGAAATTAGACCTTTAGTGGATATGACACTGAAGGCTGGCTTCAATGAAGTTTTCTTTGATGACGTCACCGTCCCGGAAGAAAATATCGTAGCCAAACGCGGTGAAGGTTGGTCAGTTGCCAATTCAGTTTTAGGTCACGAACGTGGTTCCTTGGCCGATCCTAATGCCACCATGAATAGACTAAATACTTTAATCAACATGATGAAAGAACAAACCATTGATGGTAGGCGCTTGATAGACATTCCTTCTTATCGTGATCGCTTGATGCAAGTTCAAGGAAAAGTCATGGCAAGTCAAGCTCATTCCTTGAGGTTGCTCTCCTCAAAAATTAATCCAGGACAAAATGTAAAACTGGGTGGCATGATTCAAAAATTAGTCGGAACTGAGTTGCGTCATGAACTTGAAGGCCTCGCAATTGATGTGCTCGGAGAAATTGGTACTTTATACGAAGATAGTCCTTATTTAAAAGAAGACGGTTCTTTCCAATTCACTTATATGTATTTCCTTGGTCTGATTATTGGTGGTGGAACAAATCAAATTCAAAAAAATATCATTTCCGAACGCGGTTTGGGAATGCCTAAAGAACCCAAGATCACGGAGGCTTCGTAATGTTTTTTGGATTATCAGAAGAACAAGAACAATTTCAAGATTACGTTAAAAAGTTTTTAGCTGACAATGTAACTGTTGATGAAATCAGAAAAATTGCCAACGGCGAAGATGAGGCATTAGCAAAAGAAATCTATAGTGGACTTATTAATTTAGGTATTAATGCTCTTTTAGTTCCTGAAGAACATGGTGGTTTGGGAGCAGGCCTATTATCCGCTGTTGCAGTAGCACAAGGTTTGGGTTCTGGAGTAGGACCTATTCCGTTTGCGGGTGCTTATGTGATGGCACCAATTGCAATTAACCTAGCAGGTTCTGATGAGCAAAAAGCTAAATACTTGCCACAAATCGTGTCCAATGAAACTAAATTTGGAGTAGGTTTGAGTGAGTATGTAGCAGCTAGAGAGGATGCAGGAATTGATTTGGCAAGTGGTAAGGCAAACGGAAAAGCTTTGTTTGTCATCGATGGTGATGAAGCAGATTATTTTCTGCTATCCAATAAAGGAGGTGTTTTGTTTTTGGTAGATCCAAAAGATAAAGGTCTTGAAATCACCAAGCTTACCTCCGTTGATAAAACCAGATCCTATTTGGAATTAAATTTAAAAAACGTAGCTGCTGAAGTCTTACCTGGTTCAGAAAACAATCCTGAGATTGCAAAAAAAGTCTTAGATGCTGGACGAATAATTTTTGCTGCAGATAGCTTAGGTGCTTCTGAGACTATGATCGAAAAAGCAGTTTCTTATGCTAAAGAACGAAAACAATTCAATCGAGTAATTGGCTCATTTCAGGCAGTGAAACATATGTGTGCTGAAATGGCTTCAGACTTGGAGCCTTGTTATGCCATGCTGTGGCAGGCAGCGCATTCTTTCGATCACGAGCCAGATGAAGCTCGTCTGCAAGCTTGTCAAGCAAAATCGCATATTTCTGAAGTCGCAAAAATGGTTTCCAAAAAAGCCACCGAAGTGCATGGTGGTATGGGCTTTACCGATCTTTTAGGACTGCATTACTGGTTCAAGAGAATTGGTCTAAACCGTCAGCTTTTAGGCGGTCCGGAATTGATTCGCGAAGAAGCAGCCGAAATTCAAGGCTTCAATCAGTAATTCGATAAACCTTTGCAGCCGTTTGATAAAAGAGCTGATCTTTTTCAGCAGAACTATAGTCTCTCGCTATTTTTTTAAAGGCATTCCATAGAACTGAATAAGAAATGGAAGCTTTGTCGACTGGAAAATTGCTTTCAAACATACATCTTGTGGGCGTGAAAAAGTCAAGCGCTGTTTCATAATAAGCTTTTTGTTTACTTACAAACTCATCAGATGTTGGTGGTATTATCTGCGTGTGAAAGCCAAAACCGTTTACTGGCATAGCTAACCCGCCAAGTTTGGCATAAACATTTTCGTGTTGACTTAGCTCTTTCAAATCTTTTTGCCATGTGGGAAAAATTTCAGAGTGTTTGTTTTCATAGGGACCGATACCTAAGGGACCGCTAAAGTGATTCAAGATGATAATGAGATCTGGAAATTTTTTAGCTAGCTCAGTGATTTGCGGAATTTGATGGTGATACTGCCAAGCTTCGAAAACATAGCCCAATTTGGATAGAGTCTGCAATCCATCTAAAAAATTTGGCAAGAGATACAAACCTTCGCAAGCATCATGATGTGAGTTACGAACATTAGAATGTGGATCCCAACCACCAGCATGCCGAATACCTTTGAATAATTCCTGTCCAACTTCCAAATGCTTTTCCAGAATTCGTTCTGCTTCAAAGCCCAATAACATGTCAACATGTCCTACGATTCCTGAAATGGTTGCTTGATTTGGATCTGCTTTAGATGCATCTGCCAATTCTTTGACAAATTCCGTCTCCCCTACTGGATTCAACGCTGCATCTTCTAAATTCCAATAACACTGACTGCAGTCGATAAAAACCGTATTCGTCACGTTATGTCCCGAGCCGGTATCAGCCCAAAGATCATTTAACAGATATTGAGTTTCTTTTGAGGCACCAGGCCAAAGATGATGATGTGGATCAATTATCCTTTGCTTTGGATCAATGATCTCTTCAGATATTTGAGCCAACCAATCTGCTTGAGAAAGATTGCTCATCTTGCTTTAGTGGGCTTTTTTAACCAATCGTTGTGCGTGCAGAATTGGCTCAGTATAACCACTAGGTTGTATGCGGCCTTTAAGAACCAAGTCGCAAGCAGCTTGAAAAGCATCCCCATCATAATTAGGCGCCATGTTTTCATATTCTGGATCACCAGAATTTTGTCCATCAACTATGACAGCCATTTTTTTCATGGTCTCTAAAACTTGTGTTTCATCACACAAACCATGATGCAACCAATTTGCAATATGTTGACTAGAAATTCGACAAGTTGCACGATCTTCCATTAAACCAACATTATTGATATCTGGAACTTTGGAACATCCCACACCTTGATCAATCCAACGAACTACATAACCCAAAATTCCTTGAGCATTGTTATCTAGCTCAGCTTGGATTTCCTCAGCTGATAACTCCTCTTTTAAAAGAGGAATTTCCAAAATTTCATCCATGTTTGCTTCTTTTCTTTTTTGCAACTCTTCCTGAACACTCGGTACGCTGATTTGATGATAATGCAGCGCATGTAATGTTGCAGCCGTAGGCGAAGGCACCCAAGCGCAATTGGCGCCTGCTTTTGGATGCACGGTTTTATTTTCATACATACTGAGCATTTCATCCGGCATAGCCCACATCCCTTTTCCAATTTGCGCTTTACCTTTAAAACCAGTTTGCAATCCCTTGTCTACATTCCAATCTTCGTAAGCCAGTATCCAAGGCTCTTGTTTCATTTGCGCTTTTCTTATCATTGGGCCTGCTTCCATGGAAGTATGAATCTCATCGCCAGTTCGATCTAAAAAGCCGGTGTTAATAAAGATAACTCGATCTTTAGCAACCTTTATGCATTCTTTTAAATTGACTGTCGTACGACGCTCCTCGTCCATGATGCCAATCTTTGCTGTTAATGGTGCGAGTCCTACTGCTTTCTCCACAGCCGCAAATAAATCGCATGTTAACTGCACTTCTTTTGGACCATGCATTTTGGGTTTAACAATATAAATGCTTCCAGTACGACTATTTTTAAAAGCACCATTGCTTAGTAAATCATGTTTGGCAATGGTGATGGTAAACATAGCATCCATGATTCCTTCAAAAATCTCATTACCTTCAGCATCCAAAATGGCAGGAGTAGTCATTAAGTGCCCAACATTTCTAACCAACATTGTACTTCTGCCTGGCAAAGTGAATTCTGCACCTTCAGGATTTGAATAGTCTCGATCAGGATTAAGCTTTCGGGTCATGGCTTTTCCACCTTTATCAAAAGTTTCCTCCAGGTTACCTTGCATCAAACCAAGCCAATTTCTGTAAACAGTTGCTTTGTCTTCACCATCAACGGCAGCAACTGAATCTTCGCAATCTTGAATGGTGGTTACTGCTGACTCAACCAAGATGTCTTTAATACCAGCTAAGTCATCTTTGCCGACCGAGTCATCACGATCAATTTGGACTTCAACGTGAAGATTGTTGTTTTTCATCAAAATGCCTGTAGGATTTTCAACATCTCCAGAGTAGCCAACAAATTTTTCGTTATCTGCCAAAGTCACTTTGGTTTGATCTTTAAGCGTTATTTCCAAATTACCATCATTAATTTGAAATGCAGCAATTTCTTGATAAGTACCATTGCTTAAGGGAAAGTTCTCATTCATAAAGTTTTTAGAGAACTCAATGACTTTATCTCCTCTAACAGGATTATAAGCACCCCCGCGTTCAGCGCCCTCATCTTCTGAGATCATATCCGTACCGTACAAAGCATCATAAAGACTGCCCCATCTGGCATTAGCAGCATTTAAAGCAAATCTTGCATTCATGACTGGCACTACAAGTTGTGCCCCTGCGATAGTAGATATTTCGGCATCTACATTGGTTGTTTCTATTTTAAAGTCTTCATTGGTATCAACCCAATATCCAATTTCTTTTAAAAAGGACTTATATGTTTCTTTATCAAACTCTTTATTTTCTTTATGCCAATTGTCTATTTTGGTTTGTAGTTCCTCTCTTTCTGCAAGCAAAGCTTTATTTCTGGGGGTAAATTCTTTAACAACTTCATTGAAAGAATTCCAGAATTGCTCAGGCTCAACATCAATGTTTACACAAACTTTTTCACTTATTAATTTGTCTAATTCTTCACTAACTTGAAGATCGCCTCTTTGGATACGAATTGTCATATTGATTCCTATGATTTTGTTCTATTAAAAGAATGATTTTAGCAGCAGTAATAAAATTTAAAACAAGTTTGTTAATCAACTTATAATAGCGTCAGATGGAAATAGAAAGTTTACTCAAAGACCTAATTAAAATTGAATCGATCACGCCTAAAGATGAAGGCTGCTTTGATCTAATCGAGCCATTTTTAGAAGATTTGGGCTTCAGATGCGAACGCATTAATTACGACAATGTGGAAAATCTCTACGCAGTTCTTGGAAATGAAGGTCCTTTAATGTGTTTCTTAGGGCATACCGATGTAGTTCCAACTGGGCCAGTTGAAAATTGGAGTCAACCGCCCTTTTCAGCAGTTACCATAGATGGACATATGTATGGACGGGGTACTGCGGACATGAAAGGAAACATTGCTGCTTACCTTCTGGCTTTAAAGGAGTTCTTAAGCACCAATCCCACTTTGAACTATAGATTGGCAGTGCTCTTAACATCCAACGAAGAAGGTGAGCCTGAAGATGGCAAAATTGATGTAATCATTAAAAAATTTATGGACAATGGAGAGCACATTGACTTCTGTTTGGTTGGTGAACCGTCTTCAAACAAAAAAGTTGGTGATACCATCAGAATAGGTAGACGTGGTTCGTTAAGCGGAACATTAAAAGTTATAGGGAAGCAAGGTCATGTTGCCTATCCCGAAAAGGTCGAAAATCCTATTTTTACTTCTGCCAAATTAATCTCTGAACTAGAAAGCATTACTTGGGATGAAGGTAATACACATTTTCAGCCTACATCTTTTCAAATTTCCAATATCAAATCTGGAACTGGAGCAACCAATGTCGTGCCCGGGGCTCTAGAGATGATGTTTAATTTTAGATTTTGTTCAGAATCTAATGAAGCTTATCTAAAAGAAACCTTTGAGGCTGTTCTTAAAAAACTTAATCTTAAATATGAGATTGAATGGGTGTTAAGCGGTCTACCTTATCTAACTGAAAAAAAATATTTTATCGAACAGATTGTTGACTCAGTTAAATCCATTACTGGCTATGAGCCAATAATTAACAATGGTGGCGGCACTTCTGATGGACGCTTCTTACAGGTTATGGGTTCAGAGATTGTAGAACTTGGTCCATTAAACGAAACCATTCACAAAACCGATGAGAATGTAAGTCTTCAAGACTTAGAAACACTTAAAGGAATTTATACAAATCTTTTAGAAAGACTCAATTCTAATTAGCCACAGCTAAACTTCTTCAATATCTCTGAAATTTGGTTTTCTTTTTTCTAAAAAAGCTTGAACACCTTCTTTAAAAACCTCTCCGTCGCATAAAATGCGTTGTGTATCTCTCTCGTAATCCAATTGATCGGATAACGATACTTGAAGAGCGTTATCATGAGCCTTTACAATGGCTTTCAAGCCGGTAATAGCCCCGTCTGCCATTTGACCCGCAAATTTACAAGCTTCATCCAACAGATCTTTTTCAGGAATAACTTTCCAAATCAATCCCCAAGCTTCTGCTTGAGAAGCACTGATATCCTCGCCTAATAAAGCCATACCATTGGCTTTGGCTCGACCCAAAAGATTAGGCACTAACCACGAGGCTCCTACATCAGAAATGATGCCTAGTTGAGGACCAAATACCAACTTAAACTTCGCCGAATCAGCAGCTAGAATTAAATCTCCACAGAGAGCCAAGCCTACGCCACCTCCAGCAGCAATACCGTTAATCGCATTCACTACAGGTTTTGGACAATTTACAATTTTTCTAACCAAGGGGTTAAAGCCGATTTCCATGGCATTCGCCGTTGATTCCCCGGGAGACCATTTTGGATTACTGGGCCATCCACCACCCGCAAGATCAGCTCCGCTGCAAAATCCCCTACCTTCTCCAGTAAGCACAACAGTTCTGATTGATTGGTCATCATATGCTTTATCAAATGCTTCAAGTAGTTCATCTATGATTTCCTTATTAAGACTATTTAAGACTTTAGGTCTATTCAAGGTAATCACAAAGACTCCCTTTTCTTTTATTTCAGTTTTCAATGAATTCATCTTTACCTCTGCTTTTCTTCAAACTTTAGCACTTATGCAAAAAAGCTATATATATCTAATAATTAGGTTTGAAATATTTAATATAACTCAGGAGAATATATATTACTTACATGCTAAATACAGATAATAATAAATTTGTATCGAACGAATCAGTTGGAGCTCAGCTTCATACTCCCCCTCAGAGTTTCAGCGATTCGTTCGCGCTTTTTATAACTAAATCTTTAAGATTCTTTGCTGACACCCTATTTCGTAAAAGATATGGTCATCGTGCCGTTGTATTGGAAACCGTTGCGGGTGTGCCTGGTATGGTAGCAGGTGTTGTGCATCACCTAAGGTCACTTAGAAACATGAAAGATGACAATGGCATGATTAAGGAACTTCTAGACGAGGCAGAAAATGAAAGGATGCATTTAATGACTTTTATTGAGATTGCCAAACCCTCAAAGCTGGAAAGGTTCTTGATTCTTCTGGCGCAAATTTCTTTTGGAATTTTTTATACACTTCTCTACATCTTTTTCAAAAAAACTGCTCACAGAATGATTGGTTACTTTGAAGAAGAAGCAGTTATGTCTTATTCAGAATACTTAGCTGAAATAGATAATGGTAAGATTTTAAATCGCCCAGCTCCTCAAATTGCCATTGAATATTGGAGTCTAGGATCTGAAGCAACTCTCCGAGATGTAATTATTGCTGTCAGAGCTGATGAAGCCGGACATCGTGATAAGAATCACGAATTTGCTGACCAAATCTAATCTATTTAATTGCTATCGGATTAATATACATCTGAACAGTACCCCTGACTTTAGCTTGTCCTAAGACAAATAAAAATTCGTAAGCTTTGAAATGGAGCGAGTAACGGGGTTCGAACCCGTGGCCTCGACCTTGGCAAGGTCGCGCTCTACCAGCTGAGCTATACTCGCAAAAATTCAATTTACTCTGAGAAATAAGTTATTTCAAGTTTGATAGAATTTTTTTTAAGAAAAATTTAAAATCTAGATGAAAGTTTTATTTTATGACGAATCTTACAGAATTTAAAAAGCTCATAGAGAACTCATCATATCCAGTATTTTTTACAGGCGCTGGAATAAGTACCGATTCTGGTATTCCCGATTTTAGAGGACCAAATGGTTTTTGGAAAAAAAATACACCAATTTATTTTCAAGATTTCATGTCATCCGATGACATGAGAAGAAAATATTGGGAACAAAGTATAAATTTCAAAAGTAATTTCTCTCAATTTGAGCCCAATAAGGGACACAAAGCAATTGCAAAAATTATTCGGGAAAAAGAAAACGGTCATTGCGTTACCCAAAATGTTGATAACTTACATCAAGCTGCTGGTCTATCAAATAATCAAGTTACCGAAATTCACGGCAATGCAACATATGCAGTATGCCTGAACTGTGAAAAAAAATTTAACCTTGAACCTATACATCAAGCTTTTAAGGAAAATCAGGAGCCGCCTTCTTGCGAGGATTGCAAAGGGTTTATAAAAACAGCAACGATATCCTTTGGGCAACCTATGCCAGAAAAAGAAATGATGCGCGCTCAAAATGAGGCAGCCAATTGCGATCTTATGATTGCAGTAGGTTCATCTCTTGTAGTTTATCCTGCCGCAACAATTCCTTTGCTTGGAAAGCAAAGCGGTGCTAAGTTTGTCATCTTAAATAATGAGCCTACCGAAATGGATCAATTTGCAGATTTAGTCATCAATGCCAGTATCAGTGAAACTTTTGATGCCATTCTCTAATGATTTTCTCCTTATAATTTTTTTTATTTTCTTTTGACCGTTGAGAAAGAATTTTATATGATTTTGTCTTGTCCCTTGTGCTCTTGGGGGAGACATGTGCAAGGGGCTCATAAAAAAAACCCTAGCTTGAAAAAGCTAGGGTTTTTCTTTATCCGGCTGATACTAAGCTGAGTCTGCTTTAGCAGCTGCCCAAATTGCTAAACCGAATGCTGTTTTGTTGATCAAGTCAGCAAGGTTATAAACAATGTTTAATGCTTCGTTGTTAACTCCGCCAGCGAAGTAGCCAAGCGCGTAACCAACTGGGTAAATTGCCCAACCTACAGTTACAATCCATTTAATTGTGTTAAATGCGCTTTGACTCGCAGAGTTCCCGCTAGAGGCATTGGCTGCGGCAGTTTCACCAAGAAATATTTCATAGATGATGTATACCCAAGCAATCATTCCTACAGCAAAACCTACTGAAGGTGCCCATAGTCCTGTTTCACCAAGATAGCCACCAACAAGCATTACTATTGATGCAATTAGTAAACGCCAGAATATTCCTGCGCTTACCGCTGTAACAGCTGCAACAATCAAGTAAAACTCAATGATTTGAAGTGGAACTGTGATTAACCAGTCAATGTATCTAAATACCGTAGGGGAAGCTCCCATATCTGACCACATTCCTCTCATGTAAAGGTAATGCCAGAAAGCAATACCAGTAACAAGACCTGCAACGGTAAGAGAAGTTCTCCACTTACCAGATACGTCTTGTCTCTCTACAAAGAAGAATACTGTCGACGCTAACATAATAGCAGTCGCAATCCAGAACGAGATACCTACGTAATCGTTTGTAGCTAAATAGCTCATAAATCCTCCCAAAAGTGATTTAATTTATAAATTAACTCTCCTAAATGAGTTATGTCTTAGATGATATACGGATTTTTTAAAAAACTCTAGGTTTTAAGCTTTATCCACCGACCAGATTCAAAGCGATATGTAAAGAGAATTCCTTTAACGATATAGTCGATAATCAGACTACCAAAAATGTATTCAATTGGGAAATTAAGCCAAACAAATAAGCCAGCGAAAGTCAGTCTGAAGAAAATAAGACTAATCGTAATAATGTATAGCGGAGATTTAGTATCACCCGCACCTCGTAAAGCTCCACCTAAAGCAAATTCCAAAGCCATAAGCGGTTGCATGATTCCTAAGAGCCAAACGAATAAAACCGTCAAACGAATGACTTCAGGATCATCTACAAAAAAACTAGCGATAGGACGAGATGCTAAAGCTAAAATGATCCCTAAGATTCCCATGGAAACCATAGTTAGTCCTGCAGAACGCCACCCGCTTCTTTTTGCTTCTTTAGGGTTTTTTGCACCTATAAATTGTCCGGTTAATGTAGCACCAGCGACAGTAAAGCCTTGACCGACCATGAAAGAAAGCATCAAAATATTTATACCTACATTGTAAGCAGCAATTGGTGCATTTCCATATAAGGAAATAATCCAAAAATAGAGAAGAAGTCCCAACTGAAATACGCCCTGTTCTAGTCCAGCTGGAGTTGATACATGAATCAATTCTCTAAATCTGGAGAAGGAAAAGTTGGCAAGTTTTGGCAAAGGAATAGTAATGATTTTAGAAATCCATACTAAAATTCCTAATATTGCACCGATAGCGAAAGAGATACCTCCCGCGTATGCGGCACCAACGACACCAAGTTCTGGAAATCCAAATCGGCCATTAACTAATCCTATTAAAAGAAAAATGTTTATTATGTTTTGAATTAAACCCAAATAAAGTGGTGTCTTCACATCTCCTGCAGCTCTAATTGCAGCACCCTGAACAATTGAAACTCCAAAAGCTGGAGCAAATAAGATTAAAACTTTTAAATAATTAACAGCTAAATCTTTTGCTTCTAGTTCCAAGCCAAAAAGATTCATCAAATCCTCACCGGCAACCCAAATAACAAAGATAGAGATAAAACTTAAAAAGATACTTATTAAAATTGAGTCGTATAAGACTTGACTAGCTTCTTGATATCGTCTCGCGCCGTATGCTCTTGCAACCAATGCAGTCGTTCCTGTTGAAATTGCCATCATAATGGATTGAATGACAAAAAAGATTCGACCTCCTGTACCAACTGCTGCTACCGCATCTGTTCCTAAGTTACCGACAGCTTTCAAAGCCACTACTCCTACAGAGGCAAACAAAATATTTGCTAATATCGAAGGCCAGGCAAGCCCCCAAACTGAAAGTGTCTCAGGACTAGCAACCTTTTCGGTTGATTCTTCATCAATATCTGTAGGAGCAGTAGATTCTTGCATGCTAAAAAAGTATGGGATATGCGTTATTTAAAAAGAATAACTAAATCCGAATCGCCATTGTATCGGAAGACCTGGAAAATATCTTTCGTTAGGATTAGAGAATTGTGAGTAATCTGCTCTTTCAGCGTAGCGTTTATTAAAAACATTAATTAAGCTGAAGTTGAAGTCTAGATTTGAAGTAATACTGTAGAGACCTCTAATGTTAGTTAAATAGTGGCCTGGATAGCTATATTGATTAGATGTATCCGTAAAATATTTACCCATGTACTCTTCTTCAATTTGAATAGTTAACTTATCGATCGGAAAGATATTAATAAATATACTTCCATATATTCTTGGCGCAGTATCAATATAATTTCCTTTTGAAACTCCTATAGATGAAAGTGAATAATCATAAAGATGTTCAGCAAAACTCCAAGCGTACTTGATCATCAGCATGGGAGAAACATCAACAGATCCTGAAATTTCAATACCTTGATGACTTGATTTTCCATCAGCAATTGTAGAACTTTCATTATCTTTATAAATGTAATTATTTTTCTTGGAAGAAAATAAAACAAATTTATTAAGGAAGTTATCCCCAGTTGAAAGAAGTCCAAATTCTACAGAACCTATTTTTTCAGAATTTAAGTCAGCTAAAGTTTGTGCTTTTTGCAGTCTGAAAAGCTCATTTATCTGTGGAGGTCTAAAGCCTTTGCTGAACTGTAAAAAGAATTCGTTAGATTTAACTTTTTTGGAAAAACCAAATCTAAGAGAATTATCAGAAAAAGAAATATCAGTATCCTCGGGTCTTGAGTAATAGCAACCACCGAAACCACATTCTGATCCATCTGCTCTAGTCCTACCATCAAGCATGTGGTTGTCATAACTATAATTAAGTCTTTCAGCTCTAAAATTAGAAAATAATTTGAAATCATCTTCAGTTATAAATTCGTGAGACAAGAACATAGCCAATAAGTTGGTATTAACTTCAAAATCATAATGCAAACCTTGAGGTCTGACAGCTTGATTGAAAGTAGAGCCAGTTGTTAGAACATTAGGCTGAAATTCTTCTAATTGAATATTAGCAATCTCCAAATTGACTCCAAAAGACAGTTTATGGTCAGGAAAGCTTTTTATATTCATTAAGAAATTCAAACCAGAACTGGTTTGTTGATTTTTTTCTATTGGTTTTCCAGGCAGATAATGTTGCACAAAATCCATCTTGCTATATCTTAGATAAGGTCTTATCTGGAATTCAAAATTATCTTTAATTTGCGTCAAAAGGGTATTTAAACGCAATGACTTAGCATCTCGATAAGCTTCTGGATTAGCATTTGTTAATCTTAAACTCGATTTATAAGAGCTAATATAGCCAGCTGTTTCTTGATTGATGTTGGTTAAGTTAAAAAGCGTTGTAGCTTGCCAATTCTTAGTGTTGTTTTTTGACTTGAAGGCCAACTTTTGCTGGTCAAACCCACTTGAATCTCTAAAACCTTTATTTCTATCTAAAGTAACTCCCAAGGACCAATTGGTTGCTTCCTGATATTGAAAAGATGCTTTGAAAGACTCGTCATCGTTAATTTCTGTTTTTAGATAATTTACTGCATCAATTTTAAGAGATTGAAAATTTATTGCCCCATGCAAAGCATTGCCGCCAAATCTAGCACTGGATGGACCTTTTAAAATTTCAACCTTAGAAGCTAAGTTTGTAGAGACTTCAAATAGATTGTTTACGTTACAAAATCCAGCCGGTCTGATTGGCAAACCATCCTCCAAAATCAAGAAAGACCCGCAAGCTCCTGAACCAGTTAATACTGGAGATCTTAAAGAGATTAAGCTTTCTTGACCGGACCCTCTACTAATCCAACTGCCTGCTGATGTATTGAAAAGCTCTTTGTTATGAGTTGCGTTTAAAAATTTTATTTCCTCAGATGAGATTGTTTCTGAAGAAGGCTTAAAATTCCAATTTTGATTGGTTGAGACAGTAAGTTCTTCGTTCGTTTCTGCAAGAAAAGAAAAACTAGAAAAGAATAGCAATAAAAAGAAAACAAAAGACATGAGAAATTATATAAAAAAAGCAGGTAAGTTTCCTTACCTGCTTTTAGGGGGGAGGATAATTAATTAATCTTTGAACTCAGGATAAGCTTCCACTCCAATTTCTGAAGCGTCTAGTCCTGAAGTTTCTTCTTCCTCTGAAGGCCTTAAACCTATAGTTGTGTTAAGCACTAGCAAAGTACCTGCAGTGCAAATGAAAGCCCAAAGGAAAATCGAAATAGCACCTATTGCTTGAGTTCCAAAAGCTCCTGCACCAGAAAGTGGTGTCGCCATGATTCCCCAAATACCAACAGTACCATGAGCAGAAATCGCCCCAACAGGATCATCTATTTTAAGGACTGTGTCCAAGAAGACGACTGAGAAGTAGACAATTATTCCACCGATAAAACCTATGATTGTAGCTAATCCACCTGAGGGAGAATCTGGAGCTGCTGTTATAGCAACCAAACCTGCAATGGCGCCGTTAATGGCCATTGTTACATCTGCCTTACCAGTTAGGAATTTGGCTGTAAGTAATGCTCCTATTACACCACCTGCAGCAGCAGCATTTGTGTTCAAAAAGACTTGAGCAACAGCATTTGCATTAGCAGCATCGTTGACAGCTAATTGAGAACCGCCGTTGAAGCCAAACCAGCCCAACCAGAGGATTAGTGCACCTAAGGCTGCAATTGGAATATTTGAACCTCTCATAACTTTAACAGATCCATCGGAACCATACTTTCCAGTTCTAGGACCAAGAATAATTACCGCAGCAAGGGCAGCAGCTGCGCCACATAAATGAACAACACCCGAACCCGCAAAATCAGTATAACCAATAGCGTCTAACCAACCGCCGCCCCATTTCCAGTAGCCTTGAACTGGGTAAATAAAACCTGTTAAGACGATGGCAAATAAGAAAAATGGAATTAATTTCATTCTTTCTGCAACAGCTCCAGAAATAATTGACATTGCTGTTGCAACGAAAACTACCTGGAAGAAAAAGTCAGCAGCATCTGAATAACCTAAATCGGTATTGAAAGTTAGCCCATCTAAAGAAATACCCCAAGTACTGCCTATCATTGGGAAGTATCCGTTGTATACGCTGTCACCTGGGTACATTAAAAAGAAACCACATACTAAGTACATGACACATGCGATAGAGTATAGACCTAAGTTTTTAGTAACAATTTCTGATACGTTTTTAGCTCTAACTAAACCGGCTTCTAACATGGTAAATCCTGCAGCCATCCACATTACGAAAGCTCCAGAGATTAATAAATAAAAAGTATTTAATGCATACTCTAATTCACTCATTGCTATTCTCCTTTATAGCGTCCTCACCAGTTTCACCTGTCCTGATGCGAACAACATCGTTAAGTTCTGTTACAAAAATCTTGCCATCACCAATCTCGCCGGTATTAGCGACTTCTCGCACGGCTTGAATGATGTTTTCGACGTCATCGTCTTTGCAAGCTACTTGGAACATCGTTTTAGGTTTTGTATCTACTTCATAACTAGCTCCACGGTAAGTTTCGGAATGCCCTTTTTGAGTCCCAAAACCTTGAGCAGAAATTATAGTAGCTCCACCAGTACCAATGGTTGATAAAGCCCGCCTAACTCCATCAGATCTGGAAGGCTTTATTATTATTGTTAAAAGTTTCATATCTTCACCTAATTAAAGATTAATTTGAGCAATTATAGAGCGTTGTAAATCAGCAAATTTTGAAGCCAAATAGTCAAAAATATGGATTTTTGCACTAAAACTATTCAAAAATGGATATTTAAAAAATTTATTTGCACTAAGAAATAGCAAAACAGATGTATTTGCCAAGAGAATTCTTGGCGTCCCCTAGGGGGATCGAACCCCTGTTGCCGAGATGAAAACCCGGTGTCCTAACCGCTAGACGAAGGGGACACTGAAGGAAGGTGATTTTATCAGACTAATTTTTTTTGTTAAGTATTTGTTCAATTTTAGCTAAAAATCCTCTAAGGATACCCGTTTCTAATTTATCAGGTTGAAGACGTTTAATGAGTCTTCGCATTCTTGTTTTTACTTGCTTTGGATTTTCTTGATCATAAAAATCTATTTGCCTCATGACTTTATCGAAATGATCAATTAAATATTCATTATCTTGAAACGTTGGAGTTTCGTCTTTAATTTCTTGAGTTGAGTCAATGCTATCTAATTCCATTTTGAGTACGTAAGAAATAATTTGAACTGCATGAGATAAATTTATAGATGAAAAATCCTCATCAGTAGGAATCTTTATATGATAATCACACATTTGAAGTTCTTCGTTACTTAAACCGCTGATTTCCCTTCCAAAGACAAAGCAAATTTTTGCATTCGAACTTTCTAAGGTTTTTTTTAAGACAGTGCCAAGTTCTGATGAAGTCTTTGTTGGCCATGGAATAGTTCTAGTTCTTGCGCTGGTACCAAAGATCAAGGTGGCGTCTTCTAAAGGACTTGATAAATCATCATAAACTTTTACGTTATCTAAAATATCTTTTGCACCTTTAGCTCTATAGAGGGCATCATCATTAGGAAAATCTTTTGGATTGACCAAAGAAAGATTATGAAACCCCATATTTTTAATCGCTCTAGCAGTAGCTCCAATATTTCCGGGATGAGAAGGTTCAACCAAGATGAATTCAAATTTATTTTTAAGTGAAGAATCAAGCACCTATATAGTTTACAATTCTTTCCTTAAAAAAAACCATGGAACCAAAAGTTACTATTGCTATTAACGCCGCAAGACTTGCAGCAAAGGAAATTCATAAATTTTCTCGCCGTAGAGACAAAATTAATGTTTTTGAAAAAGGACCAACTGATTTTGTTACCCAAGTTGATAGTATTGCAGAGAACATAATCATCGATACCTTAAAGACATCTTTTCCTGATCATTCTTTTGAGGGAGAGGAGTCTGGTCGCCAGGGTAATCAGAATGCTGATTATCATTGGGTTATCGATCCTTTGGATGGAACCACAAACTTCATTCATGATTTTCCCTTTTACTCAATTTCAATTGCTTGTTTCCATAAAGGCTCAATAGAACATGGATTAATATACGATCTTTCAAGAGATGATGAATATTATGCTTCAAAAGGAAAAGGAGCTTTTCTGAATAAAACTCGCATAAGAGTTTCAGAAATAAAAGGTTTAAAAAACTCATTGATATGTAATTCTTTTCATGGCGGTCCCAATCTTGAACCAAAATTTGATCAACTTACTTTAATAAGAAATCTTTATTCAAACTCTTTGACTTTAAGAAGAACTGGATCAACAGCATTAGATTTGGCTTTTGTGGCTTCGGGAAAGTTAGATGCATTTTTAGGATATGGTATGAAAGTGTGGGACTTTGCTGCAGGTGCATTGTTGGTAATGGAAGCTGGAGGCTTCGTCAATGATTTTAATGGTGAAGAAAACGTATTACTGTCCCATAATATTGTTGCTGGCAACATGTCATGTGTTAAAGCCATAAACAAAGAGATAAAAAAATCTTTTATTTAAAAAAGTTTACAGTCCTTTATTATTTTTGATAAAATGCACTTAAATCGTTCATTCAATGCACTTTTTTAGTGCATTGAACGGAAGTAGGAAAACCTGAAAACCTCTATCTAAAAGATAGGTAAGCAAGTACCCGTAAGGGGAACGAGACCGAAAGTTTTACTGAAGGAACGCGTTGAGAAGGGTGTACGCTGGGAAGCGTATGTACGAAATCGAAACGAAAACTGGAGGTCAAACCGATGTACTACAGAGGTATCAAACAAACTCCACAAAATGTTGCGAAGGAACAAAAAGTTATTTCTTCTGGCATTTACCGTGGAATAAGACATGATGCTATAGTGTCTGAAAACAAAAAGAAATCTACTACTGTTTATCCTAAATGGTATCGCGGTGTTAGAGATGTATAAAGTAAGACATCAAAAGCTTGGTAAAATCGACGCAGTAATTGGATTATTCTTAATCTCTACTGTATTGATTTTATTTTTGTTTTAGAACAAAAAAGGGAGGTCTTCGAACCTCCCTTTTTTTTAAGGCATGCCGTCATCGTAAGTTTCGCTCTTTTTGATAGCTAGATCTTCAAAATTTAAATTCATAAAAATTAAATTATTACAAAGAACGTAAATTGATGAATAAGTACCTACAATGACACCGCATATCAAAGCAATTGCAAAATTCTGAATGAAATCACCGCCTAAAACTAGCAGTGCAAATAAAACCAACAAAGTAGTTAAAGATGTAATTAAAGTTCTTCCTAACATCTGATTTAGAGATCTGTTGATGACATCTACATTGTCTGATTTTCTCTTCTTACGATAATTCTCTCTAATTCGGTCTGAAACTACTATTGTGTCATTAAGGGAATAACCGATAACTGCCAATACGGCTGCTAGTACCGTCAAGTTAAAACCGATATAAAAAATTGAGAAAAAGCCCAATACTATTAAAACATCATGAACGAGAGCCAAGAGAGCGCCGATGGCAAACTTGAATTGAAATCTAAACATGATGTAGACCATCATTACCAACATAGCAGCTAAAATACCCAAGCCACCTTGATCTCTAAGCTCTTCTCCAATTTGCGGACCAATAAAATCCTTTCGTCTAAGATCAAATGTGAATACTTCATTAAGTGAAGAGATAATTTCATTTGAAAGATTATTTTCTGATCCTCCAGGAATTTTTATGATCACATCTTGTTCAGAACCAAAATATGAAACTTGAAAATCTTCATCCATTTTAGAACCTAAAACTTCTCTCATATCTTCTAAATTTGTCGGCTCAGATAATCTTATTTCAATCAGTGTCCCACCGGTAAAATCTAAACCCGCATTCAAACCTCTAAACGCAAGTGAAAAAATAGAAATCAAGATAAGAATAATGGATAGTACTGATGCTATCTTTCTTGGCTTCATAAAATTTATTTGCATCTTAAATCCATAGTGAGTCTATATTTTTTCGATTTCTGTAAATCAACCAGACTAAAGATCTTGTTACTAAAATTGCTGTAAACATTGAAGTTAAAATTCCAACAGATAAAGTGATTGCAAATCCTTTTACTGGTCCTGTGCCAATAATGTAAAGAATCAAAGCAACAAGCAAAGTAGTTAAATTTGCATCAACAATGGTGATATAAGCCCTATCATATCCTGCGTTGATGGCATCTAGTGGCTTTAGTCTATTTTTCAATTCTTCCTTGATTCTAGAAAAAATTAAGACATTCGCGTCTACTGCCATTCCAATAGTCAGAACAATGCCGGCAATACCGGGTAACGTTAAAGTAGCTGATAAAATGGACATGACTGCACTGATAAGAACGATATTTAAGGCTACTGCTATGTTGGCAATTAATCCAAAAACCTTGTAATAGAAAATCATGAATACCAAAACCAAGAAAAGACCAAGCATTAATGACTGCACACCGACTCTTATATTATCTGCACCCAAGGAAGGCCCAACGGTACCCTCTTCAACAAAATTCATTGGGGCGGCTAAAGCGCCAGCTCTTAGTAAAAACGCTAACTCTGATGCTGCATTAGGGCTATCTAAACCTGTAATTCTAAATTGATTTGCTAAAGCAGATTGTATAGTAGCGAAGCTTATGACCCTTTTATCGAAATAGCTTTCAATCTCATCGCCATTATTGGAAGTCTTAATTTTTCGCTCAACAAAAATGACTGCCATCTTTCTACCAACATTATTTCTTGTAGAGCGGTGCATTTTTGTACCGCCCTCGCCGTCTAAAGATATATTTACTTGTGGGAAGCCATTTTCATCATAACCAACACTTGCATCAGCCACTTTGTCGCCAGTGGTGATAACTTGCTTTAATAATCTAATACGTTGACCGGAAAAATCAAAAAGGTCTGTTCTAGAAGACAAGCTGTTTGATTCTGCTTCGAGTCTAAATTCTAAATTCGCTGTCTTGCCTATCATTTTTTTAGCTTCCGCAGTATCTTGGACTCCTGGAAGTTGAACTGAAATTCTATTTTTACCCTGACGAACAACCACAGGCTCAGAAATTCCTAATTCGTTAACTCTATTTCTAAGAGTTTCTAAATTTTGCGAAACAGCATAATCAATCAAATCACTAAGGCCTTGCTCGTTATATTTAACTAGATATTGATTACTACCCTGCTTGCTATATTCAAGATCAATATTACTTTTAAAATAATCATCTAGTTCTTCTGAAGCTTCGGTTCTTGTAGTAAAAAATATCTTCTTATCAGAAATCTCTGAACGACTGATGCTGATACGTTCTTCTCTAAGTTTTCTTTTAATATCTGCTAGATAAGACTCTAAACGAGTAGAAATTAGTAGGTCCGAGTCTACTTCCATTAAAAAATGAACTCCTCCTCTTAAATCTAGTCCTAATTTCATTGGAGAGGCGCCTATATTCCACAGCCACTGAGGAGTGTTTGATGCGAGGTTCAAGGCAACTACAAATTCTGGATCTAACGTTCCATCCAAAAATTCTTTTAGGCGAAGTTGATCTTGATAATTATCAGTTGGGAAAACAATGGAATCAAAACCTTCATTATTATCAGAGAACTTAAATGCATATGAAGATAATCCGGTATCGGCTACTTGTTGAGATATTTTTTCAACTACTTTGTTTGGAATTTTTCCCTCAATGCTATCTATTGAAATTTGTACTGCGGGACTTGGCGGATAAAGATTAGGAAGCGCATATGTTATGCCAATTGTAATGACAACCAAGATAGTTATTATTTTCCAAGGTTGAAATCTGAGCACTTTTTAGAGAGATTTAATTGTTCCTTTGGGTAAAACGTTACTTACAGATTCTCGCTGGATTGTAAGAACTGTGTCATTTGCTCGTACAGTTAAGAAGTCATCATTCATTTTTGTAATAACGCAGACCATGCCGCCCGAAGCAATTACTTCGTCTCCCACAGCAAGAGATTCAATCATTTCTTTCTGAGCTTTAAGCCTCTTGTTTTGTGGTCTGATGATTAAAAAATACATAATGGCGACAAAACCAATTAATAAAATTAATTGTGGACCAAAAAAGCTTGGAGCTTGCTGTGCCATAATTATTTCAGTTTCTTTCATATTTATTTCTCCTATGGTGCCGGAGGAGAGACTCGAACTCTCACGCCTTGTGGGCACTCGATTTTGAATCGAACGCGTCTACCAATTCCGCCACTCCGGCTATATTACAAGGTAAAATTCAAAAAAAATAAGATTTGTTTTGTTAAAATTCGCATCTTATCACTATAAAGAAGGAATGACTTCTAATGTTTAATTATCTAATCAAAGCTAATCACGAGTGTGAATCGAAAAAAACTGAATTACTCTTGAGAAATAAAGACATTATCTATGCGCTTTCCTCAACCTCAAGAATAGATTTTCAAGCTTTAAAAATCCTTATTAAGCAAAATAATTTCACTGAACTTGAATTAAAAAATGAAAAATCTCCAATTAAGAAAAATTATTTTCAAATAAGAAATCCAAAAAGAAAATTTCCCTGGCAGACTCCAAAAAGAATGCATCCAAAAGAATTGAGCATCCTTGCTGAAAACAGAAATTTTTCAAAAAAAGCTATCATCATTCCGGTAGACGTTTTTTGGGGAAAATCTCCCGAGCGACAAGACAACTGGCTAAAGCTTTTATTTAGAGAATCTTGGGAGGGAACCAGTTTTATCAGAAACTTATTCAAACTATTTTTTAATGGCAGAAATGTGAAAATATTTTTTCACAAACCGCTTGAAGTAGATGGTATTTTTAATAGTCCTGAGTCGGATAAAAATCTTGTCTTAAAAACTGAAAGACTTCTAAGAGCTAGATTCAGACAAAATCGAAAAGCTCATTTGGGACCAGATATTTCCAATAGAAGAACGTTGGTGACCAGCATTCTCAATTCTAATTCTCTTAAAAGTTATATTGAATCTGAATCTGAAGGCAATCAGAAAAAAGTAGCTAAACTAAGAAAAAAAGCTATCAAATATGTATGGGAAATTTGCTCAGATATGTCTTATCCATTTATCTATCTTTACGATAGAGCCCTAACTTGGTTTTGGAATTCTAGATATGAAAATTTGGAAGTATTGAATTTTGAAGAAATTAGAAAAATTGCACCCAGCACCTCTCTAATTTTTTCCCCTTGTCATCGCTCTCATATAGACTACCTGGCTTTATCTTATTTGCTTTACTACAAAGACTTGATGCTACCTCAGATCGTTGCTGGTAAAAATTTAAACCTACCGCTGGTAGGTCCACTTTTGAGAAAAGGAGGTGCTTTTTTTATGAGGCGTTCTTTTAGCAACAATCGTCTTTACTCTGTAGTGTTTTATGAGCATCTAAGAAAGTTAATGCAAAGGGGACATTCGATAGAATTTTTTCCTGAAGGAGGTCGATCTAGGTCAGGAAAATTAATGCCCCCAAGACCTGGAATTATTTCGATGATTCTTAGATCTTTCTTGGGTATGGATGAAAAACAGGTTAGTTTCGTACCAATTTCTATTAACTATGAAAAAGTACTTGAAGGAAATTCTTATATCAATGAAGTAATGGGAGCAGAGAAGAAAAAAGAAAATTTAAAAGATATTTTTTCGGTATTTAGAGATTTTAGAAATTATCTTGGAGAAGCATATTTACAATTTGGAGATCCTATAAATTTGAATACCCTTCTAGATGAATATCCGCTGAGTGACTATTCATCTGAGAAGGATTGGCTTTTCAAAGTTACTCCAGTTCTGGGTAAAAAAATCATGACAAATATCAACGACTCAACTGTTGTAACCTCTACCGCATTGTTTTCCTTGGCAATTTTAAATAGTGATGGTTTCTCTATCTCAAAACAAGAACTTATTTCAAGAATTGAATTATTGAAGTCTTTGCTTGAAGAGGATAAATATTCTTCTAAAACTTTGATTTGTGAAAAAACTGGAGAAGAAATAATTAATCAAATGAGAAATTTGGGTTTCCTTTCTAAGGAAAATATAAACGATAGAATTTCTTTGACAAATTTAGAGGCGGCTAAGCTTAGCTTTTATAGAAATAATATTTCTCACTTGCTTATTTTTGAATCACTTATATGCGGATTTTTTCAGTACCAAAAAGAAATCGTAAAAGAGGATTTATTGCAGTCTATAAAAATGATTTATCCGTTTTTAAAAGAAGAATTCTTTCTTAAATGGAATGAGGCTGATTTGGATGAATTAATTAAATTAAAGCTAAACAAACTTATAAATAAAAACCTCATTCTTGAAGATTCCAATGTTTTTAAAAGACCTGATTTCAAATCAAAAGAGTTTTATGAAACCCAATCTCTGGGAAGACTTGTTCAACCATCCATTGATAGGTTTTACGTTCTGATTTCTCAATTATGGAAAAATTCAGTCGAGCATATTTCAAAAAATGAACTGGAAAGAAATTCACTAGAAATACTTAAAAATTTAGAAAAAACTCAAGCAAGACTGACTCCGGAATTTTCTGAAAAGTGGATGTTTGATGTTTTCTTAAGTCGCTTAATAGAAAATAAATATGTCCGTGAGGATGACAAGGGAATGCTTTATCCCACAAGAATCACTCAACGATTAGAGAAAGATGCCAATAAGTTTTTAGAGCCAAATTGGTTGAAAGAACTTTCCAAAAGCACTCCTTAAAGTCTTGAAAAAATAAAAAATATCTCCATATAAAATATTGAGAAAGATTGCCGTGATGGAATCTTTTCACTGGTTGACATGCTCGAATGGGGTGTCTTTTTATTAACTTGCTTAAATTAAGGAGTTTATTATGAAAAATAGTTTGTTAAATTTATCAGATCCTTTCTTCTCGACGAGATTTTTAGGATTTGACAGTTTGTTCGATTCATTGAGAACATTCAGTGAGATAGGAGAAGATTCAAGGTCTTATCCACCTTACAATATCAAACGCGAAGGGAATGAAATTACCATCGAGGTTGCTGTTGCAGGTCTTAGTGAAGAGGATTTAACCGTCGAAACTAAGGAAAATAACTTAAGCATCTCTCATGAAGGTTCTAAAAATTCTTCAGGAGAAGTCCTACACCAAGGTATTGCTGCGAGAGCGTTTAAATTACAGTTCTCTCTTGCGCCTGAGGTTGTTGTAAAAACCGCAGACCTAAAAAACGGTTTATTAAAAATAAATCTAGAAAGGATTATTCCAGATTCTGAAAAAGCAAAAATTATTCATATTAATTCAGGCGAATTAATTTCAGAATAATCTCTCCAAAGACATGCCGCCGATAAGGCGGCATGGACTATAAACCCAAAGCTTTTTTGATATTTGGTTTGAAATAAGTCTCAGGCTTCATTATTTTTCCTGCATCATTTTTGATGAATTTTCCATCAACAAATTTACTCATATTTGAGCTTTTTACCTCTTCCCAAATCTTATCAAAATCTATGCCGATACTATTGCACATACCCATAATGACCCAAACCATATCTGCAAGACCATCCGCAACCTCAACCAAGTCTTCTTCATTAAATGCCTTAGCGGTCTCTTCGAACTCCTCTCTGATCAAATTCATATAAAGCTGAGTTTGCTCATTTTTAAGGTTTAGATCTGAAGCTATTTTTTGTTCTCCTAAGGTCATAAAGTTAGATACATCTTTTTGATAATTCATTCGTTCTCCTGGTCAACAGTAAATATATTGTATTTAAATGCTTTGCCTTTTATAACACGAGATGGCTTCAAATTGATAAGTGAGCTCATGTTGCTATGCAAAGCTGATTTGTAAATGATTTTTTTGAAATTGTTTTGTTTTAAGGACTTTCTAAATCTTTTTAAATCAAATTCTTCAAAATCTAAATTTCTTAAAAATTGTATTTCTTTCTTAGCTCTTGCATCATTTTTTTGTTCAAACATCTGATCCAGATAAACAATCTCATGGTCCGAATATTTTTTCATGAGATCTAAAGAATCGCCATTTAGAAAATCAATTCGATTGATGGAATGTTGCAAATCTTTATGCTTTGAGTTTTGAAGACATTGATTTGTAAATTCATATAACCAAGATTTTTTCTCTATTGCAGTTACTGAATACCCAAGGAAACTTATTTCTAAAGCATCTATGCAAAATCCCGCGGTCAAATCAATCACTTTTCTGCCAATATCTTTTTTGGAAAAACATTTCTTTAGTAGAGATGATTTAGCCATAATTTTTTTAAAATTCTTGTAATCGATTACAAATGGTTTTGAGTTCTTTATTGCTAAATCTTGTAATGCAAGATTTTTGCCTGATGCCCAAATGACTTGCTTATGTGTTTCGGAAATCCTTAAGTTTCTTGGCGTAATTAATTCTAAGCCGTGTTTGGAAGCAAATTGTTCTGCAAAGCCAATTTCATTTTTCGAAAGATAAGATACAAATGGCTTTCTTTCTGTAAAATTATTCATAACAGTAAAAACGATGGTTAAACTCAGACAAGAAGATATTAAAACAAAAGAAGTCCTTTCTTGGAAAGGGATCCATCTTTTTCATTTCTCTTTTTCTGCATGTTCAATGAAAACAAGAATTTTTATGGGTTTAAAAAATATTGATTACATAGGTCATCACATAAATCTGCAAAAAAAAGAAAACTTTTCTCCTTACTTTCAAGGAATTACTCCAAGATCATTGGTCCCTGTATTGATTGATGACGGAGAAGTTCATATCGAAAGTAATGACATCCTTAAGTATTTGGACAATAAATTTCCAGCCAAGAGTTTGATACCTGCAGATAAAGAAGAAGAAATAAACAAGATGATGATTGAAGAAAATAACCTTCATTTAGATATCCGAAATGTTACGTTTAAATTCTTAGTTCCAAAATTCTTGAATAAAGTAAAAATTCAAGAGAAATCAGAATCAAAAGCTACCTTACACGGAAATTCAGACTCAGAAGATGATGTAAATAGAGAGTTTTGGGAGAATTATAAAAAGGAGGGCATCACTGATGAAGTTGCAACTAAATCCTTACTCAATCTCAAACTTCATCTTGATGAAATAGATGAAAAACTCTCACACAATACTTACATTTTGTCTAACGAACTGACCTTGCCCGATATTGCTTGGTTTATTTATGTTTCAAGACTTAAAGCTGCAAAATATCCAATACACATTCTTCATCCTAATGTTAATGATTGGTTTGAAAGCTTATTAAAAAAAGAAGTATTTGCAAGAGAAACAAAGATTCCCAGAATCATTAAATTGATTTCTTATATCTTTTATGTAGTTCAAAAATATAGTGGGTGGAGCATTAAAAGACAATTAGTAGGCTAAAAAAAGCAAAAAAATCCCCAGCAAAAGTCTATAGATGACAAAAGGTGTGAAACCTATTCTTTCGATGAGGTTTAGAAAAATCCCAATACATAAGTAAGAACTCAAAAACGAAAAGATTGAAACTAAAAAAACATCAAGCAAATTTATTTCTGGTGTGGTAATCCCTAAGGCAATAACTTCAGATAAGTAAATAATGCTCAAAGTAGGAATTGCAAGCATGAAAGCAAACTTTGATGCAATCGTTCTGGAATAACTTAAAAATAAAGCACAAATTATTGTTATCGCTGAACGGCTCGTTCCTGGAATCAAAGCCAAACATTGAGCTAAACCAATGAAAAAAGCATGTTTAAGGGTTACTGATTCATATGGTGTTTGTTCTTTTGAACCTCTATCAGCTACCCAAAGAAGAATGCCAAAAAAAATAGTTGATAGAGCGATAATGTCTAGAGTCCTTAAATTTTCTGAAATGAAATCTCTTAGTAAAAATCCTGTAATCAATATTGGAAAAGAACCTAACAATAATTTGTTAAAAAAAGAATCGCTTGAAGATAATTTGTAATCTTTTAAAGCATCAGCTAGTTCTGCTCTAAAATAGATAATTACAGCAAATAAACTTCCGCCATGAGCAAAAATATCTACAGTGATTGATTGGGTTTCTTTACCTAAGATTGAAGATGTAATTATTAAGTGCGCAGAGCTCGAAATGGGCAAAAATTCAGTCAAGCCTTGTATGATTGACAAAATTAAAATCTGCAAAACTTCCATTTATTTATCCTTCTTCCATTGATCAGTACCTGAAAGGTAAGTGGGATATACCTCCTCAGGATTTTTCAATCTTGTATCTAAATCATCTAGGTGACTAGCTAAGTGTAATAACCCTTTTGCATGATTATTTGTTTCTATAAGATTAGGCTTAATTAAGTAATCTAAAAACTCACGACAATCGCTACAAATGACTTCCTTATTATCTGAGGAAATAAAATCAGAAAGTTCTGTTTTCTTGATAGCAGCATCCCAGATCAAAGGGATAGCCAAATCATTATTTTTTCTTATAAATTTACCCACATATAAGTCATTCATATGTGCTTCTCTTACGATAAAAAGTTCTTTGACTTTATGTTCTAAAAAAACAGTTTGAGCTAAAACCATAAGGCTAGAAAGAGGTAAAATTTTCTTTTGTAATCCAAATGCAAGGCCTTGTGCTACCGAACACCCTACCCTTAACCCCGTAAAGGATCCTGGGCCGACGCTCAAGGCAATTAAGTCTATCTCTTCTTTTTCAAGTTGAGATTTCTTGAGAAGATTATCGATAAAATCAAAAATATTTTTACCATGAGTATTTTCTTCCTGCGAATGCTCAATATATATTTCTTTATTTTTTGCTAAGCCAATTGAACAGTAAACCGAAGAGGTTTCAATAGCTAAAATATTGGTCATTTACTGGGATAAAAAGTCTTTAATATTGTTTTTAATTTCCTCAACGGATAAAGTGCCATCAACGGTAAGATATTTGAAATCTGAAGCGTTTTTAAAGTTTGAATAATATTCAATCAATGGTTGCGTTTGAGTCCAATAG
The DNA here is from genome assembly GCA_902632605.1 of uncultured SAR86 cluster bacterium. GTDB lineage: Bacteria > Pseudomonadota > Gammaproteobacteria > Magnimaribacterales > AG-339-G14 > MEDG-81. The sequence continues at coordinate 166,700 of CACPDB010000001.1, read as the reverse complement.
ACTTTAAGACGGTCTTTGACGGTTTCAGGCTCATCATCTTTTCTAATAATAAGTTCCTCACCAGTTTCATCATCAATTCCGGGCTTTTTAGGTGGATTGAAATCAATATGATACGTTCTGCCTGATGCCAAGTGGATTCTTCGACCAGACATTCTTTTGATAATTTCTTCATCAGCAATGACTAATTCTATGACTCCATTAATATCTACATTGTTTTCCTTAAGAGCTTCAGCTTGTGGAATGGTTCTAGGAAAACCATCAAATAAGAAACCATTCTTACAATCATCTTGTGAAATCCTTTCTTTAACCAATCTAATGATAAGCTCATCGGAAACCAAATTTCCAGCATCCATCACTGCCTTTGCCTGTAGGCCTAATTCTGTTTTATTCTTTATGGCTTCTCGCAACATGTCACCAGTAGAGATATGCGGTATATTTTTTTCAGAAGCAATGAAAGCTGCTTGAGTGCCCTTTCCAGCTCCTGGTGGGCCTAAAATAATGAGATTCATTTGGTGAGGGCTACAGCCATTGCAGTTGCGTGTTCTTCGGTATCGCTTAAGCTAAGAGAAATTTCATTAAGTCCTTGCTCTTTTGCCAATAATTTAGCTTTTCCGTTAAGTTTGACTTTCGGGCCGCCGTATTGTCTTAGAATTACAATGTCTTTTGGTCTGACGCCATTAGTGAAGCCATATCCTATGACTTTAGATACAGCTTCTTTCCCGGCAAAGTTTTTTGCTAAAAAGAAAGGTTTAGCCTTGATAGATTTCTTTTGAAATTGCTCTATCTCAAGATTATCGTAAATTCTATGTAAAAATCGAAGACCAAAGTTTTCATAAGCTTTTGCAAGTCTTGAGACTTTTACTAAATCAATTCCACTTCTAATTTTATTCATTGAATATTACTCCTGCATTCATAGGTTTTTCAGCAATGTAGGTAATGGCAAGTTGCATAATTTTTTTTATTTTACTTCTTGCTGAAGAAGAAGTAATTTTTCCATTAGTAAAATTTATAATATCAATTCCAGAGACTTTTAAAAAATTATTTAAAGGTTTTTCTGAAAATCCCTTAGCTGGATGAAAATAGTAGACTCCATCTTTTTTTATGTGGTTTCCTCTATCATCAATTTGAAAATTAAAACCATAGCCAAGTTCACAAATTAAAAAATATTCAAACTCTCTCAAAGATATTTCAATACTTTTAGTTTCTCCCAATTCAAGGGTTTTATAAAAATTGATCAAGGCATCAAAAACTTTTTCTTGTTGGTTTTCTTTTTCTATTAATCTGAAAATTAATTCATTCAGATAGAGTAAGATTTTTAAATTTTTCCCAAGTATTGGAAAGTATTTAATTTCCTCCCAGGAAATCAAAGTCTTTAATTCGCTTTTACCAGAATAATTTACGTTAGCCAAAATGTTCGGGGCAGTAACATTTTGAAATTTATTTTTTTTTGTTCGAGCTCCTTTTGCAATGACAGAAACTCTGCCTTTTTTTCTAGTAAAGAGTTCGCAAATTAGACTAGTTTCTGAGAACTTTCTACTAAATAAAAGAATTGCTTCTGTTTCGTTGGCGCCTAAGGATTTCAAAAATCAACTCCAAGCCCAAATTTTTTTAATTTGTTAATATCATTTGTCCAATTTTTGTTAGCTTTAACCCAAAGTTGAAGATTCACTTTTTTTGAAAACTCTTTTTCTAATTCTTTTCTCGCAGCTGTCCCAATGGCTTTAATCATACTACCCTGCTTGCCAAGGATAATTCCTTTTTGACTCTGTGACTCAGTGATTATGGCTGCATAAATGGTCTTAAGCTTTTTTGAATCATTAATTTTTTCAATAACAACGTTTAGACGGTAAGGTAACTCATCACCTAATCTGTTGATTGCTTTTTCCCTGATAATTTCTGAAATATAAAAATTATCTGAAAACTCTGTTAAAGAATCTTCTGGAAAATGATGCGGACCAATTTCTAGATTTTTCAAAATTACTTTTTTTAATTCCTCTAAGTTATCCTTTTTCAGCGCAGATATTGGAACAATAGATAAAAAATTAAATTTCTCACTGATATCTTTTATAAAAGCTAATAGCTTATTTTTATCACTTAATCTGTCTATTTTGTTAATGACTAAAACGACAGGCTTATTAAGTTTTTTTAAACTTTGAAGAATATTTTCTTCTTCCTTTTGCCACTTAAAACGATCAATTAAAAAGAGAATAAGATCTACCTCTTCATAACAGTGATAGGCAATTTTATTCATGACTTTGTTTAACTGCCTTTTATAGCCAAGATGTATGCCAGGTGTATCAAGAAAAACAATTTGAGATTTTTTTTCTGTGAGAATTCCTAAAATACGATTACGTGTGGTCTGAGGTTTTCTTGATGTAATAGCAATCTTTTTTTGAAAGAAGGAATTTAGCAAAGTTGATTTCCCTACATTCGTTCGGCCTGATAGCGAAACAAAACCAAATTTATTTTCCATCTTTATTCAGCATGGCTAAAACATTAGAAGCGGCTTCTTGTTCAGCTAATTTTTTACTTTTACCTTGTCCTTCGCCAAAAACATTATGTATTGGCAGAGTTACCTTCGAGACAAAATAAATTTCTCCGTTTTTCTTTTTTTCAATAGTTTCGTATTCAGGCAAATTTTCATCTAAAGACTGTAAAAATTCCTGAAGAAGAGTTTTTGAATCTTTCTGTTCATCTAATAAAAGTTTAGAAAAATCTATGTCTAAAATAGACAAGGTAATATCTTTTGCTCTTAAAAAATTTGAATCAAGAAAAATAGCTCCGATGAGGGCTTCTAGAGCATTTCCGATAATAGTTTCTGTTAGATTTTGATTATTCTTAAGCGCCGAACCTGCTTTTAGGTACTTATCTAGTTTTATTTTTAGACCTGCTTTACTCAGCGAAGATCGGCTTACTATTCTAGAGCGGTAAATACTCAATTTTCCTTCATCAAGAGAATCTTCTACTGAATGTAATGCCTCTGAAACGACAAGTGAAATTACTGAATCTCCAAGAAATTCCAATCTTTCATTATTAAAATTAGAGTTTATGCTTTTGTGCGTGATAGCTTCGCCTAAAAGTTTCTTATTTTTAAATTTATAACCAATAGAATTTTCTAACTCGCCTAGACTCATTCTTATTTCAAAAATTTATTCCTAGAAAAAGATGGAAGACAAGTCAGGCATTCCCAGTGCATCCATATGAAAGCTGGTTTGCCGACCACATTTTGCTTTGGAACAAATCCCCAGCTTCTACTGTCGGCACTGTTATCTCTATTATCGCCCATTACGAAATAATAGCCCTTAGGTATCAGCCATTTACGTTCAGCACCATATGTAAGTTGATTCCTATAGTTTTCTAATAGTCTTATCGTGTAAGCATTGTCTTTATAAAACTCTTTTAAATAAATTTCATCGTCGTTTGAAGATAAAAACTCCCTTTTTAATTTTTTTCCGTTAACTATTAATTCTTTATTACGATAAATAACTTCATCTCCTTCTTTAGCTATCAATCTTTTTACAAAAGTAAGGCCCAAGGGAGTACAAGCTTCGCTGTAACGCTGCCAAAGATACTCTTGAGAACTGTCAAAGTTTTTTTCTGGGTAGGCATTTTCAATTGGCGAACTGCAAATAGTATGTTCTGGAATGAATGCAACCATCTCTCCTTTTTTTGGCTCCCTGGTTTCGAACCAAGTTGATTTTCCTACGGGATTTTTTAGACCATAAGAAAATTTATCCACCACTAAAAAATCTCCAACTTGAATTTGAGGAATCATTGATTCTGTTGGAATTTGAAAAGGTTCATAAATAAATGATCTAAAAATAGTTATGCCAAGAAGGATTAAGAAAAAAGATCGCGCTTCTTTTTGTAAATTTACTAAATCAGTTCGTCTAGAAATTAACCAAATTAAAAGTGAGACCAAAGTTAAGGCAACTAAAATATATCCAAAGCTGATATTAAGTTTAAAAACTGCATATAAAGCTAAAAGAGGAAAAGGGAAAGAAACAGTACTAATTGTCTTTGAAAATTTACCGTCTAATTTTTTCTCTGAGTAAACCCAGACTGCAAACAAGGAAGAAATTATGATTACTGAAATAATTAAAATTGATTCATACATAATTATTTGCTTACTTTTAAAACTGATAAAAATGCTTCTTGGGGAACATCTATTTTTCCAATCTGACGCATCTTTTTCTTACCAGCTTTTTGTTTTTCTAAAAGTTTCTTCTTTCTCGTTACGTCACCGCCATAAAGTTTAGCTGTTACATCTTTACGATAAGCTTTAACTGTTTCTCGAGATATGATTTTATTTCCAATTGCTGCTTGAATTGCTACATCGTACATCTGTCTGGGAATGACTTCTCTGAGAGCTTTAGTCAACTCTCTTCCTTTATAATCAGCTTTTGAGCGATGTACCATGAAGTTGAGAGCATCAACCTTTTCACCATTTAGTAAGATATCAATTCTAGTGATGTCGCTTTGATCAAATCTCACAAAATCATAGTCTAGGGAAGCATATCCTTTGCTGGTTGATTTCAATTTATCAAAAAAATCAAGAACGATTTCATTCATAGGCATTTCATAAATTAGTTCTATTTGTCCACCCACATACCTGAGAGACTTTTGAATGCCTCTCCTTTCCACGCAAAGGGAGATAACATTCCCAACATAATCTTCGGGGACAAGAATAGTTGCATGAGCTATTGGTTCTCTGACTTCTTCTATTGAACTAGGATCGGGATATTTGCTTGGATTTTCAATTTCTATAACATCACTATTTTTCAGTAGAATCTCATATACGACGGTCGGCGCTGTAGCTAAAAGCTCTATTCCATGCTCTCTTTGTAGTCTTTCTATAATGATTTCCATATGCAACGTTCCCAAAAAGCCGCATCTAAAACCAGATCCTAAAGCTTGTGACTGCTCTGGCTCAAATTGCAAAGCAGCATCGTTTAAAGCGAGTTTTTCTAAAGATTCCCGAAATGATTCAAATTCTCCAGAATCTAAGGGATAAAGAGCGGCAAAAACTTGCGGTTTTATTGGCTTGAATCCAGGAAGAGAATTATTTTTTTCAGGTAAAACTATAGTATCTCCAACAGGAGCTCCTTTTATGCTTCTTACTCCAGCACAAATAAAACCTACTTCTCCGGCAACTAGATTAGTTTTTTCTAATCTTTTAGGAGTAAAGACTCCTAGTTTATCTACTAAATGAACATTGTTATTTGATGAAAATTTAATTTTATCGCCAAGATTAATTTTGCCATTTACAACTCTTACCAAAGAGACAATCCCAAGATATTGATCAAACCAAGAGTCAATTATTAAAGCCTGTAATGGCTCTTCAATAGAACCTTCTGGAGCAGGAATTCCTTCAATAATTTTTTTCAACAAATCTTTAACGCCCAATCCATCCTTAGCGCTTATGGCTGGAGCTTCGCTTGCTTCTATGCCAATTATTTCCTCAATCTCTTGTTTAACTCTTTCTGGATCCGATTGTTTAAGATCTATTTTATTTAATACGGGAAATATCGTCAGTCCTTGATCGATGGCGTTATAACAAGTAGAAAGAGTTTGTGCTTCAACTCCTTGAGAAGCATCGACAAGTAAAATTGCTCCTTCACAAGCAGCAAGAGACCTTGAAACTTCGTAAGCAAAGTCTACATGTCCTGGAGTATCAATTAAATTGATCTGATACTTTTCATCTTTCAACTCATATTCGAGATATACCGACTGAGCTTTGATAGTAATGCCTCTTTCTCTTTCTAAATCAAGAGAGTCCAACACTTGATTTTGCATTTCACGTTCGCTCAAGCCTTCGCAAATTTCAATGAGACGATCTGCTAGTGTGGATTTTCCGTGATCAATATGCGCAATGATGCAAAAGTTTCTGATCTTATCTATAGAAGCATGGCTCGACATGCAGGCATTATGTCCTATTTTGGAATTTTAAGGGTGAGAAAAGAACCGTTTTTATCTCTGATAATTCTTAGAGCAATAGTAGATCCTTTTTTTAAGGTTTTAGAAATTTTTTCATAATCTTTGATGTTACTTATATCCTTAAACTGTATTTTATCGATTATATCTCCTCTTCTGATTCCAGCTTCAGATGCCGGTCCTGGAAAAACACTCGATACCACGACTCCTTTAACTTGGCCCAATTGTTTTTGTTCTGGATCTGTCAAGGAAGCGATATCTTTAACTGCAATGCCTAAAATATTTCCGGTTTCTTGTTTTTTATCAACGGTTGTATCTTGAGCAACTTTTTCATCTAATTTACCAGTAGTCACAGAAACTGTTACTTTTTTTCCATCTCTGAATATTGTTGCGTTCACTTTTTTTTCAGGAGGGATTCTTCCTACAATAAGGGGTAAATCACCTGAATAAATTATTTGTTGACCATCAAAATCCATAATTACATCACCATTTTTTAGCCCGGCCTTTTCTGCTGGAGAATCTTTTAAAACACTTCCAATTAAGGCCCCACGCGGTACATCTAAACCAAACGAATCTGCTAAATCCTTAGTAACTTCCTGAACTGCTACACCCAACCAGCCTCTAGAGACAAATCCATTTTCTTTTATTTGTTTAACTATTTCATCGGCATAGTTAATAGGAATAGTGAAGGAAATACCCATATATCCACCACGATTGGAATAAATCATTGCGTTAATACCTATGACTTCCCCATTAAGATTGAATAAAGGACCTCCTGAATTTCCTGGATTGATAGCTACATCTGATTGAATAAAAGGTATATATGAAGTACTTTGTCCTGGAACGCTTCTGGCTTTTGCACTTACTATTCCTGCTGTAACTGTAGCATTTAGTCTATAGGGCGATCCGATTGCCATAACCCAATCGCCAACTCTCACCTTTTCGGAATCTCCTAAATTTAAAAAAGGAAGGTTTTCATTAGTTTCAACCTTCAAAAGAGCAACATCTGACTTTTTATCGCTACCAATGATCTCCGCAGAAAATTCTCTTCTATCTTGAAGACTTATCACGACTTCGGAAGCATCTTCAATTACGTGGTGATTAGTTAATATATAACCGTCCTCAGAAATAATGAATCCAGATCCTCCTGATGCAACTTTTCTATCACGGTTAGGAGGATTATAAGGAGAACCAAAAAAGTCATCAAAGAAAGGGTCGTTGAAAGGCCCTCTTCTCATTTCATTTTGGACTGGAGATTTAATAACTTTTGTCACGCTTACATTTACAACAGCAGGTGTTACTTGCTCAGCTAGAGAAGCAAAATTGGGAAGGTCTGATGCATATTGGTTCAATTGGCTCAAACCTGAGCTTGAAATGAAGAAAAGAGAAAAAAATACAAATAATTTTTTTTGCATAGTTGAATTTTTTATTATTCTAAAATCGAATTAGAAATACTTATCAATTTTTGATTTGATAATTTATCACTAGAGAGATTTATAATCATTGGTTTGTCACCTTTTCTTGTATTGATGGTGACGCCATTAGAAATGGAAGATAGTTTCACGGTGTTAGAGCCATCCTTGAGGAAAAATTTTAACTTAAGATTTGCATTTGAACCTTTAATTCCATAATTAGCCTCTAATTGATTATTGGAGATAAATTTATAGCTACGAAGGTTTCCACCAAAGTTTTTGCCGTAATCATCAAGAATTACAGGATTTATTGTAGAAACTAGAGTTTTTGGAGCTGAGACTTGTAGGAAAGATTGATTGGGCTGAGAGGAAAATTCGAAAAATACAAAGGAGAGAGTAAAACAGAGGCCAAAAAGATAAGAACAGGTCCTCATATAGGGAATTTTTCCCCAACTAAAATGGTTGTCGTAATGTTTTTGGTTGTTTGTTTTTTTAGATTTTTGGAGTTCGTTTTGGATTTTGGAAGAAAGGTCAAGATTTGGTATTAAAAGTTCTCTTCGAAGCGCTGATTTTTGTTTATTCATCTCAAGCCAGCGCTTCTTAATATGGGGGTTTTTAGAAATATCTTCAACAAGTCTTCGCGTTTCAAATTCGGAGGCTTCGCCATCCAAAAGTAAAGATAATCTTTGATCTACACTTGATTCCATACTAATTACTCCAAGTTTTAGACAGTCCTAATTTAGAAAAAGTTTCATTAATAAGCTCTCTCCCTTTAAAGATTCTAGATCTCACCGTACCAATTGGGCAGTTTTGAACTTTAGCTATTTCTTCATAGCTCAATCCATCATATTCTCTCAAAGATAAAGTCGATCTTATTTCATCAGGCAAATTTTGAAAAGCTTGGCTTACTGCATCTTTCATTTCTTCTGCTGCTAAAAGAGTTTCAGGGTTATCTGAATTCATTGATAAATCGGACAAAGCACTATCCAGTGCGTCTTCATTATAGGTTTCAGCTCCTCTAGATTTATTTGAAAAATAGTTTTTTGCTGTATTGATAGCAATTCTGTAAATCCAAGTATAAAAAGAGCTTTCTCCCCTAAATTTATCAATATTTTTAAAAGCTTTTACAAAAGCTTCTTGAGAAATGTCTTGAGATAATTCAAAGTCTTTACAGAACTTATAAACAGAATAAACTAGTCTATCTTGGTATTTGACCACAAGGATATCGAAGGCTCTCACATCCCCTTTTTTAACAAGATTAATAATGTTTATATCGTTTTCCATGTCCTATTTCTTATAGACAAGCGTATTGTCCACAAGTTCAGCTAAATTTCACTATAAAATTCAAATATTTCTTCAAATATTCTTTTGAGTTTGATTGGATAATCCATTTTTTTGTAAATGATGATGTCTGCTAAAGAAACGTCATCAATTTCAAAGAGTTCGAAAAGTTGATCTATTTGAGAATTATCTAAAGATAAGAACCTTTTTTCTACAAAAGGTACTAAGATTTTATCTAATTCATTCAAACCTCTTCTTGCCTTAAATTTAGCTTTATTTAATAGGTCGCTCACAGAAAGAATTATATAATCAGTAAAATATAAAAAGCATGAATTTTTCAGAAAAGCATACTTCTATCTTTATTCAAGGACCTCAGGCTTCAGAATTCTTACAAGGGCAAATTACGATAGATATCGAAAAGATTTCATATAAAGATTTTAAACCTGCCTGTATTTGTAACAACAAAGGAAGAGTTATCGCAACTTTTTGGATTAAAAAAGTAGAAGATGGATTCAAAATCGCAATTTTAGAGGAATTGTGCATTTTTTTTGAAGAGCATATGAACAAATATATCCCTTTCTTTGATGCTCAATTGGAAAAAAAAGAAAATGACTACTTTAAAAAAGAACTAGACTCAACTGAATGGATGAAATTTCTAATAAACAAAGGAATAGTGGAAGTAAATAAACATACTTCCTCAAAATTTACTCCTCATGAACTTAATTATCAAAATAATGAGCTAATTGATTTTTCAAAAGGCTGCTTTAACGGCCAAGAAGTAATTGCAAGAATGGAATATAGAGGGAAATTGAAATTTGCTCTTAAAATTGTAGATAATTTTCAAAATGAGATTAAGGAGTATTCAATTTATAATGAAGAAGGGAAAAAAGTTGGTGAGGTTTTATCTAAAGAAGGCAAATATGGCTTTATTTTTTTCAAAAACAAAGATGATCAAGCTAAATCTATTTTTCTAGATGGACAAATTTTAAACGTTCTATAGTATTTATATTTCCCAATCTATTTCTTCGTTTTTGTTTTTTTTAAGATAATCGTTAGTCTTAGAAAAAGGTTTTGATCCAAAAAAACCTCTATGAGCCGATAATGGCGATGGATGAGAAGATGCAATGATTAAATGCTTTGAAGAATCTATAAGAATTTCTTTTGATTGAGCATAAGCCCCCCATAAGATAAAAACTAAATTTGATTTTTTATCACTTAAAGCTTTGATAATCTGATTGGTAAATTCTTCCCACCCAAAATCCTTATGCGATCCTGGCAATCCTGATTCTACAGTTAAGATAGAATTTAAAAGCAGCACTCCTTGCTCTCCCCAAGCTGACAAATTTCCATCTGTGGGTATAGGTAAATTTAAATCTGTTGAATATTCTTTAAATATGTTCAATAGAGATGGGGGAAATCTTACCTTTGAATTCACTGAAAAAGCCAAGCCATTTGCCTGATTTGGGCCATGATAGGGATCTTGTCCAAGTATTATAATTTTTACGTCTTCAAAAGACGTTAATTCAAAAGCCTTAAAAATGTCTTTGCTACTGGGATATATTTGCTTTTTCTTTAAAGAGACTTCAGATAATTTTTTTTTAATAGTCTTTAATATTTCTCTTAAACCATATTCGGCAGCGACTTTTTTCCAAGATTCTAAGGGTTCAACCATAGAAGAAATATTAACAAATATTTTATTTTTTTTATCCACAGAAATTGTGGATAACTCTTTGGATAAAATAAGGAAGATTGATTGAAGCCTTTAAACATAAGTATTTTTTCTAAATTGGTTAATTTTTAACCACTTTAAAAAAAATCAATAAAAACAATAACTTATAAAGTTATTAGGTTTGCACCATGATAATGCAAGCAAAGATAGACATGACTTGAATTTAAAAAAATTAAATAAACTTTTGTGTGTAACTCATATAAAAGTTACTATAAAAAATATTCCTATTCTGACAGGATCTTATCAATTTTGAATACAAATAGAGGTAAAAATGGAAGCATTATTTAAACCAATAAAAATCAATAACTTAGTTATACCAAACAGAATAGCAATGGCGCCTATGACTAGAAGCATGTCTCCAAATGGTATTCCTACAAATCAAAATTTAGAATATTACAAACGCAGAGCAGCTGCAGAAGTTGGGATGATCATTACAGAGGGTGTTGAAGTAAGTCACCCTGCATCGAGCGGCTATCCTAATGTTCCTAATTTAAGAAAAGATTCTCATGAGGGTTGGAAAAATTTAATTTCTGCTGTTCAGGAAGAAGGTTCTACAATATTTTGCCAACTATGGCATGTGGGAGGAATAAGAAAACCCGGTCAACCCCCAAATCCTGAAGTACCTGGTTACACACCTTCAGGATTAGTCAGAAAAGATAAAAAAGTAGCTTATGAAATGACCGATAACGACGTTGAAGATCTCATTCAGAACTATGTGAAAGATATAGAGATTATTAAAATGTTAGGTTTTGATGGCGTAGAGCTTCATGGAGCTCATGGATATATGATCGATCAATTTTTCTGGCGAGATACTAACGTAAGAAAAGATAAATACGGCAAAGAAGAAGATTTAAGAACAAAGTTTGTCTGCGAAATAGTTTCACGCGCTAGAAAACTTGTTGGAAATGATTTTCCAATAATGCTGAGATTTTCTCAGTGGAAACAACAAGATTATGACGCGATACTTGCTCCTACTCCTAAAGATTTGGAGAGTTTTTTAGGGCCTATATCTGATTCTGGGGTTGATGTTTTTCATGCTAGTACAAGAAGATACTGGGAACCAGAATTTGAGGGGTCTGATTTAAATCTTGCAGGCTGGACCAAAAAAATTACCAACAAGCCTACTATTACGGTGGGAAGTGTGGGACTTGATTCAGATTTTATAGGCTTGTATGTTGGTAATGATAAAGCGAATGCTTCATCCATTAAAACTCTTCTAGAGATGTTCGATAGAGAAGAATTCGATATGGTTGCCGTAGGTAGAGCTCTCTTATCTGATCCAGAATGGGTTTTGAAGGTTAAAGAAGGACGAGAAGACGAGATTGTAGGTTTTACAAAAGAATATGTGGAAAAATATTTTTAGGGCTTAATAATTGCCCAAATGCATTCCACCATCAAGCAATAAAGTTTCTCCTGTTATCGTTGATCCTGATTCTATGAAATAACAGATGGTTTCTGCAACCTGCTCTGCCGTACAAGTTAAGTTTAAAGGAACATTCTCTTCAGTAGATTTTTTCACAAACTCATAAGTTTCCTCACCCAAACCATTTTTCAACCAATCTCCTTGAATAAATCCTGGGCATATTGCATTAATTCTGATTGGTCCTAAAGCTCTAGCAAGAGACTTGGTCATATTTATCAAAGCACCTTTTGATGCAGCATATGCTACTGAACTACCTATTCCTAAAACTCCCGCTATCGAAGCAACATTTACAACCGAAGGATTATCTGACTCAAGGAGGCTTTCTCTTGCTTCTTTGATCATCATATAGGGGCCCACAGTATTTGTTGCATACAATCCAAGAAAATCATCTTTGGAAAGGCCGTCTAAATTATCATGCGCATTGAATTTTGTGGTGCCAGCATTATTTATCAAAGCATCCAGTTTTCCCCATTTTTTTATGGTTTCTTTCACTGTTTGAGCACAAGAATCTGGCTGTGAAACATCTGCTTTTAGAACTATTGTCTCTGCTCCTAACGTTTCACACTCTTTACTTACATCATTTGCTGCTTCTATTGAGCTAGAACAAGTGATTGCTATGTTCCAACCTTTGCTTGCAAGAAGTTTTGAAACCTCGGCGCCAACTCCTCTACTACCACCTGTAACAATTGCAACTGGTTTAGTCATTTTTATACCTCTCTTACGGAAATAACATCATCGAGAGCAGATAACTCAACCAAAACTTTTTCAGGTGGTTTGGTTTCCAGATCAATTACATTGTATGCAATGTCGCCTCGACTTTTATTCACCATATCTATGATGTTCAAACTATTGTCAGCCAGTACGGTGGTAATTTTACCTATCATTCCAGGATGGTTCTTATTTGAAAGCGTAATCCTAAATTCTGAAGGCCTAGGTTCTATTAACTCAGGAAAATTTACTGAATTTTTAATATTTCCATTATTCAAAAAATCGTCGAGCTGTTCGGCAGCCATGACAGAGCAATTTTCTTCTGCTTGGCTTGTACTTGCTCCAATGTGAGGCAAAATTATGACATCGTTAGCTGTTTTAGCTCTAGAGATTAAGTCTAAATCAGCAAAGTCTGTGATGTATTTGCTAAGAATATTTTTATCTAGGCTTTCTATAATGTCTTTTGAAACAACTATTTCATCTCTTGCAAAATTTATAAGTCTTAAGCCATTTTTAGCGTTTTTAAGCAAATCAGAATTTATAAGGCCCTTAGTTTTATCATTTGCAGGTACATGCAGAGAGACGTAGTCAGATTCTTTGAAAACATCTTCAATACTTTCTTTTCGTTCAACTTTATTAGGCAATTTCCAAGCAGCTTCAACCGTTATAGCTGGATCGTAGCCAATAACATTCATGCCTAACATTACTCCCATATCAGCAACTTTAGAGCCTATAGCTCCCATACCTACAACGCCTAAAGTCCCGCCATTAAGTTCTCTACCCTTGAAACTTTTTTTTCCAGACTCAATTAAAGGTTTTAATTCTTCTTGATTTGACTCTTCTATAGAATTAACAAAATTTGCTCCTTGAAAAAGACCTCTGGAAGACATTAAAAGTGCTGCTAAAACTATTTCTTTAACTGCATTAGCATTCGCTCCTGGAGTATTAAATACAGGAATTCCAAGCTCAGAACATTCTTCGACAGGAATGTTATTCACCCCAGCTCCGGCTCTAGCTATAGCTTTAAGATTATTACCAAAATCTTCCTTTTTGAGTTTATGGCTTCTTAATATAATTGCATCCGGATTAGAAAGGTCATCGGATACCTCAAATTTTTTTTCTTGAAGGATTTTTAGACCCATCTGAGCAATTGCATTGAAGGTTTTAATTTTTTGCGTCATATGAATTTTATTTATTTAATGAAGTCTATTAGTATTAGTTTTTGAATCTGCAATTCTATAACTTAAATTAAATGAGACCAAAGCATTTCTTAAATTTTGATAATTTTTCTAAAGAAGAACTTACTCATATCATAGAAAGGGCGATTGAGATTAAATCAAAATCAGAAACATCAAATATTTTTGACAAAAAAACTCTTGGTCTAATTTTTCAAAAGCCATCCACCAGAACTAGAGTTTCCTTTGAATTAGCTATGAATAAATTGGGGGGCAACTCAATTTTCCTAAGTTCATCTGAGTTGCAAATGTCTAGAGGAGAACCAATTCCAGATACTGCAAAAGTATTGTCTTCCATGGTTGATGCCGTTGTGATTAGAAACGACAATCATGAAGAATTGATGCTTTTTTCAGAGAATTCCTCTGTCCCTGTGATTAACGGTTTAACTGATTTATTCCATCCTTGTCAAATTCTTGCCGACTTGATGACTTTCAAAGAAAAAAACCAGGGAGAAATTCTTAAAAAAGTATGTTGGATTGGAGATGGAAATAATGTTTGCAATTCTTATATTGAGGCAGCCTCCATTTTTGATTTTGAAATCAGTATTTTTTGCCCCAAAGGTTGTGAGCCATATCAACCATTGCTAAATACTGCTAGAGATTTCATTACATTAGCATCATCAAAAAATGAAGCTCTTGAAAAAGCCCAAATCGTCACGACGGATGTGTGGACTTCCATGAATAACGAATCCTCTTCAAAAGAGAGAAGAAAAACCTTTAAAAATTTCTTTATTGAAGAAGAAGACATGGTTCTTGCTGATGACAATGCAATCTTTTTGCATTGCTTGCCTGCTCACAGAGGTGAAGAAATAAGCTTCACAATGCTAGAACATACAAAAAGTATGGTCTGGGACCAAGCAGAGAATAGATTGCATGCTCAGCAAAGTCTTCTTGAATTTTTGTTAGCTGATTAATCTGTTTAAAAATTCTTTCCAAGTATCGTACCGTTCTAAATCATAACTAGAATCTGGATTATACTCTTCTTTCGGAGACCAATTCTTTGAAACATCTTCCAGAGAAACTTCCCCAGCTCCAATACCAGCAAGATAAGCAGCACCCAAAGCAGTAGATTCAACCGTTTTGGAGCATAAAACTTCCAATTCAATGACGCTGGATAAAATCTGATTGAAAAAAGCATTTCTCGTTAAACCTCCATCAATTCTTACACTATCTACTTTAATTCCGTCATTTTCTAAAGAAGATATGATCTCTTTAGTCTGAAAAGCGACTGCTTCATGTGTAGCTAAACTCAATTCTTCTCTGCCGGAGTCTCTTGTAAGTCCAAAAATAGCTCCTCTGGCATCAGGAACCCAATGCGGAGCTCCTAAACCCACAAAAGCAGGAATGAGAAAAACGTTGGTATTGGGATCTGCTCTTTTAGCCAGTTCTTCAGATTCGCGGACGTCTTCGAAAAAGTTCATTTTGTCTCTAAGCCATTGAAAATTAGCTCCAGCCATAAAGATACTTCCTTCTAGGGCATAGCATAAATCGTCCACTTGGTAGGCTATCGTTGATAGAAGCTTATTTGAGGAGTTTTGTCTTTTTTTGCCAGTGTTTGCCATTAAAAAACATCCTGTGCCGTAGGTACTTTTCAACTGTCCTTTAGCAAAACAACCTTGTCCTATTAGAGACGCTTGTTGGTCTCCTGCAATGCCAGATATTTTTATTTCCCCACCAAAAAGCTTGGTTGAGCCAAAATCTGCGGTGTTCTTTGTTACTTCAGGTAAATTTAAGCCGCCTAACTCAAATATGTCTATCAAGTCTGTGTCCCATTCGACAGAATCAATATTTAATAATAATGTCCTTGATGCATTGGTTACATCTGTTTTGAAGCTTTTTCCTTCCGTTAACTTCCAAACAAGAAATGTATCAACAGTGCCAAAAAAATATTTGTTTGGATCAATTTTATGTTCTTTCAGCAGCCAACGTGCTTTAGTTGCTGAAAAGTAAGGATCGAGTAAAAGACCGGTTTTTTCTGTAACTTTTGACTCAATACCTTTACCTTTGAGCTTCTCACAAAATTCAGCTGTTCTGCGATCTTGCCATACAACGGCTTTATCTAAAACTTCGCCATCTTTGTCCCAAAGCATTACCGTTTCCCTTTGATTAGTAATGCCAATAGAGATAACATCGGAGCTATTGATGCCTTTCTTTCTCATCAAGGAATTCACTGTATTAAGTACTGAAGTCCAAATTTCTTCAGGGTCATGCTCAACCAATCCTTCTGCGGGATAGTGTTGTTTAAATTCTTGTTGTTCTTGAGTTATTTGGTTAAAGGAGCTGTCGTATAGAACTGCCCTTGAACTAGTGGTGCCTTGATCTATTGATATGTAATACTTAGACATGAACACATTTATATACACTTATACACAGCCTATCCACTAAATTTTCATAAATTGTTGTATTGCTTTTTTGTTAAAAACCCTTTATCTTGTACCCTATTATTAAGAAACCACAACATGTTGTGTTTTTTATACCCATTTTAGTTAATTTTTTAAGAAGGAATTGTTTTGGAAACAACAGGAACAATAGAAGAGAAGAATCAAGAATCAGTTCAATCGGAACCAAAAAAAACTATGGTTTCACCAGGTCAACTAAGGATTATTAAGAGAAATGGTTCTGTAGTTGATTTTGATGGTTCTAAAATAGAAATTGCTATTACAAAAGCCTTTCTTGCTGTACATACTAGTGCTGCAGCAGCTTCTTCAAGCGTTCATAGCAGAGTATCGGCTTTAAGTAGTCAAGTTGAAGATATCTTTAGAAAGAGAATGCCATCTGGCGGAACTATACATATAGAAGAAATTCAAGATCAGGTAGAACTGGCTTTGATGCGCTCTGAAGAACACAAGGTTGCAAGAGAATATGTTTTATATCGTGCTGAGAGAGCAAACCAAAGAGCAATAGAAACTCATATTCACGATCGTCCAGAAAAGGAGAAGCTTGAAACTTCTGAAAGAATTGAGGTCATTGCGAAAGAAGCATGCAACGGTCTAGAAGGAACAGACAGTGAAAAAATTATTTCAGAAGCAAACAAAAACCTTTATGAAGGAGCGCCAGAACATGAAGTAAAAGAGGCATTGGTGCTCTCCGCGCGTTCACTCGTTGAAGTGGAGCCAAACTATACTTTTGCAACAGCGCGAATTCTATTAGATAGTCTAAGGTCAGAAGCTCTTTCTTTCCTAGAGATAACAGAGAACGCAACTCATGAGGAAATGTCAAATCTCTACCCTGAAGCTTTAAAAGCATTTATAAAAAAAGGAATTGATTTAGAACTTCTTAACCCAGAGTTAGCGAACTACGATTTAGACATACTCGGTAAAGCGATGAGTCCAGAAAATGACTTACTTTTCTCCTACCTGGGGATTCAAACTCTATACGATAGGTATTTCATTCACTCAAATGAAATAAGATTTGAACTTCCACAAGTATTCTTTATGAGAGTCGCAATGGGCTTAGCACTAAACGAGGAAAACAGAGAACAACGAGCCCTAGAATTCTACGAGTTGCTGTCTTCATTCGATTATATGAGTTCAACGCCTACCCTATTCAATGCAGGAACCATGCATTCTCAATTGTCTTCATGCTATTTGACTACTGTCCCTGATGACTTGCATGGAATTTATGGCGCACTTCAAGATAATGCCATGCTTTCAAAATGGGCGGGCGGTCTAGGTAATGACTGGACACCCGTAAGAGGAATGGGAGCCCATATCAAAGGCACAAACGGGAAATCCCAAGGGGTTGTTCCGTTTTTAAAAGTAGTCAACGATACAGCGGTTGCTGTAAATCAAGGCGGAAAAAGAAAGGGAGCTGTTTGTGCGTACCTAGAAACTTGGCATCTGGATATCGAAGAATTTGTTGAGCTGAGAAAAAATACTGGGGACGATAGAAGAAGAACTCACGATATGAATACTGCCAATTGGGTTCCAGATCTTTTCATGGAAAGAGTGTTTGAAGGGAAAAAGTGGACCCTCTTCACTCCAAACGAAACACCTGAATTACACGATCTTTCTGGAGAAGCATTCAAAGAAAAGTATGAAGAATATGAAAAGCTTGCTCAGGAAGGAAAGCTTAAAGCTTACAAAGAAGTGGAAGCGGAAGAATTATGGCGAAAAATATTGTCCATGCTTTTTGAAACCGGTCATCCTTGGATAACCTTTAAAGACGCTTGTAATCTCAGATCTCCGCAACAACATACTGGGGTAATACATTCATCAAACCTATGTACAGAAATTACTCTTAATACTTCAAATGATGAAATTGCAGTCTGTAACTTAGGTTCAATAAACATTCCTAATCATCTTGATGCAGAAGGAAACCTAGACAAAGAGAAGCTCGAAAAAAATGTAACCACAGCAATAAGAATGCTTGATAACGTGATAGACATAAATTACTACGCGGTGCCTCAGGCAGAAAACTCTAACTTTAAGCACAGACCTATAGGCATGGGAATTATGGGTTTTCAAGATGCGCTTTACATTAAGAAAATACCTTACGCGTCAGAAGCGGCAGTTGATTTTGCAGATGAGTCAATGGAGTTAGTGAGCTATATGGCAATTAACGCATCTTCTGATTTAGCCAAAGAAAGGGGTTCTTACTCTTCTTATGAGGGTTCTCTTTGGAGTCAAGGAATATTGCCGCTCGACTCAATTGAAATTCTTGAAAAACAAAGAGGTAAAGATTACATCGAGGTTGATAAGACAACTCGTCTTGACTGGGACGCTCTCAGAGAAAAAGTAAAAACTCAAGGGATGAGAAACTCAAATACTATGGCAATAGCACCAACAGCAACGATTGCCAATATCACAGGTTTAACTCAATCAATCGAACCTACCTATTCAAACCTGTTTGTGAAATCAAATCTCTCTGGAGAGTTTACTGTCATAAACATGCATCTAGTTGATGCGCTTAAAGAAATAGATATGTGGGATGAGGTTATGGTTTACGATCTTAAGAACCTCAACGGAAGCTTAGAAACTATAGCCAGAGTACCAGAAGACATTAAGAAGCTGTTCGCTACCTCTTTTGAGGTAGAGCCCAAGTGGTTAATTGAAGCAGCAAGCAGAAGACAAAAATGGATAGATCAGAGTCAGTCATTGAATCTCTATGTTTCAGAGCCTAACGGTAAGAAACTCGATGTTATGTACCGAATGGCATGGTTAAGAGGTTTGAAAACGACTTACTATCTAAGATCAAGAAGTGCCACAACAACCGAAAAATCAACAATAACCAATATGGAGCTCAATGCTGTAAAGACTGAACCTAAAACCTATGATCAGCCAGAAGCATGTTCCATTGACGATCCTGACTGCGAGGCATGTCAGTAAATTCATAAGGAGGAATATTATGTTAACTTGGGATGATTTTAACTCAGAAGAAAAACAAAAGACGGTATCGCCACCTGTAACGAAACATGAGGTAAAACCTGAAGTAAGAACTAATCAGGTAGAGGAGAAAAATACTGCTCCAAGCACAAATTTTATTTCTGACGTATCGCAAGCATTGGATAATCTAGACATTGATGCTGGTATGAAGGATCTAGAAGGAGCAGCTGGAAGAGTAGACGTCGATCAAAAGCAAATGATAAATTGCAGAGCCGACGTAAACCAATTAGTGCCTTTTAAATATGATTGGGCATGGCAAAAATATCTTGATGGAAGTGCCAATCATTGGATGCCTCAAGAAATTAATATGACTGCAGATGTTGCCCTTTGGAAAGATCCAAATGGTCTAACTGAAGACGAAAGAAGAATAGTTATGAGGAATCTTGGCTTCTTCTCAACTGCAGACTCTCTAGTGG
This sequence comes from uncultured SAR86 cluster bacterium, assembly GCA_902632605.1. Classification (GTDB taxonomy): domain Bacteria; phylum Pseudomonadota; class Gammaproteobacteria; order Magnimaribacterales; family AG-339-G14; genus MEDG-81. The sequence goes on along the minus strand of CACPDB010000001.1, from coordinate 147,178 downwards.
CAAATAATATTGTTTTATCCATCTACAGGCACATTACTAATCCTGAGTGTAGACAATATCTTCTTAGGCAAGCACTTGAAGAGGCTATTCATACTCATGCATATCAATATGTTATTGAATCGTTAGGAATGGATGAGGGTGAAATATTCAACATGTATAAAGAAGTTCCTTCAGTTGCACGAAAGGCTGCTTGGGCTCTTCCTTTCACACAATTCTTGTCCGACCAAAACTTTAAAACTGGAACGATAGAAGATGACAAGACCTTGTTAAGAAATCTTATTGCTTTTTATTGTGTACTAGAAGGAATTTTCTTTTACTGTGGTTTTACGCAGATACTCTCAATGGGCAATAGGAATAAAATGACTGGTACTGCAGAACAATTTCAGTATATTTTAAGAGATGAGTCTATGCATGTTAATTTCGGTATCGATATGATTAATCAGATCAAATTAGAAAATCCTCAACTATGGGATGAAGAAATGCAAACAGAGGCAAAAAATATGATTTTACAAGGCACACAATTGGAAATTGAATATGCCGAAGATACGATGCCAAGTGGTATTTTAGGAATGAATGCTGAAAGCATGGCTGACTATCTAAAATTCATTGCAAACCGAAGACTTACCCAAATTGGACTTGAAGAAGAATTTCCTAATGCAACTAATCCTTTTCCCTGGATGTCTGAAATCATGGACTTGCGTAAAGAAAAGAATTTCTTTGAAACTCGCGTCATTGAATACCAGACTGGTGGCGCTTTGAGTTGGGACTAAAAAAAAAGAACTATCCTTTAATAGTTGCGCATCGTGGAGCTTCGATGGAAGCTCCCGAAAATACACTTCCAGCATATATCAAAGCTTGGGAACAAGGAGTTGACGCTGTCGAGCTTGATGTCAGAGAGACAAAAGACAAACGGTTGATCTGTATTCATGATGATAGTCTTGCAAGGGTCAGTGAAAGCGAATATACAATCTCGCAAGAAACTCTTGCTTCTTTAAAAAGCGTAGACGTAGGCAGCTCTCGTTCAAAAAAGTTTGCAAATACATATATACCTCAACTTAAAGAAGCGTTTGATTGTAAACCGGAAAATTCGAAAATTTTTGTTGAAATAAAGCCAAGTAAAATTAGTTTTAATGAATTGAATGAGATGTTTGAAGCCGGTGCTATTTCAAAACTAAATACTCATTTTTTGGGTTTTTACCCAAACATTGTGAAGAGTTTAATCAAGAGATTTGATATCCCTGCAACACTGAGCATCATCCCTGCTTTTTTTGATTACGATTATAAAAAGATAAGCTCTTTTTTAGAAAAAAGTAAATCGTTTGGTATCAGTCAGCATATCGATTCAAAAAAAAGTATGAATTTAATCAAAAAATTTAAGGAGGAAGGTAAGTACTGCATCGCATGGACTGTGAATAACAAGAAATACATGCGAGATTTAATAGAGCTTGGTGTAGATGCAATTATCACTGATAATCCTAAAAAATTGATGAAAGTAATAAAAGAAAAAAGAAATGGATAATTTGGTAAAAGTTGCAGACGGTTTTCATTTTTTAGAAGGTCCAAGATGGCATGAAAATAAGTTATGGTTTTCAGATATGCATGGTTATAAAGTCCATAATCTTGATGCTTCTGGAAATCTATCTACTCTCGCAGAAATACCAGAACAACCCTCTGGGCTTGGTTGGTTGCCGGATGGGAGTTTGATTATTGTTTCTATGCTTGATCGAAAGCTCATGAAACTTAAAGACGGAGAGCTTTCCGTTCATGCCGATATGTCACATCTTACTCCTTACCAATGTAATGATATGGTCGTTGCCAAAAATGGAACTGCTTATGTAGGAAACTTTGGGACAGATAGTGTTGAAGGCAAAATTCATAAAACTTGCTTGATCTCTGTAACACAAGAAGGAGAGACAAAAATATGTGCTGATGGCCTACTCTTTCCAAATGGAACGGTCATTTCATCAGATGGTAAAGAATTAATTGTTGGAGAGACGTTTGGAGGAAATTTAACTTCCTTTCAAATTAATGAATCTGGTGGATTGTCTCATAGAACCATTTGGGCTAGAGTCATGCCCCTTCACTTTAAAATAATAACGAGCATTATTAGGTTTCTGAATATTCCTCTAAAGGAATCAAACCGTACCCCTTTTCCTATACCAGATGGCATATGTTTGGATTCAGATAATGGAATTTGGGTTGCTTCTCCGACAACTGCAGAAGTGATTAGATACAAGAAAGGAGGAAAAATTACTGATCGAATTGCAACTCCTCAGCCTGCTTATGCATGCATGTTAGGGGGCAAAGACGAAAAAGAACTTTATATTTTGACTGCCGAATCTTCGAATCCCCAGTTTTGCAAAGAAAACAAAACTGGAGAGATTTATAAAGTTGAAGTTGATTATGAAAGGGCTGGTGAGCCTTAGCCTTTCATTATCAATTCAAAGATTTTTTGCGATTGTTCGCCGCCCTGGTAACAAGGTCTTGCATCTTTCATATCAGAGATTTCGTCCCATTTCTCTGCAACATTTTCTGCGGTCATGTCTTCACCAGTACCTAAGTTAACGCCCATAGTTTCATGCAGAAAAACTCTTGCAAAAACTCCAGCGCCAGCTGACATAATAACTCCTGTCGGCGCATCTTCAGAGACCATGTAGGTTACTGCTGGGGTTACATGATCAGGTTGTATCTGATCTAAAACTTCTCCAGGCATCAAATCTTCTGTCATTCGAGTTCCTGCAACAGGTGCAAGAGCATTACATTTGATGTTGTATTTAGCACCTTCTAGTTTAAGGGTATTGATTAAACCAACAACGCCCATTTTTGCTGCACCGTAATTCGTTTGTCCAAAATTTCCATACAAACCACTGGATGATGAAGTCACAACAATTCTGCCATAATTCTGTTCTTTCATAATTTCCCAAACTGCTTTTGTACAGTTTACTGTTCCCATTAAATGAACTTCTAAGACCATACGAAAATCCTCATCAGTAACTTTTGAAAAAGATTTATCTCTAAGGATTCCGGCATTATTAATTAAGATATCTATTCTGCCGTAAGCATCCATAGTTTGTTTAACCATTTCCTCGACTTGAGCAACATCAGTAACACTTGCTCCATTCGCCATTGCTTCTCCACCTGCTGCTTTAATTTCCTCTACAACTTTTTCTGCTGCCGATAAAGAACCATCATCAGAACCATCTACGTTTCCACCAAGATCGTTCACAACAACCTTAGCCCCTCTCTTTGCTAAATCTAAAGCATGACATCTTCCTAATCCGCCACCAGCTCCAGTTACAATGGCAACTTTTCCATCAAAATTAATAGTCATTTAGTTCTCCTTGTTATTTAATATGCATTTGATTAATTCAAGTCGGTAATATTACATCTTGTCAGAACGTAAGCAAAATAAAAAAATTGATAAAAGAGCTCCTGTCATCGTTGGTGTCGGTGACTTGGTTGATAGATCCAAAGAAGATGGGCTAAACCCTCAAGAGCTACTTGCAAAAGCCTGTGAGCATGCGATTCAAGACTCTGGTATCAAAGAATTGAATAACCACATTGATTATATGGGTGTAGTTAGATTTACTGTAGATTTTCTTACCGCTACCAACCAATCAAATTTTCAATATTCAAATTTTCCAAGAACCCTCGCTAATAAACTAAATATCTCAGCAAAAAATGAAGTTTATGCGCCGATGGGCGGTAATAGCCCTCAAGTCTTGTTGGAGGATGCTCTAATTAAAATTTCCACTGGGGAAACAGATTGCGCTTTGCTTAGTGGTGGTGAAGCTCTTCAAACAATGATTGCGAAGTTAAAAGCCGGCATGTCATTGGATTGGCTTGATGAGCCAGGAGGCTCACCGGAGATGATAGGCAATAATGATATTGGTTTTTCAGATCACGAAAAGTTACATGGAATGGATTTGCCAACAAATGTATACCCTCTTTTTGCTCAAGCATTGAGAAAAGAAGAGAAAAAAACAGCGGCTATTCATCTTAGTGAATGTAGCGCCTTATTTAGCGAATTCAGCAAGATTGCATCTAAAAACCCTTATTCTTGGTTTCCTTCTTATCGGAGCGCATCAGAGATCGCAGAAGAAACGTCAAACAATCGAATGGTTGGTTTTCCCTATACAAAATATTTAAATTCGGTCATTCGAGTAAATATGGCATCTGCTTTTATCTTAATGTCACAAAGTAAAGCTGATGAACTAAACGTAGTAGAAAATAAAAGAGTATATGTTCATGGTTGCTCTATTCTCAATGATATTTGGAACGTTACTGAAAGACCTGATTTTCATTCTTCCCCTGCAATCAAAACTTGTGTAAATCAATCTTTGGATCAAGCTGAAATTTCTTTCTCCGACATAAAACACTTTGATTTGTATTCTTGTTTCCCTTCAGCAGTACAAATTGCAAAAAAAGAATTGGGTATTCCGGAAAAAAAGAAAGATTTAACGGTTACGGGAGGTTTACCCTACTTTGGAGGCCCTGGAAATTCATACACGATGTTTTCAACTACAGAAATGGTAAGACAGCTCAGAAAAAAACCTCAAACTTATGGATTGCTTACTGCAAATTCATGGTTTATCACCAAACATGCAGCTCTTGTCATGTCGACAATCCCAGCTAAACCTTTTGAAAAAATAAATAACAGTTCCATTCAAAAGGATATCAACTCAAAAGCCATTCAAAATTTCACGGAAACGCCTTCAGGTAATGGAAAGATAGATACTTATACCGTCATCAATGGAAGAAAAGGTTTAGAATTTGCATTAATAGTCGGAACTTTAGAAGACGGAAAAAGATTTATTGCCAATAGCGAAAAAGATGAGATTCTTCTGAATAGCATGATTAAAAATGAGATGTTGGATGCCAAAGTATCCGTTTTTCAAAAAGAAGGAAAGAATATTTTTAATTTAATTTAAGGAAAGATATATGAAAGAACTAAACGTTTTAGTAACTGGAGCTGCCGGTCAAATCGGTTATGCCTTACTGACTAGATTGGCAAGTGGTGAAACTTTTGGATCAGATGTGAGAGTTAATTTGAACCTCGTTGAAGTACCTCAAGTTGTTTCCAGGCTTGAAGGTTCTCGCATGGAATTAGAAGATTGTGGTTTTAATACCCTAGGGACTGTAAAAAACTTTTCCGATATGAATGAAGCTTCAGGAGATATAGATTGGGCTCTACTGGTAGGTAGCATCCCAAGAGGCATAACTATCAATGGAAAAAAAATTGAAGAACGCGCAGACTTATTAAAAATAAATGGTGGTATTTTTACTGAACAAGGAAGAGCCTTGGGAGAAAATGCCAAGGCAGATGCAAAAATACTTGTTGTTGGGAATCCGGCAAATACTAATGCTTTGATTGGTTGCACGCATGGCAACAACGAGTCTCAAACATGGATGGCAATGACTGCCTTAGATGCTAATAGAGCTAAAGCTCAGGTAGCAAACAAATGCGATTTAGATATCTCCGATATCAAGAAAATGACTATATGGGGAAACCATAGTCCTACCATGTATCCTGATCTAGACAATGCAGAAATCAAAGGTGAATCGGCTAGCGGTTGGATCAATGATCAAAATTGGATTGAGAGTGATTTTCTAAGAATCGTACAACAACGTGGAAAAGCTATTATCGATGCCAGAGGAGCTTCATCTGCAACTTCAGCGGCTAATGCTGCTATCGATACGGTAAAGGCAACTCTTTCAGAAACTCCTGCAGATGACTGGTTTAGTGCGGCAGTCTTAAGCGATGGTAGCTACAATGTTCCGGAAGGTTTAGTCTTTGGCTTTCCTTTGAAGACAAATGCCAATGGTAAGGTTTCAATTGTCCAAGATTTACCAATAAGTGATTATGCCCAAGAGAAAATTGATCTAACTACTCAAGAGCTTCTGGATGAGAAAAACGATATAAAAGATTTACTTTAATTAATGTCGATGGATCATATGCTCAACTGAATGCTGCATTTTTTCTAACTGAGCATGATAAAAATTATAGAGAAAAGCTCCTCCAAAAACTAAAACCAAAATTATAAATATCAAAGTTTTATTCATCAGTTAACAATTCTTTCAATCCACTCCTCTAAAAAACCTTCGTAAGGCTGTTCTCTATCATGAATTGGCATTCCCTTATCATCAATAGTAACTCCAAAAAAATACCTTACCCCAACATGAAAGGATTCCATAATAAAACCTTCATCTAAAGCCAAAGGAACCCCTTGATAATCAGCTCTGTGTTTTAAATAATTAAGAAATCTTATTGGTTGAAAATCTTCTTTATTCATAACCTAGAAATCTTCTATTTATATTTAGGGTTGTCTATTTTTATTTTCTCTTCAGTGAGTCCGTAAAGAAAGTCAATTAAAGATTGATTTTCATAATCTAATTCTTTATTTCTTATTTTTTCAGAAAGTTTTTCTATAGAAAAATTTTCCTCACTTAATAACTTTGACCCTAATTTAGTTAATTTATCATTTACTTCTTTTCCAGTTTCAACTTCCCTTTTAACAATATTCAGAACATTTAAAACGATCTGAAATTTAAACTTTTTATTTGCAGGATAAGAATCCGATTTTATTTCGGTGTTGATAAAATCAATGACCGCCTCCAGAAGTTCTGCTGATGTTGGTCTATCAAAAATACTCATAAGAAATTTTTATGTTTGATCATATTCATTAAATCAAATTCCGTTTCGGATACTCTTCTGCCTATTGCTGCTTTTTCTACTGAATTTACCATTCCACTCAGATGAGCAAAAGTTTGCATCATACAAATAACTCCCCATCGTAATGAACCATAAAGCTGCCATACATCAAGCTGTGATTCGTCAATTTTTATATCAGAATTAGATTCATAACCAGCGATAAGATCTTTGATATCTCCCAGGCCGCCTACTCTTTTTTCAACATTACCAAATCGCCAGGAACGTACGCAAAGCCATCCCAGATCTTCCATAGGGTTGCCAATGTGCGCTAACTCCCAGTCAATAATTGATTCTAAATTTTCTTCAGAAATAATAAAGTTACCAAAGCGAAAATCGCCATGCACCAAAACATCGCCATATTCTGTAAGCTTTTGGGCTTCCAGCCATTTGAAAGCCAAATCAAAGACCGGTTGTGGTTGATTGAAACTAAGATATACCTGAAAAAGTTTTTCTAGAGAATCTGAAAAGGTCACTTGGTCAAGAGCTTTTAAATCGTCTAATTGTGTTCGGTGTATTTTGGCTAAGGACTTACCGATTTCAAAAGGAAGTTTTTCTCGAGCAGTTGCAAATTTTTCATCTCTAAGAATTTTACGAGGAATAGTCTCTCCTGGGATTGCTTCCATGACATATCCTTCACCTATTTCTTCGCCTTCAGAAAACTCAAATATTATTGCTGGTACAGGAGCTCCATTTTTTTTAACAACTTTTTGTATTTTTGCTTCTAAGATTTTTGGAATTGCCATCACGGATTTTTCTTGTGACAAAGTTCTTCTAACAATCAGTTCATCTTCATTAGCAAAAATAATACGATTGATGTCTGCAGATGCTCCGCCTGTGAGAGGAACCAGTTGCTTAATTTTTTGCTGCAGAGAATTTTCTAGAAATTCCTGAAAGACTGACATCTTAAGATACTAAGGATGCGTCTCGCTCACCAAAGTCCCATCCAGGACCATTATTTTCGTAGTTCTTAAGAATACGTCTAGCAACGGATTGCACGTGAACTTCATCAGGACCATCGTAGATTCTTGCTTCTCTAGCATGTCGATACATCAAACTTAATGGCGTATCGTCAGTGAGTCCTTTCGCGCCATGAACTTGGATGGCTCGATCTATGACATTGTGTAGCATCTCTGCCCCAACCACTTTAATCAAACCAATTTCAATTCTTGCATCATCTCCCTGGTCAATTCTTTTTGCAGCATCAAGGGTCAAATGACGAGAAGCTTGAATTTCACAAGCACTATCAAAAACAAATTTTTGCAGCAATTGTTTTTTCGTAAGTGGTGTCCCAAAAGTTTCTCTCTCATGCATTCTTTCACAAAGCAGATCAAAAGCTCTTTGAGCTTGACCTAACCAACGCATGCAATGAAAAATTCTTCCAGGCCCAAGTCGTTTTTGTGCAATGATGAATCCTTGCCCTCTTGGACCTAATAAATTTTCTTCAGGAACTTCGACGTTGTCGTATTTAACTTCGTAGTGCCCGCCATTTATGCCAAGGACAGGAGTTTCTCTTACAATTTTATAACCCGGGTTATCTGTTGGCACAATGATCATACTGAAAGCGCCATGACTGGGAGCATCCAATTCAGTTCGACACATCACTGTAGTGTAGGCGGCTCTAGCAGCTCCAGTGGTAAACCATTTTGTGCCATTTATTTTCCAAGTACCGTTATCGAGGATAGCTGTGGTTTGTAATTGGGTAGGATCAGAACTTGCAACATCAGGCTCAGTCATACCAAAACTTGGAAAGATTTCTCCTTGAACTAATGGTTCGAGATATTGATCGCGCCAATGTGGAGAAGCAAATTCTCGAAGCATTATTGAATCTTGTAGAGAATGTGTGCCCAGTGCCACCATTGCAAAAGAAGATCTGCCAATGACCTCGTTTACATATACATATTCCATAAAAGGCATTCCACCTCCACCGATATCTTCTGGGTGTCCTAGTGCCCAGATTTTTTCGTCCTTTGCCAACTGCATTAACGAACCAAGCATTTCTCGTGCCTCGGGAGTACCCTTAGCTAACTCAGTTTCTTTAGGATAAATTTCACTTTCAATGAAATCTTTTACTTTTGCTCTTATTTTTGTCCAATCTTTACTCATAATTCTTATTTGTTTTTTAGTTGGGGAAATAATAAAACATCTCGGATAGATTCGGTACCAGTAATTAACATAGTTAATCGATCTATGCCAATTCCAACTCCGGCACATGGTGCTAACCCATGCTCTAGAGCTTCTATGTAATCTTTATCAAAATGCATCGCTTCATTATCACCTGAATCCTTTTTAGCGACTTGATCTTTGAAACGTTCTGCTTGTTCTTCAGGATCGTTTAACTCAGAAAAGCCATTAGCAATCTCTTTACCGTCTATAAAAAGTTCAAATCTTTCTGCTACTTCAGGATTTGCAGTTGAAGCTCTCGCTAAAGGTGAAACTTCAATTGGATATTCAGTAATAAAGGTAGGCTCTACAAGTTTTTCTTCGACCTTTGCTTCAAATATTTCATTTTTAATGATGGCTAATGAAGCTTTAGTATCCGTTTTTATTTTTTCTGTCTTGCAAAATTCTTTGAGCTTCTTAGCATCTCTTAAGTCTTTTTTCTTCAGAGAAGTGAATTGCAATATTGCTTCATCCATAGTTAATTTGTAAAAAGCTTTTTTAAATATATTTGTTTTACGCGTCAGAGATTTTGTAATTTCTTTGAACATCTTCTCTACAAATTTAATTTGAAAGTCACTATCAACGTATGCGGTATAAAATTCCAACATGGTGAATTCTGGATTATGTCTTGTTGAAAGCCCTTCATTTCTAAAATTTCTATTGATCTCAAACACTTTTTCAAATCCACCAACAACCAATCTCTTCAAATATAATTCTGGTGCAACTCTTAAAAATAAATCCATATTCAAAGAGTTATGATGCGTAACAAAAGGCCTTGCTGTGGCTCCGCCTGGAATGGGATGCATCATAGGAGTCTCAACTTCGATAAAGTCATCAGCCAACAAGAAACCTCTAATGTTGCTTATTATTTCTGCTCTGGTTTTGAAGACTTCTAAACTTTCTGGATTGGTTAATAAGTCTAGATAGCGTTTGCGATAACGTATCTCAGTATCATTTAAACCTAAGTGTTTTTCAGGTAATGGTCGCAAGGATTTGGTTAAGAGTTGTAATTTTTTGACATGTATCGAAAGTTCACCGGTATTAGTTTTAAATACTGTTCCTTCTGCGCCGACAATATCTCCTAAGTCATAATTTTTAAATTCATCGTAGTTTGAAATTTCATCAGCCCTAATATAAAGCTGAATTCTTCCAGAAAAATCTTGAATGGTTGTAAAACTTGCCTTGCCCATCATTCTTCTCAGCATGATGCGTCCAGCAACTACTCCTTTTGCCTTTTTCTTTTCTAATTCTTCTTTTGAAAACTCATCAAAATCGTTTTTTAATTCTTGAGCTAAATGTTTTCTTTTAAAATCGTTTGGAAAAGCCTTATTAACTTCTCTTAGCTCAGCAAGTTTTTTTCGCCTTTCCTCAATTAAATGATTTTCTTCTTTATCTTGAGACATTATTCAATTCCCTGCTTTAAACTAGCTTCAATAAATAAATCTAAATTTCCATCGAGTACATCATTGCAGTTTCCTGTCTCTATGCCTGTTCTGAGGTCTTTAATTCTTGCCGAATCTAATACGTAAGACCTTATTTGACTTCCCCAACCAATATCTGCCTTTGATGCTTCTAAATTTTCCATTTCTTGCTGTTGCTTTTTTAATTCTATCTCAAAGAGCTTTGCTCGTAACTGCTTCATCGCACTATCTTTGTTTTTATGTTGCGATCTTTGTGTTTGACATTGCACCACAACTCCTGAAGGCAGATGGGTCAGACGAACTGCAGAATCCGTTTTATTGACATGTTGACCCCCTGCGCCGCTAGCTCGGTAAGTATCGATTCGAATGTCTGCGGGATTTAAATCTATTTGAATATCATCATCTACTTCTGGCGATACAAAAATTGATGCAAAAGAGGTATGGCGACGATTTCCAGAATCGAAAGGCGACTTTCTTACTAGTCGATGAACGCCTGATTCTGTTCTAAGCCAACCATAAGCAAACTCACCCTCGAATTTAATCGTGGCGCTTTTAATTCCTGCAACCTCTCCTGGAGAGACTTCAATTAATTCGGTTTTAAAACCCTTGTTTTCGCCCCATCTCAAATACATCCGTAAAAGCATTTCTGCCCAATCCTGAGCTTCCGTCCCCCCCGAACCAGACTGAATGTCAAGATAAGTGTTTGCCTGATCCATCTTTCCTGAAAACATTCTACGAAACTCCAAATCCGCAATTTTTTCTTCAATATTAAAAAGCTCCTCTTTTAATTGGTTTGCTTCTAATTCATCTTCGCTTAGCTCAAATAATTCATTCAGATCTTCTACAGAGTTATTTAATCCCTCTACCAAATCAACGAGTTTTTCTAAGAAAGCTTTTTCCTTGCCTAATTTCTGACTTTCTTCTTGATTAGACCAAACTTCAGGGTCTTGAAGTCTGGTGTTGATTTCGTCTAAGCGTTTTTTCTTTTCTTCAAAGTCAAAGGTACCCCCTAAGCTCAGCTAAAGACTTAGCAGCAACTTTGATTCTTTCGCCTAAAGACAGCTCAACCATTTAATTAAGAACCTCCGAATTAAGATAATTATTCAGGTCCTCAAAATTATTTTCAAGCACTGAAAAAGTTTCTTCTTTAGTCATGATTTCCTTCAGGGAGCTTGGAGTATTTTCGTCTAAAATATCCAATTTTTTATTTATTGCATCTGGAAATTTAGCTGGGTGTGCAGTAGCAAAGGTTACAAGCTCCGAAGGATCAAGATTGAGATCTTTGTTTCCCTTTATTGCTGTTGCAGTATGAGGATCAAACAAAATATTTTCTGTTTCAAAGCTTTTTACAATTGTTTCAACAATCTCTTTGTCATCACAAGTAGAGCTTTGAAAAAAAGCTTTGACTTCTTGCCAGATTTCATCGGATTGACTGAAATCTATAGCTTTTGCGGGAAATGATGAGAAAGTATCGCTAAGCTTAGCACCATTTTTTTTGTAAATCTCAAACAATAACCTTTCAAAATTACTAGCTACAGAAATGTCCATAGATGGAGCAAGCGAAGCAGATGTTTCTTTTTTTTGATATACATCATCAGAGAAAAGTCTATGCAAAACGTCATTTTTGTTGGTTGCAATATTTATTCCTTTAAATGAAAGACCCATATTTTTTGCTGTCCAGCCAGCATACGCATGTCCAAAGTTTCCAGAAGGAATAGAAGCTATAAAATCTCTTTTTAGTTGAAGTTTGGTGGAAAAAAAATAGACGCTTTGTGCCATGATTCTTGTCCAATTAATGGAATTAATCGATACAAACTTAACCTCTTCATTATTGTTTTCTATGAACATTTTTTTTACGTAATTTTGACAATCATCAAAATCACCCTTCACTGCCAAAGGAAATACATTTTTTGCATTTGAAGTTGTCATTTGCCTTTGTTGCACAGGAGATATCTTCTGATGGGGAAATAAAATGGCAATATCTATGTCTTCGAATTTTTTACATGCTTCTATAGCAGCAGAGCCTGTATCGCCTGAAGTAGCTCCAAGAACAACGATTTTCTTGTCTGTTTTTTCGGCAGCTTTATCCAATAAAGCCGCCAACAACTGCATAGCTACATCTTTGAAAGCAAAAGTTGGACCATGGAACAATTCAAGAACATAGCCAATGTTTTTTGTTTTAACTAACTTTACAACTTCAGGAATAGTAAAAGACTCATAAGCATTTTTTACAACTTGCTCAAAGTCATCTTTTGATAAAAAACCTTCAACGTATGGATACAAAAGATGCGAAGCCAGATCTTGATAGCTTGCAGTCTCAAAATCAGCAATTTCTTCTTTGGAAAACTTTGGAAAATTTTCTGGCACATATAATCCACCGTCTTTTGCCGTACCTGATGTAAGTACATCAATAAAGTTTAGTGCTTCTGAATTTCCTCTAGTGCTAAAGTATTTCATTTTAGATATCTAAAATCCTAATATGAGTTAGGGGTCCTGAAACCTCATCTAAACCTTCCAATTCTTTTATAGTATCTTGGATAGTCGTTTCATCAGAGTTACTCAGTACAATAACCAAGGGTATTTGATCGTTACTTCTTTCTAATTCCTTCTGAATAAGATTATCAATTGAGAGATTGTTCTTTGCCAACAAAGTAGAAATTTTTGCTACTACTCCAGGTTTATCATTCACTTGAAGTTTTAGGTAGCGATCACAGGAGAAATTATCAAAACTCGAAGAAAGGTTTTGCTCTACAAATTTTCCATAATCGAAAATTTTTCCTCGTGCTATATCAATAACGTCTGATAAGACCGAATTGGCAGTTGGCTTAGCTCCTGCACCTGGTCCTGAATACATCGTGCCACCAACATTTTCAGCATTTACAAGCACTGCGTTATTTTCATTTTGGATTGAAGCCAAAAGCGAATCTGTTTTTACAAAAGCAGGAAAACTACCGAGAGAAATCTGGTCTTTGTTTTGTATGCCAACTGATAAAGGCTTCAAAACAAAATTCAATTGCTTGCCATAATCTATGTCATCAGGAGAGATTTTATCGATTCCTTCAAAATAAACATTTTCCATTGAGGAGTTTTGAAAAAAAGAAAGTGTCGCTAGGATACTTGTTTTTTGAGCAGCATCTTGACCGGAAATATCAAAACTAGGGTCGGGTTCAGCAAATCCTTCCTTTTGAGCCAAAGTCAATGCAGCATCAAAAGAAAACTTTTCGTCAGCCATTTTAGAAAAAATAAAATTGGAAGTACCGTTTAATATTCCTGCAAAGGAATTTATCTGATTATTAATTAAACCATCTCTAATGGTTCTAATAATTGGAATACCCCCAGCTACAGAAGCCTCAAAACCGATGTGAACCTTATTTTCCTGCGCTAATTCAAAAAGTTCTTTTGAGTGAGCAGCAATGAGAGCTTTATTTGCCGTGACAAAATGTTTTTTATTTTTAAGTGCTGAAATAGCTAGTTTGTAAGCGTCTTCAATCCCGCCAATCAACTCCACCACAACATCCACATCATCTGACTTAGCAACTTCTTGAATATCAGTAATAACTGAAATATCAGAGACCCCGGATACCTTTCCCTTTCTTGCACCAATCAAAGATATTGAAATGTTCAAACCATAATTTTGATTTATAAGAGATTCCGAAGAAACGATACTTTTAATAAAAGCTGTTCCGACATTTCCAGTGCCGCATAAACCTATTTTTAAATTTGTCATTATAGATACTCTTTAAAGGCTTTTTTTATACCTCTGACTGCCTGGTTTGTTCTTTGTTCATTTTCAATCAAAGAAAATCTAACAAAGTCATCTCCATACTCTCCAAAACCCAAACCTGGAGAAACGGCAACTTTAGCCTTTTCCAATAAGAATCTAGAAAATTCCATAGACTTCATTTCAAACGATTCAGGGATTCTTGCCCAAACAAACATAGTTGCTTTGGGTTTTTCAATGCTCCAGCCAAATGAATTCAAACCATCACAAAGTACATCTCTTCGGGATTTATAAGTTTGGCAAATCTTTTCTACTTCTTTATCGCCATTATTTAAGGCTTCTATTCCAGCTACCTGAATGGGTGTAAAGTGACCGTAATCAAAATAAGATTTTAATCGTGCTAATGCAGCTATGAGTTCTTTGTTGCCACAACAAAAGCCTAAGCGCCAACCTGGCATATTGTAGCTTTTTGAAAGAGTATAAAACTCAACAGCTATATCTTTTGCCCCTTCTACTTGAAGAATTGAAGGAGCTTCATAACCATCAAAACAGAGATCAGCATAAGCTAAGTCATGAACAACCCAAATGTTATGCTCTTTAGCAATAGCGATAACTTCTTTAAAAAAATCTAAATCTACACAACTCGTTGTTGGGTTGCTTGGAAAATTAATGAGCAACATTTTAGGTTTTGGAAAAGAATTTTTTATCGCATCTTTTAAACTTTTAAAGAAATCAATGCCTGGTCCAATTGGAATGTGATGAATATCCGCTCCAGCAATTACAAAACCAAAAGGATGTATTGGATAAGCTGGATTTGGTACCAAAATTACGTCTCCCTTATCCATTGTGGCAATGGCTAAATGACTCAAGCCTTCTTTAGAACCAAGAGTAGCTATTGCTTCTTCTTCGGGATCCAATGCAACATCAAATTTTCTTGCATACCAATCGGTTATAGCTTGTCTTAATTTGGGTATACCTTTTGATTGAGAGTATCGATGGGTATCAGGTCGCATGACAACCTCTTTAAGCTTCTCGACAATAAAATCAGGAGTTGCGCCGTCAGGATTTCCCATTCCAAAATCAATAATATCCTCGCCTCTTCTTCGAGCGGCCATTTTAAGTTGGCCAATTTCCTCGAAAACATAAGGAGGTAGTCGATCTATTGAAGAAAAGTTTTTATCCATAGTTATTTTTTTAAAAAATTCAATATCTCCTCAGCAGAGTGATAACCTGCTAATAAGAAACCGTTCTCAAGAATTATAGTAGGAGTTCCTCGGGCATTAAATTCTTTGGCTAAATTATAATGTTTTGAAACAATTTTTTTAGTGCAATCATCGCTTTTAATAGTTTTTCCAAGTTTTAAAGTCGTCAAACTTACTTGAGGATCGTTCGAACACCAGGCAGTCTTCATTTTTTGATAAGTCTCACTTTCCAAACCTTCTCTTGGATACGCTAAATAGTTAACTTGTATGCCATTTTCTAGATAGTTTGTGATTTCAGAATGCAATTTTCTACAATACCCACAATCAACATCAGTAAACACATAGATGACTGTTTTCTTTTCTTTAGGCTCAAAGGTAATAAACTCACTTGGATTTATTTCAAGTATTCTATTAATTCTTTTCTTAGAATCTCGCATGTCTGAAAAATTTATCAAAGAGTTTTTTTCGATTTGATAAAGATCGCCATTGATGATGAATTCACCATCTGCTGTTACGTAAAATAAAGATCCGTCAGATAATTCAACCGAAAAAAAGTTTGGGGAATAAGTATCTTCAACTATATCTACAGATATCTCGTCAGGAATGATTTCATTTAATTTTGCTTTTATTTCGTCTTTATCTAAAACAAAACTCTGTAAAGAAAATAACAAAACAATAAACCTAATAATAATCATATCCTAGCCTCGTGGGTGGTGCTCAGTATGAAGTCTTTTCAGTCGTTGTCTAGCAACCTCGGTGTAAATTTGCGTTGTATTTAAGTCGCTATGTCCGAGTAAAAGTTGAACCACTCTTAAGTCAGCTCCATTATTTAAAAGGTGGGTTGCAAAAGCATGTCTAAGTACATGAGGCGAAATTTTATCTGGCTCAAAACCTGAGGCCAAACAATAGTGTTTTATCCTATGCCAAAAGGATTGACGAGTCATTCTTTGTCCTCTTGTTGATAAAAATAAAGAGTCGGAGTGTCTTTTATTGAGAAGATTTTTCCTTGAAGAGGTAATGTAGAGTTCTAATAAAGCAATAAGCTGATCGCCCATTGGAACCAATCTTTCTTTTTGGCCCTTTCCAATTACTCTGATCACACCTTGGCGCAAGTTAAGATTAAGCAATTCTAAATTTGTTAATTCTGAAATTCTCAGCCCACAAGAATATAAAGTCTCGATCATGGTTTTATCTCTTAGTCCGATATCTGTCTTTTCATCAGGTGCAGCTAACAATGCTTCAACTTCTTTTTCTGAAATGGATTTGGGGATGGACTTTAATAATTTTGGCGTTTCTATCTCGCTTGAGGGATCGCTTGGAATAATGGATTTAAAGACCAAATAGCGGAAGAAAGATTTTAATGAAGAAAGTTTTCTGGCAACTGTTTTACTTCCTAACCCTTTTTGAAAAAGAAAAGATAAATAAGATAGAATTTCCTTCTTGGAAGTTTTTATATAAGTAAGATTATTTTTTTCAAGCCATGTGGAAAATTGCTCAAGATCACTTCTATATGAGTCTAATGTGTTTTGACTCAATCCTTTTTCAATCCAGATATTATCGATAAAGGCATCAAGAATTTGCCTATCCGAATCACTCATTATGAGATTATACTTTTTCTTTTATTCTTGCGGATCTTCCAGAGCGTTCTCTTAAGTAATAAAGTTTAGATTGCCTAACCTTACCTTTCCTTTTAACTTTAATGGATTTTATTAATGGACTGTGAGTTTGAAATGTTCTTTCAACGCCAACACCACTGGAAATTTTTCTTAATGTAAAAGCAGAATTTAGACCTCTGTTTTTGATACCAATTACTACGCCTTCAAAAGGTTGAGTCCTCTCTCGGTCTCCTTCTTTAACTACAATCTCAACTAAAACAGTATCCCCCTGATTGAAATCAGGGATATTATCTTTAAGTTGTGCTGCCTCTACGACTTGGACAGATGTTCTTTTACTGCTCATTTCTATTACTGCTTGTTAACAAGGAATCGAATTCTATCAGATTATTACTCAAGTTCATCAAAAAATTCTTCCAAAAGAGCTTTTTCTTCAGGTGACAATTTGATTTTTTCGAGAAGATCTTTTCTTCTCGAAGCGGTAATTCCAAGCATCTGTTTCTTTCGCCATTGTTCTATAACCGCATGATTTCCAGATAATAATTCTTTTGGCACTTCTCCTAATTTCATTTTTTCTGGCCTGGTATACTGAGGATATTCTAATAATCCTCCGGAAAAAGATTCTTGCTTAAGAGATGCGTCATCTCCTAAGACTCCTTCAATATTCCTTACGATAGCATCGAATACTACTAAAGCTGGTAGCTCTCCCCCAGAGAGAACATAATCACCAATGCTCACCTCGTCATCTACATAATGATCAATGATTCTCTGATCAATTCCTTCATAGCGACCACAAATAAATATTATATTTTTCTCCGTAGCCAGAGTCTCCGCAGTTTCTTGAGTAAATGGCTTACCTTTTGGAGATAAATAAATAATTTTGCTTTCTGATCTATCAAATTGAGAAGTTGCATCATCTATTGCTTTCATTAAAGGTTCAGATTTCAAAAGCATTCCCGGACCGCCGCCATAAACTTTGTCATCGATCCTTTCTTTAGTCTTAAGATAGTCTCTAGGATTTATGGTTTCAAAAGAAATCAAAGACTTTTCGATAGCTCTTTTAGTTATGCTTTCATTCAATGCAGATTTTATGATTTCGGGAAACAGGGAAATAAAAGTAAAATTCATTTAAACCTCCCAATCTACATAAATACTTTTTTCTGTTACCTCTAAAATTACTTGTTTCATGATAAAAGGAATCAAGATATCTTCTTGATTAGGATTTTTAATTATTAGTACATCGTTAGAACCTGTTTCCATAAGAGAATGGACCCTACCTAAAGTTTTTTTTGAACTATGTATGATCACTTCTAAACCAATTAGATCATTCCAATAAAACTTATCCTGTGTTTCTGGTAGTTCTGATTTAGGAATAAATATTTCCCTACCCTTGTAAGTTTTTTCAGCTTCGTCAAGGGAATCACAATTATTCAAGAAAATGATTAGATTTTTACTAGAGGTAGTTATTTTTTTTACCTCTAATTTTACAAATTCGTAGCCCTCTTTCATAAAGAAAGAGTTATAAGATTTTATGTTTTCAGGAGGCCTGGTAAAAGAATTTAATTTGATGCTTCCTTTTAGACCTATTGGACGACCAAAATTACCTACCAAAATGAAATCATCATCTTGGTAGGTCATTTTGATAATTTATTTATCGTCTTTAGAGTCGTCAGATGTGAATGCGTCTTTGACAGCATCAATTGCATCGCCTACTGCATCAGCAGCGCCTTCGGCAACATCTTTGACAGCATCAACTGCGTCTTCAACAACATCTTCAGCAGTTTCTACAACGTCTTCAACTACATCAGCTGCACCTTCAGCTACGTCTTTAACAGCGTCAACAGCATCTTCGGCAACATCAACTGCAGTTTCGACAACGTCTTCCGCAACATCAACTGCGCCTTCAGCTACGTCTTTTACTGCTTCAACAACATCGCCTTCAGCAAGATCGCCTGCCACTTCTTTTGCAGTATCTACAACGTCTCCAGCTACATCAGCTGCACCTTCAGCTACGTCTGTTACAGCATCAACTGCATCTCCAACAACTTCTTCAGCAGTCTCAACAACATCGCCAGCTACATTAGCAGCTCCTTCAGCTACGTCTGTTACCGCCTTAGCAGCGTCTTCAACAACATCTTCTGCAGTTTCTACTACTTCTTCAGCAACATCAACTGCTCCTTCAGCTACGTCTGTTACAGCTTCAGCAGCGCCTTCGGCTACGTCTTTTGTACCTTCTGCAACCTTATCGATAATATCTTCGGTTTTTTCCATTAGATTATCCTCATTATTTGATTGGTTATTATTATTGGTACTTTTTGGTTCTGTATTTTCTGCCTCAGCCGACACTTCATCTCCTTCGGAAGAACTTTCTTCAGTATTTGCATCAGAGGCTGAAGCTTTTTTCTTTTCAAGTTTCACTAACCTGAGTTTCTCTTTCTTTGCAATTAATTGATTGAAATCTTCTGTTGAAAGTTTTGACTCTTTTATCAAAGTTTTAACTCTCTCGGTAACTTGAGCTCCTTTACTAATCCAATAGTCCAATCTTTCGTGATCTATGTTAAGTCTATCATTTTGTGCTGAGGCAATGGGATTGAAAAAGCCCACCCTTTCGATGTATTTACCATCTCTAGCTCTGCGAGAATCTGCGACTGTGATATGAAAATATGGGCGCTTTTTGGCGCCTCCTCTAGCTAGTCTTATAGTTACCATAAATTTCTTTGAGAGAGGTATTCTAAGTAATTTAATTTTGTATTCAAGTAAAACCTTCCTATAATTGTAAAAAAATGCAAACAATTCACATTATTCCTACAATTGACTGACGTTAATCCTTGGATGCTGTTTTCAAGCATCATTTTTCTGCTATTTCTTTCTGCTTTTTTCTCTGGAGTAGAAACGGCTATGATGTCTTTGAATAGATATCGTCTTAAACATTTGGTTAAAGAGAATGATAAAGGAGCAATTAGAGCTGACAAACTTTTAAAAAGACCCGATAGATTGCTTGGTGTTATTCTCATAGGGAATAATTTTGTAAATATTCTTGCAGCTTCACTAACAACTGTCCTTTGTTTAAATTTATTTGGCGATAGTGGCGTTGTAATAGGCTCAATAGTATTAACTTTAATAATTTTAGTATTTGCTGAAATCACTCCAAAGACTTTTGCAGCATTGAATTCAGAAAAAGTTGCTCTTCCGGCATCTCTAATCCTTAAATACTTACAAAAGATACTAAGGCCTTTAGTCTTATTTGTTAATTTCTTTTCGAACTTTTTTATGAGGATTTTGGGCACGAAAGAAACAACAATCAATGAAGATTTATCGCCTGAAGAGTTAAAAAGTGTCTTGGAAAACTCTGGAGATTTAATTCCAAAAAAATATCAGGACATGTTAATCAGTGTTTTGGAGCTAGATAAAGTTTCTGTAGATGAGGTTATGACGCAAAGAAGTGAAATAGTTGGGATAGATATAAATCAGCCAATAGAAAACATTCTGAGCAATCTTCAGAATAATCAAAAAGATTTTTTGCCTGTCTATAACGAATCTCTTGATGATCTAAGAGGAGTTATAGATCTTTATGGAATCACTTCTTTTCTTTCAAATGAAGACAAATCAATTGAAAGTTTGATTGAATCTTTAGATGAAGCTTACTTCATCCCAGAAAATACTCCGTTAAGCACACAACTTTTTAATTTCCAAAAAAATAAAAAGACGGTTGCTGTAATAATTGATGAATATGGCTCTGTTAAAGGATTAGTTACGATCAAAGATGTACTTGAAGAAATTGTTGGTGAGCTTGCTACGGATATCGATAGAGAGACTTTAGAAATTATGGAACAAAAGGATGGAAGTTACTTAATTGATGCCTCGATCCCCTTAAGAGAACTTAACAAAAAACTAAATTGGCAGCTTCCAATAAATGGAGCTAAAACTTTAAATGGATTAATTATTGACCAAGTTGAAACTATTCCTGAAGATAACATCAAAATAGAAATTGATAATTATGCTATAGAAACTGTATTGATAAGAAATAATATGATTAAAATCGCGAGAGTTCTTCAAATCGAACAAGAGGATGAAGAACTCGGCGATGATTGACTTAAATATAAAAAATTAAGCCAGAAAAAATAACAGTTAAGATAAAGCTAGAGGTTATAACCGATCTTACGGATGCAATGATAGTAAACATTTTTCCATAGATTGCATTTAATTCAATCAAAAGTACCGTAGCTACTACAATCCAAAAATCATAAGCTAAATAACCTGCAATGGGTCCTCCTCCAGCGGATTGGTCAATTAAAAGATATGATTTTGGGTAAGATGCCGTTCCGCCATGAGCTGAAGAAACCATAAAATAAAGCATCGGTAAAGAAAGCAAGGTATTGGTTCTTGAAGCTAATCCAGCTTTAGCGCCTGCCGCTGCTGCATCTCCTTCTTTTAAACCAATAACAATTTTCTGATTACGCCAAATGATTCCCCAAACATTAAGCATCATAATTATACCCATGAGTGACCCTAAAGTTATAGCTGTGGTTACAGCTCTTTCCTGAACGTATAAAAGATATAAACCGGTTATAAAGGTCAGAAAAGCAGCCCATCTAAACCACCACAGCGCATTAGGCGCTAATTTTTTCATAAAATCAGATTTTGCATCTGGATCAGCTACTTTTACATATTCAGTTTGAATAAAATTAAAGTAGTAGAGCAACCCAATCCAGGTAATCCCTACGACAATATGTCCCCACCTAAATAAAACATTGTATAAATATATTTCCATTTCATCTCCTAAAAGAGATATATTACTTTTAAGAATATGTTTTTAAAACATAAACTAATTTTTTGAAAGGAGATTTATCTGATATGCAAGAGCAAGAATTTAAAGTATTAAATATGGAAATGGAAAGAATTTCTTTAGTCTACGGCCTTTTTTTGATTGCTTGGGGCTTGATTATCTCTTTCGTTTCACAAAGTGATTCTATTACTTCTTACATACCTTCTTTTTTGGGCTTACCTATTCTGTTGTTTGGATATTTGACCCTAAAGTTCCCTGAAAAGAAGAAAATATTCATGCACATAGTTGTGCTGCTCGGAATTATCATTTTTCTAGGTGGTCTCGATATATTCAGAAACTTATCAACTTTATTTGACTCTTTTTGGGCAGACTTATCTAAATTAATGTTATTAATAACTGGTTTTATGTTCTCCTATTGGAACGTAAAATCTTTTATCTTTATAAGAAAAAATAGAAATTTAGAGAATTGAAATAACCTTCCCAACTAAATTTTCGTTTGGATGCAATTTTGAACAAACAGGAGAATCTGTCTTTAAATTATCACTTCTTACTCTAAAATAATTTTTCTTTATAGAACTTACCCTCTTTACAACCGTTCCATAGGTATCATCTTTTAAAACAACAATATCGTTTTTATTTATTTTAATAAAATCTGAAGTTACTACTATGTCCCCGCTTTGTAATGAAGGAAGCATGCTTTCGCCTTTGATCTTAAAATATTGAAACATTAGGACAGATTAGGAACTACCATTTCTAAAGCTGGTGGATAAGGAGCTGTAACTCTTGAAGTCTCTACTTCTTTAGTTTTCCAAAATATTTCACTAAATTCGTTTACCAGGTCAACAAGTTTTTCAGCATTTTCTCTTGCGAGACTTTGTTTACATTTTGAACCTTGAAGCATTATAGAATGAACAAGAGAATGTATATCTGGAAAAGCTTCAATTTGAGGCTCCTTAAAGTAATCTCCCCAAATAATTCTAGTCTCGTCTTTCACAATTCGAGCTTGATTCTCTTTCTCCAGAGTTAGTCTTGCTAATTCCGCAGAATCTTCAGATTTTGAAGGGTCGAGTTTCTTTTCTTCAATTATATCAATGATCCTTACAACTGTGAGAGCAGCAATTTGAATAACTATTGGGTCATAAATTTTGCATGGTATATCACAATGCGCTAAAGCTTCTTCAATTTTCATTTATTATTTCTCCATATAGTACTCACCAATAAAAAGGTAAGAAATATTAAAATTAATGTTCCTTCTAAGTGAAAGTGAACAAAGTTACCTCCTGAATGAGCGAAGCTTAAACCGGGTAACATCAAAAAAAAATACAAAGATTTATTCATTAGCAAATTATAGGTCATGTAAAAAAAATAGGGGCATAAAGCCCCTATTTTTATATGTTTATTTAATTATTACATCATTCCGTCCATACCGCCCATTCCTGGTGGCATTCCTCCAGGCATGCCTCCACCAGCATTATCCTCAGGGATATCTGAAACCATTGCTTCAGTAGTAATCATCAAACCAGCTACAGAGCCTGCTGCTTGAAGAGCAGTCCTTGTAACCTTCGCAGGATCTAGAATACCCATCTTAATCATGTCACCATACTCAGACGTAGCTGCATTAAAACCATGGTTACCTTTTTCTGATTTGATTTTATCAACAACAACCGATGCTTCCTCACCTGCGTTGAGAACGATTTGTCTAATTGGAGCTTCCATTGCTTTTAAAGCAATTGAAATACCTATGTTTTGATCTTCGTTATCTCCTTTAAGACCTTCAGACGATTGTAATGCTCTGATTAAAGCAACTCCTCCACCTGGAACGACGCCCTCCTCGACAGCTGCTCTGGTTGAATGCAATGCATCTTCAACTCTAGCCTTCTTTTCTTTCATCTCAATCTCTGAACCTGCTCCAACTTTAATTACAGCAACTCCTCCGGCTAACTTGGCTACTCTTTCTTGAAGTTTCTCTCTATCATAATCTGATGAAGTTTCTTCAATTTGAGCTCTGATCTGGTTCACACGTCCTGAAATGTTATCTTGAGAACCCGCACCATCAATCACGGTAGTGTTTTCTTTTGATAAGACTATTTTTTTAGCTGTTCCTAAAGACTCAATAGTTGCTCCTTCTAAGCTAAGACCAACTTCTTCAGAAATTACTGTTCCTCCAGTAAGAATTGCTATGTCTTCCAACATAGCTTTTCTTCTGTCTCCAAAACCTGGTGCTTTACAAGCAGAAACTTTTACGACACCTCTCATATTGTTAACGACTAATGTTGCTAAGGCTTCGCCTTCTACATCTTCAGCAATAATCAAAAGAGATTTACCGGCTTTAGCAACAGCTTCTAACAAAGGAAGTAATTCTCTGATGTTGGAGATTTTCTTATCATGAAGAAGAATCATAGGATCTTCTAGTTCAGTAATCATTTTATCTTGATTATTAATGAAATAAGGAGAAAGGTATCCTCTATCAAACTGCATACCTTCAACAACCTCTAGTTCATTTTCAATACCACTTGCTTCTTCAACAGTTATAACACCTTCTTTTCCGACTTTTTCCATAGCTTCAGCAATGATATCTCCGACTTCGCCATCACTGTTTGCAGAAATGGTACCAACCTGAGCAATTGCAGTGCTGTCTGCACAAGGCTCCGACATGCTTTGGATGCTTTCAACTGCTTTTGTTACTGCCTTGTCTATCCCTCTTTTAAGATCCATAGGGTTGAAGCCAGCTGCAACAGATTTTAAGCCTTCATTAACAATTGCTTGGGCAAGAACAGTAGCAGTTGTAGTTCCATCACCTGCAGCATCTGAAGTTTGCGAAGCAACTTCTTTAACCATTTGAGCGCCCATATTTTCAAATTTATCTTGTAGCTCAACTTCTTTAGCTACAGAAACTCCGTCTTTTGTAACTGTAGGAGCTCCAAAAGATTTATCTAAAACTACGTTTCTTCCTTTAGGACCTAGTGTCACCTTTACTGCATCAGCGAGTATATTGACTCCGTCAAGCATCAATTGTCTAGCTGAATCACTAAATTTTACGTCTTTTGCCATTTTTTACCTCGTATTAAAAAAATATGTAATTGTTTACTTGGAAACCGTTCCAAGAAGATCGCTTTCACTGAGAATTAGTAATTCTTCACCATCGACTTTTATAGTATTGCTTCCTGCGTATTGACCAAAAACAACTGTGTCTCCGACACTTACTGGAACTTCAACTTTTTCTCCTGAATCAAGAACTCTTCCTGGTCCAATAGCTAACACTTCACCTTGGGAAGGCTTTTCAGCCGCAGATCCGGGCAAAACAATACCTCCTGCAGTGGTTTCTTCCTCTTCGCTTCTTCTTACAAGAAGTTTGTCTCCTAATGGATTAAATTTCATATAAGCACTCCTTAAAAATAACTTAACAAATATGAGATGCGCATTCTATTAAACGAACGCTCAATTCACAACACTTATTTATTTATGTTCTCTTGCTCTTTTTTCAAGGAAAACAATAAAAAAAATTGCAAAAGTAATCCCTAGAGTGTCTGAAAGAAAGTCAAAAATACTCCCAGTTCTATAATTGAGAAAAGTTTGAACAATTTCAGTAAACAAAGCATACAAAATACAGAAAATCAGTGCGTAATTCTTTTTTAGTCTGCCGACTATTAAAAGGATAGTCATTAAGAAAAAAATAGAAAAATGCCCAACTTTATCTATATGAGGAAAAATTTTTCGACCATCATCTTCGAAAGGAGCAAAAAATAAATACAAAGAAATTAAAAATAGAATATAAAAACTATTTAACCATCTATTGAAATATAGAGTTCTATTCAAAACCCAGTTCCTGCCTTCTTTTATGGGCCATTATCGAGAAAATAATTGCGGGAACTCCAAGTAAAGCGCAAATTATGAAGAACTCGTGAAACCCCGTATTATCAACAATTATTCCTGAACCTCCCGAAATAATCCTTGGAGGCACTGAAACCAATGCCACTAAAAAAGCAAACTGCGTCGCGGTATAACTTTTTGAAACAATTGTGCCGAGAATAGTAACGCCCATCACATTCACAAATCCCTGAGTAAAATTATCCAAAGTAATCGTGACTATGAGGAAATTTACATCATGACCAATCATGTTCAAATAAATAAAAGGTAAATTGGTTATAGGAGTTAAAATAGCTCCTGCAACCAGGTTTTTTGAAAGACCGTAACGATACACTGAAGCTCCAGCAAATAAACCGCCCAAGATGGTCATTATAAGTCCGTAAAAATTAGTTATTTCAGCAACTTCAATTTTTGTAAATCCTGTTTCTCTATAGAACGGCATAGCCATTGGACCTAAAAACATATCGCTAAGTCGATAAGTAAATATTAAGAGAAGTAACAGCAACAGATGGTTCTTATATCTTAGATAAAGGTCTTTTAAAGGAGCTAAAAAAGAATCTTGAAACCAGGAAAGAGGTTCCTTAAAAAAATCTTTTGGCGTTCTAATTTCCCTGGTTGGCTCTCTTATGAGTATTAAAAAAATAAAAGATAAAAAGATTACAATTATGCCTATCATTTGGTAAGCAAAACTCCATCCAAATAATTCAGCTAAGTAAAAAGTTGCTACCCCAGAAAGCAAAATAGCTCCGATTCTCCAACCAATTACAAAAACAGCTGATGCCTCACCTAACTCTCTTTTTTCAACAAGTTCTATTCTTAATGCGTCAGCACATATGTCCTGTGTTGCAGAAAAAAATCCAATTGCAAGAATCAAATAAACAAAGATGTTTAAACTTTCTTTAGGCTCAACAAAACTAATTGATAATATGATTAAACCGGTTACGAACTGAGATAAAAACAACCATGACTTTCTTTGTCCTAAACTATGAAGTCCTGGAATTTTTAAACGATCTACTAAAGGAGCCCAAAATACTTTTAAGGAATATATTAAAAAAACTAAAGAAAGCAGACCAATAGTAGATTTTTCAATACCTTCTTCTGATAACCAATAATTCAGTGGGTCCATTAATACGCCATATGGCACTCCTGAGATGAAACCCAAGCATAAAATTACTAAAATTTGAGGACTTAAATAATTCCTCAAAGAGTCAATAAAAGTCATTTTTAGTCTCTAAAATTTTGAAATTGCAGAGGAATATTAAAATTTTGTTCCTTTATTAAAGTTATTGCATCTTGAAGATCGTCTCTTTTCTTTCCGGAAACTCTTACGGAGTCTCCCTGAATAGAGCTCTGTACTTTCATTTTTTTTGATTTTATAAGTGCATTAATTTCTTTTCCTATTTCACTGGAAATACCTTGAACTAGTTCAATATTTACTGAGGCTGAGTTGTTGGCCTCCTGCGTCTCGCCTATTTTTAGACTTTTCAAATCAATTTTGCGTTTACTTAAATTTTCTTTGAGAATTGGAATGATTTGATCCAATTGAAAAGACTCATTGGCAGAAATCTTGATTTCGTTCTCTTGCAAAGCCACATTCGCATTTGCATCTTTAAGATCGTATCTATTAGTGATAACTCTATTTGTTTGATCTATTGCATTTGATAACTCATGATTATCAATTTTGGACTCAATATCAAAAGAAGGCATTAAACTATCTTATCTTATCTTCGACCAATCAAAAAAGGGTCCTGGGTCAGTCTTTCTACCTGATGCTATTTCAGAATGGCCTACGATATTTTCTTTTTTTATCTCTGGAAAGGAATTGCATAAAGTTTCAATAAGCATATTTAAAGAATCATATTGATTATCTTCAAAGGGGGTATTATCACTACCAATGAGTTCAACGCCTAATGAAAAATCATTGCAATTCTCTTGGTTATTAAAACAAGATACTCCAGCATGCCACGCTCTGTCATAAACCGATACAAATTGATAAATCTTTCCAGTTCGATCAATTACAAAGTGGCTAGATACTTTTAGACCTCTAATCTCATGAAAAAACTCATGGGAATCAAAATCAAGTTCATTCTTAAAGAATTTTTTGACATTTTCAAGTTCAAAATTTTCTGGTGGCAAACTAATATTGTGAATAACAATAAGTTTTATATCAGTATTTATTGGTCGTTGATCAAAGTTTGGAGATATATGTTTTTCAGCTTTTGTGAGCCAACCTTCTTTATTGATCATTTCCCATCTTTTCAGCCAATATTTCACCTGTGGCTGCGCCCAAAGTCCAACCTAAATGACCGTGTCCCGTATTGTAAAATACTCCTTTCACTTTACTTTCAAATATTAAAGGCATCATGTCAGGTGTCATGGGTCTCAAACCAGCCCAGGGTGTATAGTTTTCTGTGCTTACAGATGGAAAATATTCTCTTACCCAATTAAGTAAAGGACGGATTCTATCTTGTCTAATATCTTTGTTCTTCCCTGCCAATTCTGCAGTTCCAGCAACCCTAAGTCTATTACCGAGTCTGCTAGAAACAATTTTTACCGGATCATCCAATAAAGATACTTGGGGGGCAGCTTGTTGAGAAATCATATCATCGAGATAAATGGTCACACTATAACCTTTGACGGGGTAAACTCTCATGCCATCACCTAATATATCTGCAAACTTTTGAGTTTCAACACCGGCACAAACTGCAACTTGATCAAAAACATAACCTTTTGAATTGGCTTGGTCTGTAGCAGATAGAATTACTTTATCTTTGTCTTTGTAGATTGTCTCTATTTCGGTATTGAAAAAGGTTTCAACACCATATTTTTCTTCTAGAGTTTTGATCATATTGGTACAGAATTTATGAATATCGCCACTCGCATCAGATTTTGTATAAATCCCTCCGACTATTTTCTTTTCGTTGCTAGCAGATTTAAATGCAGGTTCCAAATCTTCAATTTCGTCTAAAGATAATGCTTCCCATTCCATGCCTTCCTGATCCAACCATGAAGCTTTATCTGCTGCGGAGCTGAATTCTTTCTCATCGTTATAAAAATGCAGGATACCTTTTTTTAAAAGATCAAACTTTATACCCTCATCATCAGCAATATTGAAGTATATTTCTCTTGCCCTTTTTGCTAACTCAATAGTCTGTTGAGTATTAGATTTGTGTTTACCATTAAATGTAGCAAGCAAAAAACCAATCATCCATTTGTACTTTTGAATGCTGGGCGAAGGATTGAATAAAAGTGGAGCGTCTTTTTTGAACATCCACTTTATGCCATTAAGAATGTTTTTTGTAGTATTCCAAGTTTCTGAGTTACTTGCGCTCAACTGGCCTCCATTGGCATAACTTGTTGCCATAGCAGGATATCTTCTAGAATCGATTAGAGTGACTTTGTAACCTTTTTTTGCAAGAGAATATGCAGTTGTTATTCCGGCGATACCAGCACCAATGATGGCAATATCACTTTTCATCTAAGTTCTTTTGGTAATTTGAAAGATATATTTTCTTGAAGCCCTTCAATTTCTTCAACTACGGAAAATCCATAATCTTTACAGTAAGAAATTATCTCTTTAACAAGTTCCTCTGGAGCAGAAGCTCCTGAAGTGATGCCTAATTTAGTTGCACTTTTTAATGATTTTTCAGAAAGTTGAGAAACATGATCTACTAGACAAGATTTAGTACCCATAAGCTCAGCAAGTTCTTTCAGTCTATTTGAATTGGAACTATTTTCTGAACCAACCACAATTATGAAATCTGTTTCCAATGCAAGCTGTTTCACAGCATCTTGACGGTTTTGTGTTGCATAACAAATATCATCTGCATTTGGTGATTTAATTTCAGGAAACCTTTTTTTTAGAATATCTATAATTTGCTCTGTGTCATCAACTGAAAGTGTTGTTTGAGTCACTAATGCTAAGTTAGATGGCTGAGAAATATTTATGCTTTTAGCATCATTTTCATCTTCAACAAGATATATTTTCCCTATACTTTTTTTTGGAAATCTACCAAGAGTTCCCTCTACTTCAGGATGGTTTTTATGACCTATCATAATAACGTCCTTTCCCTGTTGGGCATATTTAATTACTTCCATGTGTACTTTAGTTACAAGAGGGCAAGTAGCATCGAAGAAATTTAAATTATATTTCTTTGCTTGGGATTCAACATTTTCAGATACACCATGCGCTGAAAAAATTGTTACAGATCCTTCAGGAACTTCTTCAAGATTATCAACAAATCTAGCTCCACGAATTTTTAAATCTTGTACTACCTTTCGGTTATGTACAACTTCATGTCTCACATAAACAGGTGGTCCAAATTTATCCAGGGCAATATTTACAATGTCTATAGCCCTATCAACTCCAGCACAAAAGCCTCTAGGATTAGCTAACTTGATGATCTTACTTTGCATTAGATTTATGAACTAAAAAAGAGTCAATAATTAATAAAATTATACCTAATGTCACGAAGCAGTCAGCTAAATTAAATACATAGGGGTTAAACGTTATATCAATAAAATCTACAACATAGCCTCTTGTAATTCTATCCAGAAGATTTCCTAACCCCCCTGCAAGAATTAAGCTCCAAAAGACTCTTTCTTTGAAAAGAATTTCTTTGAATACAAGATTGGTAAAAATTGCCAAAAGAAGATAAAAACAAATTAAAGAAACTAACAAAATAAATATCAATCCTAAGTTAAGAGAAGCATCGTTGAATAAATTAAAAGCGCCACCAAAATTTTTTATAAAAGTGAAGTTTAAGTAAGGAAGTATGTTTGTAGACTCGAAAAGATTAAAGCTTGCCTCAATTAAGTATTTTGAGAATTGATCAAAAAATACTAAACAAAGAATCAACGCGATCAGAAAGAATAATTTTTGTGTTTTAAAAAAACTTCCTTTTTTCACCCTCGCCCTCAACGTTTTCTATGCACCTAGGGCATAGATTTGAATCTAAAATCTTTTTGAGATTTCCCGTATGGTGCCAGCAACGCTCACATTTTTCTAAATCAGAGGGTTTTACTTCAATTGAAATAGAAGATTGTCCGTCGTCGTCGGCGACCTCTAAGGAAACGTCTGAAACAATTAAAAGAAATTTCAACTCATCAATACAAGGACTTAATCTTAAAAAGGTCTCAGAGTTACAGAAGATTTTTACTTCAGCATCTAGAGAGGAGCCAATAATTCCATCATTTCTTTTTTCTTCCAAAAGCTTGTTTGCTTCAATTTTTATTTCATTTAGTACTTTCCAAGAATCTTCATCTAAAGTTAGGGATATATCTTCTGAGGCTGATGAAAAACTTTCTAGAAAAATAGACTTTTTATCCTTATAAAACTCTTTGTAAGCCTCTTCTGCAGTAAAACTTAAGATTGGTGCAATCCATAACAATAATTTGTCCAATAAGCTTTTTATTGTAGTTTGTGCTGAAATTCTCGCAATGCCAGAACTTTTTGAAGTGTAAAGTCTGTCTTTTAGGATATCCAGATAAAAACTGCCCAATTCGTTAGTACAAAAATTTAGAACTTTTTGATAAACCAAATGAAACTCATAATTTGAATAATCTTCAATAATTTCATTTTGGAGTCTTTCTGCTTCTTTAAGAATCCATATGTCTATTTCCACTCTTGAATCTAAACTGACATCTTTCTGATGATCAAAATCATATAAATTAGATAACAAAAATCTAATTGTATTTCTGATTCTCCTATAAGAATCCGCCGTTCTATCAAGGATTTCATCTGAAAAATAAATTTCATTTCTAAAATCTGATGAGGCTACCCATGCTCTAAGAATATCAGCTCCTTTCTTATTCCAGACAGATTGAGGTGAGACAGTATTACCCAAAGATTTAGATTGTTTTTTTCCTTCACCATCAACTACAAATCCATGCGTTAGAACTGATCTATAAGGAGCCTCATTATTTATGGCCATGCCAGTCAACAAAGAAGACTGAAACCATCCTCTGTGTTGATCTGAACCTTCTAAATATAAGTCAGCAGGATAAGATAAATTTTCTCTTTGTTCTAAGACGCAATGATGAGTTACGCCAGAGTCAAACCAGACATCCAAGATATCAGAAGATTTTTCATATAATTCATAATCATCAATTAACTTACTTGATTCCATATCATACCAAGCTTGGATACCTTTTTTTTCTACCTCTCGTGCAACTTTTTCTATTATTTCTAGAGTTTTAGGATGAAGATCTCCAGTTTCTTTGTTAGTGAAAAGAGGTAACGGCACACCCCAAGAGCGTTGTCTCGAAATGCACCAATCTGGTCTTTCTTGCATCATTCCTTCAATTCTTGATTTTCCCCACTCAGGGAGCCAATTTATCTCATTTATTTTTTCTCCAGAGTTTTGCAGAAGGAAGTTCTTTTCCATAGAGATGAACCATTGAGGTGTTGCTCTGAAAAAAACAGGAATTTTATGACGCCAACAATTTGGAAAACTATGTCTATAAGTACTTTTACTGAGCAATAAAGATTTTTCAGCTAATAATTCAATAATTCTATTATTTGCATCCTCTAAATTTAGTCCACCAACGAATTCTTGGCTTTCAATAAATACACCTTTTTCATCAACTGGGCTTCGAAAATCTAAGTCTTTGCCTAGGCAAGCATGATAATCATCCATACCGTGAGCAGGAGCTGTATGAACGAGACCTGTTCCCATTTCATCGGTTACATGCGTACCAGAAATAAATAAAGATCGTCTATTTAAAAAAGGATGATTCGCTTCGATGTCGTTTAACGCACTTCCAAGTAACTTACCTAAAACATTGTGTGAACCTACATCGATTCTTTCTAAAGTTCTCTCCTTTAAAGCTGAAGCAACCAATACAGCTATTTGATTATTTGCATGTTCGAATTCTATTAATTCGTATTCAAACTCAGGATTGAAAGAAATCGCTTGGTTACTTGGAACTGTCCAGGGTGTAGTAGTCCATGATGCAGCAAAAGTTGGCGAATTAATCTCTATTGAAAGTAATTTTTCAAGAACTTCCTTTTGCAATGGAAAGAGAAAATCTATTGCTTTGGATTCTTTATCATAATATTCAACTTCAGCTTCAGCGAGAGCGGACTTGCATTCAGAACACCAGTAGACAGGTTTTTCTCCTCTTACTAAATGATTGGCTTCAATTATTTTGCCAAGCGCCCTAATGGTATTCGCCTCATAATCAAAGGACATGGTTTTGTAAGGATTTTTCCAATCCGCTTGAATCCCAAGTCTTTTAAAATCATTTCTTTGGATGGCAATTTGTTGGTTTGCATATTCTCGACACTCTTCTCTAAATTTATCAGCAGGAACCTCAACATTTACCTTTCCAATCTTTTTTTCAACATTCAATTCAATTGGAAGCCCGTGACAATCCCAGCCCGGAATGTACGGAGAGTTGAACCCTTGAAGTTGTTTAAATTTAATAATGATATCTTTCAACACCTTATTATTTGTTGTTCCAAGATGAATCGGACCATTTGCGTAGGGTGGTCCATCGTGTAATAAAAAATTTGGACCATCTTTATTTTTACTTTGCAACAAGTCATAAAGGTTAATTTCTTCCCAATACTTAATCATCTCTGGCTCTTTCTGAGCCAAATTGGCTTTCATGGAAAATCCGGTTTTAGGCAGATTTAAAGTATCTTTAATTTTCTTCATCAAGTAATTGTTCTTTGGCAGTATTTACGTCTTTTGCAATTTGTTTTTTGAGATCATCAATGCTGTCGAACTTTTTTTCATCTCTTATTTTTTTAACAAATTCTACTTTTATACGTTTTCCATATATTTCTTTTTTAAAATCAAAAATATTAACTTCTAGCACTGGAGAGGTACCTCCAACCGTAGGTCTGATTCCAATATTGGCAATACCCTTGAATTCTGACATATCTATTGAAATCTTTACAGAGAACACTCCTTTAATAGGCAAATTATTTTTCGGCAGCCATATATTTGCGGTTGGAAAACCTATTGACCTCCCCAATCTGTTTCCATGAACAACTTTACCTTCAAATGAGTAAGGTCTACCCAATAATTTTTTTGCTAAAGAAAAATCACTCAAAGATAGTGTCTCTCTAATCCAAGTACTGCTAACGCGACGAGTACCAATTGAAAAAGTAGGTAATTTTGATAATGAAATACCCTGACTCATACTCCAGTCTTTTAGCATCAAAAAGTCCCCTTTTCTATCTTGTCCAAATCTGAAATCATCTCCTATCATTAGATTGCTAATATTTAATGATCCCAAAACTTTATCAATAAATATTTCTGGACTCATTGTTTGAAGAGACTTATTAAATTTTAAGAAAAAGGCAAAATCTACATTTTCATTTTCCAAATTTTTAAACTTGTCACGCCAAGGTGAAATTCTTGCTGGCTGCTCCATGATGTCTTTATCCATAGAAAAGAATTCCTTTGCATGAGGCTCAGTAAATATCACCATTGTTTTAGCGTTTGAATTTTGAGAAATATTTTTCATTTCCTGAATTATTTTTTTATGGCCTTGATGGAGACCATCAAAGTTGCCGATAGTTACTACAAGTTTTTCTTCGCTAAATCTATCGTTGAATAGCGATAAGTTTTTTAATCCTCTTATCAAATACATTTAATTTTTAAAAAAACTCATCCTTAAGCCAAACACAAACATTAAACCAAAATATATAAATGCTCCAAAAAAAATGATGGAGAGCAAATTAAAAATTTGAACAAATAAGCTCCAGTCAGAAAAGTTAGGAAATAGTTCTTGAAAACCAACCAGTCCGAAAAATAAACCTAAAGAACTGATAATAATTTTTAAGATAAAAATCATCGAATCTCCATCCAGAGTTAATATTGATCGTTTAATGAGTATAAAACTTAGAATAAGAAAGCTAACTATTGCAGCTATAACACTTCCAATTGCTAAACCAACATGACCATAGCCCAACATAAAAGCGAATAACCAATTAAAAATCACATTAAGGATCAAAGAAATTAGAGCGACGTACATTGGAGTTTTGGGATCTTGTCTTGCAAAAAAACCTACATTAAGAATTTTTATAGCCATAAATGCAATCAACCCAAAACAAAATGCCTTTAAACTGTAACTTGTCATAAGAGCATCTGAGGTTGAAAACTCACCTCGCAAGAATAAAACGCTAATGATTTCCGAGCTTAGAAAATATAGTCCAACTGAAGATGGTATGCCTACAATAAATATGAATTTTAGAGCCCAATTAAATTTTTCATTGAATTCCAAATCATTTTTTAGAGCAGCAGCATTTGATAAGGCGGGCAAAATCACTGTAGCTGCAGCAATAGCAAAAATTCCTAAAGGTAATTGAATTAATCTATCGGAAAGATATAGCCAAGTTGGGCTTCCAGTTTTTAGTAGTGATGCGAAAATTGTATCTACAAGGATGTTAATTTGAATTATTCCCCCACTTACGATTCCCGGAAGCATTAATATTGAAATTTTTTTTAATCCGGGATGATTAAAATCCACTTTTAATTTTGGAAACAGTTTGAGTTTGAGGATAGGAATTATATTTATAAAAAATTGAATAAGTCCTGCAAAAAACACTCCCCAGGCAATAGCCAAAACCGGAAGTTGGAAAAAATCTGTAAAAAATATCGCTCCGATAATTATGCTTAAATTAAAAGCGATAGGAGTAGCAGCTGGGATGGAAAAGAGACTGAAAGAGTTAAGTATAGCTCCAAAAAAAGCAACCAAAGATACAAAGAATAAGTAAGGAAAAGTAATTCTTAAGATTTCTATTGCAAGAATTTTTTTTGCCGGATCAAAATAAAACCCCGGAGCAAAAATAAAAACCACGATCGGAGCAAAAATCATGAATAAAATACAGAGAAATAAGACCAATGATGAAATTGCAGTAAAAGTTAAATCTACTAGCTTCTTTAGCTCTTCCCTTGATTGATTATTCTTGTATTCTGTAAAGACAGGAATGAAAGCTTGACTAAAAGCACCCTCAGCAACTAGCCTTCTAAATAAGTTAGGTATTTTTAGCATCACCACGAATACATCGTGAGCAACTCCCGCTCCTAAGACATATGTGGTTGCTATATCTCTTAAAACTCCAAATATTCTTGAAATAAAAGTCCAAAACGAAACAACTAAAGTTTTTAGGGAAGTTTTAGTCTTTTGACTTTGTGAGGAATCCAACTTTACTTATCAGATTTTTTAAACTGCATTGCAACTGAATTCATACAATACCTTTTTCCTGTAGGCATCGGTCCATCAGGAAACAAATGTCCTAAATGAGCACCACAATTTTGACAATGCACTTCTGTTCGAATCATCCCATGACTTTTGTCAATTTCTTCACCAACAGAATTTTCATCAAGAACATCCCAAAAGCTTGGCCATCCCGTTCCGGAATCATATTTTGTATCCGAGGAAAAGAGCTCGTTGCCGCAACAAACACAAGTAAAAATACCTTCCTCTTTTGTGTCCAAAAGTTCACCAGAAAAAGGTGCTTCAGTTCCATGCTCTTGAGTGACTATGTAAGATGCTTTAGAAATCTTACCTTTGAGATCTTCTTTATTCATTCTAGATAATTACTTTTTTAAAAACGTTGAAATAACCATTTTCAATTTCTAAATCTTTGTAAAAATCTTTTTCTTTGAGAATTTCGTGAGCTTTAGGAAGGTTATACCATGGACAAAACATAAATAAATGATGCTCAAGATGATAATTTACATTAAGAGGTGCAATGAAATATCTTACAAAATTTGAAGATAAAGTTGTTCTGGTATGTGTAAAGTCATTTTGCCCAGATGTGCAAGCATGCTCCGAGATGCTTCTTAACCTGTAAAACAAACTGAAAATTGTTAATTTTGGTATCCACCATAAAAGTAAATATAGCCAAGGCACATTAAAAAAAACTAATGTCGTAAAAATTACTAGCTGACAAATTAAAAACCCATAAAGCGAAGAAACAAAATGTCTTAGGTGTCCGAAAAAAGTATTTTCATTCACGCCCCATGCTGAATACAAATATCCAAAATAACGCCTCAAACCAGCTACACCAGTTAAATCTCTTAATACTTTTCGAGAAAAGCTTTTCTTTGACACTGGAAAAGGATCGGTCAGACTTTTATCAGGATCCAAATCGGTTTCCGTATGTTTGTGATGTTTTAGGTGATATTTTCTATAATTGACAGTCTCAGTCATCATTGGATAGGCGCAAAGCCACTGAGAAATAAAGTCGTTAATCTTTTTATTCTTTGAAATCAAATTATGAGCACCATCGTGCATCATTATTACCAGAGCAAACTGTCTGGTACCAATAATAAGTGCGGCAACTAGAAAGGTTAAGATGCTTGGTGAAAAAGAAAAAATGAGAAACCCAAGAGCAATTTGAACCCAAATACTAAAAATAGCTAAATAATTCCTCCAATCCTTAGAATCTCTCAAAATGGCTATTTCTTCTTCAGAAAGAAGAGTATTTGGGTTAATCATAAATTCATTATACTAGACAATTCATACCTTTCTTAAAGTCTGAATCCAAAAAGCTCTAATTTTGATTTAGCTGCAGTCCCTAAATCACTAACTATTTTATGATTATTGAGACCTAGCCTTTTAAGTGAAGTTCTTAATTTCTGAAAATCTCTTGGATTTTCTTTTGTTTCAAAAAAACTTTTAAAGGCCAAGTCATCTCTTTTGACATCATAGATTTTTAGAAAGATAGAAGGCGGAATTCCGAAGACTTCCATTTCCTCTTCTATGGAATTATCTATCGTAAAATCTATAAGTTTCTTTGGTTCGATTGCCTCTATATTTTCATCAAAGAAATCATTAAATTCACTTAAAGCTTTTTCATTGAATTTATTTTCCGCGCTTATTGTTTTTCCAGCAATATGGGGAGTTGCGATAAAAGGCTTTTTGAACTTTGTTAAGTTAAGATTGGGTTCATTAGGCCACACGTCAAAAATAAAATTATCCGATTTTTTTGATAAGTAGTACTCATCGCTTAAAACTTCGCCCCGTGAAGAATTAATCAAAAATTGTTCATCTTTCATTTCATTTAAAAAATTTATATCTAAAAGATTATGAGATGGAAATTTCCCAGTTTTTGAATAAGAGCAGTTTAATGAAATTACTCCAGAGGATAATACTTTTTCAAGACTAGAGGATACGTCAGGAAAGTATGGATCATAAATATAATTAGGAAAATTAATTTCATCCAAAATATTTTTAAATCTTTTGCCTATATTGCCATAACCGATAATGCCAATCCTTGTCTCAAAAGGCTCAATTTTATTGCCAATAATCAAGACAGATAAGACACTTAGTAAATATTCAATGACAGCTAATGCATTTCCGCCCTTACCTGTAGAAAGATAAATATTTGAGTTTTCAAAGTAATCTTGATTTATGTGATCTTCTCCTGAAGTTAAAGAAGCAACAAATTTTACGTTTGTGTTATCTAATAATTCTTCGTTAATTTTCGTCGTAGATCTCAAAAAGACAGCGTCGGCATCTTTGATAGATTTATTTGAGATTTCATGTGATTCAAGACTTCGAACGTTGAATTTAGAATTAGTTTTGAATGTTTTAGTTAACTCTTGCAAGTCTTTGTTAATAACAATATTCATCAATTGTTTTTGTTGGGCAACAACTTGCTTTTTATCCAGCCAAAAAAAGAATTGTTTTTAAGACTGATTTGATCGATTTTGAGATACAAATCATCTAATTCTTTAGGAGAAGAAAACATATCTGCTCTAGAAATCATTTTTTCATTCTCATCTAATTCCTTGACTACTTTTGCCGGATTGCCGGCAACTACTGCATTTGGAGGAACATCTTTTACCACTACCGATCCAGCGCCAACAATGCTATTTTTTCCAATTCTCACCCCTTTGTTAACAATTGCACTATCTCCTATCCAAACGTTGTCTTCTAAAACTACTTCTAAAGACTTGCCAACAGGCAAAGCTCTATCATAAATACCATGCCAATCGGAGTCAGAAATGTATGCCCCATTGGCAAACATACATGAATCTCCAATTTTTATTGATGTAGCTGCAGAAATTCTTACTCCCGGACTAAACAAACAAAACTTGCCTGCTTCTATTTTTCCATCATGTTTGTCAGCATTCCATGTAGTAATATGAACATGAGCATCTGGGGATGTTATGAAAGTAGCAAAATCTCCAACTGATATATTTTTACCAGATACGTGAAGATACTTAACGCCTAAAATAAGAGGACTGGTCCCTAAATAATCGAATTGAGGAGTGATAATTTTTTTTATGTATTGTTGGTCAAACCACCAATGAATTCTTTTAAGCCAAAAAGGTCTATTGTCTTTTCTAATTTTTAACCTCCAGATATTTTTACATCATGTATGATACAGCGATTCTATGAAAGAAACCTTCAACACTTCTAGAGAAGGTAGCGTTTTAAGAAATTCAGTAGCATCAGAAGAAGCTAAGGAATATTTAAAATTAGCTACTCCAATGCTTTTGACTCAATTGGCAGCTCATGCTACTGGAATAATTTCTGCATTAATGACTGGTAATTACAACACAGTTGATCAGGCTGCTGTTGCTATAGGCAATATGCTTTTTTGGCCAGCTTATTTTGGGATTGCAGGAGTATTGTTTATCATTACTTCTTTTGTTGCTCAATTTTATGGAGCAAAGGAAATTACGCAAATTGGACCCATCGTAAAGCAATCCTATTGGCTAACAATCCCTTTGATTCTTCTATTTGTCATTTATACGTTAAATGCTGATTCACTTCTAAATATTTTAGGCACTCCTGAAGAAGTGAAGACCATTACAAAGGATTATTTATTTGGGTTGATGATTGGTGCTCCTGCAATGTTTTTATTTCAACCCTTGAGATCCATGTGTGAGGGTATGAAAAAACCACTTCCCATTACTTACATAAATGTTGTGATGGTCTTAATAAACGCTCTAGTAAATTATGTGCTGATTTTTGGTAAGTTTGGCTTCCCTGAGTTGGGTGGAAAAGGTTGTGGTATAGCATTTTTGATTTCTTCATGGTCTTCTCTTCTAATCATTCTTGGGTACATTTATTTTTCAAAGTTTTTTAAAGAAATTAGATTTTTTGAGAGTTTTGAAGCTCCTAATCCAAAACAAATTTCTGAAATCATAAAACTTGGGATTCCAATTGGAGGAACCTTATTCATAGAAATAGCTGTTTTTAGTGGAGCGGGTCTGATTTTAAGCAGACTTGGTGAAAATGTTATTTCTGCTCATGCAATTGCCATGCAAGTGACTACTTTAACTTTCATGTTGCCTCTATCAATAGGCTTAGCAGCAAATGTTAGAGTTGGAAATTTAGTAGGGTCAAACTCATTAGACAGAGCAAGATATTCTTCGTTTTTTGCTATGTTTTTTGCTTTGTTTTTGGCAATTATAAATACCTTCATGCTTATAGAGTTTGGTAATTACCTTGCTAGTTTCTTCAATCCAAATGTAGAAATTGTGAATTTAGCAGCTACATTATTAGTAATTGCCGCTATATTCCAGATTGCAGACGGGCTTAACTTCGCCGGCGTTGGTGCTTTAAGAGGTTTTAAAGATACACAGATTTTATTCTTTTTTATGTTTATCGCTTATTGGATTATTGGAATGCCAATTGGATATACTTTATCAATGACTGACTTCTTTTCTGATCCCATTGGGGCACCTGGTATGTGGATCGGTTTGACCGTTGGTCTTTTTGTTTCGGCAGCTTTTGTTATTGCAAGAGTTAATTATACTACCGGAAGAGGTAGAAATAGATTTGTCTTAAATTCTTGAATGATTGAAATTGATGCCAAAGGTCTTAAATGTCCTGAGCCAATAATGCTTCTTCATCAATCTATTCATGAAGCTAAAAAAGGTGATGAAGTGACACTCATAGCTACAGATCCTACTGCAATTAAAGATGTTAAAAAGTTCTGCGAATATCTTAATCATTCGTTGATTTCTTTTTTTGAAGAAGATGGAATCATTACATTTAAAGTAAAAAAAGGAGAATAAGAAATATGGAAAAAATTAATAAGAGATGGGTCTTAGCAAAAAGACCTGAAGGCATGCCGCAAGATGAATGTTGGAAATTAGAAGAAGCTTCTATAAATGATCTCGATGAGAATCAAATCTTAATTAAAGTTATGTACCTCTCTATTGATCCATACATGCGAGGCAGAATGAATGATATAAAATCTTATACCGAACCTGTTGCAATAGGAGAGGTAATGACAGGTGAAAGTGTTGGGCAAGTAATTCAATCTAGATCTGAGAAATTCCAAATTGGAGATTACGTTGCAGCCCATCTGGGTTGGCAGTCTTTCATTAGATGTAATGATGATAATCCTGCATTAATGAGAATTTATCCTGACTTAGCTCCAATTCAATCTTTTTTAGGACCAGCAGGCATGCCAGGTAGAACTGCTTATTTTGGGCTTAAAGAAGTGGGAAAGGTAAAGGAAAGTGATACTGTGGTTGTATCTGCAGCCTCTGGTGCCGTGGGATCTGTCGTTGGTCAAATGGCTAAACTTATTGGTTGTAAAACTATAGGTATTGCAGGCGGGAAGAAAAAATGTGATTTTGTTAAGGATGTGATGGGATTGGATTGTGCCATTGATTATAAATCAAAAACATTTAGAGATGACTTATCTAAGGCTTGTTCAGATGGGATAGACATCTACTTTGAGAACGTCGGTGGAGAAGTTTCAAAAGCGGTTGCAGAGCTTCTCAATCCTAAAGCTAGAGTTCCAATTTGTGGCTTTATTTCAGCCTATAATTCCTTTAATTCAAATATCTCAGAAAGGAGCGAGTTACCGGAAACTCCCTTTGATATCTTTGGGAATTTGGATCCAACGCCTGAGCATAGATTTTTTGTGGTCACAGAATTTAAGGAAAAGTGGGAAGAGGCAACACGTGAGTTAGCTGAATGGATGCGTCAAGGTAAAATAAAGTACAAAGAAACCGTCTTATCAGGTATTGAGAATGCTCCACAGGGGTTAAGAGATGTATTAAGCGGTAAGAATTTTGGAAAACAACTTATAAAAGTGAGTGACTAAGAAGTTTTCATCAAAAATTAATTTCCCTTGGTGGAAAAAAGGAGTCATTTACCAGATTTATCCACGTTCTTTCAATGACACTTCTGGGAATGGTATTGGTGACCTAAAAGGAATTTCCAAAAAAATTTCTTACCTATCCTCGTTAGGTGTTGATGCAATATGGCTTTCTCCAATTTTTACCTCTCCTATGAAAGACATGGGTTACGATGTTTCCAATTACACTGACATTGATCCCTTATTTGGAAATATTCTTGATTTTGAAAAACTCATAGAAAAAGCTAAAGAAAATAAAATTAAAGTAATAATTGACCAAGTTTTATCACATAGTTCTGATGCTCATCCTTTCTTTAAGCTCAGCAAATCAAATAAAAATAATTCAAAATCGAATTGGTACGTATGGGCTGATCCCAAACCTGATGGCTCTCCCCCAAATAATTGGCTTTCGGTTTTTGGAGGTTCTGCATGGGAATGGGATACGAGAAGACAGCAATATTACTTACATAATTTTTTAAAGTCGCAACCAGACTTTAATTTTCATAACGAAGATGTACAAAAATGGTTGCTTTCAACAGTTAAGTTTTGGTTAGAAAAAGGCGTAGATGGCTTCAGGCTTGATACTGCAAATTATTATTTTCATGATAAGAAGTTAAGAAATAATCCTGCTCTTAAAGCAAGAGCTAATCAAAAAAATCCTTATTATTTCCAAAATTTGAAATACTCAATTAATCAAAAGGATAATTTTGATTTCCTAAAAAAACTAAGGAAGCTGACAGACGAATATAAAGAAACGACGATAATTGGAGAAATTTCAAATGTTGAATTACAAGCTAAATACACCTCAAATAATGACAAGCTTCATATGGCTTACAGTTTTGATCTTCTCAGAGAAGAATTTTCTCCAAAACATATAAGGAATACTGTTTCTAAATTTTTTAAAGAAACTAAAGATGGATGGCCGACATGGAGTTTTTCTAATCACGATGTAGTGAGGCATTTATCTAGATGGAACAAATCAAAAAAAGATAAGGCAAGATTTGCAAAAACAACCTG
Source organism: uncultured SAR86 cluster bacterium (assembly GCA_902632605.1). GTDB lineage: Bacteria > Pseudomonadota > Gammaproteobacteria > Magnimaribacterales > AG-339-G14 > MEDG-81. The sequence continues at coordinate 104,607 of CACPDB010000001.1, read as the reverse complement.
CGCATTACTTATGTCTTTGAAAGGAACACCATGTATTTACCAAGGCGAAGAACTTGGTCAAACTCAAACCAAAATTGAATTTGATGAAATTAAAGATCCTCCAGGAAAAAAATTCTGGCCTATGGATTTTGGTAGAGATGGATGCAGAACTCCTATGATTTGGGATGAAAGCAAAAAATTTGCCGGTTTTTCAAATACAAAACCATGGCTTCCCATCAAAAACGAACAAATTATAAACTCTGCAAAAAAACAGTTAAAAAATAAGAACTCTATCTATCATTTTTATAAAAAATTTATTTCCTTAAGGAAAAAAATATCCTTCTTTAATGAAGAAATTTATTTTGAAAATAATAATAAAGTTTTAATTTTTTATAGAGGAAATGAGAAGGAAATATGTTGTATTTTTAATTTATCGCCAACGGAAATTACAATCGACAATACTTATGGAAAAATCATACCTTGCTTTCCTTCTCAACAGATCAGGCAAGACTCTAAAAAATTAAAACTTTCTTCTTATGGATTTTGTTTTATGTCGAAATTAAATTTTAAGATTTAGAATAATAAACTTTAAAAAGATATTTCTTCCAATATTGATTTCCCTATTTCAGAAGGACTTTTAACAGTTCTTACGCCGGCATTTTCTAATGCGTTAAATTTATCTTCTGCTGTTCCTTTACCACCAGAAATTATTGCGCCTGCATGACCCATTCTTTTTCCAGGAGGTGCACTAACTCCCGCGATATAACCTACAACAGGTTTTGAGACGTTCTCTTTGATGTATTCTGCAGCTTCTTCCTCAGCTGAACCCCCAATTTCTCCTACCATAACAATTCCCTCTGTTTGAGGATCCTCCTCAAACAGCTTTAAGACATCGATAAAACTTGTACCAGGAAGTGGGTCTCCACCTATACCTACACAAGTAGACTGTCCTAGACCTACTTTAGTAGTCTGATCAACTGCTTCGTAAGTGAGAGTTCCTGACCTTGAGACAATGCCTACGTTGCCAGGGCTATGAATAAAACCCGGCATTATTCCTAATTTACATTCACCCGGTGTAATTATTCCTGGACAATTTGGACCAATAATTCTTATACCTTCCTTATCTGCTAATTCTTTAACTTCTAACATATCCAAAGTAGGAATACCTTCGGTAATACAGATTATCAATTCAATACCGCTTTCTATTGCTTCAATTATTGAAGGTTTGCAAAATTTAGCAGGAACAAAAATTATACTGGCATTTGCTTGAGTGACTTGTTTTGCTTCTTTTACGGAATTAAAGACAGGAAGATCTAAATGGATTTGACCGCCCTTTCCAGGAGTGACTCCACCTAAAATATTGGTTCCATACTCTATCGCTTGACTGCAATGCAATGTACCTTGTGCTCCAGTAAACCCCTGACAAATTACTTTGGTTTCTTTATTAATTAAGATACTCATCTTGAATTTTTAACTGCTAACTCAGCTGCCTCTGAGAGATCATCTGCAGAAATAATATTTAGATCGCTTTCAGAGAGAATTTGTTTTGCCTCCTTTGAATTATTTCCTTTGAGTCTCACAATAACAGGTATATCAACTCCTACCTCTGAGACTGCTGAAACTATGCCGGACGCAACGACATCACACCTTACAATTCCACCAAAAATATTTATCAATACCGACTTTACTTTTTCATCTGAGAGAATAATTTTAAAGGCTTCGGCTACTCTTTCTTTATCTACTGTACCCCCAACATCTAAAAAGTTAGCTGGAAACCCTCCAGAAAGCTTAATAATGTCCATTGTTGCCATTGCAAGGCCTGCGCCATTGACCATACATCCTATATTTCCATCCAAAGCCACATAATTAAGATCCCACTTTGCTGCTTCAATTTCTTTTTGATTTTCTTGCGAAGAATCTCGAAGCTTTAAAAGTTCCTCTTGTCTAAACAATGCATTTTCATCAATATTTATTTTTGCATCCAAACACTTTAGAGAGTCATTTTCATCAATAACTAAGGGATTGATTTCTATCAAAGAAAGATCTTTTTCAAAAAATAAATTTACTAACCCAGTAACTATTTTTTTAAATTCAATGGTTTGAGAGGAGGAAAGCTCAAGACCATTTACTAAAGTTGACACATCAAAATCTTCTTTTTTATTTTTGCTTACGTTAATCTTAAAAATCTTTTCAGGATTATCCTCAGCAACTTTTTCAATATCCATTCCACCCTCCGGGGAAGCCATCACCACCAAAGATTGAGAACTCCTGTCTATGACAGCACCAAGATAAAATTCTTTTTGGATAGTAGTGCTTTCTGCAATCATTATTGCAGAAACTGGTTTTCCTTCATCACCAGTCTGATGATTGACAAATTTCTTGCCTAACCAGTTCTTTACAAATTCTTTAATTTCATCTTTATCATTAGTTATTTTAACTCCCCCTACTTTTCCTCTTCCGCCTGCATGAACTTGAACTTTGACAACAAATTCTTCTCCGTTCAATTCGCTTAGTAATTCGGAAACTTCTTCTGCTGAAAAAGCTACTACTGACTTAGATGTTGGTAAGCCAAATTTTTCTAGAATTTGTTTTGCTTGATATTCGTGTAAATTCAAAGTGTTAGTATTATAAAGCCCTTTTTACTAACATTTTTTTAATTTCACCAATTGCTTTTGTAGGGTTTAAGCCTTTAGGACAGACTGAAACGCAGTTCATGATTCCATGGCATCTGAAAACACTAAAAGCATCCTCTAGTTGTTCTAATCTTTCGTCAGTAGCTGTATCTCTGCTATCGGCAATAAACCTATAGGCTTGTAAAAGAGCTGCTGGACCTAAAAATTTATCAGGATTCCACCAGAAAGACGGGCACGCGGTAGAGCAACAGCCACACATTATGCATTCATAAAGCCCATCAAGTTTTTCTCTTTCTTGAATTGTTTGAGGAATTGCTTGTTTGGTGTCAACTTTTTTATCAGTTATGAGATATGGCTTTACTTTCTTATACTGATCTACAAATTGTTTCATATCTACCGTAAGGTCTTTAATCACGGGTAGACCAGGAAGAGGTCTTATTGCAAGCTTATTAGATTTTACAGCGTCGGATAATGGCGTTATACATCCTAGACCATTTTTGCCATTTATGTTTAAACCATCTGACCCGCAAACTCCTTCACGACAAGATCTTCTAAAAGAAATTGATGGGTCTTCTTCTTTAGCAAGCATCAAAACATCTAAAACCATAAGATCTTTTTCGGCAGGTATATCGATGTCAAAGTCTTGCATGTAAGGCTTTTCTTTTTTTAGCGGATCGTATCTGTATATACTTACTTTTAGAGTCTTAATCTCACTAGCAGCAATAGAATTCATTAGTAGGTTCTCACTATGGGCTGGAAAGCTTGTACCTGCTTAGGTCTAAAATTTACATCTCTTTTTGAGACTTGCTTATTTTCAGAAAAGTAAATCGAGTGTTTAAGCCAATTATCATCATCTCTTTCAGGATAATCTTCTCTTGAATGGGCACCTCTACTTTCTTTTCGCTCATTTGCACTAATTGCAGTGGCTTCGGCGACTTCAATTAAGTTGAGAAGTTCTAACGCCTCGACTCTAGCAGTATTAAATTGAGAAGATTTATCAGCTAGGTGAATATTTTGAGATTTTTCTCTAAGGTCAGAAACTTCCTTAATTCCATTCACCATTAATTCTTCTGTTCTGAATACTCCAAAATTCATTTGCATGGTTTTCTGTAAGTCTTTTTTTACTTTTACAAAGTTTTCTCCAGATTGGCTGACGTTCACCCTGTTTAGATTTCTTAGAGCGTAATTGATGTCATCAGAAGAAGGGTCGTTCATTTTTATTCCAGACTTGAAACTTTCTTCAATATGAAGTCCCGCTGACCTTCCAAAAACAATTAAATCAAGGAGAGAGTTTCCGCCTAGGCGATTACCACCATGAACAGACACACAAGCTGCTTCTCCAGCAGCATAAAGACCATCTATGATTTTATCTGTTCCATCTGGATTTTGGGAAATCACCTGACCATGCACGTTTGTAGGAATTCCGCCCATGGCATAATGGCATGTAGGAACCACAGGAATTGGATGCTCAGAAGGATCAACATGAGCAAATCTTTTAGATAACTCAGTCACGCCAGGTAATCTTTTATGAACAATCTCAGGTCCTAAATGATCGAGTTTTAGATAAACATGATCTGCATCTGGTCCACATCCTCTTCCCTCAAGAATTTCTGTGAACATCGATCTTGCTACAACATCTCTACTAGCTAAGTCTTTATAGTTAGGAGCATATCTCTCCATAAATCTCTCACCGTCTTTATTCACTAAATAGCCGCCTTCTCCTCTACAGCCTTCCGTCACAAGAGTTCCGTGACCATGAATTCCAGTGGGATGAAATTGCCACATCTCCATATCCTGAACCGGAAAGCCCGCTCTAAGAGCCATGCCTGTTCCATCACCGGTGTTAATAAGAGCATTAGAAGTTGTTTGATAAATTCTTCCTGCGCCTCCAGTAGCAAGAACAGTAGCTTTTGATTTTAAAAAATATGGTTCACCAGTTTCAATTTCGAAGGCGATAACTCCTACAACTTGATTACTTTGATTTTTAACAAGGTCGACTGCAAACCACTCAGAAAGGAAGTTTGTTCCTGCTTTAACATTAGCTTGAAAAAGTGTGTGTAATAGAGCATGACCTGTTCTGTCGGCAGCAGCACAAGTCCTTTCAGCTTGCCCTCCCTTACCGTAATCTTTTGACTGACCTCCAAAAGCTCTTTGATAGATCTTACCTTCTTCGGTTCTAGAAAATGGTAAGCCCATATTTTCTAACTCAAATATAGCCTCAGGACCTTCTTTACACATGTACTCTATTGAATCTTGATCACCTATAAAATCCGAACCTTTGACTGTATCGAACATATGCCAACGCCAATCATCATCAGGGTCAGCACTTTGTATAGAACAAGTTATTCCTCCTTGTGCTGAAACTGTGTGAGAGCGAGTTGGAAATACTTTAGACACTACGGCGGTTGTCATTCCGGATTTTGCCAACTGGAGAGAGGCCATCATTCCAGATCCTCCACCACCGACTATAATTCCATCAAACTCTTTGACGGGTAAAGTAGATGCGTCTAATAAGGTTCCTTTTCCGTTCATTGCCATAATTACTAACCTAGAATAAAAAAACTACAAAAAATAAGTCCAAGAGCTTGAAACCAGCTGAAGCCTATGACTACTGGTCTTAGAACTCTAGCGGAGGCCCCAATTTGCGCTTGGGTAAGATAATCGGTAGCTACATTCCAAATTCCTTTAATCGAATGATAAGCAATTGAGATAGCTACTATTATCGTAAAAATTTCTACGAGGAGAATATCAAAAAAGCCGGAGAATTGTTCATAATTAAAGTCTCTATTCACTAACCAATAGAAGGTTATAACTGAAAAATATACTGCTTGGATGACTGCAGTTACTCTCACGAAGATATAATCAAATACACCTGTTTTTCTTAGTTTTAATAATTTTATAACCATGTTAAGAATATGAAATATAAAAAGAAAAAACCAGTTGCAATGAAAGTTGCTAAGGCAGACATCCTTCCAGCGCTTAGGGTCTCCCAATATCCAAAATCCATTACCAAATGCCTTATTCCAGAAATGTAATGATAGAAAATTGCTGTAATAAAAAAAGTGAATAAAGTTCTAAAAAGTAAATTTTCGAAAATTAAAAGAGAGATATCGAAATTTGCCTTTGAACTTAAAGAAAAAACCAGCAGTCCGAACATTGGCAAAGATAAAACAAATATGGCTACTGCAGATAATCTATGCAAAATAGATGAGACACCTGGCAAAGGCAAGGCGATTTTAAATAAATTTAAATATCTCGGCGCATTCATCTCAAAAACTGCATTATATTGCAAAATTTATATAATCAGCGCCTAGATATCCTTTTTCTCTTAGCTAATTGCTTTTTTGTAAGTTTGTTTTTCTTATCCCCAAAGGGATTTGGATTATTTTTGAAAATTAACTTGATGGGAATACCCTCAAAATTCATTTTTTTTCTTAAATAATTTTCTAAGTACTTTTGATATTGTTTTGTTAACTTATCCAAATTGTTTCCTTGAACTCTGATGATTGTAGGTTGAGAAGAAAGCAAATTTGCGTATTTAATTTTTGGCCTAAACCTACCTGACATTTGGGGAGGATTTAACTTTGATGCTTCCTCTATTAAGTTGTTTAACTCTGAGGTATCAATTTTTCTGGCGCTTTTTTTTATGAGAGCTATGAGTTCTTTGAATACTTTAGAGGTTCCTTTATTTTGTTTTGCTGAAAGGTAATGAATTGATATGCCGGATATGAATGCTAACTTTTTATTTATAGATCTAGTTAAATTTGACTTGTCATATTGAGATAATTTATCTGACTTGTTTATTCCTAAAACAAGAGGTTTTCCAGCAGAAATAATTAATGAGATAAGATGTAAATCTTGATCGGTAATATTTTCTTTTCCATCTATTAGATAAAGAACGCCAGATGACGACCTCATGCTTGAGATAGCTTTAGAGACTGAAAAAACTTCTATTGATTGGTCTACTTTTGATTTTTTTCTTAAACCCGCAGTATCAGAAATTTCAATCTTATCATTTTTAAAAATAACCGATTTTACGATAGCATCTCTTGTTGTACCTGCTTTAGCTGAAACTATTGAACGGTTTTCTTTAATTATGGAATTAAAAAAAGTTGATTTTCCTGCATTGGGCTTTCCTAAGATACTCACCTTTATGTTTTGACTGTCAATTTCTTTATCAAGAACTGTACTTTCATGAGTTTGAAATCGATTAAATATCTCATCTTTTAGACTTTTTATTCCTAAACCATTTTTAGCAGATACTTTGATGAAACTTTTAACTCCAAGCTGATAAAAGTCATTTATATTTTTTTCAGAAGATTTAAGTTCGGATTTATTGAGAGCAAGAATATATTGTTTTCCAGATTTTCTAAGAATTTCATGAATTTTATAATCGTCTTTACTTAAACCATACTCAGCATCTACTAAAAAAATAAACCCGTCTGCTTCTTCAATAGCTTTATTGATTTCCTGAAGTATCAGAAGGTTAATCTCTTCTCTATCATCGGAAATACCTCCTGTATCAATTATGGAAAAATTTTTATTTTTTAAAGAGAAATTTCCATATAACCTATCTCGGGTTAATCCTGAAAAATCAGCAATTATTGCCTTGTCTTCTCCGATTATTTTATTAAACAGCGAAGATTTGCCGACATTAGGTCTTCCTATTATTGCTACTATGGGCCCCATGTTTGGGACAATATCATTGCAAAGTAAAGAGTGAAAGTTTTCCTTTAGAGTCTAACGTTAAGACATTTTCATCTTTCGCAGAAATTGAAATAATTTTTGATCTCGAGGCTCTTTTTCTTGCTACTTGCTGACCCTGAGAAATATCTAAAGCATGTAGAAAACCCTGAAAATCTCCATAAACCACTAAAGATTTTAAGCTACTTGGAGAGGTAAGCTTTCTCAAGAAAAAATCTTTATTGAACCATTCCAAGTTTCCAGAATTTTGGGAATACGCAAGCACTTGATCTTTTTCATCTATTAAAATTATTTTTCCTCTAGAAGAAAGTAAATCATTTGCTGTGGATGTCTTTTCTTTCCATATAAATCTGCCCGATCTAGTATCCAATGCAGCAACATCTCCTTGAAAAGTTGCTACAAATGCTATTCCACCTGAAAATACAAAGTTTCCGTCTATGTCTATAATCCTTCCAATTTCAGATGTTTCTTTAGAGGTTGTTATGGGTATTTCCCACTGAGTAACTCCTGATCTAGGTTCTATTTTTGCTAAATTACCATTAGCAAAACCAATGTATAAGAAACCTTGATAAAAAGACGGTTCGGAAGTTCCTCTCAAAGTTAAGTTTGGAATAACGCTTCTATAATCCCATCTGAACTCTCCCGTATCTAGATCAACTGCCGTTACTCTGCCATCAACATTTTGTATTGCCACAATATCTCCATTGGTAGCTGGTGGAGATAAAACTTCTCCTGAAGTCGAATATTGCCAAATGGTATCTCCGGAATCTTTTGAAATACAAAATACATCTCCGTTTGAGGTACTCAACAATAATTTGTTAAATCCCAGAGTTATTCCGGTAGAAATTTCAAAACCTAGTTTATTACTCCAAATTCTTTTTCCATTATTCGAAAATGCTTTTATTTCGCCTTTAGAATCAAAAATAAAAATACTATCTTGATCAGAAGCAATATTTATTTTCCCCAAAGGTAATGATTTGAAAGCATTTACTGACCATCTTCTTTCAAAAGAAAACTTTTCGTTAATTTGTTTTTTTAATTCACTGGGTTTTTCCAAGTCTTTTGTTCCTGTCTCACAAGCGATAAGAAATATAAAAAGAAGTAAATAAATTAAATAGTTAAATTTCATTATTCTGTCAAATTAGAAATTTTTAAGTTAATGAAGTTTTTTTGAGTGTCATTTTCAGAACTTTGTAAGGCATCCATATATTTCCTCTTTGCTTCATCAAATTTTTTTTCTATCGCTAAAATATCTCCTTGAAGAATAAGTTTATTTGCTTGATAAGTTGTAAAAGTATTCTTGAAAATATTTTTAGCCCTATCTAAATCTTCTAAATGTATAAAAATATTTACCATTCTTAAATCAATTATTTCCCTTAAAAAACTATAGTCATTACCTTTTTTGCTTAAAATTTCTCTAGCATTTGAAAGCTCAGTTAATGCTCTTTGTAAGTCGCTATTTTCTACAGACTGTGCTGCATAAATTGACTTGAGCATAACTAAATAAATTGAAGCATCATCTATTTGAGAAATCTCATCTAAAATAATTTTATATTCTTGTTCGCTAAAGTCAGAAGACGAATAAGAGTTATAAAAATTCAAAAATAAATCTCCCGCGTCTTTATCTTTTTTTTGAGCTGAAAAATAAAAGTAAAGATAGGTCCCATAGCTAAGGACCAAGATAAAGAAAAATGTAATTAACTTAATATAATTATTCAGAATCCAAACATAGATTTTATTTAGAAAATTCATTTTGTCTTTTTCAAAATTTCCAATAAGGAATCAAAATTATCGATTTTCATTTCTTGACTCATTGAAAGTTTTTTCAAGGTATAAGAATTATTTTTAATCTCTTCTCGACCAATTATAACCATGAAATCTGTATTTTTTTTGTTTGCTTTTTTTAGAAGGGTTTTTAAATTTTTTTCTTTCCCAGAAAATTGGATTGCAAAGTCTTTTAATTTCTTTCTCAGAGACGAAGCTAGTTTCATTCCGTCTAGAAAAAAGGAGTCTTCAAGAGATACTATCAACAATGACTTTGTATCTCTTAACATTGAATCTTCAATTAACAAACATAGTCTTTCAAGACCTATTGATAAGCCAATAGCATTTGTTTGTCTTCCGCCGATAATTTTAGATAATGAATCATATCTTCCTCCCCCACAAATAGTATCTTGAGAACCAATTGAATTTGATTTCCATTCAAAAACCAAATCATTGTAATAATCCAATCCTCTAACCAAAAGGGGATTTTCTATGTATTGAATTTCTAGATCCTCTAGATAGTTTTTTATCAATGAAAATTTTTCTCGCGATTCCTTAGAAATTGATTGATCTATCATAGGAGCTTCTTTAATGAGACTTTCTAAATTTTTATTTTTTGAATCTAAAATTCTCAAGGGATTTTTATCTAATCTTTTTAAGCTATCCTTATCTAAATCTTTTTTATATTTTGAAAAATAATCTTTTAATTTTTGAGAGTATTCTTGTTGATCTTTTTGAGAGCCAATAGAGTTAATTTCTAAGGTCATTTCTTTTTTAACTGAGAGTTCTTCAAAAAGAAGGTTTGATATCTCTAGCATTTCTAAATCAATAACATAATCGTTAAAGCCATATGCCTCCAAACTTAGTTGTTGAAATTGGCGAGACCTACCTTTTTGAGGACGTTCATATCGAAACATTGGACCTTTATAAGACAATCTCTGTTGACCGGCATCTAGCAATCCAGTTTCTATAGCCATGCGCATACATCCTGCTGTGCCTTCTGGTCTAAGCGTCATCGATTTTCCGCTTTTGCTTTCAAAAGTAAACATTTCTTTATTCACTATGTCCGATTGATCTCCAACGGATCTTTTAAATAAATCTGTACTTTCTATGATTGGGAATCTTACCTCTTGGTAGCCATAACTTTTGGAAACTTCATTAAAGCCGTTTTCAACAAAATTAATTTTGGTTGTTTCATTTGGGTCTGTGTCTTGCATGCCTCGCAACTTTGAAATCTTTTTCATAATGATTAGACCTCTTTAATAGAAAGCTTACTTTTGGATTGTTTAATTTTTTTTGCTTTCTTCCTTATTAATTTTTCAAGAGAGTCAATAAGATCCTTGTTCGAAAGTTTATGGTCTGCCTTTCCATCTATATAGACAAGATTATTTGGCGAAGCTCCTGTTAAGCCAACATCCGCAGCCTTAGATTCTCCTGGTCCGTTTACATAACAACCAATAACCGCAACATCTATATTTTCAGTTATATCTTCAAGTCTAGATTCAAGTGCATTCATTGTTTTAATGACATCAAAATTTTGTCTTGCGCAACTTGGACAGGCGATAAAATTGATACCCTTTTTCCTTAATTTAAGAGACCTTAAAATATCAAATCCTACTTTAATTTCTTCGCACGGATCTGAAGCGAGGGATACTCTTATAGTATCGCCTATACCTTCTGATAGAAGTTGTCCGATTGCTATTGATGATTTAATAGTTCCACTTCTTTGTCCACCGGCTTCCGTTAGGCCTAAATGAAGAGGTTGGTCAATCAAGGAGCTAATTTTTCTATAACTTTCTGTCATCATATAGATATCAGAAGCTTTAATACTGAGTTTAAAATTTTCAAAATTTTGTTTCTTTAAGATATTTACATGATTCATAGCCGATTCTACTAATGCATCAGAATTTGGTTCTCCATATTTTTTTTGAAGTTTTTTTTCTAAAGAACCTGCATTTACTCCAATCCTAATCGGAATATTATGATGCGATGCGCAAGCAATTACTTCTTTTACTTTTTTTTCGTTTCCAATATTTCCGGGATTTATTCTTAAACAATCCGCTCCTTGTTCAGCTGCCTGAATAGCAATCTTGTAATCAAAGTGAATATCAGCAATCAATGGAACTTTTGCTTGCTCTTTAATTTTTTTAAAGGCTTTTGCAGAATCTTCGTCTGGTACAGAAACTCTTATTAAATCTGCTCCAACTTTTTCTAATTCTTTAATTTGTTCTACAGTTTTTTTTATGTCAGTTGTCAAAGTATTAGTCATACTTTGAACTGTTATCTCTGAGTCTCCTCCAATAGGAATATTTCCAACGTGAATAAGTCTGCTTTTCCTTCGCTTAATCTCTAATTGATTCAACTTTATTTGCCTCGTTTACTAAAAAATGAGCATAATTAGTTGCTCCTTTAATTGCTTTAGAAAAACTAATCTTTTGATTATCGATATATAAATTAGTCGCAGGAGCATACCCTATTTTAAACCTCAGTGGAGAAATTCCTGAGAGCTCATAACTTCCTGTTTGCATCAACTCGTAAAGAAGTCTTTCATTTTTATCAAAAACCACTACCCAACTTTCTCCATCAATGACAATTTCAATTTTTCTCATTAAATCTTTTGGACTTAAATCATCTATGATTTTGTCATTTGAAGATAATTCTTTTTTAATTGAATTCTCATTTAATATTTCTTCTTCAGAAGAACTAATCGATAAATTTTGATTTTCAATTTCCAAGGATTCTAATACATTCAATTTTTCTTTATTTTCTGTTGAATCTGTTTCATCGTCATCCGTTATAGCAAACATTAAAACCAATAAAATAATAGAAATAAATAAAATACCCCCATATTTCAGGTAAGTGTTACTAACGCTAGGTAAATTTAAATTATCTAAAAGGTTATGAAAATTAAACTTTGTATCTGCTAAAGGTTCATCTTCAGATGATAGTTTTGGTGGAGATAAAAATTCTTCATAATCCTTGAGCGCTTCACTTGGATCAATTCCTAAAAATTTAAAAAGTCGCTCTATTTGAGATTTTGCAAAAATCTCAGCTGGAAGATTTTTAAAATCGGCTTTCTCAATTGCTTCGATGAATTTTGTAGGGATTTTTGTTTTATCCGAAATTTCTTTAATCGAAAATTCAGATTCAAGAATTTTAGTACTTAGCTGTTCGTTCCAGCTTTCCATAACCTCAAACTAAAACAAAGCAGACATTATTTCAATTTCTCTGTCTGCAGATTCTGGTGAGTCTGAACCATGTACCGCATTTTTAGAAATTGACTCAGCAAATTTCTTTCTAATCGTGCCTTCTTCAGCTTCTTCTGGATTGGTTGCGCCCATTAAACTTCTGTAACTTGTTATGCATGAATCACCTTCCAGAATTTGGACAACTGCAGGACCTGAAGTTATAAAATCTACAAGCTCATTGAAGAAGGGTTTTTCAGAATGCTCTGCATAAAATTGCTTTGCAATTTCAGAAGAAATATTAGTTTTTTTGCTTTTTAAAATAGATAATCCTTTTGATTCAATCATTTTATTAATTTGATCTACAAAGTTATTTTTTACCGCATCTGGTTTAATTATGCATAAAGTTTTTTCTGACATTAATCCTTCTCCTCTATCCATAGAGATTGTATAGCCTCTAGAGTTCTTTCATTACAGTTTTCTTTTTTTCCTTCGAAGCTGTCAAGAGAGATAACCATATTCATAAGATCAATAAAAAGAAGCTTTTCAGGGTCTTCATCTGGAAATTTTTCACAAAGACCATCAACGATCTCGAAAGTATCTGACCAGTTCATAGAAACTATCTCGTAGATAAATCTTTTACCAAATTAGAATCAAAGTTAAAACTCTCTCCACAGCCGCATTCTGCAGAAACATTGGGATTTAAGAAAACTAATTCTTCATTTAAATTTTTCTTTACGAAATCTATTTTTGTTCCTTTAAGAAAAATAAAACTTTTATCTTGTATAAATAAATTAACTCCATTTATTAGTCCATTAAAATCATTTTCTTCAATTTTTTCTACTAAATCAATTTGGTATGCAAAGCCAGAACATCCTGAATCTTTTAAGGAAATTCTTACTCCAGAGGATTTTTTAGATGCAACCATAGAGTTAAGATGTTTAGCGGCAGAGTTAGAAATGTCAAAGTCCATTGATGATATTTCTCTATTTAACACATTCTTTGGTTTTGGATGATTTTCAGAAACCATATTTATTGTATATTTCGGGATTTCGATGGTTAAGTCTGAATTAGAAACAATAGTTTGGCAACTCAATCTTGATCTTTGTTCTAATCCCCAAGCTTTATCTAGTAAGTCTTCTTCGTCATCTGAGGACTCGTTAAGAGAGTTGAATCCTTCTTTGAAAATGACATGACAAGTTGTACATGCGCAAGATAACTCGCATGCATGTTCTATGTCTACAGAATGATTTAGTAAATTTTCACAAACGGATTTACCTTGTTCTGCTTCGAACTCAATCCCTTCTGGACAAAGGTCTTCATGAGGTAAAACTTTTATTTTTGGCATTAGTCATTATTTCTTAGACTTTTAAAATCATCTATTGCCCTGTGAATAGCTTCTTCTGCAAGTACACTACAATGAATTTTGATTGCAGGTAATTCTAAAATATCGACGATTTCTTGATTAGAAATATTCTGTGCTTCTTCAAGTGTCTTACCTTTGAGCATGTCTATTAATTGACCGCTGGAAGCAATTGCAGAACCACAGCCATAAGTTTTAAATCTGGCATCAACAATTCTATTCTCGCCTTCGATATTTTCACACTTAATTTGTAATTTCATAACATCGCCACATGCTGGAGCTCCTACGATGCCTGTTCCAACTCTGTGGAAATCTTTATCACCAGGTTTCCATCTTCCAACGCTTGCGCCTTCTGGATTTTTTAAGGTTTCTTCGAATTTATCGACTACTTTTTGTGAATATGCCATGTTTACCTCACTTAAAAACTTCTATGCCCATTCTATTTTATCCAAATCAATACCGTCTTGGTACATTTCCCAAAGAGGAGAAATTTCTCTCAATTGAGATACTGAATTTTTTACAAGATCAACAGTGTTCTCAACTTCCTCTTTCCTTGTGAATCTTCCAAAAGAAAATCTAATTGAACTATGAGCTAATTCATCGGGTCTACCAAGTGCTCTTAAGACATAGGAAGGCTCAAGGCTTGCTGATGTACAAGCCGACCCAGATGAAACAGCTATATTTTTGAGAGCCATGATCAAAGACTCGCCTTCTACAAAATTAAAAGACATATTAAATATTCCAGGAAAACTGTTATCTATGGAACCATTTATATAAACTTCCTCCATATCTTTTAAACCGTTCCAAAGAATTGATCTAAAGTCAGTTAGTCTTTTGTGGTCAATTTCCATTTGCTCTTGAGCAATTCTAAAAGCCTCTCCCATTCCGACTATTTGGTGAGTGGGTAAAGTTCCTGCTCTGATTCCTCTTTCTTGACCTCCACCATGGAAAAGAGGCTGTAGTCTGACTCTTGGTTTTCTTCGAATATACAATGCTCCAATTCCTTTAGGCCCATAGATTTTGTGAGCGGAGAAAGACATTAAATCAACGTTTAATTTACTAAGATCTATTGGAATTTTTCCTGCGCTTTGAGCTGCATCAACATGAAAAATAGTGCCATTTTCCCTTGTAATTAAACCTATTTGCTCAATATCATTAAGAACTCCAATCTCGTTGTTAATTTGCATAAGAGAAACAAGCACTGTATCTTCTCTGATTGCATCCTTGACTGCTTGGGGAGGAATGACTCCACTTTCATTAGGATCCAAATAGGTTACCTCAAAATTTTCTTTTTCAAGCTGCCTACATACGTCAAGCACAGCCTTATGCTCGATTTTGGAAGTTATTATGTGTCTGCCTTTTGATTTGTAAAAATAAGCAGCGCCTTTTATAGCCAAATTATCGGATTCAGTTGCTCCAGAAGTCCAAATAATTTCTCTGGGATCACAGCTCAGTAAATTTGCTACATTGAAACGAGCTTCCTCAACAAGTTCTTCTGCTTTCCAGCCATATACATGAGATCTAGAACCTGAATTTCCAAAAGCCCCTTCAAAAGACAAACATTCTTTCATTTTTTCAATGACTCTCTCATCAACTGGAGTAGTAGAAGCATAGTCAAAATATGTTGTTTTGTTTAAAAAGTCTGACTCAAAAGGCGATTTTTGTTCTATATCTTTAGAAAACTTAGATTTGAATTCACTGACAATACTGTCTCTTACAAGAAGAGCCTTTTCAAGATCTTTTTCTCCTGTAGATTTTCTTAAGTCAAAACCTAACTTTTCTCTAAGGTACACAGGTACAGCGAGTTTTACCCACCAAACATTGTTTCTTTTAAATAAATACTTTTTATCCATCTCGGCACAAATTGTACCACATTTTTATAGAAAAATAAGGTACAGCTATTTTTTATAATTAAATTTATAAACTTATTATTTTTTTATGCGAAAAGATTATAAAAGATTAAAGAATCTCTATTCGAGTATATTCTTTGAAAATAAGAAATCTAAGCCCAAATCTCGTCGTCCGATGGTACTTCTTTATCAGCTATAACTTTCCCGATTCGAGAAACATTCATAAGATGTTTATAGTCAAGATTTTCGGAAATTGAATTACCTCCCCAAGAACCACATCCTAAAGTAGTAGTAGGTGCAAATCCGTTGGTTAACGACCCTCCAGCAGTTGTAGAGCTTGGTTGATTAACAACCAGACGGCTGATGGGAAGCTCTAAGCCAGCCATTTGAATATTTTCATCATTATTTGAGTGAAGTGCAGCTGAATGACCTGCACCCTCTACTAAAAGATTTGCTTTGGCCATAGCAACTGCATTTTCAAAAGTTGAATAAGGGACAATTGCAATCACTGGACAAAGTTTTTCTTTGGCAAGAACATCCTCAGTTCCTGATCCATCTGCTGGAAGCAAAATCAACCTCGCAGATTCTGGAATTTCAATCCCTGCCATTTTACCAACATCACTTGCTGATTTTCCTACTACATCTTTATTTAAATGGCCATCATGGAAAACAACATCGCGCAAATTCTGGATTTGCAACTTATCATTTGTGAACCATACCTTTCCTGTATTTGTAAATAATTCTATTGTTTGGTCGAAATTTTCTTCTGGAGCTAAAACAAATTGCTCGTGCGAACATATAATGCCATGATCGAAAGATGCTCCGTCTACAATTTTTTCAACAGCTTCTTTTAAATTTATATTTCTATCAATTATAACCGGCACATTTCCAGCCCCTACTCCAAAAGAAGGTTTGCCCGAAGAATAAGCTGATTTAACCATCGCCCCGCCTCCTGTAGCAACAACTACATCAGCAGATTGCATAAGTTGTTGAGTCTTTTCTACAGTCCCGTTAGTAACTACTTGGATCAAATCATCTGGTCCATCATGAGACTTTACAATTTTCATAAATTCTGAGGTTAAGTACTCAGCACATTTTTGAGCTTTTGGATGAGATGCAAAAATAACTGCATTACCAGTTTTGAGAGCAAACATGCCGTTACACATCGGCGTTACAATTGGGTTAGTAACAGGAGTTACAGCAGCTACAACTCCCATTGGTTTTGCAACAAAAACAAGATTGGTTTCATTATCTTCACCAATCACACCCCTGGACTTTTTGTCCTTCAAATTATTCCAAATTACTCGGGCTTTACCTTTATTTTTGAGAATTTTGTCTTCGTAGGATCCCATTTCAGTCTCCTCGACAGCCATTTTTGCTAATGCCTCAGCATTGTCATAAACGAATTTACCAATATCTCGAACAATTTTATCTACTTGCTGTTGTGTAAATGATTCATATTTAGCTTGAGCAATGCGCGCTCTCTCTACTAGATCATTAATTGGAATTTCTTTAACTTGAGAGGTATTTATATCCTGCATTTTTTATTCCTTTTCAAATAAATTTTCTAATAATTATATCTTATAAATTTATCTTGATAAAAAATGAATGATTTTAAATAACTTGAAATTAAGACAGGCGTGATGTAAGAATAATTTATATGATTTGAATATTTTTTATAAAGCTGAACTAATTTTCTTCAAATCTTTATTTAAAATCTTATCATTCTCACTGTAATCAACAGGACAATCTATCACATGAACGCCAGGAGAATTTAAGCAAGCTTCTAGAGTTTCTGTAAGTTTTTTAGAATTATTAATTTGATAACCTTTAGCACCGTAGGCCTCTGCATATTTTACAAAATCTGGATTTTCGAAACTTAAACCAAAATCCGAAAACTTCATATTTTCTTGTTTCCATTTAACCATTCCATAAGCTTTATCATTAAGGATAACCACTGTGAGATTCACACCTAGCCTTACAGCAGTTTCTAGCTCCTGACTATTCATCATAAATCCTCCATCTCCACAAACAGAAATAACTTTTTTATTTGGAAAAATCATCGCAGCTGTAATTGCAGACGGTAACCCTGCTCCCATACTTGCTAAAGCGTTATCTAAGATAACAGTATTTTGGTGCAGAGCAGGGTAGCCTCTAGCAAACCATAGTTTATATACGCCATTATCCATAGTAATTATTCCATCTGCTGGCATAACATTTCTTATCTGACGAACTAAATACGGAGGGAAAATAGGGAATCTGTCATCTTCTCTGATTTTTTCAGAATGTTCTAAATGAGCTTTTCTTGTTAAAAGCATTTTTGAAAAATCCCATCGGGGGTTAACTTTAATTTTTTCTTTAATTTGCCAAATAGCATTCGCTATGTCTCCAGTGACCATTAGCTGCGGGAAATAGATACCATTGACATTAGCTGTTATGTGGTCAATGTGAATGACCTTAGTTCCTTCTTTTTGATTCATGATAAAAGGAGGCTTTTCAAAGTTATCCTGACCAACTGTAATAATTTGATCTGATTCTTCAATTGCTCTGTGAACGAAATCTCCGTTAGTTAAAGCAGCACACCCAAGAAAATTTTCATGTCTTTCGTTTAATGCACCTTTTCCAAGTTGGGTTGTGATGAAAGGAATTTTTGTTTTCTCAACAAATTCTAAAAGCATTTTACTTGTGCTAGTTCTATTTGCTCCTCCTCCTAAAACCAAAAGCGGTCTTTTAGCTTTTTCAATCAACTTTACAGCTTGACTTATAGACTTTTCATCTGGAATAGGACGTCGAACGATACTCTTTGGTAGAGGTCTTCTCCTCGTTTCTTCACTTGCAATATCTTCAGGAAGTTCTAAATGAACTGCTCCCGGTCTTTCTTCTTCAGCAAGTCTAAAGGCTTCTCTTACTTCAGAGGCAATCATATTTGCTGAGGATATTTGATGAGTATATTTGGTAATTGGCTGCATTAAATCTACAACATCTAAAATTTGGAATTTACCTTGCTTGGTGTTCTTTATTGGTTTTTGACCAGTTATCATTACCATCGGCATTCCCCCAAGTTGAGCATATGCTGCAGAGGTGACTAAATTGGTTGCACCTGGACCAAGAGTTGTTAAACATACGCCAGCTTTTCCAGTTAACCTGCCATAGGTTGCTGCCATAAATCCTGCTCCTTGTTCGTGCCTTGTTAAAATCAGTTTAATTTTGTTTGATTTACAAAGACATTCCAGAAAATCAAGATTTTCCTCTCCAGGTAATCCAAAAATATACTCTACGCCTTCTTCTTCTAGGCATCGAATAAAAAGTTCAGCTCCTTTAATTTTCTTTTTGTTCTGTAAAAAACTCATTAAAAGCTATTTGAGATCAATGCCAATTCTATGTGCTATTTCTTGATATGACTCTACTACATCTCCAAGACCAAGTCTGAATCTATCTTTATCAAGTTTCTTTTTGGTTTCCTTGTCCCAAACTCGACAACCGTCTGGAGTAAATTCATCTCCAAGATATATTTTTCCTGAGTTTTTTCCAAACTCTAATTTGAAGTCAACAAGAATTAAATCCGCTTTAAGAAATAAATCAACTAAATGGTCATTTATTTCTAAAGTGAGTTTTTTTAAAGCTTCTATATCGTCAGCTTCTGCCCAACCAAAAGATATAATGTGATTATCATTTATCATTGGATCGCCTAAGTCGTCATCTTTATAAAAGAATTCAAAAATAGGATTTTCAAATTTCATCCCTTCTTCAAGACCTAGACGCTTGCAAATACTTCCTGCAGCGTAGTTCCTCACTACACATTCAATTGGAAACATATCCAAAGATAGAACCAAACTTTCGTGACCACTTAATTCTTCCAAGAGATGGCAAGCTACACCTTTGGAATTCAAATGATTCATAATAAAGTTATTGAATCTATTATTGACAGTACCCTTTCCTGCTAATTGTTCTATTTTTTTCCCATCAAATGCTGAAGTATCATCAGTAAAGTCCATAACTAACTTAGATTCATCTGAGGTTTTATAAAGCTCTTTTGCTTTTCCTTTTGTAAGTAATTCTTTTTTTTCCATTTTAAATTAAGATAAAGATTGATTTATTTCAGAGATTATTTCGTTAGATAAGTCTTTGTTTTCTGCGCCTAAACTTGTGGAAATCAAACATTCATTTGAATTCATCTCTTCAACAAGAATTTCCACACTCGTTATGTCTTGCCTACGGTCTAGAAGAGATCTTCTTACTATATATTCTAGATAAAATTTCCCCTCATTTCTATCCTCATCAATAATTTTGTATCCAGCAAGCAATAATGATCTTCTTAGTGCTGCCCAAGCTCTAGCAAAATTTATTCTTAACTTTATTTTTGACATTCCAGATTCATCGTCAGAAAAAACTTCGGTTTTGTTACTTGCATTTAAATTTAATGCCACTAAGGATGTGCCAGTCGAAGGATCGGAAGATGATAAGTACTCATAAAATTCATTTACTAACTCGTCCAGTTTATTGTCTTTTGAGGAAACAATTTGCCAAGCGTTATTTATTTTATTTAATTGCGAAACGAAAATTTCTGAACTAGATTGTTGAAGACCTCTTTCAATTTTAAAGACATATTTTGAATCAACATTATTTCTTTTAAATTCTTCAGATGAAATGGTTCCGGAATTTGGATCAAAAGTACCAAGAGATAAATTTTCATTTGTTTCAAGAAATTGAATTGTCATAGGCCAAACAGCACTTGGCTCTAACCCTAGATAAACCCATCTTATTTCACCGAGTTTATGCAATCTTATCTCCTTAGATGAAGCTGCCGAGAAAAGTTGTTTAGGCCTGGGTGTTGGTTTCTTTTCTGAAACATCTAAAACCTCTACTTCACCAGTAATAGGATATTTATCTGCAATAAATGAAGGATCCTCAAGAATATTTTGATCTAAAAAAATTGATTGATTCCTAGATGCATCTAAAGTTTCTTTTTTATAATTAATTTCAGTTTTTTCAATAGCGCAAGATAAAAAAATTGTAGTTACGATAATTAATAGAAAATTTTTCATTTATTAAATTAAGTTAAGTTCATTTAAAGACTCTTTTAGAGAGTTTCTAAAAGATTGATTAAGTTCTACTAAAGGAAGTCTAATACCTTTTTCTATCATTCCCATCTGGTAAAGAGCCCATTTTACAGGTATGGGATTTGATTCGCAGAATAAATTTTTATTTAAATTTTGTATGCTTTCGTCCAATCTTTTTGCCTCTTGAAAATTTGAATTGATTAAATTGCATATATTTGAAACAAGGTTGGGGACAACGTTAGATGTAACAGAAATTGTTCCGTGACCACCAAGTTTTAGAAATTCTAGAAAAGAAAAGTCATCTCCTGAGTACAATAAAAATTTATCACTATCTATGTCCTTTTTACATAAATCTAATATTTTTTTATGGTTTTCCATATCTCCAGTAGCATCTTTTATTCCCAAAATATTTTCGTGCGAAGAAAGTTTTAAAACTGTTTCAGGCTCAATAAAGCTAGCTGTTCTAGAAGGGACATTGTATAAAATTTGAGGCAAGTTCACTTCGTCGGCAATTTTCATATGATGCCTATAAATACCTTCTTGAGGAGGTTTATTGTAATAAGGAGATACTAATAAAGCTGCATCGGCACCTGAATCCTTAGCTGCCTTAGTGAGAAGAAGAGCTTCTTCAGTTGAATTAGCTCCGGTACCGGCTATGATATTTACCCTCCCATGAGCATTTTCAACAAAAAATTTTATCAATTTGATGTGATCTGAAAAATCAATCGTTGCGGACTCTCCAGTAGTTCCAACAGCTACCAGACCAGAAATTCCAGAATCAATTTGAAAATTAATAAGTTTTTCTAAAGAGGACCAGTCAAGGTCTCCATTTTCATGCATTGGAGTTACTAAAGCTGTGATAGAGCCCTTAATTGACATTTAATTTTTAAAAAAATTTTTTATAAATGTTATTATTTCATAACTTAACAATATTGATTAAAAAATATGAAAGAAGGTTCTAAATTAAAAAACTTTAAGGGCGAAATGACCGGAAAAAGAGATTTTGATTTGTCAGATTATAAAGGTCAAAACATCGTCATATATTTCTATCCAAGAGATAATACTCCTGGATGTACTTCTGAGGGAGAGGATTTTAAAGATAATTATAAAAAATTTAAAAAAAAGAATACTGAAATTTTTGGAGTATCAAAAGATACGATTAAATCTCATGATAGCTTTAAGGATAAATTTAAATTTCCATTTAACTTAATTTCTGATCCAGATGAAAAGATTTGTAATATTTTTAACGTCATCAAAGAAAAAAGTATGTATGGGAAAAAATATATGGGAATTGAAAGAAGTACTTTTTTAATAAATGAAAAAGGCGAGTTAGTTAAAGAGTGGAGAAAAGTTAAAGTTAAGGGGCATGTTGAAGAAGTTCTATCTTTTTTATAACTAAGACAATAACTTTTCCTTAGTTGGCCAGGAGACTAGTATTGCTCTTAGAAAGGTTGCAATAGGAATTGCTAAAAGCAAACCCCAAAATCCCCAAATTCCTCCAAAAATTAGTACAGCTGTAATTATTATTACAGGATGAAGTTTAACCTCCCTCCCTAAAAGTAAGGGCATCAAAACGTTTCCATCTAAAGCTTGAATGATTAAATAACTAGTAATAAAAATATAAAAGTCAGAATCTAATCCCCATTGAAAAAGACCAATTAAAACGACAGGAATTGTAACTAATATAGCGCCCACATAGGGAATTAAAACTGACAAGCCAACTAGAATGGCTAGAATTACAGAGTAATTTACATCTTGTATATAAAAGACTAATCCCGTAACGAATGTAACAACAAGCATCTCGAGTCCCTTCCCCCTTAAATAGCCATATAATTGAACATTTACATCTGTCCAAATTTTAGAAAGAAGATTCTTTTTTTCAGGTAACAAAAATTTTATATAGTTCAAAAAAATATCTCTATCTTTGAGCAAGAAGAAAACTAAAAAAGGAACAATTATTAAATACAGTAAAGCGTTCATTACTGCAGAAAATCCAGAATTAAGCTGAAGTAAAGCATTTTGAAATAGTGTAGGAATATATGAAAAAGCATTAACTAGAGCTTCATCTAATTGATTAGGCGAAACGGTATAGTTAGATAATTGTGATGATAAAAATACATTTACAGATTCATAAATTTGAGGGATGTCGGAAACCAGAAGGAGAATCTGCCTAGATAGAAAAGGTAAAACTAAAAAAATTGATAAATAAAATAAACTAAAAATGAAAAGAGTTACTGACAAAGCTAAAAACCTACTATTTCCTCTTTCTTCTAAAAAACTCATAAATCCATTTAAAATGTATGCAATTAAAATGCTTACTAAGACAGGAGCTATGATGCCTCCTAAGAAATAAAGAATGATGATTCCAATAGAAATGATGAATAAGGCAGCGAATTGCTCATCGTCAAAAAAATACCTATCAAAAAAATTTTTTAAGAAATTTATCATCTATTTCAATCTTTAGAATTCAATTATACTTTCTAAATGATAAATAAATTATATTTATTGCTTTTAGGTGTATTTTTTTCTTCATACTTTCAGTCATTGGTAGACGAAGACCCTTTGCCAACTCTAGGAGATTATTCTTCAGCATCTATCTCTTTATCGGGTGAATACAGTTTGGGAAGGATTTGGCTATCGATGTATAGAGGTTCAACTAAAGAACATTCAGATCCGCTCATGAGAACTTACCTTGAAGATTTAATTTATCGTCTTTCTGAAACTAGCGAAGTTCGAGATAGAAGATTTGAATTTATAATTTTAGAAGATAAAACTATAAATGCATTTGCTGCCCCTGGAGGAATAATCGGAATAAATTTGGGTATGTTCTTAAACACAGAAAAGGAAGGGGAGCTAGCATCGGTAATGTGTCATGAGTTAGCTCATTTGAGTCAAAGACATTATGCGAGAAGTCAAAATAAAGTCTCTCCCCTTACAAATGCATTAATGGTTTTGGGAAGTATCGCAGTGGCTGCTGCGTCAAGAAATCCTGAGGCAATTTTGATTGCTCCTGCTGCAATGCAACAAATGTCTATAAACTTTACTAGAAGCAATGAAAAAGAAGCCGATAGAATTGGTTTTAATAATTTAGTAAAAGCAGGCTTCAATCCTGATGATATGACCATGATGTTCCAAAGAATGCAAAGTAAATATCAAAATGAAGATTCGGAGCAATTTTCTTACTTGATGACGCATCCTTTACCTAGTGAAAGGCTTAGTGATATGAGAATAAGAGCCGATGCCCTTGAGAAAAATTCTCAGGATTCTTTTAGAGATAATATTGACTTTTATTTTATGCAAAAGAGAGCAGAAATATGGGCTAATAAAGATTTAAAAAAACAAATAAGAAAATATAAGAAAGACCAAAAATCTAATAATAAAAATATTTCATTTTCTGGAAGTTATGGATTGTCATTGGCATATAAAAATTTAAATGATTTCGATAATAGCTTTTCACTTTTGAGAAAACTTATTAAGGAAATCCCTAATAATTTAGTTTTAGAGTCGAGCTTAATGGAACTGCATTTAGCTGCTGGAAATTTTTATGAAGCAATATCTCTAGGAAAAAATATTTTAGAAATTCATGAGAATAATTATTCTGCATCAATTCTTTTAGCTGATGCTTATATGAGAAACGAACAATCAGAATTAGCTGAAAAACTTCTTAAAGATTTGTCTAAAGAAAGACAAACGGACCCCAATATTTGGTACAAACTTGCTGAGGCTCAAGGGCTATCAGGCAATATACTTCAACTTCACAGATCAAGAGCTGAATTTTTTATTCTGACTGGGCGTCATGATGCAGCTGTATTTCAATTAAAAGAAGCTTTATCTTTATCTCAAAATCTTTTTGAAATAAGAGAAAGCATCATAAAGAGACTGGAGGAGATTTTTGCTACAAAAAGAGCTTTAAATGAACTTTCTTAAGCAAGAAGTAAGTCTGAAAAGTTTTTCCCAGATAATAAATGCAAGTGTAAATGAAAAACTGTTTGTCCTGCCTTTTCCCCATTATTTATTACCACGTTAAAGTTATCTTTAATATCAAGCTGTTCTGCAACTTTTTTTATAGTCAACATAAGGTGACCTAGTAAAGCTTGATCCTTTTCGCTCATGGCTGAGAGCATCTTTATTGGCTTTTTAGGTATGACTAAGAGATGAATTGGTGCCTTAGGAGAAATATCTTCAATAACGATGCACTTCTCATCCTCAAAAATTATATTTGCAGGAAGCTCCTTATCAATAATTTTTTCAAAAATAGTCTTTGTCATTTTTAAGAAAACATCTTGTGTCCAATAAAAGTAGAGAATACACAAAGAGATGAAATTATTAAAGCAATGAAAATAGAAGGAATCCATCCATTTGAATTTGAAAATAAAAGAACTTCTTTTGTAAATGCTGAAAAAGTCGTGAAAGAACTTAAATATCCGATTGCTACTATAGGTCCTACTAAATCTTTATTAGAGAAATTAAAAGCTAAAAAAACACCAATGAGGTAACAGCCAATAAGGTTTATGATTATAGTGCCTAGAGGAAATCCAAAAAGTAAAAGTTTTTCAAGGTAACCACTTAGAAGGTACCTTGAAACTGCTCCAAAAAACGCACCAACACCAATTAAAAAATAAATCATTGTTTTTGGTGGGTCGTATAGGATTCGAACCTATGACCAATTGATTAAAAGCCAACTGCTCTACCAACTGAGCTAACGACCCAAAAAAAAAGTGATTATACCTCTATTGAGAATTTAGTTTAATTAAATCTTGTTCAGCAAGTAAAGCTGCTCCTGAATTTGGATAATTACTTATAACTTCTTGTAAGAGAGATTGTGCTGAAGACAAATCATCTAGGTTTAATTTGGCAAGAGCAAGTTTATACAAGCCATCTGCTTTTCTTGGATGTTGCTCAAACCTTACTGCAAAAGCATTTAAAATTTCTGCTGAATCTTCAAACATTTCTTGTACCAAATATATCTCTCCCAGCCAAAAATAAGCATCGCCAGTATATGTCCCGTCAGGATATGAGAGTATCAAAAGTCTTAAGTTTTCTGCTGCTTCAGAATATCTGGAATTATCTAAAAGTTTCATTGAATTTGACCAAAGACTAAATTCTCCTGAATCTAATTCTTCTTCCACCAAACCAGAAAGAGGGTTGATTGAATCTTCTAGAGGTTCTTGATCTTGATTTTCTTCAAATAGAAGTTTTGTTTCTAGAAGGTGGATTCTTTTATCTAAATCTACGTATCTAATTTGGTTTGCTTCTTCTGACCTTGAAATAGTTAAGTTATTGGTTTCTATTGAAGCTGTTAAAGATTCTATTTCTTTCTTAAGTAGATTAATTTTTTCAAGAAGAAGTTCTATTGATTCTTCATTTTGTAATAATGCAAAATTTGAAGAACTTAAAAGGAATATAAATAAAAAGCTTTTTAGAAATTTCAAACTAATAAAGAGAGATTTCTACTCTTCTATTCTCGGCCCACGCATTTTCATTTGATGCACTTTTAAGAGGCTTTTCTTCACCAAAACTTACCACTCTAATCTTCTTGCCTGAAACTCCCTTTACGATTAGAAAATCTCTCACCTCAAGCGCTCTTCTTTCTCCCAGAGCCAAATTATACTCTCTAGTACCCCTTTCATCACAATGACCCTCTAGACGAACTATTTTTGCTTTTTTGATAAGAGGCAGATATTGCTCAAGAAGATTTTTATCTTCAGCGTCTAAGCTTGATTTATCAAATTCAAAGAAAACCTTGTCGTCTAAATTAGTATCGAGCTTATCTCCTTGAAGATACTCCTCCCCAGCTACAGAGGCATATTGCATTCGTTCAACTGAATCTGACACATTTGCAGCACAAGAATATACCTGACAAATCATAGCTAAAATAAATATTCCAATTGGTTCCATAAATAGTCTCCTCATTAAATAGCTCCTTCTAAGAATCTAATTATAATACTTTTCTTTTAGACAAGAAATTTTTAATTAAGTTTGTTTAATTTAACAATGGTGACCAAGCTGGTTCTCTGACTGATCCATTTTTAACTGGTAGTGAAAATCTTGATTTTCCATCTAAAGTGATTCCTCCTAAATAACCATTTGATCCATCTTTTGTAGCATAAATAATAATATTCCCATTTGGTGAAATTGTAGGCGATTCATCTAGCGAAGTAGAGGTTAAAGTCTCAATGTATCTACTGGAAAGTTTTTTTGTTGCGATCTGAAAATTTCCATCGTTTCCATGCACAAAAAAAATAGATTTTCCATCGGGAAAATATCTTCCTCTGGCATTATAATTGCCATCTTTGGTTAATCTTTTTTTTCTTTTAGATTTTGTATTAATTTCGTAAAGCTGAGGTGAACCTGACCTGTCAGATGTAAAAATAATTTTTTTTGAATCTGGAGACCACGATGGTTCTGTATCGATACCATAATGATTTGTAAGCCTTATTAATCTTTTGTTATTTATTGAGTATAAGAAAATGTCGGGATTTCCTGAAAAAGAAACAACCAAAGCTAAGCTCCTTCCATCTGGAGACCAAACTGGTGCACTATTTGTCATTCCCAAAGCCTGAATAGAATCTCTCTCACCAGATTGTAAATCTTGAATAAAAATTTCAGCCAAACCATTTTCAAAGGATACATATGCAATTTTTTTTCTATCAGGCGACCAATCAGGAGACATTATTGGAGCCTTGGATGTAAAAAGAATTTGTTCATTTTTACCATCAATATCTGAAATGCACATTTGATAAGTATCAGCATCAGAATTAATGACATATGCCAATTTCGTATCAAATATCCCTCTTAAACCAGTAATTTCCTCATAGATTCTGTTGCTAATAATTTTTGAAATTCCTTCAATATTATCTTCTCTACCTACAATTTCACCTTCTAAAATCTTAATTCTTCTATTTATGTTGAATAAAGAATACGAAATATTAAGATTTCCTAAAGCGTTAACAGAATTTATTTTTCCAATTACGGAATAATCCACACCGAGTACTTTCCAATCCCTATAATAAAAATCATTTTCTGAGGAAGGATATGAGAGCATCTCATTTACGGCTAGATTTTCAAATTCACCAAACAAAAGCATATTCTTTTCGATATTTTTAGATATCTGACTACCATAATTTCCTTCAATACCGCTCTCTATACCGAAAGGAACAAATGCAACTTTTGATAAATTATCACTACCCTTTAAGATCTCAATTTCTAAAATAGAAAAAATACTATTTGAAACTAAAAAAAATAATAAAGATAAAGACCTAATCACTCTATCTCACCTGATGATTTAAAAACTAAATTAAAATTTCTAAAATTTTTTTCAAATAGGTTTCTCTCAAGAGATAAAACTTCTTCAAAAAAAGTCATTTTATTCATTGCAGTCAAAATTGATTCATTGAAAGAAGTATTTGAACTTGGCTCTATTAAATTGAAATTTAATATTTCACCAGAGGGAGCAAGGTTTATTAAAACTTTTGCTATCAAAGATTCGCTTAAAGAATTTGGCTTTATCCAAATTGAGGAAATTCTTTCTTGAATGATAGCGGAAACTCTTAAAACACCTTCCCTCTCTTTCGAAAGTTTAATTTTGGTAATTTCATTTTTTACATCTAATTTATTTATGTTAAATCTTGAAATAATTGCAGTTTCATCAATGTTTGTTTTTTCATTAATTGCAGAGGTTTTTTTTGTTTCTTTTTTCATTGGGGTAGTCGGTGCAGGAGAATCGAATAATATGTCATCTTGTTGAATTAATTCGTAAAAATTTACTTTGATTGATTGTGTCTCATCAATATCAAGGTTCGGGACAGAAAACATAGAAAAAATCAAAGATAAAAATAAAAGAATCAAAAAAAAAGTATTTAAACTAGTTAAAGCCTTATTCATTCTCAATAGGTTCGGTTATGAGGTTGATAGAATCTGTTTTAAATTTTTTGATCAAAGACATTGTCTTAGCAACATTATCATAAAGCGTTTCCTTATCTGCTCTCAAAAATATCTCAATTTTTGGATTATTTTTTAAAATTTTTTCAAACTGGTCTGCAAATAACTGAAAACCTTTATAGACTTCATTTTTTTCACCTAAATCAAGAGAGTAAAAACCCTCTTTGCTGATGGAAATAGTTAAATTATCGTCTTTGGATTTGTTTAGAGCTTGGGCTTCGGTTTTTGGTAAATCAAGATCAATTCCCTGAATCATAAATGGTGTTGCCACCATAAAAATAACTAATAAAACTAATGAAATGTCCACATATGGAATTACGTTAATTTCTGTTAGAAGTTTTCTATTTTTTAGTCGTCTTTTGGACATTGAATTCCTGGTAAGTTATTAAAAGTTCAGATGTAAAGTTTTCGTAGCTTTTAATAATTATATCAATCGTCTTAACACTCCAATTATATGAAATAAGGGCAGGAATGGCCGCGAAGAGACCCAAAGCAGTTGCTACCAGAGCTTCAGATATACCTGGAGCTACGGCATTTATTGATACCTGAGAAAGCTGTGCTAAACCGCTAAAAGCATTCATAACTCCCCAGACAGTCCCAAATAGACCTATAAATGGGCTTACAGATGCTACAGTAGAAAGGAAAGACAGTCCTTCTTCCAATTTTTCTTCTTGCCTATTAATTATTATTTCCGTTGACTTATTGATGCGATCTTCAGCTTTTTCAAAATTTTCAGCCTTTGAAAATTCTTCGTGAGAAATAACAAAAATTTGAGATAGCCCAAAATTATCTTCTTTACGATTGAGTTCGTTAAAAATTTTTTCAATATTTTTAGAAAGCCAAAAATCAGTTTCAAACTCATAAATATCCTTTCTCGCTCTGCTTAAAGTAAGCCACTTGTCAAAAATAAACCACCAGGAAGTTCCAGCTAGAACAAACAAAATAATCATCACTAGTTGAACTACTAAACTTGCCCCTAAAAATAAATCTATGAAACTTAATTCAGCTTGCATTTTTTTTATCCAACATCCTTTTTCTTAGATCCTCTGGAAGAGCAGTGGGTTTTTTGGTTTTAAGGTCAACACAGCCGCATAATACATCAGCTTCACACATTATTTCTGAATTTATAACAACTCTTTGATTAAAACTAAAACTAGCTTTCTTTAATTCTGAAAGAGAAGACTCTATTTTTATTAATTGATCTAATAACACGGGTTTTTTGTAATGAATGTTTAATTTATTGACAATGAAAATAATGTTTTTGGCTAATAGCTCATTTTGCAGGTAACCGCACTTTCTTAGAAATTCAGTTCTAGCCCTTTCAAAATATTTAAGATAATTAGCGTAAAAAACTACACCTTGTGCATCTGTATCTTCGAAGTAAATTCTTAGCTCTATGGTGTCTGACATTAAAGATGGCTTTTTATATCTTCCTCAAAGAGAGATTTAAGTAAAACTATGAAGCTCTCTAGAGAAAAATCACATGTATTATTAAAATCTTTAGGAAGATTATTATTCACAGAATAGAGAGGAACTCTCACCTTAATAGGCCTGTGATTAAATTTATAGATCAAAGCTGGATGACAATCTTCTGGAGTTGCAGCAATCACTTGATCCCACCAGCCCTCGAGAGGTTCTGCTCCTTGCCCATATCTCTTACATTCTATATACCAATTACCAAGAATAAGATCGGGAAGATGTTTTTCTCGAGTTTGCTCCAATATTCTTTTTAATGGTTTTTTTAATTCCAAAGAATCATTCAAAGCATTTGCAATTTCTCTTTCAAATGACGCTCCCTTATTTCTAGAATTCGTCATCAAGCAAAGCTCCCTTCAGAAAACTCAGCATTTGAATGAACATTTTGCACATCATCGAGATCTTCAAGACTTTCAAGAAGATTAATGACTTTTTCAGAAGCTTCATCATCAAGCTCAACACTATTTGATGCTTTCATAATCAACTCGTATTGGTTGATTTTGATTTCATTATCTTCAAGAACATTTTTAAGATTATGGAATTCTTCGGCTCCAACAGAAATGATGAGATTATCTTCATCGCCCTGTTCTACTTCATCTGCGCCATTGGATACAGAGACATCGAATATTTTTTCTTCATCAGAATTTTCAACGACTATTTGACCAACTTTGGTAAATAGATATGCTACAGACCCATCGGTACCTAAGCTTCCTCCATACTTAGAAAATGCGTGTCTAACTTCAGCAACTGTTCTATTTTTATTGTCCGTCAGAGTTTCGACTATAATGGCAACCCCATTGGGACCGTAGCCTTCATAAATGGTTTCCTCTAAGTTTTCTGCTTCCTGATCTCCAGAGCCTCTTGCTATGGCTCTTTCTATTGTATCCTTTGGCATATTGGCTCCAAGGGCCTTATCTAGAGCCAGTCTTAATCTGGGATTATCTCCTGGCTCGGATCCTCCCAATTTCGCAGCAACGGTTAGCTCTCTAATAAGTTTCGAAAAGACTTTTTGTCTTTTTTCATCTTGACGACCTTTGCGATGCTTTATGTTGGCCCACTTAGAATGTCCTGCCACTATTTATCCTCTTCAAGAACTTTTATGGAAAGCATATCTAATTGATCTTGATCAATTAAACTTGGAGCATCGGAAAGCAAACAGGTTGCTGATTGGGTCTTTGGAAAAGCAATTACATCTCTAATGGATTCTTGTTTACAGAGCAGCATAATCAAACGATCCAATCCAAAAGCTATTCCGCCATGAGGAGGGCATCCATAGGATAAAGCTTCCAAAAAGAAACCAAATTTTTCATCCGCTTCTTTTTTATCTATTCCTAAAATGGATAGTACTTCCAATTGTTCATCTAAATTGTTAATTCTCAAAGAACCACCTCCAATTTCACTACCGTTCAAAATAAGGTCATATGCCTTTGCAACAGCATTTACCGGATCTTTCATGAGTGCTGTGATTCCTCCTTGAGCCGCGGTAAAAGGATGATGTGATGGAGATAAGTTTCCTTGAATATCCTCTTCAAATAAGGGAAAGTCTGTTATCCATCCAAATTTAAAATCCTCTTGATTAATTAAGTTAAGATCTTCACCTAATTTTTCTCTCAATGAGCCCATTGAATCATTAACAATATTTCTGTGATCAGCACCAAAAAAAACAGTGTCTCCAGAACTTAATTTAAGCCTTTCAACTAAACTAGAAATTTCTTCGTTAGAAAGAAACTTAAGAATTGGAGACTGAAGCCCATTTTCTAGATCAGCAGAATCATTTACTTTAATGTAAGCTAATCCTTTTGCTCCAAGATTGCCGACAAATTTAGTGTACTCATCTATTTTATTTCTGCTTATCTCTTGTTCAATTTTAAGAGCAACAATCCTTGCCTTTTCATTCTTGGCACGATCTGCAAAAATCTTAAAAGACGACTTTTCAAAAATATCTTTTACATCGACAAGCTTTAAAGGGTTTCTTAAGTCAGGTTTATCTGAGCCATAATTCTTTATTGCTTCTTGATATTTAATTCTTTGGAAATCTTCAAACTCTATATTTAGAGTTTCAAAAAAAATTCTTTTAGTAAGGTCTTCAGATATTTTAAGAATTTCTTTTTCTGTAATAAAAGATAATTCCATATCCAGCTGAGTGAATTCTGGCTGCCTATCTTTTCGAGTATCCTCATCCCGAAAGCATCTGACAATTTGAAAGTATTTTTCAAAACCTCCAATCATCAACATTTGTTTGAAAAGCTGTGGTGACTGAGTGAGTGCATAAAACTTTTGATTATAAATTCTGCTTGGAACAAGAAAATCTCTAGCCCCTTCCGGAGTAGCTCTGGCCATCATTGGCGTTTCAATTTCAATAAACTTATCTTCAATTAGATGACTTCTGATAATGTGATTTACTTGTGATCTGATTTTTAGATTTGATTGCATTTCCGATCTTCGTAAATCTAAGTAACGGTATTTGAGCCGAACCTCTTCACCGACTTTCGCATGTTCATCAAGCTGAAAAGGCAAGGGTTTGCTTTTGGAAAGGATATCAATTTCTTTTGAAACCAATTCTAGTTCTCCAGAAGACAATGACTCATTAATTGTGCCCTTAGGTCTTTTTCTGAGAATTCCTGTAACTTCAAGAACATAAGACATTCTTATGGATTCTGACTTTTTGAATAACTCTTTGTCGTCTGGCTCGACAACAACTTGCATTAATCCAGATGCGTCTCTGATATCTAAAAATATGACACCGCCGTGATCCCTGACCTTTTCAACCCATCCAGAAATAAGAAAAGAAGAATCGATTTCTTTATTAGAAATATTTTTTATTTGAGTGCGTTCCATAATGAGAAAGATTGTTTAATCTTTTTTAGCAGGTTTCGAGTTTTCTGTTTTTTTTGGTTCCTTAGGTGTTTTTTTACTTTTAATGTCTGATTGTACAAGATTTTTTTTATTACCTGTCTTAAAGTCAGTTTCATACCAACCTGACCCTTCTAAACGAAAGGATGGTGCTGAGATAATTTTTGTAGCTTTTGCATTTGGCGAGCAATCACAAAAAACATTTTTTGAAGAATCTGCTAGAGAAATAATTCTTTCAAATATCTTTTTGCATTTACTGCATTGGTACTCATAAATAGGCATTATTCCTCACTGTAAGCATCTTTTTTTAGTATTATTAATTTTTAAAGCCGAATATTAATTTATATTTTAAATGAAAGCTTCCTCATTTCACTATAAAACTCAAAAAGAAGCCCCAAAAGACGCTGAATTGGTTAGCCACAAGCTTATGATCAGGAGCAATATGATAAAACCTTTGGCTTCTGGCATTTATTCATGGATGCCTCTGGGATTAAAGATTCTAAATAAGGTCGAATCAATCATTAGAAAGAATATGAATGAATATGGTTGCTTAGAAGTCTTAATGCCAATGGTCCAACCAAAATCTCTATGGGACGAAACAAAAAGGTCAGACCAAATGGGTCCAGAACTTTTAGGTTTTTTGGATCGAAATGATCGGGAATTTTACCTTGGACCTACTCATGAAGAGGTTATTACAGATATATGTCGTCAAGAGCTACAAAGTCACAAAGATCTACCTAAAACTTTTTATCAGATACAAACGAAATTTAGAGATGAAATTAGACCTAGATTTGGGGTAATGCGGGGCAGAGAATTCTTAATGAAAGATGCTTATTCATTTGATCTTGATGAAGAAGGAATGAGCAAAAGCTATCAAGATATGAAAGAGTGTTACCAAAAGATATTCGACGAAATTGGCTTTAATTATAAGATTGTTAAAGCCGATTCTGGGGCAATTGGTGGAAATATGTCTGAAGAATTTCATGTCTTAGCTGATTCTGGAGAAGATACATTGGTATTTAACGATAAAGATTTTTCATCAAACATTGAATTATTGGAAGATTCCTTAAAAAAAGAAATTGAGAAAAAAATTGAAAATAATGATCTGTCTGATATTGATAGTGAATATGGCAAACTTTCAATTAAAAAAGGAATTGAGGTAGGTCATATATTCGAACTGGGCAATAAATATAGTAAATCCATGGGACTTAGTGTCCAACATGATAATAGTCAAAAAATTTTAGAAATGGGCTGTTATGGAATTGGCGTTTCTCGTATTGTTGCAGCTGCCATAGAACAAAATCATGATAGTGAAGGTATTGTTTTACCAAAGAATATTTCTGCTTTTGACTGTTCCTTGATTTCAATCAATGAAAAGAAATCAGAGAAAGTCAAAAACAAAGCTAAAGAAATTTACTCTTACCTAATACATAACAATGTAGATGTCTTTTATGATGACAGAGATGCATCTCCAGGTAATAAATTTTCTGATTCCAATTTAATGGGTAATCCATATCAAATAGTCATAAGCGAAAAAAACGTTGAAAAGGATTTGATAGAAGTAATAAACAGAGGAAATCAGGCAAAGTCTGAAATCAAGGAAAAAGAATTATTGGCTCTCTTTGATTGAGGCTGTAATCTGTTTTTCAATTTTCTTTGCTATATTTGGGTTATCTTTTAACCACTGACTAGCATTAATCTTACCCTGACCAATTTTTTCGCCGTCATAAGCGTACCAAGCACCTGCCTTTTCAACAATTTTTCTCTCAACTCCAATATCAAGAATTTCTCCAGCACGGTTAATTCCTTTATTGTAGAGAATTTGAAATTCAGCTTGTCTGAATGGAGGTGAAACTTTATTTTTGACAACCTTAACTCTAGTTTCATTACCTGCCACTTCGTCGCCATCTTTGACTGTACCAATTCTTCTGATATCTAGTCTCACTGAGGAATAAAACTTCAAAGCATTCCCTCCAGAGGTAGTCTCAGGACTACCAAACATAACACCAATTTTCATTCGAATTTGGTTGATAAATATGACAAGAGTATTTGATTTTTTGATACTACCGGTTATTTTTCTAAGCGCTTGAGACATGAGTCTAGCCTGGAGACCAACGTGATGATCTCCCATTTCGCCTTCGATCTCAGCTCGAGGAACTAAAGCAGCCACAGAATCAATGACTAAAACATCTATACCTCCAGATTTGACCATTATGTCAGCAACTTCTAGAGCTTGTTCTCCTGTATCTGGCTGAGATAAGAGCAAATCATCTATTTTTACTCCTATTTTCTCTGCATAGATAGGATCGAGAGCATGTTCTGCATCAATGAATGCTGCTGTTCCGCCTTGTTTCTGGCACTCGGCTATTACTTGCAAAGTTAGAGTTGTTTTTCCTGAAGATTCGGGACCAAAAATCTCAACTACTCTTCCCTTTGGCAAGCCCATTATGCCAAGTGCCAAATCCAATCCTAATGAACCTGTGGAAATACTTGGAATACTTTGCACCTCCCTCTCGCCCATCCTCATAATGGTTCCAGGACCAAATTGAGTTTCAATTTGAGAGATGGCTGTTTCTAGAGATTTTCCTCTTTCTGGTGACGATGATTCGTCTTTTTTTGTTTTTCTTGTAGGCATAATAAAACTGTATATTTATACAGTATTTAACAATATATTAAAAATTATTGCAAACATTTTAATAATTCTTTTAAAGCAAAAGCCACACTCTTTTTTCTGACTTCGTCACGATTTCCTTCAAAGATTTTGGTGTAGCAAGTTATTTTGGTTTTAGAGCCAATTCCAAAGCATACCGTTCCAACCGGCTTGTTATCTGTTCCTCCAGAAGGTCCTGCTATGCCGCTTATTGAAATTGAAAAATCTGATCCGCTATTTTTTATAGCTCCTTCTGCCATTTCTTTTACAACTCTTTCACTAACAGCTCCCTCTTCTGTAAGGGCGTCTTTGGTTACGCCTAGAGTTTTTAATTTTGCCTTATTCGAATAGGTGATAAACCCAAATCCATACCATTTAGAACTACCGGGTATGCCTGTAAATTCCTTTCCTACCCAACCTCCTGTACAAGACTCCGCTGTGGAAACGCTTTTCTCTATTTTAGTTAAGAGCTGACCTATCTTTATAGCCAAATCTTGTAGTTCATCATTAGAAGTCATAAATTTAAATTATAATTGAATAATGACTTTTATTGTTGGCCAAGCTTGCATCAATTGTAAGCATACTGATTGTGTCGAAGTGTGTCCCGTGGATTGTTTTTATGAGGGAGAAAATACACTAGTCATAAATCCTGATGAATGCATCGACTGTGGTTTGTGCGAGCCAGAGTGTCCTATCGACGCAATATATGCAGAAGACGAAGTACCAGCTGATCAAATAGAATTTATTGAAATAAATGAAAAATATTCAAAGATTTGGCCGAATATTTCCGAGGCAAAAGATCCATTGCCGGATCATGAGGAATGGAGGGAAAAAACCAATAAAATAGATGTATTAATTCTTGAATAATGTTATTCAGAAATCTTTCCCTCAAGCATAGGAACAAATAATACAGAATCTATGACAGTTTCATTAAATTCATCTTTGGATTTTTTTTCTAAAAGTATCAGGTGTTGTTTCTTCCCATCGCCAACAGGGCAAATCAGTTTGCCATGCACCTCGAGTTGAGTTTTTAATTTTTTTGGAATATGTGAAATTGCTGCTGTACAAATGATAGCGTCAAATTTTTTTGGGGTTGGCCAACCCAGAGTACCATCAGACCAGCGTAGTTGGTAATTCTTTACACCGGCTTTCTTTAAATTGTTATCTGCTCGAAGTGATAAAGCTTCGATTCTTTCTAAAGAAAATATTTTTCTACAAAATCTTGCAAGTATTGCTGTCTGATAACCACAGCCAGTACCAATCTCCAAAACCGTACCCAAGGGTTTTTGCTCTAAAATATTTCCTTGAATCAAAAGTTCCGTCATTTTTGCTACAACAAAAGGTTGTGAAATAGTTTGTTGATGACCTATTGGAAGGGACATATCCTGATAAGCTCTAGAAGTAAATGTTGCGTCTACAAATTCGTGCCGTGGAATTTGGTAGATAGCTTCTAACACTCTCGGGTCTTTAATGCCCTTTAGAGATAATTCTTTGGTTAATTCTTTTCTGGCAAATTCAAAATTCAATTGATTTATAAATTTTTTGCCCAGTCCGCAACAACTTTTTCTTGTGCTTGGGAATGCATATCTATCTTAATCGGTGAAATTGAAATGAATCCATCTTCCAAATTCTTACGATCTGAAATATCAAGATTCTTTTCGCAGTCTTCCTCATTGAGGAAAGTTTTAGTTATTTTAATTTCAGGATCTGGAAATTCATTATGATCGGGTACGTTAATATTTAAAATTTGAAAGTTTTCTATTTCCAAGTTATCTAGATTATCCAAGACTTTGGCAACAAACTCTGCAGCAAACGAAAAATCGTTGATTTCAAAAGACGCTACAGACACAGCAATTGAAGGATACTTCAAATTCCTGCCATCCAAAGCAGCGCCAACAGTACCAGATAAAATTGCATCGGAACCTAAATTTGGACCAGGGTTTATTCCAGAGACTACAATTTCTGGTTCGAAGGGGCACAGCATATTTCTAGCCACTTTTACACAATCAACGGGTGTACCATTGAGGCTGAAAATATTATCAGCATATTTTTTGTGTCTTAGAGGCGTCAAAAAAGTAATTGCACTACT
This sequence comes from uncultured SAR86 cluster bacterium, assembly GCA_902632605.1. Taxonomy (GTDB): domain Bacteria; phylum Pseudomonadota; class Gammaproteobacteria; order Magnimaribacterales; family AG-339-G14; genus MEDG-81. Next base: position 67,060 of record CACPDB010000001.1, on the reverse strand, counting down.
AAATCCGCTTCGGTTTTGATCTGGACCTATAAGAAACACATCATGTTTGTCATGCAATTCCTTAAAAAGAGCTTTGATACCGGGATGGTCGAAGCCGTCGTCATTGGTAAGTATTATTTTCATGTAAATTAGTTTTTCTTAACAAGAGCAATCGCTTGAGTGCTTATGCCTTCTCGAGTGCCTTCATAACCCAAACCATCTGTCGTTGTTGCTTTACAGGATATGTCATTTGGATTCATTTTTAATTCTTTAGCTAAATTTTCTTCAATTTTTTTTTTAAATTTCTCAAGCCTAGGTTCTTCTCCGACATAAGTAAGATCAATATTTACTATTTGATAACCTGCATCTGAAAGCATTGCAGAAACCTTATTTAAAAGATGAATACTGGAGATATCTTTGTTTTCTTCATTGGAGGGAGCCAGTTTACCAATATCCCCCATTTTACAAGCACCTAGAAGAGCATCAGTGATTGCGTGACTGATGATATCTCCATCAGAATGGGCAACTACCTCATACTCAGAATCTATTGAAATACCTCCTAGAATGAAATCTTTAGGGCCTTTTACGATTTTATGAGCATCAAATCCTTGCCCGATTCTTAGTTTACTCACTAAATTCTACCGGCAAGTTTTAAATACTGTTCTACTGTTTCTAAATCTTCTTTTTTAGTGACTTTAATATTTGTTTTATTACAAGGATAGATAGATATATCTTTTTTAAAATAATACAGCATGGCGCTTACTTCATCGGTAAATACTTTTTCTTCGTCATGGGCTTTGGTTAAAGCTGACAAGAGATCTTCTAAACAAAAAACTTGAGGTGTAGCTGACAACCAAACATTATTTCGATCCAAGGATTTTTGTACTTTTTCATTTTTAATTAAGTTAACACTTTCCGTAGGCTGATAAGAAAGATAACACCCTTCTCCATCTTCTCTGATTTCGTCCTGAGCTTTTCCCATTAGGCCCAAAAGATCTTTGAGGTCTAAACAGGGTCTTGCTGCATCATGCACTGCAACTAATATTGATTTATCTTCATCCTCTTTAATTTCTTGCAAGCCATTCAAAACGGATAACATCCTGGTAGAAGCGCCAATGCAAGTCTTGATTTTATTATGTTGAGATATAGATAAGTCCTCCCAAGCCTCAGTATCTTCCGCTACAACTACATAAATGGTTTTACAATTTTCATCTTTCAAAAATGGGTCTATGGCAAATTCAATGATAGTTTTTTTACCTACTAAATTGAATTGCTTAGCAAGTTTAAGTTGGGCTCTTGCACCAACCCCGGCGGCAGGAATTAAAGCGACGTATTCACTCATTTGGAACTAGTTCAATAAGGACTTCTCCTTTTTTAATTAAATTTAGCTTACTTCGGGCATAACCCTCTAAAGCTTCAGGATCATTAGTAAAGCTATCCAGTTCCATTCTGGCGAATTTATTATCTTCCTTCAACTTAACGATTTTATTCTCTAAAATTATTTTTTCTTGAGTCATTCTTTCTAAACGACTAATGCTATTTTCCCCATAAAAGATTCCTATAATATAAAATAAAATTAAAAAAATAAGTATCACTAATACACTGGGTAAAAAATAATTTTTTATTTTATCTATCAATTTATTAACTCCTGTCTACCGCGAAACTCTAAATCTTCCATAGCATCAATCATTAACAATCTATTATATTTTGAAGTTCGATCTGACCTTGAAGGCGCACCAGTTTTTATTTGCCCAGATCCGGTGCCCACAGCTAAATCTGCAATAAAATTATCTTCTGTTTCACCGGAACGATGAGAAATTACGCACTTATAATCATGTTGGTAAGCCAAACTTATAGTTTCAAAAGTTTCAGAAATTGTTCCTATTTGATTGATTTTTACCAAGACTGAGTTTGCAATATTTCTATCAATACCTTCTTGAAGAATTTCTTTATTAGTTACAAATAAATCATCTCCAACCAACTGAGTTTTCTTACCAAGTCTTTTAGTAAGATTCTCCCATCCAATCCAATCGTTTTCATCAAGTCCATCTTCAACCGAGGTAATAGGATATTTATTAGTTAAATTAGAGAGATACTCAATTAATTCATCTGACGATAACTTCTCTTTGTTTGAAAAAACATATTCTTTATTTTCTAACAATTCTGTTGCGGCGCAATCCAGTGCAAATGATACTTCTTTATCAACTTCATATCCTGCTTCTTGGATAGAGGTGGATATTAGATCCAGCGCCTCTTCAGCCGAACCTATTTCTGGAGCAAATCCACCTTCATCTCCAACTGCCGTAGAAAAACCTTTTTGATTCAAAGTTTTTTTTAAAAAATTAAATACTTCCACGCCACAAATGAGACCTTCTTTAAAGGAAGAAAATCCAACTGGCTGGATCATAAACTCCTGAAAGTCCAACTTATTATTCGCATGTGCTCCCCCATTTAAAATGTTCATCATAGGAAGAGGCATCTTCATTTCTACTTTTGAAAAAAAATGTTCCCTAAAATAATTGTGGATATATTCATATAAGGGCTTTTTTTCTGCATTTGCTGACAACTTACAATAAGCCAATGATAAAGAAAGGATGATGTTTGCACCAAAATTTTTTTTATTTTTCGTTCCATCCATCTCTATCAGTTTTGAATCGAATTCAACTTGCGAACCTATTTTCATACCAATGAGTTCAGGAAATAAATCCTCTTCTGCAGTTTTAATAACCTGTGCGACTCCTTTTCCGTTGAAATTATTACCACCATCTCTTTTTTCTATGGCTTCTCTAGAGCCAGTGGAAGCACCTGAAGGAACGAAACCAATTTCTTTCAAATCCTCATTTGTCTCTATCAAAGCAGCAATTGTTGGAGTTCCTCTGGAATCGAGGATTTCAAATGCTTTAATTGCTTTGATTTTCATTTTCTAAAAACTTTTTACGGTCTGATCTATAGCATTTACTTTTTGTAAAATACTTTCAAATTGATCTAAAGGCGTTGCAGATGGACCATCACAAAGAGCTTTCTCAGGATTGGGATGGACCTCTATGAATATACCAGCTATGCCCAAAGATGCCCCCGCTTTAGCTAGGTCTTCAGCTTGATCTCCTCTGCCTCCCGCGGCAGTTTTTCCTTGGCCAGGAAGTTGAAGAGAATGAGTTACATCGAAAATGATTGGGCATTTGAAAGTTTTCAATTTAGAGATGCCCAACATGTCTACAACTAAATTATCATAGCCAAAAGAAGTCCCCCTTTCACAAAGTATGACTTGATCATTGCCAAACTTACTACATTTTTCGATGATATTTTTCATTTGATCGGGAGATAAAAATTGCCCTTTTTTTATATTCAATGGCTTTCCCGCTTGGCAAGCTTCTTTGATGAGATCTGTTTGTCTGCATAAAAAAGCAGGTATTTGGATAATATCGACAACTTCAGATATTTTATCGACTTGGCTTATCTCATGAATGTCAGTGATCAATTGATAATCGCTTTTTTTTAATTCTCTAAAAATTTCTATACCTTTTTCAAGGCCTGGTCCTCGATATGAATCCACAGATGACCGATTGGCTTTATCAAATGAAGCTTTAAAAATAAATGAATTTCCTTGGGCTTCAGTAATTTTTTTTAATTTTTTAGCAACCTTGAAAGTGAGCTGATCGTCTTCTAGAACATTTAAGCCTGCAATGACACAAAGTTTGTTTGAATTTGAAATCTCTGTTTTTGCTATTTTTATTAAATCAGTCATTTTCATTTAGAGTTTAACTTAGCAGCATGAATAAATCCTTTGAAAAGCGGATGAGCATTTATTGGATCGGATGTGAACTCAGGATGAAACTGACACCCTATGAACCATTTGTGGTTCTTAATTTCTATTGCTTCAACTAATGTATCATCTTCAGATTTTCCAACTATAGTCATGCCATTTTTATTAAATGTTGACTCATAATTACCGTTAAATTCGTACCTATGTCTGTGGCGCTCAAAAATTTTATGTTTCTTGTAAAGCTTAGCCATCTTACTATTTTTCTTTAAATGGCATATTTGGCTTCCTAAACGCATAGTGCCCCCCTTATCAGAGTCTTCTGACCGATACTGTATAAGTCCATCTTCATCAAGCCATTCTGTAATCAGTCCTATGACAGGGTGCTGTGTGGTCTTCTTAAACTCTGTGCTGTCGGCATCCAATTTCAATACATTTCTTGCAAATTCTATAACCGCAACTTGCATCCCTAAGCATATCCCAAAATAAGGAATATTATTTTCTCTAGCAAACTTTGCTACGTTAAGCATTCCTTTAACGCCTCTATTTCCAAATCCTCCTGGAATTAAAATACCATCGGCTTGTAAATTTTCTACTCCTTTATTGAATCTCTCAGAGTCTATGTGCTCAATTTTTACGTTTGTCTTATTGTGGATGCCTGCATGAATTAAAGCTTCATTTACTGATTTATATGAATCTACCAATTCGGTGTATTTGCCTACCATCGCAATTTTAGTCTCCCCTTTTTGCTCTGATTCAAGTTTAGTAACCCTTTTCCAATCTTTAAGTTTTGGCTTAGAACACTTAAGTTTAAGCTTTTCTACAATTTGCTGATCTAAACCTTGTTTATTCATCATGACAGGGATTGCGTAAATTGATGGCACATCTGGCAATGTAAAAACACAATCTTCATTTACGTTGGTAAATAAGGCAATTTTTCTACAATCCGCTTTTGAAAGATTTTGTTCAGATCGACAAATTAAAACATCTGCTTGCAGACCATGAGATAAAAGACTTTTCACAGAATGTTGAGTTGGTTTTGTTTTGGTTTCTCCTGATGATGCTAAATAAGGGACAAATGTTAGATGTGTAAATAGTGTCCTTTCAGACCCCAGCTCAAGTTTCATTTGCCTAATTGCTTCTAAAAAAGGCTGTGACTCTATATCACCTACAGTTCCGCCAATTTCAATAATCGCGATATCATTATCTTCCGCGCCATAAACAATTCTTTTTTTAATCTCATCAGTGATGTGAGGAATGACTTGGACCGTGGAACCTAAAAACTCTCCTTTTCTCTCTCTTTTAAGTACATCTTCGTAAACTTGACCTGCAGTAAAATTATTTTTATGGGACATTTTGGAATTCAAATATCTTTCATAATGTCCAAGGTCTAGATCGGTTTCAGAACCATCTTCTGTAACGAAAACCTCTCCATGCTGAAAAGGACTCATTGTGCCAGGATCAAGATTAATATAAGGATCAAGCTTCATAACTGTAACTTTTAATCCCCTACTTTCTAAAAGAGATCCTAAGGAAGCTGAGAGAATGCCTTTTCCTATGGAAGAAACTACACCGCCAGTAACGAAGAGAAATTTAGGATTTTTAGAAGCCATCTTTTTCATACAAGATGGTTCATAAGTATATCAGAATAGTCTTAAGCTATTCAGAAAACTTAAAGAGTATAATTAGATGGAGATGATTTTTCCTTCTACTTCTTCTTCCGATTGATCTAGGGGTCTAGAAAGAGAGGCCCAATCTATTTCTCCATCTGTTGGCCAATCTTGATAATCTAGGACACCTAGCTCGTCATATAAAGGTTTTACTTTTTCAGTAAGCAGTCCAATTTTTGATAGGTTTGGAACGACTCTCGTAAATAATAAGTGCTGAAAGTTATTTGTAACATCTGATTTACTTTGAAAAGCAATAGCATCTTCTGCATCCCAGCCAAAATGTTCATATACTTCTGAAGACATTAATCTACCTCTCATTACGACGCATGCTTCATATGCAAATTGAGCTCTTTCTTCTCTTTCTTCATCAGACAAAGTTTTAACAAACTCTTCTAAATAATTAACTCCAAAAGTCACGTGTCTCGCTTCATCTCTAATGATCAAATAAAGCATGTCTTTAAATACTGGATCGAAAGTTCCTTGTCTTGCTAAATTGAAAGCTGCAAGTGCAAGGCCTTCTATGATGATTTGCATTCCAATGAATTTAAGATCCCATCTTGGGTCAGTTAAAATTTTGTCCAATAAGGATTTAAGACCCGTTCCAACAGGATACATAATTCCAACTCTTGACTGAATATATTTATTGAAAGCTTCTACATGTCTTGCCTCATCGAAAGTTTGAGAGGCAGCATATAGTTTTGCGTTAAAAGTTGGAGCACAAGAAACAAGCTGAGATGCAACTAATAAGGCACCTTGTTCTCCATGCAGGAACTGGCTGAGGGACCAAGCTCCTCGATGACTCATGAATCTAAATTTTTCTTCAGTTGAAAGCTTTTGATAAGGTTCGTAATCATCCCAGAATATGGGTGGCGGAGTATCGCCTCTTTCAGGTAAAGGTCTATTCCAGTCAATGTCTTTCTCAGCATTCCAATTTAAATCCTTTCCTAACTCATAAAGTCTTTTAATTCTGTTATCTTGAACTGTATAGTCCCAATTGTAAGAACCTGTTAAAGGAGTGCTAAAAATTTCGGCTACGTCGGTAACTTCTTCCTTAGATAAATTATATTCATTCTCTACAGGAAACTCTTTAATCTTCCTAGGGGTTTCTTTTAAAACATTAATTTTCATAATTTATATACCTTCCTTACACGTTTTGTTATTCCAGTCATTAATGAATAAGGACTATTATCAGCATATTTGGCCACTGTGTCTACTTCATGACCCTTACCCCATAAAATAACTTCATCCTTATAACCAATTTTTCTTATATTTGATAAGTCAATTGCAACCATATCCATTGAGACTTTTCCTATTACCGGTACCAAGGTTCCTTTTATAGAAACTTTTCCACAATTACTCAAATTAATAGGATATCCATCGCCATACCCTATTGGCAAAATACCTACTTTTGTTCTCTTTTTAGCTTGCCAGGTCCCCTCGTAACCAACTTTTTCGCCCTTTTTAAGTTCTTTGAGAGAGATAAATTTGGATTTCAAAGTCATAACTGATTTAAGTTTGATATTTTTGTCTTTTAAATTAGATTTACTTCCAAATATGCTTATCCCAGGCCTTACAATATCTTTCTGCGACGCAGGATAATTAATCATGCCTCCAGAATTGCATAAGCTTTTTTTTACAGAAATATTGTCTGATGAACATCTTTTTTCAAGATCCTTAAATTTCTTTAGTTGTTTAGCATTCCCTTTGAAAGAATTGAAATGACTCATCAAAACAATTTGATTGGTTTTTTTTGTAACTTCTTCAAAAATTTTTGAAGAATCTTCCATTGGAAAGCCAAGTCTATTCATTCCAGAATCAAATTTCAGCCATACCGGATGACTTTCTTTGAGGTTTTTAATCTGGTTTAAAAAATTAAGCTGCCTACTCGAGTGAATAACAAACTCTATATCATTTTTGAGAAGAGCTTTCATATCGGCTAAATCATAAGGTCCTTCTAAATCTAAAATAGGTTTTTTTGATTTAGAACGAAGATTTATAGCCTCTTCTGAAGTTGCAACACAAAATCCATCAATTTTATTTTGAATGTGTTTTGTAATTCTATCTATGCCATGCCCGTATGCATCAGCCTTAACAACTGGAAAAAATTTAGCAGAGATTACAGCACTTTTTAAATTCTTCAGATTAAAATCCAAAGCCTTCAAATCGATTTCTACAAAAGTTGGACGATTCAATTCAATCTTCTTCTGAAAAATCTGGATTTCTTAAAGCTGGATCATCTGGAGCAAGATCCTGAAATTTTGTATATTTATCAGAAAAATGTAGTTTCACAGTATCTGTAGGGCCATTTCTGTGTTTAGCTACATCAATTATTGCAAGCCCTTTGTTTTCAAGATCTTGCTCATATTTTTCTGCACGAAAAACAAAGGTGACAATATCTGCATCTTGCTCAATCGCTCCGGAATCTTTTAAATCAGCAAGCACAGGTCTTTTTCCCGTCCTAGTTTCGGGCGCTCTATTCAATTGTGATAAAGCAATCACCGGAACATCAATTTCTTTGGCCAGAGCTTTTAGGGATCTTGAAATCTCACTCATTTCTGAAACACGATTATCATTTTTAGTATCAGCTCGCATTAGTTGCATGTAATCGATGATAATTAAGCCTAAATCTGGATTTTCTCGCTTGAGCTTTCTTGATCTGGAAAGAATTTCTGAGGGAGACAACGAAGAGGTGTCATCAATAAAAAATTTAGATCTGCTTAGCAAAGAAAGGGAGTTCTCTATCTCATTGAAATCACTTTCGGAGAGATTTTTTGCTTCGAATAATTTTTTTAATTCAATTTTTCCAATCAGAGATATCATTCTATACATAATAGATCTTGCTGACATTTCCAAACTAAAGAGCACAGATGGAATACCATCATTTACCAGTTGACCTGCGATACTAAGCGCAAATGCAGTTTTTCCCATACTGGGTCGACCTGCAATAACGAATAAATCTCCTTGTTGCAGACCCATCGTGATCTTATCTAAATCTCTAAAGCCAGTACTTATCCCTACCAAATCCCTATCAGATCTAATGGTTTCGTCTATCTTGTCATAAACCGGTTTTATTAAATCTTTAGCTAATACTGGTCCGGACCTTCTTTGAATTGAATCTCTAAGTTTTATTAATTTATCTTCAGCCTCACTTAAGGCACTTTCGCTTTCAAAAGTATCTGCTTCCTTAGCCAAAGAAGAGATATCAGCCGCAGTCGATATTAATTTTCTAAGCGAAGAAGACTGTTTGATAATATTTGTGTAATTAATAAAGTTAGCTGTACCCGGTGTTTCAGATACCAAATTTTTCACATAACTCACTCGATCAAAATTAGAAAGAGATGAAAGATCGCCGTCATTTGAAAGAGATTCGATCAATGTAACTGTGTCAATCTCAGATCCAAGATCAATTAGTTTTTTGATACCTCGAAAAATTAACTTATGTTCGTTAGCAATAAAATCACTTTCATCAACTTCTACGGATAATGAGTCCCAGAGCGTTGGTTCTAATATTATGCTTCCGAGAACAGCTTTTTCAGCTTCAATAGATGATGGTAAGTCGTTTTCTTTTCTCATAGCAGGGCTGATATTCTCCCACTACTATAGAGCGAAGACAATTAGATTTTAAGATTCTTCGGGTTTAAGTTCGAGATTAATTTTTGCTACAACTTCAGGATGAAGTTCGATATCAATCACATAATTTCCAAGTTCTTTGAGCGAACCCTCGGGGAGTCTTACTGCGCTTCTTTCAATTTGGAAATCATTTGCTTCTAAAAGTTCTGAAATTTCCTTTGTACCTACTGAGCCATACATTGTGCCTTCTTCAGAAATGGCAACATTTTGGGAAACGGAAAATTCATTTATTTTTTCAAAAATTTCTTTTGCACTTTCTAACCTTTTTTCTTCTTGAAGTTTCAATTCTTCTTGTTTGGCTTCGTAAACCTTCATATTTTCTTCATTGGCAACAATTGCTTTACCTGTTGGTAAAAGATAATTTCTTCCGTAACCTGATTTAACTTTGACTAGGTCGCCAGGGTTTCCTAACCCGGTGATACTTTCTTGTAGGATTAACTTCATACTTCTAATGACTATCTGTAAAAGGCAATAATGCCAAAAGCCTTGCCCTTTTTATGGCTCTGGTAAGCTGGCGTTGGTACTTTGCACTTGTACCGGTCATACGTGCTGGAATAATCTTTCCTGTTTCTGTTATGAATTTTTTTAATAGCTCAACATCTTTATAATCAATTTCGTCCACACCAGCTGCCGTGAATTGACAAGCTCTTTTAGGCTTTAAAAAATTATCCTGATTTTGATTTCTTCTTTTATTGTCTTTTTGCCTTCTCATATTTATTTACTTTTTCTTATCTGACTTAAAAACGTTCTTCACTTTTGCAAATACACCTTTTGCTTTTTCTTTTGCCTCTTCAACAACTTCTTCGACTACTTCTTCAACTTTTTCAGCAGCTTCTTTGACTTCTTCTATGACGTCTTCAGCTACTTCTTCTGCTTTTTCAACAACTTCTTCGACGACTTCCTCAGCAGCTTCAACAACCTCTTCAGCTTTTTCAACCGCCTCTTCAACAACTTCTTCGACTACTTCTTCAACTTTTTCAGCAGCTTCTTTGACTTCTTCTATGACGTCTTCAGCTACTTCTTCTGCTTTTTCAACAACTTCTTCGACGACTTCCTCAGCAGCTTCAACAACCTCTTCAGCTTTTTCAACCGCCTCTTCAACAACTTCTTCGACTACTTCTTCAACTTTTTCAGCAGCTTCTTTGACTTCTTCTATGACGTCTTCAACTACTTCTTCTGCTTTTGATAAAACCTCTTTTGCTTCATTTGAAACCTTCTTAACAAGACCTTCTTCATTTGAAACTTTTTCATATGAAGAATCTTGGGTTTGATCCATTAAAGCTGATTTACTAGTTTCAGCTTGTTTTTTTCTTAAGACAGATGTTCTTAAAATATTCTCATTGAATTTAAAGAGGTCAGTTATTGATAGAAGCTCCGAGGAATTACACTCTAGATTTATCAAAAAGTACTCTCCTCGATAATAATCTTTTATGGGATATGCCAATCTTCTTGAGCCAATTTCCTCTGACCTGTGTATCTGACCTTTTATGGATTTGGTTTTCTCTAATATTTTATTAAAAAGGGATTTTCCCTCTTCTTTTTCATCAGGGTTAAATATAAAAACTATTTCGTAATGATTCAATTTGGCTCCTTATGGGTATGAATCTTTTAAGTAAGACTCAAGAAACACGCGAAGTCTAAGTTAAAAGGACTCAATTATCAATAGATTCCATTATTATTTTTTTTATGAGTTCATAGAAACTTAAGCCCTCTTTTTCTGCTGATTTAGGCACTAAACTGGTCTCCGTCATTCCCGGAACGGTATTTACTTCAATAAAGTAGAATTTATCTTCATATTCAATTAGATCTACTCTCCCCCACTTATCACACCCTAAAAGGTCAAAAGCATTCTTTGAAAGCTTTTTGAGAACATCTAGTTTCTCCTCAGCAAAAACAGGAAAGCTATAAGATGTATCAGTCCTATTGTATTTAGCTTCGAAATTATAAAATTCTTCTTGAGCTTCAATTTCTATTGGGGCACAAATTAAATCTCCTAAAACTGAGATAGTAAGTTCTCTTCCAGGAATAAATTCTTCAATGATTGGGGTGCCTTCATATTTTTTTGCATGTTTAATTGCCTTTGAAAAATTTTCTGAATTATTATTTATAATGGATACTCCTAGACTGGAACCTTCTTTACTTGGTTTGATAACCAGTTTTGAAGTCTTTTTTAAAAAATCAGGCAGTTCAGACCAGTTATTAATTTCTGATACATATTGAGGAGTATTTATTTGATTGTGAGACCAAATTTGTTTGGTAAGAACTTTGTCATATGAATTTTTTAGACCTAAAATATCACTTCCTGAAAACTTAATGTTCAATGATGATAAAAACCCTTGAACTTCGCCATCTTCTCCACCTTTTCCATGAATCATTACAAGAGCAAAATCAATTCCCTTATACATTTCTTCATTATGCATTTCATTTTTATCTTTGATATCAATGAGTTTGGAATTAATTTTTTTTGAAAGCAATTCTTGATGAATTGACTTAGCTCCTCTCAAAGAAATTTCTCTTTCGTTTGAAAAGCCTCCACAGACAATGCCAATCCTTAAATTTTCTATCTTCATTAATTTTTAAATTTTTTTGCTAGTAACGAAGTATTTCCAGCCCCTTGTGTAAGAAAAATGAAATTATCCTCAGCGATTTCTTTCATTGCATCATATGCCTCCTCTATTCCTCTTACCAGTTTCGCCGATGGATTTGATTTATGTATCTCTCTAATAAGGTCATCACTTTCATAGTTTGGAATCGGTTTTTCACTTGCTGGATAGATCTCCAAAAGAATCAAATTTTCGCAAGAAGATAAAAGCTTTATAAAATCATCAAACAAAGCTTTTGTTCGTGTATACCTATGGGGCTGGAAAACAACCAGAAGTTTTCTATTAGGCCAAACTTCTTTAACTGTATTAATTGAAACTCTTAATTCTTCTGGATGATGTCCATAATCGTCAATAAGAATTATGTCTTTTTCAAAGACTTTTTCAGATATTAGTTGAAATCTTCGTTCGATAACAATGAACTTTTCTAAAGCCCGTTTTATTCCTTCAAAAGAAATTCCCTCATCGAGGGACACAGTTATAGCTGCTGCTACGTTTAAAATGTTATGCTTTCCTAGCATATTTGTTTTAAAGCTCATCTTATTATCATTATTTTTATCAAATAAAATAAAATTAGAACCGTCTTTGTCTTGCGTGAAGTTTAATATTTGAAAATCATTGTTTTCAGAAAAGCCAAACAAAGATACGTTCCGAGGAAGGTTTTCGATGACTTCTAATACTTCAGGAGAATCGCCATTAGCAAATATTCGACCTTGAAAGGGTGTTTTCAAACAAAAGTCCTTAAAGGATTGTTTTAGTTTTTCAATACTGTTGTCGTAAGTCTCCAAATGATCATTATCTATGTTAGCAATTACTGTTTTATGAGGTCTTAATAATAAGAACGAGCCATCACTTTCATCAGCTTCCGTAAGAATATGATTTCCTTTTCCAAGCTTCGCATTTGATGCAAAGGATTCCACCTTCCCGCCAATGATGTATGTAGGATCAAGTTCATTAGTACTAAAAATATGAGCAAGAATACAAGTTATTGTGGTTTTGCCATGACTGCCAGCTATTGCAACACTTTCTTTAAGCATCATTAAATTTGCGAGCATTTCAGCTCTTTTAATAACTGGAATTTTTAATTTTTCTGCATGAGATACCTCTAAGTTTTCATTTGAAATAGCCGATGAAATAACAACAAGGTCCTTTTCTGCTACATTTGAAGCATCATGGGTATAAAAAATCTTTGCTCCAAGAGATTCAAGTCTTTGCGTTATGGGAGTATCAAGTAAATCTGAACCAGAAATTTCATAATCTAAATTAATTAATATTTCAGCAATACCACTCATGCCAGCACCACCTATTCCAATTAAATGTATTTTTTTTATATCATTCATTTGAAAGAATGTTTTTGACAATAATATTATTTTTGTCCGTTAGAGAAACCTTGGCTATGTTTTTTTTCATATTTTCAAGAATCTCAGGATTTTTAATAATTTCAAATAAGATTTTTTTTAAGTTTTCTTCCATAAAATCCTCTTCACAAATAAATGCCGAGTTTTTTTCTGCCAAGAATTTAGCATTTTCATATTGATGATTATCTATTGAATTTTTTAAGGGAATAAAAATTGCAATATTTTGAGTTTCACAAATTTCAGAAACAGACAAAGCACCAGCTCTTGAAATTACTAGGTCTGCGTTTGAATAAAAGTTTTCCATATTCTCTACAAATTCAAAAAGCTTTAAATCAAAGTTTGTTTTATAAGAATCGTAATATGATTTTGTTTCTTCGAAATTTCCATTGCCACATTGGTGCGACAAAATTAATTTTAAATCAGGGAAATCCTCTGATAGCTTGCTAAAAACCTTGGGAACAGTTTTATTAATCAATCTAGCACCAAGACTTCCCCCCATAATCTTGATATCTAATTCATAAGAACGCGGATTCTTTTTCTCAACTTTTTTTGCATCGAGATTAATTAAATTACCAGAGAATATTGCTTTTTTTTCTTCAAAAAAATCTTGAGTTTTTGGAAAACCGCAAAAAATCTTATCTATTTTTTTATATTTAGCCAAAAGTTTATTTGTGGAACCAGGTATAGAATTTTGTTCTTGGATATAGATTGGTCCAGTAAAGTGTGACATACCTATCAAAGAAACATAACCTCCAAAGCAAACCAAAGTATTTCTTTTGGCAAAAATATTCCCAATTTGAAATTCTAGAAAAAATCTTAAGAATGAGAAAATCAAAAAAATAAAGCTTATGATTTTAAAAAATAGAGATTTACCTCTGAAGCCGGTTAAAGGATACCGATGGAATTTTATACCTAAATCTTTACATATTTGTTCTTCTGGTCCCCTTGAAGAACCAATCCACCTAACTTCAACGCCTTCTCTTAAAAGCATTTCGCTTAATCTTTTTGCAGGAAATACATGTCCCCCTGTTCCCCCTGCACAGATAATAATTTTTTTATTTTTATCTGACATATTTTTTAGACAGAAACTTTATTTGAAAAGTTTGCCTCAATCTTTATTTTTTGAACTAAGGCAATTAAGACAAACATAAGCATCAAGTTAGAGCCTCCAAAGCTTATTAAAGGCAAGGGAATTCCCTTTGTAGGCAACAATCCTGTTGAAACACCAATATTTATAAACACATGTAGAGCTATTAAAACACCTGCTCCATATGATACTAAAGAACCAAAAGTATAATCATTTTGACGAGCATATCTTCCTATCAAAAAACATCTAAAGACTAAGTATGAGAAAGCTAAAATTAAAACTAAGCTAAAAACAATACCTAATTCTTCTGTGATAATCGCAAAAATAAAGTCGGTTTGAGCATCCGACAAAAATCCCTCTTTCATCTGACTATTTCCGATGCCTGCTCCAAACCATTGACCATTACTTATTGCGCCTAAAGAAGCTCTTAACTGCCCTGAAAATTCACTATTCCAAGGATCTAAATATCCCATAATTCTTTTAATTCTGTAGGTCGCCGTAAATATCAAACCAATAAATGTAAATAATCCAACTATAAAGATTGAAAGAAGATGCTTTAAAGGGGCTCCAGCTATGAAAAGTATAGTAAAAGATACAATAAATATTACTACCGATGAACCTAAATCTGGTTCAAGCAAAATAAGCAATATAGAAAGCGAAATCAAAAAAACTGGTTTAAAAAAGCCCAACCATTCTTCTCTAAATTCGTCATATTTTCTGATGCAATATGAGGATATATAAATGATGAGAGAAAACTTCATTAATTCAGAGGGCTGAAAAGAAAATCCCAAAACTCTAATCCATCTGAATGCGCCATTAACTTCTTTTCCTATAAAGGGGACAAAAACCAATATCAATAAAAGTAAAGAAAACATTAAAAAATAAATTGAGTTTTTTTGCCAAAAACTCATTGGCATCCTAAATGCAAATGATGCAAAAACAAACGCAATGAAAATTTTTTGAATGTGACTCAAAGTCATATTGAGTGACCCTGAGGTAAGAGGGAGAGAAACAGAAGTGACCATGACAATACCAAAAAATAATAAGAACGTTGAAATAAACAACATAGGTATATCAATATCAGCAAAGCCGAGTGAGCGGTCGTGCTTGCCGAGAAAAATCCTTTGCAATGTTGATTGGTTTTTAAAATTTGGCATTTAAAACTAAATCCTTAAATTTTTTTCCTCTTTCCTCAAAGCTTTCAAACATGTCTAAACTAGAACAAGCTGGTGAAAGAATCAAAGTGGTATCACTTTCAATAATTTTAAAAGCAGAATGAACTGCTTCTTCCAGGCTTGAAACTTCTTGAGACTTTGACGAATCAAAAAGCTTTTTTAAAATCTTTGTACTCTCTCCAAAATAATAAATTTTCTTTGCACGTTTATTTAGATAATCAGTGAAACTTTTAAAATCCTGATCTTTTGATCTTCCTCCGCAAAAGACTATCAATGACTTGGATTCGTCTACACTTTTCAGACCTTCTAATGATGAAGCTACATTAGTTGCTTTTGAATCGTCTATAAACGTTATGTTTCCATCTAACTGATGAAAAAGTTCCATTCTGTGAGGAAGCTGAGCAAAACAATTCAAAATATCTTTTTCTAAAATATTAAGATTTAAGCAGGAACAAATTTCTTTGATTGCATTAAAGTTTTGATCTTTTACAGGCCCTTTATTGCTAAAAAAATAATCAGCTTGAGGAATAAATTCTTTGAGATTTTCATTAACAATTGAAATTTCACTACTATCACTTATCTTCTTTTTTATTTTTGCATAATCATTAAAGCTTCCATGTCGATCAATATGATCAGGTGAAATATTTAACAAAACTGATAATTTGAATTTGGGTAGCGGCGCTATATCCAAATGAAAGCTAGAAACCTCTACAACAAAAAAATCTTTTTTTTCTTCTACAAATTCCAAAACTGGTCTTCCGATATTTCCAATGGCAAGAGTATCTAAATTTTGGTAATTGAATAATTTTTCTAACCATGAACAAACTGTTGATTTTCCATTGGTTCCAGAAATTAGTATTTTTTTTGATGTGTTTTCTTCTAAAAAAATATTTATATCACTTTTAATTTCAATATTTTTTTCTTTTGCTGTTTCGATTATGTTGTGATTTAAGTCAAATCCTGGGCTACAAGCTATAAATTTTAAGTTGGTAAAATTGATTTCTTCTTCGGAAATAAAATTAAAATCTAAATTTTTTTTTAAATTGAAATCCTCCTTTCTTACTCTCGTGTCGAAAGTAATGAATGGTTGTTTTTTTTTAGAAAAATATTCTCTAAATGACTCTCCTGTAATTCCTTTGCCAAGGATAAGCACAGGTTTAACTGAATTCATTTTTATCTTAGTCTAAAAGTAGCTAAAGCAAAAAGAACGAGAATTAAGGTAACGATCCAAAATCTGACAATTATTTTTGGTTCAGCCAGCCCTGAAAGTTCATAATGATGATGTAAAGGAGCCATTTTAAATATTCTTTTGCCAGTTAATTTGAAAGAAGCAACCTGGAGAATTACTGACATGGTTTCAATTACAAAAACTCCCCCCATCAACATCAATATAAACTCTTGTCTTATACTTACTGCGATAATTCCTAATGCCGCACCTAAAGATAGAGATCCTACATCGCCCATGAATATTTGCGCTGGATAAGTATTAAACCAAAGAAACCCTATCCCAGCTCCAACTAAAGCCCCGCAAAAAATTACTATTTCGGTTGAATAAAAAAGATAAGGAACATTAAGATAATCCGAAAGAATTGCATTACCCGAAATGTATGCAATTATTCCCATTCCTGCAGCCACCATTACAGAAGGCATTATTGCCAGTCCATCTAACCCGTCAGTTAAATTAACAGCATTTGCAGTTGCAACTAGAACCAAAGCGCTAAATAATATGAACCAAATTCCAAGTTGCAGAGCAAAGTCTTTGAAAAAAGGAAGAAACAAAGTAGTTTCTTCTGCGCTAGTGGCAAAATAGTAAATTAATGAACTTGCAGATAAAGCCACTAAAATTTCCCACAAAAGCCTACTTCTGCCACTCAGACCTTTGCTATTTGAATGACGCAGTTTTAAATAGTCATCAATTAGACCAATAATACCGAATAAAAAGGTTACTGCTATTGAAATTAAAAGATATTTATTACTTAAATCTCCCCAACATAGGCAAGAAAATACAATAGAAAATAAAATTAGTAACCCTCCCATCGTAGGAGTCCCCTTTTTTTCTAAATGACTTTGTGGGCCTTCATCCCTGATAATCTGACCATATTTTTGTTTTGCTATGAATCTTATGAAGGTTTTTCCAAAAAAAAGTATAAAGACCAATGAGGTTAAAGTTGCAAGAATTGCTCTAAAAGTGAAATAGTTAAAGATTCTTAAAGGTCCGAAGCTTTCCGCTAAATATTCAAGTATTGGTAAAAACATTTTAAGTAAGGTTCTTGATGATGTTTTCCATTTTAACCGAACGCGAACCCTTGAAGAAAATTAAAACATCTTCATCAAGATATTCCTTCAAATAAGAATCAATTTTTTCTCTCTTATAAAAAAATATATTTGAAGCTTTTAAATTCACCTTAAAATCTATTGCCAAAACAACATCAAATATTGAAGATGCTTCTTTGAGAATGTATTTATGCATGTCTTCAGACTTTTCTCCAAGTTCTCCCATTTTTCCCATAACACATATTTTTTTTTGATATTTTGAATCTTTTTTACTTGAAGAAATTTTTGTAAGGTCTAGATTTTTTATTTTTTTGAAAGCATAAGAAAAGGAATCTGGATTTGCGTTGTAAGAATCGTCAATGATGAGGGCTCTTGACTTTGATTTCTTTATTTCAAACCTACCAGGCACATTAATTTTTTTACCTAGAAAACTATCTACCTCATTAGGCAGATACTCTAGCTTCAAAAGATCATTAATTTTCATAATGGCTGTTTTCATTAATTCTCTTGGATTATTTTCACTTATGAAAATTCTTTTTTTTCCAGATGACTTATCTCTTGCAAGATTTAAATACTCATTTGGGATATCTCCTAAACAATATCCTCCTTCTTTAGTGAAAACAAAAATATCACTTTTTTCATTAGCTACGCCGTCTATATTTTTCAAGCCTTCTAAGTGAGCATTTCCGATATTTGTAATTATGCTTAGATTCATTTTCAAAATATTTGCTAGGTTAGAAATTTCTCCGGGATTGCTTGTTCCAATTTCAAAAAACCCAACTTTATGATGAGGATTTAATTCCAAAAGAGAAAAACAAAGTCCGAAAAAATTATTAAAATTTCCATAACTTTTATAGACATCATCTTGCTTCAGTTTGTCCCTGAAATATTTAGTTAGGGTTTCTTTTGTTGTGGTTTTGCCATTACTCCCTGTAATACCTATTACCAGGCCTTCAAAAAGTTCTCTTTGTTTTTTGGCTATATTTTCTAAGAAAGCATTTGTATTCTTAACAAGAATATGATTTTTATCATCAATCTTTTTTTCAGAAATAACACATGCAGCCCCAAGATCATATGCTTCAGAAATGAATTTATGAGCATCGTGATTTTGTCCTTTGAGAGGTAAGAATACATCTCCTCTTTTAATATCTTTTGAATTAAATACTATTTTTTTGAAGTCTATATTTTGACAATAAATTTTGCCTCCTCCAAAAGCCGCTAGGTTTTCTATATTTTTGTTAAATAACATCCCTCAGATCATTCAAAATTTTTGTATCATTAAATTCTATTTCTTCACCCCTGAGAATTTGAAAGTTCTCGTGGCCTTTTCCAGCAATAAGCAAAACTGAATCCGGTTCCAATTTCTTAAGTCTTTTTAAGCCCTCAGAAATAGCTTCTTTTCTATCAAAAATAATGTCAAAGTTTTTTAAATGCATTTCTTCAATAATTTGAGAAACTATTTTTTTTGGATCTTCATTTCTTGGATTATCGTTTGTAATAATTTGAAAGTCTGATTTTTCTTGGGCGATTTTTCCCATGTCCCCTCTTTTGGATGAATCTCTTTCCCCGCCACACCCAAATAAAGTTATGATTTTCCCTTTATACCTACTTCTCAAATAATCCAAAACAGATTTCAATGCATCTGGGGTGTGTGCATAGTCTACATAACAAATTTTGTCTTCAAATAAAGGAGTTTTTTGTAGTCTACCCGGAAGGTTTGTGACGTTTTGAAGAATTTCAGGATTAATATCTATTTCATTGAATATTTTTCCATATAGACCCAAAGCACACAAAAAATTAGAAATCATAAATTTACTTTCAATGGGCAGTAAATTTTTTAAATTTCCCCAGGGTGTATTTATTAAGTTATTATCTAAATACAAATCTGCAGCTTTATTATTGACTGAAACAGTCAGAGTTGTTTTGTTTTCAGAATAAATCTCCTTCCCTAAATCATTATCAATAGATACGATGTTATTTTCATCTAACGGTGAAAAAAAGCTTTTCTTGGCTTTTCTGTACCCTCTAAGATTTTTATGATAATCAAGATGGTCTTTTGAAAAACTAGTGAGGGATTTAGCAAAGAAATCTACACCAGAAATTCTTCTTTGATCTATGCCATGTGAGGAAACTTCCATAAGGAAGTATTTTCTCTTTAAATCGATAGATTTTTTTAAAAAATGGTGAAGTAAAAAATTATCTGGAGTAGTTAAGGGAGTAAATTGTGTATTTTTAAGATTTGAAACTTCTGGCATATTAGTTAATAGAGTCGAATTGGAATCCTTAAAAGACAAAAGCTGATGAAGAAAAAATGCGGTGGAAGATTTTCCATTTGTACCGGTAATTCCTAAAATCTTTATACTTTTCTTAGATCTTGCAAATAGGATCTCTAAATATTTATCTTTATGATCTATTAAATTTGAGTCAAACAAATTTTTATCCTTTAATTGTTCTTGAAGGTTTACTTGGCTAATAACAATTATGGCGCCTCTATCAATGGCATCTTTGGAAAACTTAAGAGCTTCCTTTGGATTTTTTGAAAAAGATATGAAAGCATAATTTGGCTCTACAAAATTTGAATTTTCTGTAAATCCAGTGATTTTTATACTTTCTAATTTTGAAAGATTTTCTGTTAAGGAAAGCATTATTAGAGTTTTTGAATAGTTTCGATAATTTCCGAAAATATTGGAGCAGCTACATCACCTCCTCCTTCCCCATTAATCTGTGGATTTTTAACAAATAGTCCAATCAAGAATTCTTTATCTTCTACCTTTGTCATTCCTATAAACAGGGCATTATGCAGGTCTTCATTATACTTCTGATTCTTGAAAATTCTTGCCGTGCCTGTTTTGCCAAAAACATCGTGATTATTAACTGTTGCCCGAAATCCGGTGCCATTTTTTATTGCTTTGTATAATATGTTTTTAATTTGATCAGCATTTTCTTTGCTAAAGATTCTTTCTTCTTCAAATTTAGAGGAGTTTTTTATTAATTTAAATGGTCGGTAAACTCCATCTGAAAAAATAGTACTGTATGCTGAAGTTAATTGAACCAAGGTAGTTTGAAGACCATATCCATAACAAAGTGAGACTTTTTCTCTTAGAGATAAATTTTTATATTCTGGGAGGTAGCCCTCTCGAGTTGAAATAAAAATTTCATTCATATACTTCCCTAAGCCAAGGGAATAATAGGTACGCAGAATTTTGTTTGAATCAAGATCAGCGCATAGCTTTACCATGCCAACATTACTAGATTTGGCAATTATTTCTTCTGCAGATAATGTTCCATAGTTTCTGGCATCTTCAGTTCTATAACCTTCAAATTCTATCCATCCCGGTGAAGTATTCACTGCTGACTCCATTAAATTTGGATTATTTTTTAATAGAGCTGATAAAGCTAAAGGTTTTACTGTAGAGCCTGGCTCAAAAAGCTCTATCGCTGAATTATTTTTTAATAATTCCATATTTTTAAGTTTTTTTCGATTGTTTGGATCGAAGGATGGGAAATTTGTCATTGCTAAAATTTCATTTGAACTTAAGTCAATCATGATTCCTGATGCAGATTCTGCCTTATGAAATTCAACAGCTTTTTTAAGCTTATCAAATAAAATAAATTGCATTTTAGAGTCGACAGTTAAATTAACTGCTGAGCCATTTATTGGCTCTTTGATTATGGAATTTTGAATTATTCCTGATTTTCTAGAATAAATATTCTTTTGATAACCATTTTCTGCTTTTAAAGTTTCATCAAGAGCAAACTCTATTCCATTTACGCCTTCGTTTTTATAATTAGTAAGCCCAATTAGTTGTGAGAATATTTCTCCTTGAGGATAATTTCTTTTAAATGTTCTTTTGCTAATGACTATCCCAGGAATTTCTAAAGACTGAATATGTTCTTTTTTTTGTTTTTCTACTTTTTGGTTAAGAACCAAATATTTGGTTTTCTTTCTGGCTAATCGTTTTTTTAACCTATCAATATCTAAATCTAAATTAGCAGATAAGAGATTTATATGAAGTGGATCGAATGAAAAATCCTTTAGGGTAATCCCAATCTCATAAGATGGAATATCTTCAGCTAAGATAAAATTATTTCTATCAAAAATTACTCCTCTTTTTGAAGCTATAGGAGATTGTCTGACAGTAGCTTTTTGAGAAAATTCTTTCCCTAAACTAAAATCATTTTTTTGAAAAAAGATTAACTTAGTTGGTAAAGCTAATAAAATAAAGAATATAACTATCCAGAGAGTCAGTTCTCTGTATTTATTATTCTCTCGTGCATTCAAATCAATCTATCTGTTTTCTCACAAATGATGGTATGTCTAGATAATCACTTTTTTTTGTTGATTCATTTTTTGAAATCTCATTTTCGACTTTTCCTAGAGTCGGTACTTCTTGAAATCTACCATATGGATCATTTGCAACCTTAAATCCTGTAGCCCTATCGTTTTGTTGAGAACTATCAGAAAGACCAGTCGCTATGATTGTGACTTTTATGTCTCCTTCCATGTCGTCATCTTCTACTGCACCATGGATTATTTGAGCACCATCACTTGCAAAATCTGATACTTGTCGAAGAACATCCTCTATCTCCCCAACCTTGATGCCTTTTCCAGTTATATTTACCAAGACCCCTTTTGCATTTTGTAAATTTATATCCTCCAAGAGGGGGCTTCCTACAGCTTGAGCTGCAGCATCTTTTGCTCTGCTTGGACCACTTGCAATACCTGTTCCCATCATAGCAACTCCTTGCTCAGCCATAACAGTTTTAACATCATTGAAGTCCACATTTATGTAGCCAGTTTGTGTGATGATGTCAGCAATCCCTCTCACAGCTCCCAACAAAACATCGTTTGCATGTCCAAAAGCTTCCAGCATAGTACAGTCACCTCCAAAAACTTCACTTAATTTTTGGTTGGGAATGGTAATTAAAGAATCAACTTCTGACCTTAGTTCTTTTATTCCAGCTTCTGCTAAATCATCTTTAAACTCTAAAGACATTGGTTTTGTGACAATAGCAACAGCTAAAGCTCCAACTTCTTTTGCAGCCCTGGCTACTATAGGAGCTGCACCTGTTCCGGTTCCCCCTCCCATTCCTGCTGCTATGAATACCATATCGGAACCATCAAACATAGTCGTTAACCTTTCATAATCATCTAAAGCAGTGTCTCTGCCTACATCCGGTTTTCCTCCAGCTCCTTGTCCATGATTATTTATTTCACCTAAGATTATTTTTTCCGCTGCTTTGTTTTTAGTAAGAGCTTGAGAATCAGTATTTGCAGAGATTGTTTCCACACCTTCTACTCCATTGGCTACCATATGATCTATGGCATTACCTCCGCAGCCGCCGACGCCAACTACTTTTATTATGGTTTGATTTCTCTTCCCATTGTCTACTAATTTATATTTCATAACTCCTCCTGAATAAAGTTAAAAAGTATTCTGTATCCATCTAAAAGCTTTATTTAATAGGCCTTTTTCATTTAACATTGCAAAATCCATGAAATCTTCTTCCTGTTTTTTTTGAGCAAATAAAATTAATCCAACTGCTGTGGAATATATTGGATTGGATAAAATATCGCTTAATCCAATCAATCCTCGAGGTTTTCCGACTCTAACTGGAGCTTGGAATATTGCCTCGGCTAGTTGAGAAATGCCCTCTATTCTTGATGCGCCACCGGTCAATACAATTCCTGCAGGTATTGCCTGAGCTAGGTTTATATTTCCGATTCTTTCTTTAATAATTTGAAAAATCTCTTGATATCTTTCTTCGATAACATTAGAAAGGCCATGTCTTGAGAATGATTGATTTTCTCTACCATTTATTGATTGAGTGGTTATCATTTCATCAGAGTCAGCCAATTCACTCCAAGCACAACCATGTTTCTTTTTAATATCTTCCGCATTTTGAATCGAAGTTTGAATTGCCCTTGCAATATCATTTGTAACATGTGTTCCAGCAATTGGAACATTTACTGTATGACTAATTGCCCCATCAGAAAAAATTGCTACGTCAGAAGTCCCACCGCCAATATCAATTAGACAAACACCTAATTTCTTTTGATCATCCGTAAGCACTGAATGGCTAGATGCAAGTTGTTCCAAAACGTATTTTTGAACATCAATTCCGCATATTTTCATGCAAGATCCAATATTTGTTGCAGAATTCTTAAGACAAGAAACTAAATGCACATGAGCTTCAAGTCTTACTCCTGCCATGCCTAATGGGGCTTTGACTCCAGGCTGATTATCAATGATGAATTCTCTTGGCAAAGCATGTAAAAGCTCGTATCCCTCTGGGATACTTTGTGCTTGAGCAGTAGACATAACCTTTTCAACCTCACTCATTTTTACCTTTCTATCTTTTATAGGAACAGCTCCTGAAGAATTTAGACCATTTACACTACCACCTGAGATTCCTACGAAAGCTTTTGTAACCTGCCTACCTGACATAAGCTCAGCTTTTGAAACTGCTTCTGTGACAGCCGCTACTGTTGACTCAATATCTACAATAACTCCATCCCGAAGACCTGTTGAATTTTGAATACCTAAACCTAAAACATTTATTCCTTCAGAGGCATTTTCTGCAATTATGCAAACAACTTTAGAAGTTCCTATATCTATGCCAACTCTTAGATTATTTTTATTATTGTTAGCCATTAATAATATCCAATTGCTAATTTATTTTTATGTCTCAGATCTATAGTTTTAAAGTTTTTTAATAAATTTTGTGAATCTTTACTTTGGAAGAATAATTTCAAGGTTCTTAGTTGGTCAGAAAGTTGAAAATCTTGGAATTTAATAAATTCGTTATTGGTTGTTTGAATTTTTAATTGACCAAATTTCTTATATTCTAATTTTTTAATATGAAGATCCTTCATTAATAGGATCTCTTGGATTTCGTAATAATTATTCATCAGTTCCAAAGGTTCTTTGTCATCAATTGATAAATTAACCAAAGCTGCAGAATAAATATCTTTTGATGTGATTGATTCACCATTTTGGGAAATGACTTCAGAACCATTTAAATGAAAATGAGGTATTTTTTTTTGTTCTTCCTCTTTTGAATTTAAACCAACTATGGAAAAAGCTAGAGCATAACTACTTAAAGAGACTAATGAAAAAAAGAAAAACGATTTTATATTGAGTCTGATATTCAATTTACCACCTCAATATTCAATATCTCATCTGGACTGATCATGGAAAGGCTTTGTAAAGAATTCTCATAAGCATCTTTGAGAGATTTTTTTAATTGTATTCTGCTCCTTAGTGATAGATTCTCATCCAATTCATAATTAAATGTCTCTGTGAGCTTGTAAATATCTGAGTTTGTTTTTTTAATATTAAAATCTAGTTGTAAATAAATTAACAAAACAAAAGTTAAGATAAACAAAAGAGAAAGAAATGATATATATTTAAGAGACATATTCTATTTCCCCTATTCTTAAAATTGCACTTCTGGATCGAGGATTAATTGATTTCTCTCCCTTCGATGGTTTTATTTTATTTATGTTTTTCAGGTTAATACCCTCAAAAAAATTTTTATAATCTTTCTTGAAAAAGTTTTTAACTATTCTATCTTCGGCTGAATGAAAACTAATGACCGCTAAAATACCCCTATCTTTTAGAACTTTTATTGCCGAGATAAGGCCTTCCCTTAATTCCTCGAACTCATTGTTTATTAAGATTCTTATGCCTCTAAAAATGTTTGTAGCTGGATGTTTTTTTTGAAAACCTTTTGGCTTGAAAAGCTCTGCAAGATTTTTTGTTGAAGAAATATTTAAATCTTTCCTTGTCTGGATGATTTTTTTTGCAAACTGCCTCGATTTTCTTTCTTCCCCAAGAAAATAAAAAACGTCAGCAAGTTCTTTTTCTGATGCAGAGTTTATCCAGTCTTTAGCAGATACTCCTGTACTGTTATCAAATCTCATATCCAATTCTCCATCCCGCATAAAGCTAAAACCCCTTTCCGGTTTATCTAATTGTAGAGATGAGACTCCTAAGTCAAAAAGAACACCATTCATAGTATTTTTTGAAAATAAGTCTGAGATATTTGAAAAGGTTGATGTTTGAAATTTAAATCTCTCATCCTTAATAAGATTTGCATAATCTTTTACTTCTTTATCTTTATCAATTGAGTAAAGACGACCATCCGAATTTAGATTTTCTAGAATCTTTTTGGAGTGTCCCCCTAACCCGAAGGTACAGTCGAGGTATGAACCACTTTCATCGTTAATGAGGTTAGCGAGAGTCTCTTTCAATAAAACTGGTTCGTGAGAATAATTCAAAATGGGATCTCCTGAACTTCACTAGGTAGTTCAATTTCTAGTCTTTCACCCTTAACATTTTTCCCCTCTTCCTTAAGTTTCCAGTTTTTTTCACTCCATAGTTCTAATTTTTGACCCATACCAATCAGAACAACCTTAGTTTTTTCTTTAATTTGACTGTAATTTCTGAGGGACTGAGGAATAAGAAGAGTCATTCTTTCTGAGACTTCAAAATCAATAGCGTGAGCATTTCCAAGGAAGTTCCACTGTAAAGTTCTGATTTTTGGATTTAAGCCAGATAAATTTTCAAAGGCGTCTGAGATTTTCTTCCATAGTGCTCCAGGATAAATCAAGAGTGATGGGTATTGAGGATCTCGAGTGATAATAATCGACCCTGAAGCCATTTCCTTCAACAAATCTTTGTATCTTGCAGGTATAACAATTCTTCCCTTTGTGTCTAAGGAAAGACTGCTAAACCCATAAAGTCCAGCCATAAAATAGTCCCAAAAGTTACACTAATGTATACTTTTGCACACTTTTACACACTTTTGGAGCAATGTAAATATATAAAGAACCCCAAAAAAAAGATTTTTTTAATCAAAAAAGACTTCTCATTTAGATTGAGCTGACTCATAAGCCGGGTTCTGTTTGAAGTAATCATTCATCTCGAACCCATGTCACCATGAATCTCTAGCGGCCTACCCAGATTCAATGCGGAAAACATTATAAAATCTCTATTTGGCCTTGCTCCAAGTGGGGTTTACCTAGCTGTTCTTTGTTACCAAAAAACACGGTGAGCTCTTACCTCACCTTTTCAACCTTACCCTAAGGCGGTTTATTTTCTGTTGCACTTTCCATAGTAAGCTTAAAACTTACTTCCAGGAGTTACCTGGCACTTTTTCCTATGGAGCCCGGACTTTCCTCTGCAATGCAGCGATTACTCGGTCAGCTCGCGAGAATTATACTTATTCTTTATATCTGTTGTAAATTTCTTTTGCGCTTTGTGTCGAAATTTTGGAAAAAATCTTTGAAAATTGTTTTAAAGAGAGATCATTTGATAACGAAGCATGTAAAAAATCCAATTTTTCGTCGAAATCTTCATTTACCTCATCAGATCCTTCTAAAACAATTACAATTTCCCCTCTCGAAAGATTCGTATCCTTGTCTGCTATATGATTCATCTCTTCGATTGTCCCTCTTAAGATTGTTTCATGTATTTTAGTCATTTCACGAGCAATACTAATTCTTCTATTTCTACCAAGAACATCTCTCATAACTTTTAAAGTTTTTTTTATCCTGTGAGGGGATTCAAAAAAAATAATTGTCTTTGTTTCAAAATTGTATGTTGAGAGCAGTGATTTCAACTCGCTAGATTTTTTTGGTAAAAAGCCTTCAAAAATAAATTTATTATTCTTAAATCCAGAAGTAATTAATCCTGAAATTACTGAAGAAGGTCCAGGAATACTTTCAACTTTAATCTTCTCGCTAATGACCTGTGAAACTAATTCATGTCCCGGATCTGAGACTAAAGGTGTTCCAGCATCTGAGATCAAAGAAATGATTTTGCCATCTTTTAGATGTTTAATTATCGAAGAAATTTTTTTCTGAGATGAAAAGTCGTTGTAAGAAAGCAACTTGCTAGAAATTTTATGCGCTACAAAAAGTTTTTTTGAATTTCTTGTGTCTTCTGCAAGAACAATGCTTGACTCGTTAAGTATTCTAATTGCTCTTAAAGTTATATCCTCAAGATTACCAATTGGTGTGGCAACTAAATATAATGTTCCTGTCATGTTAAAAAAAATAATCTCTCATATTGTCTTAGTTTTCATCCTAACTTGCTGCACTTTATCTAGCAATGAATACTCGCAAAAAGAAGATGATATTGATGAGTTTAAAAGTAAAGGTCTTGTTTTAAGTTCATCTCGATTAAGCTCAAATATAGACGTTATTTTTTTTGAAGACAAAAATGCTTTTCAGAAAGCTTTTTTGGAAGGATTAAAGAATGCTTTCTTTATTTTAAGAGAAGGGCAGAAAAGAAATTCTGAAATTAACTTCTTAGAATTTTCCAAAGAAAAACCTTTTGATTGTTCAAAAATATCAACCAAAACAAAAAAACTAATTTATCTCAATAGTAATTTAGTAGAACTTTTAAATAGTTGTAATTTAAAAAATAACAACAATATTTTGGTTATTATCGGTTTGAAAGAAAAAGTTAAATTAAATTTAAATTTCATTGATCCTTTCTATGACTATATAGACTATCTTTACAGCTCAAATCCTGAGATTCTTCCAGAAGAATCAGTAGTTTTAACCGATGGAGAATTAAAAGCAGAAAATTATTTTTTAATTGAGAAAGAATCAAATATTGAAAAGAAAGTTTCAGATCTTTTTGAAATTAATAAAAGTTCGAACAGAAAAAGAGAGTTAGAAAGAATAACTCAAAATAGAATTTACCAAACTCCAAGATTCAGGAAAGATGTAAAAAAAATTATCATTCATACAAAAGAAGTTTCTGCTGAAAGAATTATTCCTGCAATTAATTTCAACTTAATTTTTGAGCCTGATATTTATATCCTACCTGGTCAACTTGATCTATGGAGATTTTCAGCAAAGGAATTTAATTCTAATTTGAAAGGTTTGGAGCACCCCATCTTATTTAATAATAACTTTTTATTTGATGACGAGTTTTCAAAAAAACAAATTCAAGAAAAGCTTTTTTATGCTTTAGGATTTGATTCTCTATTGTTTTTTGGCAGAGGTATCAACACTAGGTTTAATGGGCTATTAGGTGAATACACAAAATATGAAAATAGGATTTTTATTAGACCAGAAAAAATTGGCTTTCAATAAAATTATAATAATTCTATTTCTAAAGAGGTAAAGCTGTCTTTGACGCTACGTAATTCTTGCATCCTTTCAATATAGTCAAAAAGAGGTTTTGATGCTTTATTATTAGGAATCTTAATTTGATGATGATCAAGTCTTAGAAGTATTGGAATTATTACAGAATCTAAAACTGAAAACTCATCGCTTCTAAAGAATTTTTTATTGTCAAACATCGCCAAAGAGTTCGAAATATTTTTTTGAAGGTCGTTTCTTGCTTTTGTAATTTGTGGTTTGGAGGAATTTGCATTTTCAAGAACATCTAAGTTTTCAGCCCAATCCTTTTCAATTCTTTGAAGGATTAATCTAAATTGGGCTCTTGAAACAGGATAAACAGGTAAAAGAGGCGGATGAGGAAATCTTTCATCAAGATACTCAACTATTAAACCAGAGTGATATAAGGAAAGCTCTCTGTCTACTAAAAGAGGTAAATGCCCATCAGGATTTATCTCTAAAATTTCCTTAGGAAGATCGTCTTTGCTGAGCACCTCTAAATTGCAAGTTATTCCTTTTTCAGCGATAACTATCCTAACTTTTTGTGATCTATGTCCAATATCGTCATGGAACAAAACCATAGCAGACCTATTACTTAGAAGACTCATAAATCTATTTTAAATCTTTTTTAAATTCTCGATATGTCATATAAGCAAAAGCTGTAAAAATTATCAAAAAAAGTAACACATAAGTACCAATCCTTTTACGTTGCTCTGCAGAGGGATCTGCCACATATGTCATGAAGTTAGTTAAATCATATATAACTTGATCATATTGAATTTCAGAAAGATTATTTTGCATATCTTCTAAAACATGAGGCATATTTACATTTTGATACACTCTATTGTTTACTCCATAAGGTCTAGAAGAATCAGGATAATAGTTTCTTAGGTATGTATATATCCAGTCAGGTCTCCTCAATCTAGCCTCTAAAGTGAGATCGGGTGGATAAGCTCCGAGCCATTCGATTGCATCTTCTTTAGTCAAACTTATTTCCATAAGTTCCCCTATTTTTGAACCATCATAAATTAAATTGTTCTCGTACATTTCTAAAGGAATAAGTAAGTCTTCAGCAACTCTCTTATATCTTGAATATTTAAGAGAATGACAACCATAGCAGTAATTCATATAAGTAGATAATCCTCTTTGTAATGAAGCTTTATCTGAAACATCAGCCTTAAAATTATCACACTCCATTGAACCACAACGATATTCTCCGGCAGAAAAAATGAAAAAGGAAGAAGATATGGCTATTAGATAAAAGAGGCTTTTCAAGCTGGATCTCCGACACGCTCTGGAACGGGTTTGCATTTCTCAAATTTTGTGTAAATAGGCATTAATAAAAAATATGCAAAATAGATAAAGGTAAATACTTTAGCAAGCATATTTTTAGTTTCGGTAGGAGGAACAGAACCGAGGTAAGCTAAAACAAAAAAACTTATTACAAATCCAGCTAAAAAAGCTTTGCTATAAATACCTTTATACTTTATCGACTTAACAGGACTTCTATCTAACCAAGGTAGAGCAGCAAAAATCGCAATTCCTGCAGCCATCACAACGAAGCCTAAAAACTTAGCAGTTAATCCAAATAATGGGAAATCTATTGCTCTGAGCATGGCGTAAAATGGAGTGTAATACCATGAGGGTACAATATGGGCTGGCGTAGAAAGTGGATTAGCAGGTTCATAGTTAACATACTCGATGATATATCCACCTCCTTCTGGGAAGAAAAATATTACAGAACAAAATATTATTAAAAATACTCCTAATGCATAGAAATCATGAGTTATGTCATAGGGAAAGAAAGGTTTAGCGTCTAAAGGAACACCATCCTGGTCTGTATGTTTCTTTACATCAATGCCATCTGGATTATTTGAGCCAATTTCATGGAGCGCTAAAATATGAAAGAAAACTACTGCAATAATTAAGATTGGTAATAAAACTACATGGAAAGCAAAAAGTCTCGACAAAGTAATACCTGATACTATGTAATCACCTCTGATCCAAATAGCAAGATCTTCTCCAAAGTAGGGAATAGAACCTACAAGAGATATAATTACTTGTGCTGCCCAAAATGACATCTGCCCCCAAGGAAGAACATAGCCTGTAAATCCTTCTGCACAAAGAAGAACGTATACGAACCATCCGCCAACCCAAATTAATTCTCTAGGTTTCTGGTAAGACCCATACATCATGCCTCTAAACATATGCAGATAAATCAAGGCAAAAAATGCTGATGCTCCTCCAGCATGCATGTATCTAATAAGCCATCCATAATCTACATCTCTCATGATGTATTCAATGGAGGAAAATGCTCCTTCTGCTGTATTGGTGTAATTCATCATCAACCACAAACCGGTTAAAATCTGCATCACTAGAACGATTAATAGAAGGAAGCCAAATAAATACCAAATGTTTATGTTGGAAGGAGAATAATATTTTGAAAGATGCCTTTCAAAGAGATCTACAACAGGAAATCTACTATCTACCCATTCAAGACTTTTTTTTCCAATAGTGTTTTCGCTCATTAACTTACTCCGTCTGAACCGATAACCAATAAGTTATCTTTTTCAAAAAAATGTGGAGGCACAACTAAATTCGTAGGGGCAGGAACATTTGCATAAACCCTTCCGACCAAGTCAAATTTTGAACCATGACAAGGACAAAAAAATCCTCCCTGCCAATTTGAATCAAAATCTTCTGGTTT
The DNA here is from genome assembly GCA_902632605.1 of uncultured SAR86 cluster bacterium. GTDB lineage: Bacteria > Pseudomonadota > Gammaproteobacteria > Magnimaribacterales > AG-339-G14 > MEDG-81. The sequence continues at coordinate 35,680 of CACPDB010000001.1, read as the reverse complement.
TGCATCTGGATAATACTTTGGAGCACACCCCAAATGGGTACAAACTCCAGTTAAGACAGCTATTCCTTCTTTTCTAGACCTAATATCATTTTTTGCATAATCCGGTTGAGAAGGATCTTCCATATTCGGATCAGCTAGTCTTTCTAAGTTTTTTGTTATGAAGTTTGTATTTTCTTTCGGAATATTAACAACAAAAACTGGTCTTCCTCTCCACTCAACCGTCATCATTTCTCCTGGAAGTAACTTTGAAAGGTCAACTTTGACTGGGGCACCAGCAGCTTCTGCTTTAGCACTTGGTTTAAATGCGCTTACAAAAGGTATAGCCGTAAAAAATGCTCCTATAATCCCAAGGAAAGAAGTTGTATAAGTAAGAAATTTCCTTCTACCAGGATTAGGAGGACTTTTGGGTTGCATATTTTATCTTTTGCTGAATTGAGGAGCTTTTCTAGCTTTTCTTAATCCAACTTTTTTTCTTTCTACTTTTCTCGAATCTCTAGTTAAGTAGCCTGCGGACTTTAATGCCCCTCGAAACTCACTGTTCTTTTTTTCAAGCGCTCTAGAAATACCATGCCTAATCGCGCCAGCTTGTCCAAAGGAACCTCCGCCAGAAACCTTGATTTTGAAGTCGTATTTAAGATCACAATCTAAGAGTTTCAGTGGCTGTTTAACAAGTATTTTAGCTACTTCTCTTCCAAAGTAATCTTCTAAAGGTAGATCATTTATTAATATATTTCCTGAACCTTCGTAAAGGTATACTCTTGCAGTTGCGCTTTTTCGTCTTCCAGTTGCGTATGTTGCTTCTGACATATTCTAAATTTAAAGTGATAATTCTTTTGGTTGCTGTCCAATATGGGGATGAACTTTACCAGAGTAAACTTTTAATTTTTTAATTATCTGATTAGCGAGTTTATTTTTAGGTAACATACCTTTGACAGCTTTTTCGATTATTTTTTCAGGAGAGTCTTTTTGCATCTTTTCAAAAGACTTTGTTTTAAGTCCTCCGGGATAGCCGGTGTGATGATAATAGTTTTTCTGAGAAGATTTATTTCCTGTTACCTTGACTTTCTCTGCGTTAACAACAACAACAAAATCACCTAAATCGGCATTTGGGGAATACTGGGCTTTGTTTTTTCCTGAGAGAATAGAAGCTATTTTAACAGCCAATCTACCTAAAACTTTATCCTCAGCATCAACTACATGCCAATTTTTTTCGACATTAACGCTTCTGTAACTCTTTGTTTCCATAAATTAGTCTTGAAAAGCGAGAATGATAACTCAGAGAGGTTATAATTGCTATTGCCAATGTTCAAAAAAAGTTATTCAGTAATATCTTTATGGGTACTTTTAGGCGCCCTTTCTGCTTTAGTTTTTTCTAGTTTTTATGGCAAAACAAATATCTACATACCTATCTATCATGATATTTCAAATGTACTAGAAAGAACTTCCCCTTCAGTTGTAAATATTTGGACAATAAAAAAATGGAAAGCTTGGCAAGAACAATCTAATGAATTTGGTTTTAATAGATACAGAAGAGTTATAAAAACTGGCCTCTTTCCTAACGGTTCAGGAGTTGTTATTGAAAAAGACCTTATAGTTACAAACTTTCACGTTATTAGTGATGCTTTTAATCAAAACCAAGAGTTAATAATAGAAAATAATTTAGGTGAGACAGTACAAACACAAGTTTTAGGCTACGATTTAGAAGCAGATATTGCAGTTTTAGTAATTATTGATTCGATGGATCTTAAGCCTTTTAAAATCAGGAAAAATATTGATCAGGTTAAAGTTGGAGAATCTGTAATTGCAATTGGCAATCCTCAAGGATTGGGGCAATCATTCAGTAGGGGCATAGTTAGTGCAATAAACAGAACTTTCCAAGATAAAAAAGGAAATTTTATTCAAACTGATGCTTCAATAAATCCAGGAAACTCTGGGGGAGCATTAATTGATGATAAAGGAAGATTATTAGGTGTGGTAAATGTTATCAGATCAACTACCGGAGGGAATCAAGGGTTAAATTTTGCGATTCCTGTCGATACAGTTATTGAAGTCTTCAATTCGATTGTAGATAGGTAGTATCTATTTGCGCCTGAGCTTGAGAGCATTTGCATGCCCATGCAAACCTTCTAGCTCTGCTAAAAATATTGAATTTTCAAGCAGTGCATTATATTTTGCCTTGTTCTTGATTGATTTAATTTCCGTAACAGAGGTTCTCACTAAAAAGTCTTCAATGCTGACAGGCGAACTAAACCTGGCAGCAGAATTTGTTGGAATAACATGACTGGGTCCTGCAGCATAATCTCCCAAGACAGCAGTATTATTTTCTCCGATAAAAATGGCTCCAGCAATGAATCTTTTCAATGACGACTCTTTAAAATCTTTATAAATAATTTGTAAGTGTTCCGGTCCTACTAGATTATTAATTTCAATTGCTTCTTCTAAATTTCTAACCTGAATAAACATTGAATTTTTTTCTAAAGCTATTTTTATTGTTTTTCCTCTTGGAGCATCAGTCACTTGTCGATCAAGCTCTTTGAACAAACCCTCTAATCCTTCTGCACCAATTTGAATAAAAATACATTTAGAATCTTCTCCGTGTTCAGCTTGAGCAATAAGATCAGCAGCTAATTGTTCAAATCCTTTTTTCTTGTCTGAAATAATTAGCACCTCAGATGGGCCGGCAAAAGAATCTATGCCAACATCTCCAAATACCTGTCTTTTTGCTTCTGCAACGTAATTATTTCCGGGACCAAAGATTTTATCTGATTTAGGTATTGTTTCTGTCCCATAGGCCATTGCGGCTATTGCATGAGCTCCACCGAAATTATAAGCATTAGTTATTCCTGCTAAGTGGGCAGTCCCTAACATTAATTTTTTTGCTTTCTCGGAAGAACTTGGAAAAAAAAGGTTAACCTCTCTAGAACCTGCCACTTTAGCAACTAATGCAGTCATTAGCACAGATGATGGATAAACAGCTTTGCCTCCGGGTGCATAAAGCCCAATCTTATCTATTGGCTTATGGATTTGACCTAAAAAACTAAATATTCCATCCTTTGTTTTTAAATCACTTATCTTTATGGCTTTATGAAAATTTATGATTCTTTTCTTAATGAAATTTAAGTTTTTCTTTGTTGCATTATCTAACTTTTCATAATTTTTTTTTAAATCAGACTTACTGAAAGAAGCTTCGGAAACTCTTTTAAATTCTGTATTATCAATTTTATTTGAAATCTTTATTAAAGCTTCATCTCCATTTTTTTTACATCAAGTATTATTTTTTGAACAGCTTTTCTGATTTTAGACGCTTGACTTGTAATTTTACTTTGCAATAAGTGTTTTTTGGCGACAGTAAAAGATACTTTCTTAATTTTTAAAATTTTCATTTAGAACATCTTTCATAGAAAGAATTAACCGTTGTATTTTTGAGTTGTTAGTTTTAAAAGAGGATTTATTAATAATTAATCTAGTTGAAATATCTTGAATCACTTCTAATTCAGACAATCCATTTTCTTTAAGCGTATTTCCTGTTTGAACAAGATCGACAATGTAATCTGAAAGTCCAAGTATTGGAGCTATTTCTATTGCGCCTTTTAATTTTATTATTTCTACATTCTGCATTTTTGAAGCAAAGAAAGACTTTGCTGAAACCGGATATTTGGTTGCCACTATGGGTTTGTTTGAGTCAATTACTTTCTCATAAGCAGCTAAAGAAAGTCGACACTTGCCTAATCCCATATCTAAAGACTCATAAAAGTTTTCTTCATCTTCAATCTCGTTAAGAACATCTTTCCCAACAAAACCCATGTCTGCAATACCTTTGTTGACAAACTTAGGAATGTCCCAAGACCTGAGGATAGCTACTTTGATATCTTTAACAGAGGTATTCATAACTAGCTTTCTTGATGAATCTTCAAAAGATATGCCAACCTGTTCTAAAAGATTTTTAATTTCTTTTAACAATCTTCCTTTTGGCAAAACAATTAACATTATCCCGTCACCCGTTCAATATTTGCTCCAAGAGAGTTCAATTTCTCTTCGATTCTTTCATAACCTCTATCAATATGATAAATACGATCAATTTTCGTTTCTCCTTTAGCAACCAATCCAGCTAATACTAAACTTGCTGAAGCTCTAAGGTCTGTTGCCATAACTGGCGCTGAATGTAGAGAATTTTTTTTGCCATTAATTGTTGCTGTGTTTCCTGCCAAAGAAATATCTCCCCCCATTCTAATTAACTCTTGAACATGCATAAATCTATTTTCAAAAATAGTTTCTACGACAGATGATTGTCCTTCTGCGATGGTATTTAACGAAATGAATTGTGCCTGCATATCTGTTGGAAAAAGGGGATATGGTGCGGTAGATATATTCACTGGTTTAAGAATCTTGTCCATTTTAAGTTTGATGGTGTCCCCATTGATATCTATCTTTGCTCCTGCTTCAGTCAACTTTTTAAGAACGCTGTCAAGAGTTTCTGGCATAGAATTTTTTATTGATACCTCACCTCCTGTCATTGCAACCGCGGTTAAATAAGTAGCGGTTTCTATTCTATCTGGCATAACTTCATAGGCAGTTTCTTTTAATTCTTTCACTCCAGATATCATTAGTTCTTTTGTTCCTTTTCCTTGAATCTTAGCCCCCATACTGATTAAACACTCAATAAGATCTCCAACTTCAGGCTCTCTTGCAGCATTTTTAATTATGGTCTCACCTTCTGCTAAGACAGCAGCCATAATGGCATTTTCTGTTCCTGTTACGCTAATAGTATCGAACAGAATTTCAGCTCCTTGGAGACCGTTTTCTGCTTTCGCTTTTATATAGCCTCCTTCAGTAATCACCTCTGCACCTAATTTTTTCATACAATCTAGATGCAGGTTTACAGGTCTACTTCCTATTGCGCATCCACCAGGTAGAGCTACTTCAGCTTGTCCAAATTTTGCCAAAAGAGGCCCAAGTACTAAAACAGATGCTCTCATTGTTTTTACAAGCTCATATCTTGCTATTTGGTTTTTAAGATTTGATGTGTCTATCTCAAGGTTCATGTCCTCATCAAGAGTTATATTTGCCCCCATAGATCCTAAAACTTCAATCATAGTGGTAACGTCTTTTAAATGTGGAATATTACTTAAGGTTAATTTGCCTTCCAATAAAAGAGAAGAAGCAAGAATTGGAAGAGCTGAATTTTTTGCACCAGATGCTTTTAGGCTTCCGTTAAGAGAGTGACCTCCCTCAATAATTAGTTTATCCATTAATTTTCTAGGTTAAAGGAATCTTCTTCGATACTCCAAGAATCTATTGCAAGATCTAAATTATCATCATTTTCTTTAACAAGAGATGCAAATTGTTTTCGGTAAAGCGAAACTATATCTATTCCATCCAAAACTATACCAACTACTCGCCAATCCCTCTTATCTTCAATCTTTATTTTTTTCATCTTATAAATTAATTTAAATTTTCTTCCTGAAAAGTCAGTATCTAATTGGACAACTGCTAAATCCATTCGTTCATTGGGATGAAAGTGAGATTCTATTGAAATGTTTGCCGCTTCTACGCTTCTTAAAGCTCCAGAATAAGAGTCTAATAGAGTACTTTTAAACTTCTCATTAAATTTAATAATTTGGTTTTTCGTAGCTGCCGTAAACAGTCTCTTACCCATTACTCTTTTTGAGATTTCTTCTGGTGGGATCAGTCTTGAAAACCTAACCTCAAACTCACTAAGAAACTTTTCTTTATCTGAATCAAATAAATCTTGGTTATTATTAAGAAAATTAAAAATTTCATTATGTTGTGAGTTCACAAACTCCTCTACCTCGGTATCCAAGAATAAGTTAGTAGAAAAAATGATGATAAAAAATAAGAAAAAGTACTTTTTCATTTATAATCGGGTTTAAAGAGCCTAGTCTACTACAGGATAATTAATCACAGATGAAAAAACCAAAAAAAATTAATTTTTTTGAAATTGGTAAAAAAGTTATTTCAAATGAAATTGATGCTCTTCGAACAGTTTCTTCGGGAATATCCAAAAACGAGTTCAATGAAGTTTGTAACCTTTTGTCAAAAACAAAGGGAAACTTAATTTTTTTGGGTATAGGTAAGTCTGGAAAGGTCTCGGAAAAAATATCAGCCACGCTTTCTAGTCTAGGAAAACCATCTTTTTATATAAATGCCGCCGAAGCTAGTCATGGAGATCTTGGTGCAATTACTAAAAAAGATTCATTAATTATTTTTTCTTACTCAGGTGAGACTGAGGAGTTAGTTGACCTTCTTCCGAACTTAAAGCAAAAAAAAGTGAAAATTTGTTCTGTTACTGGAAACAAAAAATCATCAATCGCATTGTCATCTGAAGCGCACATAACTTTAAACATGAAAAAAGAGGCAGATATGCTGAATCTTGCTCCAACATCCAGCACTACTGCCATGATGATGATAGGCGATTCTATTTCTATAGCTGTAACAAGCTTTCGAGGTTTTAAAAGATCTGATTTTGGTGCCAATCATCCAGGGGGCAGTCTTGGAAAAAGTTTTATTAAGGTGAAAGAAATTATGATCAAAGAAAAGGATTTACCTTTCATAGATGGGAATATTTCTATAATTGATGCAATGGAAAAAATATCTAAAAAAGGGTTTGGATTAGGGCTAATAAAAATTAAAGGTCTTGTGAAAGGTATATTTACAGATGGAGATTTAAGAAGAATGATAAACAACCGCATAGATCTTACATCGACTCCCATAAAAGAAGTCATGACCAAAAATTTTAAATTTGTTAACGATGCTGATCTTGTTCTCGATGTTTCAAGGATAATGGAAGATCAAAAAATCTATTCATTGATAGTGAAGAATTCTAGTAAAAAAATAACGGGTTTAATAAGAATGCATGAAATTCTTTCTGCAAAAATAATTTGATGCCAAAAAGCATTTTTGTATATTTAGTTGCCTTATTTTTTCTTATTGGTTCTGTCTTGTTTTTGTCTTCATTTTTTTTAAACTCGTCATCTTCTGAATCATTTAAGCAAAATGATGAAATAGTTTTTGAAGCAAAAAATATATCTATTAATTTAGGTTTTAAAAATAGTGATTTTGTTTTGAAAGTAAAATCTTCAATGATTAATTCTCTGAAAGAACAAAAAAACCTTTTCGTTTATGAGCCAAAAATAGATATTTCCGGAAAAAATACCTTTCTAAAGATAATTTCAAATAAAGGTAAAATTGCATACGATAAAAATTTAGTTCAACTTGAAAATAAAACGGAAATTTCTGGTAAGGCAAATGAAAAAATTATTTCAGGTAAAGCTGGAAAAATTGACATTGATCTTAATAAGAGAATCTTATCATCCAATGAATTAATCCTTTTTATAGATAAATATGAAATATCTGTGGAAGAAATTATTTTGAACGAAGATGAGCTTGTATTTAAAGGTAGTCCTATATACCTAAGAGATAATGAAGGGTTAGCAACAGAGACGTCTTTGGTGAAGTTAAAATCAAATGGAGAATTAATTTTTCCATCAAAACTAAATATTAAAAATTATTAATTCAAATGCGCATTGAGGGGAAAAAACTTAAAAAAGTTTCAAACAAAGTAAATATACTCAAGTGCATAGATATCTCTATAACCTCAGATAAAATTTATGGTTTACTAGGTCCAAATGGAGCAGGCAAAACATCTTTGTTCTCTATTCTAGCTGGTTTGAGCAAACCTTCTGAAGGAGAAGTTCTATACGATTCAAAAGTAGTGAATAACTTAAGTTTTGAGCAAAGATCAGAATTAGGAGTTATTTACCTCCCACAAGAGCCATCTGTGTTTAGAGAACTTACCGTTGAAGAAAATATTAAGGCTGCGCTGGAAGCAAAAAAAAATGAAAAGAAAGAAGTTGAAAATAAATTGACTCAAATTTGTGAAGAATTTGATCTAATTAAAATCAAAACTCAAAAATGTAATTCTTTATCTGGAGGTCAAAGAAGAAGGGTTGAAATTGCTAGGGCAATTGCATTGAGTCCAAAGCTTATATTACTTGATGAGCCTTTTGCGGGGATTGATCCTCTCATAATAAGTGAGATTAAGACTTTGATAAAAAATCTTAAAGAAAAAGGCATAGGGGTTTTAATAAGTGATCACAACGTGAATGCTACTCTAGATATTTGTGATTTCATTTATGTCATTAATGCAGGACAAGTTATAGCTCAAGGGATCCCAGGTGAAATTGTACAAAATGAAGTGGTTAAAAAAGTCTATCTAGGTGATGTAACTTAGGCAAAATTTTTACTGTCCATAAGTAAGTTTTATCCTCAAATATCTCAAAACTCCATAAATAATTGGCCAAAATAAACTAGAAATGATTGTTAAGATTAACAGTTCAATAATTATGTACAGGGTGAAATTATTAGAAATTAAGATGAAATAAATTTGATAAATGAAAACAATAATTGCCACAATCAAAGATTGTTGCAGCCTAAATAAAGCTCTAAACCTATGGAAGTATCTTTGAGAAAAGTATGATGCCAAAAGAAATATAACAACATGAGTACCTAAGAGATATCCTAAAAAGATGTCTAAAATAAAACCAGAAAGCATGGTCCAAAAGAAACCGATATTGCTAGGGGTTGCGACATTCCAATAAATTAAGGTCATCAAAGTTAAAGGCAAAGTTAGTCTAGACAACAAGAAGTCATTAAATAAAACCTCAATTATTGAAGCTATAATTAAAGTAAATCCTACGAAAAAATAAAAATTAAAAATAGAAGGTTTTTTATCATCAAGACTATTCATGGCTTAGTAAATAAAATTTTAGAACCAAAACTAAAGTCAAAAGTGTTTTGAACTGTAACAAGCAAAAAGTTTGATTGGTCATTTTCTTTTATCTCGGTCACCCTTCCAAGCAAAAAACCTTCTGGAAACCTTCCTCCCAATCCAGACGAAATGATTTCATCCCCTTTTTTTATATCTCCATTTTTTTTAAATTCTTCAATTTGAAATGTTTTAGACTCACCTGTTCCAACAATAATTATATTTTCTAAGGTCCGAGAATTCTTTGCTGGAACTTTAATTGATGCGTCATGAAGAGGTATTATTTTTATAGAGTTATTAAGAAGTTCATCTATAACTCCTATTAACCCAAAAGCATTAAAAGCAATCATATCTTTTGTAATATTGTTTGATCTAGTTTCAACTAAAAGAAGTTCTTTAGGAAATTTCTTGAAATCAGTTATTTTGCCTAAAAATATTTCTCGTTCCTGAAAACTCTTACTTAGGTCAAAAAGCTCCTCAAGCTCATTTAAAGAGGTTTTTGTATTTTGAAGAGAGAGATTTTGATTTTCTAAATCTCTTATCTGATTTCTTAACGTGATAATTTCTTCAGAAAGTTTTTTTTGAGATGAAAAATAAGAATCAAAGGAATTAAAACTATCTTTAGCTAGGTATTCAATTTGCGTGAAGGGAGAAAAAATATATGACGAAACAATTCTAATTTTACTGCTCAAATCGAAAGAATAATCTCCATACATTATCAGGAAAGTAAAAAGAATCGCGGGATAGAAACGGCTTGCGCGCATTGACCCTGTGGTAAATATTGCTGATTGCGCGATATCGGTTTGTTTGTGTTCACCGCCGAACATGAAATTACTCTGTAGATAAAAGATCTACATCAAATTTATCAATAATATCAAGAGCAATTCCTCCACCCTTTACTACACAGGTCAAAGGATCATCAGCAACAATTACCGGAATTCCAGTCTGTTCAGATATCATTATGTCTAGGTCTGTGAGTAAGGCACCTCCCCCTGTTAAAACGATTCCTCTTTCAGAAATATCTGCGCTAAGTTCCGGAGGGGATTGTTCTAGGGCGTTTCTTATAGATTGAAGAATTGAAGACAAAGGTCCTGATATGGCTTCATAAGCTTCTAAGCTTGAAAAATTGATTGTGTTTGGGACACCTTCAGCTAAGTTTCTTCCTCTGATTTCCATTGATTTATCTTCACTTTCAGGAGTTGCACAACCAACAGTTTCTTTTATTCTTTCGGCAGTTGATTCACCAACCAAAACTCCATATTTTCTTCTAATGTAAGACACAATAGCTTCATTGAATCTATCACCTCCTGTTTTTAATGAGCTCGAAAAAACGACACCATTAAGAGCAAGAATTGCTATTTCAGTTGTACCTCCACCGATATCAACCACCATTGAACCTGATGCCTCTTCAACAGGCAATCCAGCACCAATTGCAGCTGCCATTGGCTCTTCTATAAGTCTTACTTCTCTAGCGCCTGCTTGAAGAGCTGATTCTCTTATTGCTCTTCTTTCTACTTGTGTAGATTGACAAGGAACACAAATCAATATTCTTGGACTTGGTTTAAAGAAATTTTCTCCATGAACAACTTGGATAAAATGTTGAAGCATTTTTTCTGTTACTTGAAAATCTGCAATAACTCCATCCTTAAGTGGTCGAATTGCTTCGATATTTCCAGGAACTCTTCCTAACATTCTTTTTGCTTCAGAGCCTACCGCAACAACTGATCTGTGGCCTTCAGATTTTTTTATAGCCACTACTGATGGTTCATTTAAAACAATTCCCTTTCCTTTAGCAAAAATAAGTGTATTGGCGGTGCCCAAGTCAATTGATAAATCTGTTGAGTAGATGCCTTTTAGAGCTTTTAGAACCATAATTGTGTAACTTTTTAAATAATTCGAATAGTAGTTGATTTTAAGTTGATATAAAATCTTCCTCTCTTCTTGACATTATAATGAAAATTACTGAACAAGACCTTAAAAACATTTCTTTATTGAGTAAGATCAAAATAGATGAGGAGACATCTAACTCTTTGATTAAAGACCTAGAATCAATTTTGACAATGGTCAACAAAATGGATGAGATAGATACCTCAAAAATAAATCCATTAACTCATCCCATAGAGAATACTCAGACTTTGAGAGATGACATTGAAACAAAAGACATTGAAAGAGAAAAACTTCAAGAACTTTCCAAGGAAAAAGACTCTGGTTTTTATCTTACCCCTAAAGTAATTGAATAATTATGAGTGAATTAATAAATCTTTCTTTGACAGATCAAATACTTGGGCTAGCTAATAAGTCTTTCTCATCTAGAGAAATTACGGAAGCATATTTAAATGAAATTAAGAAAAAGGAATCTCTAAATTGCTTCATTTCAGTCTTTGAAGAAGAGTCAGAAGAAAAAGTCCTAATAGCAGATGAAAATATTGCAAAAAACAAAGCTAGGCCTTTAGAAGGGATTCCAATTGCTCATAAAGATATTTTTTGTATTAAAGATAAAAAAACAACTTGTGGTTCTAAAATGTTATCCAACTTCATTTCTCCTTATTCTTCAGAGGTTTTCTCTAAATTAGATACTGCTGGAGCGATCACCATAGGAAAAACAAATATGGATGAATTTGCTATGGGGTCTTCTAACGAAACAAGCTTTTATGGAAATGTTTTAAACCCCATTAATGAAAAATTTTCTCCGGGAGGTTCTTCTGGAGGTTCAGCTGCAGCTGTTAGAGCCAATCTTTGCTCGTTTGCAACTGCAACTGATACGGGAGGATCTATAAGACAGCCAGCTTCTTTCTGCGGAGTTACAGGTATCAAACCTACTTACGGAAGAGTTTCCAGATGGGGGATGATTGCTTTTGCGTCCAGTCTTGATCAAGCAGGAGTAATCGCAAAAAATGCTAAGGATGCAGCTATAGCTCTCAAATATATGTCTGGATTTGATCAAAAAGACTCAACATCTTTGAATGAAGAAGTTAAAGATTTACAAAAGGAAGTCGATTCAGATCAAGAGCATATAATTGGAATTCCTAAAGAACTAATTGAAAATATTAAAAATGATCAGGTACGAGATTCTTTCAAGAATGCCATTTCTACTCTTGAAAAAGATGGAGCAAAAATTGAAGAAATAAATCTGCCTCATATTCAGTACTCCTTACCGGCTTATTATGTAATAGCTCCTGCAGAGTGTTCAGCAAATTTGGCAAGATATGATGGAATTAGATTTGGCCATAGAAGCAAGAGCGTATCTTCTTTAGAGGATCTTTATGTGAATTCAAGAACAGAAGGATTTGGTAAAGAAGTAAAAAATAGAATTTTTATTGGAACGTTTTGTCTTTCTGCAGGTTACTACGACGCCTTTTACAATAAGGCTTTGAAAATTAGAAATTTAATAAAGAGTGATTTTGATGAAGCTTTTAAAAAAGTTTCATCGATAGCAATGCCTACTTGCTCTGACTCTTCTTTTGAGCTGGGCTCAATAAGCGATCCTGTGGAAATGTATGAACAAGACATTTATACAATTCCTGCAAACTTGGCTGGTTTGCCAGCGTTATCAATTCCATCAGGCACTGCTGACGAAATGCCAATTGGCCTTCAACTAATTGGAAACTATCTTGAAGAAGGAAGAATTCTAAACCTTGCAAATAAATTTCAGAAATTAACGGATTTCCATGAGTTTAAATAATTGGCAGCCTGTCATTGGATTGGAAGTTCATGTGCAACTTGCAACCAAAACTAAACTTTTTTCCTCTTCACCAATTGCTTTTGGTGCTGAACCAAATACTCAAGCTAGTGAAATTGACTTAGGGCTTCCTGGTGTATTGCCGGTATTGAATAAGGAAGCAATTTCTCATGCTTTAAAGTTTGGTTGCGCGATAAACGCAGAAATATCTGAAAAAGTAATTTTTGCAAGAAAGAATTACTTTTATCCCGACCTGCCTAAGGGTTACCAAATAAGTCAGTTGGATGATCCTATTGTCGGCAAAGGAAGTGTAGAAATAAAACTTGGTGAAAAATCAAAAATTATTGGTGTTACTCGGGCTCATCTTGAAGAAGATGCTGGGAAATCAATCCATGACTTGTACAGTAATAACTCTGCAATAGATTTAAATAGAGCTGGAACTTGCTTATTAGAAATAGTCTCTGAGCCTGATATAAGTTCTGCTGAGGAAGCAGTTGAGTATTTAAAAAAAATACACAGTATTGTTACTTTCTTGGGAATCTCAGATGGCGATATGTCACAAGGATCTATGAGATGCGACGCCAACGTATCTGTTAAAAGGCCTAATGATCAAGAACTAGGCACAAGAACTGAATTAAAAAATATTAATTCTTTCAAATTTGTTGAAAAAGCAATTATTTTTGAAACAGATAGACAAATAAAAGAGCTTGAAAAGGGAAAAAAAATTATTCAAGAAACAAGATTATATGATTCTAAAAAAAATCTTACGCGATCCATGCGCTCAAAAGAGGAAGCTAATGACTACCGCTATTTTCCAGAACCAGATTTAATTCCTATAAAGATTTCAAAGGATCAAATTAATGATGTGAGAAAAAATCTTCCTGAATTGCCAGAAATTATGAAAGAAAGGTTCATGAACTCTTACGAACTATCAGATGACAATGCTGAACTTGTGACAATAAATAAAGAAACTGCGTCCTTTTTTGAAGAAGTATTGTCTTATAAAGTTTCTCCTAAAAATGCTGTAAATTGGATCACTGGAGACTTATTTGCCCTTCTTAATAAAAATGACACAAACATTTCTGAATCTAAAGTAAATCCAAAGCATATTGCAGAGATAATTCAAAATATTGAAGACCAAAAAATTTCTGGCCCCTCTGCAAAAAAACTTCTTGAGATTATATGGAGTGAAGGAGGAGAAATACAAGAGCTCATTCAGAAAGAAGGTTTAGAACAAATTTCTAATGATGATGAAATAGAAAAAATCCTTGATGAAGTGATTTCTGAAAATCCAAAACAATTTGAGCAGCTAAAATCAGGCAAAGATAGGTTGCAAGGCTTTTTTGTTGGTCAAGTTATGAAAAAAACTTCGGGCAGTGCAAGCCCACAAGTTGTAAATAAACTTTTAAAGGATAAATTATCTAAGTAATGAACATAGATAAAGACTCGGCTACATAAGCAGGTTTTTCTTGACCTTCTATCTCCATTACAACTTCATATTTCAAAAGATATCTTCCGTCACCTTTATCATCTACAGATAAAAGTGTTGATTTAGTCCTGACTTTTGAACCCACATTAACAGGAGTTAAAAATCGAACTTTATCAAGTCCATAATTAAAAACCATGGTCATGCCCTCGGGAGCAACTTGAGGAGCTGGCAACCCAGCCATTAACGAGAGGGATAAGAATCCATGGGCTATTGTTGAGCCAAAAAGCGGTGTAGCTTTTTCTGAATCGATATGAATAAATTGATGGTCATTCGTTGCATCAGCAAATTGATTTATTCTATCTTGATCGACTTTTAGCCAATCGGAAGCTCCCATATCTTTACCAATGTAATCCTTTAAAGTATCTGCAGGTACTAATCCAGCCATTATTTTCTCCTTTTTTATTTTATTAAATGATTTTTGTAATCTTCTCGCAAACCTGTCTTAAGAAGTTTTCCTGTTGCTCCGTGAGGAAGTTCATCTATAAAGATAACATCATCAGGAAGCCACCACTTAGCTACTTTATCAGAAAGGTAATCCAATACTGAATCTTTATCACATTCTTCCAAACCATTTTTAACAATAAACAATAAAGGTCTTTCATCCCATTTAGCATGAGCAACTCCAACAACACATGCCTCTGCTACTCCCGGATGTCCAACTGCCGTATTTTCTAGATCAATAGAACTAATCCACTCTCCTCCAGATTTAATAACATCTTTGCTTCTATCAACTATTCTCATGTAGCCATGAGTATCTATTGTTGCAACGTCTCCTGTATCAAACCAACCATCTTCTAGGGCAGTCTCATTAGATTTAAAGTAACGTTCAATAATTGCAGGTCCTTTGACCATAAGTCTCCCAAACGTTTTTCCATCATTAGGAAGAATCTTACCTTCATCATTTATTATTTTCATTGAACAACCGTAAACTGCTCTGCCTTGGCTTGTTTGAATTTCATACCTTTCTTCAAGGTCCATGCCATCCATCTCTGGAGTAAAGGAATTAAGTGTCCCAAGCGGACTCATTTCTGTCATACCCCAACCATGAAGTAAAAAACAATCATGTTTCTCTTGAAAGGCCTTAATCATAGCTTTTGGAGCTGCAGAACCGCCAACCAAAACACTATTTACAGACTCAAGTTTGATATTGTTCTTTTCAGTGTAATTAAGTAAGTCAAGCCATACCGTAGGAACTCCCATAAGTTGATTTACTTTTTCAGAGGTAATTAAATTACAAATTGATTCGCCATCAGTGAAGGGACCTGGAAAAACCATTTTGGCACCGTACATAAATGAGGCATATGGAATTCCCCAAGCATTAACATGAAACATCGGCACTACAGGAAGTAAAACAGTTTCAGAAGTTAAATTCATTGCATTTCCAGCAGTAGCATACCAAGCATGCAAAACTGTAGATCTGTGAGAATATAAAACTCCCTTAGGATTTCCAGTTGTACCAGATGTGTAACACAATGATGATGCTGTATTCTCATCAAACTCAGGCCAAACTATTTCTTCAGATTCATTAGCAATAAGATCTTCATAACACATGAGATTTTTAATTGATGAAGATGGCATGTGCTCCTTATCAGTAAGTACCACAATTCCTTTGACTGTTTTAAGGTCAGAGATGACATTTTCTATGATTGGTATAAAAGGCGCATCAACGAAGATGTATTTATCTTCGGCATGATTAACAATGTATTTAATGTCATCTGGAAACAATCTTGGATTAAGAGTATGGAGAACAGCTCCCAATCCAGAAATGCCAAAATAAAGTTCTAAATGGCGATAACTGTTTACTGCCATTGTGGCAATTATATCCCCCTCTTTAATACTTAAATTAAGCAAAGCATTGGCCAATTTCTTTGATCTTTTTGCAGAATCTTTAATGGTATATCTATGTATGCCTCCTTCTACAGTGTTGCTTACTATTTCGGTATTGGCGTTATTTTTTATAGCATGTTCTAAAACTCCTGAAATTAGAAGTTGTTCATTCATCATATTCCCTAACATAATTTCACCTTTTTTTTGTTAAACCCTTTTTGAATAAAGGAGAATATCTTCGCTCAAGAAATCCTTCAACCTCTTTTTTTGATTGCAAATGAAAAAGTTTTATATCGTTTAGAGAAGACATTAAAAATGGTTTCCATTCCAATAAAATTTCATCAAGTGGATTTTCAAATATAAATCGAATTGATTTATTACTAATATTTATAGCGCTCTGTAATTCCTTTTCGTTTAACTTCCTAAATGGATTAGAGAAGATTGGTTTTAATTCTTTTGGTAAATATGGAACTTTCTGTCTTGGATTGTATAAATAATTTAATAAAAATTTATCTGTTTCCTTTAAACCAGTCCCATTGAGAAAATGTCCAATTATTGATTTGTTTAAAGATCTTCCCTTTAAGGGACCTAGAAATAATCTATTTGGACAATAATCATTTGCGTAAAAATTATCCCAGATGGCTATAGGATTTTTAAAATAACCTTGAATAAACTTGAGAGATAAATTATCAATCCTTTCACTTATGACATTGTCTCCTGTCCAAAAAATAACTATGCGCTCATTTAAATTTTCTTTCAGTCCGCCTAAATATCCTTCATCAAATATCCCTTTTGATAAAGATAGATTATAAATTGATGGACAAAACCATATATTTTTTTGTTTTGGAAAATGCATAGAAACTTCATTTAAAACTTCAGCATGCTTTTTTCCTAAATCTTTGTCAGCGGCTTCCTGACCAAAATTAGTAATATCAATATCGTCGAAGAAAATTGCTATTTCATCAAAGCCTACTTTCTCAAGAGCATGGGATAATTTTCTTTTCAAAAGACTTAAGTTTTTTTTACTGTCTTTAAAAAATTCTGAAGTGGGAGAAACGCAATATACTTGCTTGATTTTTTTTGGAAGAATTCTTCTATTAAGATTTTTATCAAGCTCTTTCCATCGATGCCGTAGATAAATATCTTCTTTTGGTCCATAAAAATAATGAGAAATTGGTGCTTTTAAGTCTTTAAAGGCGTCAATTGCTAACCTGCGAGAATAATAACCTTCTATATAACCTTTGAACATAATTTAGATTCTACAGATCCTACATTCTGGATTTTTATGGATATCGACTTTTTTAAAAATTCCTTTCAACGAATCAAAAACCATAAAATATGATTCAAAATTTTTTTCTATAGTCGCTTTTATCACTTCAATTGCCATTAAAGAGCCTATGGCTCCAACTAACGGAGACGCAATTGCAGACTCTCTGCAGGATAAATCTTCGTTCTCAAGGTCTTCAAATAAGCACTCATAACAGGAATTCATAATATTTCTTAAATCAAAGCAGCCCAATTGTCCTTTCCAAGCCATAGAAGAGCCAGAAATAAGAATTTTGTTATGTTTTACGCAATATCTATTTACAATTTTTCTTGTTTCAAAATTGTCAGAGCAATCAAGAATTATTTCTGAATCCTTCAGGAGTAATTCGATGTTTTTAGAATCAACTTTTTCCTCTAATCCTGTTAGTTCAACAAAAGGATTTAATTGAGATAATTTTTTTACTGAGATAGTAGCTTTGTTTTTTGATAAGTCATTTTCATCAAACAGAATTTGCCTTTGTAAGTTTGAAGCTTCTATAAGGTCAAAGTCTATTATTTTGATTTTACCAAATCCAGATAAAGCTGAATAAAGAGAGGCAGAGCATCCTAAGCCACCCATGCCTATAAATGCCAATGACATATTATTAATTTTTTCCTGCCCTTCAATGTCTATTTCAGGCAACATAATATGCCTGCTATATCTTAATAATTCTTCTTTTAACATTGATAAATCGAAACTCTTTTATCACCATTCAAATCATTTAAATTTGAAAAATTAAGGTACCCATTTTGCACAGCAAATTTATTTAATTCTTCGTATTGATCAGGAGCATGTTCTAAATAAACTTTACCATTTTCATTTAAAAAATTTTTTCCTTTAGATAAAATTAATTTTAAGTCAGATAGGCCTTTATCTTTTGAAAATAAAGCTTTTTCTGGTTCATACCAGATCCCTTCTTCTTTTCCGGTAGTTGCCTCTTTGTCTACATATGGAGGATTAGAAATTAGATAATCTACCTGAGGAAAAAGCCATTCGTTATTCCAATTATGATTTAAAAAAATTATGTTTTCACAGCAAAACCTCTCCGCATTTTGTTTTGCCACCAAGATACTTTTAATAGAAATATCTGTTGCAAAAATAAGACAATCTCTATTTTCTTGAGCGATGGATATAGCAATCACTCCAGACCCTGTTCCAAGCTCAAGAAGAGTTTTGCCTTGAAGATTTTCATTGAGAACTGCTTCTACCAATGTTTCAGTTTCTGGACGCGGAACAAGAACATCTGGAGTAACAATAAAATTATTTTTCCAAAAACCTTTCCTGCCGATTAAATAGGCAAGTGGTTTCCCTTTTAATCTCTCTTCGACCATCAGATTAATGGAGCTTAAATCTTTTTTATTAATTTCTTTTTTAATATCTGAATAAATTTTTGCTTTATCTATTTTAAGAACATGTTGAAAAATAATTTCAGCATCAGGACTATCAATTTTGTTTTTGGTTTCTATTAATTTATCCTTAAGAAGCATCAGGTAGGTTCATTTTCTAAGTTAATAAGTTTTTTTGCTTCATTCTCTTCCGTAAGGGCTGATAGCATAATTTCCATATCGCCATCTAAAAATTCTTCCAAATTATGTACAGAAAATTCTATTCTGTGATCAGTAACTCTGCTTTGAGGAAAGTTATAAGTTCTAATTTTTTCTGATCTATCACCACTTCCAACCATGATCTTTCTTTGAGAGTCTAATTCTTTAGCTTGTTCTTCTAAAGCCGCTTCATTCAATTTACTTTGAAGTAAAGACATGGCTTTCTCTTTATTCTTATGTTGCGATCTTCCATCCTGACACTCAACAACAATTCCAGATGGAATGTGTGTCAGTCTTACTGCTGAATCAGTTTTGTTGACGTGTTGTCCTCCGGCGCCAGATGCTCGAAAAGTATCAACTCTAATTTCTGACTTATCGATGTTTATGTTTTCCTGTTCGTCTGCCTCTGGCAGGATGGCTACTGAACATGCTGAAGTATGAATTCTGCCCTGTGATTCCGTTTCTGGAACCCTTTGAACCCTGTGTATTCCAGATTCATATTTGAGAAAACCATAAGCACCTTTTCCAGTAATTTTAGATACTATTTCTTTGAAACCTCCTTTTTCGCTCTCTCTAGAGCTTATGATTTCTATTTGCCATTTGCGTCTTTCTGATAGTCTGGAAAACATCCTAAATAAGTCGCCAGTAAAAAGTCCTGCTTCATCGCCTCCTGTACCAGCTCGAATTTCTATAAATGCATTTTTTTCGTCATTTGGATCTTTTGGTAACAGCATTTTTTTTAAATTTTCTTCTAACGAGTCTTTTTTATTTTTGAGACTTTCTATTTCTTCTTGTGCTAAAGCTCTAATTTCACTATCCGAATCATTCAAAAGTTGATTTGATTCATCAATATTTTCTTCAACAGATTTAAATTCGCTAAAGCTATCAACGATAGGTTTCAAGTTTGAATATTCTTTTGAAATAGACGTAAACTTGGTTTGATTTTCTATTGTTTCTGGCTTTGAGAGCTCAGATTCCATTTGGGAAAATTTAATTTGAATTTCTTCCAGTTTCTTTTTTACCGAATCCAGCATAAAAACTATTATAGTATCTAGACTGCTTACATATGAAAAAATCATTTTTAGCTTATTATCTTTTTTTAATTTTTTTTTTCGTTTCTTGTGCATCAATCGAAATCAAAGAGGATAATTTTTTAAAAAAAGGAAAGTTTTCACTTGCTTCAAATTCTGAATATTTCTCAGGAATCATAAATGTAAGTGACGATGAAAAAATAATTAAATTGAATTTAGATGGTTTGAGTAAAGACTTTAAAATTTCGTTTAAAGATGAAGAAATAAAAACTAACTTTAAATATGAAAACATCATGAAAGAATCTGATTTGAAGTTATTTCTTAAATGGTTCTTCTTCAAATGTAAAAATATCGAATGCCAGAATTTTTCATTACAAAACCTTAAACTAAAAAAGCATTTATCCAATAAAACAGGTCTAATTATTCAAGGAAATTTTCAAAAATTTAGATTGTCAATGAAACTCAATGATATTTAGTTCTCCAGCAAAAATAAATTTGTCTTTGAAAATAATTAGAAAGAGATCGGATGGCTTCCATGATATAGATTCAGATTTTCAATTTCTAAACTGGGGAGACAAAATTGAGATTTGTTCTTCAAATAGGCTTTCAGTTTCAACAAAAAAAATTCAGCTATCTCAACAAGAAAATTTAGTTACTCAAGCTTTGAAAAAAATTGAGTCCTTTTGCGATACCGAACTTAATTATTCCGTAAAAATTGAGAAAAACATTCCTCTCGGTTCTGGACTTGGGGGCGGAAGTTCCAACGCGGCAACTGCAATGCTAGCAGTAAATAGTCTTGCAAAACTCAATTTATCCTTAGATGATTTAATAGACCTAGGCAAATCTATAGGATCAGATATACCGTTTTTTTTAAAAGGTCTCTCCGGAAGAGTCTCGGGAATAGGAGAGATAATTAAGCCTGAAGAATTTCCAGAGAATCTAGTCATGATTCTATTTCCTGAATGTTCAATATCCACAAAAGATGCTTATAACGCTGTAACATTAGAGGAAATTTTAAATAAAAGAGAAAGATTAAAGGGAAACTTTTTTGAAGAGTGGGTTTTGTTTAATTATCCGCAGGTCAGAGAAGCATATGACTTTTTAAGTAAGAATAAAGAAGTAAATATCTCTGGAACAGGAAGTAGTATATTCACTAAAATTAATTCTTTTGAAGAGGGAAAGGAAATAATGGATAATGCACCAAAAAAATTAGCATATGTTATTACTAATACTATTAACAAATCGCCTTTATTAAATGAACTGCTTAATTCTGGGGTGTAGCCAAGCGGTAAGGCAGCGGCTTTTGATGCCGCCATGCGATGGTTCGAATCCATCCACCCCAGCCAAAAATAAAAATGAATTCTAAAAACAACTTAGTCATTTTCTCCGGAAATTCTAATCCTGGCTTAGCAACTAAAATCGTTAAAAAACTCAATAAACCACTTGGAAAAGCTACTGTGGGAAGATTTAGTGATCAAGAGATGAATATCAAAATTGAAGAAAATGTTAGGGGAAAGGATGTTTTCATAGTTCAGTCAACTTGTTTTCCAGCGAATGATAATTTAATGGAATTGATCATCATGATTGATGCTTTGAGACGAGCTTCGGCATCAAGAATTACAGCAGTGATACCTTATTTTGGATATGCTCGACAAGATCGAAGAGTTAGATCCGAAAGAGTTCCGATAAGTGCAAAATTAGTTGCTGATATGTTGCAAAGTGCCGGTGCCAACAGAGTCCTTACTATCGAACTGCACTCTGATCAAATTCAAGGCTTCTTCAATATTCCAGTTGATAATGTTTATGGAACAAGCGTAATTTTCGATCACATCGTTAAGACAAAATATGAAAATCAAATGGTGGTTTCTCCCGATGTTGGAGGAGTAGTAAGGGCAAGAGCATTAGCTAAGTTTTTAGATGATGCTGATTTAGCAATTATTGATAAAAGAAGAGAAAAGGAAAATCAATCCCAGGTCATGAATGTTATTGGAGATGTGAAAGGCAAAACATGTATTCTTGTAGACGATATTATCGATACAGCTGGAACAATTTGTAATGCTTCTGAAGCCCTTAAGGAATCAGGTGCTAAAAAGGTAGTAAGTTACGCTACTCATGCTGTTCTTTCTGGAGATGCTTTAGAAAATATTAGTAATTCAAGACTAGACGAATTAATAGTTACTGATACAATTCCGCTTTCAGAAATGGCTTCGTCATCTAAAAAGATTAAAACCATTTCTATGGATAAAACTATAGCTGAGGCTATAAATAGAGTTAATAAAGAAGAGTCCATTAGTCAAATGTTTCTATAAAAATGAGTGAATCAACATCTATATCTGCCGAAATAAGAGAAAATAATATTTCAGCAAAAATACTAAGAAAATCAGGAGAGATTCCCGCAATTGTTTATGGTCAGGAAAAGGATCCTAAACTGGTTAAAATTTTAGAAAAAGATTTAGTAAAAATTCTTGAAAATCCTAGTATTTTTTCTCAAGTGATCGAGTTGAATCAAGATGATGGTGCTGTAAAAGTCATCTTAAAAGAGGTTCAGGTAAACCCTTCGAATGACAGACCAATCCATGTCGATTTTCAAGCCGTTAGCGAAAAGACTAACATCACGATTAATGTGCCTCTAAAATTTATTAATGAAGAGATTTGTATCGGAGTGAAACAGCAAGGTGGGATGATTTCACATCTCAAAAATGAAATTGAACTGACTTGTAATGCTCAAAATCTTCCAGAATTTATTGAGATTGATATGAAAGAGCTAGAAATAGGTTCAAACGTTATGCAGTCTCAAATTATCCTTCCTGAAGGAGTTTCCCTAAGTACTAACATTCTTAACAACCAAGACCAACCAGTTGCTAGTGTGAACGTTACTCGAGCTGCTCTTGATATTGAAGATGAACCTTCCGAGGGCGAACAAGACGAGTCTGAAGAGTCTACGGATGAGGTGTCTGAAACTAAAGATGCTGCAGATGAGAGTAGCTCTGAGGAAGAATCTAAAGACTAACTTTCGTGAGTTTTCATGAGTTCTTTTCTAGTCGTTGGCCTAGGTAATCCAGGTTCAAGATATTCCAATACAAGGCATAATGTTGGAACAGACTTTATCCTTGAAGCTCAAAAAAAATATTCTTTTGATTTAAAAGA
Source organism: uncultured SAR86 cluster bacterium (assembly GCA_902632605.1). Lineage (GTDB taxonomy): Bacteria > Pseudomonadota > Gammaproteobacteria > Magnimaribacterales > AG-339-G14 > MEDG-81. The sequence continues at coordinate 12,872 of CACPDB010000001.1, read as the reverse complement.
AAAGAAAACTTTGAAATCCTTGTTGGCAGAAGTAGTTATCCAAGATAAAAAAGTTATTTTTGCAATTCCCACCATTTTTATGAATCATAGCGGTGCAGCTTTAAAGTTATTAAAAAATAAATTTAATACGAATATAGAAAATATTATTGTCATTCATGATGATCTTGACTTGAAGTCTGGGGTAATAAAATTAAAGGCAGGCGGAGGACATGGAGGTCACAATGGTTTGAAAAGTATTTTTGAAAATCTAGGTTCACAAGAATTTAAAAGAATTAGAATTGGAATTGATCACCCAGGTGATAAGAAAAAAGTAAATAAGTACGTGATTCAGAAAGGAAAAAAAGAGGAAAAGATTGATCGCCTGCAATGTATAGATAAAGGTCTTTCCGTGATGGAATTTTTATTTCAAGAGGATTGGGATACAGCCTTAAATAAACTAAACAACTAATGTCTTTAAAATGTGGAATAGTTGGCTTGCCTAATGTTGGTAAATCAACTCTATTTAATGCCCTTACTGCCTCAAAAATTGCTGCAGAAAACTTTCCTTTTTGTACGATTGAACCTAATCATGGAATAGTTGAATTACCTGATGAAAGACTGGATAAAATATCAAAAATATCTAAATCTGAAAAAGTGATTCCTGCCACTGTTGAATTTGTTGATATTGCCGGTTTAGTTGAAGGCGCTTCCAAAGGAGAAGGTTTAGGAAATAAGTTTTTAGGTCACATAAGAGAGACTCAAACAATTATTCATGTTGTTAGGTGCTTTGAGGATAATGAGGTTACTCATGTAAATGAAAAAGTAGATCCAATTTCAGATGTTGAAATCATAGAAATGGAATTGATCTTGTCAGATATAGAATCTCTAGAAAAAACAAAAGAAAGAATTGTAAGAAAAGCAAAAAGTGGAGATAAGGATTTATTAAAAGATCTTTCTAGAATAGAAGATATTTTAACCATTCTCAAAAAAGGAGATTCACTTTTTGAATATTTACAAGATGACGAACATAAAACTTTTGTAAGTGAAGTTGGCCTGCTATCTGCAAAACCAGTCATCTTTGTTGCAAACTTGAATGAGGATATGGAAGAAACCGATGGTCTTAAAAAATTAAGAGAAAAAGCACAATCAAATGGCTCACAATTAATTGAAATGTGTAATCAAATAGAATTTGAAATAAGCGAACTTGAAAATGAAAGTAGGCAGGAATTAATAGATCTTGTAGGTTTAGAAGAGCCAGGTCTTAATAAATTAATAAAAACTGCTTTTAGAACTTTAGGATTACAAACTTTCTTTACATCAGGTCAATCAGAATCTAGAGCTTGGGTAATAAAAAATGGAACCAAAGCACCGGATGCTGCGGGAGTAATCCATACTGATTTCAAAAAAGGATTCATTCGAGCCGAAACTGTATCTTTTAAGGATTTTATTGAGTTTGATGGAGAGCAAGGTGCAAAAGCACAAGGAAAATGGCGATCTGAAGGATCAGATTACGAAGTTAAAGACGGCGATATAATTTTATTTAGATTTAATGTTTAGAATCTTGACAATTAGTCTAACTACAAAGAGAATCGATTTTTTGGCTATGTAGCTCAGCTGGTTAGAGCGCAGCATTCATAATGCTGAGGTCGGTAGTTCAAGTCTACCCATAGCCACCAATAAACTAAAAAATTAAGGATTTACTTGGTCTGGGGCGCAGTTATCAATAAGTAAAGTTTGCATTTCTTCTAAAACTGCAAGGGTTTCTTTATATTCAACTACTTTGGGGTCTACAGCGGTAGATCTAAAGCCAAAAAAGTTTTGACCTGTTCTCGGATTATTTGTTTCGAAGCCAAAAGAAGCATAGCCTGTATCTCTGTCAGCCTGCTCTGTTAATTTTGCAGCTAAATCGGAAATAATTGCTGAAACTCTTATTACTTGCTCTGTTAACTCAATACAATTGAGCTCTGTTGGGTCAAAATCAAAATGGGTATAGTCGGATGTAGGACTTCTGTACCACCATACAGGGTTGGCACAGCCAATTAAAAATAAAGCTATAAAGCCATAAAATAGGTACTTTTGATTAGCTTTTTTTAGAAAGGTCATTCTATCTCCCAAGGGCATTAATTTATCAAATTTCTAATTTAATTAAAACAGAATTTTTATTCAGATGATACTTCTTTCATTGAGAGTTTTACTTTTCCTCTGTCATCTATTCCGATAACTTTGATTTCAACTTCTTCTCCTTCAACTAGGTAATCAGCAATGTTTTTTACCCTCTCTTCGGAAATTTCTGAAATATGTACTAAACCTTCTCTTCCATTATCAAAAGACACAAAAGCACCAAAATCTACTATTTTTTCTACGGTTCCTAAAGTCACCAATCCTACTTCAGGATCAGAAGTAATAAACTCGATTTTTTGTAAAGCATCTTCTCGTTCTTCCTTACTGCGACCATAAATTTTCACGGACCCGTTATCAGAGATATCTATATTTGTATTGGTTTCCTCGGTAAGTTTCTTTATGTTTGCCCCGCCTTTACCAATGACTTCACCAATTTTATTTTTTGGAATTTTGAGCTCGATTGCTTGAGGAGCAAGAGGAGACAATTCAGACCTACTTTCAGATAAAACTTTATTCATTTCCCCTAAAATGTGATTTCTTGCTGTGTGAGCTTTATTGAGAGCATCTTCAAGAATTTGTTCGTTTATCCCAGCAATTTTAATATCCATTTGCAAAGCAGTTACTCCATCATCAGTTCCTGCTACTTTGAAATCCATATCTCCAAGATGATCTTCGTCTCCTAAGATATCGGTTATGACACAGTGTTGATCATCAGTTTTTACCAATCCCATAGCAACTCCTGCTACGGGTTTTTTTAATGGAATTCCAGCATCCATCATTGCTAAACTTGAAGCACAAACTGTAGCCATAGAACTCGAACCATTAGACTCAGTAATTTCTGATACAACTCTTATTGCATATTCAAAATCTGCTGGGTTAGGCAGGACTGCTTCTAAAGCTCTTCTTGCAAGTTTCCCATGACCAATTTCTCTTCTTTTTGGACTTCCAACCATTCCTGCTTCTCCGACAGAGAAAGGAGGAAAATTATAATGCAGCATAAAAGGATCCTTTAAGTCTCCATGCAATGAATCAATTAATTGAGAGAGTTTCAATGAATCCATAGTTGCTACAGAAATAGATTGAGTTTCACCCCTAGTAAATAATGCAGAACCATGAGCTTGTGGTAAAACTCCTACCTCGATAGATATAGGTCTGACTGTATCTAAATCTCTTCCATCAATTCTTGATTCTCCGGATAACAATCTTGATCTGACAATCTCAGATTCTAAAGATTTAAATTGACTTATAGCCTCATCGATTTTTTCATCTTCAGGATCTTCAAAAGATGATTTAACTTTTTCTCTCAATTCGGCAATTTTTTCTTGTCTACTTGCCTTTTCTGCTATTTGATAAGCTTCGGATAATTCCTCAGAAATTAGACTTTTAACTTTTTCTTTTGTTTCAGTGTCTTCTTCCTTGGCCTCATATTCAATCGGAGAAATTGAAGCTTGTGAAACTAATTCTTCTATTAGCTCTAAACTAGGTTGCATTTCAGCTTGAGCAAAAAGAATGGCGCCCAGCATTTGATCTTCTGAAAGCTCTTTTGCTTCAGATTCCACCATGAATATCGCGTCTTGCGAGCCCGCCACCATCATATTTAGAGAAGAATTTTCTAAATCTTCTAAGGATGGGTTTAGAACATAATTCCCATCTATGAAACCAACTTTTGCCGCAGATAGAGGACCTTGAAAAGGAAGTCCCGAGAGTTGAAGTGCAGCTGATGCACCTATAATAGAGATAACATCTGCATCATCGTTTTTGTCCATTGATAAGACCGTAGAAATGATCTGCACTTCCCTACCAAAGCCTTTTGGGAATAGAGGTCTAATGGGCCTATCTATTAGTCTTGAAGTAAGAACTTCTTTTTCAGAAGGTCTCCCTTCTCTTCTAAAAAAGCTTCCTGGGATTTTTCCTGAAGCATAAAATTTTTCAATGTAATTTACAGTAAGAGGGAAAAATCCTTGATCGGATTTGTCCTGTCCAGCGACTACAGTTACCAAAACTTTAGTGTCTCCAGAAGAAGCAATAACCGATCCGGTTGCTTGCCTAGCAACCTTGCCTGTTTCCAACGTAACATTTCTTCCTGCAATTTCTCTAGTGCAAGATATAACTTTCATATCATTCATTTATTTTCCTTAATTTATGTAACTCTAAGTTACTTTCTGAGGTTTAATTCTGAGAGAATAGAACTGTATCTTTTAGAATCTTTTTTCTTCAAATAATCCAAAAGCTTGCGCCTTGTATTAACCATCCTTATAAGTCCTTGCCTAGAGTGATGATCTTTAGCATGGTCTTTGAAATGAGCTTGTAAAGACTCGATATTTGCCGTTAACAAAGCTATTTGAACTTCTGGCGAACCTGTGTCTCCCTTAGATTGAGCAAACTTTGAAATAATCTCTTCCTTTGTTTTTGTTTCTAAACTCAAGAACTTCCTCCTTAGTTATTTAATTTTCTATAGATATTAACCTTTTGGGTGAAACTAAACCGTTAATGTTTTTTAAAATTCCAATGAATTTATTTTTTTCGTCAAACAATCTCAGGTATTTGCTTTTTATTTCGGCCTCTTTCAAATATATTTTTTGGCCTTTTTTTATCCTATCTATTATTTCTGTGGCGCATTGTAGCTTATCTAAGCTTCTAAGTGCATCCCCCATTTGAATTATTTTACTTTTAATATTTTCCCCATTTATCGATTCAATCTCATGGGCTTCACTAATCTCATGATCTGCAGAAATGGTTCTTTGTAAATTAGATAACACTGCAACACAATCTAAATCCTTTGCTAGATCTTTAACAAGAGATCTTACATAGGTTCCTTTTCCGCACTCAACTAAAAACTTGAACTTGTTCTGATCAACTGAAATTAAATCTAATTTATAAATTTCTATCTCCCTTATTTTTTTTGGAACTTCTTTATTCTTCCTAGCATAGTGATACATAGGCTTCCCTTTATATTTTAGAGAAGAGTATTTAGGAGCTTCTTGATTCGAGCTACCGATAAATTTATTTTTAATTTTATTGAAGTCATTTTTTGTTGGTATTTTTTTATTTTCTCTTTCAATTTTTCCGTCTAAATCACCAGTGTCAGTCTGAATACCAAACATCATTTCCGCGATATATGTCTTTCTTTCGTTTGCTAAAAAATTTGTGAATCGAGTCATCTGACCCAGACAAGCAAGAATTACGCCACTAGCTAAAGGATCGAGAGTACCAGAATGTCCGATTTTAGAATTATCAAGAAAAGGTTTTAACTTTCTAATAAATTCTCCTGAAGAAATTCCAGAAGGTTTATTTAAGACTAACAATCCAGAAATCAAATTGGGTTATCCTGTTGATCAATAAAAAACAGAAGTTCAGGCATTTTTTTTAATTTAATGTTTTGACCCAACTTTTTTTTTACAAATGGTTTTGAATTTTCCAAAGCCTTAGAAAAGCTATCCTGATCTTCATTTAAAGCTTGATTTAAATAGTTTGAAAGAAATATTTTTGCAGACGATAAGTCATCACTTAACTTGACTTCAGTGACTGTGAGCCCCTTAAGTCTTGGATCACTAATCTCAAAGCTAAAAATATTAGCTATTTCTCGTCTGATATTGTCTGAAACTCTTTGAGCTCTTTTATAGGGTTTTGAACTAAACAATTAAATTTTTCTAGCAGTTTCCGTTCTTTCGAAAACTTCTATTTTATCTCCAACTTTCACATCGTTGTAATTTTCGATACCAATTCCACATTCTGTTCCACTTTTTACTTCACTTGCCTCATCTTTAAACCTTCTTAAAGAATCGAGCTTACCCTCATGAATAACAATGTTATCTCTAAGAACTCGAATTGGCAGATTTTTTATCACTGCTCCTTCTATTACAATTGAACCAGCTATCAAGCCAAATTTTGGCGATTTAAAGGTATCCTTAACTTCTGCAATTCCAACTGTAACCTCTTTTATTTCGGGTTCAAGAGAACCTTCAATTATTTCTTTTACAGCATCAAGTAAGTCATAAATTATTCCAAAATATTGAATTTTTATCTCTTCGGTTTCTGCAAGCGTTTCTGCTGCTGCATCAGACCTTACATTAAATCCGAGAATAACGGCTTCTGAAGCGACAGCTAAATTTACATCATTTACTGAAACTGGACCGACGCCGTCTAAGACTATTTTTATCTTTGCTTCTTCCACTTTAAGATTATTTATGGCACCTGCAATTGCTTCTGCAGAACCATTTGTATCTGTTTTAATGATTAAATTTACTGAAGGTTTTGCTGAATCTCCGGCGCCTGCAAAAATACCATCTAAGCTGACCACTCCCTTTTTAGCCAATCTATTATCTCTACTTTTGCTGGCTCTCTCTTCAGATAAACTTTTCGCAGCTTTTTCGTCTTTAACAACCATGAACTCTTGTCCAGCATTAGGAGGATATTCAAGCCCAGAGATTGCAACAGGAGATGATGGAGGGGAAGTTTTAATTTGAGTTCCTAAAAAGTTTTTGAGGCTCCTTATTTTTCTAAATTGGTCTCCGATTAAGACAAAATCTCCACTATTTAAAGTGCCTCTTTGAACCAGAAGAGTCGCAACAGCTCCCTCACCTTTTTTGACCCCAGATTCTAAAACCACTCCTGAAGCAGGACCATCATGATTGGTTTTTAATTCCAACATTTCAGAAAGCAAGGTGATATTTTCTATAAGGTCATCTATTCCTTCACCAGTTTTTGCTGATACAGGCACTACCTGAGTGTCGCCGCCCCAATCTTCTGGGACAAGACCCATTTTTGAGAGATCTCCTTTTACCTTCTCTATGTCTGAATCGGGTTTATCAATTTTATTTACTGCAACTATTACCTGAACATTTGCAGCTTTTGCATGATTAAAAGCCTCTTCTGTTTGAGGTTGAACGCTGTCATCTGCAGCAACAACTAAGACAACGATATCTGTGGAGTTGGCTCCTCTTGCTCGCATTTCTGAAAAGGCTGCGTGTCCAGGCGTATCGATAAATGTAATGGTTTGATTATTTCGATCTACTTGATAAGCCCCAATTCCTTGAGTTATTCCCCCTTCTTCCTGATCAGCAACAGATGATTTTCTAATAAAATCAAGTATTGAAGTTTTTCCATGGTCAACGTGTCCTAAAACTGAAACTACAGGATTCCTCAGCTCTTCATCTCCTTCGTAAATTATGTGTTCAAGAATTTTTTCCTCTTCAGATTCAATCTCTTGAGGAATGCCAATGTGTCCTAACTCCTCGACAACTAAAATAGCTGTCTCCTGATCAATAGCTTGATTTAAGGTGACCATAACGCCGCTATTCATTAATGATTTAATCAAATCCGATGATTTAATAGATAGTTCTTTAGCAAGATCCGATACGACAATGGTTTCAGGAACTTTTACTTCTTTTTGGATAAATTCTTGAGGTTTTTCAAATTTTTGAACATTTTCGAAGTTTTTTTCTAGAAATTTTTCGCCCTCTTGCTCTCTTTGATCCTCTTTGGAGCTATCTTTAAATGTTTTTTTATCTTTTTTTAAGTTTTGAGGAATTTTCTTTTGGGGCTCCTGCTTTGTTTTTCTAACAACTTTTGTTTTTGCTTCAGCTTTCTTTTTTTCTTCTTTAGCTGACTCATTTTGAGCATTTAATCTTTTTCTTTCTGCTTCGTCGAAATCAATTGATCCAGTAAAGTCTTGTTTTGCATTTGACTTTTTTTCTTTATCTGGAGAATTAATTCTTGTAACAGATAAATTTGGTTTTGCTTTTTTTTGGGCAGAGTTGCTTAAGGAAATTGTTTTTTTACTGTCTTTCTTACTGTCTTTGATGAATTTTAATAGTACTTTCTTATCTTCAGTACTAACAATATCTTTTTCTGATTTATGAGAAAGACCCGCAGCCTTCATCTGCGCCAACAAGTTATCTAAATCAATTTTTATTGCTTTAGAAAGTTGTTTAACATTTATATCTGCCATAATTTAATCTTCTAGCCATTCTTCTCGAGCTGAAATTATAAGTTTAGCTGCTCTTTCTTCATCTATTTCAAAGATTTCAGTCAACTCATCTGTAGCTAAATCTGCTAAGTTCTCAACCGTGAGAATTTCATTTTTAATTAACGTCTCCAGTTCTTCCTCAGAAAAACCATCGGATAATTCTAATTTTCTTGCTTCTTTGGTTTCTTCTTCTGCCTCATCTTCATCCAATTCCAATAAAGCAATTTCGAGAAGAGACTCTTCTGCTCTTTCTATAAGAGTTGAAATAACCTCTTCTTCTAGACCATCAATGCCAGCAAAATCTTTTATTTTAGATTCGGATATTTTTTGAACAGTTTCAAGATTATTTTCTATTAGTTTCGATGCTAAGTTTCTGTCAACGCCAAGATATTCAATTAGCTTGGAAATTTCTGTGTCTTCTTCTCCTGATGACTCTCCCTTAATTTGTATTTGCCACCCTAACAGTTCCGAAGTAAGTCGGATGTTCTGACCGCTTTTACCAATTGCTAGAGCTAGGTTTTCATCTTTTACTACTACTTCCATGGATTTATTTTCATCATCCATTACGATGGAGAGGATTTCTGCAGGTGCTAAAGTATTTACAAGCAACTTTGCTTGATCGTCTTCCCAAACAACAATATCAATCCTCTCATTGCCTAACTCGTTCGATACTGCCTGAACTCTAGAACCTCTCATGCCTACGCAAGCTCCTACAGGATCAATTCTTGCGTCATTGGTTTTTACGGCAATTTTCGTTCTAGCTCCTGCCTCTCTAGCGACTGCTCTGATCTCAATTACTTCTTCTGCAATTTCTGGAACCTCTAACTTAAACAATTCTGATACCATTTCTTTAGAGCTTCTGCTTAAAACTAATTGGGGACCTCTATTCTCTCTAACACTTTCTTCAAGTATGCCTTTAATTCTGTCTCCAACTCGATAAATTTCTCCTTGGATTAGATCTTTTCTTGGCAATGAAGCTTCTGCATTATCTCCAAGATCAACAATAATGTATTCTCGAGTAACCTTTTTTACAGACCCTGATACAAGTTGACCTAATGAAGGTCTAAACCTTTTAATAATTTCTAATCTTTCAGCGTCCCTTACTTTTTGGACAATTACTTGTTTCGCAGCTTGTGCAGCTATTCTTCCGAATTCAGCGTTTTCAACTTGCTCCTTGAATTTATCGCCAACTTTAAGATCATTTTCTTCTGCAAAATCACTGTCAACTAAAATATGTAATTCGCTATCCTCATAATTCTCAAAATCTACAACATCTTTGTATCTAAAAGTTTGATATTCTCCAGTAGACTGATCGATATCAACAAGAATATTTACCTCTTCTTTGTATCTCTTCTTTGCAGCGCTAGCTAAAGCAAACTCTATAGCTTCAAAGATTGTTTCCCTTGGTAAATCCTTTTCGTTCGAAACCGAATCTGCAACTAATAATATTTCTTCATTCATTGGTAGCCCCTAATAGATTTGAGGATAAATAATCCCCTTTCAAGATTTGATAATTCTGCCCTTCTGACACTAAAGAAATTTCTTCATCAGATACCTCTCTAAGCTCTCCCTTTAATTTGCATTTTTTTCCATCTAAAAAACAAGACAGGTTAATTGTTTCGCCTAAATAGTCTTTAAGCTGATTGATGTTGAAAAACTTTCGATCGATTCCAGGTGATGAAATTTCTAAACTAAAATTAAAATTTAATTCTGAGAAATTATCCAAAACTTCTCGTGCTTGAATATTCACATTCTCGCAATCTTCTAAAGTTATCAAATCATCCTTTTTATCGATGTAAATAACTATATGCTTTGAAAAGGAACCGCCTGAAATTTCTATTCCCCAAATGAAACAACCTAAGCTCTCAATATCCTTTTTTAAAATTTCAGCAATCTTTTGTTCTAGCATTTTTCCTTTACATAACAAATAGGCCCTAAAGGGCCTATTAAAAATTCTTAACTAATAAGTTAGTCAAATCAATAATTTGACAGCGAGTATAGGAGTATAGAGAAGAATGGTCAATAGTTGTCTAAATTGGTAGCGGGGGCAGGATTTGAACCTACGACCTTCGGGTTATGAGCCCGACGAGCTACCAGACTGCTCCACCCCGCGAAAAGCTTGGCGAGTATAGGATTAAGTTCTAAATAGGTCAAGTTAATGGTGCCGAAGAGAGGATTTGAACCTCCACGGACCTAAGTCCACTACCCCCTCAAGATAGCGTGTCTACCAATTCCACCACTTCGGCAATTACTCAGGGAGATCTTCAATTAAAGACTTTTCTTCTATGATTTCCTGAGACTGTGAATTTTTAAAGACCTCTAACTCAGAATCTAAGGAAGTTTTTTGATAAGCTGAAATTGCAATAGTAATTGAAAAAAAAGCAATAACTAAACCCCAAGTTATTTTAGTTAAGATATTGGTAGCATCTGCAGGAGCAAACATCGCATTGTTGTTTCCACCTCCAAAAGCGGAACCAATGTCTGCACCTTTTCCATGTTGCAGTAAAATTATTACTACTAGGGAAATGGCGATCAATACCTGTAAAACTATAAATACTGTAATCATGATTTAATTTTCGAAGCGATAATAGCAAATTGTTCGCCGTCAAGCGAAGAATTTCCTACAAGGCAGCCATCAACCCCAGGAATAGAAATTATCTCTTCAATATTGGTTTCAGAGACACTTCCACCATACAAAATAGGACAATCAATCTTCCTATCTTCAAAAAAATCTAAAATAATGGATACTGCTGAAGCAATATTTTCTGAATCTGCTTCTTTTCCAGTACCAATAGCCCATATTGGTTCATATGCTAAAAGACTAGGCGATATGTTGTCTTTGCAGAAGGTCTGCAGTTGATTTAATAGGAAAGATTTTTTTTTGTTTTTTTCGAGAATTTCCAACCCTTCTCCAATACAAAAAATATTTGATAATCCATGTTCGTTTAATTTAAAACCTTTTTCAAAAACAATATTTTCTGTATCACCATTTTCTCTTAACTCTGAGTGACCGATAATAGAACCTTCGACTCCTACTTTTTTTAAAAATTTAGATGAAATCTGTCCTGTGAATGCTCCTTCATCATGTTGAGAAACATCTTGGGTAAAGAGTGAAATTTTATTAAAAATTTCATTTTTTGAATTTTTTATTTTTTCTGAAAAAACAGCATAATCATACAAGTTTAGACAGACTATTAATTTTACTTCATCAGATTTTGGAAAATTATTTTGAGAACTAACAGCGTTTACAAATTCTTGTTCCCAAATGTCTATATCAACTGAATTCATTTTCCAGTTAGCTATTAGATATTTCATGGGTAGTTAAGCTAAATCTTTAGCGAGATCAGTGAGTTGCTTGCTATGTATTTCCGTTACTTTAGAGTCTTTGGCTTCTACTAAAATTCTTAATAAAGACTCGGTTCCTGATTTTCTCACTAAAATTTTACCGTCAAATTCTGAGATTTCTTTTTGGACTTTTTCACAAGAATTTTTAAATTTTTTATTTGCCAAAATACTCTCAGGATTAGCAACTTCAATATTGGTGAGAATTTGCGGATATTTCTTAAAAGAAGCAAGAATTTCGTTTAATGGTTTTCCAAACGAAAGAAAAGCTTCAAAAAATTTGATTGCAGCAATAATTGCGTCGCCTGTTGCAACGCTGTCTAAACAAATAATATGTCCTGACTGCTCTCCACCTAGCTGCCAACCAAGTTCTAAAAGCTTTTCCAATACGTATTTATCTCCAACTTTGGATCTTATTAATTCAATACCCATTTCAGATAAAGCATTTTCTAGACCTTTGTTTGTCATTTCTGTTCCAACAACTCCTTTAGATCCAAGAATAATCTGATTTTCAAATTTATATTTTGCCAATAAAAATAAAATATCATCTCCATCCAAAGCCTTTGCTTCTGCGTCGACTATGATTAATCTATCTCCATCGCCATCAAAGGCAATTCCAAAATCAGCGTTATTGTCAAGCACGGCTTTTTTTAAAACGTTTAAATCCGTTGACCCGCAGTTTTGATTAATGTTTAAACCATTCGGATTATCTGAAATTGCAACTACGTCAGCACCTAGCTCTCCAAAAACTTTTGGAGCGACGTCATATGCAGCGCCGTTTGCTGTATCGATAACAATTTTTAAATTGTTCAAACTAATTTCTTTAGACAGGGAGTTTTTGCAGTATTCGATATAACGACCACTAGCATCAGTTAATCTAGCTGCTTTTCCTAAATTTTCCGGCTCAACAACTTTGATTGGTTCTGAAATTTTTTGTTCAATTAAAAGTTCCAATTCATCTGAGATTTTCTGTCCTTTATCATCAAAAAATTTAATTCCATTGTCTTCATAAGAATTGTGAGATGCGCTTATGACGATTCCTCCCTGACTTTTAAAAGTACTGACCAAATAAGATATTGCAGGAGTTGGCAATGGACCTACCAAGCGTACGTTCAAGCCTGAAGAAATTATTCCTGCCTGAAGGGCTGCTTCCAACATATATCCTGAAATTCTTGTATCTTTACCAATGATGAATGATGATATTCCTTTTTCCTTAAAGACTTCCCCAGCTGCCCAACCTAGTTTCAGAATGAAATCTGGACTAGTTTTAGAAGAAATCGGACCTCTGATCCCATCAGTGCCAAAGAATTTCTTTTTTGCATTTATTATTTTGGCCATATAGTTCTCAATAAATTAACGGTTTCTTTAACTTGATGAACTCTTAAAATATTTGCCCCACCTAGAGAAGCTATTATACCAGCAGTTAAGCTTTGTTCGTTTAGATGATTTTCCTTTGTCTCAA